>CAVWWZ010000014.1:0-16442 GCA_963758835.1 uncultured Acidobacteriaceae bacterium | reverse complement strand
TTTCACTGGCATGACAATTGCCCTGCACTTCGGAATCCTTGCATAAGGGCGGTATCTTGCGTATTCGGTACACCGTCACGGCGACGTTTGCCCTAATTTTGCTGATCGCGCTCTCAGGCGCGCTTAACGGCGGGCTGCCGACCGTAGCTGTCGCAAATCGCCGACGATGTCATGCTGCTTTGGCGCCATGGCGCCTTGGTGGCGGTGCCCTTGGCCGCATTCGGCGGCTTTCGTGTTTCGGGGCGTTGTGAGCAACAACACGTCGAGCACTGCAAGCAAGCTCGCTGAGCGAGAGCTCCGCGCATCGGAGGATAAGTTTGCGAAGGCCTTTCGGGCAAGTCCGATCTGTATGGCGATCGTGACCATCGAAGATGGCCGATACATAGACGTGAACGAGGGCTACGAGCACATCACGGGTTACTCGCGCAACGAGGTCATCGGGCGCACCGTAAGTGAGATCCGGTACTGGGTCGATCCGTCCGAGCGCGACGCGCTGCTGTCGCGGCTCGAGCGCGACGGCCGCGTGCGCGACATCGAAGTCCGATTCCGCAAGAAATCCGGGGAAGTGATGATTTGCCAAGTCTCGGCGGAGCCGCTCGTGCTCGAAGGCGCGCGCTGTCTGCTCTCGACCACGCAAGACATCACGCAAAGAAAAAACGACGAAGTGCAGATGCGCCTCGGGTCGAGGGTCTTCGAGTCCACTGCCGATGCGATCGTGGTTACCGACGGCGACGACCGGGTATTGGCGGTTAACGCGGCGTTTACCAAGATTACCGGTTTCAATCCTGATGAGATGCTCGGAAAGATCTTCAAGGACTCTCCGTTCCGCCCCATTGATCCTGAACAGTCCGCCGCGCGGCTGGAGATCCAGCTTCGACAGGGACATGTCACGGCGGAAGTGCTCCGTCACCGCAAGGACGACAGCGAGTTACCACTCTGGGTCACCGCAAGCAACGTACTGGACGAGTCCGGCAAGATCGTCAACTTCGTCCGCGTCTTTACCGACATTTCCGAACTCAAGGCGTCGCAGCGGCAACTCGAGGCCATGGCGACCATCGATGCGCTCACGGCGTTACCCAACCGGTTTTATTTCAAAGACCAACTCGAGCAGCTGTTGGCGCAGTCCCAACGCGAACCACAGCAATTTGCGCTGCTATTTATTGATCTCGATGACTTCAAGAGCATTAACGATAGCCTGGGTCATGCCGTGGGTGACGACGTTCTCATCGAGACGGCCAAGCGCCTGAGGAACTGCGTTCGCGCGACGGATACGGTTGCCCGCCTCGGCGGGGACGAGTTCACGATTCTCTTGTCGCAAATCCGGTCATCCCGCGCTCCCGAGCTCGTTGCGGAAAAAGTGTTCAAAGCGTTGGCGGCACCGTTCATGATCGCCGGTAACGAACATTTTCTGACTGCAAGCATCGGGATTGCGCTCTATCCGGCAGACGGAGCGGCGGCGGATAAGCTGCTCCGCAATGCGGACACGGCGATGTATCGCGCGAAAGACAGCGGTCGCGGTTGCTATGCGTACTTCGAGGAGCAAATGATCGTCTCCGCGTGCCGGCGCGTCGATCTGGAACGGGAGCTGCGCCGCGCTATCGAAAATGAAGAATTCAGCCTGCGCTACCAGCCCAAGCTGGACCTTCGGACGGGTCGGCTCGCAGGCGCCGAAGCGCTGCTCCGCTGGGATGTTCCGGATCGCGGCCAACGCGCGCCGATGGAGTTCATTCCGCTTGCAGAAGAAACCGGCTTGATCGTACCGATCGGCGAATGGGTGCTTCGAGAGGCATGCCGTCAGTGCGTCGCTTGGCGTAGAGAAGGCATCGAACTACCGCATATTGCGGTGAACGTCTCGGCCCGCCAATTCAAGCAAAGGGGGTTTGTCGAGCATGTCAGATCGATCATCCGCGCCGAAGGCATCGCACCGCATTGCCTGGAACTCGAGATCACGGAAAGCCTGCTGATCGACTCGATCAGCGATGTGAAAGAAACGCTGCACGAGTTGAACGGCTTGGGTATCTCGCTCAGTCTCGACGATTTCGGAACCGGCTACTCGTCGCTGGCCTACCTGAGGCGCTTCCCGATAAAAGCGGTGAAGATCGACCGCTCGTTCGTCTCGGATCTCGATACGAGCAACGATGCTTGGGCCATCGCGACGGCGATCATCGCGATGGCGCATGCGCTGGACAAGCAAGTTGTGGCAGAGGGAGTCGAAACGAAAAACCAACTCATGCTGCTCGCGCGCATGAAATGCGATCACATTCAGGGTTACTACTACAGCAGACCGCTGACACCGACCGAGTTCAGTCAATTCTTCATTAAGACAACAGTTAGTGCGGCTACCCAATCAATCATACCGATGACGACTTCGGCATTCGGTTGACAAGCTTGCGTAGGATCGGCTATCGCGCTGTCGCCATGCTAAGTGCGGGGCTCGAAACCACTGTGCGGCCGCTGTCCGTGCCTAGGAGGATCGACGTTCATGTAGCGCGCGGTCTCGTCGATGGGGCACACATAATGACTAGATTAGGCACGACAGGGCCGTACCCCTCGATATCCATCCGCGCGCAAGCATCTGATCTCGTGTGAATAGTGCAGCCGCGGCGCACCCTTGTTAGGTTTGAGGACCATGGCGCTCCACTATCGGTCAACGCGCCGGAAGCGGTGGTTGAAGGGCGTCGTTATCGGCGGTATGCCAAGGTCTCTGGCCGGCCATACGTGACATGTCCTCAATGTGCGGGCAACATTCCGAGCTGGTATGTCGTGCCCCATATCGGCCGTGAAAGAATTCGCGATGCCTTATGTCAATCTCCGCAGCGCAGTGGTGATTCCGGTTCTCAAAACGTTAGCTGGACGCGGAGGTGCTTTTCCTGCGCCTTGCCATAGGCGGGCACCCCCTCTAATTGCGCTGGCGTAGCGCGTTCTTTCATAGGCGCTAGCCGGTGCTCCGACTGACGCAACGGATGCATATTTACCCACGGTCTCGGAACCAGCGACTCGCTCCCATGCGCTCTGTACTCGACGCGATGCTTGGCATCGGATGCCTGGCGTGGATCCTCGCTGGCGCGATCGTGCTGGTCGGATGTGACGCCCGGCGTCCGGCCAATGCGCCTATCGCAACCCAGGATCTCACCAAGGGCTACCGGCTGCAGCGGGTCAAGGCCGATCCCGACAACCCCGGCGATGTGTTGGTCATCCTGACTTTGTCGGGCGGAGGCACTCGCGCGGCGGCGCTGGCGTACGGAACGATGGAAGCGCTGCGGGACGTGAAGCTCAGGATAGGGGGCCGAAGCCGCAGGCTGCTCGACGAGGTCGACGTCATCAACGCGGTGTCCGGCGGCAGCATCGTCGCCGGGTACTACGCGGTTCATCGGGAAGGACTCTTCCGCGACTTCGGGTTGTAGCTATGGTTGTGGCTGCTGGCGATGGGCTTTTCTTAGGCGCTAATCCCCTTTAGGCGTACCGCGGGATGCAGCTCGAGAGCACACTCTTTGGCGTGGCCATTGTACAGGTCAAGCCCCAAGCTGGAGAAGGTAAGACATTTCAGTAGTGTGGGTCTATTATGCATAGTGTATTTCCACAGCGGTGGTTACGTCAGAGGTTGCAGCTACAGCCGCGACACTGGCTACGGTTATGGCGATTGTTATGGCTCTGTTTTTGGCTAAGATGGCAGTGGTATGGCTAAGATGGCTGTGGTTGTAGCTGCGGCTGTGGTTGCGGCTATGACATTATCAATGCCAAGAGTACGCTACAGCCACAGCCATAGCGCCACAGCAATTCGGCTCTTCTCTGACGTTGGCAGCTGTTGAACCTTCCGTACGACAGCCTTACAAAGCAAATCGCCCTCACGCAAGACCTCATGGACCTCTTCGTCCAGTATCAGGTTCGAATCATCCACGCATTGGTACAACGCTTATGCTCACAGATCCCTTCGGATTTGCTCTCTTACGATGGCCCTGCGGGAGCATCTGTGGGAACGAAGGTCAGAGTCTTTATCAGTGGCCTCATGGCTGATGGCTAATGACTTCATTCGCTTTGAATGGCTTCGTCTTCAATTTGTCTTGTTTCAGCTATCTCTAAAAGCCGCCGGCCCAGCCATAGCCATCAACAGCCCAAGCCACAGTCACTCCAAATCAGCGCTCAAAGAACCAAACCAATAGACGCTGCAAAAGTCCCAAACTAAGGCCGTGCCAAAGCCGACAGCAAAAGCCAAGCCCTTCTCAGTCATACAGTTGCTCATTTTCGGCGAAATCTGTCTATTCTATGTGTGTTGACTTGGCGCAGGTCCAACGCGTGAAAGAGCTCGTGGGGAAGATGAAGAAGCTCATTGCTGATTCCAAGGCTACCCAACTCGCCGATGCCAGGTGAGCACTCATTTGTTTGCTGCTGCAGTTGGATTTGCTGATGGTCTTTGCTTTAAGCTTTATGCTATAAGCTTTAGACTTGGCTATGGACTATGTGCTCAGTCCTTCGTCTTGAGTTAGCGCTTTATGCAGAGGGCCGGAATGCGCGGCGTCGAGATCACCAATCTGAAGGCCAGCGATCCCAGCGACACCGACGATCCCATTAAAGTCGATTTTGATGTTACGGATTACAACTACTTCGATTGGTCGGCGCCGAATCTAAATTCCCCTTGCCGCTCTCGACGGTTGACCTGCCGAGCACGGACGAGGACGACGACGATGACGTCGCGGCCGATGAGCCCATCAAGTTCGGAGCGGCCCAGGAGAACGCAGGCCGAGCTGAAGCTGACCTTCCCGGCGAAGTATAAGCTGCGCATCCCCATCCCGGTGGATGTGAAACGCGACTATGCCGAATATCACTCCGTGTACAGCTACGAAGGCAATCAGTTCACCAGCAAGCGCACTCTCAAGTTCCTGGTGCGGGAGATCCCTCAGAGCCGCAGCCGACGACTATGCGGCCTTCCGGCGCGTGGTGAAGTCCGACGAAGCGCAGGAAGTTTCGCTGGAGAATACTCAGCCGGAACTTCCGCGGCCGGCGGCAGCGAGTCAGCGGGCGATCTGAACGGCGCTGCCATGCAGGCGATGAACAATCAGCGCTACGACCTTGCGATCGATTTGCTGCAACGGGTCGTGAAGCTGGATCCGAAGTACAAGTCAGCGTGGGACAATCTGGGCCGGGCGTATCTGTCGCTGGGCAAGGACGATGAGGCCGGCGCAGGCGTTCCAGAAGCAGATCGAGATCAATCCTTACGATGAGTTCGCTTACAACGGACTGGGTCTGGTCTATCAGCGTCAGGCGAAGTATGAGGAGGCGATCAAGGAGTTCCAGAAGCAGATTGAGATCAACCCGCTGGACCAAAACGCGCACGCCAATCTCGGCCTGCTCTATGTAAACCAGAAGCGATTTGCCGAGGCGATGCCGGAGTTGGAGAAGGCCGTCGACATCCTTCCCAAGAATCCGCTGCTGCAAATCTCGCTGGGCCAGGCGTACATCGCCACCAATCAGACGGAGAAGGGCATGGCCGCATTCGACAAGGCGATCGCTCTGGCGCCTGTTCCGATGACCTGGAATAACATCGCCTACTCGCTCTCCGAGCAGAATGTGCAACTCGATCGCGCCAGCAAATATTCCGACTCCGCCATGAACGCCATCGAGACGCAACTGCGCGACGTGAATCTCGACAACCTTGCGCATGCAGGACCTGGCCACCAGCAATTTTCTGTTCAATGCCTGGGACACCAAGGGCTGGATTGAATTCAAGCGCGGCAACCTCGATGCTGCCGAGAGCTACGTCCTGCCGGCGTTCCTGGCCGGCGGACATGGCGACGAAGCGGAACATCTGGGCGAGATTTATGAAAAGCGAGGTAAAAGGGATGAAGCAATCCGCTACTACGTCTTCTCGCTGATCTCCGATAATCCATCACCGAAGCTCGCCCCCGCCTGGAGGCGTTGGGCGTGAAGGACGTCGATAGCGAATGCCGGCAGCTCGGGCCGCCCTCCAAAGCCTGCGGACGAGTGCGCTACAGTTTTCGGGCAAGGGAACCGCCGAGTTCTACCTGCTCATGTCGCCGGATAAGGTTGAACAGGTGAAGTTCATCAAAGGCGACGACGACCTGAAAAGCTTTACCGAGACACTCCAGAAATCTGACATCAGGATGAAGTTTCCGCGGGAAGCACAGGCGCAGGCGGTTCGGCGAGCGATCTTACATTGTGGAGCAACATCGCCGGGGCCGTGCAGCCTGGAATTCGTGCCCTCGACCGATGTGCGGTCATCAACTAGACAATCATCAAAGTTCAATTGCTCGGAATGGCAAAATACGGGACGAGCAGCTTGCGACAGCTCTTCGGCGGCGTTTTTTGCGATAGGATAGCGGTAACGGAGGAGTGCGATGACCGACCTGCGCTATCCCATCGGCAAGTTTCAATGGACTCTGCCGGCAAGCGAAGAGCAGAGCGCCAAGGATCGCGCGCAGTACATCGATATTCTGGCAAAGCTTCCTGGCCTGATGCGAGCCGCGGTTCAAGGGCTGGCGCCGGAGCATCTCGATACTCCGTATCGTCCCGAAGGCTGGACTGTGCGCCAAGTCGTGCATCATGTGCCCGACAGCCACATGAATGCCTACATCCGTTTCAAACTCGCACTTACCGAAGAGCAGCCGCCCGTCAAACCATACAACGAAGCGGCGTGGGCTGAACTTTCCGACAGCCGCGCTCCCATGGAAGTGTCGCTACAACTACTGGCGGCGTTGCACTCGCGCTGGGTTGACGTACTGCAGGGAATGAGACCGTCCGATTTCGGACGCACACTGTACCATCCCGAACACGGCGTTGTTACCTTGGATCGCATGCTGGGGATGTATGCCTGGCATTCTGGACATCATCTCGCGCACATCACGTCGCTGCGGGAACGCATGGGCTGGAAACAGCGGGCAGCCGCGCAACACTAATTCACCAAAAAATTACACGGCAGAAATTCATTGGGGAGTAGCGCTCCGCGTATTGATTTTACGCGACGCGAACTGCTTCTCCGGTGTTGCGACTCGCGCTTCCTTTGAGGCAGGTCGGGAGTCCAATACCTATCGCGAAAACTTCCAGCGCCGTGAACTTTTCCTCGAGGCAGTTCGTATATAGCACGGGGATCAAATAGCGGGAAGTGTTCGGCGTAAGCTGGCACTTCGAGTGCAGCAACAAATGTGAAGGGGCTAAACAGGATGTTTCGCCAGCGGTTTGGCGGCCCAGGCGAGACAAACTTGAGGGAGTCGTGAAGGCGTCCCTGTACTGTTTAACCCCGCTGTCATTCTATGCAGCGCGTCCGGAAATGCAAGTTTTTCCGCGACACCGTTTGTCCGGCCAAGACTGGACATGTGCGCCTGGGCCGCCAGAACGACATCAACGTAAGGAGATTACAACGATGAATCGTACCCTGGTCCGTGCCACCCTGTTTCTTTTCGCCTTAACCATGTCGATGGCCGCATTTGCTGCGTCGAAGTCCGAAACCGTCAACCTCTACAGCGCCACTCAAGTTGGCGGGACCACACTTCCAGCCGGCGAGTACACGGTGAAGTACGATGCCACCGGTTCGAACGCGCAGGTGAAGTTCCTGAAGAACGGCAAGGAAGTCGCCACCGCGACCGGCCAGGTGAAGCAACTCGCCAGCCATCCCGAGCATGCCCAGGTAGTCACACAGGATTCGGGCAGCACCCGCTCTATCAGCGAGATCGATTTTAGCCATACCGGTACGGGTGTCACCTTCGACTCGGGAACCATGTCCGCCGGCAGCAACTAAGCAAACTGTTATTGAAATGTGAAGGGAGCCATGCGCTCCCTTCATGTTCCTCATTCCAACTTCGAATTTTCGTGCAACGGGTTGCGATTAATTAACGCCACTTCCGAACAGTTCTCGCGAACCGAAGCTGATTCACAATCGTCCATATTGTTAGCAACAAGCTACAGGAGATAGTTCCTTGAAACGCATTTCTCTCACTACATTTCTGTTTTGCCTGACATTGCTCCTGCCTGCGGGCGCATTCGCCAAAGACAGGTCGACTGAAGTTCACATCTACCAGGCCACGCAGGTAGGAAATGTGACGTTGGAGCCCGGCACCTATCAGGTGAAGGTGACGCCGAGCGGAAACACCAGCGACGTTAGCTTCTCGAAGAATGGCAAAGAAGTAGCGAAGGTCAACGGCTGCCAGAACGTTCAGCTGCCCAGAAAATCTGGAAGCACTTCGGTAACGCTGGACAACAGCGGCCAGACTCCGCGTATAGCGGAAATTGACTTTGAAGGCCAGCAGACCGCCGTGGGCTTTGTCACGCCGACCGTCAATGCCAGCGCGGGAGAGTAGTTTTTTATTAGATGTGAAGGTCCAACACTAAGAGGGAGCTTCGGCTCCCTTTTTGTGTTGGGTGCCTCTCCGGGATTGAGAGGTGCAACGAAAATAACATTCGTAGTCGCCTGAAGGTCCTCTCAGTTATAATCATTTCAGCTTAGTTTGATTCACACCGTGGATAGTCGATACCGCCAACCAAGCGTCAGCTCCTCTATCGTGGCAGCGATTCTTCCTTAGCAGAAACTCAAGTATAGGTAGGAACATCAGCATGGAAAAAGGAACAGTTAAGTGGTTCAACGACGCCAAGGGTTTTGGCTTCATTTCGCGTGAGAACGGCGAAGACGTTTTTGTGCATTTCTCAGCCATTCAAGCTGGCGGCTTCCGCAGCTTGCAAGAAGGCCAAGCCGTGCAGTTCTCCGTAACCAAAGGTCCTAAGGGGTTGCAAGCCGAGAACGTTCAGGCTGTCTAAGTTTGGGTTGAGTGCCCGGTATTCGAAAGGATAATCGGGCACTCGCCTATGGATCGTAGAGTCCCTTAAACGATCCCCCATCCCGAAAAGCTTCCGATTGACGACGATCCACAAGGACGGGTTGAGTCCGCGGGTGTACTCGTCTTTTGGGGCTGCCGATTCACTCAAAGCGCCATCGGATTAGTTCCATGAGCGTAAGAGCACAGGCACGGTTGTCAACCGGATGCGACGACGCATGGCCTGGACTTTTATCGTGAGTGGCTAATTTCCGTTTGGGACGGGCATTGTCGAACATCATGGGCGAGACAGGCCTAATCGTAAACAACCCAGCGCCGCCCCGCCATCGCCTTTATGGCGACTTCATCCACCATCGGCAGTGTCAGTCGCGCTAGGCCGTGGCCCCTACCAGCTTGGGCGAGACTCTTCGTTGAACCTTACCGACACTAGCTTGGAGACGCCGGGCTCCTGCATGGTCACGCCATAAATCACGGGCGCCATTCTCATCGTCTTCTTGCTGTGGGTGATGATGATGAACTGCGTCTGCACGCTCATCTCGCGCACCAGTTCGGTGAAGCGGCCGACGTTGGCTTCGTCGAGCGGCGCGTCCACCTCGTCGAGGATGCAGAAGGGGCTGGGCTGGTATTGGAAGATGCCGACCAGCAGCGCCAGCGCCGTGAGCGCCTTTTCCCCGCCGGAAAGCAGCAGCACATTCTGCAGCTTCTTGCCCGGAGGCGAAGCGACGACATCGATGCCGCTCTCCATGCGAGTTTTCCTGATCGGTCAGCCGCATGAAGCCTTGACCGCCGCCGAACAGCTTGCTGAAGGTCCTGGCGAAGTTCTCGTTGATGATGTTGAAGGCTTCTTCGAACTTCTGCCGCGAGATGGTGTCGATCTCCTTGATCGTGTTCTGCGTATTCTCGATCGACTGCAGCAGATCCTGCCGCTGGGTCTCCAGGAACTCGTGACGTTGCGCCGTTTCCTTGTACTCTTCCAGCGCCATCATGTTCACCGGGCCCATATTCTCCAGCCGCGTGCGCATGTCGCGATAAGCGTTATCCTCGGCCGACCAGTTCTTCGCCGGCCAGCCGGGCATCGATTCATCCGCCATCAGTTCGTCGCGTTGCACGCTGAGTTCTTGCACGCAAGTCTCCGCCATATGCTGCACATCGGACTTAACGCGAGCCTGCCGGCTGCCAGTTCGCCGCGACGGTCGCGGGCCGTGTCCAGCTCTTCACGCGCCGACTTGCAGCGTCTCTTCCAGCTCAACAATGCGAACACGTACCGCCTGGAGCTCTTCCTGTAGTTCGCGATCGCGTTTTTGGGGGTATCACGTTCAGCTGTCCATTGACAACCTGCTCGCCAGACGAACGATTTTCGGCTTGACGCTGCTGCTTCTCCGCCGCAGCGGCTTCCAGCTGCGATTTCAGCTTGGCCAGATGCGCCGAAACTTCGGTCAACATCGATTCTATGCGCTGAACTGCCAGCATGGCGCCGCGGCGGCGCTCTTCCATCGTGGCGACATTGGCGCGAATTTCGCTGGCCAAGTGGGCCGCCTCATCGCGGCGCTGGCGGAGCGACTCCAGATTGCTCTGCGCCGCCTGCATCTCCTCTTCCAGCACGCGCTGCTTCTCTTCGTGCTGGAACAATTCGCCGAGCTGCGCGGTTGATGAAGTTCTCCCGCTCTCCGTTCTCTTCGGCCACCCGCTGCAGTTCCCGCTCATACGTCGAGAGCCGCTCACGCACTCGCGCCATCTCGCTTTCCAGCTGACGCAACGTGTGCTCCGAGGTCATGGCCTGACGTTCAGATTCGCGCTTCTCGTCTTCCAGCCGTTGCAATCAGGCCAGTGAGTTCGGCGATATCACGGCCCAGCGCGGCGATGTTCGTCTCCTTCTCGCCGATGGCGCGTTCGAGTTCGCCCATCTGGAGGAGCACGTCGCGCAACTCGCGCTTCATCGAAAGCGGACCCTGGCTGCGCTGCTTACCTCCGGTCACAGTTACGTTGTGGAAGCACTCTCCCGACTGCGACAGGAAAAAGGCGTCGGGATTTTCCAGCGCCAGGTTGCGGCCGACTTCTGGATCGGGAACGATGTAGCCGTTGCCGCAGCTTGGGCAGAATCACTTCCAGCGATTTGCCGAAGCCATCGAGCACGCGAATGCAGTTCTTGAGTGGAACCACGGCGTCGCTGTGGGAGACGTGGTTTGCGACTTCATCGAAGTCGAAGGAGAACTTGGCCTGCGAATCTTCAGGATGGACCAGGAAGGTTGCGCGCCCGTCCACGTCCGTGCGCAGCAGCCGCAGTCCCTCATCGGCAGCGTCCCAGGACTTCACCACGATGTAATTCAGCTCGTCGCGCAGGAAATCGTCTACTACATGCTCGTAACGATCTTCCACCTCAAGGAAGTCGGCGAGCACGCCGGCCGGCGCGCGACCGCCTTGCATTCCTCCCGAAGTGAACAGCTTGCGCACTGATTCGGTCGCGTAGCCGTGTTCGGCGATGACCGCTTCGAGCGAACCCTTGCTTGCCCATCAGCGTGGCGAATTGGCCCGTAAGAATCGAGATGGCGCTTGGATTCTGTTTCCGCTTAGCGTTTTTTCTCGAGCTGCTGCCGGGTCTCGGCGATCTGTGCCGTCAGGCGCTGACGCGCTGCGACGCGCTCTCAAACTCCAGTCCCAGCTGTCCGCGCTGTCCGCCAAAACTTTCGAGCTGCTGATGAGCAGAGGCAGTTTCGTCCTGGAGGCGCTTTGCTTCGCGATCCAGTGCAGCCATGCGCTCCTCGGCCTGGGTGATACGGTTGCGCACCCTAGAAGCCGCGGAGACCGCCTGCAGGATCGCGCCGCGACGCTGCTTCCTGCTGGCGCTCTACTTCGATCAGGGAAGCGGAGGCGGCTGCCGCTTCCTGCTGGCGTTGCTGCAAGTTCCTGCTGCGCGTTGGCGACGTCAGCATTGGCTGATTCGAGAGTTGCGCGATCGGTTTCCAGTTCCTGCTGGAGACGGCCCGACTGCTCTTCGGTGTTGACGATCTCGGCCTGCGCGCCGGCGGAACGGGCATCGAGTTCGGCGCAGCGTTCTTCATTTGTGCGGCGGCGGGCGGCGGCGCGATCGAGATCTAGAGCCAGCGATTCAGCTTCTCGCGGTTCTCCTGGCCTTCGCGCTCAATGGCATAGCCGCGCTGCGTACGCTCGCCATGTTCGGCTTCCATGTGCTGAACAGCTTCGCTCCTGCTCTGGATCTCTTCTGCGAGCCCGGTGAGCGATCGCTCGAGCGAAGTCGCTTCGGCATCCAGTTGGGCAAACTTGCTGGCCAGCACGATGCGCAGTTTGTCGCGCATCTCATCGCGCAGCTTGGCATAGCGCTCGGCCTTCGACGCCTGCCGCTTTAGCGAATTCATCTGCCGCGTGACTTCGTCGAAGATGTCGTTGATGCGGCTCAGGTTCAGCTTGGCATCTTCCAGGCGCGCCTCGGCCAGGCGCTTCTGCGCCTTGTACTTGGTGATCCCGGCAGCTTCTTCGATGATCGCGCGCCGATCGGTGGGCTTGCTGCTGAGGATCTGCCCGATGCGTCCCTGCTCGATGATCGCGTAGGATCGGGGCCCAGCCGGTTCCCATAAACATGTCCTGAATGTCGCGCAGGCGGCAGATCTTGCCGTTCAGCAGATATTCGCTTTCGCCGGAGCGGTACAGGCGGCGTGTGATCTGGATTTCGCCGGCCTTGAAGGTGCGCTTGAATTTTCGGCGGCGGATCTTGAGTACGACTTGTGCGGAACTGGCGTCGCGGCTTCCGCCGCCTGCTCGGTGAGCGGTGCTTCGCCGGCACTTCCTCATCGCCCTGTCCGGGACGCACTTCTTCGGAGTAACGCTCGACATCGGCGGCCCGTTCCGCGCTCATGGCCGACTCGTCCCAGTCGTCGGGCAGGTCGTCCTGAATGTCGATCTCGGGTTCGGTGACGTCACCGTAGACTTCGGGGTCGACGAGGGTGAGCGAGACTTCGGCCATGCCCGTCGGTTTGCGGTCGCGCGTGCCGGCGAAGATCACGTCCTGCATGTGCACGCCGCGGAGCAGGCGAGCCGACTGTTCGCCTAGCACCCACGAGATGGCATCGGAGATATTCGACTTGCCGCAGCCGTTGGGACCGACGATGGCCGCAATGCCTTCGCCCTGGAAGCGGAGGTCGGTGCGGTCACAGAACGATTTGAACCCGAGGATTTGCAGCTTCTTCAGTTTTAGCAAGGCGAACTCCTTCAATGTAGCCGGCGCAGAACGATCTTGAGTTGCTGCCTTCGGGCCTCCGGCCGCCGGGCGATCACGCCCTTAAACCACGGACTTCCCGGGACAAGCCAACTTTACGACCGTTCGAAAGGAGGGGTCAAGATGCAAAACACTATATCTTGTACCCATCCTGTGCAAAACGCAGCATATTGCACTGCTATTGCAGCAAATGCTGGCAGTTCCGAACGGGAGGGACTGCGGGGCGGGAGGGACAGCACCAGAGTGAGTGCAATTGTAGAAGCCAAGGAGCTGCGATTCAAGGCCCAAGGCAAAGGGAGTATCCGCGCGATTACCGGCCGCAGAGCACGCGACGGCGCCTCCTGCCGGAGCGCGTATGCTTGTGAGCGGAGGCTTATAATGGAGCCTGAATGGCCGCCGGTCCGGCGTCCGATGCGCACACCTCGGCAACCTCGCTCACCGTCTCCTCGTCGCCGCTGGTTTTGGGCGATTCTCGTTGTCTTCCTTGTTGTGTTTTTCAGTGCCCGTAGCTGGCTCTCCTATTACGTCGACGACTGTGGTTCGGCTCGCTGGGTACGCGGACGTGTTCTGGAAAACGCTGGGCCTGCAGTGGGTCGTCTTCGCCGTCTCTGCTATCACAACGTTTCTGGTCGCCTACGGCACCTTCCTGATCATCAAGCGCACCGAGTGGATGCCCGATGAGCGCGGTCACACCATTCTGATCGGCGGCCGAGTCGTGAAGTTGCCGGTCGAATCCATCCTGCATCTTACAGCGCTCATCGGCTCGCTCTTCGTAGCCGTCAGCGTTGCCACCGTCATGATGTCCGACTGGCAAATGTTCGCGCTCTACTGGTACGCTCCGGCTGCCAGCGGGCCCGTCGATCCGGTCTTCGGACATCCGCTCACCTTTTACTTATTCACGCTTCCTGCCCTAAACGCACTCTCCGGTTGGCTGCTGGTAATGGTGCTGCTGAGCTTCGCCATCGCCGGCTTCTTTCTGCTGATCAGTGCGGCTCGCGAGCGCTTGAGGGTTACGCCAACCGCTACGACCTGGTATCGTGGCGCGGCCTCTCCATCACATTTTCGTTTGTCCTGCTGGTCATCGCCTGGCGCGTCTACCTCGGCCGCTTCGATCTGCTCACCCAGGACCACACCGTCTTCAGCGGCGTCACCTACACGGACGCGCACATCTTCGTTCCCGGCCTGCTCATCGTCGCCCTGTCGCTGGTGCTGGGCGCCGCGATTCCATTGGCCAATGCCTTTCTGGCTCAACCGCGGCCGCTGGCTCATCCCGGCGGTAGTTCCAGCCATCATCTGTTACGTCCTGTTGCAGATCATTGCGTGGTATGTGAGCAGCTTTTTCGTCAAGCCCAACGAATTGGTCCGCGAGAGACCCTACATTGACTACAACATCGAGATGACGCGGCAGGCTTTTGGTCTGGACGGTTCGCGCAACGCGAATTTCCTGCGGAAATGACCGTCGAGGCAGCTGATCCGGCAAACAATCAGGCCACGCTCCAAAACATCCGCCTGTGGGACTGGCATGCTCTGCAGGACACGCTGCGGCAGATTCAGGAGATCCGCACCTACTACGATTTTCCTGATATCGATATCGATCGTTACACCATTGACGGCAAACCGCAGGAAGTGATGCTCGCCGCGCGCGAACTGAATGTGGACAAGCTTCCCGAGAGCAGCCGCAACTGGATCAACGAGAAACTGATCTACACGCATGGCTACGGCATCACCATGAATCCCGTCAACGGGTTCACGCCGGAGGGTCTGCCCACGCTGATGCTGAGCAACATGCCGGTGCAGAGCACGGTGAAGAGCCTGAACATCACGCGTCCGGAGATCTACTTCGGCGAGCTGACCGACACCGATGTATATGTGAAAACACGGCAGCAGGAATTCAACTATCCCGCAGGGCGATACCAACAACCTCACGTCGTATCAGGGCAACGGCGGCATCGTCGTGGGCGGATTTCTGCGCCGCCTTCTACATCGCCTTCGATCGCGGCGATATTGCCAAGTTGCCGTTCA
Organism: uncultured Acidobacteriaceae bacterium; assembly: GCA_963758835.1. GTDB lineage: Bacteria > Acidobacteriota > Terriglobia > Terriglobales > Acidobacteriaceae > CAVVDY01. The sequence continues at coordinate 1,409 of CAVWWZ010000014.1, read as the reverse complement.
GCGATGATGTGAATTCGCAGAGCCGCCTGCTGATGCAGCGCAACGTGCGCGACTCGCGTTGCGTCTCTGGCGCCTTTTCTCACCTTCGATCAAGACCCGTACCTCGTGATCGGCGACGATGGCCGGCTTTCATGGATGATGGACGCGTTCACTACGTCGGATAACTATCCATACTCGACGCATTATGGCCTCGGTCCATCAACTACATGCGCAACAGTGTCAAAGCAGTGATCGACGCATACGACGGCGCCACGACGTTCTACGTTTTCGACCCGCAGGATCCGATCCTGGCTGCATATCGGCGCATCTTTCCCAGTTTGTTCAAGGATGCAGCGGCGATGCCGGGGGCTGCGCAAGCATGTGCGCTATCCCGAGTCGCTGATCAAATTGCAGGCAGAGGTTTATGGCCTCTATCACATGACGGACCCTGCGGTGTTCTATAACCGAGAGGACCTATGGACGGTTGCGAGCGAAGTCGGGATGAGCGGATGGCGGGGAACAAGCTACGCAGGCGATGCAGCCAAACTTTGTGCTGATGAAACTGCCAGGAGAAGCCAGCGAGGAATTTGTCGAAATCCTTCCATTTACTCCTGCGAACCGCAATAACCTGATTGGCTGGATCGCGGCTCGCTGCGATGGCGCACATTACGGCACCTCGCGTGGTGTACGACTTTCCCAAGACCAGACTGGTAGATGGGCCGCTCCAGATTGAGGCGCGCATCGATCAGAATGCGCAGCTCTCCGGTCAACTGACACTGTGGAATCAACAGGGCTCGCATGTGCGACGCGGAAGCCTGCTGGTGATTCCATCGGGCGCGCACTGCTCTATGCGGAACCGATTTATCTGCAGGCAGAGCGCAGCCCCATGCCGGAACTGCGGCTGGTTGTGCTCGCGCTGCAGGACCGGCTCGCTTACGGCCCCACCTTCGAGGCGGCTCTGGCGGCACTGTTTGGGAATGGATCAGTCGACCCTTGAAGGAGCCCCGACAATCGCCAAGTCGGCACCGGGCGCCGGCCGCAACTGGCGCCGGCTTCTCGTCGCACCGCGAACTCCAATCCTCTAATCGAGCGAGGCCGCCAAAGATCTTTCTGACTACCAGCGGCTGACCGCGGAAGGGAAGCTCGGCGAGGCCGGACAGAAGCTCGACGACTTAAGCGAATCCTGCAACAGCTGAATGCGGGCAAATGAGATTTATCCTGCCGAGGTAGTCAGCTGGCGTCAGGCATTTCTTTTCTATCCACCGGGGAACGGAACGCACCAGGGTGGCGTTGATGAGGATCGACACCAGCGAAACTGCAAGCGTAGCGTGATAAAACTCGTCGCCGACTAGCCCATTGCTGTGAGCGACCTGCACCAGGATGAACGAAAACTCTCCGATCTGCGTCAGTCCAGTGCCAACCAGCGTAGC
>CAVWWZ010000013.1:0-50600 GCA_963758835.1 uncultured Acidobacteriaceae bacterium | reverse complement strand
TGCATCACGTCGCCGTCTTTCACGATGTACTCTTTGCCTTCGAGGCGCAGGGTGCCTTTGGCGCGGGCGTTGGCTTCGGAGCCGGCTTCGAGCAGTGCATCCCAGTGAATGGTTTCGGCGCGGATGAAGTGATGGGACAGATCGGTGTGAATCGCGCCGGCGGCGTCGACGGCTCTTGAGTTGCGCTCGACCGTCCAGGCGCGGCACTCGTCTTCGCCGACGGTGAAGAACGAGATCAGCCCCAGCAGCTCGTAGCTCTTGCGGATGAGGCGCACCAGGCCGCTTTCTTTCAGTCCGTAGCTGGAGAGAAATTCGGCAGCGTCTTCGGGACTCATCTCGGCCAGCTCGGCTTCGACTTTGGCGCAGACGGCGATTGCTCCCGTGTTCGGGCGCGCGACGACTTCGGTCAGTCCGTACTTTTCGACGGCGGCCTCGAGATCTTTCTCGAGCGAGGTGCTCTCGCCGATGTTGAGCACGTAGAGAATCGGCTTCTCGCTGAGGAACATGAAGCCGCGCACGCGCTTCTTGTCGTCGGCGGTCATCTCCATTTCGCGCAGCGGGCGCTCGGTTTCGAGATGGATCTTGGCGCGCTTGAGCAGCTCGTCTTCTTTCTCCAGCTCGGCGGTGCGCATCTTCTTCAAGTCTTTTTCCAGGCGCTCGAGGCGCTTCTCCACCTGGCCGAGATCGGTGACGATGAGGTCGAAGTCGATGTTCTTGATGTCGCGCAGCGGATCGACTGGCCCGACGTGCGGGATGGACGGATCGTCGAAGACGCGCACCACGTGGGCGAGCGCGTCGACGTTGCGCAGGTTGGCGGCGAAGGCGGTTTCCTTCAGCGCCTCCTGGCTGAGGGCGGCGACGTCGGCGTACTCGACGCTGGCGTGCACCAGCTTCTTGGGGTTGTAGAGCGCGGCCAGGCGGTCGAGCCGGTCGTCAGGAACCTTGGTGACACCGAGGTGCGCCTCGCGCGGATTGCCCGTAGCGCTGCGAGACATCCTGCCCGGTGAGCATGACGAAGAGCGAAGTTTTGCCTACCTGCGGCAGGCCGATGATTCCGGTTTTCATAAGAGAGTTGTCAGTTGTCGGTTATCAGTTGTCAGTAAGAGCTGTGAGACGCGAGCTGCAACATTCAAAGCTATCAGCTTCCAGCCGCCAGCCGCCAGCTGCCAGTTTGAGGCGTCGGGTGTCAGGTTTCAGGCGTCAGATCACATATGCGTGCAAGGGCTTACTCTTAAGGGCGGCGATTTAGGACGTACGTCAGCACCGCACCCCCGCCAAGCACAATCGCCAGGATTGCGGCTCGTGAATTGAGCAGGTTGGAATCAGTGAAAACAAAAAAAAGGAGTATCGCGGCTATCGCTAGGCTGGCAAACAGGAGCAACATTGTGTCCCTGACGCTGTAGGGGACGCCTTGTCACGACGTTTCCTCCGCTCCCTTACTGCCGCCCAGCAAACCACGACACCTGTCAATGTCAAGACTGTAACAACTGCCCACGTAGGGAGTACCGCGTGCCTCATAGAGTTCGTTCGCCGCGTTCGGGACGGATCATCGTTCTTAGAAACCCGTCAGCACGTGCTTCTCATCTGCTGGTCTATCACGTTCCTTCAGTGCGTCATGGCCGCTTCCAAAGTGGTCCGGGCACCCTAAGCAGAGCTTTTACACCATCCTCCTCGCCGTGCAATAGACCAGCGCCAATCCCAGCAGCATGACCGCACCTTCCACCCGCGTTGACCACACGTGCAGGCGATTGAACTCGACGCGGCGGGCGTCGTCGTGAGGAACGTCGTCGATGAAGCCCATCTGGTTGCGCAGCTCCATCATGCGCGAGGCGATGCCGAACATGGCGATCAGCGTCAGCAGGATCATGGCGTAGATGAGCAAGTTGCGCGGCGCGAACGGGTGAGCTGCGCCATCGACCACGCGCGCGTCGATCATCGAAGTCGCAGCGAAGACTAAGCCGCAGATGAGGCCCATCCCGTGCATGATCCCGAGGCTGCGATTCACCACGTTGCCGGCGAGCTGCCGCGCAGGAAGAATGCCGGGATGAAATACCGTGGGCGCCAGGACGAAGGCGAAGAAGATGAGTCCGCCGACCCAGACGACGAGCGAAAGAAGCATGAGAAAACGAAGCAGGGACATGGGGTATCAGGTGCCAAGTATCAGAAAGAAGCCGCCAGCTACCAGCTAAACCTGTTCTGCTGAGAACCTTAGATTGTAAACGTCGCTCGGGACCCCGATTTCGAAGAAATTCCTGTCGTCCGCTAAGGCGGACTCTGAATTTCCATCCAAGCCTTCCCGTCCTGAAGGACGGGGCTCTCACCTTTCGCAGCGGGGCGGCTGGCGAATGTGCTGTACGACCGATTTCGGCGAGCGAAAGTTTTGTAGACAGCCAGGGGGTGAGGCTTTTATCTGGTGGCTGGCTGGTGGCTGGGAGCTGGCAGCTTTCTTTTGTCATCTGAAACCTGACACCTGATACCCGACACCTTCTTTTCGTGCTCTCGATTTGAACTGTGATTAAGACATCTCCCTTACCCGTGACCCCCATCGGAAGATTAGCGGCCATTTCAGACTTCGATTCGAAGGGGAGACACGAGTTATGACAAAGAAATTAGTTTTGATGACCGGTACATTGTTGTTGTCCGGCTGCTTCGCCTACGGGCAGGCGCGCGGAGCGGGTACGGGAGCCGCAGGAGCTGGCGCAGGTTCAGCCGCCGGAGCCAGAACTGGCGCTATGGGTCAAACGGGCGCCACTGGAGCGGCCACCACTGGCACCATGGGCGGCCAGGCCGGCACCACGGGCGCAGTTGGCACCGGCGCCGCCGGAACTGCCGGCTCAGTTGGCGGGCAGACCAATACCCCAGCCACGGTGGAGACTACACCCTCTACGACTGGCGCAGTGGGTACCGGGACGGCAGGAACTCCCGGCTCGGTGAGTCCGCAGGCCACGACGCCGTCGACAGTGGAGACTACACCCTCTACGACCGGCACGACGACCATCACGCCTCAGTCAACTACGGGGACGACTACTACTCCTGCAGGCACCGGAACTACGGGCACGACTGGGGTCAACCCAACTCCGGGAACGACGACGAACCCGAACGCGAATATGGGAACCACGAATCCCAACTCGAACATGGGCACGACCACGACGAGTCCCGAACCTCACCGCTAAACACCCCACAACGCGGTCAAACCAGGGAGCCTAAGAAGGCTCCCTTTTCGCTTTGGCCGTCACTCCCCTGACGGAGCGCACATATATACTGCGTTGCGGCATGGAACATAGGCCGCATGAAACCGTTCGGGATGGGGTGCTGGAATGCTGCGCGTAGGCCTCACGGGCGGAGTGGCCTGCGGCAAGTCGACCGTCGGGGCGATGCTGGCGCGTCGCGGAGCACATTTCCTTCAGGCCGATAGTTTGGCTCATCAGTTGTACCTGCCAGGAACTCCGGTGTACGACGCCGTGGTACGTGCGTTCGGGGTCGACGTGGTGCGTAGTGACGGTTTAATTAACCGTGCTGCACTGGCGAACAAGGCCTTTCCTGATCGTATTAGTGAGCTGAACGCGATTGTGCACCCCGCGGTGATCGAAGCGCAGAATCGCTGGCTGGCGGAACGCGAAGCTGAGGATCCGCATGGGATCGCCGTGCTGGAAGCTGCGCTGCTGATCGAAGCGGGTGCGGCGAAAGACTTCGACAAAATCATCGTTGTGACCTGCTCGTTCGAGCAGAAGGTGGAACACTACGCGCATCGTGCCGGGGTATCGGTGGAAGCGGCGCGAATCGAGGTGGAGCGGCGCAGCGCAGCGCAGTTCACGGACGAACAGAAAGCGGCGCACGCGAATTACGTCATCGACAATTCTGGGTCGCTGGAGGAGACAGAGCGGCAGGTGGAAGAGGTGTGGGGAAAGCTGCACTCGCTTCGCTGAGGGCATGGGGAGAAGGGTAGGGGTCCTTCGACTCGTCGCTGCGCTCCTCGCTCAGGATGACAAATCATATGGGTACCAGGATCGGCGCAGCTGAAGCTGGCCCCTTCAGAAGCCATCCACCTCCCAAGCGCGCGTGGGATCGACCCCCACCCCGGCTTTCGTAATCCCGCCCGCCACGTCCAAGCTACTGCTGGCCCCGCAGGGGCCGCGGCCCCAGTAATTTCCAGCATCGCCGGGCGGGGCCTCGCATCGAACACAGGTATAATGAGGGTCGAGTCTTCGGGCCGTATCTCAACGGAATGACCCGTCCCTCCCACGACCAAATCGCTTAGCAGGCACGATGTCAAAGACAAGCAAAGCCGTTATCCTCAGCCTTTCCTTTGTGTTGGCCACATTTGTTGTGGCTGGCGGACTAGGGGTCAAGGCCAGCACCACCAACAACAGCGACGACTCCTACCGGCAGCTCGGGGTGTATAGCGAAGTGCTCTCGCGCGTTCGCACCGAATATGTCGAGGATCCGAACATCTCCAAGGTCACCAACGGCGCCCTGCATGGGCTGTTGGAGTCGCTGGACGCAGATTCCAGTTATCTCGACCCAACGGAGTACAAGGACTACAAGCAGCGCAAGGGAGAGGGCAAAGCCACTATCGGCGCCTCGCTCTCTAAGAGGTATGGCTACGCTGCGGTGATCTCGGTGATTCCAGGTGGACCGGCGGACAAAGCTGGCATGAACTCGGGCGACATCATCGAGGCGATCGAGGGCAGAACGACGCGCGACATGTCGCTGGCGGAGATCGACGGCCTGTTGGCTGGACAGCCGGGGTCGGTGATCAACGTCTCCATCGTGCGCCCGCGTAAGGCACAGCCGGTGAAGACGGCCATCACGCGCGAGATGGTAGTCGAGCCTCAAGTATCGGACAAGATGCTGGATGCGGGCATTGGCTACATCAAGATCGGCGACTTCCCCAAAGGACGCTCGCAGGATGTGGCGGCCAAGCTGAAGCAGCTGGAAAAAGACGGCGCGAAAAAGATCGTGCTTGACCTGCGCAATTCCGGCGGCGGCGATGAAGACGAAGGCATTGCGACTGCGAACCTCTTCCTGAACCACGGGACCATCACATACCTGCAAGGCCAGAAGTATCCCAAGCAAACCTTTAACGCCGATCCCCAGAAGACCCTGGCGAGCAATCTGCCGCTGGTGGTGCTGGTGAATCGAGGCACCGCGGGGCCGGCAGAGATCGTGGCCTCGGCGATCATGGAGAACGCGCGCGGTGACGTTGTCGGCGACAAAACCTTTGGGTCGGGTGCGATCCAGAAGGTAATCGAGATGCCGGACGGCTCGGCGCTAATCCTGTCGGTGGCGAAGTACTACTCGCCTTCGGGCAAGGCGCTGGAAGATACCGCGATCACGCCGAACGTTTTGGTGGCAGACAACAACGACGACTTCGCGGTTCCCGATGAGGACGACAACGCGCAGGACGATCAGACGCAAGACAAGCCGAAAGCCAATCAGACTGACGATCAGTTGAACAAGGCGATCGAAGTGCTGAAGGCGCAGGGACAGAAGGCGTAAGGTTCATCTTTAGTGGTGACGAAGCCGCGGAGAGATCCGCGGCTTTTGTGTTTTGGGGCTCCGCTTACTCTCGGGGTTCAACAGTCAACCGTTGGGCGGCACCTCGGAAACCTAGGCTTGCATTGAGCACCTCTTTAACCTAGGCCAACGTACGTTTGACGACCCTTCCGAGCGCCGCCTAGCATGTTGAAACAACGTTTGAGGGTGGGGAATTGGTCGGTCAGGTACTTGGGCACTGTCGGATCGTGGCGCGGATCGGCGAAGGTGGAATGGGCACTGTCTATCGCGCCCAAGACGAAGTGCTCCACCGCGATGTGGCAGTCAAAGTCGTCAAGAAGACACCGGCCCTCGACCAAACGGCAAGTCAGGACCTGCTTCAGGAAGCGCGGGCCTCGTCGGCGCTGGCTCATCCGAACATCTGCACCATCCACGAAGTGGGGGAGAGCGACGGCGAACTCTACATCGTGATGGAGTTCATCGAGGGCCAGACCCTGCATGAGTTGAGCGCAGGAACGGGCCTGCCGTCCGAAGCGGTTCTGCGCTATGGAGTGCAGATCGCGAGCGCACTGGCCCGGGCGCACGACCGGGGAATTATCCACCGCGACCTGAAGAGCGCCAACATTCTCGTTACTCCCGAGGGGTTGGTAAAAGTCCTCGATTTCGGCCTTGCGAAAAATGTCGAAACCGCCGTGCTCGGCGGCTCTACGCGGTCGTTCGCAACTCAGGGCGACACAGACACCATCAGCGGCACATTGTCATACATGGCGCCGGAGATCTTTCGCGGTTTACCGGCCGACTATCGCAGCGACTTGTGGGCACTGGGAGTGGTGTTGTATGAGGCTGCTTCGGGACGTCTGCCGTTTGAAGGGCAGACGGGATTCGAAATCAGCGCAGCCATACTTCGAGAAGCGCCACCGCCGCTGGGTCCGCCGTTGCCTCCCGGACTGTGGGCGGTAATACAACGTTGCCTGGCCAAGGAACCGGCGCAGCGCTACCAGACAGCGGGAGAGGTGCAGGCCTCACTTGCGGCGGTTCAGGCGGGCGCCATCGTCGCCGCTGAGCGCAGCGTAGAACGAACCATCCCCAGAACCACGTTTCTCCACAACGTGCATCACGTGCGGGTCAGGAAAGGAGACTTTCTTCTGCTGGTGGGTACGACCAAGGGAGCTTTCATCCTGAAGTCGAACCTCCAGCGCACGCGATGGGAAGTTGGTGGTCCGTATTTCCATGGTGAATCGGTCTATGCGCTGGCCTATGACGATCGTGCGGGCCGGCATCGGATCTGGGCGTCAACTCATAGCTACTGGGGCACATTGTTGCGCTCGAGCGACGACTTTGGAAAGAGCTGGAGAACGCCGCAGGAGGCGACGATTCGATTTCCCGCCGATGCCGGGGTTTCGCTGAATAACATTTGGCAAATCACCCTGGGGCGAAGTGACGAGCCGGATGTGTTGTATTGCGGTGTGGAACCGGCAGCCCTGTTCGAGTCGCGTGACGATGGGGAGACTTGGTCGCTGGTGCGCGGCCTCTTCGATCATCCGCATCGTCCACGGTGGATGCCGGGCAACGGCGGTCTCACGCTGCATACCATCGTGCTCGATCCCAACGATAAGCAGCGAATGTACGTGGCGATCTCGGCGGGTGGGGTTTACCGGACGACGGACGGTGGAAAGACTTGGACGGCACAAAACCGAGGCATTCGGTCGGTCATTACACCGAACAAGTTTCCTGAATTCGGCCAGTGCGTGCATAAGATAGCCATGCATCCGGACCGTCCGGAGCGACTCTTTCTGCAAAACCATTGGGGCTTGTATCGCTCCGACGATGGTGCCGAGACCTGGACCGATATCGCCAACGGGGTTCCCTCGGATTTCGGTTTCCCGGTGTTGATGCATCCCCGGAATCCTGACTGCTTGTATGTCGTGCCGGTCGAGTCAGACGAGTTTCGCTGCACCTGCGACGGACGACTACGCGTGTATCGGACGCGCAATGCAGGCGCATCGTGGGAGCCGCTAATGCGCGGCTTGCCGCAGAAAGACGCCTACGAGACGGTGTTACGCGATGCGCTAGCCGCAGATTCCTTGCAGCCGATGGGGATGTATCTCGGTACGCGCAGCGGACAACTCTTTGTCTCGTGCGATGACGGAAAGAGCTGGCAAAAAATCATGGAAGGGCTTCCGCCGGTGCTGTGCATTCGAAACAGCTTTATCCAGGACACGGCGGTTGGCTCAGCAGAGGCATCGTCAAGCGATGCGGCGTCCACGGTCTCTTCGCGAAAAGCGAGACCCACCGCCGGCAAATCAGCCAGCAAGTCACGTCGCAGGAAGATTTGAGCATGGCGGTGACGATTCATCTTCCGGGGGCACTACGCGAATTTGCCGGTGGGCAGACGATCGTTGAAATACTCGATCCAGTGGTAACGCTGGCAGATGTTCTCGCGGCCCTGTGGCGTGACTATCCTGCAATTCGGGATCGAATGGCAACTGAGCAAGGCCAGGTGCGGGAGCACATTAATGTCTTCATCGGCGACGAGAATTCCCGCTACACCGGTGGCCTTATGAGTACAGTCGCTGACGGTTCAGAAGTCACTATCCTGCCGGCCGTCAGCGGGGGATGAGGTGGAGATCGCCAACATGTTATGACTTTCCCTGCTCCGAATCCGATGGCGCGAAGAGGTAAGACAGTACCACCCCGGCCAGCACCATCCAGGCAAGATTCTGGCGCGCGGATTGATCGCTGATGCGAAGGCTCCCGATGGGGCTAAACAGAGTGATCGCGAAAATAGCTGCCGAGAGCAGCGAGCCTATGACTCCCACCGCAATTCCATAACGCAGGGCGAGCACCACCAGAACGGCGACGAACCAGAGGGGCAAGAATACCTTCACATCGTGACCGGCAAATAGGCGAGCCAGTCCGTAAGCGGCTGCCCCGGCGATGAGCACACCGGTAGCGGCGCGAAAACGGTATGAAGCAATCCGATGCAACGGCCTAGAATCGCACGAATCCAGAGTCACGCCACAAAATTCGCAAGCCGCCGAGCAGTTCACGAAAAGCAGCAGCCACTCTGGAATTCGCTCGTTGCGCAACCGTTTGTGAGCAACAATTACTGGCAGCCGGGGTCTCGTACTTCTGTCGTCCGCGCCACGCAAGAATGAGTAACGGAACCGACACACTGCTGCTTCAGCTGTTCACCATCTTCGTGTGGGCGAAGGTGTTCGGCGAAGTGTTTGAACGGCTGATGATGCCTGCGGTGCTGGGAGAAATCCTTGCCGGCATCGTGCTCGGGCCCTATGCGGCGCGCATCATTGATCCCAGCCCAAGCATTATCTCCTTGGCCGAAATCGGCGCCATCTTCCTGCTGTTCACCGTAGGCCTGGAAACTAGTCCCAGCGATCTCATCCGGCTGGGACGAACCTCCATGAATGTCGCTCTCGCCGGCATCCTGCTGCCGTTTGCCACCGGCTTCGCTTTCATGAAGATCACGGGAGAGACGACACACGAGTCGGCGTTTGTGGCGGCGGCCATGGTTGCAACCAGCGTCGGCATCACGGCTCGCGTGCTGCAGGACCTCGGCGTACTGCGAAGCCGCGCAGCACAAATCATTCTGGGTGCGGCGGTGTTCGACGACATCCTGGGAATGGTGCTGCTGGCCGTAGTGGTGAGCCTGGCCAGCGGCACAGGGATTCGCTGGCTGCATCTTGGCGTGGTGCTGGCAGAAGCAGTCGGCTTCGCCGCATTCATGATCTACGTCGGCCCGAACGTCGTTCGGCGCATGAAGCCGGGACTGCAACGGCTGTCGACACACGATGCTCCGCTGGTGCTGGCGCTGTCGATTTGCATGTTGCTGTCGGTAGCCGCTACCAAGATCGGCATGGCGGCGATTATCGGCGCATTCTTCGCGGGACTGATCTTCTCCGACTATTCGCCCGAGTGGAACCTGAAGCCGCGGGTGCACGGAATCGTCGAATTTCTCTCTCCGTTCTTTTTCTTTACCATGGGAGCACGGTTGAACCTCCACGTGTTCAGCAAGGACGTAATTCTGGTCGCGCTGGCGATTTCGCTGCTGGCGCTGATCACCAAGATCGTCGGCTGCGGAGCGGCAGTCCTGCATGAGGGTTGGAGGTGCGCGATGAAAGTCGGCGTCGGGATGACACCGCGGGGCGAAGTGGCGCTGATCGTGGCGCTCATTGGGTTGCAGATGAACATGGTGTCGCAGCGCGCCTACGCCATCGTGATCTTCATGACCGGAATTACGACGCTGGTGCCTCCGCCATTGCTGCGCTATCTGTTTCGCGATGAGATGCCGCGCCATCCGATTGCCATTCCCCAAGACGAGGAGCGCATGCAGATTGGTTAAGCGCCGGCCCGTATAATCCTGCTGAGCTTTAGTGGAAGTCGCTCGCGGACTGACGTCCGCTCGCGATCCGAAACTAGTGTTTTTTCGGCACGACTGAAGTCGTGCCCTGACGCGAATTGTGGCAGAGCCAAGTTTTCGTCAACGGGTGAAGGCGAGTCCTTTCAAGGCCACAACTATCCGGCGCACCTGAAGGTGCGCCCCTTCAATTCAGAATTTTCAGGAGAGATCATGCCAGGGGTGGAAGGCCGGGTTGCGCTGGTGACTGGGGCTTCACAAGGGATTGGGCGAGCGTGTGCCATGGTATTGGCCGCCTCGGGCGCGAAGGTTGCGCTTTCTGCTCGCAGCCAGGAAAAGCTGGAGCAGGTGGCGAGCGAGATTGCGGCGGCAGGCGGCGAGGCGGCGGTCTTCAAGATGGATGTCGCCAACGACGAAGAGATCAAATCCGGAGTCAAAGCGATCGTCGCGCAATTCGGCAAAGTTGACATCCTGGTGAATAACGCCGGGATAACGCGCGATCAACTTGTAATGCGCATGAAGCGGGCCGACTGGGACGACGTCATCAATACCAACCTGACCGCGCCCTTCCTGCTCACGCAAGCCGTGATTAGCTCAATGCTGAAGCAGCGCTGGGGCAGGATTATCAACATCACCAGCATCTTCGGGCAGATTGGCCAGGCGGGGCAGGCCAACTACGCTTCGGCAAAAGCAGGTTTGATCGGCCTCACCATGGCAGTCGCTCGTGAGGTAGCTTCGCGAAACATCACGGTCAACGCCGTCGCGCCCGGTTGGATCGAAACGGCGATGACTGCCGTTCTTTCGGACGAGATGAAGGAAGGCATGATGAAAAACATACCTCTCGGCCGAGCTGGGAGCGAACTGGATGTGGCCCACGCGGTGAAATTTCTCGCATCAGAAGAGGCGGGTTACATTACCGGGGAAGTGCTCAAGGTGAACGGCGGAATCTTGATGGGTTGATGGCCTAGTCGTGCATGGCGGAGATCGTACAAGTCCAGACCGAAGAGCAACTCCAGGCGGTCCGCGCGATGTTTCAGGAGTATCACTCCGAGCTGCCGCAGCAAATCCGGACGCCTGCTTTCATCAGGAAGTTGAAAGTTTGCCTGGGAAATATGCTCCGCCCGACGGCGCTCTGCTGCTGGCGACGGTTGCAGGTCAGCCCGCCGGATGCGTGGGGCTTCGTCCGTTTCCGCGCCATGCGGGAGCATGCGAAATGAAGCGGCTGTATGTTCGGCCCGCTTTTCGTGGCGAAAAACTCGGCGTGCTGCTGGTGCAACAAATCATCAGCGAAGCGCGTAACCGCAGTTATCAGCGATTACGTTTGGATACTCATCCGCCCACCATGCAGTCGGCGGTTGCACTGTACAAAAGGTTCAACTTCGTAGAAGTTGTCGAGACAATCGATCCAGTGCCGGAACTGATGTATATGGAACTCAAGTTATAGAGCACCTTACCCCGATGGTGGGGGAGCCGCCACACCTTAGTAACTTAAGGGTATCGATTACGAGTTCAGTTGTCGGACACCTGCGAAGAATAATTGCGTCGCACCCGCATAAAAGGCTTGCCAATCGCCAGACACTCTGATTACTATGCAGTCACCCCCTAATGCCACTTCTCACCCTAAAGGTTGACCAGCGCGATGAACATCGGCGAAACGATTCGAAACTACCGCCTGCAAAAAGGAATGTCCCAGGGAGATATCGAAAAGCGCACCGGGCTTTTGCGCTGTTATCTGTCGCGGGTTGAAAATGGACACACGGTGCCATCACTCGACACGTTGGCGAAAATTGCCACCGCGATGGACCTGCCACTGGCACAGTTCTTTCATAATGGCGCGGGGGAAAATGGAAGCAAAGCAGGGCCGCAACTGGCGGAAGACGAAGTACGCTTCCTCACGCAAATCCGCCGTTATTCGCCGAGCTTGAACGATAGCGATCGCAAGCTGGTTCTCGCCATGATCAAGAAAATGGCAGCCAGCGCCGGAAAGTAGCTCAGGATTGATCAGCACGTAGTAGCAGTTGAATGAGGATGCCCCTGCGCGCGCCGGGCAATCGGCAGCCATTCCTCGCTTCGCAAACGGTCCGGGAGACAATCGAAAGTGACTGCAGCCAGCTGCGTCAGGCGGCTTTGCTGACTTCGGCGAGCGCCAGGACTGCCAGCTCCAGCCGGTCATGCGCGCCGGTTTTGGAGAAGATGCTCTGCAGGTGGCGCTTCACTGTGTTCTCGCTGATAGTCAACTCGCTCGCGATATCGCGATTCTTCATGCCCCGCGCCACCATGAAGGAAATCTGCCGCTCGCGCTCTGAGAGACGCGCCATCGACGTCGGCTTCGGCTGAGGGTCAGCCACCATGGCATTCAAGACGCTGCGCGCCACATCATCGGAGAACGCCAACTCGCCCTCGGCTACCGTACGAATCGCGCTGAACAGCTTCTGCGGATCGTCGCCTTTCAACACCAAGCCCGCGGGCTCCCAATCTCACCACCTGCACGTAATCGCCTTGACTTTCCGATCCAGTCAGCACGACCGAAGCAACGCGATCGCCGGCACGATCCAAGGTCCGAAGCACTTCGAAGCCATCGCCGTGCGGCATGAAGAGATCGAGGACCAGCACATTGGGTCGATGCTCCTGCACCAGCCGCAACGCCTCTTCCCCGTTGGCGGCCGAACCTACCACGTTGAAATCGGGCTGGGTATCCAGCAAGGCGGTCAGGGACTCCCGTAGAACCCCATGATCGTCGGCGATAATAATGGCTATCTGGTTCTGCATAGGCAATCGAAGTTAGATGCTGATGGGGCCCTGGGAACGACCGCTCCTCCTGCGAGGAGAGCATTCGGCTATTCTGTTAAAGCAGATGCAATTTTTACTCGGTGGGCTGTACAGGCGAGTACAAATCCCCTGGGCGAGGAATTATGGGCAAGATACAGCGCGCAATCCTAAGTGTTACCGACAAGACCGGGCTCGAGGAGTTTGCCCGGAAACTACATCAACTTGGGGTGGAACTGATCTCCACCGGAGGCACCGCCAAGCTGTTGCGGGATTCGGGCATTCCGGTGAAGGACATCTCCGAGCTGACCGGCTTCCCCGAGATGCTGGATGGCCGCGTGAAGACCCTGCACCCCAAAGTTCACGGCGGAATACTCCACATCCGCGACAATCAGCAGCATCAAGAGGCGGTGGCCGAACACGGCATCGTGCCCATCGACATGGTCGTGGTCAACCTCTATGCGTTTGAGAAGACTGCCTCCAAACCGGGCGTGAGCTTTCACGAGCTGATCGAGAACATCGACATTGGCGGGCCCTCGATGGTGCGCTCGGCGGCGAAGAATTTCCAGGATGTAGCCATCGTCACGTCGCCTGACGACTACGACGCCATCGCGCAGGAAATGCAGAGCAACGGCGGCGCGCTTTCGCTTGCGACCAAGTGGCGGCTGGCGCAGAAGGCGTTCGCCACCACTGCGGCTTACGATTCGGCGATTGCTTCGACGCTGGAGCGGGTTGCGGCTCCGGAGGGAAAGCTCGAGCTCGAACGAGCAGGGCTTCCCGCAGACGCTGCGGCTTTCGTTCAACAAAGCATTTGATCTGCGCTACGGAGAGAATCCGCATCAGAAGGCTGCGCTGTACAGCGATGGCTCGGGCAAGGGCGTTGCCAACGGCAAGCAGCTTCAGGGAAAGGAGCTCAGCTACAACAACATCGTCGATCTGCAAGCCGCATGGGACCTGGCGCAGGAGTTCGAGCAGCCGGTATGCGCCATCATCAAGCACACCAACCCCTGCGGAACGGCCGTGGCGGACACGCTGGCGGAAGCTTACCGCCGCGCGCTGGAGTGCGATCCGGTGTCGGCGTTTGGCGGCGTGATTGGAGTGAATCGCCCGATCGACAAAGAGACGGCGACGGAGATGGCAAAGCTGTTTCTGGAGGTGATCGCCGCGCCGGAGTTTGACGATGCCGCGCGCGAAATCTTCGCCACCAAGAAGAACCTGCGGCTGGTCGAAGTCGTCCCCATGGAGCAGAAGTGGGTGCTGAAGAATGTCTCCGGCGGCGTGCTGCTGCAGGACAACGACATGCGTCCGCTGACCGAGGCCGACCTGAAGGTGGTCAGCGAGCGCAAGCCGACCGAGCCGAGATGCGCGACCTGCTGTTTGCCTGGAAGATCTGCAAGCACGTGAAGTCGAACGCGATTCTTTATGCGCGCAACGGCCAGACCACCGGCGTCGGCGCCGGTCAGATGAGCCGCGTGGATTCCGCGCGCATCGGGGCGATGAAGTCGGTGCTCGGCATCAAGGGCTCGGTCGCGGCGTCGGATGCGTTCTTTCCCTTTCCCGATGGAGTTGAAGTCATCGCCGAAGCGGGAGCGACCGCCATCATCCAGCCGGGCGGCTCGGTGAAAGACAAGGAAGTGATCGACACCGCGAACAAGCTTGGGCTTGGCGATGGTGCTGACGGGCGTGCGGCACTTCCGGCACTAGAGGCGTCACAAGTAACCGTAACTCATGAAATAAGAGCCTCGTAGTCTTCGTGGTCGCCTATCCAAAACCACAGGTATCCGTCATCTCGCCTGATGGCGAGGGCACGGTAGTTCAGCGTAACGCGGGCCGACCAGAGCTCCCGTCCTTTACGCTCATCGACTTTCTTGAATTGCAGTGAGGGGTGCTGCGGATTGCCCTTGAGTAGCTGAAATTGCTTCGCGGCACGGCTACGAATGTCTCGCGGCAGAGCATCGTAACGTCGCCAAAAATCTGCAGTTGCACGATGCTGCATTTAGAGCGGCTGAATGCGCCCGGCTTCCTCATCTTCCAACGCTTTTTGAATAGCCTGGTCGAGACGGCCCGCCGCAAGATCCGATTGAAGGCGCGCATCGATGCTCTGCGGATGGTGCTCGTCGAGCCAGAGGTAGAGTTCCTGGATCTGCTTCGGAGTCAGACCGTCTATAGCGCGTTCGATTTCCTGAATGGTGTTCGGTTGCATGGCTCGTCTTTTTTGTATTGTATTGCACGAGCATCTGCCTGGATAGCTTCGATACCCTCCCTCGTTGTCGATTCCCCGCTGTGATTTTGTCATTCTGCAGATAAACTTAACCCCGCATGAGCCAGAACCCAGGAATTCCCCCGCGCACTGCCGGTGGCCTCGAGGCCAGAATCCGCGAGTCGCTGGTAACCCGCGCGCTGATCGTGCCCGTCCAGCAGTTCATTCACATTCAGGGCGTCAGCAGCATCGTGCTGTTGCTGGCGGCGGTCGCGGCGCTGGTGTGGGCCAACTCGCCCTGGCATGAGTCCTATCACCACGTGTGGGATATGGAGCTGCGACTGGGGCGGTTGCAATTGCCGGTTCACGCCTGGATCAACGATGCGCTGATGGCGATTTTCTTCTTCCTGGTCGGCATGGAGATCAAGCACGAGATCGTGCATGGCGAGCTCTCTGACATGCGGCGCGCATCGCTGCCGATCTTCGCCGCGCTTGGGGGAATGATTGTTCCGGCGCTGATCTATGCGGGCATCAACTTCCGCCAGGAGGGCGCGCACGGCTGGGGCATCCCCATGGCGACCGACATCGCGTTTTCCCTCGGCGTGCTGGCCATGGTGAAGGGCATCCCGTCGGAGCTGAAAGTTTTCCTGCTTTCGCTCGCGATTGCAGATGATATCGGAGCCATCGCCGTCATCGCGGTCTTCTACACCGAGACGCTGCGGGTGCAATCGCTGATTGTTGGTGCTGCTCCTGCTGGTGATCATCTATCTCGTGCACCGGGTGGGCATCCAGCGCCCGATGCTGTATGCGCTGCTGGGAGTGTTGTTCTGGGTAGCGATTCTGCGTTCCGGAATTCATGCGACCATCGCCGGCGTCATCCTCGGATTCATGGTGCCCACAACAGCGCGGTTGAGCTTCGCCGAGTTCGAGAACATCGGAACGGATATCGTGCAGCGTTACCGCGACGCGCTGGCCGCCGATGATACGGCGACCGCCACTCGCATGCTGGGCGTGCTGGAGCAGGTGGTAAGTGCAACCGAAGCTCCGTCAGAGCGGCTGACCCGAAAGCTCAACGATTGGGTATCGTTTCTGGTTCTGCCGCTTGTTCGCGCTGGCAAATGCGGGCGTTGAATTTTCTGCCGGAGGTTTCGGCGACCTTTTACGCAGCCATGTGGCGTGGGGAGTTTTCTTTGGCTTGGTTCTTGGCAAGCCGCTGGGAATCTTCGCCTTCTCCTGGGCCGCAGTGAAGATCGGGATTGCCAAACTCCCTCATCACGTAAGCTGGAAGCTGGTGAGCGCGGTGGGCATGCTGGCGGGGATCGGTTTCACGGTTTCCATCTTCATCAGCTCGCTGGCGTTCGATAATCCCGCCTTACTCACGGACGCAAAGGCTGCGGTGCTCGGGGCCTCGCTTGTTGCAGGAATCGTGGGTTATCTTGGCCTGCGTCACGCTCTCAGCGAAGAAGAGCAACCCGCGATTTCCGGAAGCTGCTGCGAGACTAAACACCGGAGTGGCACGGCGCGAAATTTCGCTTTGTGCAACCTAATGTGACTGTTAACCTTACAAGCCAGAAGCAGCCTTCGAGCTAGTCATCTTCTGCCGAGCATTCCGCTTCGGCGGTTACCCAAAGGAGCAGACATGCGATCCAAGATTTTCGGCCTCGTTCTATGCGCACTTCTCAGTCGCCGGCATGGCAGGCTGCAGCAAGAAGAGTGAACAGACAGCCCAGGCGCCGGCGACCGACCAGTCGGCGCAAACCGCTCAATCAGCTCCATCAACCCCCGCCGGCACCGCGCCTGCAGGACAGATGAGCCAGCCGGGTGCGACCCAGACGTCGCCGGCGACGTCCGAGGCTCCCGCCCCCGCGCCGATGCCGCAGCAGGCACAGCAGGAAGCCCACTACCGCCTCCACCGCCACCGTTGGTTGTTCCTGCCGGTACTTCGCTGCTGGTGCGGCTTGGTTCCACGCTCGACACCAAGACAGCGCAAGACGGGCAGCCGTTCAATGGCGTCCTGGCGCAGGTCCGTGTCCGTCGGGGGCGAGGTGGCGATTCCCTCTGGAGCCGGCGTGAGTGGAACGGTGGTGGAATCGAAGTCGCCTGGCAAGTTCAAAGGTGAAGGCCTACTCTCGATTACGTTGAACTCGATCAACGTTGGGGGAGTGCCGAGGGAGATCGCGACCTCAACCTTCACCCAGACCGTCAAGGGCAAAGGTAAGCGCACCGCTGTTGCCGTGGGTGGCGGAACCGGCGCAGGCGCCTTGATCGGCGGAATCGCCGGCGGAGGAAAGGGCGCTCTGATCGGAGGCCTGGTTGGCGCGGGCGCGGGTACTGCGGGCGCGGCTTTCACCGGGAACAAGGACTTGCAGATTCCGGCGGAAACCGCCGTGACCTTCAGGCTGGCAAACTCGATCACCGTGCCGCATACGGGAAAGAAAAAGAAGGCAGCAGCCGAGGAAGCCCCAGCGCAGTAGTCTATGCTCGATCGGACACGACAGGAAGGGAGGCCACGCGGCCTCCCTTTTGGTTAGGAGAAAGCTGTTACGCGGCGCGGCGTTCGCGGATGGCGTCACGAACCCGGTTGCGCAGAGCATCGGTCCAATCTTTCCAACCATGTGCGGACTGGGCATGCTCGCGTGCCTGCTGCATGATCTCTTCGTCGGTGGTCCCGGAGGTTTCCCAGCGGCAATCCGCGTTACCCACATCGGCGCAGCGATAAGTTCGGTCATGCCCTTCGTGGGTCAGGTTCATGGAAGTTTCGGTTGGCGCCTTGCGCCCTGACAGCTCAGCCTGGTTATCGCCCGTGTCCTGCTTATCGCGTGCGTCGTCGCCCACACGCGAGGTTTGTCCCTCCCTCGACATGGAAGGTGGATTTTCCCCGAAGCGCCTGCCGTTCGTCGCGGGTGTTGCCCCATCCCTCGGTGCCTGCGGTTGGAGCCGATGGGTTCACCTTGCCGGTTTCGGGGTTGATGCTGGGATTCTTGCTTGTGGACTCAGGGGTAGTTTTCGGATCGTCAGCCACTTCGCGTCTCCTTTTGTGACGTGAAGTAGGATGGCGGGAATCGAGACGGGGGTGCCGGGAATCAACCAACCACAGAGACACAGAGGGAACGAACGATTAGCTTTTCCGGAGATATTGCAGAACGTCAGGAACCTGCTGCAACTCTTGGTTTGTTACAGAGGTCCTTCGACTCCTCGCTTCGCTCGTCGCTCAGGATGACATCCGACGACGAATTTGTGGCGTTTTCTTCCTCTCCGTGTCTCTGTGCCTGTGTGGTGAAGTTTACTTCTTCATCTTGGCTCGGCGTTCTGCCGCCCAGCCTTCTTTGTTGACCTGGCGACCACGGCCCAAAGCCAATGCATCCGCCGGAACGTCTTCGGTGATGCACGATGCCGCCCCGATGTACGCGCCTTTTCCGAGACGCACGGGCGCGACCAGGGTCGAGTCGCTGCCGATGAACGCGCCGTCTTCAATGACGGTCTCGTTCTTATTCACGCCATCGTAGTTGCAGGTGATGGTGCCGGCGCCGACGTTTACGCCCTCGCCGATTTCAGCGTCGCCAAGATAGGTGAGGTGATTGGCTTTCGATCCCTTGCCCAGCGTCGTCTTCTTGGTCTCGACGAAGTTGCCGACGTGCGCTCCCTCACCGATGTCGCTGCCCGGCCGCAGATGGGAGTAAGGCCCCAGATCGCGCGCGTTGCGCACAACGGAATCTTCCATGATGCAGCCCGGGCGAATCAGCACCTTGTCGCCGATTTCGCAGTTGGTGATGACGGAGTAGGAGCGGATGCGGCAGTCGGAGCCGATCTTTGTCTTGCCGATGATCTGCACGAATGGCTCGATCACCGTGTCGGTGCCGACTTCGACGTCGGCATCGATGTCGCAGGTCTCAGGACGAAAGATCGTCGTGCCAGCCAGCATGAGTTCGCGAGCCTTCTTGGCGCGCAGCTTGGCATCGAGTTCCGCCAACTCCATGCGAGTGTTGACCCCGAGCACTTCGTTGGAATCTTCGGCCGCGCAGCGCCAGCACCTTCTCGCCGGCCTTGCCCAGCAGCGCCGCCATGTCGGTGAGGTAGAACTCGCGTGCGCGTTATCGGTGTCAAGCTTGCCGATCTGCGTGTACAGCGGGCCGGTGGCGAAGGCGTAGATGCCGGAGTTGATCTCGCGCTTGTTCGCCTTCGTCGTCCCGCAATGCTTTCTGCTCGACGATGCGTTCCACTTCGTCGGTCGGGCTTCCATGCAGAGTTCTTGCGGAAGACCCGGCCGTAGCCGGTAGGATCGGCAGGCTCGAGCCGTCAGCATGGTCATGGCAGCGTCGCCGCCGAGATGGAAGTCGCGAACCCGCTCGATCGTCTCCGGCGCGAATCAGCGGCACATCGCCTGAGAGCACCAGCACATGCGTCGAAGCCCTGCAGCGCGCTCGCGGGCCTCCATCATGGCGTGCCCGGTGCCCAGCTGCTCGCTCTGCAGGACGAAGCCGATGCCGGTGGACTCCAGCGCCGCCTCGCACCCGGTCCGCTTCATGCCCGATGATGGCGAAGATGTTCTGCGGCGCGACCACGCTGGCAGCGGCTACGACATGGG
Source organism: uncultured Acidobacteriaceae bacterium (assembly GCA_963758835.1). Taxonomy (GTDB): domain Bacteria; phylum Acidobacteriota; class Terriglobia; order Terriglobales; family Acidobacteriaceae; genus CAVVDY01. Next base: position 31,178 of record CAVWWZ010000013.1, on the reverse strand, counting down.
CCAGCAACGGCTTGCCGCCGATTTCATGCAGCACTTTGGGGTGGCGCGATTTCAGCCGCGTGCCTTTTCCGGCGGCGAGAATGGCGATGGCGAACATGAAGTCAGGCTGCTCGGTTGTCGGAGAGAAGCAGAGCTCTGGTTGTCGCATAATGATCCGTTCTCGTTTGGGGGATTACGACTTCGTTCGCGAGGCGACTACACGGGACTTTCGCGCAGCTCCATCATAAGCCGAAGCAGGTCCTGCGCGACGCGGTGGGTGTCGTGGCGGGCGATCAGCCCGTCGGCTGGCGCATCTCTTCCATCAGGTAGTCGCCCAGGACCGGCTTCACGCCCAGCGCCTCGATCTGCTCGACGTCGGCTCAATCTGAGACTGACGCTTCTCAGCATACTTCTGCTGCCAGCGCCGGCGAGGCCGGCGTGCGGTTGACCAGCGCGTAGTCGAAGAATTCGTGCCGCGCATGTTTGTAGAGCGCGCGGATGTGGTCGGATGCGGTCAAGTCCAGGCTCTCGTTGGCCTGCGTCATCAGGTTGCAGACGTAAACCTTGATCGCGCGCGAGAGCTTGCGATCGCCTTCGAAACATCGCGCACCAGCAGGTTGGGAACCAGGCTGGTGAACAGCGAACCCGGACCGATGGTGATCAGGTCGGCGTTCTCGATGGCCTCCAGCGTCTTGGGCAACGGCTTGGCATTCGCCGGCGCCATGCGCAGTTCGACGATGCGGCGGTCGCTGGCGGTGATGTTGGTCTCTCCGCGAACGAACGAGCCGTCGTCCATGATCGCGTACAGCTGAGCGTTGCTGGTGGTCGCCGGGTAGATGTGCCCGCGGGTGGCCAGAATCGCGGAAGAGTGCTTCGACCGCCTGGCTGAAGTCGCCGGTGATTCGGCTCATCGCCGACAGAAACAGGTTGCCGAAGCTGTGTCCTCCCAGCCCTTCGCCGGCAGGAAAGCGATATTGGAACAGCCGCGACAGCAGCGCCTCCTCTTCCGACAGGGCGACGATGCAGTTGCGGACGTCGCCGGGAGCAGGCATGTTCAGCTCCTTGCGCAGGCGTCCGCTGGAGCCGCCATCGTCGCTGACCGTCACGATGGCGGACAGGTCGGCAGATGAATGGCAGATCGGGATCGATCGTCAGTCTCGCCGGGCAAGCAGACGTATTGCTTCAGGCCGTGCAGCAAGGTGGAGAGCCCGGTGCCGCCGCCCATGGCGACAACTCTGAGGGCCCGCGTGCCGGCGGAGCTGGAGTGCTATCTGCATGGTTAGTCGACGGCGTGTGCGGCTTAGATAGTGCCACTTCTCCGGTTCGGACGGCAGCTTCGGCGCTGGTATCAGGATAGAGCAGTTCGGTGAAACGTGGGATCGTCGGCCAGGTTTTTGAAGTCGGAGTCGTTGCGCGCCTGATAACGGTTGGCCGGGTTCAGCCGGATCGCCTCGTTCAGGCTGGTGATGGCCTCGGGGAAGTGGCCCAGTCAGGCAATTCAACGCGGCCATGCCGTACCAGATGAAGTCGAGCTTGGGATACTTTGTCGACCAGCGTTTCGAAGTTCTCGCGCGCGGTAACGTAGTCGCCCATGTTCATCAGCGAGACGGCATAGTCATACTGCTCTTCCGGCGTCTTGAAGTTGTTGGAAGCGCGGCTCATCTGCTGGTTGCAGGTGTTCAGGTGGACGGAAGCGCGGTCGGCAAGCTCCGGGCTGGGGCCGGCCAGCACCTTCTCAAAGTAAGCTTTGGCCTTGTCGTACTTGTGGATCTGCAGTGCCTTCAGGCCAGCTTCGTAGTTCTGCACCGCCTGGGTGAAACGCGGATCTCGGCTACCTTCGTGGGCTTACTCATACGAGACTTATCCGAACCCTTCATGGATGCTGATTGCGTCTTAACGCTCGGGTTGGCAGGAGCCCGTTTGTGAGTTGCTGCGGGTTTCTTGTTCATTCGGTCTGTCCCAGTCGGGCGGTTCAATGCAGAACCCTTCGAGCACGGGCTCTGGAAACCCGATCGATGTTGCTGATTAGATGCGAGATTTATACCCGCAATCGCTTTCCCCGTCAACCCACCCTAAGTGGCGTGCCACGGCGTTGCTAGTCGTTCTTGGCGGCTGCTGCTCCAGATCGATCGACTTCCAGTCGCCCTTGATGATGCCAGCCCGGATCTGCGCCGGCGTCTTCTTCAGCTTCGTCTGCTCGTACGCGTAAAAGACCTCTTTCATGCAGATCCCGCAGTGTGCTCCATGCTTGCTCTCGATAGCAGGTGTGCAGGCTCTTGTGCCCGATGCGCTCGCAATAGCAATAACAGGGCAGCTGATTGATGACACCGGGAATCTTGGCCGCCAACTCATAGGCGCGGACCTGGTAATGGATACTTGAACATCTCGCCGACCCGCTGGTCCTGCGGCAGGATGGGCATCACCTCGCCCGCCTTCGGTGGCGCCGTGTTGTAGGCCGGAACGTGGTCTCCCTGGGCAAAGGCCACCACGGCCAACGCCGACATACCCGCAAGCAAGGCTAGTTTGCGCATCCTGAAACCCCTGAGCGCTATTGTATATGGAAACTGGACTACCTCGCGGCGTGCGGCAAGGACTGCGATCGGCATCCGGTGACGAAGCGGGTTTTCATGCCGCGGGGCTGCGCGTCTGGTCAACATCAATGGTCTGTGCGTCTAACATAGACATAGAGCTTATGGACGAGAGATGCAAAACGAGCCCGTCGCCGCTGTCGACCGATATCGCGCCGGCTGCGGGCCCCTACGCCCGTCGACAGCCGCGGCCCGAGACCGCTGTTACGGCGTGGATGCGCGACATCATAATCTCTCTGATCGTCTCGATCTTGTTCATCATCTTCCTGTATCAGCCGGTGAAGGTCGAAGGCACCAGCATGATGCCCACGCTGGCCGACCAGGAACGCGTCTTCATCAACAAGTTCGTCTACAAGCTGGAGCCCATTCACCGCGGCGACGTGGTGGTGTTTCGCTATCCGCGCGATGTCTCCAAGAGCTACATCAAGCGCGTGATCGCCGTGGCGGGCGACCGGGTGCGCATTGACGATGGCGTGGTTTATGTGAACGATGTGCGCCTGCCCGAGGCTTATGTGCCGGAAGACTACTGGGACACGCGCTCGTACCCGGAGACGGTGGTTCCCCGACACTCCTACTTCGTGCTCGGCGACCATCGCAATCTGTCGAACGACAGCCGCGACTTCGGCCCGTCAACGAACAGCTTCATCTACGGCAAAGCGGTCTTCGGATATTGGCCATTCGATAAGTTGGGCAAGCTGCGGTAAGCGCTCCGAATCTGCAAAGATTCGCGTCAGGGCACGACCTCGGTCGTGCCGATAACGCCCTCGATTGATTTCGGGCTTCAGCCCCTGAGGAAACGCATTGCAACGTCGAATCACGCTGTTAGCGTTCTTGACCTTACTCACTCGTAAGCGCATTCGCTGCCGACCGCGATCCCCAGCCCTCATGCAAGCCGATCGCGACTTCGCCAAAGCCACCGCGGACAAAGGTGTCGATGGCTGGATGGCGTACATGGCTCACGGAGCCGTTCTCCTGGGTGCGGAGCCGAAGGCCACACCCGACGCGATTCGAGCGACCATGACGGAGGAGCTCGAGCCGGGCGCCCACCTGACCTGGGAGCCGACCAAGGCCGGATACATCGGCCCCATGCTCGGCTACACCGTCGGGCGCTTCGAGTACAGCGGCACCGACGACCACGGCAAACCCATTCGTTCAAGGGCTCATACATGACGACCTGGAAATTACAGAAGGACGGCTACGTGGAAGGTCATCGGCGATATCGGCGAACCAGACAAGCCCGACAAGCAGCCGTGACTCTCTGGTAAAATCGATAAAATCCACTCCCCGGAGTAACAATGCAAGCAATCCTTGCGCTGGAAGACGGGCGGCTCTTCCAAGGCAAAGGCTACGGCGCAAAAGGCGAATGCTACGGCGAAGTCGTTTTTAATACCTCCATTACCGGCTACCAGGAAATCTTCACCGATCCCTCCTACGCCGGGCAGATTGTAGTTCTCACCAATCCTGAAATCGGCAATTACGGCACCAACTCCGACGACAACGAGGCCACGCGTCCGTATATCGAGGGGCTGATCGTGCGCGAGTTTTCGCGGGTCAGCTCCAACTGGCGCTCGCAGGAGGTCGCCGAGGAATATCTGGAGCGCTACAAGATTCCCGTGCTGGCCGAGATCGATACCCGCGCGCTGGTGCGGCACCTGCGCGACAACGGCGTGATGCGCGGCGTGATTTCGACCCTGGAAACCGATCCCGAAAAGCTGGTCGCCAAGGCGCGCTCGATTCCGAAGATGGATGGCACCGACCTGGCGAAAGAAGTCACCACGCCGCGGGTCTACGAGTGGGATGAGGGCGTGCGCTCGCTACGAGCCGACCGAAGTGGTCGGCGTGAAAGACGCGCCGCCGAAGCATCACGTGGTCGCCTACGACTACGGCATCAAGCACAACATTCTGCGCCGCCTGGTCGGCGAGTGCTGCCGCGTGACGGTGGTTCCGGCGACGACCAGCGCGGAAGACGTGCTGGCGATGAAGCCGGACGGCGTGTTTCTGTCGAACGGCCCGGGCGATCCCGAGCCGGTGACGTACGCGCAGGAGAACATTCGCCGCATGATGGGCAAGGTGCCGATCTTCGGCATCTGCCTGGGGCATCAGTTGATCGGCCTGGCGCTGGGCGGCAAGACCTACAAGCTGCGCTTCGGGCATCACGGCGGCAATCATCCGGTGAAGCAGATGGCGACCGGCAAGATCGAGATCACGGCGCACAACCACAACTTCGCGGTCGATCCCGATTCGCTGAAGCAGAGCGAAGTCGACCTGACGCACATCGACCTGAACGACAACACGCTGGAAGGCCTGCGCCACCGCTCGCTGCCGCTGTTCAGCGTGCAGTACCACCCGGAAGCCGCGCCCGGCCCCCACGACTCGCACTACCTGTTCAAGGATTTTGTGAAGATGATGGAGGAGTGGAAGGGGAGTAAGCCTTAATCCATGCCACGCCGCAACGACATCGCGAAGATCCTGATCATCGGCTCGGGGCCCATCGTCATCGGGCAGTCGGCGGAGTTCGACTACTCCGGCGCGCAGGCCTGCAAGGCGCTCAAGTCCGAAGGCTACGAGGTGGTGCTGGTCAACTCGAACCCGGCCACCATCATGACCGATCCCGAGATGGCCGACCGCACCTACATCGAGCCGCTCACCCGCACCTATCTGGAAGAAATCATTCGCCTTGAAGCCGAGATGCTCGCGGCGAGCGGACGTCCCGGCATCTTCGCCGTGCTGCCGACGGTCGGCGGACAGACCGCGCTGAACCTTGCCGTCGAGCTGGCCGACAACGGCATCCTGGAAAAGTACGGCGCGCAGCTCATCGGCGCGCAGCTTGGCGCCATCAAGAAGGGCGAAGACCGCCTGCTGTTCAAAGACGCGATGACGCGCATCGGCCTCGAAGTTCCGAAATCGAGCGCTGGTCAACAATCTGAAAGACGGCATCGACTTCAGCAGCAAGATCGGCTTCCCGGTCATCCTGCGGCCGTCGTTCACCCTCGGCGGCACCGGCGGCGGCATCGCCTACAACCGCGAAGAGCTGCTCGAACTGCTCGCGCGCGGACTCGACCTCTCGCCGGTCCACGAAGTGCTGCTGGAAGAATCCGTGCTCGGCTGGAAGGAATACGAGCTCGAGCTGATGCGCGACCTCAACGACAACGTCATCGTTGTCTGCTCGATCGAGAACTTCGATCCCATGGGCGTGCACACCGGCGACTCCATCACCGTCGCGCCGGCGCAGACGCTCACCGATCGCGAATACCAGGCCATGCGCGATGCGGCCATCGCCGTCATCCGCGAGATCGGCGTCGAGACCGGCGGCTCGAACATTCAGTTCGCCGTCAATCCACACAACGGCCGCATGGTGGTGATCGAGATGAACCCGCGCGTCTCGCGCTCGTCAGCGCTGGCATCGAAGGCGACTGGCTTTCCCATCGCGAAGATCGCGGCCAAGCTGGCGGTTGGCTACACGCTCGACGAGATCACCAACGACATCACGCGCAAAACGCCGGCTTGCTTTGAGCCGACGCTCGACTACGTCGTGGTCAAGATTCCCAAGTGGCAGTTCGAGAAATTTCCCGGCGCTGACGAATCGCTCGGCCCGCAGATGAAGTCGGTCGGCGAAGTGATGGCCATCGGGCGGACCTTCAAGCAGGCGCTGCTGAAAGGCATTCGCTCGCTGGAGACCGGCAAGAGTATCAGTTCAGAAAAGATCGAGCCGCGCATCCTTACCAAGCGCCTGGTCACGCCGCATCCCGAGCGCTTGCAGTACATTCGCTACGCGCTGGAGCAGGGGATGAGCGTGCGCGAGATCGCAGCAGATGACCGAGCATCGATCCCTGGTTCCTGCACCAGCTGAAGGAAATCGCGGACGAGCAGGCGCGACTCAGCAAAGGCGGACTCGGACCTGTTCGAGAAGAACGAGTTGCGCAATCTCAAGCGGCTGGGCTTCTCCGACTCGCGCCTGGCAATGTCAATGCAGATTGAAGATGGCAAGGCCTCTTCCGAAAAGGTGCACCAGCTTCGCAAGCAGCATGGCGTTACGCCGGTGTACAAGCGCGTGGACACCTGCGCGGCCGAGTTCGAAAGCTTCACGCCCGTATCTGTACTCGACCTACGAAGACGAAGACGAAGCCGCGCCGACCGATCGCAAGAAAGTCATCATTCTCGGCAGCGGGCCCAACCGCATCGGCCAGGGAATCGAGTTCGACTACTGCTGCTGCCATGCTGCGTTCGCGCTGCGCGATGACGGCTTCGAGACCATCATGGTGAATTGCAATCCTGAAACGGTCTCGACCGACTACGACACCAGCGACCGCCTCTACTTCGAGCCGCTGACCTACGAAGACGTGATGGCGGTGTACGAGCACGAAGCTTCAGGCGGAGCAGAGATCGGCGTCATCGTGCAGTTCGGCGGACAGACGCCGCTGAATCTCGCACTGCGCTTGAAGGCCGCGGGCGTGCCCATCATCGGTACCTCGCCCGAGAACATCGATCTGGCGGAAGACCGCAAACGATTCGGCAAGCTGCTGGAGGAACTCGATATCCCGCAGCCTCCGGGCGCGACCGCCGCCAGCGTTGAAGAAGCCGTGGCCAATGCGAAGCAGGTTGAGTATCCCGTGCTGGTGCGGCCTTCGTATGTGCTCGGCGGACGCGCCATGGTGATCTGCTACGACGATGCATCGGTCGAGCAGTACATGCGCGAGGCGGTCGAGTACTCGCAGGACCGGCCGGTGCTGATCGATCACTTTCTCGAATCGGCGACCGAGGTCGATGTCGACGCGCTGAGCGATGGCGAAGACGTTGTGATCGCCGGCATCATGCAGCACATCGAAGAGGCCGGCATTCACTCTGGCGATTCGTCGTGCGTGCTGCCTTCGGTCGACATTCCTCCAGCAGGTGCTGAAGACGATTCGCGAGTACACCTTCCGGCTGGCGCGCGCGCTGAACGTGATCGGACTGATGAACGTCCAGTACGCCATTCAGCGCGACAAGGTGTTCGTCATCGAAGTAAATCCCCGCGCCTCGCGTACCGTGCCGTATGTATCCAAGGCGACGGGCGTGCCGGTGGCGAAGATCGCCTCGCGCCTGATGACCGGGCGCAAGCTCCGCGAATTTCTGCCGGAGAACATCGCCCAAGCCTCCGACCTGGATACCGGCAGCTTCTTCTACGTGAAGTCGCCCGTCTTCCCGTGGGGCAAGTTTCCCGGCGTCGATACTGTGCTTGGGCCGGAGATGAAATCTACCGGCGAAGTGATGGGCGTCGCCGAAACCTTCGGCGAAGCCTTTGCCAAGGCGCAACTCGCTGCGGGGCAGATGCTGCCCACCTCGGGCCGTGTCTTCCTCAGCGCCAACGATCGCGACAAGCCGTACATTGCGGAGGTTGCGGCCCGATTCGTCGATCTTGGCTTCAGCCTGGTCGCCACGCACGGCACGGCAAAGCTCATTGAAGATGCAGGTCTGCAAGTGGAGCGGGTCTACAAGGTCAAAGAAGGCCGTCCGAATGTCGTCGACCTGATCAAGGGCGAGCGCATTCATCTCATCGTGAATACGCCGCATGGCATCGAGCCCTGGTTTGACGAGAAGGCGATTCGCCGCGCCGCCGTTACCGCTCGCATCCCCACGATCACTACGCTCTCCGCCGCGCGCGCCGCCTGTGATGGCATCGCTGCATTACAGAGAGGTGAGGCCACCGTGTACGCCTTGCAGCAATTGCATGCCGAGCGGATCGCGGCAGCACGATAGCGAGAGCAATCTCAGACTGAAGGTGCCGTTCCTCAGCGACTAAAGCCGAACGGAGTTCGATGGTTACGGCGCGCCTAAAGGCGCGCCCCTTCATGTAGTCTGAAGCTCGGCGTCCAAAATCCGTAGCTGCAAAACCAGCATCAAAACCAATATGGAGAAAACAGAGCCGGCGAATTCTGAGCTTGAGGCACTCCGCTCAGAATTACAGGAGGAGAAACGCGAATTCGCGGTGCCCGGTTCGAAGAAATCGAAGCTGGCGGTAGCGACGCGGGCGTTGCGGCATCGCAATTTTCAGCTCTTCTTCTCCGGCCAGCTCATTTCGCTTGTCGGCACGTGGATGGACACGGTTGCCGAATCCTGGCTGGTGTATCGGCTTACCGGATCGGCTTTGTTGCTGGGCACGGTCGCGTTCTGTAATCAGATCCCGGTATTTCTTGTTTGCACCGATCGGCGGCATCGTCGCCGACCGATACAACCGCCATCGCATCATCATCGCAACCCAGGCGCTCTCGATGGTGGTGGCGTTCATCCTGGCGGTGCTCACGCTGACGCATCGCGTGCAGGTCTGGCACGTCATGGTTTTGGCGGCGGCGGGCGGCATCATCAATGCATTTGATATTCCCGCGCGTCAGGCGTTCCTGATTGAGATGGTTGGTCGCGAAGACCTGCTCAACGCCATCGCGCTGAATTCATCGATGTTCAACGGAGCCCGCATCATTGGTCCGGCTGTGGCAGGCATCGTGGTCGCCGCCGTCGGCGAGGGCTGGTGCTTCATGGCTAACAGCGTGAGCTACATCGCGGTCATCACCGGCCTGCTGCTGATGAAGCTGCCACCGCGCGACAGGCGCGAGCAGCGAGACCTCACCGCTGGAAGAGATCATCGATGGCTTCAAGTTCGTCAAGAACGCCACCCCCATCCGCACGATTCTGCTCATGCTGGGGCTGGTCAGCCTGGTAGGCATGCCTTACGCGGTGCTGATGCCGGTGTTCGCCGCGCAGATTCTGCATGGCGGTGCGAGGGCCCTCGGTATCCTGATGGGCGCCACCGGCGTGGGTGCGCTGCTCGGCGCGGTGACCTGGCAGCCCGAGTCGGGGTGAGAGGGTTGGGCAGGCTGATCGCATTCTGCGCCACAGGATTCGGAATCGCCATCATCGCGTTTTCGTTTTCGCGCATTTTCTGGCTTTCGGCGCTGCTGCTCATTCCGGTGGGCTTCTGCATGATGGTGCAGATGGCCTCGTCGAACACGCTGGTGCAGTCCATGGTGCCCGACTGCATGCGAGGTCGTGTGATGTCGGTTTATTCCATGATGTTCATGGGCATGGCACCGTTCGGAGGCTTCCTCGCGGGAGCCATTGCGCACCGCATCGGAGCACCGTACACCGTCGCGCATTAGGTGGGCTGGCTTGCATCGCGGGAGCTTCCGTTTACGCCATGTACCTGCCGAAGATCCGAGGCGAGGCGCGTGAGCTGATCATGGCGCAAGGCATGACCGCCGGGGTTCCGGTGCAGGAGATCACGCGGCAAGGGGCGTGAGGAGCAGTTGTCAGTGAGCGGTTGTCGGTTGTCAGATAAGGAGTCGTAAGCGGCAGTTCTTAGCGATCAGGTACCGGTTCCCAGATCGTCGAGTTATCGGTTGTCGATTTTCAGACAACTAGAGCTGGTCGCCGACAACCGAGAACTGATAACTTACAGCTGAGACACTGAGAGCTGACCACTGACAACTGCTGACGAGATGCAACCGGTCGACTGAAAATCCAACTGCGAGTGGTGCCGAAGCCGCGCGGCAACATGGCACGCCCTACGTCGGCACGTCGGGCTGGTCCTACGCCATCTGGAAGCCGGACTTCTATCCCAAGAACGTTGCGTCGAAGAACTTTCTAAACTATTACGCTACTCGCCTGAATGCCGTGGAGGTGAACTTCACCTTCCGCATGCGTCTACAGGAGAAGACGGCGCTCGGCTGGATGGCTGCCGTCGGATCCAACTTCCGCTTCGCACTGAAGGCGAACCAGTTCATCACCCACATCCGCCGCCTCAACAATGTCGAGGAGCCGCTGCAGCGCTTCCTGACGACTCTGCAGCCCTTTGGCTCTCAGCTTGGCCCGGTGCTTTTTCAGCTTCCGCCGAATCTTAAGTGCGATGCTGGACTGCTGCGCAACTTCCTTGCACTTTTTCCGAGGAATTTCCGATCGGCATTTGAATTTCGCCACGAATCGTGGTTCAACGAAGAAGTCTATTCGGCGCTGCGAGACTGCAACGCCGCTCTCTGTATCTCGGAGACGGAGAAGCTCACCACCCCTGAAGTTCACACCGCGAACTACACCTACTTTCGCCTACGCGAGACGAGCTATTCCGCCGAAGACCTGAAGGCGATTGCGGCAAGAGTCGAGCCCGTCCTTCAGCAAGGACGTGAGGCTTATGTTTTCTTCAAGCACGAAGAAGACCCACGAAGTCCGCTGAACGCAGTGGAGTTGTTGGAGCGAGTGACTCGGCCCTGACATTTGTTGGGAGATCGGCCCTCGCTGCTACTATAGAAAGGCCCGAAAACGTCCGAAGAAAAACCCGCGTCCTGCGGAGAACGGGCCTGGAGAACGGCTTCTTGCTTCCGCTGCCTTCGAACGTAGAGAGATTTCTTCGCCGCACCCGCTATTACAGAATGTTACGCGATAAACCCGCAGAGGCTGATGCCCAGGCTTGTCGTCGCTTTCTTCGGCCAGGGGACATGGCTATCGATGTGGGTGCAAACTTCGGGTCCTATACCAAGCTATTTTCTGAATGCGTCGGGCGGGAAGGCTCCGTGCACTCGGTCGAACCGGTGCCTGAGACCTTCGATTACCTGCACTACAACGTGCGACATCTCGGGCTCAGCAATGTGTTCTTGTACCAGGTAGCTGCAAGTGATTGCCCCGGCATGGCACGCATGTCCATGCCGCTTTGGCATGGGGGCAGGAGAAACATCTACGAAGCACACCTCGACGAAGCTGGAGACATTGCCGTCCGGGTTATGCGCCTGGACGACCTGTTTGCCGGCATGAAGCCTGCCTTCATCAAGATCGACGTAGAGGGCAACGAGCTGCAACTGATCATGGGCGCCCGGCAGTTACTCACTACCTATCATCCTCCTCTGCTGGTGGAGGTTTCGTCGCCGAAAACAGAACCCTTGCTGGCAGAACTTGGCTACACCAAGGGTGAGGCCGGAGCCGGCAGCAACCGCTTCTTCCTCCCTGCGGGGAGCTGAACCGAGACGCAGACAGGCTTAGACCGCGAGAGAGTGTGAGGCTGCGGCCGGTTCTGATTGCGTTATTCTTCAGCTATGCGGGTCAGGGTAGTTTATTTCGGCGTGCTGCGCGATATGGCCGGCCACGAGGACGAAGCAGTCGAGTTGGCCGAAGGGACGCGCTTGGCCCAGCTCTATGCAGATCTGCAGAAGCGGGTTCCCGGCCTCAGCAAGTTTGGCAGCTCGATCGCTCTGTCGATCAACTACGAATATTCCAATCTTGACGCCGCGCTACACGAAGGCGACGAAATCGCTTTGTTGCCGCCGGTCAGTGGAGGAGCGGGCGACTCCCGCGAAAACTCCGAAAGCGCAGCATCACGCACTCGCCTGGTTCGCGAGCCCATTCACTATGATCTGATCGCCGCCGATCTCAAGGCTCGGGAAGACGGAGCAGTGATTGTCTTTGACGGCATCGTGCGCAATCATTCGCGCGGAAGGCGCACGCTCTATCTCGACTACAGCGCCTATGAGCCGATGGCAGCTGCCGAACTGGAGAAGCTGGCAGAGGCGGCACTTGCAAAGTACCCCGTGCGCGATGTCAGGATCCTGCACCGGCTAGGACGGCTGGAGATCGGCGAGACCAGTGTGCTGATCGTGGTTGCGTCGGCGCATCGGGCGGCGGCCTTCGACGCCTCCCGCTGGATCATTGATACTCTGAAGAAGACAGTGCCCATCTGGAAGAAAGAGTATTTCGAAGACGGAGCGGTCTGGGCCGATGGCGAGCCGTTTCCGCCAGAAATCTCCATTTCGTCGAACAACACGTCAAAGTAGCGGGAATTGGGTTTACTCCGCAGGAATGCGCTCACCACTTAGAATCGGCCAGATTTTCCAGCTGGCGTTCATCTCGCTCGCGGCGACGATGCTTATGTTGAGCTCGTCATGGGCCGCGGCACAAGCGCAAGCTTCAACTCCGCCCGCGGACGGCGAATCCAGCCCCGACACCGCCTTCGAAAGCCCCACCGCCAAACACCGCCGATCAAGACTCGCTAGCTACCAATGACGCTTCCACCACCTTCCGGGTGAATGTAAAGCTGGTCAATGTATTCGCGACCGTAACGGATAACGCTGGCGCTCCGATAGCTACGCTGAAGCAGGACGACTTCCAGCTCTTCGAGGATGGAGTGCCGCAGAAGATCGCGCTGTTTTCCCGCGAGTCGGAGCTGCCGCTATCGATCGTGCTGGCCATCGATACCAGCCTGAGCACGAAGTCCGATCAGAAGCTGGAGTTGGAATCGGCGCGGCGGTTTGCCAAGGCCATCCTGCGGCCAATCGACGGGGTATCGCTGTTTGAGTTCAGCGAGATCGTCGACCAGCTTACGCCGTTTACCTCGGATCTGCGCGTGATCGACAAAGGCATTAATCGCGCATCCGAACCGGCGCGGCTACCGCGTTGTACGACATGCTGTATCTCGGCTCGGACGCGCTCATGCAGCGGCGCGGTCGCAAGGTGATGGTGGTGATTACCGATGGCGGCGACACCATGAGCAAGGTCAGCTATCAGGAAGCGGTGCGCGAGGCACAAGAAGCGGAAGCCATCGTCTACAGCATCATCATCGTGCCTATCGAAAACAGTGCCGGTCGCGACACTCGGCGGCGAGCACGCGCTGATTCAGCTTTCGCGCGATACGGGCGGGAAGTACTACTACGCCAGCGGGTTGGAGCAGCTGGATGGAGCCTTCCACAAAATCAGCGAGGAGCTTCGCACCCAATATTTGATTGCGTACTACCCGACGCCCCGGCTCTCCAGTTCGGAGTTCCGCAAGATCGAGATCAAGGTTGTTCCGAACACGCCGGATTATCCCACCCCGTCGGAGTTACAGGTGCGTTCGCGAACCGGGTATTACACCATGCCGTCAAAATAGCGGTGCAATGGCGCGGACCGTGGATATTTTGGAACTAGCCGAAGGAGAAATCGGAAAGGAAGACAGAGATGTAAGCAGCCATTCGCGAGGCCCGAAGCCGAGGTGGCAACCTGCAGTCGAGCCTCACGTCATGTCGCAGGACCCACTGTCCTGCGTAGGCTATACGCCTTTGAGCGCCGGCAACCCCGAAGTTGGCCGCAACCCAAACTATCCCCCAACGTTGCACGTGGCCTACCACCTTTTCAGACAAGCTAACTGCTTTATTTACAATCGGCGATGATTCGGCCTCCCGCTCCGTATTTTGATTTCTGTAGTAGTACCCCCTTGCAACTACAACTTCTGGGAGGCTGCCGCTCGACGGCGTGGCAGTTACGTGCGCTGTCCAACCGCATTGGGCGCGGTAAACTTGCGCTCTGGGAAACGTCAGCTCTGCACCTCAGCAAGGAGTAGTCATGCCTCCTACATGCGGTAATGGAAAGATCTGTTATGTCGAGATCCCGGCGACTAACCTCGAAAAATCTGCTGCGTTCTACCAGCGTGTATTTGGTTGGACCCTGCGAAAACGTGGTGACGGGAGTACCGCCTTCGATGACGGCGTCGGAGAAGTCAGCGGTACGTGGGTTTTGAATCGACCGGCGAGCGCCGTACCGGGCCTTCTGGTTTACATCATGGTGGACAACGCCGAGGAGACGATCCAAGCGGTCGTGGCCGCCGGAGGCGAGATCGTGCAGGCAATCGGCGCCGACGCCCCTGAGATCACGGCCAGGTTTCGGGATCCCGGTGGCAATGTGGTTGGCATCTATCAGGAACCGAAGAAAGCATAAGAACTGGGTGGGTCGCTGAGGGATTGGTGCCACATTCCGGCCTGGGTGCCACATTCCGGCTTCCTTTGCCGGGGTGGGGGATGTTTCTTAACGAGTGCCCTTCGTCGGTTCCGACGGCAGCTTGATCTGCTCGGGACGAAGCCGACCGATTCTTCCTTCCGGACCTACGGCAAATGGCGGAGAAACGGCGTTCCACTTGCCATTATCCAGAGCTTGCCAGGTCTTCCCGTCGTCCCCCGAAACGTCGGCGCCGCCGGTGCCGACCGCAATCCACACTTTGGCAGCAGCGTCCCATGCCACGGCCGAGCGGTAGCCGTGAGGCGGCTTATTTGCCGCAGTCCAGTGCCGCCCTCCATCGTCGGTCCACGCTGCGGTCCCATTGGCGTCATCGGGTTTCTTGTAGTCGCCGCCCACAACGATTCCGTTCTTGAGATCGCGGAAGGTGACAGAGAATGCGCCGGAAGACTCGCTGCCGCCGGTTAGTGGAACGGATACCGCAAGACAGTCTCGTTTGTTGTCGTTGTAAGCCAACAAGGGTGAGAGAAGCACGCGAGGGCCGCCTTTGCCTCCGGTCGCAATGATGTAACGCCGGGCGCCGAAAACGAACACCATCGAGTTACTCGCCGCGAATCCGGCCTCCCCATCACGGGCTGCGCACGCATGCTCGTCCACGGTCCATCCACGCTCCCGGAGCATGAAGTGGGTTTCGAATCTGCCGCTGATGGGATCACCAATCAGGATTCCAGTCTTGTCGTCATCTATCGATCCCTGGCTCGGCGTTTGAAACACGAGCGCATCCCAGAAGCCATCTTTGTCTTTGTTTCCGATCTCCGCCGTCCAGTGCGCGCAGCCGTCGACGGTCTTGTACACGCGGGACTGGTCGCCCGGCCCCGAGGACAACACTCGCGCCTCGTTGGCCCTCCAAGCCCAAACTCCACGGAAGTCGAGCTTTTCGGCACCTGCTGGAGGAGCACAGCGCTGCCAATGCGCGCCGCCATCCTCGGTCCGCAGAATCGTACCGTCCGTTCCCGTTGCCCATGCCACAGACACGCTCAACTGCATGAATGCCGCGGAGGCTGGCAGTGGAGTGCGAGTCCTGCATCTCCCATTGCGCGTGCAGAGGCGTAAGGGCGAAGGTCGCGACCAACAACGCAATAGCACAAGTGACGGAGGACATCTTCGAAGCCATCGAGCAACATGGTAGCAAGCGATGGTATGCGCGCGTCGTTCAGACGCAATCGCTATGGGGCATTTACTTCGACAACCCCGGCGGGCGGTTTATCTCCGCAGGGCGGTTGTGGGTTTGGCATAATCATGGTGCTCTGGCAGTAAGCCGTTCGCCACTGAACACCGGCGCGCGGCCCGCAAAGGCAGCTCTCAGGTTCACGCGTTCCGGTCAATCGTGCGCGGGTAATGTTTGCCTGGGCTCCGATCGAAGGCAACATGACCAACCGGAAGCGGCGTGGCTGGGGAAAACGGCCATCGGCCAGCATGACATTTGTCTCCAATGCCTTTACGCCCACGCCTAACCGGCGGCTCAATGAGCTGATCGGATTTCTGGCGCTGGTCTCCGCGACTCTCCTTGTCCTCGCGCTGATTTCGTATTCGCCGCTTGATCCGTCGTGGAACACGGCAGCTGCTCCGCCCGCTTCGCGTCCGGCGCACAACTGGATCGGGCCGGTCGGGGCAATCGTCAGCGATCTCGCGCTTCAGATCTTCGGCGTTTCCATTTTCCTGATTCCCGTTTTTCTGGTCATGTACGCGCTGCGCTGGTTGCGATCGCGACCTATTAGCTCCCCGATTGCGAAGACCGCCGGCGCGGCATGCCTGGTGCTATTCGCCGGAGGCCTGATCGGGCTGCTCCCCTGGCAATTCAAGTGGCAGGGTGCAATACCGGCGGAAGGGTTGCTAGGACGCATTGTTGCTGACACGTTGATTCATTATCTGAATATCGTCGGCGCATATCTGGTGTGCCTGGCGGCAATCGCGGTAGCACTGTATCTCTCAACCGCATTCTCGTTCGGCGCTATCCAAATCTGGTCGAAGACCCGCTTGTCCTTTGCGTACGCTGCGCTTGATCGCTTTGCCGACTGGCGAGCCGAACGCGTGCGCCGCCGGGCCGCACGTGACCTGGAGAAGAAGCGCGCCACAGCTGCGAACACCAAGCCCGTCGTAACGGCACAACTTGTACCGCGCCGCGCAGCCGAACCGCCCACGACGGCGGCCGGCGCAGAAGAGGTGATTCCGCCACCACCGCCGGTGGCCGCGCCGGTTCGGACGGAAGGTGCCCGCAGCGGCATCGAGCGCATGTTTGGAACGGCAGCACAACCCGTGCAGCCAGTATCGGTTCCCGAGCCGATCGCCGGTGCGGAGCCACACACATCATCTGCCCCCGAACCGATTGCGGTTGGATCCCGCGCTGACAGCGTGCCGCATGGCAAAACGACCATGCCCCGTCTAGCGGGCGGCTACAAGCTGCCGTCAACGGCTCTGCTGCATCGGGCCGACGAACACAGCGCGGTAAATGAAGAAGCGCTAAAGAAGCTGGCCATCGTACTTCAGGAGAAGTGTGGCGAGTTTGATGTGCGCGGCACGGTTTCGCAAATCAATCCTGGTCCGGTTGTCACTACCTTCGAGTTCAAACCCGAAGCCGGGATCAAGTACAGCCGCGTTACCGGCTTGAGTGACGACCTCTGCCTCGCGCTGCGGGCTGAGAGCATTCTCATCGAGCGCATGGCGGGCAAATCGACCGTCGGCATCCAGGTGCCAAACCACGAACGCGAGACTATCTGGCTGCGCGAGGTGGTAGAGGCTCGCGAGTTCCTGGGTTCCAAGTCGAAGCTGACGCTGGCGCTCGGCAAGGACATCAACGGCCGCATTGTTACTGCTGATCTGAACGCCATGCCGCACCTGCTGATCGCCGGTTCCACCGGATCGGGCAAGAGCGTAGCCATCAACGCCTTCATCATGTCGGTGCTGTACAAGGCAACGCCCGATGAAGTGAAGCTCATCCTGGTCGACCCCAAACGGCTGGAGCTGGGCAATTATGAAGGCATACCCCACCTGCATACGCCCATCATCACCGAACCCAAGCTAGCGTCGAATGCTTTGCGCAATGCGGTTCGCGAAATGGAGCGGCGCCTGAAAGTGCTCGCGGAGAAAGGCGTCCGCAACATCGATCAGTACAACCGGCTGTTCGAAGAGAATACGCCGAGCCTCTTCGACGAAGGCAGCGAAGCGAAGCCGCTCCCTTATATCGTGATCATTATCGATGAGCTGGCCGACCTGATGATGCTCGACGGCCAGAATGTCGAGGCCTCGATCACCCGCCTGGCGCAGATGGCGCGCGCTGTCGGCATTCATCTCGTGCTGGCAACACAGCGGCCGTCGGTAGATGTCATTACCGGATTGATCAAGGCGAACTTCCCGGCGCGTATCTCGTTCCGCGTGGCGACCAAGATCGACTCGCGAACCATTCTCGACGCCAACGGGGCTGAGGCGCTGCTGGGACGCGGCGACATGCTATACCTTCCCAACGGATCGGCCCGGGTGCACCGCGTTCATGCTCCCTTCGTGACCGAGAAGGAGATTGCGGCGGCGGTTGAGTTCTGGAAATCACAAGCCCCGGCGCAATATCAGGAGAACTTCCTGGCTCCGCCGCGCGATGAAGAGGAGAGTTCATCTTCTGAATCGGGTGGCGGCGGCGGTGATAGCGGCGAAGGCAACGATGAGCTCTTCATGGATGCCGTGCGCATCGTGCTGGAATACGGCAAGGCATCGACGTCTCTGCTTCAGCGGCGCCTGAGAATCGGCTACGGACGCGCCGCGCACCTCATCGATCTGATGGAGCAGGATGGCATCGTAGGCGCTGCTGATGGTCCTAAGCCGCGCGAAGTGTTAAAGCGGCCGGATTGGCTCAGCGAAGTAGAAAATGCCATGAAATAGCAGCTCTGCTGAACCAGCGCCAGCCCCAGCCTGTTTCCAACGCCAGAATAACTGCCATTTTCGAGAGTTGGTTCCAACGTCTCTCGACCTACCCTCATCTCATTACCGAGTAACGGCAGAGCCCGATTACGTGGAGGAACAGTGTTTATTCTGTGGTGGATTATCGTCGGCCTCATCGCCGGCTGGATTACTGGCAAGTTGATGAAAGGTTCCGGCTATGGAACCTTGATGGATATCGTCGTGGGCATCGTCGGCGCCGTCGTCGGTGGCTACATTATGAGAGCGGTCGGATTTGCCGGCAGCGGCGGCATGATCTACACGATCATAGTCGCGGTAATCGGGGCCGTTATCTTAACCCTCATCGTTCGTCTCGTTACCGGCCAACGAAGTACGGTATAGCGCTGCTTTCGCTTCGGTGCCCATGATAGACTCCTGCTTTCCGAGCACTCATGGGCGCCTGGCGCACTTCCGCGCTTGCTGATCAATTACGGTCCATAGCTGGCCGGGAGTACGTCCTCGACCGCCCCGAAGACCTGATGCTGTATGAGTACGACGGCGGGGTGCGCACCAGCACTCCCGATGCGGTCGTCTTTCCCCAAACCACCGAGCAGGTTTCCCGCATCGTCAAACTCGCCGCACGCGAGCGTGTTCCGATCGTCCCCCGTGGCGCAGGGACAGGACTGAGCGGAGGCGCCATTCCCATCGAGGGCGGCATTCTGGTCGCCTTCTCGCGCATGAATCGCATCCTGGAAGTCGATGCGGAGAACATGCGGGCTGTAGTTCAGCCGGGAGTCGTCAATCAGACGCTGTCTGACAGTGTGGCACATCTCGGTCTCTACTTCGCTCCCGATCCTTCCAGCCAGAAGGCCTGCACCATTGGCGGAAATGTCGCCGAAAACTCCGGCGGTCCCCACACCCTGATGTACGGGGTCACGGTGAACCACGTGACCGGACTAGAAGTGGTGCTGCCCGATGGCGAGATCGTCCACTTTGGAGGCAAGGCGGCCGAGAGCGCCGGCTACGATCTGACCGGCTTCTTTGTCGGATCGGAAGGCACCCTGGGCATCGTGACCGCAGCCACGGTAAAGCTGTTGCGGCGGCCCGAGCGTACCGCCACACTGCTCGGCGTTTTCGAGACGGTGGACGATGCCGCCAAGACGGTTGCTGCCATCACCGCGGCAGGTGTCACTCCGGCCGCATTGGAAATGCTGGATGGATGGACACTGCAAACCATCGAGGCCTTCTGCCATGCCGGATATCCGCTCGACGCGGGAGCGGTGCTGCTGATCGAGTTGGATGGCCTGGCGGAATTGGTGGAGGAGCAGGCAGAGGTCGTGCGCGAAGTTTGTTTGCAGCAGCGCGCGCGCGAAGTGCGCCGCGCCAAAGACGAAACCGAGCGGGCGTTGCTTTGGAAAGGCCGCAAGAACGCCTTCGGAGCCCTCGGCCGCGTGAGTTCGTCGTTCTACACCCAGGATGGCGTAGTACCGCGGACACAGATTCCGGCGGTGCTGCAGTTCATTGGCGAGGTCTCAAAGAAGTACGGATTGCGCATTGGAAATATCTTCCATGCCGGAGATGGGAATCTACATCCACTGATCCTGTTCGACGCCCGCGATCCCAAGCAGCTGCGCAGGGTGGAAGATGCCGGTCGCGAGATCCTGCAGTACTGCATCGATGCCGGCGGCTCCATCACCGGCGAGCACGGGGTGGGCATCGAGAAGCGCGATTTGATGCCGCTGCTGTTCAGCAACGATGATCTCGACGTGATGCTGAGTCTGCGCAACGCCTTTAATCCGAATTCGCTGCTGAACCCGGCAAAGATATTTCCCACCACCAAGACATGCGTGGAAACGCGCGGCCCCGCTTTCAATCCCATCCTGGTGCAGGAGGGAATGTGAGCGCCACGGGTGTATCCGTCGACCTGGTGCGCGAGCTGCGGGCCATCTGCGGGGAAGAGTACGTCGCAGAAGAGGCAATTGGGCCGGAGCGGGAAGAGGCAACTCGTGTCTCGCCTGGCACCGTCGACGAGGTCGCAGCGATTTTGAGGCTGGCTAATCAGAGAGGATTCACCGTTGCCCCGATTGGCGGGCGATCTCAGATTTCGCCCACTGCAGATGTTCTGCTTGATACCTCTCGCCTGATCGAGATCGAGCACTACGATCCTGCCGATTTAACCTGCGGCATCGGCGCGGGCATGACCGTCGCGCAACTGAACAGCATGGTCGGCGCAGACCGCCTGATGCTCGCGGTCGATCCGCCCTGTGCCGAGCGCGCAACCATCGGTGGTCTTCTGGCCGCTGCGAACCATGGACCGATGCGCCATGGTTACGGTTCCGTTCGCGACTTCTGCATCGGTGTGCGCTTCGTGACAGGTGATGGCCGGAAGGCCAAAGGCGGCGGACGCGTGGTGAAAAACGTTGCCGGCTACGACCTGATGAAGCTATTGATCGGCAGCTATGGGACGCTGGCAGTCATCATCTCAGCAAGCTTCAAGCTTTTTCCTGCGCCGCGACAGACGCGGACCTTCCTCGCCGAATTCGCCACATGGCAGGACGCGCTGAAGTTCCGCGACCTCGTGGTCCGCTCCCCGTTGGCTCCCATGTGCCTGGAGATTGTGTCTCCGGCAGCGCGAAAACTCCTGCGACCCGAGATGCAGGAGGACGCATGGGTGATCTGCGTTCGAGGGGCCGGCAGCGATGCGGTGCTGGCGCGTTATCGAAAGGAGTTGGGGTCTGCGGTGACTCTGGAACTCGATGGCGAAAAAGAAAGCGCGATGTGGCTCGCACTTGGAGAGTTCCCCGTCGTCGAGAAGACGAAGCCGGAAGTCTCAGTGCCGTTTTTGCCCCATGTAAGTAGCCATATTTCATTATTTGCTCCTCCGGCGAAGCTTGGCTCCGTCTTGCAGATATTGGAGGCCCGTTCCGATCCAACGGTAGCCACGGTTGCCTACATTGGCAGGTGCGGCATCGGCCATCTGCTGCTTCACTTCCCGAACGGTAACTCGGGAATGGAATCTAAGGTCTTGCGGCAGCAACTGCCGGCATCGGTACAGTTTCACGACGATTGGCGAAGTTCGCAGGCGGTGGCCAGCATGCGCGCGGTCAAGAAGGCGCTCGACCCAAACAACGTTTTGCGCGGGAGGGAACTCCTCTGACCATCGTAGCCGACCCAACCCACGCGCACTCGAACTTTTCCCCACACGAGAAGCCCACGTGGGAGGTGTACTCAAAGTGCGTCCATTGCGGGCTGTGTCTCGACCAGTGCCCGACGTATCGCGCCCTGGGCACGGAAATGGATTCGCCGCGCGGCCGCATTTATCAGATCGTGATGGTTGATGCCGGCAAGCTGGCGCTCGGCGATTCGTTTGTCACTCACATTGACCGTTGCCTCGGATGCCTGAACTGCCAGACCGCTTGTCCCTCGGGCGTGGCTTACGGTTCCTTGCTCGAACGCGCCCGGCTGCAGATTCAGGAGAACTATCGCCGCCCGTGGCTTCAGCAGAAAATTCGTGAGCATTTCTACAACGATCTGCTGCCCTCATTTTCGCGACTCGCGCGGCATGCCCGGCTGGTGCGCTTCTACCAGCAATCAGGGCTTCAGGGTCTGGCTCGCGCGACGGGGATGCTGAAGCTGCTGGGAGTGGCGGACCTCGACGCGTTGTCGCCACGGATCGAACGCGACTTTTCGTTCAAGGATCTGGGTGAGATTTATCCGGCGGAAGGTGAACGCCGCGGTCGCGTCGCGCTCCTTATAGGCTGCATTGCCAGCGTCGCATTTGCAGAACTGAATCGCGCCACCATTCGCGTGCTTACAAGAAACGGCGTCGAGGTTCACATCCCTCCTCATCAGAGTTGCTGCGGAGCGCTGCATCTCCATGCCGGACTTCTCGATGGCGCGCGCGCGCTGGCGCGGCGAAATATCGATGCTATGCTCAGCCCAGAGTTCGACGCCATCGTTACCAATGCCGCTGGGTGCGGGTCGAGCATGAAGGAGTACGGCAGCTTGTTGCACGAAGACGCAACTTATTCCGGCCGCGCGGCGGAGTTCACAGCCAAGGTGCGCGACGTGAACGAATACCTTGCCGAGTTGGGCTTACGGCAGCCCAAGCACAGGCTCGAGGCAAAGGTGACGTATCAGGATCCTTGTCACCTGGCACATGCGCAGGGTGTACGAGCGGCTCCGCGGCAACTGTTGAAGCATGTCGGTGCCGATCTCATCGAGTCGCCGCGTCCGGAAACCTGCTGCGGCAGCGCCGGAACTTACAACATCGTACAGAATGAAATCTCGATGAAAATTCTCGACGAGAAAATGGGCTTCATCGCCAGCGTTTCACCCGAGATCATTGCCACCGCGAACGTCGGTTGCATGCTGCAATATCGAGCGGGCATCGAAAGGGTTGGGATGAAGGCCCGGGTGGCACACGTCATCGAACTGCTGGACGAAGTGTATTAGAACGGCGGCTCTTAGCTTTTGGCTCTTGGCCTTTGATATGGGTCGTCGCTTACGTATGAAAGCCGAGCTAGGCGATAGCCAATAGCTAACAGCCAAGAGCCAAGAGCCAAGAACGGCTTTTCTCACATTCCCGGATACTTCCCGATAAAGATCAACAAGAAATCAACTGTGTCGGTTATGCCATGCGCGACGATGGGCACCGACAGCTTGCGGTCGCATCGCAGGTAAATGACGCCTAGCAGCAGACCGTCGATCGCATTCTCAACCACTCCGGTGACTCCCTGGTACAGGTGCGCGAACCCGAAGACGATGCTTACGGCCAACAGGCTCAGGATCCACTTACCACGCCACTGGTGAAACAGGTCGGCGACGCGATTCATTAGGTAGCCGCGATACACCATCTCTTCGCCGAAAGCCGCTAACGTCCAGGTAAGCAGCAGAGCGAGGGGCAGCAGCTTCCAGTTCCAGCGCAATCCTTGAAAATCGGATAGGTCAGGCCAGTGGTGTGTTAGCCGAACCAGTAGCGGCTGAGTGACAAATAACTCGAGCGCTTCGATTCCTAATCCGCAGAGTGCGCCGATGGCAAGTGTGCGCAACCAGCTCTTGTAGATCCGGAAGCCAATATCTTTCCATCCCAATCCTCGCAGCCACAGCGAAAGCCAGCCGAAGGCCAGCAGGTAGAGAGTCTTGCTCAGCTTGATAACGTGGTGCCAGCCATAGATGTCCGCCAGAAAGATCGCGGCAACGATCGCCAGCTCAACTACGATCAGCCATCGCGAGCTTCGCCATCCTGTAGCGGTTGAGGAGTGGGAACCGGTATCAGGCATTGGAAATCCTCCCGAAGGCTGTTGGGGCTTGGCCTTTAGCTCAATCGGCCAACCCGAACTATCTGACAAACTGACTCAACAACGCCCTTGAGTTTATTGCAGAAGTAACGGGACGAACAGGAATACTCCCGAGGAAGGCTCGACTGCTGGCTGGACTTCTGAGTTGCGAATTGCCAAGGGCCAATGGCCAATAGCTAAAGGCGAGAAGCGAAGAGCGTTTTGTCCTAGGTCACATGCATTCTGTACAGCACATAACTGAAGGCCTCGCGCGAGGCGGCGACAAGTCTTTCCCAGAATGTCTTCGGCACAGATTCCGGACGGGGGGAGATGTAAGCGGTAAATCCCTGGCGCTGCATCATGCGTTTTGCGCGAAACATGTGGTAGGCGTCACTCACCAGCAGTACACTCTGAAGACCATTGCGGCGCATGATAACCGCTGCACGCTGGGTCGATTCATCGGTGTTGTCCGCCTGCGTCTCAGCAATGAGGTTCGGCTCGGGCACTCCGCGCGAGAGCAGATAGTCACGACCAACCTCGCCTTCGCTGTACTTCGGATCTTTACCCGCGCCACCCGAGGTGATGATCAACGGTGCCATTCCTTCGGTGAAGAGCTGGTAGGCGTGATCGAGGCGGGCGCGGAAGACAGGTGACGGTTTGCCGTAATATTCGGCTGCCCCTAGAACAAGAATGCAGTCCGCCTTGTGCGGCTGATCCATCGAGCCCTCGTGCATAATGCGCAGGGTGAGGCCGAGAAATGCGACCGCCAAAACAAGGACTGCTCCCGCAGGCAACCAGCGGAGGAGGTGTGACTTGGAAGCGCGGGCTCCCGTAGTGACTACTCCTGCCCCAGCAACTCTGCGATGTCGTCGTAGGCTATGGCGCCTTGCCGCAAAATGCGCCAATGACCGTCATCGCTGGTGAGGTCCACGATGGTAGAAGCGATGTCTCGAGGAGACTGGCCGCCATCGACAATCATGGGCAGGCAATCGCCAAGCTGGTCGCGAACGGCTTGCGCCGTGGTGCATTCCGCTTCGCCGTGCAAATTGGCTGATGTCGCCGTAATAGGGTGGCCGGCAGCCCGGATGATGGCCAGCGGCACCTCTGCTGCCGGAACGCGCAACGCGACGTTGCCGGTGTTGGCGGTCACCTTCAAAGGCACCTTGGGATCGGCCTTGACGATGATGGTGAGCGGTCCGGGCCAGAAGCGCCGGGCTAGCAGGTAAAACGTTTCCGGCACCGGCCAGGCGAGTTCGGCTGCCTGGTCAATCGATTCAGTCATGAGCGACAGAGGTTTATGCCGCGACCGCGCTTTGATTTCGTAAATCCGGTCGACGGCGTGCAAATTGAAAGGGTCTGCAGCCAAGCCGTAGAACGTGTCCGTCGGTATCCCGAGAACGACCCCTGAGCGTATTTTCTCAGCGGCATACGTCACCAACGATGCTTCCGGATTTTTGGGGTTAATCTTTACAATTTCGGGGCGCAACCGAACCTCGTCGACTTGTGAATGGTTTCGCGGTGCGAACCTTAACAAAACGCCCAAGCACCAGCAAGGGAGCAGATTATCATGCCGAGCTGGATTTCGACCCACTCATGGGCTCCGTTGTAGGATTGCTTCCGGAATCGGAACTCATGCCCCCTCCTTTCGAATCGGCTGCGGATGCTCGGCTACGCCCCATCACCAGCCGCAGCAACGCCAGTGTGAAAGAGCTGCGCCGCCTGTTTCATGAGGCGTCTCCCGATGAGAGCGGGGACATTGCGATCGAGGGAATGCACCTGGTGGAGGAGGCGATCCGCTCCGGTCTGCGGATCAGCAGTGTTTTCTTCGCGGAATCGGCTCGAGATCGCATTCATAAGCTGTTGCCGCAGTTATCGAAGCAAACTGAGGCATTGGTGCTTCCGGATGACATTTTTGCAAGCGCCGTGCCTAGCGAAACTCCGCAAGGCGTTGCTGCGATGGTTCGAGTGCGCGTGAGCTCATTCGCACATCTCATTACTCCCCAACCAGCGCTCGTTGTGCTTGCCGCCGGGTTGCAGGACCCGGGAAATCTGGGCACCATCACCCGCGCCGGCGAAGCGTTTGGAGCCACTGGATTGGCGCTTGGCGAAAACACCGTTAGTCCGTGGAACTGGAAAGCGGTCCGCGCTTCGGCAGGATCACTGTTTCGTTTGCCATCGGCGAGGGTGCAAGTTGTGTCGGCGCTGGCGCAGCTCAAGGCACACGGCATAACGGTGCTGGCGACCTCCTCGCATAAAGGCGCTCCAATCGCAGAGGCGGACCTGACGCGCCCCATCGCTCTGATCGTTGGCAACGAAGGAGCGGGTGTTCCGAAGCACGTGCTGGCCCAGGCGGATGAAGTGGTGACCATCCCGCACTCCGACAAAGTCGAATCGCTGAACGCGGCTATCGCGGCATCGGTGGTGCTGTATGAGGCGAGCAGACAACGGAAGGCCGGTTGAGCCACAGAGTCACGGAGGCACAGAGGAATAGAATCATGGGGAGTAAAGCGGGAGATCGCTGATGGTGGACGTACCAACTGCTGCTCTGACAAACCTGCCGAACAAGCCTACGTGGGAATCACCGGGCCCATATCAGTCTGTTACCTCTGAAGTAATCGCCGCCGCCATTGGAGTGCATCGTGCGCTCGGACCGGGGCTTTTGGAGTCCGCCTATCAAGCAGCTATGTGCCGGGAACTGTCGCTGAGGGGGATGCAATTCATTCAGCAGGTTGACATGCCGGTCACCTACAAAGGCATCAACCTTGATTGCGGGTATCGTATTGATTTAGTTGTGGAGAACACCGTTATTGTCGAACTCAAGGCGGTGCAGCAGATATTGCCTGTCCATGAGGCGCAGTTGATGACTTACTTGCGGCTTGCCGGAATGCGAGTAGGTTTGTTGATCAACTTCAACGTGCCCGTCCTGAAGAACGGCATCCGCCGCAAGCTTTTGTGAACAGCATTCTCCGTGCCTCTGTGCCTCTGTGTCTCTGTGTCTCTGTGGTGAGCTGATCCGTGAACCTTTTCCAGAACACCCCGCCCGCTGACGAGCCCGTCGACAAATCGCGCCCGCTCGCCGACCGCATGCGCCCGCGCACGCTGGATGAATTTGTCGGGCAGGAACACATCCTCGGTCCTGGCAAAGCGCTGCGAGTACAGATCGAGCGCGACGACACGGGTTCACTCATTTTCTGGGGACCTCCGGGCGTGGGCAAGACGACGCTAGCGAAGATCATCGCCCGCATGACCCACGCCGACTTCATCGAATTTTCAGCGGTGCTGGCCGGCATCAAGGAAATCAAGCAGGTGATGGCCGATGCCGAGCGGGCGCGACAATACGGCACGCGGACCATTGTTTTTGTCGACGAAGTCCATCGCTTCAACAAGGCCCAGCAAGACGCGTTCCTTCCTTATGTCGAGAAGGGCAGCATTCGGCTCATCGGCGCGACCACAGAGAATCCGTCGTTCGAAGTGATCTCGGCGCTGCTGTCACGCTGCCGCGTTTATCTATTGCGGTCGTTGACTGAGGAGCAGATCGTCTCACTCCTGCAGCGTGCGCTCGTCGACAAAGAGCGCGGACTGGGCGACCTCGAACTGGTGGCCGACGAGGACGCCCTCCGCAAAATCGCCGCCTATTCCAGCGGTGATGCGCGCAGCGCCTACAACGCGCTCGAGGTCGCAGCAACGCTGGCACGCGAAGCGAGGGACGAAGGCAAGCCGGCGCGAATCACCGACGCCATCGTGACCGACGCGCTTGCAGAAACGCGTGCTGAAGTACGACAAGGCGGGTGAAGAGCACTACAACCTCATCTCGGCATTGCACAAGAGCGTGCGCAACAGCGACCCGGACGCGGCTCTGTATTGGCTCGCTCGCATGCTCGAAGCCGGCGAGGACGGATTGTATATCGCCCGCCGCGTGGTGCGCATGGCCAGCGAAGATATCGGACTCGCCGATCCCAAAGCATTGGAGCATTACTCTGGCGGCGCGTGATGCGGTCGACTTCCTCGGAATGCCCGAAGCGAATCTGGCGCTGGCGCAGGCTGTCGTGTATCTGTGTGCAGCTCCGAAATCGAATGCGCTTTATACCGCCTATGGAGCCGCGCAGGAGGATGTCGAGCGCACTGCCCAGGATCCGGTCCCGCTGCACCTGCGCAATGCGCCCACGGGATTGATGAAAGCTTTCGGCTACGGTGAGGGATACCAGTACGCACACAACCTGGAAGAGAAAGTCGCCGATATGCAGTGCCTGCCCGACAACCTGAAGGACCGGGTGTACTACCACCCGACGGAGCAAGGTATCGAGGCTCGCATCAAGGCAAGGCTGGAAGAGATCAAGCGGGCGAAGAAGAAGGCAAACGACGAAGACACGGAGAACACAGAAAAAAGAGAGCCGAAGCGCGGTAAATCAAGACCAGCTCCAAGTCAGGAATAATCCGGAACCATCCGAATTACTCCGTGACCTCCGTGCCTCTGTGGTGAGTTTTCTGTCCTTATTGCAACAAATGACACGGCGGCCGCTGCGATGCGGCCGCCGTTGCGCTTGTCCTTCCTATTTCTTACTGGATGGAGGCGCCTGCGAGTTCGTGATGCAGGTTGCGGGTCCGAGACGCGACGGCCGGAGTGACTTTCCCATTGCTTGTGTCATAGCGGAACCGACCCATTAGCGATTGCAGTTCTTCCGCCAGCTTCTCCAGCGACTCGGCCGACTTCTGCGTCTGTCCCGCGCCACCGGTGGTTGTGCGGGCCGCCTCGGCCACGCCGGCAATGCTGTGGCTGATATCGGCTCCGCCTTTGGCTGCTTCGGTTAGGTTGCGCGTGATCTCGTTGGTGGTCACGCTCTGCTCCTCGACCGCGCTGGCAACTGTGTTCTGAATGTCGTTGATCTGGCCGATAACCGAGCCGATCTGTTCGATTGCGGTCACCGCTCCCGTGGTGTCGGTCTGGATGGCTTCGATCTTGCGGCTGATGTCTTCGGTTGCCTTGGCTGTTTCCTTGGCCAGTTCTTTGACTTCGTTCGCCACCACGGCGAAGCCTTTGCCCGCTTCACCCGCGCGCGCGGCTTCGATCGTAGCATTGAGCGCCAGCAGGTTGGTCTGCTGCGCGATGGACGTGATGACCTTGATCACCTGGCCGATCTCGGCGCTGCTCTGTCCCAGTTTGCCGATGGTGACGTTGGTGTCTTCCGCCGAGCGTACCGCCGCAGTCGCGACCTTCGTGGCATCGGCGGTGTTCTTGGCGATTTCGCGAATGCTGGCGCCCATCTCGTCAGCAGCGGTTGCTACGGTCTGAATGTTGCGGCTGACCTGTTCCGATCCTGCCGACACCATGTTCGCTTGCGAGGCCGTCTGTTCAGCGCTGGAGCCCATCTCCTGCGCGACCCGGCTAAGCTCGGCTGCCGACTCGCTCAGCGGCTGGCTCATCTGCCCCACCTGCTCGATGGTCGAGCGGAAGACCTCGAACATGTCGTTCACCGAACTCATCAGCTCGGCATACGCTCCCTTGAACTTATCCGGATCGCCACGCAGCACCAGGTCGCCGTCTTTGGCGGCAGCGATGAGACGCCCCAGTTCCGACTGCAGGGTCACGATGTTGGACTTCAGCAGCACCAGCCACTCATGGATCTGGTCCTGGTCGGAGGCCTTCTCCATGTGCGCGTTCATATCGCCATTGGCGATCCGGGTGACATATTCAACCAGGCCTTTTAGCCAGTCGTGCACGCCGTTGATGGCGTCCTTCATCTTCTGGTGATCGCCCTTGCACTCGATGTCGACGCGCTCGCGGAGATTGCCGCCGCGAATCTGGCGCAGCACGCGGTTGCCTTCCTCGATGGGAAGCAGTGTGGCATCGAGCAACTGGTTGACTCCTTCGACGATGTGGCGAAAGTCGCCCTGCTGCCGGGTGGCGTCAGCCCGCACTGAAAGCTTGCCTTCCATGGCCGCCGTTACCAATCCCTGCAAATCGGCGATGAGCTGCTTCAGGTGCGCCCGCACCTGTTCGATCGTGTCGTTGATGAAGGCTTTTTTGCCCGGCAACTTTTCCATTGGCGCCTCAAAGTTTCCTTTGCCGAACTCGGCAATGCAGGCCATTGCCTTCTTCTTGACCGATATGTGCGCTCCCACCATTTCGTTAATGCCCTGCGCCACGCTGCGGAATGCGCCCTCGAAACGCGAGCTGTCGATCACCACGTCGATGTCACCCAACTCGTGCTCGTTGCGACATATGAGACATCTGGGTGAGCAAAGTATCTAGCGTATCGATGCAGCGGTTCAGGCTTTGCTTGATGGCGTTGAAATCGCCTTGGTATTCGGTGGTGATCTTGGCCGGGATCTCGCCCTTGCTGATCTTGTCCACATAGTCTGCCGCCACGTTGAGCGGCCCGATGACCGCATCGAGCGTCTGGTTCACGCCTTCCACGATCTTGCGATATTCGCCGCTATGCTTGGTAGCGTCGGCCCGAGTCGCCAACTTGCCTTCCACCGCCGCCGCGGACAACATCTTCGAGTCGTCGACTAAAGCACTGATGGCAAGCATGACTTGGATGAACGCCGGCACCAGGCTGTCATTTTCCGAACGCCGCTGGAGCTTAATCATGTCCTCCAGGTCCTTCTTGAAATCGCCCGCGGCCAGGTTATTCAGGATTGCAACCGTATGCTTCACTCGCTGCTGCGCCAGGTTGGTGGCGGTGGCAATTTCGCCGAAGGCACCCGAGTACGTTCCCGTCACGTTCACGGCCAGGTCATTCACCGCGAGCCCAGCCAGCACGGCTTTCACTTCGGTGAGAGGTTTGGTTATCGTGTCCAGCATTTGGTTGAGAGCCCTTACTGTTTCCAGGGAGCGCCCTTCAAATTCTTGCTCGGGTATGCGCTGGTTCAGGTCGCCTGCCTTGACAGCGGCGGCCAGCCGCTCGACTTCGTCTGCAAGCAGGTTATGCATTTCGGTTAGGTCTGGCGACTGTGGCGTGCGGTTGACCCGCCCTCTTATCTCCGCGGCGGACGTACGCAGGTGGTTCTCGTACGTTCTTTCGAATTTGCTGTGCCCATTTGTCTGGATGCCATTTCGTGTTTGCTCCTTGTTGGGCCGGGCCGCAAAACCCGGGCGATAGTTTCATAACTCTTGGCTATGTCAGTGCCGCGGAATTTACCGACAGAATGATTCGGCGCGTATAGTCAGCTGCTTCGACTAGGTGACGGCCCCGCACGGCGTTTCTGCCCAACGGTAACCGCCCGTGCGGTATCCAGAACCAGCAGCAGACGGTCGGGCAACTTGTAGACCCCTCGAATCAGCTCTCGCGCTTGCCGCATGGTTTGGGGTACATCTTCGAACTGCTGTTCCTGCACCTCCAGTACATCGCCAATCTCGTCAACCAGCAGGCTTACCGCGCCGCTTCGGTGCGCGCCACCACGTTCATGGGCAGCTCGTCGGCGCTTGCGCTCCGGCAGGCCCGAGCCGCAATCGCAAATCGATGGCGGTCACGATTTGTCCCCGCAGGTTGATCAAGCCCGCCGATCAGCTTCGGCGCCAGCGGCACCCGAGTCATCGTCTGGTGCCGGATCACCTCCTGCACCTTCTCCACCTCGATTCCGAATAACAGACCATCCGAGATAAAACGTGCAGAACTGTTGTTCAGCGCCATGGCTCAGGCCCTCCCTGCGGCAGATTGGACAGCCCGAAATTCTGTTGCATGTTCCA
>CAVWWZ010000012.1:0-207230 GCA_963758835.1 uncultured Acidobacteriaceae bacterium | reverse complement strand
CCGGGGGGGCGACCCCCCGGTCCCGCCGAGCTCGCCGGCTCGGCGAGGACCCGGCTCCGCCGCGCCTCCCCTCGCCGGGGAGACGGAGCCAGTACCCGACCGGGAACAGCCGCACGTTCAGGCGCTCGTCCACCAGCCCCCACAGCCCGCGGCGGGCGAACAGGGCGATGAGGATCGCGACCAGGCCCAGGATGATCAGGTACCACGCGTTGTACGAGGCCAGGGTCTGCTGCAGCACCAGGTACACGATGGTGCCGATGATCGGCCCCTCGATCGTGCCCAGCCCGCCGATGATGGTCGCGAACGCCATCTCCGCGGTCCACTGCACGCTGAACACCGCGCTCGGCTCCACCTGGAGCTGACTGATCGCCAGCAGGCCGCCCGCGGCGCCGCAGCCGGCCCCCGCCACCACGAACACCAGCAGCCGGGCCAGGCCGACCCGTGCGCCGGAGCTGCGCGCGGCTACCTCGTCGTCGCGGATCGCCGTCAGCACCAGGCCGAGCCTGCCGCGCAGCAGCAGATAGATGACGGCCAGCGTCAGCACCGTGACGGCCAGCCCGGCCCAGTAGGTATAGGCGGTGAGCAGCGTCGGGCTGAACCCGCCCAGGCCGGGCAGCGGCATGCCGGTCCCGCCGCCGATCGAGGAGAACTTCTCGATGATCAGCATGACGGTCGCGGCGAGCACCCAGGTCGCGATCGCGAAGTACCCGGTGCGCAGCCGGGAGACCAGCCACCACATCGGCAGGGCCGCCACACCGCAGCCGATGGCCGCGACCGGCAGCGCAGCGAACGGTGAGGCGCCGTGGATGGCCAGGATCAGCACGAAGTAGGCGCCGAGTCCCACGAACGCCTGCTGCCCCACCGACACCAGGCCGGCGTAGCCCGCGAGCAGGTTCCACATGCTCGCCATCGTGAGCACGATGAACCCCTGAACCAGGATGGCGGTGGTGCCGGAGTACACGATGTAAGGCAGCATCGCGAGCACCACGACAACGATCAGTGCGCCCGCCCCGGTCCAGGCCACATTCCTGCGTGACCGGGCGACCCGGAATTCTCCGGCCGGACGAACGGTGGTTTCCGTGACCATGCTCACGACTGTGCCCTCCGGGTAATAAGGCCCTGCGGGCGCAGCACGAGCACGGCGAGGAAGACGATAAACCCGGCGAGGAGCTCGTCGGAGATGTTGATCTGCGCACCGATTTGCTGGGCCACGCCCAGGACCACGCCGCCGACCAGGGTGCCCCACAGGGAGCCGAGCCCGCCGATCACCACCGCCGCGAACGCGAACAGCAGGATCGTGTCGGTCCCCGTGGTCGGCGAGAGCTGGGAGTACATACCGTAGGCGATGCCGCCCAGGGCCACGGTGCCGAAGGCCAGCGCCGCCGCGATGCCGAACACGTGCCGGTAGTCCGCCCCGGCCAGCTGCGCCGCCTCCCGGTCGTCGGCGACCGCCCGGATCAGGCGCCCGTATCTGGATGAGGACAGGAAGTACTGCAGCCCGAGCAGGACGATCACGGCGACGGCGAAGACGACCACGAGCAGGTAGCCAATCTGGATCTGCGAGCCGATCTTGAAGGAGCCGCTCACCAGGGGCAGCCCGGTGCCGATCGCGCGGCTGTTGGCCGTGAAGAACTGGAGCAGGCCGTTCTCGATCACCACCGACAGGCCGAAGGTGACCATCAGGGTGGTGAGCACGCTGCGGTCGAGCGCGCCCTGGATCACGGTGCGCTGCAGGACGTAGCCGAGCAGCGCCATCACCGGGACCACGATGAGGAAGGACCACAGCACCGGGATGTGGGTGGCGGCGATGACACCGATCGCGATGTATCCCGCGACCACCGCGAGGTCGCCGTGCGCGAGGTTCACGACCTTCATCACCCCGAACATCAGCGACAGCCCGCAGGCGAACAGTGCATACAGTCCGCCCGTCAGCACCCCTTGGATGATGGCGTTGACCCAGGCCATTACGGCTCGCTCCCTTCGCCGGCCTGGCCGGACGAGGCGGCCGGGGCCAGGCCGAAGTAGGCCGCCTCGACCTGTTCCGCGGTGACGTCGGCGGGCCTGCCTTCCAGGGTGGTCCGGCCCTCCAGCAGGCACTGGAGGTGCGAGGCCACCCGCAGGGCCTGGCTCACGTCCTGCTCGACGAGGAGTACCGTGAGGCCGGTGGCGAGGATTTCCGGCAGCATGCCGTAGATGCGCTGGACAATTACGGGCGCCAGGCCGAGCGACAGTTCGTCGAGCAGCAGCATGCGGGGGTTGGCGACCAGGGCCCGGCCGATGGCGACTGTCTGCTGCTCACCGCCGGACAGCTGGGCGGTGAGCTGGTTGCGGCGCTCTCGCATCCAGTCGAACATCTGGTACACCCGCTCGATTGTCCACGGGCCTGGCCGCGCGTACGCGGAGCCGACCTGCAGATTTTCATGGACGGATAGTGACCCGAACAGCCGTCTGCCCTCCGGCACCATGAGGATCCCCTGCCTGGCCCGGCGCTCGGGCCGCAGCCCGGTCACGTCTTTCCCATCGAACCGGACGGAGCCCGTCGTCGGGTGGTGCAGGCCGGCGATCGTGCGCAGCAGCGTCGACTTGCCCGCACCGTTCGCGCCGATGATCGCGTAGACCTCGCCGGGGAATACCCGCAACGAGATCGCATCCAGGGCCCGGAGCTGCCCGTGGTGCACGACCAGGTCACTGACCTCCAGCAGCGGGGTGCCGGTTTCGGCCCGCTCCCCGCCTGCCTCCCCGTCCCCCTTCACTCCCGGTACGGTCACGGCCGCCTCCGTTCCCCGCCGGTCGTCCCGTCCCCCTCCACCGTCGGGGGTGCCTCCAGGGACCCGCCGGCCAGGGCCGCGGTGACCTCCGTGCCGAGGAAGACCTCACGGACCGCGGGTTCGGCCAGCACGGTGGCCGGCGCGCCGTCACCGACGAACTTGCCGCCCGTCAGGCAGATCAGCCGGCTCACCACGGGGGTGAGGGCGCGTACCACGTGCTCGATCCAGATCACCGCGATGCCCTCGGCGTTGACCTCGCGGACAATCTCGACCAGCTGGGCGACCTCGGGGTCGGTGAGGCCGCCCGCCACCTCGTCGAGCAGCAGCAGCGTGGGCTGCGTGGCGAGGGCGCGGGCCAGTTCCAGCCGCTTGCGCTGCAGCAGGCCGAGCCGCTCGGCGGGTATGTTCGCCTGGCCGGACAGGCCAGTCCGCTCCAGCGCCGCGACCGCGGCCGTGTAGCTGGCCCGCCGCCGCAGCCCACCGCCCTGCTGGGCGGCGACCAGGAGGTTCTCGAACACGGTCATGTCCCCGAATGGGCGCGGCACCTGGTAGGTGCGGCCGACGCCCAGCCTGCACCGCGCGGCCGCGTCCAGCCCGGTGACCGTGCGCCCGGCGAAGCGGATCTCGCCCCCGCCGGGCGCGAGGTCTCCGGAGATGAGGCCGAACAGGCTCGTCTTGCCAGCACCGTTCGGCCCCACGATCCCCACTGTGTCGCCGGTACCGACCGCCAGCGACAGGTCCTCCGCGATGACGACCCGGCCGAACCGTTTCGTCACGCGGTCGAGCTCAAGCAGTGGCTCGCTCATCCGGTCACTGGTTAGTCGGCTTCAGGTCGGCGGTGATCTTCGCGTCCGGCTGCAGCGTGTTGTTGACGACCTGCATCTCCACCGGGTACTTGGTCCCCTTCTGCCACTGGACGCCGAGCGGCGGGGTGATCGCCACCCCGGGAGCCGGTTTGCCGGAGGTGAAGTCCAGCGGCCCGGCCAGCGCCTGGATGTTCACCTTGTGGATGGCGTCGGCGACCTCGGTCTTGTCGTGCGGGTCGCTCACCATGGTGAGGGCCGCGTGGGCGACCTCGAAGAGGCTGTAGTTGCTGATGTTGGAGTTCCACTGGCCGTGGCTGGCCTCGAACTCGTTGGCCATCTGCTGGCAGGTCTCCCCGGTGAAGGAGGACTTCCACGGCAGCGTCGGCGCCCACCAGGCGTCGGTGGCCACGTTGTACGCCAGGGGGCCGAGCGCGTAGGCGTCGGGCGGGAACAGCAGCACCTTGGCCACGGTGGCCAGCTTCGGCTTGAAGCCCTGCTGGACCGACTGCTTCCACATGGTGGCGAAATCGGGCGGCAGCGGCACGTTGGTGAAGAAGTCGGCACCGGCCGCCTTGAACTGGGAGATCATCGAGGAGTAGTTCGTGGTCCCGTCGGGGTAGGCCGAGGAAAGGACCATCTTGTAGCCCGCTTCCTTGGCGATCGGCGGGAACACCGCGCGGAACGCGTTGCCGTCCGAGTCGTTCGGGAATGCGGCCGCGACCACCTTGTTGGTGTGCAGCTGGGCGTGGATCCGGTTCCACATCGGGATGAAGGCCTGGACCAGGTGCTCGGCGCCCAGGAAGTACATGACCACGTACTTGGGCTTGAGCGTCGGCTTCTGCGGGTTGCCGCCGAGGTTGATGTACCAGGACTCCCACGGAATGTTCGCGCAGACCAGCGGGGCGTGCAGCGATTCGGCCTCGCTGGACACCGCGTTGACGGTTTCCGGCGTGGATGATGCCAGCAGCAGGTCCACGCCGTCGTTCAGGATGGCCGTCTTGGCCAGGTCTCCCGCCCGGGTGGGGCTGGACTGGGTGTCATAGGACTTGATCGTGACGGGGTAGGTCTTTCCGCCGATCTTGAACCCGTTCTTGTACGGGGTGGTCTGCTTGATCTTGGAGATCACCCAGTTGTCCGGCGCTCCGAACCCGGCCAGGGAGCCGGTCAGCGGGTGGATCCAGCCGATGGTGATGCTCTTGGTGCCGCCCGAGCTGGCACCCTTGATGCCGGAACTGCACGCCTCCAGCAGGCCGCCGCCCCCCACCACTGCAGCTCCGGCACCCACCCCGCGCAGCAAGCCGCGTCGGCTGATGCCGCCGGCCAGGCCGGTTCTCGCCGACTGCTCAGTCTGGTCACTCATCTGTCATCGATCTCCTTGTGAGGTCGTATCGCAGAGGTTGGGACCGGGACGCACGAACGTGCGGGAGCCAATCCCCTTCAGCCAGGGGGCACCTGGTGACCGGTAGACGCTTAGTGGTCACGCCGCCGCTTCCCTGACGTTCCATTCCGTCTCCTCGACGTCCGCCCCCCTTGCGCCGGCGTGCGGGACACCGGCTCCAAGGCCCGCCTCCAAACCAACGCTCGGCTCAGGGCTGGGCCCTGCGGGATCAAGGCAGTGCTAGTGTGCGCTTAGCGTACGGCTATGCGCAATACGGATATGCGCAACGAGGAAATTTCCTCATAAGCCCCAACGCGCCCGCTGGTGAGCCCGGCGCTATTAGTTATCAGCCTTCGCCCTTACTGTTACTGCGTTGTTACAGTCAGCCCTCAGGGCCGGTCAGTGAGGCCGGGCGTTGGCGCGCATATCCACCCTCCGCTGGCTCCCGGGCTCACGCATGTGTTTCAGGGCAGAGGTCCCGGCGGCCGGGAACCTGACAAGGAGAATGCCACATATGGGGCGTTCGGCCATGGCGAACCGGGCCTTGATCGCTCCGGCCCGGCGGCCTGGGCCCAGGAGCTGCCCCCGCCGCTGTTTCCGCGGGACTATGAGGTGGCTTCATCCAGGTGCGCCGCGCGGGCCAGGCGGCGGGCGCGGCCGCGCGCCGGGCGGGGCGGGCAGGTGGAGCGGCAGGCGGTCAGGATCCTGGGCGTCCCGGGGACGTTACCGCGATAAGGGATCATGGGTGGATGAGCCAGCTCGGAGACAGCTCTTCCACTACGTGGTTCGTCACCGGCGCGTCCCGCGGCTTCGGCCGGGAGCTGGCCGAGCAGTTGCTCGCCCGGGGCGACCGGGTGGCCGCGACGCTGCGCCGTCCTGGGCAGCTCGACGACCTGGCGGGTCAGTTCGGGGACCGGCTGTGGGTGCGCGCTCTCGACGTCACCGACACCGGCCAGCTGCGCCGCGTCGTCCAGCAGGCTTTCGCCGACCTCGGGCGGGTCGACGTCGTGGTCTCCAACGCTGGCTACGGAGTCTTCGGCGCTGCGGAGGACCTCACCGACGCACAGGTCGAGGCGGTTATTTCCACCAACCTGACCGCCTCGATCCAGCTCGCCCGGACCGCTCTCCCGTACCTGCGCGCCCAGGGCGGCGGCCTGCTGATGCAGATGTCCAGCATGGGTGGCCACATCGCCTTTCCCGCGTTCTCGATGTACCACGCGACCAAGTGGGGCATCGAGGGCTTCTATGAGGCGCTGGCGGCCGAGGTCGAGCCGTTCGGGATCAACACCATGCTGGTTGAGCCCGGCATGATCCGTACCAGTTTCTATCAGGCGGCCACCCGGGTTCCGGCCAGCCGGGCGTACCAGGGCACCCCGGTTGACCGGGATGCGCTGCCGCTGGAGGAGATGCCCGGCGATCAGGCCAAGGTCGTCGCCGCGATGATCGCGGCCGCGCTCTCCCCGGATCCACCCCGCCGGCTCCTGCTCGGGTCGGACGCCTACCGCCTGGTCCGCGAGGCGCTGACCGCCCGGCTGGCCGGCTTCGAGGCCCAGCAGGATCTCGCCGCGCTCGACGGACGTCGACGGCTGGCTGCCGGCCACACCCTGACCGGGCGCCAGCGCCGGGCGCCCGGCTATCCCCGGTGCCGACCCCACAGGAAGTAGGCCAGCGGTGCGACGCCGGCCGAGTTCACGACCGTCAGCACTGGGACCCACATCCACTTCGAGCCCCGGATCTCGCTGGCCGGGCGGCGCTTGAGGTTGACCAGCGCCGCCGCCTTGAGGCCGGTTTCCACGGCGGCTCCGATGACGATCAGCCGCTGCGTGCGCGGGCTGAGATCGCTCCACTTGGGTCCGGCCACGACACCCTCCGCATACCTGGCAGGGACTTGTGCAGGCCTGCACTGTACCGGGGCCGGGATTATGGCTCCCGGTCGCGGCGCAGCCGCTCCAGCACCTCGTCCGGGCTTTCCGTGGTGACCCTGATCATCGCGCGGACCGCGTCGGCCAGGGCGATGCGCGGTACATCCAGCTCGATCGCGGCCGAGTGGGCCCACCGGGTGAGCTCCCGGTAGAGCTCCGGGCTCAGGTCAAGCGTGATCCGCACTGGTTTCGACCGGATCGCCGTCTTGCCGGCCGGCGCGGCCCCGGGTTCGGTGCGCCTCGTGGCGGCGGCCGCCATCTGCGCCTTGCGCCGTTCCCGC
Organism: uncultured Acidobacteriaceae bacterium; assembly: GCA_963758835.1. Lineage (GTDB taxonomy): Bacteria > Acidobacteriota > Terriglobia > Terriglobales > Acidobacteriaceae > CAVVDY01. The sequence goes on along the minus strand of CAVWWZ010000012.1, from coordinate 200,075 downwards.
TCCGTTGTCATGACGGCACCTTCCCGAGGGGAACGCATCGCTCGATGAGATCGTGGGCCACGCCGCGCCACACTTCGCGGCCTATCTCGGGAATCGGCACACCGAAGCTCTGGGCATACACTTCGCGTCTCGGCACGGCCGTCCGCAGCACGTCATAGCCTAGGCCCTCGAGCACCTCCCGGGCGCTGGAGGTGGAGTGGGCCCGCGTGATGCACCGGTTCAGCAAGATCGCGGCCCGTGCGGGCCGCTCCCGGAACGCCTCGACCTCGCTGATCTCCTCCCGCACCGGCGTGGTGCGGTTGATCTCGATCGGGCTCGGCGCGCAGGGGATCACGATCTCGTTGACGTAGCGCATCGCCGACCGGGCGATGGCCGCGTGGTCCTCCAGCTGAGGGGCGTCGATGATCACCACGTCGTCCGGGTGGGCGATCTCGGATACCCGCTGGTGCAGGCTGCGGGACGGCAGAGCCACCATCCGGAACGGGAAGGCCAGCTTGGGCGGGAGCCCCGGGTCCATGGCGGCGAGATCGGACCACTCGAGGGCGCTGCCGGACGGGTCCGCGTCCACGAGCAGCACGGTCCTTCCGGCCTGGGCAAAGATGTGTGCCAGCCAGACTGCGGAGGTGGTCTTGCCCGTGCCCGGCTTGAGGTTGAGCAACGCAACGCTGAGAGCCGGCATAAACGCAGTATTGCAGTGCCTACGGCATTACGGAAGGGGCTCCGCCACATGAGGGTTGCGGGGGCTAACTGCCCAGATCCGCCCACCGTGATGGACAGCGGGATTCTCCACAAGGCCACGGATATTACTCCGCAGTTCGCGCAAGGGAGGGTGCTGATTTACCCACAGGCTGTGGATCGCGCGCTCCTGCGCTCACCGCCCGGGCGGCATCCCTGCTGAGCCCCCCGTGCCGAACCCCGTGCTGAACCCCCCGTACTGAATCCCCCTGCTGCCCGCCGGTCTCGTGCCGACCACCGCTCCGGCGCCAGAGCGACGGGCGTTGCGCAACCATTGCAGCGTACGCTCCAGCACGTGCCATGCGCACCGGTCGGGTGGGTGCGGATCCAAGCCGAGCACGCCGCCCATCGGCCCGCTGTTCCTGGGAGGACCGCATGTCTGACTCGATCAAGCTCGGTTCGGTCGCGCTCGACTGCCCGGACGCGGGGGTACTGGCCGCCTTCTATGCCGAGATCACTGGCGGGAAGGTCACGTACCTCGACCAGGACTGGGCCACGGTCCAGGGTCCTGGCGGCCGGCTCGACTTCCAGACCGCGCTGGGCTACATCCCGCCGCGCTGGCCCGACCCGGCCTCGTCCATGCAAGCCCACCTGGACTTCGACGTCGAGGACGCGGATGCGGCTGAGGCACGGGTTCTGGCCGCCGGCGCCACGAAGTTCGAATTCCAGCCGGGCGACCACTTCCGCGTGTACGCCGACCCGGCCGGGCACCCGTTCTGCCTGTGCACCGAGGATGTCCCCGGCGCAGGCCTGATCTTCGTCACGGCCCCGGCCGGCGGTCCCGCCGGCCGGGGCCGTGACGCGTCGCGTCAGCCTGCCGCGCCCAGGCTGATCGGGACCGTGCCTCCGGACCGATCCCAGGTCGCGGTGAACGTCTTACCGCTCAGCGGGCTGACCGTATCCAGCGAGATGAATCCGCCGCTGGCCAGCGGGCCGACCATGTTGATCGGGTAGTTGGGGAACCCGCCGATGCCCTTGGCCGTGCCGCCGGCCACCCGCGCCTGCGTGCCGCCCATCGTGCTGGTGCCGAAGTCGGCGAGCCGGGTCAGGAAGCACTTGGTCAGTGCGTTGTTGCACAGGGCAGGCCGCTCGATGATCCATTCGGCGGAGGCCCGCTGGCAGGTGGCGCACGCCGCGACATCGGAGGCGCTCTTACCGGTGGTGAGGTCGGAGACGGTCAGCGTGAACTGGCCCTGCGCGTAACTGACGGCCGTGTCGATGACGTCCCCCGGGTGCACGGTGAAAACGTTCACCGAGCCCGCCGGGTACATCTCGTACCAGGCCTTATAGACCGGCTTGGTGGACTGGGGGCCGCCGCAGTGCGCGAACGTGCCGTCCTGCTCCACGGTCGCGTCGTTGAAGCCGTCGAGGCCCACCCAGTTCGAGGTCCACTCGTTCTTGACCCCCGGGCAGGTGATCGCCGGCTGCACGAAGGTGCTGTGCACGTAGTTGAATTTCTTCGCCGACGTGGCGGCGTATCCCGACCAGTTCAGGCTGATGGTGGGGATGGACGAGTTGCCTGACGCTGCCGCCCTGATGATGGGCCCACCTGGCAGCGGGACGCTTCCCGAGGTCGCCGCGCTGGCGACGCCGGGCAACGCCGTGATCGCGGCCGCGCACATGAGAGCGGCCGCCGTGAAGGCTGTGGCGCACAAACGCTTGGTAAGCATTGCCTCCCCTTTGGTCAGTGGTGTACGCACCAAGCTTGCGCCGCTTTACCGTCGGCGTCACGCCCCGGGCGGGAATCATTTCACGCCCGGGTGGGAAGTCACCGCCCGCGTGGCCCGGGAAGCTACTCCTCATTCCTCCACTCGCCACCGTGCTCCTCCGCGTACTTCCGCTGCTTCTGTAGCGAGTCGGCGTAGCGGTCATATACATCCTCAGCGGTGTTGTCCGTCCGGTCCGACAGCCTGTGGGTCTGCAGCTTGACCACCGAGACGAAGCCCCACACCGCCAAGATCACCACCACGGCTGCGATGAGGTACTGCCACCACATCAGGATCACCTCGATCCATTGCCGCGGTTCTCCTCCGCGACTACCTCTTCTCTGCCGCTACCCGGGAATGGCGCGTTCACTCCGGGTGGTGCCGGGATCCGGGCCGGCCGGATCGGGCTGGCGCGGTTGATACAGGCCGATCAGCAGCCCGTACCGGGTCGCGCCGTCCCCGGCGTCTTCCAGGCCGACGGCCAGCTCGCTCAGCGTGTTCGCGAGCCGTCCGGCCTGGTCCGCGGTCAGCCGGATGTTGCGCAGCACCAGCAACGGCTCCCCGGTGGCCGAGGCCATCTCGTCGGCGACGGCCTGGAGCAGGGGCCGGCCTGCGCGGTACCCGGCTGGCCGGGAAAGTCGAACCGGCGGGCGGTCCGCTGGTAGTACTGCTCGGTTCCGCCGCGGACCTGGCGGGTTTCCGTGACCGCCACCAGCCCGGCCTCGCGCAGCACCTTCAGGTGATGCGCGATGTTGCCCTTGTGACTTTCTAGCGCCACGGCCAGCTGGCTGATGGTCGCCGGTTGCTGGCCCAGTGCGAACAGCAGCCGGTGCCGCAGTGGGTGCCCGAGGGCGCGGTACTGCTCCGCGGAGGTGATGGTGAGCACCTCGTTGGGTGGCTCGCTGGATGAGCTCATGAACCTAAGTGTCTAATATTCTTGACGCTTTATCAACCGAGGTGCTGTACTAGGCCGCGAACCCACTGGCCCTAGCTCCGACGGAGGACCCGATGCAGCAGGCCGACATCACCGCGATCACCCGTGAGCTGGCCGGGCTGGTCGCGGAACGGTACGTGTTCCCCGGCCTCGGCTCGGACCTCAGCCAGCTGCTGGAAGACCGGCTCGCCGACGGCCGCTACACGCTGGTACCGGACGAGGAATCACTGGCCGCCACGCTCACCCAGGAGCTCCAGTCGCTCAACGGCGACAAGCACCTGCGCCTCCGGCACAGCCCTGGCGAACTGCCCGAACGCGGCGATGAAGCGGCGGAACTGGCCGCGATGCTGCTGGCGGAAAGCGCCGCCTACGAGCAGCACGCACCGGCGAACAGTCTCACCAGCTTCCGACCGGGAGCCTCCGCCGTCGACAGCGCGGCCGCCACCCCGCAAAGCGCGTTCGAGAATATCGCCCTGGCGCACCGCGAAATCTACGCGCTCTACGAAATCGCCCAGCCGATGAGCACCAGCCTCAGCGCCGCGGACACGATGGCGCTCATCTCCTCGAAGCTGGCGAAGATCGTGCCCTGGTCCGGCTGTTCGTTGTTCCTGCGCGATTCCAAGTCCCACACCCTGAAGTGCGCGTTCGCCGTCGGGCTGGACGTGCCGCGGCTGCTCAATCGGACGCTCTCGGGCGAATACAGTCTCGACGGGTGGATGGCCCGCACCCGGCGGCCGCTGGTGAATTCGGATCCGCGGATCATGTTTGAATCGGCCGGACTCGATGGACGCACCGAGCTGAAGTCGGCGCTGGTCTGTCCGCTGGTCTTCAACGACACGCTGATTGGCGTACTCGCCGTCTACCACGTCGACGCCGACCGCTACACCGAAGGCCACCGGCGCCTGCTCGAGCGCGTCGCCGAGCAGGCGGGCGTCGTGCTGCACAACTCGCTCGTGTTCGAGAAGACCCAGGAGGAGGCGCTGACCGATGCGCTCACCGGCCTGCCGAATCGGCGCTCGATCATGCTGCACCTGTCGCAGGAGCTGTCACGGGCCGAGCGTCTGCGCAGCCGGGTGGCGCTGATTCTGCTCGATATCGACGAATTCAAGTCGATCAACGACACCCACGGGCACAACATCGGCGACCGCGCGCTGTGCGAAGTGGCGACCGCACTGCAGAGCGTGCTGCGGTCGTACGACCTGTGCGCCCGCTACGGCGGCGACGAGTTCGTCCTCGTGCTGCCCGAACTGCACGCGCGAGGCCGCCGAAGCCAGGCGCCTCGAGTTGCAGCAGCGCATCAACCGGATCCAGCTCGAGATCTGGCCCGAGACGATCGTGACGCTGGGCGCCAGCGCCGGCGTCGTCGGTGTTCCCCGACGACGGCACCGGCCACGAAGCGCTGATTGCCGAGGCCGATCGACGGATGTACCAGGACAAGGCGAGCCGGAAGAAGCGTGCGGCTTGCCGGCGCTCCGCGCTCGAGCCGATGGCCGCCAGCCCCGCCACGTCGAGCCGATCCCGCGCAGCATGCTGCAGCGACCGGCGACCGCGCCGCCGAGGCGAACGCTCGTCTAGATGCACCGGTACGATCGGTGGACGCTCTCACTCGAGCCCGAACGCCAGCAGCACGTTGCCGGCGGACGCGCCGCTGCCGACCGCATAGCCGGAACCGACGAAGACCATGCCGCCGGCGACGACCGCGCCCGACGTGCTGATCGCGCCGCCGTGGGCGGGCACCTTGTTCACGGTTTCGAACTCCTGGGCGGTGTTGAATTCCCACAGCAGCTTGCCGTCGGCCGCCGCCAGCGCGTAGAGCTTGCCGTCGGACGCGCCCTCGAAGACGACGCCGGCGATCGCCGTCGGCGCCGCGCCAAGTTGCGCGCCGCGGCCGCCGCCGGCCGGCGCCGGCGGCGTGAAGTTCCACACGCGTTCGCCGGTCGCCTGCCGCACGGCGGCGAGTCCCGCGCGCCGCCGCGCCGTAGTACGCGTTCTGATCGTCGGCGGCGCCGCCCCAGACGATGGTGCCGCGCCGCCGCGGCCGCCGCCGTTCGGCGCGCCGGTCGACGTTGATCCGGTAGAGCAGCTTGCCGTTGTTGTCGGGATCGAGCGCGACGACGTCGGCGTCCTTGGTCCCCGCGATCAGCACGCGCTTGCCGTTCGGCAGCGTCTTGAGGATCGGCGAGTTGCCGATGTCCATGTCGGGTCCGAGCGGCGTCGGGCACGCCTCGCTGCGATTCGGGCCGTTGCAGCCGCCCATGAACACGTCGTTCTCGGTCGCCTGATAGGCCCACAGCAGCTTGCCGGTGTTGATGTCCACCGCCATGATGGCGTCGGTGGTTTTCGGCGACGGCGCGGTCGTGGCGTCGCCGGTGCCGAAGTACACCGCGCGCCGAACCGGATCGATCGTCGGCGAGTTCCAGACCGCGCCGCCGGCCGGCTTGTACAAGCGTCACGCCGTTGGCCATCGTCTTGTACGGCTTGCGGCTCCTCGGGCACGACCCAGGCTTTCCAAATCTCCTTGCCGGTGTTCGCGTCGAGCGCCACGACGCTGCCGCGCGACGAGCAGCACGGATAGTCGGGATTGCCGCTGCTGAATTCCTCGGACGAGGAGACCGGGACGAAGAGCTTGCCGTCGTACAGCTTGGTGCCGCCGGTGATGCGCGCGATGAAGTGCGGATCGGCTTTCGTCTTCCACAGCAGCCGGCCGGTCTGGGCGTCGAGCGCGAAGACGTTGGCCTTGCCGTCGCCGAAGTAGACGGCGTAGCGCGCCGCGCCCTGGCCGGTCACCGGGCCGATCGTCAGCGCGTTGCGCACGATCGATCCGTTCTCGAACGACCAGTAGACGCAGCCGGTCTTGGCGTCGAGCGAGTAGACGAACCCGTTGTCGCTGCCGACAAAGACGCGTCCCGCCGCGATCGTCGGCTGTCCGTTGGCAGACACGCCGGTGGGATAGCCGAACGCCCATTTCAGCTTCAAGCGCGGCACCTGCGCGGCGGTCAGCCCGGCGGCGCTCGCCGGCTGGAATCGGGTATTCGACAGGTCGACGCCCCATCCGTTCCAGGCCGCGCCACGAGCCGGATCCGGCAGCGGCGGATTGGCTGGCGCACCGGTTGGGCATGTTCGCGGCGTCGCCCTGCCTGGCGCTGCCGAGCGGCCGGCCGCTCATGAACTCGGCGACGCCTCGCTTCTGCACGTCGCTGAGGGCCTGGCCCTGGGCCTGCATCGTGCCGGACGACCAGCGCGTCGTAGATCTTTTCCGGCGTCATTTCCCGAAGCGCGGCCGGCGACGGGGCGCGCTCGACCGCGGGGTTGCCGTGGCACGCCGAACATCGAGTCTGGAACGTGGCGAAACCGGCTTCGGTCCCGGGCGGCCCACCGCGTCCGCCGCCCGGGGCCTGAGGCGGCGGCGCCGGTGCGGCTGCCTGTCCGGCCGCCGGCGCTTGCGTCCCGGCTTCCGGATGGACCGTGGTCAACAGGCTGATCCAGCAGCACGCGATGGCCACCAGCAGATAGAGATGTCTCTTCAAGAACGCGCTCCTTTGGTGTGTCCGTCTTTGTAGCCGACCAGCCAGGCCGAGTCAAAGTATTCCGATCGATGCGATATTCCGATCGATGCAACACCCGCACGTTCGTTCAGGACGGCTTCCTCGGCGCTGACGCACAGGGGAACAGTCGCAGCGTTGGTGGCGATTGCAGCGTGCAGACAGCGGCGCGCGAAACAGCCGGACACGGTATCCTTGTTGGTGGGATAGCCAATCCGGCGTAGCCCCGACGGAGGATTCGATGCGCGTGCTCGTGGCAGAGGATGACCGGATCGCGTCGGCGATCCTCGCGCAGACGCTCAGGCGGTGGAATTTCGAGGTCACGGTCGTTGCCGACGGCGCCGCCGCCTGGCGCTTTCTTCAGGCGGCGTCCGTGCCCACGCTCGCGATCCTCGACTGGATGATGCCCGAGGTTGACGGCGCCGATGTCTGCCGCCGGGTCCGCCGGCGAGATGCCGCTGGCCAACATGTACCTGGTGCTGCTGACCTCGCTCGAAGGCCGCAGCCATGTCATCGCCGGTCTCGAAGCGGGCGCCGACGACTACCTGGTCAAGCCGTTCGATCCCGACGAGCTGCGGGCGCGGGTCAATGTCGGGATGCGGGTGCTCGCGCTCCAGGAGAAGCTCGCCGATCGCGTGTCGGAGCTGCAGGCGGCCCTGGACAACGTCAAGCAGTTGCACGGCCTGCTTCCGATCTGCTCCTACTGCAAGCGGATTCGCGGCGACGATCAGTACTGGCAGCAGGTGGAGTCCTACATTGCCGATCGGTCCGACGCGCAGTTCAGCCACAGCATCTGTCCGCCGTGCTTCGAAAAGCTTGAGAAGGAGCTCGATCGTCTCTCGCCGGCGGGCTAGCAGCTAGCCTGCCGGTTCACGATTGGACGATCGAGTAGATCTGAGAGCGGTGACGAGCATGACCGACCTGGGGATGAACGAGCGCGCCTGGGCGCTGGCCGACCGCGCCGTCGACGCGCGCGCCGGAGCTGCGCGTCGCCGTGCGCACGCTCGCCAGCGGCGCGCGCGTCATCGACGCCGGCATCGACGTGCCGGGCGGCTTGGCGGCGGGACGGCTGCTCGCCGAGCTGTGCATGGGCGGCCTCGGCCACGTCGAGTTCGCGTCGCTCACCATCGGCGGCGAGGCGTGGCCCGGCGTGCAGGTCTGGACCGACCATCCGGCCGAGTGCTGCATGGCCTCGCAGTACGCCGGCTGGGCGATCAACCCGGAGGGATTCTTCGCGATGGGCTCGGGTCCGCTGCGCGCGAAGGCGCGCGTGGAGAAGGAGCTGTTCGCGAAGCTCGGCTACGCCGAAGAGGCCGATCGCGGCGTGCTCGTGCTCGAAGGGCGCACGCTGCCGACCGACGATGTCGCCGCGTGGGTGGCGCGCAAAGCCGGCGTCTCGCCCGACGCGATCACGTTCGCGGTCGCGCCGACGGCGAGCCTCGCCGGCGGCGTGCAGATCGTCGCGCGCGTCATCGAAACCGGGCCTGCACAAGATGGACACGCTCGGCTTCGACGTGACCCGGGTGGTCAGCGCCATGGGCACCGCGCCGCTGCCGCCGACGGCGAGAAGCGACATGCGGGCGATCGGCCGCACCAACGACTGCATCCTCTACGGCGGCCAGGCGCGCTACACCGTTCGCGCCGAAGACGACGAGCTGGCGCAGCTCGCCGAGCGTCTGCCCGCGTCCGCGTCGCCGACTACGGCACGCCCTTCTACGACATCTTCAAGCGCTACGACAACGACTTCTACAAGATCGACCCGATGCTGTTCAGCCCCGCCGAGGTCTGGCTCACGAGCGCGACGAGCGGCCGGACCTTCCACGCCGGACGGCTGAATCCGGACGGCGTCGCCGCCCAGACCGACCGAGTGCTGCAAAATCTAGCGGCCATTCTGACGGCTGCCGGCAGCTCCCTCGCCCAGGTGGTGAAGACGTCGGTCTTCCTGAAGAGCATGTCCGACTTCGCCGCCATGAACGAGGTTTACGCCCGCCACTTTCCCGACGCGCCGCCCGCCCGCTCCACCGTCGCCGCCGCCGGCCTGCCTCGCGACGTGCTGGTCGAGATCGACGTCATCGCGCTGGGAATTTGAAAGGGCACGGCTTCACAGGCTGCTGAAACACACTGCATGGCGCCGTTTTGAAGGGGCGCAGCTTTAGCTGCGCCGTAAATGCCCTATTGTTTTTGTCATCCCGAACCTTCTTAGAGGTGAGGGATCTGCTGTTGTTTTCCACTGCGAATAGTTTTCCGCAACCTGTTCAGCCGTGCCGCATGGCGTCCCCGTTCTATTCGTGATCCTGAATCCGTCGCGGAAGACCAAGGCCCTGCTGACCGCTCGTCATCCTGAGCGACGATCCCGAGCAGCGAGGGGGGAGTCGAAGGACCCCTATTCCCGCATGGACCTCCTGACGCAAGGCTGCGCGGCCTGAAGACAAACCCCCCCGACCGACTCTACTTGAGCCGCCCGTTTGGCATCTGCCCATCGGTGACATTTTTCTGACAAACTGCCCGTTCTCGCCCCGTCGACTCGGTGTAGAGTATTTGGGCTTTCCCCCCGGGCCCCGACGACACGACTAGGAGAACGCATCCAATGAAAACCATTCTCAATCAGTTGCGAAACAGTCTAGTGCTGCTGCTGACACTCGGTGTATGTCTCACCGCCTACGCCGACCACAACAACAAAGACAACAACGGATGTAACAACCTGCCCGATCACGGCGCCCTGCAAGCCGCGCTGCGAGCGGCCACCGCGGCCGAAACCAGCGGGCTCAACAATCAGATGTGGGCCACGATCGTCGACCGCGACGGCATTGTCTGCGCGGTCGCGTTTTCCGGCGTGAATCGCGGAGCGCAATGGCCGGGCAGCCGCGTCATCTCGGCCCAGAAGGCGAACACCGCCAACGCCTTCAGCCTCGATGCCTCGTCGTCCAGCAACGGCTCCGGCCAGCCCAACGGTCTGTCGCTTTCGACTGCGAACCTCTACTCCGCCGTGCAGCCCGGAGGCAGCCTTTACGGATTGCAGCACAGCAATCCTGTCGATACCGAGGTCGCTTACGATCAGCCGTCGTCTGCTTATGGCACCGACAACGATCCCATGGTCGGACCACAAAATTGGCGGCGTGAATGTCTTTGGCGGCGGCTGGCGCTGTATGGCCCGGGTCACGTGATTATCGGCGGCGTCGGCGTGAGCGGCGACACCTCATGCGCCGACCACGACATCGCGTGGCGCGTGCGCAACAACCTGAAGCTCGATCATCTGTTGGGCGTCGGAGGCGTGTCGGGTGATCCGCAGCGGCCCGACAACATCATCTACGACATCACCCCGAATCCGAACGGCGGAACCGGTATCAGCGCCGGCGGCTTCGGTCATCCCACCTGCATCAACACCGGAGACCAGAGCAAGCTGCCGCCCGTACGGAACTAGTTGCAATGACGCAGGCCGGAGTGCCCCTTTCGGCCGGGGTGCCCCATTCGGGCTGGTATTGCCCGGGTGGGGCTTTTGATTCAGCTTCACGACCGACACAAAAAGCCCCCGCTGCTCGCGGGGGCTGTCTTTCAACTTACAGTTGCGATAATACTAAACTAACTTCCTCTTCACCATTCCCGCCACTCCCACAATGCCAGACCCCAGCAGTAGCAAGCTCGAGGGTTCAGGAACCTGGTTCAACGAGATCGCCAGGTTGTCGTAGTAGGTGTCCACCTCGGTCGGACCATTGAGCTGCAATCCGTAGTAATTAGCCAGACCAAACTGCATCTCGCCACTGGAGAAGTCTGGATGCCGGCCGGTGTCCAGGACCCCAGTCGCGAAGTCGAAGAAGTTGAAGTCCGTCGCCAACAGGCTCGCAGCCCCACTCTCCCAAGTGTCAAACGCAATATTCACCGGCGTGGCAGCGATGTAATAGTTGCCACCCTGCAGCATCAGCATGCGAATATTGCTGCCCGTCAGAGTCCAATCGCCATCGGTGTGGATGTACTTGTCTTCGGAGAAATTGATCGAGGTCAATGCGCCCTGTGTCCCCGGATCGTAGCTCCAGCCATTATGAATCAGGCCCTGGTAAGCCGCGTCGGTGTTCTCGCTGCCAGGCCAGTTCAGAATGAACTCTGCCGAAGGCGCAGGATTGCCAAAGTTGAGCGCCTGAGTCACCGAGCCCGACATATCTGGGTTACCCAGGTACTGCTGCAGCGAGCCGTAGTCGCTGAGGTTGAAGGTGCTATCGCTGAAACTTGTGTTGGCGAACGCCGGAGTTGCGACAAATAAGCACGCGAGCATCAGAACAGCAGCGGCGTGAAGCAGCATTTTTCGCATTGCGTCTCCTCATTTCGAATCGGGCTACCTCTTGGTAGCTGTCGTTACCGGGCGAGCGCCCGTGAGTGGTGTCCGAGACAACTTACCTCATTTCCCTGCGCCCGGCAACGTGTCCCTCTACCTGCTTGCGAAAAAGTCATGTGCATTGCTGTGCATTGGGTGTATTTTGTTTCAGCAACAAAGTTGAAGTCTAAGGAGGAATGCCGTGCCTGGCTCAGTCTCGCTCTCTTCTTTGCTGGGTCCGGCGCTGGGCGTAATTGGCGCCTATTTCCTGCTGCTGGCCATTGCTTACCGCTTGGGATCAGGCACCACATTCGCCAAAGCCTTTTTCGAATCGAGCACGCCTCCGGCGATCGCTGCCGTGTTGTTGTTCATCGGCGTGTACCTCATCGTGCTGACCATCTCGGCTCAGATTGCCTCTGACCCTTGGGACTTCGCTTACAGCGTGGCTTCGGCTACTTTCGGCCTGGCCCTCGGTTGGGTGCTGGGCATCGTGATTTCTCCCAGCAGTAAGGACGAGGCCAGCGAGTTTTCGCTTCTGACCAAGGCAGTATCGACGTTTCTCGGCGGTTACGTTCTCGGTTATCTAAAGGACTTGACCCGCAACGACGTTCAAGCTTTCCTTAACCGCCCCGGAATTCCATTCCGCCTGATGGCGGGCGCCGCCTGCGGTATGGCGGCTTTGGCCGCGGTCTTCGTGATTCGCCGCGCCGAAACGATGCACGCCACCGCTGCCCGCGAGTGGTTCATCAGTTATGCGCCGCCCGATCCGAGGCACGCTCAGGGCCTGCGTCCCGACGTGCTGGCCCGCGGGCCGTTCGCCTCGCGCGAAGATACCATGGCCGAAATCGAGCGCATCAAGAGCCTCGACGAGTTCAAAGGAGTGACGCTGACTGCGGTGCGCGTCGATATTCTGTCGGAGGAGCCGATCTCTGCCACGCCGCCAGATAACAACTCGGGGAACTCGACTTCCATCGCGCCGCCGGCCGCCTCCGATGCTGGTACTAAGCTGACGTCCTAGCGATTCTCTTCAGCGATCGGGAATCTTACCTACCCTCAGCGAGTGAGGCCCGTTTCCGTTTACACTCGAATTTTCCCCATGTTCAAGCCCATTCGCATTATTGGCGCCGGACTTGCCGGATCGGAAGCCGCGTGGCAATGCGCCCGCCGCGGCTTGCCGGTGCGACTTGTACGAGATGCGGCCGGTGCGCTCGACGCCCGCGCATCAGACGGCGAACTTCGCCGAGCTGGTCTGCTCGAATTCGCTGAAGTCCGATACCGAGAACACCGCGCCCTGGCTGCTGAAAGAAGAAATGCGCCGCGCCGGATCGCTGCTGATGGAGATCGCGCAACAAACCGCCGTGCCTGCCGGACACGCGCTGGCGGTCGATCGCGACAATTTTGCCGAAGCCGTGACCGCAGCCATCGAGCGCGAGCCGCTGATCTGACGTCGTTCGCGAAGAAGTCACGCGCATCGACGAGAACGACGGCATCACCATCGTCGCTACCGGTCCGCTGACCTCCGACGCACTCTCACAGGAAATCCTGCGGCTTAGCGGCAGCGCAGCAGCTCTACTTCTACGACTCGATCAGCCCCATCGTCGAAGCCGACTCCATCGACATGTCGCGCGTCTACATGGCCGCGCGCTACGACAAGGGCAGCGCCGACTACATCAACTGCCCGATGACGAGGGAAGAGTACGACCGCTTTATCGATGCGCTGATCGAGGCGCAGTCGGTCGATGCCAAGGAATGGGAGAACCTCAACTACTTCGAAAGCTGCCTGCCGATTGAAGAGATCGCGCGGCGTGGCCGCGACACTCTGCGCTTTGGGCCGATGAAGCCAGTCGGCCTGCGCGATCCCAAGACCGGGCACATGCCCTACGCTGTGGTACAGCTGCGGCAGGAGAACCTGCGCGCCGATTCTTACAACCTGGTCGGATTTCAGAATCACCTGAAGTTTGGCGAGCAGGCGCGCATCCTGCGTATGATCCCCGGGCTGGAGAACGCGAAGTTTCTGCGCTACGGCCAGATTCACCGCAACACCTACATCAACGGACCGACCCTGCTCGACGAAACTTTGCAGATGAAGCAGCATCCGAACGTGATTTTTGCCGGGACAGATTTCCGGGGTCGAGGGTTATGTCGAATCGATCGCTACCGGCCAGCTGGCGGGAATGGCGGCCGCTGCGCTAGCCTCGGGAGTGGAACCGGTTCCACCGCCGCGCGCCACCGCGTTCGGCGCGCTGGTGAATTACATCTGTCATGCCGATGCGAAGAATTTCCAGCCGGCCAACATCACCTTTGATTTACTGCTATCACTCGATGAGGCCACGCGTCGCCGCATTCGCGATAAGAAGCAGCGCCATGCCATGGTATGTGAGCGGGCGCTCGCAGAATTGCAAGGCTGGCTGGAGAAACTCCCTGTCGTGCCTACGGCACTCCCCATTTCTTGATGACCCGCTCCCCGCCCTGAAGGACGGGGCTTTCACCTTGCGCCTCCATGCGGAGGCTCGGTCCTCTCGTCGCAATGCAGGGTCTTGCGGATGCCAGCGGTGTCGCGCCTAGAATCGACAGGCCGAAGGCCTTCGTCGCCGCAGTGAATTAGCTACTCATCAAGCAGGGTGGTCTATCGTCACTCCAGCCGCAACGCGGCGAAAGGTGAGAGCCCCGCCCCTGGGGGCGGGGTAACGATTCTGATAGACGACGAGTGGCGTAGGCACGACAGGTTTTACACTCGCGCCAGGTGTACCCCGAACCACTGCTTGGGATCGGACCATGTCCGCTCCAACTTGAACCCAGACTCGTTCAGGATTTGGTTCACCATCTCGCCGGTGTACTTGTAGCTGTTCTCCGTATGAATGCGTTCGCCTGCGGCGAAAGAAACATCCAGATCGATCGCCGGAATGAACACCGACTGGTTAGCCGTACTCTCCAGGTAGATCTCCATCCTCGAGCAACGCCGGTTCCACAGCGCAATATGTCGGAACGCGTCGAGATCGAAGTCGGCGTCTAACTCCCGATTTAGGCGGGCAAGCATGTTCTTATTGAACTCCGCAGTAACGCCCTGGGCGTCGTCGTAAGCGGGAAGCAGGACCTTCGAACTCTTCGCCAGGTCGGTGCCGAGCAGCAACCCGTCGCCCGGGCGAAGCGACCGGCGGATGCGACGCAGCATAGCAATTGCTTCGGGCGGATCGTAGTTGCCGATACTGGAGCCGATGAACAGGACCAGCTTACGTCCGCTGATGCTCGCGAGCGCGGGCACGCCTCCGCTGTAATCTGCAACGACCGGATTCACGCGCAGCTGCGGGAATTGCGCTCCCAGCTGCGTCACGGCCTCATTGAGCGCGGCAGGCGACACATCGATGGGATAGAAAAGGGCGCGTGTCTGACGTTGTAAAAGTTCCTCAATCAGAATACGGGTCTTGTTGGCCGTCCCGGCGCCTAGCTCAACCAGGGTCAGCGAAGGACCCGCGGCTTCGAGCATCTCAGCCGCGTAGTCCTCGAAGATGGCGCGCTCTGTGCGCGTCAGGTAATACTCGGGCAGTTCGGTGATCTGCTCGAACAGCGCTGATCCCACAGCGTCGTAGAGAAGTTTACAGGGCAGCCGCTTGGGCGTTGCGCTCAGGCCGTCGCGAACTTCGCGGGCCATTGCCGGATCGACGATATATTGCAGTTGCTTGCTAGTTGCCATTCGCCAACCTGATCCCCATGAACTGCCAGCGGACGTGGGGCGGAAAGAAGTTTCGGTAGGTGGCCCGAATATGCGAGCGCGGCGTCGCGCACGAACCGCCGCGAAGCACCATCTGATTGCACATAAACTTGCCGTTGTATTCGCCGACTGCGCCTGCTGCCGGCTTAAATCCGGGATAGCCTAGATACGCGCTATTGGTCCATTCCCACACATCGCCAAACATCTGGACCAACCCATCCGACGAAGGAGCGGCGAGGGGTTGCAAGGCATCGCTGTCCAGCAGATTGCCTTCGAGTTCGCATGATTGCGCGGCGACTTCCCATTCGAACTCCGTGGCCAGCCGCGCTCCCGCCCAGCGGGCGAAGGCATCGGCCTCGAAATAACTCACGTGACAAACCGGCGCATCGAGTTCGACCGGCTGCAATCCTTCCATCGTGTACTGCAGCCACTCGTCGTCACGTTTTTCCCAGTACAGCGGCGCGTTCCACTGATTCGCGCGTACCGTATCCCATCCTTCAGACAGCCACAGCTCGGCTTTGCGATAGGTGCCGGCTTCCATGAACTCGAGGTACTCACGATTGGTGACCAGCCGCGACGCAAGTCGAAACGGCTCGAGATAGACCTGGTGGCGCGGCCCTTCGTTGTCGAAGGAGAATCCCACATTGTCAGAGCCAACGTAATGCAGGCCGCCGTCGAAGCTCCGCCACGAGACCCAGGTCAGCGTCCAAACGAGGGACGCGAACCTGGGCACCCGATCTCGTTTTGGGCCAACCGGGGATTGACTCTCGCGGTATGCCGGGCGCAGCGGATTTGTCCATAGCCCATGCTTCACGTCGGTGACGAGAAGTTCCTGGTGCTGCTGCTCATGGTTGATGCCAAGCACGATCAGGTCGAGGACTTCCGGCGCAGGGTCTGAACTAAGCAGCTCGGCCATGGCGTCATCGACGGCACCGACGATAGGAATGAACCTCGGCCAGGGACGGACGCGAAAGCGTATGCCGCAGCGCGCGTAACGGCCGGTCGCCAATCGTCTCGTAATACGAGTTGAAGAAATTGCGGAACTCTGGATGAGCGGGTTGATATCCGGGAAGGTTAGGGGTAAGAAGAAAGGTTTCGAAGAACCAGGTAGTGTGCGCCAGATGCCACTTTGCCGGACTGGCATCGGGCATCGACTGCAACGCGTGGTCCTCAATGCTTAAAGGAGAACAGAGTCGCATCGAGGTCTGCCGCATGTCGCTATAGCGTTCGCTGGCGCTCGGTTCGCGGGCCGGCGCTGAGGCCCCGTCGTGAATTGTGCTGGTTACGTGCATGCGTTCTCAACTTTCCAGAAATTCAGAGTTGCTGCCGTCCGGCGACCATTTTCAGACGCCTTCAACAAGATGCTTCCGCCCGAAGAAAGTCACAAATAAACCAGAAACAGGGGTGAAATCTTAGCACGCCTGTCGCAAACGAGTGTTGATGAAGAGTAGAGCCCTCAAGTTGCCGCAGAAATCGGCAATCAGTGCGCCGCGCGCAACGGCGCCGGCTCGGCGGCCGGAAGTTCTTCCATTGCGAGCAACGGTTGCTCGTACCTGCCCCGGATATCGTTCCAGCGCACCTGAAGCACTTCACTGCCCATGCGCAGGCCGTCGCGTAAAGGGCTGATTTTGGAACGGTGATCGTGCGCCCACTCCACCGGAACCTCGTCTGTTCTCAGCTTGAACTTCTTGGCCAGAAACAGGATTTCCGGGTCGAAGCCCCAGCGCTCGATGTGCTGGCGGGGGAAGATAATCTGCGCCGCTTCGCGGGTGAATGCCTTGAATCCGCATTGCGTATCGCGGAAGCCGAGCCCGAGTACGATGCGCAGGCCAAAGTTAAAGAGGCGGCCATAGAGTTGTCGCATCAGCGGCTGGCGCTCGGTTTGCAACTGGCGCTGCAGCCAACGCGACCCGATCGCAACGTCCGCACCATTGCGAATAGCCGCGAACAGCTTGTCGGCTTCGTAAATCGGCGAAGAGAGGTCAGTGTCGGTGAACAGCATCACGTCGCCGCGGGCGTGCAACATTCCGTTGCGCACGCTATAGCCTTTGCCGCGATTGCCGGGGTTTTCCAGCAGCCGAATGCAAGGATCGTCGGCCGCAAACTTGCGCACGATCTCGGCGGTGTCGTCTTTCGAGCCGTCGTTAACTACGAGGATCTCGGCATCGAGCTGCCGCTGACGTACGTACTCCAGAACTTTCGGCAGGGAACTGGTAAGCCGCTCACTTTCGTTGTAAGCGGGCAAAATGAAGCTGTAGGTGGTTTCCATCGTCAGCAACTTAGACGCTCACGATTGTAAGCCAGTTGTAATAAAGGAGCACGGAATTCGCTAAAGGCGCATGGCCACAGTTACGCCATCCCGCAACGGAATGATGGTCGTGTACCAATCGGGCGACTCGTACAGCATGCGGTTCAACTCAGCGATGGCGTTGGTGGCTGCATCGGTCGGGTCGGGCGTGAGATCGGGATTTCCGGCCATGTACGCCAGCTTGCCCTTCCACAGCGTGTTGTCGGTGAGGAACAGTCCGCCCTTGCGCACGCGCGGGGCAGCCATGCTGAACGGCGCGCGGATAGTCGTGCTTGTCGACATCGCAGAAGATGATGTCGAACTGCTCCTTGCGCTCCGAGAGCAACTCGAGCGCGTCGCCGATGTGCACTTCGATGCGATCGGCGACGCCGGCCTGCTGAAATAGCCGCGCGCCTCGTTCGGCGTTCTTTTCGGCTGCCGTCGGTGTAATGCACCTTGCCGCCTTCGCCGACGGCCATCGCCCACCAGATGGTCGAATAGCCAATGGCCGAGCCCATCTCGAAGACGGTTCGCGCGTTGATCAGCCGCGCATATTGATAGAACAGGCGGCCGACCGCCGGGCCGACGATGGGAATGTCGCGTTCCTTCGCCTGGCGCTCCATCTCCTGCAACACGGCATCGCGCGCCGGCAGCATGGCGTAGAGATAGTTCTCGACGCGAGGATCGGTGAATGCGTGCAGTATCGGTTGCATCATTGACAGTGTCTGTCCTGGCTTCATCTCGACGACCTCGGGGCCGCCGGCGCCCAGCAGCTTCTCGCAATTCCGAAGGCCGGCCGATCAGCGGCGGAAATGTTCCGAAGTGCATGGGGATGACGTCTTTCGGCTTCAGCAGTCCGCAGGCGTAAGCGGCTTCGCGCGGGCTCATGGTGAAGTGATCGCCGATGGGCAGCATGGCGATCTCCGGCGCGTACAGCTCGCGAATGATCTGCATGTCGCCGAAGACCGCGGTGTCGCCCGCGTGATAAAGCTTCACGCCGCCGGGCAGCTCGAGCACGTAGCCGCAGGCCTCGCCGCCATAGACGATGCTGCCATCGTCCTCCTGAATTCCGCAGGAGTGCACGGCGTGGACCATGGTGACCTTGATGCCGGCAACCGTCTGCGTGCCTCCCTTGTTCATGGGAGAGATCTTCTTGGCGCCTTTCTTCTGCAACCACAGGCAGAGCTCGAAGATGCCGACGATCTTGCGGCTGATGCTGCTTCACGATCGCCACCGCGTCGCCGATGTGGTCCCGTGGCCGTGCGTGCAGATGAGCGCGTCGGCCTTCTTCACAGTCTTTCTCGCTGTCGGGACACATGGGATTGTTCATCACCCACGGATCGACGTAGACGGTCGCGCCGTCGGTGGTTTCAATGCGGAAGGTGGCGTGGCCCAGCCAGGTTAGCTTGTTGCCTGCGAGATTCATTGTACCTCGGAATGATTGTACGCAGGAGTGAAGCAGCGAATTGGCGACGGGTATCAGGTCTCCAGGCTGTCAGGCTGTCAGCCAATGCAGATACGTCGACCGAAAGCTCGATGCACTCGAATCTGTACGCTCGTAGGCGCAATAGCCGCGAGGCCTGTACTGCCTTCTTACCGCTGCTATCATGGACAGGCGCTCATGAGTTCTGCCGCTTCCCAATCCGCTGGTCTCGAACGGCCTCGACAACTACCTGCTGGAAGTTGCCGATGCGGTCAACACCACGCTCGATCTGAACACGCTGCTGCAGCGCGTGGCAGAGATGCTGAAGCGGGTCATCGATTACGAGATCTTCGCCATCCTGCTGCTGAACGAGAAGACGCAGGAGCTGCGCATCCGCTTCCAGGTTGGACATCCGCCGGAAGTCGCCGAGCGCATCCGCATCAAGGTCGGGCAGGGCGTCACCGGGCAAGCCGTGCAGCGGCGCGAAGCCGTGCTGGTCAACGACGTTGCGCGCGGAAGAGAACTTCATCAACTCCGCGCCCGGCGTGCGTTCCGAGCTGGCCGTGCCGCTGATCGCCAAGAACAAAGTCATCGGCGTGATCGACGTTGAGGCCGCCCAGCCCGACGCCTTCACCGAAGAGCACAAGCGCCTGCTGACGCTGTTCGCCTCGCGCATCGCCGTCGGCATCGAGAATGCGCGGCTGTATACGCGGGTGGCGCGCCAGGCGCGGCAGCTCACGCTGCTGACCGAGATCAGCCGCGAGCTCACCTCGATCCTGAATGTCGATCAGTTGCTGAAGCGCATTGCCGACCTGCTGACCCGCATCATCGACTACCAGATGTTCTCCATCCTGCTGCTCGATCCCAGCGGCAGCGTGCTGCAGCATCGCTTCTCGCTGCGCTTCAAAGAAAGCGTGCAACTGAAGCACGAAATCCCGCTGGGCGTAGGCCTGGTCGGTTATGCCGCGCAGCACGGGCAGGCCGTGCTGGTGCCCGACGTCAGCAAGGACCCGCGCTACATCGAGGCCAATCCTGAGACGCGCTCCGAGCTGTGCATTCCGCTGATCTACAAAGACAAGGTCATCGGCGTGCTCGACATCGAGCACACCCGGCGCAACTACTTCAACGAAGACCACGTGCGCATCATGACGACCATGGCGGCGCAGGTGGCCATCGCCATCGAGAATGCGACGCTGTATGAGCGCATCGCCCGCCAGGAGAAGCGGCTGGAGCAGGACCTGGCGCTGGCGCGCGAGTTGCAATTCCGCCTGCTGCCGCAGAAGCTGCCGGTGTTCAAGAATGCCGAGGTGGCCTCGCGCTTCGCGCCGGCCCGCCAGATCGGCGGCGACCTTTACGACTTCCTGAAGTACAGCGGGCACGGCGTGACCGGCATTGCGGTCGGCGACGTCAGCGGCAAAGGCGCGCCGGCGGCGATCTATGCCGCGCTGGTCAGCGGCATCGCGCGTTCGCATGCCAACGAAGAGCCCAGTGCAGCCGGCATGCTGGAGGCGATCAACCTGTCGCTCTCCGAGCGGCCCATCGAAGGGCAGTATGTCTCGATGATCTACGCCATCTGGGACGACAACCAGCAGACGTTGCAGATTGGCAACTCCGGACTGCCGCGGCCGATCCATCTGCCGCGACGGCAAGCTCGAGGAGATTCAGGCGACCGGTCTGCCCATCGGCCTGTTCAACAACGCGACCTACGACGAGCTGACCCTGCAGGCCGAGCCGCGGCGATGTCTTCCTCTTCTTCAGCGACGGCATTCTCGATGCGACCAGTTCCAAGGGCGAGATGTTCGGCCGCGCAGCGCCTGGAGAAGATCGCCGACGCAAAATGCGCAGCGCAGCGCCGAAGAACTGGTGGACGCCATCTTCACCGCGGTGTCCAGCCATGCCGAAGGCGTCGAGGCCTTCGACGATCAGACGATCGTCGCCCTCAAAGTGAAAGGACCTGCTCCCAAAAAGTGAAAGCTCGCCGTCTGCCCGAACGGCCGCCCGGCTTCATCTACCAATCGGCGAGGCGATTGCTCGCGCCGGTCGCGAGCTGCACGCCGAAGGCGTCGCCGTCTGCCGCGCTTGCCGAAGCGTTACGGCACGCCGCTTTACGTCTATTCGGCGACGACGATTCGCCAGCGCTATCGAGCAGTTCGACCGGGCCTTCGCGGCTGCGAACACACCGTTTGCTACTCGGTGAAGGCGAACTCGAATCTGTCGATCCTGCAGCTGCTGGCCAGGTCTGGGAGCGGGATTCGACGTTGTTTCCGGCGGCGAGCTGCAGCGCGTGATGGCGGCGGACCGCGCAAGTCGGCGAAGCAAGGTCGTGTTCTCCGGCGTCGGCAAGCTGGCGGACGAAATCGACCTGGCGCTGCGCTCGGGCATTCTGCTGTTCAACGTGGAGAGCGCCAGCGAGCTGCGGCTGCTGGCGGCGCGAGCGGCTCCACTTGCGCAAGCCGGCGCATTTGCCGTGCGGGTCAATCCCGACGTGAATGCGCAAACCCATCCCTACATCTCCACCGGCCTGCACGAGCACAAGTTCGGCGTGCCGCTGCGCGACGCACGCGAGCTGTACCGGCTCGGCTCGGACAGAAGTATCTGCAAGCCGCCGGAGTCAGCGCGCACATCGGCTCGCAGATTACCGAGCGTCGCCGTTTCGCGAAAGCATGGAAAAAGTTGTGGAGCTCGCGAACGGGCTGCGAGCCGATGGTCATGACATTCGCTATGTCGACGCCGGGGGTGGACTGGGGATTGACTATGGCTTAGATGGACATAACAACTTTGGCCGCGAGATGAAGGCCTATGCCTCAGAAGTCTGCGCTCCTCTAAAAAGGCAGGGATTTCATCTTCTGCTAGAGCCAGGGAGGTCTATCGTGGGGCCTGCAGGAATACTGGTTACGAGAGTTGTGTACAAGAAAATAAACAATGAGAAGCTATTCATAATTGTCGATGCAGCTATGAATGACCTGGTGCGTCCAGTTTTGTACGATGCTTACCATGAAATTGTGCCGGTAGCAGCTCCTCAGAATACCCATGTCATTACTGCCGATGTGGTCGGGCCCATCTGCGAGAGCTCCGACTTTTTCGCGCGCGGCCGCGAGCTGCCCGAGGTCGCGGAAGGCGATCTGTTGGCGGTGCTCGACGCCGGAGCCTATGGCATGGCCCTGGCCTCGAACTACAACACCCGCCCGCGCGCGGCTGAGGTGCTGGTGAAGGGCAAGCGCGCGCGCCTGATCCGACGACGGGAAACGGTTGAGGATTTGCTGCGGTCGGAGCGAGTGTGACTTTTTTGCGTCAAAGACATTGTGGTCAAAACCTCTGGCGTCCCTACGGGACTCCGAGTTTTCCGTATGCCACCCAGCGCTGAAGCGCTGGGCTGAGACCTGCTGCGCCTCCGGCGCGGCACCTCGGTTATCCAGCTCCTCTCGCGAAGCGAAAACAGCTGTGACGCCGCTCTAAGCTCTGACCAATTTGCAAGGGCATAGGACTAGCCTAAATGTTCACCGTTACCCGAAGTTCGACGTTGCCAGCAGTCTCAATGCCTCCCCGAGGCGGTGTGGCAAAAGTCGCAATAACCAATTCGCGACCTTGGGTTTTGGAGATTGTCTTCCGCTGAAAGTTGTCCTATGCTCGCGTCCAACGGGAGAACCAACATGCAACAGAAAAACGACGCTGCCACTTCCACAGCCGTATGCCTGTGGTGCCACTCCCAATTCCTAAAGGGAACAAGCCGGGCGCACGAAGGCCGGGCATTTTGTTGCAAGAAATGTGAAACCCGGGCGCAATTCTGGTTTCACACTAACCTCAAAGTTGTTACTGAGTGAAGCCCTCCCCCAAGCGGCGAAAGTGCCGGGGACGAACTCTGAAGCAAAACCAAGAGCGATGTTCGAGCCCCGAACATCGCTCTTGTCATCTTTCCAATAAAGCCAGGCTAACCGGCTACGTCACGCTGCCCGGCACGGGTTCATTCCGGCGCCCACGATTAGAGATGTGGGTCCGGGTTGGCGGTGGTTCCAGTGGTGTTGCCGCTGCCGGTGGCACCATAGGGGTTAGTTGAGTCACCGCTGTTGCTTCCGTTGGTGCCGCTCTTGTGCTTCTTGTGATGTTTGCCGGTGGTCTGGCCGTTCTGATCCGTCTGACCAGAGGTGCCGGACTGCCCGCTGGTGGCGGACTGATCCGTCGCGGGACCCATGCCCGCGGTGGACTGGCCACCGGTAGAGCCGCTGCCCATGGTGGACTGGTCACTGGCGGATCCGCTCTGGCCGGCGGTGCTTCCACTCTGGTCGGTACTCGGCGTCGACTGGCTGCCCGACGATCCTGAGGATCCTGACTGAGCCCACGCCGACATTGACGCTGTAAATAACAATGCGGTCGCTGCTACTAACAACTTATTCATAACTCGAAATCTCCCTTTGCCCTACGGCTTGATTGACGGTGGCTTGTACGAACACAGATAAGAAGCAAGGCGTCGCGGGGATGTTGCCCTTACTGAACCAACAAGCAGCTTAGGAGCGCGCAGATAAAAACCCCGGACCCTTGCGGATCCGGGGGCTGTTCAACTCGGGTTATGTTTGGCTGGTTTCAGCAGCACCCGGCGCCGTCGCAGCACGACTGGCAATCGCTGCAGCAGCTCTGAGCTTTGGCACAGCAGTCGGCTCCTGCGCATTGTGAGCAGGAGGAGCAAACGTTCTGGCTCTGGGTGGATGCGAAGGTGAAGGTGGTGGCAGCTACGGTCAGCGTGAGGGCGACCATGCAGAATACGGCTTGCAATTTCGATTTCATTTCATTTCCTCAAGATGTTGTTAGTGCGCGGAGCGAGGCTCCGCGAGTCTGCGCGAGCAGCGGAGGTAATCCGCCGCAGTACTTTGCTGAGCGCGCTCTATATCCTGAGGTCGGTTTTCTTCTGAGTGACAGGTTTGAGATAGGGGAGATCGTCGGCCAATCCGGGAACATGCGCCTGCGCGATCAGGCTTGGCGCAGCGGCAATGGCCGCCGGAAGTACAGCGGCAAGCTGCTTCGGCTTTGGCTGGTCAGAGATGAACAGAATCGCCGAGACATCGTTCTCGCGATGGTGCCAGGCACAGCATTCCATCATGCTGGCTTCGCACTGCATCGAGGTCTCGTGCTTGACCGGGCAGCACGGCATCGCCGCGCCTTCGGCGCCAGCCTTAGAATCGCCCGCGACGGGCATTCCATGTTCGCCACCCGACATATAGGGGCACACGAAGCTGGCGAGTGCGGCGTCAGACCACACCAACACGGCGAGCACCAGGATGATGGTGTTGCGGAGCCGTGCTATGTGTGGTGAAAACATTGTTGTTAGTTTACTCCCGAACCGGTAGGGGGCTGTTACATCCCCTCGTGATGTTCGTCCGTGTTGCCGCAGCAGCAGCCGGCGTTGCCGCCCTTGGCGTGCATGGGGCATTTATTGGACGAACAGCACATCTTTCCGTCAGCCTTTTTTTGGTTCTTGGCCATCATCGGACATTTCATGCCCGAGTGGCTGCCAGACATCATTGGGCATTTACCTTCTTTGCAACAGTCAGCGTTTGAGCCGGTCTGGGCCTTGTCATGGTTGCAGCAAGCACACGCCTTCGAGTCCTGCGCAGGGGTGGTGGGTTGTGAGCCGGTTTGCGCGACGGACGCCAAGGTAAGAGCCAGGATGATGGCGAAAATCTTGAGCTTCATGGATGAGTGTCCCTAGTTTTCATTGTTGCGAATGAAGAACATGAGGTCTGTGACGTAGGTCACGATTGCGGAGGTTTTGCGGAAGGGGGAGGCACGCGGGATGGTTCATGGGGTGCCGCGGCTAAAGCCGGTAACGGGGTGACGTTCAGTTCATCACGCTAAAGCGTGGTGCTTCCACCATAAGGGAATTTCGCATGGCCGAACTTGTTGGCAGGAAGGGGAAAGCAGATCCTTCGCTTCGCTCAGGATTATGAGTTGATGGCGATAGCAGACGTTTAGGGTTTCTCAGACGCTACCGCAGCAGTGTCGTCCGCTGAAGCGGACTCTGGATATTTTTTATTCAAGCCCACCCAGCGTTGAAACGCTGGGCTAAGATCTGCTGTCCCTGCGGGACGGACGTATAGGTGGTTCCAGCGTCGCGGCTCGATCAAGAGTTTGGCAAAGACGATAGATGTTTGGGCTTTCATCTTTCGTCGTGCCGCGGCTGGCGCACATTCCTGTCGTACCAAGTTCGCGCCTAGGGCTGGCCGTGGCGATAGACCGTGCCTCCCTTCATTACGAAATCGACCTTCTCCAGTTGCTGAATGTCCTGGAGAGGATCGGCGGAGACGGCGACGATGTCGGCGAACTTGCCGGGCTCGATTGATCCGACCTCGTCCTGCATGCCGAGTAGTTCGGCAGCCGACATGTTGGCGGAGTGCAAGGCCTGCGCCGGCGACATGCCGTACTTGACCATGATGGCAAACTCTTTCGCGGGATCAATCTTCCAGTCGAAACCACCGGCGTCGGTGCCGAAGGCGATCTTCACGCCTGCTTTCAAGGCGCGGCGGAAGGTGTCTTCGTGGATCTTGATCATATCGACCCAGACCTTGGCTCCCTCGGCGGCGCGGCCCTGGGCGACGTATTCGCCGACAAACAGCGTCGGCACATAGTAAATGCCTTTCGCAACCATGGTGGTGAGGTCGGCGTCGGCGATATACATGCCGTGCTCGATGGAGTTCACGCCGGCTTCGACCGAATTGTGGACGCCGTTCAGCGCCGCAGCATGCGATGCCACCTTGTGCCGCTCGCGATGCGCCTCGTCGACGACGGCGCGCAGCTCGTCGATGGTAAAGGTAGGAACGTCGTCGAGCACTCCATCGGGACGCACGAAGTAGCTGCGGTCGGAGTAGACCTTGATCCAGTCGACGCCGTTGGAGATCTGCTCGCGCACGGCCGTGCGGCAGGCGTCGGCGCCGTCGACCTCCTGCACTCCCTTGGGCACCTTCAGCTCCCAGGAATAACCCAGCAGCGGATAGGATCCGGTGACATCCATGGCGCGGCCGGCGACCTTCATGCGCGGGCCTGGAATGATGCCGGCGGTGATGGCTTTGCGCAAGTCCACATCGGCGTATCCGGCGCCTTCGGTCTCGAGATCGCGGATGGTGGTGAAGCCGTAGTCCAGCGCGCGGCGCGCGGAGACCGTGGCGAGAATGGTGCGGTAGGCGATGGATTGCTTGAGAAGTTGTACATCGTAATCCGCGGCGGTGATGTCTCCCTGAAGCAGGACGTGGGTGTGAGTATCGATGAGACCGGGGAGGCAGACTTCGCGTGAGAGGTCGATGACGTCGGCTCCGGCGGGAGGCGCATTGTCGGTGACGCTGTCGATTTTTTCGCCGGTGACGCGGACGGTGACGTTGCGACGGGCGGTGTCGGCCTTGCCGTCATACAGCGAGCCGCAACGAAGGTAGGTGGTTTTGGGAGAAGGCTGGGCTAACCCTGATGCGGAGAGACAGAGCAGGACCGCTGTGAGGAATGGTCTCATGGGGCAGCATTGTACGCGGGAGTAGTTGGGTAGCACCGCAAAAGATGTTAGGTGGGAAAGGAGAGCAGATCCCTCGCTTCGCTCGTGATGACAAAATTGGAAAGGGCGCGCGAGGGTAAGACGGAAGGACTTGTGACGGCGCAGCTAAAGCGCCCCTTCAGTGCTGAGGCTGGGCGGAGCACTGAAGGATTTTCAGGGCTTGCGAGACCTCCTGATACTCGGGCGAGTTTCGCACCTGCTCGTTGACGTTGAGATAGGTATGGACGAGGGCAGGGCAGGCTTCCTTGACCTCGAGGCGCTCGACAATCTGGATGGCAAAGGACGAGGGGAACTCGGTCGACAATCCGTAAACCTTGCCAAGCACGAGTCCGAGGGCAGCCTTGTTTCTCTTCAGGACTTCGTCGAGCAAGCTCTGCAGTTCCTGTTCCGGCAACGACAAGGTTCGGGACGGGTCGGCCTGCACCTCTTCGGCTGGACGGGCGCCATCAGCCATGCGTTCGTCGAAGTAGAGGACATTCTTGATGCACTCGGGCGAGCAGCCGTTGGTGTAAAGCGCGCGAGCGACTGCCTGGCGCACGGCCAGAGATTCCTGCGGCAACAGCATTTCTGAGAGCTGCGAGACAAGCGGTGCGGCTTTGCGATCGACCAGGGCGTGGATGGCGGCGATGCGATTCTGCTGTGCCGGAGCGGCGGTGGCTACCACGAGCAGCAGCTCGGCGGAACGCGCGCCGCGGTAGCTGGCCAGCTTGCTCACGATTGCCGGGTCGGCCTTGGCATCCATCGCAGCGTGACCCAGGGCATCGATGCGGGCATTGCGAATGCCTGTGACTCCCAGATACAGCAGCACGGCTCCGACGATTACATATCCAAGCTTTCTAGGACGAAGAGCAAAGGTGTCGGAATCTGCCATGGTTCTACGTTATCAAAACTGTGTCTCTTCGCCTGACTACGATGTACGATAGTCATCGCCAGCGCGTAGCTAGGAGATCTATTATTCAACTGGCAGACTCAATATCGGGAGGTTTACGCAATGCGCACTTTCGTTCTGGCTCTTATATTTCTTTCGAGTTCCTGTTTCGCCTTTGGGCAGAATTCCACCTCTACCAATCCTGAATCGGTGACAGCGACCTGCGACTTCAGCGACCAGCAACAACTCGCCGTGCAATATCAACTGTTGACACTTGGGAAGAAGGACAAGGACAATTTTCTGGGACACCAGGTGCCCTACGGCAAAGTGTGGGAGCCGGGTAAACAACCGCTCACATTGTTTACGAACTCGCCGCTGACTATCGCTGGAACGAGCGTCCCAATAGGCGCGTACACGATGTATCTCATTCCCAACAAGAAGGAGTGGACGCTGGTGGTCTCCAAGAACACCAATACGTCGGCTGCCTACGATCAGGCCATGGACCTGGTGCGCGCTCCGATGCAGGTTGGGACGCTGACGTCTCCGGAGTCGAAGTTCAACGTCACCTGGGAGCATACCGGGCCGAAAGAATGCACACTGCGCGTCGATATCGCCGATGTTGGAGCGTGGGTGCCATTCCAGCAGAAGTAGGAACTCGCGGCGCGTACGCGAGCCCGAAGGGCGTGGTATGACAGGCCTAGCCTGAAACGCAGCGGAGTGCGGGGCACGCTGCCCTATGGACTTTCCGAGTCCGGTAGCACAGCAGATTCGAGACGGTTTACGCTCTCGCCTGTTCATGACACCGATGATGAGCAATGCAGTGTGGCTTTTGTCTGTCAGAAATTGCAACGCCGACCCTGCGAAGGCCGGCGTTGTGGCTGGATTGCGGTTGCCCGCTCAGTTAAAGCTGAATAGGTCAGTCAGGTCGCTAATCGCCGGAATGTTCCCCGGCACGTACGGACTGGCATTGTTCGGAGTTGGGTTCGGCAGATTATCACGGCTGCGGCCGCTGATCGGCGGCAGGCCCCAGTTGTACTCGATGAACTTCAGAATCGAGACGTGGTCCGCATAGTTATGAGAAATGAACCCCGGCTTGGTGTACGGGGAGACTACGATCAAGGGAATGCGCGTGCCATCCCCGAAGAAATCCAGAGGTTGCACGTAACCTGAGTCGTAGTAGCCGCCGCCTTCGTCCGCGGTGACGAAGATCGCTGTGCTGGCCCACAGATCCGGGTTTGCCTTCACCATGTCCACGATCTTGGTCACGAACCCTTCGTAGATGTCCCATTTCGAAGAGGCTGGATGACCATCGGCCCAACCGCTGGGCTTCACGAACGACACCGCAGGCAACTGGCCGTTTTGGATGTCGTTGTAAAGGTCGGTCGTATCCGCAAAATGCGCCGTGCGCACGGCGTCATTGGTCATGATCTGCTTCTGGTACTGGAATCCGTTACAGATGTTGCAGTACTGGTCGCTCTGCGGACCAACCTTGCCGTAGTTCTGCTGATACTTGTCGGTCAGATACGAGTTCCACTGGTCGTTGTAGGTCTTCCAGGAAACGTTGCCGGCCAATAAGACATCGCCGATGCTGGCCTGGGTCGTTGGGGGAATCGTAAACGGCGTGTTGTGGGAATTGTGGTCGTTGTAGGCATCACTGCCATCGCCAAAATATCCGGGGTTGTAGTTGTTCACCAGGTAGTAGTGTCCGGAATCGCAATTCGGTTGAATCGCCGGAGTCAGCGAGCCCAGATACGACACGATCTGGTTCACACCCGGTTGCGACAGGTCCGAGCAGTTTACATAGCTGCCGCCTCCGTATACTCCCACCGAGTTCCCATAGTTGCCGAATCCACCGTAGCCGTCCTGTATCCAGAAATTATTGCTTCCCGGCTGCGGATTTGGATTCTCAATTTCTTGTACGGGACCGCCCGCCCAGATCATTTGGTTCTGCGGAGGAACCAGAGGGTTGCCGTTCCCGTCGCTGAACCAGATCGCATCGCCGAAGAACAGCATGATTTCGTCCAGGCCGGTTCCACCCATGGCTGGCTGGTGGTAGTTATCGCTCATGGCATAGGTATCGGCCAGGTACTTGGTATACGCTGCGTCTCCCTGCTGCATGTTGTAGAAGCCCATAGCCGTCGAACCCTCACCTGTACTGGGGCAGCCGGGCTGGTAAAACGTGCAGAACAACGCTGAAGGGTTAATCGCTGCAGGGTGAACCTTACCGTTGTTGTTGGACCCGACGGTCAACTCGGTCCAGGCAAAGTAATCGGCCAGGCAGCCGCTGGGATTCGTCGAAGTTGCATAGCTGGAGTTACAGTCCTCTTGCTGCCACATCTGGAAGAAGCGGTGCACCGGACTGTTCGCGTACGAGTCGTCAGTGAACGACTTGCCGTTGGTGTACTGGAAGGGACCTCCCGGAAGAACCGAGTAAGGCGGCGTGCTGGTTACGCCGGTGATGCGGCTGTCAGGGACCGGGCCGGTCAGTCCGGTTCCTCCCGTCAACATGAACTGATAGTAGTCAATCGGAAAGCTCGACAACCCGTTCTCCGACGATGTGGCATCGTCATGGCTGCAGATTCCATTGTCTTTGCAAACGTCGGTCGGTCCGCCATTCAGCGGCGGCGGCAGTACGCCGTAAGCTTTCTTTCCCTTGGTGGGGCTCAACTCGAACACCTTGCTGCCCGTGACGTCAGCGGAATACTGTTGCGCCACGGGAAAACTTCGGACCCGGTGTTCCGTCCGCATTGATGATCCCTTGGGAGAGCAGATTGTTCACCGTATTGCCCGGCTTCGGCTGATAAGTGGCAAAGAGATGGTCGAATGACCGGTTCTCCCCCACAATCACGATGACATGCTGGATGGGCGTCTTCGTCGATGGCTGGTGCGGACGGGCTGGAGCCGTCTGGGCAGTCATCGGCATCGTGGAAGTTAACAACGTCAGCACGCTGGCTACAGTAGCGCGCCATTTTCCGGAATCGAGAGGCTGGGGAGACATAGGCAATTTCGTCCTCGGCAAAAACCTTATCTCCACGCACCTCCCCGGTTGGTTAAGGTCGAGTCAAATGCCAGTGAATTCACGGTTACGGAGACTTTCGATTACTCAGCTACTCGGAAACCACGAGTCGCAATAGTTGGCGCAACATCGATTGCACTCACAACCACCTTCTGCCGGCCCTACGGGACTTCGACTGCGCTCTCCGCCTGCTGCGGATCGCTCGCACAGGATGCAAACAAGCGATGAAGAGCTGATGGGCACCGAACAGGCTGCTGAAAAAGTCGATTAGAAGTATCCGCAGGGGCTGAAGCCCAGACGTATTTTCTATGGCACAGACGCTGGCCCGAAGGCCAGCTCTACCCGAAATTCGACTTTTCAGCAGCCTGTGGATCCGTGCCCCTTCAAGGCCAGGACGATTCCTCTTAGCTGTCGTCTTCCACGGCTCGCAGCACGTCTTTGATTTCAAGGTTGCGGATGAGGCGGTGCAGATAATTGGGATGGACGCCCAGAAGCTTGGCTGCGTCGATATAGCTTCCCTTGGACTGGGTCACGGCATCGATGATCAGGCGCTTCTTCAGCTCGTTGATCTCGTGATGGTATTTTCCTGAACTCACCTGCACGGACTGCTTTTCCAGCAGCGTCTCCGGCAGGTCCTCGGGAAGGATCTCGTCCACGCTTCCCATGACAATGGCGTGCTCGATGGCGTTCTCCAGCTCGCGAACGTTCCCCGGCCAGTCATAGGCACATCAGAATTGCGCGCGCTTCGGTAGAGATCCCTTTGAAAGGGCGCTCCGATTTCTCGGCGTACTTGGTGGCGAAATAAATGGCGAGCAGAGGAATGTCTTCGCGATGCTCGCGCAATGGCGGCAAGGTAGTAGACACCACGTTGAGACGATAGAAGAGGTCCTGGCGGAACTCGCCTAGCCTTGATCGCCTGCTCCAGATTTTTATTGGTGGCGGTAAGCACGCGAGCCTGGAACTTGATGGGCCGAGTGCCGCCGAGGCGATCGAATTCCCTCTGCTGCAAGACGCGCAGCAGCTTGGCCTGAAGCAGCGGCGCCAGCTCTCCGATCTCGTCGAGAAAGACAGTACCGTCTTCAGCCGCCTCAAGCTTGCCTTTCTTGAAGACTGCCCCGGTGAAGGCGCCTTTCTCGTTGCCGAAGAGCTCGCTTTCCAGCAGAGTCTCGGGAATGGCGGCGCAGTTGATGGCGACGAATGGCTTTTCCGCAACGCGCGCTGCCGGCATGAATGGCCCGCGCGACCAGTTCTTTGCCGGTGCCGCTCTCGCCGCGAATGAGAACAGTCGAGTCTCCTTTGGCCACCTTCTCGATGAAGGCGTTGAGGCGGCGCATGGTCTTGCTCTCGCCGATGATGGTCGTCCGATGGCTCAAGCACCTCGCGCAGCCTGCGGTTTTCCGCCTTCAAGGACTCCAGGCTGAGCACATTTTCCAGCGTGACCGCAGCAATACCAGCGGCAGAATTCAAGAACTGCACGTGGTCTTCGGCGAATTGCGCCTGCAGTCCGCGTCGACGCCAGATAGATGACACCGATGGTGTTCTGCACTCCGATGAGCGGCACGCACATGATGTTCTCGGCAGCGGCGACATCGGAAGAGGATTCGGTGAAGACCGAAGCCCGCTCCCACAGAGCACGATGAATCACACTCTTGCGAATCTTCAGGGGGGCCAGTCCCGGCACGGCGCTCATAGGTATGCGCGGCCCGGGGCTCGTCGTCCACCTGGCTCATCAGCAAAATGGCGCCGGTTTCCGCCGGTACTACTTCGAAGATCAGCTCCAGAAGCTTGGTCTGCAAGTGGCCGGGATCACGAATGGAGTTGATGGTGTTGGCAATTTTGAAGAGTGCATTCAGGTCTCGCGCCATGCGGCCGACGTCGAAACCAGAGGGCGACGACTCGCGGTCCGATCGTGATCTGCACAGTTTTGAGCGCGTCCTGGGTAATGTCGTCGCTGTATTGCACGGCCACGGCTTCGTCCTGGGTCTCTTCGCGGGTGAGAAACAGCAACTCGCTGTTACCCAAACGAATGATGTCTCCGTGGACCAGCGCCCGGCGCTTCACCGGAATGCCGTTGACGAAAGTGCCGTTGTGGCTATCGAGGTCAACCAGTTCGAAGCTGTCGTGGCTGGCCTCGATGGCGCAGTGCTTCTTGGAGACGGTGGCATCCCCGATCTGTACACTATTAGAGGTGTCGCGGCCGAGCGTAAGCTTTACGCCGGTGAGCCGGTAGCTCTCGCCTTTGAACGTGCCAGTGAGGGCAACTACCCTGGGATGCAATGGAACTCCTTCGAGCCGTAGTTTAGCGTATCTCGGCCGGGTAACAGCGAGTGACTAGAGGCTATTCCAAAATTGCCCGAGGTCATGGAATTTGCTCCCTCGGCGGCTAAAGCTGTGCCCCTTCAAAAGTTGCGGCCTTTCAAAAGATGCGCCCCTTCAAAATCTGTTTTGTTCACACCCTTTACAGCTTGTCGGCTTCTTGTTGTATGCGCTGCCAAGCACGCTCTACGTGACGCGCCTCAGTGTTGGTTTGACCTACGCAGAAGCGCAGCACGAACCGGTCGGCCAGTCGCGTGTGCGTCAGGTACAGATCGCCGCTGGCGTTCAAGGCGTCCATCAGGCGTTGATTCTGTTCATCACTGCCGCGGTAGCGAAAGCAAATCAGATTCAACGGGGCGGGCACCACAACCTCGAAACGATCATCGCTCTCCACCCAGGTTCGCAACTGCTGCGCGAGCTGTACGTGATTGCGGATGTGGTGCTGCAGTCCCTCCACTCCGTAATGACGAATAACAAACCATAGCTTCAGCGAGCGGAAACGCCGTCCCAGCGGAACTTGCCAGTCGCGGTAGTCGAACACCGCTCCCGATTCCGTGGCCTGGTTGCGTAAGTACTCGGGCAGGATGCTGAGGCTGCGGATGAGAGCTGCGCGATCGGCGACAAAGAAGCAGTCGCAATCGAAATTGGTGAACATCCACTTATGAGGATTGAAGCAATAGCTATCTGCATTCTCGATGCCGGCCTGCAGGTGGCGGAATTCGGGGCAGAGGGCCGCGGTGCCGGCCATGGCTGCATCCACGTGAAACCACAGACCGTGCTGCGGCAGAGCGCGGCAATCTGAGGCAGAGGGTCCATGGCATGGGAGGAAGTGGTGCCCACAGTTGCGCAGACAAAAAACGGCACCCGTCCCGCGTCCTGGTCCTGGCGGATAGCCTGGGCGAGCGCATTGGGATCCATGGCAAACCGATCATCGACGGCGATCAGTCTGACATTGTCGCGGCCAATGCCGGCGATCATGGCAGCTTTTTCGATGGAAGAGTGCGCCTGGCTGGAGGTATAGGCAACCAGCTTGCCGTCACATCCGGTGCGATTACTTTGATAAGCGGTCGACCTCTCGCGAGCAGCGATCATGGCGCACAGGGTTGCGCTCGAAGCTGTGTCCTGTATGACGCCTCCTCCAGTGGAGGTGGAGAGGAACTTTTCGGGCAATCCCAACATGGAAACCAGCCAATCGAGCACGTGAGTTTCCAGTTCGGTACAGGCGGGGCTGGTAGCCCATAGCATTCCCTGCACACCCAGGGCGGAAGAGAGCAAGTCTCCAAGAATGGCCGGTCCGGAAGAATTCGCAGGAAAATAGGCAAAGAAATTCGGCGACTGCCAGTGAGTTATTCCGGGTAGGATGATCTGCTCCACGTCACGAAGCATCTGCTCGAAAGGCTCGGGCTTATGGGGAGGCCCGGCAGGCAACATGCGCCTGACGGCACCCGGCTCAACCCGGGACAGTACCGGGAATTTCTCGACTGATTCATAGTAGCTGCTGATCCAATCGATCAGTGCATATCCATATTCCCGAAACTGCTGGCTACTCATGTGATAGTTGGAGAGCTCTGGCAATTCGCGCCTCCGATAGATCAAAGTGAACGGGTGAAAGCCAGTTTAGAAGAATTTCATGGCAGTGCGACACACACAATCAAGCTGACTGAGGGTTTCAAATAGTTATTGAAGACATGATCATTACAAAAAGCTGCTGGATTCAGGTGGCTGCATCTGTTACCGTTTGGGATAGAGTCCTCCCTAATTCAACTAACTAAAGGACAAGGTGAATATGGATCTACAGAACGTATTGGCGGATTTGAAGAGAGAACGAGCGCGACTGGACGCCGCTATCGAAGCTTTGCAAGGTCTTGGTTCGGGTGGCAGGCGCGGACCGGGCCGTCCTGCGGGATCGGGAAACAAAGCCAAGGCTGCAACTGGGCGCCGGCACATGAGTCCTGCGGCTCGCAAGCGTATTTCAGAGATGATGAAGAAGCGCTGGGCGGAGCGGAAGAAGTCGGCTAAAGGAACGAAGTAATAATCGAGCGCACCTGATGCGCAGACCAGTGACACGGGTTCGTCCAAACGGCGTTGTTCTGTACTATTTTCGATCCTCCCCCGGGTTGATGAAGGTTGTTCAACTCGCGTCCTAAACTAAGCCAGGACCGCACGACCTCTCATTCAGTGAGCAAAAGCAAAGGGGCATTCTCATGCCCCTTCTTGCTTGACTGCTGCCCAGCCGGTTCTACCAGGCTGTGACCTGCATCTTGTCGACCCACATGGAATATGGAGTGCTGTTTACGTTGCCATCCAACTGTACGGCAGTGTTCAACTCGGAAGCATTAACTCCGAAAGTGTTGAAGGTTCGGTTGATGTAGCTCTTGTTGCCGTTCAGCGTGACAGATACGAAGGTGGCTTGATTGCTGCTGCGAGAAAACTCCAGCACCAGGTGGTTCCAGGTGTAAGCAGGCGGAGCGGAGCAGGCGATGCCGGTCTTAATCCAGCGTGAGTTGGCGGTGTCCCAAACGTCCCAATCGTGATGGTCTTTGATGTCGCATTGGGTGCCGAAGATAAATTTGCGGTTCCCTACCGACTGGTTCATGTCAAACTCAAGCGCCTGCGGGGCATTGGGATCCTTCACGTAAAAATAGAGATCGTAGATAAAGTGGGAGGCATTGGGGTTGGCTCCAAGCTGCTTCCACCACAGAGCTCCCGAATAGCCGACCTTCGGTCCAATCCAGTACTCGCTTGATTTTCCTGATATAGAAGGTGTTTGAATGAATTGGTGCATGTAGCGAGGTGTGTCGGGGCCATGGCCTCCCGGACCGGCGCATGCGCCACACGACTCCCAGCCCGACATCGACTGAATCATCTGATACTGGGCATTATTATTATTGCCGCCGCTGACTGAGATATAGAAGCCGTTTGCCTTGTAAACGAGGCCGTTGCTATCCCACGCTTGAACGACGATGTAGTGTTTGCCATCGGCGAGATTGAGGGAAGTGTCTAATTTAGAGTTGGAGATCTTGTAAATGCTCTGACTGTCAGAGTAGATCATCATGGTCGTGATGGGAGCGTTTCCGGTAGCGGAGGCAACAAAGTGAACCGAGGATTGATTTTGGCTGTTGGACGTAGGCGACGAGACGGTCACCCCGGCAAGGGAGAGGGTCGTCAATGCACAGACTACGGCCGCAATCGAAAAGATCTTCAAAACGTTATCTCCTAAAGGATGAAGGCTGGGTGAAGGCGGCGCTTTGGCCGTCCGTTCAATTAAGTTCAGACTACGGACGCATCTACTCTGGAGATATCTGAGATTGGGCTTAGTTTAGCGAGGGATTTGCCTTAGAGTCCCCAGGCGAAGCACTGAAAAAATGGGCTACAGTGGCGGGTTAGTACCGGCGCAAACAGCGCATTACAGGGAGAATATCGCGGTTCTCTGAATTCTGCAACTCAGAAACTATGTTTCAGGAAAAATAAAAAAAGTTTCCGCGCCGCAACTCTGAATTGGCCCAACGGCCAGCATTATGAAGCTATTCGTTTAGATGGAGCACCATGCGATGAAGGTCGGGGACCGCGTTTGCGAATTAGCGCAATGCGCACGCGTTCGAGCAGTTCGGCGGGAGCGAACGCGCCTTTAGGAAGCCATACGTCGGCAGGGCTCTGCTCGACGTAATGACTGACCGAACCGGAAAAAAGAATGGTCGGAAGATGGGGCGCAATTTGTTTGGCCTGAGCAATCATCTCGGCGCCGGACATCTTCGGCATCATGAGGTCGGCGATGATCAGGTCAATGCCTCCGCCGCGCACCAGTTCCAGTGCCTGCTCGGGGTCCACACAGGTCAACACCCGGTAGCCTCGGGTCTCCAACATCACTTTTCGAATGGAAAGAGAGCGTTCATCGTCATCGACGCAGAGTATTGTGCGCTTCGGTTTCATCAGGCCTGTCCGTGTAACTCAGCTCGTGAGAGTTAAGCTGTCCGCCCCCGGGAGAGTTCGGGTGCAAGTCAGCACATCGCATGTTTGCTCGGGGCGGAACAACAGCGTAGACGGATGTTACGCGCAGGAATCACCGCGTACAAGTACCGCTGTCATAAACTCCGGTTCGTGCTTCTGCTGGTGCGGCCACACATTTATCTGCAGCGGCAATGTGGCGATGAGAAAAGTAGGAGGCGTTACGAGCCGCTGTTTATGCGGCTGCTAACCGTGCACAGGATATCCGCAGAGAATTCACAAGGTAACTTTGCCATCAATAACCGGCACCACGTGACCCCCGACGCGAACATTGGTGATCGCCTCCGAGGCCTTGGTTGCCCGCACGTAAATCGAGCTGGGCCGGAGGACTTCGCGTCCCTGCTCGATGACTCCCTGCTGCTCGGACGCGAGGACGCCGTACTTCACCGCCCAGGCAACACAGCAACCGGCAGCGGAACCGGTGGCCGGATCTTCGCCGTTGTAGAAGATCATGCGCGCGCGCAGGCGGCCCTCGCCATCACGAGCAACGAAGTACAAGAAGCCTGAGCGCTGCGCGCTCTCGAGATATGAGGCGATCTGCTGCCAGCTCACTTTCAGGCCGGCTGAGAGTGGACTGCGTCACGAAGGGCAACGATGGTAAACGGCATGCCGGTAGAGACGGTTTGGATGGGAAGATTTTCGTCCAGCTCCGCGACCGGGATACCGAGGGCCTGTGCCACCCGAGAGTGCTGATGAGTTTCACCGAACTGCGGGTCCGTCTGGCGCATTTCACCGAAGAGCTGCCCATCCCGGGTTTCAAAACGGATTGGGACCCGCCCGATATTTAGATGAAGAATAATCTCGGATTGCTCGGGACGCTGCTGCTTCAAATACCACGCGGTGCCCAGCGTGGGATGTCCCGCAAACGGCAGCTCTTCCTGAACGGTGAAGATTCGCACCCGCACTCCCTCGCGCGCTTCGGTTTCCGCGTCGCGCGGAAAGATGAACGTGGTTTCAGAAAGGTTCATCTCCTTAGCCAGCTTCTGCAACTCAGGGTCGCTCAGACCGCGAGCGTCAGGAAATACCGCGAGCTGATTTCCTTCTAGAGGCACAGAAGTAAACACATCGACATGGATGAAAGGGAATTCGCGAACAGGCATCGCAGTCAGGCTCCGAATGGGATTGAACTTCGGCCAACATCTGACAGAGATGAGCGAGACCTCCTCGTAGATGCGCTAATCACGCCGTAAAACGGGCAGTTGGGCACAGGCCGGGCGACATTACGGGTGCAAGCGCGCTTGGCCATTGCTGTCGCGCTGGCGACTGCATAGAATCGACAGCGGCTTTTCGAAAGGAGAATTAATGGCACTACAGATTGGCGATACCGCACCCGACTTTCATGCCGAGACCACACAGGGCCCCATCCGCTTTCATGAGTGGCTCGGCGATTCCTGGGGAATTCTGTTTTCGCATCCGAAAGATTTCACTCCCGTGTGTACCACCGAGTTGGGATACATGGCGAAGCTGAAGCCGGATTTCGAGCGCCGCAACGTCAAGGTCATCGGCCTGAGCGTGGATCCGATTGACGATCACAAACGCTGGTCAGACGACATTCGGGAGACGCAGGGCCATGAGCCGAACTATCCCATGATCGGCGATACCGAGTTGAAGGTCGCGCAACTCTACGGGATGCTTCCGGCTACCGCGGGTGATAACTGTAGCGGACGGACTGCAGCCGACAATATGACGGTGCGCAACGTTTTCGTTGTGGGGCCGGACAAGAAAATCAAGCTCATCATCGTGTACCCGATGACGACCGGGCGAAACTTCGATGAGGTCTTGCGGGTCATCGATTCTTTGCAACTGACGGCCAAGCACAAGGTCGCGACACCGGTAAACTGGAAGCACGGAGATGACGTGATCATTGCGGGCTCGGTTTCCGACGAAGAGGCGAAGAAGATCTATCCTGACGGGTGGAAGGCGCCCCGTCCTTATCTGCGGATCGTGCGGCAACCCAAGCTAAAGTTTTTCCCGCGGAAGCGAAGGGGGTCCGGTGACTCTCCCGGTCTTCAAAACCGGCGATTGGCATCTTCGATGTCAATGGTGCGTTCGACTCGCACACGCTTCCGCCAATCTATTTTCGATAAGTTGCTGACTTCAGAAACGCGACTTTCCGACCTGCAGATGTGGTTCGAACCTCCGCTCCTCCCTAACAAAAAGGCCAGAGGCGATTTAAACAACCTCTGGCATTCGGTAATTCCGGTTGCCCGCGTCGGCGGTAGAGTTCTCAGTGTCCGGTCGAATCCCCGCGTCGGCTGGCCTCGAACAGGAACCAGGTTCGCCGTTCTGTTTCGTCGATCCAGACCTCGATAAGACTTGTTGTGGCGACGTCATTGTGCTCGTCGCACACGTCGTGGGCTGCTCTCAGACGGGAGGTCAGGCCCTGATTGTCGTCCAGTAATTCCCCCAGCATGTCATTCGGCTCGACATACTCAGCGTCGTTATCAACGACGCGCTGCCTGCGGCTGATGTCCCCAATCGAGCGTATGGTGCCGCCGCCCAATTTGCGGACGCGCTCAGCGATGGGATCGGCCATGGCAAAAATTTGATCGGCCTGTTCATCGAGCAGCAGATGGTAGTCGCGAAAATGCGGACCGCTCATATGCCAGTGGAAGTTCTTGGTCTTCAGGTAGAGCGAAAAAACATCCGCCAAGATTCCGTTCATGGCTGCAGTAATGTCCTTGACTGCGGCCGGCGTCAAGTCGGTTCGGGTAGCCAGCGGGCTGTCCTGCCTGCGGCGCAGTTCTTGAGTCGATGTTTCGTGCTTCTTCATAAGGCTGCTCCTTGCTGATTACGTACAGGTAAGTATAGGTGTTCGGGATGCGAAGGCATCTAACAGCACGTTAGACGCCAATTGATCTGGTTGGATTCTTGATGTCCTCTTCGTACGGTCGCAGAATTCTTCCCGGCCCCGATGTCAGAGAGATGCCACCTGCAAGTAATGGATGGCGCTAGCATGTGATTCGGTGCTTTGCGTGTTCGCAACATTTTGGCCTCTGTCCGAGTGTTGTCACTAGGCCTCAAGGCGCCGACCTACAGTCCGAAACGAGGTCCGGATTCTCGCAATCCAGCAAAACACGCTGGGAGGTTGCCCTGGCGTCCTGCCGATGAAGGTTTTCGCACGTAATGTAGTACTCATCATGCGCACGCGTGCCAAACGTGTGAGTGCGTGAACGGCCGGCGAGAAATCGAAATGGAGCTTATCAGCGTTCAGTCGCATCCACATCGGGAATGAAACAGCCATGCGATGAAGCGGTCCTGCGATCTGGAGACTGTGCGGAAGCCGGAGGGTCTGGCCCCTGGATTTTGGCGGCGGCGATTCTCGGCTCGAGCATGGCGTTCATCGACGGAACCGTCGTCAATGTCGCACTGCCGGCGCTGCAATCGACCTTTCATGCGACGGTCGGCGACATGCAGTGGGTGGTCGAGTCCTATGGGCTATTTCTTTCCGCACTGATCCTGGTCGGCGGCACCATCGGCGACTCTCTTGGCCGGCGCCTTATCTTTCTGCTGGGAACGGGACTGTTCACCGTGGCATCGATCGGCTGCGGTCTCTCTACCAGCATCTCGCAACTGATCATCGCCCGCTCGATACAGGGAATCGGCGCTGCGGCGATGGTTCCAAGTAGCCTGGCGATTATCAGTGCAGCATTCGATGAAAAGTCGCGCGGTCAGGCGATCGGAACGTGGTCGGGGTTTACGGCGATCACCACGGCGATGGGACCGGTCCTCGGAGGATGGCTGATTGAACATGCCTCCTGGAGGTGGGCCTTCTTCCTCAATGTCCCGCTCGCGATCGCAGTATTTGCTATTTCCCTGGTGCACGTTCCGGAGTCGCGCAGCGCAGGTGCACGAAAGGTCGACTGGCTGGGAGCGCTGCTCGCCATCGTTAGTTTGGCAGGGCTGGTATTTGGGTTCGTTCAGTCGGCCTCGCTAGGTTGGGGCCATCCCCTCGTTATCGGCAGCCTGATCATCGGAGCTAGTTGTCTGGCTCTATTTCTGTGGGTGGAACGGCGTGTTCCGTCCCCCATGATGCCGTTGTCGTTGTTCGCATCGCGCAATTTCAGCGGCGCAAATCTCCTGACGCTGTTGTTGTATTCCGCGTTGGGAATCTTTTTCTTCCTGTTTCCACTCAACCTGATCCAGGTACATAAGTATTCGGCCACTGCCACCGGCGCCGCATCGCTGCCCTTCATTCTGATCATGTTCTTGCTCTCACGCTGGGCGGGCGGACTCGTCGCACGCTACGGTCCGAGAACTCCGCTGATTATCGGCCCGCTGACTGCGGCGCTCGGATTCGCACTGTTCGCGGTGCCCTCGATTGGCGGCACTTACTGGACGACGTTTTTTCCGGCTTTCGTGGTACTGGGTTTGGGTATGACCATCAGCGTGGCGCCGCTGACAACCGTCGTCATGAGCTCGGTTGAGCAGGACCGCGCCGGGACTGCATCAGGGATCAACAATACTGTTGCGCGCGTGGCTGGCGTGCTCGCGATAGCGGTGCTGGGCGCAGTGATGGTGCAAGCATTCGGCCACAAGCTGCAGACATCTGTTCTGGACCTTCGTTTGCCTGCTGACCTGATGGACTACCTTCGATCGAGGGTCGCGCAGTTGGGAGATCTACGGGTACCCTCCACGCTCGACACAGAAACAGCCGCGAAGGTGCAGGATCATGTTGCGCAGGCGTTCGTTTTTGGATTTCGCTTGGTGATGTTGATTTGTGCAGCCCTGTCTGTGGCAAGCGCCGCGGTTGCGTTTCGAATGATCTCTCTCGAGGCGCCGAAAGCTGTTCAGTCCACTGCGCGCTGACGTAAATCGCTGGTCAGCCGGCGTGGTCAAAAGCACATGCTAGAAGTGTGAAGGCTGACGCAATCACGCTTGTTCGCTCAGCAGAGCACGCCGGACCGGAACAAAACCCGCCAGCATCAACAGGCTTCCGATTGTCATCCAGTTG
Organism: uncultured Acidobacteriaceae bacterium; assembly: GCA_963758835.1. GTDB lineage: Bacteria > Acidobacteriota > Terriglobia > Terriglobales > Acidobacteriaceae > CAVVDY01. The sequence goes on along the minus strand of CAVWWZ010000012.1, from coordinate 158,746 downwards.
TCCAAGTCCCAGAACAATAGGAATAACACCGCGCCTGTCAGGATGCAGCCTACTGCCCAACCCTTAATCCTTCCCGTCAAGGTCAGCGCTTGCGCCGCCAGCCCGATCATCGCTAGCTTGCCTAAGGTTGTCGTTAGCAAAAATGCGCCCTGGTTAGTTGTCATCGCCTTGAAGGTTGCGATCGCTCCCTCCGTCTGCGATGGGTCGACCAAACCTAAGCCGCGGAAGAAGGCCGTCCACATACCAAAAATCCCACCAAGATAGATAGTGCCGGTGACAGTAATCATCATCGCGAGTGCACTCGATATTGGACGCTTGCTCTTGCCGACGGTGTACATGGCAAACGCACACAAGGGAATCAATGGCAGACCCAAGTAACCGATGACATGGGGATCATGTACCATCGGCCAACGATTCTGCGCTCGGATTAAGGCAGCGACTGTCTGTTCGGGCGGTCTCTGCTCGTAGTGCAACCGGAAATGAAGAAAGTCGGCCGGGCGGCGGAAGTGCAGAAGGAACACCAGGACGAAAAGGCAGGGGAAGATCAGCAGCGCCGCCGCGAGCACACGGCGAATGGGATCGTTGGTTGTTTGTGACATGGCAGCGATGCTATAAAGCCGCTTGCACCGTCGCAACAGAAAGCGCGCTTCCATGGCAGTTACGAAACAGAAATCTGCGAATGTCTCGCAACGCCGCGCTCTCGACCGTAAGGACGAGCGGGTTCGACGCACTCGGATGCGGATCGACGCCGCCTTCGTCAGCCTGCTGCACCGTCGCGCCTATGGCAATATCCGTGTCAGCGAGATCGTCAAGAAGGCGGGTGTGGGGCGTCCCACGTTTTACGCCCATTACGCCACAAAGGACGATTTGTTGCGTTCGCAGTTCGAGCGCCTCGTCGCGCCGATGATCCAGGTAAGTTCCGGCGGCGGAGCACCCATCGATGCTACCCAGTTCTTCGCGCACGTTGGAGGCGCGCAGCATTTCTACAAGGCGTTCATGGGACCAAATGGCGGTGCAGCTCCGCGCGTTCTGCGCGATTGCTTAGAAGCGCGTGTCCGGCAGATACTCTCACTCGAGACTGTTCCACGACCTAGTCTCAAGGAATCGGCAACAACGCGGTTTGTCGCTTCCTCACTCGTCGCGGTGCTGGAGTGCTGGATCGAACTGGGGACTCGCGAAACACCTCAGCAAGTGCAAGGCATCTTCTCTGATCTCGTTCGCCCGGGAGTGCGCTCGAACACGAGCGCATGACGGCGAGAGCAGCGTCGAGACAAGGAGCACATTCGTCGCCCGCCGTGACGAGCCCCGATGACAGGTTCATTGTGTATTGGCTTAGGACGCGGCTAAAGGCGCGCCCCTTCAAATCCCCACCCGCGCAACCTGCCCGGATGGGGCACCTGTCTTCGCAACCCTACTTCTGTGCGGGAATGAAATTTTCCAGCACCGCCTTGCGCATCATGTCGGGCGGCAATAGTCCTTGCGCCAGGATGAAGTCATGAAACTTCTTCTGGTCGAACTTCACGTGCTTGGCTGACAGCGCTTTCTCCGTCTCTTCACGCAACGAAATCAGCCGGGTATAGCCGTAGAAGTAGCTGGTGGCCTGCCCGGGAGAGCGGTAAGTGTAGCGTTCAACTTCCTGCTCAGCCATCGCGTGCGACAACACAACTTCGTCTTCCAAAACGTGGAAGGCGTCCTTCGGCGTAAGCTTTCCCGATTGCAATTCTGGATCGACGAAGGCACGCGCCGCGCGCTGCAAACGCATTTGCAGCGAGATCAATTGGCCTTCCAGCGGCATGTAGGGAAGGATGAGCCACTCCGAATACAGGCCCCAGCCTTCGGCGTTGGTGCTGTTGAAGGCATAGCGCACGCGTGCCAGCGAGACACCATGCTCGACCATGGAGTCGAATTGCAACTCATGGCCGGGACGCGCTTCGTGCGCGGTCAGCGTCCAGGCGGCGGCGTCGAAGGTGAAGTCGTCATATTGCAATGAGGCCTTCTGTCCGGGAGCCGCGGGGATGTTGAGTGGCAACACAAACTCGCCGCGCTGCCCGGTGTTATGCAGGAACGGCGGAGGCACCATGTGCGGCGCGGGCTGCTGCGCCGTCTCAGCAGCACTGGCAATGCGGATCTTCGCCGGTCGATCGGGCAGGGTGACGAGCTGGTGCTCGTTGATCACAACTTCGATCTGCTTTAGCCGGTTTTCGTAGAAGGGAAGTATGGCATCGCCGATGAGCTGCTGTTTCTTCAGCTCGCGGATGACGTCGCGATAATCGTTCGACGGCAGCTTGCGTTGTTTCGCAACTTGGGCGGCGATGCTCTTCATTTGGCCCTGGATTTCGGTGAATGCCTGGTGTGCCATGCCGGCCAACTGGGCAGGGGGGATATCGATGCCGAAGTCCTCCATGTTGAGCGCGTAACGCTCAGGCGGCAAGCGGAAGTCGGTGCGTGCCTTGGGCAGCACGGTGGTGCTCACCCATGTGTCGTAGTCGGCCAGTTGCTGCTTGAGCTTGGCCAGCGGTTCCTGCCAGTCCGCGAGCTCGTGCTTCTGCATGAGCGCGGCAATGCCCTCGATGTAGTTCGAGTTACGCGCCATCTCAGTTTCAATCTCGGTGCGCGCGGGATAGATGACGCCGGGCTTGCCCATCTGCTCGATCGTGCGCTGCTTCAGGATCTCGGTGATAGCGGTGTATCCGGGCTCCATGCCGGCATAGGCGCGCATGCGCGTAACGGCAGAAGGCCAGCGGTCTTTTGGCGTCTGGTCGTCGAGCAGAATGCGCAGACCCCCAAACACGACCTGGCTGGCGTTGATGAAGGGCACCTCGTGAGCGCGCTCGTAATCTTCACGGCGGAAGTTGAGATCCATCTTGCGCAAGATGATGGTCAGGTCTTCGGCGACCTCGGGAAGTTGCTTTTCGGCAGAGGCGGCCTTCAGCTTGGCCACGACGGCTTCGTTCTCTTTGCGCTCGGCGTCTTCATTGGCCAGCGTCGGCTGCCCGGACTTGGTGTCGAACTGTGACAACCCCTGTTGTGAGCCGAACTCGGGATGGTACTTGAACGAAACGTCGAGCAGCATCTTGGTGTAGGCGTTGCTGATCGCGACCCAGTCAGGCTGGGCATCGGATCCGGCCTGCGGGGCAGCGGCGTGTTTCGCGGATGAGTCTTGAGCAGACATGGTGAACGCAAGTGTTGCGATGAATATGGAGCAAAACAGATAACGGATCAAAGAACGGCTCCTGAGCGGGAGTGGTGTTGTGAAAGTTATCTCACAAACATCGCTATGTTTGCGATGAGCGCGGATACCAGGACCGCGGGTTGAAGGGTGGGACTGCATGAGTTGGCGAAGGCCGCAGAGACGGCGGATGTTTACCCACCGATAGACTGAGCGGGTTATTTCGTCCTGCCCCCGATGTGGTGCACTATCGGGGGTACCCCCCTCCCCCCGGGTATCGCTAAAATCTTGATTCCATTCAGGGAGGAAAAATCTCTCCTCGCAAAATATTGAGCGCGTGAGAGTTACAGGCAAAATCTTGGCAGCAAAGGAGTTAAGCGTGATTTTTTCGAAGTGGAAGAGTTGGACTATTTTAGAAGTGGTTAACTGCGGGCAGCGGGCGCTATGACGATGTAAACGCGTCACGCCTCCCCTTCAAGTGGATTGGATGGGCGGGTACACAACTTCGCCTTGTCCTCGTCTTGTCTAGTCTAGCCAACGGGCCTGCTCCGGCCAAGCAATATCGGTAGAACGCGACGCATCAGTCCCGAAACGGGAACACGTTATCAGGTGATAACGCGAAACTGAAGGGGCGTATTCGCTTTTGTGATCAGTCTTATTTCACAGGGTCACGATCGAGTTGGGAATGCTATGGCGATTTATCGCGAACATTTTCGCCAACTATGATCACAAGCAGCGTGCTGCGGGTTGAATCAGGCTGATTAGAACAACTTGCGGCGGAGCATCCCGATTCCGCCTATAAGTCCCGTACTCAACAGTAGCAGGCTGCCCGGTTCTGGAGCCGCGACCCAGTCGAATCCGATCACAGCTCCCCTACCTGCGTGGGCGTTGAGCCAGACGATTGCCGGGGCGTTCATACTGATCCTGGTTTCTGTGTTCGAGTCGCCCGGTGTCAGGAATACACCCCCAATGTAGCCGCTGTTCAGTTCGCGGTACTTGGCGGGATCATTCCAGTTTTGTTGTGAATCTACGTCGCTGGGCAATAGGTTTGTGGCGTACAGCAGCAGCGCTCCGGGCCCTTGCCCGATGTCAAAATTATTGACATAAATCTGCGCGAACTGCGCATTCCCAGCGAAACCGCTCAGATCGAAAGATAGATAACCGTGATAGCGGTGGAACTCGTCGCAGTAGCAGAAACCAGTCTGATAGTCCTGGTTCCCAGCCATGTGAAGTCCGTCGTCGCGAAACCAACCGGAATCAATGTTGTACGCGTCGAAGTGAAGGCCATCAATGTGTATCCTGTTAGAGGGATCGAACTGGCTGTTAGCCCCCCAGAACTCAGCTAAGTCCGCTTGCGCGCCGACGGCCAGAATGGTAACGGCTACGAAGGTCCACAGAATCGAGAGCTTGCGCATGTCTTCTCCTGAATACGCGAATGATTAACGGTGGATGACCGATCCGAAATCCGGGTGACCCCGGCCGTCTGAGTACCATACTCCCGCTGTCTGATCTGGAGAGCACCTCGGCAATATAGGTTGCCGTGCCCTTGTTGGGAAGAATTGTTCTTACACCCAGGGTGTCGATCCCGAGGTTTTCCCCCATGATCAACGAATCGCGGCAAGCATCCAGCAGTCTGCTGACGAAACACGGCTCTCAATAACTGCTGCTAACAGGCGATTTACGCTCATTGACCCTCAATGAGTGCAATGGCGATATAACAACAGTTATCGCAGGCAGGGACATGTTACCGCAGCTTATCGGCAGAGTTCGCAAGGTTTCTGGAGAGTCGGTGCTGATAAAAGCCGCTGTTGTACTCGATTTCCCCATCAAGTGAGGCCTGAGCGACGCAGGGCATGAAAAGGCCAGTGGTTGCGAGCAGGACAATCGCACATTGTATCTGAGCAGTTTTCATACTCATTCAGACACCACAAACGTATGAAATGATTGCTGACCACAACTCTTCCACGGGAGCATACGTGTGGCAACGCGTCAGATCGGTGGGATGCCGCAGAGTATCGACCACCGGGATCAGCTTTCAACGGTCAACGACGGTGGCGTTACTCCAATCGCGCAGTACACCTATGATGCCGCTGAACGGATGCAAGGGCGCGCATACCGCAACGGTACGGTCGCTGCTTACACCTACACCGAGCGCAACAAAAAGCCGGAGCGAGTTGCTCCGGCTCACATGGACAAGGGACAACCCTTCTTATCTGAACTTTCGACGCAGGGCAAACACAAGATTAAAACCGCCAAAACCGAGCAGACTCAGACTGCTAGGTTCGGGCACGGTAGCATATTCAAAATTGGGACCGAAATAAGACTGGTTATCGCCAGTAGTGTTAATCGGTTCCGCAAAGTCGCCAGCGGTGTACTCATTTTGGAGCAGCGTTACACCTGGTGCGTTGAGACTCGAAAGTCCCTGGTTGGCCAGGCAAGCGGTTGGAGCCCCTACACAATCGAAAATCATCGGGTCGAGGAGGCTATTCCAACTCGCACCGATAGTGTACGTACCCGGAGCCAAGAAAACGGAAGCGGATACTTCACGCCACGTTTGACCTCCCTGGTCACTCTTAAGATTGGCGCCCGGGCCGACAAACGCAGAGCCGAGCAGTAACCCGTTGGCATCCCAAATTCCTACCTGATGGCTTTCCAGTAGGTCGGCACCACCTTGGCTGAATACAGCAAGATCGGTGACCTGGATACCGTTGGGGTCAGTTACGTTGAACGACCATCCAAGAGTATATGGTCCATTAGCCAATTGTCCGCCGACAGCAGACCCGGTAAACGATTGAGCGAAAACGCTGTCTGCATAAAGATTGGTAGTTAATGCGGCCATGCAGCCGCACAGGAGAACCGCCAGCAAAATCTTTTTCATGCGCACCATCCTCCTTTGCCGAACGGTTTGGATTGTTGCTCTGCGCTCGGCCTAAGGTCAATAGCGCAAGAGTGCCACTATCAAGTAGCACTTTTAAACAATTGACGCTTGGTCATTTTTGAGCTCTACTTACTCCCGTCCAGGTGGTTCACCCACTCGTCAAGGTTGGTCCTCCACTAAAGACAATGGCCGACTCTGGCACAAAATAGGATCGGGCCGCTTCTCTTTAGTGGTCGTATCCCTACGTGTTAGTCCCCACGTTCGGCGCTCGAAGACTCCTAATTTGCAGCAGGGTTGGAAGTTGGCATCTCAGGACCAGCAGGCTCATGGCGCCGCTTTTTATAGTTGAGGGTCGCTGTTGAGAACAGGCGATTACGCTCATTGTCCCACCAGCGTCAATGAGTGCAATGGCGATGTTACGCCCGAAACCCGGTCAGGGGCCGCCGTTCCACACTCAGAAAAGCTTGCGCGCAGCACTCCGACTCCGGCCAGGATTCCAGTGCCCATCAGCACAAGCGATGCGGGCTCAGGGGCATTGTCGAACTGAAGATCGACCGCCAGATCGGGCGACAGGAGCGGGCACCCGGCACCCGGCGAACTCGCCCCTCCCCAGCCTCAGTGCCCGTTAGCGTGACTCAGAAAGAAGACGTCGCTCATCCCTGACGAGTCACGTGAATCTTCGCCGCCGTAAATGACCATCACATTTCTGGACGCGTCGTAGACTGCACTGTGAGAATCGCGATAACGCGGATCATCGGTAAGGTTCTGGGAAAACGTGGTCCACGAAGGAGTTCCTCCGGCCCCATTTGCATTGGAGAGGAACCAGGTATCGTTGGTGTCCCCCGCTTCGTCCCCCCAGCCTCCAAACACTGTCATAACGCCGCTCACCGGATCGTATATCGCAGTGGCGCGCGCTCTACCTGACGGCGGCCCACCTGTGGGAAATAGTTGTTGCCACACCGGGGTTCCGGTCGTGCCATTCGCATTCTTGAGGACCCAGACGTCATTGAGAGGGGTACCGAAATTCGTAGCGGATCCGCCGAATACGATTAGTTCGTTCGTAGAAGCGTCATAGACAGCGGTTTGCCCAGTACGCGTTCCCGGTCCGCCTTCCAAAGATGACACGTAGGTCCAAGTCGGAGTTCCGCCCAGTCCGTTTGCATGCGACAACAGCCAATAGTCGGGCACACCGCTGCCGCTGTAGGTCATTAAGGTGTTCGAGACCGGATCGTACGCAGTCGCAGCGAAATATCGCGGCGGTGGTCCGCCCCCACTCACTTGTATCCACGTCGGGTATCCGCCATGGCCATTAGCATGAGTTAGCACCCAAACATCGCTGTAGGTATCGGAGCCGGTGCCTGCAAACACAATCATCCGATTGCTTCCCTGGTCGTATGCGGCGAAATGGCCCCATCTCTGATGCGGGTTTGAACCGCCCGGATAAACCGGCACCCAGGTCCTAACTCCAGAAAGGGATGCCGACGGCAGAAGACGCCAGACGTCGAGATCGGCCCTCTTTTTCGTATAGCCTTGACTATTCCCGCCAAAGATGATCATTTGTCGCGTTGAGGGGTCGAACACAGCCGACTGGCCATAGCGCGGCAAAGGCCCATTCACGGTCCAGTTTCTGTGCGGCGGAGAACTGCACCAGAGCTAGTAGAAGTAGGGAAGACCCGAAAGCGATAAATCTTTTCATTACGTTCCTCGATCAGCAAGTGACCCGCGTACTACTGCCCGCCGGCGGGACTGAACAGGTAGACATTGACGTCTTTAAGCGAGCCCCCAAAAAGGATTATGGCGTCTCTTGAAGCGTCGTACACTATCGTCCCTTGGCTATCACCGCCCGGCTTGATTGGGGAATTTCCGCCTGAATAGGTCCAAGTAGGTATTCCCCCAACTCCGTTGGCGTAACTGAGGTAGTAAATGAAGCCGCCGGCATACAAGGTCATAACATTGCTGACGGGATCGTAGATAAAGGGCCAATACTCCCCTGCAGGCGGCTTCCCTAGGGTGGAAATCTGCTTCCATGCCGCAGGTCCGCCAATTCCATTTGCGTTGCTGAGCACCCAGAGATCCTCATAGTTGCCGAAACGCTGGCCGTTAGTACCACCGAAAATAATCAGCTCGTTGGTCGTCGGATCGTAGGCCGCGTTATGTCCGAACCGTGGGCCGGGTCTGTTCGATCCGGTGTTCACTTCAACCCAGGTCGGCGTTCCCCCCAGACCGTTTGCGTTTGACAGAATCCAATAATCGTCAATGGGCGTCGAGGTCGAACAGTCATACCCGTCCTGCACCATCAGGGTGTTTGAAACCGGATCGTAAGCACCGCCAAAGTTCTTCCTTGCCGGCGGCGGCGTACCCTGCGCAGCTAGCTGAGACCAACCGGTCTGTCCTCCGTGGCCGTTAACGTTTGTAAGCACCCAAGCATCGTTGACACAGCCACCGGCCGCTTGCCCTCCGAAGATGACCATTCGATTGCTGGTTGGGGCATATCCGGCAAAGTGCCCTCCCCTTCCGGGAGGCGGTGTGCCCGCAGGATGAACGGCAACCCAGTTCTGGAGGCCCGAGCGGGAAGCCGACGGCAGCAGCCGCCAGGTGTCCGCATCCAGAGTCTGCCCGCCTGAGGCGCTGAATCCGCCAAAGACAATCATTTGCTTTGACGACGAGTCGAACACGGCCGAGTGGCCATATCGAGGGGTGGGTCCGTACGAGCTCCAGCTTTGTGCTGCAGCAACCCCTGTGAGGATTCCTAAGAACAGGAGGCATGTAAGGCAAGTTTTCTTCATTGGGTTTCCTGTTGGCACAGCAGTTTACTCCAGATGGAGGAGGAGGGCGATGTCTATTTGGATCGGGTGGCTTCCCTTTCCCCGGATGGGGTAACGAAGCATGTCCGGGCGAGATTCGGCTACCCTGGGGGGTAGGTGGCGTGAATAGGCAATAGCGCTCATTGTCCCACCAGCGTCAATGAGTGCAATGGCGATGTTACGCCAGTTATTCGGCTACGGCTTGATCATCCAGACGACGCCGCAACCGTGGAACCCGTTGCAATACCGTTGAACCCTGCTCAGGCCATGTTCGCACATAATCAACGCCCATCCCAAGGGAGATCACTTCACAGACTTGGGCGACATTCAGCCGTACGTGATCGACGCGGCGGTTGCTGCGATTGTTCGGGAGAGTGGGCGGCTGGGTACAGAAGAGAAGGCTTACGAGTACGTCCTGTTCCAAACCCTTCGATACACACAGCAGGTTGCACTTTGGCCCAAGGGTGAGCGGCAGTATGCGGCCAACCTGCAGGAGTGGTTTACCCCAAGCGCGCCAGGCGCGCACAAATACACCCAGGATGTTGAAAGGTGGGTACGCGATGAACGACGGTCTAGCGGTCCAATCGAGCTCAAGCCTCCGCAACCGGGCAAATGAACGGCTCCGAACCAACCTTGCTTCCACCGCGGCAGCTTTTCGCCACTTTGACGCCGAAGAAAGCGATAGCGGGGGCAATGGTCCGGCTGGCGGCTCTTAGCGTCAGCAAGCGTCAGCGACCGTCACTACTGTTGTATCGTCGAATTTCCGTTCCTCAATGGGAACCCCCCGTTCAACGTGAAAAATAACGTCAGATTCAAGCGAGTGAAGCGCCATACTCCTGTGCTTGTCCGTATTCCAGAGGAAATTGAGCCTCCAGAGCGGGTCGGATTTGAACGCCTTTCCACGGTGATAGGGCTGAAGTTCCTTCACGCGGGAAATTGCCTTTGCGGGAACACCGAGCATGGCGACATTGATCTTGCATTGTGTGCGCGGGGAGTCTCTAGCGCACACAATATGTTGATCGTATTTTGGATCATCCTGTTCTTCCTGCCCTTGATTCTGTTGATCACGGCGTGGGTTACCTGCCCTGAGCCAAGTCGAAGTGTGGGGATTTTGACCTTCGTGGTCGGTTGGAAGGCTGTCCATTTTGCAATGATTCGACGCACGGCGGTCGAAATGCCCGCCCAAGCAAACCAGCTTGGACGGGTCACCCTCGTACTAACCTCACCAGCAGCTACTGCGTCGTGGTGAACCGAAATACATCCACGTTCGGGTTGTTTGTAGAATCGACAGAGGAAAACGCGAAATTGCTGGCAGCGTCCGTCCCACCTACTCCGAAATAGTAAAGAGTCCCTGATCTCAGATTCGAAATGTCGCAGGTGTTGATCCACAGATTGTCCGTGCCGGTGTACGTACTCGACCCACAGTCGGTCTCAGTGTTGATGTTGTTCTTAGTCGTACCTACTTTCACCACCGTGGTGACGGCCCGCTCGTACGTGTACCAGGTTATGGTGGCGCCGCTGTTGGTGATGTTGCCGGCGGTTGGCTTCGCAGGGTAGGCGCCAGATGGATAAGGACCGATCACATCAGGATAAGGATCGCCAAGCTGGTTATGCGTCGGGAGAACATACGAATCAGTTCCAGGGAATGCCCCCGTACGCCATCCAACGTAATTCGAGAAATCCTGAAATAGCTGATTATAGTTCTTGGTAGATCCCCGATATGGTCCGGCACTAAATGCCTTCGCGAATAGGCGGTCGGCTGCGTCCCAGCATTTGACTCCGCTGGTAGGCAGCTTGCATGAGTCGCCATAGACCGCACCGAGCCAGGCATAGGCCGGGGCCACCAGGTTATTTAGCCCACCGATGCTAGGTAGACAGTTGTCGGTGGTGAAAATTGAACAATTATAGGGGACCGACCATGGTGCATAAGGGAATGAATCATCGCCAATGAGATTGACCTGAGTGGAGTAGAACCAGTCCAGGAGTTTCATCAGCTCAATGGGAATCCGTGCATCAGGTTGGGCGGCCATGTAATTTTGCACATCATATGTATGGATCAGAGTCATCGACCAGAGTCCGATGTCGAAATTCGGCGCACTATAGCAACACACATAATGGTTGGGGCCATCAAGAGGGTTATAGTTGGTAGCCTCTGCGATGGTCTGGAGCAGCAGATCAAGTCTAGCCCTTAGCTCGTTCACCGGCTGCACACCGGTCTCAAGCCAATTCACCAGCGCCACATTGATGTTGTAGGGCAAGGCTCTGATAGTACCTGTTTGGTTCTGGTAATAGGTATAAGTAAAATTCTCGTCGATGAACCCTGGAGCCGGATAGGTCAGGATATTTGCGCCGAAGCGCAAGTCGGCTTGAGCGTTGAGTCCCGAACAGGTTGGACCTCCATCGCAGTTTTCATTGAGTACGTCGCCCTGGCGTAGGAAGTCCATGTACATTCCCCAGGGAAATATGTTATGTTCTAAAGTGCCTACCCACTTGGGAACATTCACTGCCCAATTCAGATACTGCATCCCTACGATCGATGAGCACGTATTCCAATAATCTTTGTTGCCGGCGTTGATCCACTGTGTGCCCCCGTCCAAGGTATTCTGGCCAGGGACAGAGTTGAACCCCGGCGGGGCTGAGCCTGACTTGCCGGCTGTGACACTTACCTGGGTGTACCCTCCTGCAACGATAACATCTCCCCGAGCATACGCGTGATCAGGTTGCCATTGCGCGCCGGTAACCCCGTCAAACCGCTCCCCCGTCTCTTTGAAAACCCGGTTCCCGTCATAGGTATAACTATCCCAAGGATCAATATTGGATCCTGCCGCATTGAAGTCTGAATTCAGGTAAATACCATTACTATTAGCGGTCTTCAGCTGTTCACAGTCCTGGGGCCCAAATGTCGCGGCTTTATATATTACGTTTTTCCAGTTGGGAATAGGTGGGAAGTTTGTAGGCGCGGTCACCCTAAACTGCGGCGTCGGAAGCACCCGGAATGAATAGGCTAGATTCACCGGATCACCTACCGGCGTATTTTGATAATAATCAACAACCTGGAATGTCAACTGCAGAGTATGGCCTAGACTTGCGGTATGGAGCCGGGCCGCAACCAGAGAAATCCTGGCATCTATCGCGGGGTCCTTAAAAAAGTAATTCCAACACACATAGTCGCCCTTGTAGGGTGCCCACGAGTAAATATAAATGCCGGGGTAATTGTTGGTCGGTGGATTGACCGTTTCCTTATCGCCGTTGCATAACATAGTCAAAACTATGCCAGTGTTGCCGCATGGCGTACCCAGCAGATTTCCCGGGAGACACGACATACCGTCAATGCGCGCATCCGTAATCATCATCACCTCGTGATCATTCACCAGGCCAGATGTTTGCAACAGATTCATGCCGACGGTAATCCCAGCGTTCTGATAGACATACTTGGGGCCAAATGCGAAGGCTGAAAAGGCTATAGGGCCGCTGGTTGGGTGCCCCGTCGTGAAGGTGGGGGTATCTGTGGGCCACGGGGCGGAACTCCAGGCGGTGTCCGTCCTGGCACATGGCTGGCCGCCTACAGGATCCGTACAACTTGCTACCGAGTAATAGTATGTGCTGTTCGGTGCAAGGTTCTTGACCACGACGCAATGATTGGTTGTCAACGTCGAGTCATAAACCTGTCGCGAGAATTCGATGTTGTGGCCGATCATCACCAGCGAGTCACTTGGACTTTTCGTATTCCAGCAGACTTGCGCCGAGGTAAAGTTGTTAGAGTAAGGTGTCGTGACCACGATATTTGTAGGCTGATCGGTCCCCGCACCGGCAATGGCACACCGTCCTGCCATCAACAGAGCCGCAAATATGAATGCTTTGTAGCGCATAGATACTCCTTTGAAGGCTGCAACCCCCGAGCATTCATTGAGGCGAACGCCGGCACGCGCTGCATACGCGCAATGCTCACGACACGCATCTGCCCTTCGCTCTTATCAGGAGTCGGAGGTTGTTCGTGACCGCGTTTCGCTGAACCAAACAGGCGTGGGGTAGGTCTTGAATTAACAATGGTCGAGTAACTTTCTTTCGTCAACAACTTTCCAGAGCCCAAAGCAACCATAGGTAACCACACCTGAGGCAATTTAGTGCCAACTCTCAGGTGACGACCTCACATCTCCAGGCTTATTGGTCGCTTGTGACAAACTTCACGAGCACGACTTCGCTAGTGCTCTTGTGCCGCAGCAATTTTGGTAACGGTCGACCATTACTTGCTAAGGTATCTCATCTAATCCGCCGAGTCTTTTCCCTAATGAATCAAACAGGGCATTCTGCGACCCAGCACTGTCTCCACTACTCGCATCCACTAATGACGAACACAGAGCAGGAACTCAGGAAGGCTCTCGAAGAGGCTCGCCATGCGCTGGTGCTCAACAACGGTGCAGTCGCCACAGACAAACCCGAACTGTTCAATTTCAAAGAGCATCCAAAGGCGCATTTGGGTCATCGACAACAGCGATGTTCTAGCCAGCATTGACCAAGCACTCGGCTGACAAGGGTTGCTGGTACGTGAATCCCAGCCCACCACAATAGCAATCCCAGCGTGAACAAACGCCTCCGGGGGACAATGAGTGTAATGGCGATGTAACGCAAGTTATCCGCTACGGCTTAATCATCCACACCGTGCCGCAGCCGTTGTCGTATACACAGTCGCCTGCAAAGCTGCCACTTCCGTGAAATAGCTGATATTCTGATCTCGCTCGACGCAGCTTTGCAGTGACGTATTTTTCTCTACGTCAACTACACCACATTGCTGCGAGGTAGAATTAACAGCCGAAGTAGCTGGGGGCCCCATTGCATTGCCGGGAAGCGATTTCGATTGTTCTTATCTGCTGTGTCGCGGTTCTCTACGCAGGTTGCGGTGGTGGTGGGACATCACATCAGTCCGAACACCAGTCCGATCCTCCGCTGGTCGTGAATCTGTCGAGTCTTCCGCAAGGCTTCGTCAGCGCTGCTTACGCTGCCAGCGTCAGCGCGACTGGCGGAACACCGCCATATGTATGGCATGCGTCGTCCGGTAGCTTGCCACCGGGAATAAGTTTGGATGGAGCGGGAGCACTGTCCGGCACGCCTACGGCTGCAGGCACCTATAACTTCGTCGCCACGGTCGTCGATTCATACCAGCCTTCGAGCAGCGCGACCGGAAACTTCTCCATCATCATCAGCCCGGGGCTGCAGATAACGACAAACTCGCTGCCTGACGGCAATGTTGGAGTGTTTTATAGCGCCAACTTGGCCGCCAGCGGTGGAGTGTCACCTTATGTATGGCATGCGTCGTCCGGTAGCTTGCCACCGGGAATAAGTTTGGATGGAGCGGGGGCACTGTCCGGCACGCCTACGGCTGCAGGCACCTATAACTTCGTCGTCACGGTCGTCGATTCATACCAACCTTCGAGCAGCGCGACCGGAAACTTCTCCATCATCATCAGCCCGGGGCTGCAGATAACGACAAACTCGCTGCCTGACGGCAATGTTGGAGTGTTTTATAGCGCCAACTTGGCCGCCAGCGGTGGAGTGTCACCTTATTCGTGGAAGATAGAGCAGGGGAGCTTACCTGCTGGCCTTGTGCTGAATGCTACCAGCGGCGTTATCTCGGGCGTTGCGACGGCGTCCGGCACCTCGAACTTCACAGTACAAGTCGCGGATGCGGAAACTCCGCCTGCTAACGCGTCGGCTAACCTCACTATTACCGTCATTCCGTTCGCAACCAGCTACAGTTGCGCCGGTTCGGGCAACCGTGACTGGCATACCGCCACCGACTGGAGCCCTCCCGGCATACCTGCCGCCGGGGACACCGTGACCATCACTGCGGGATGCATCATGCAGTGCGAGGCCAACAGTACATGTACGGCGGGCGAGTCGGGCAATCCTGGTTCGGTTGACATGACCATCGACGTTGGCGGGGACTTCGTCGTCCAGAGCGGAGCCAGCGTCGACATGCGTGGTGATGTGACCATGTCGGGCGAGTTGGATATCTTCGGTGGTACTTTCCTGCTCGATCCATCGGAAGCGGGCAGTTCGCTCTACTACATCGACGGCGGAAGCGATACTGGCGCGGATACATTGAAGATCTGCAGCGAGTCCACCTGCAGTTCGAATACCGGTACCCTCGGAATCTTGCAGTGCAACAAAGGCAGCGCTGGTGCCTGCCAGCTCCACCACACCTCGCACGCTGGTAACGGCATGAACGTGCTTGGCAGCCACGGCCAGATCAGCAACTTCGGGACCTCAAGTCTGCCGGCGATTTCGCTAGTCGACGGAGCGCTTCCGCCCACCGGCGGATTCGTACTGAAGAACAACTTCAGCCTGCACAACAACGGTGTAATTCGCATCGATTATGAAAGCCCGACGTTGAACCTTACCTTCAACGGCGTTTCCTTTGACACCTTAGTCGACGTTAATGGAAGCTCTAACGGCTCCTCGTTCCTCGACCTCATTAGTCTGGTCGCTCCGACTTCCGGCGATCGTACGTTTCGTGCGACCTGTGCCAATACAAGCAACCATGAGGCGATGCTCTATCTGGATGTGGCCAGTGCCCTGGTGGGTGACCCGTCCCGTCCCGGACTGGTCAGTTACAACTGCATTCTGGCGAACGGTGCTCATACCGTCCTCTACCAGAATGTTCTGAACATAGTCGATCGCAACGTCACCAGCGGGTCGTCGCTATTCACCACCTACAACAGCGACTCGCTGTTTGAGAATTGGGTGATTTACGACCACACCCCCAATCAGCATCACATCGTGGGTTTCAGCTCCAGCGGTGGAGGCTCAAGCAACACCTACCAGCACATGCTCTTCGATGGCGACGGTTACTCCGGCTACGATACTGGTGACGACTACCAGGATTTCGGCAATTACACCGCCAGCTACGGACTCCACATCAACAGCAGCGGAACCCTCTTCACCCTGGGAGCCACTACCCATCAGTCCGCCTCCTTTGACCATGAAACGGTTTACAACTCATACGGAGGCACATTGTGCGAAGGGCAGTGCACGAGCACAATGCTGAAGAGTCTGAGCGATTCGCTCTTTGTTTTGCCATCGCAAGTCGCAGGTGCTGAAACTCCTGGCAACGATGGCATCCACACTGGAAGAAATTTCAGCTATCTCACCCGCCAGACGTCGAGTAGCTCTGCCACCGATTTCAACTTCTTCTGGCAGATGCCCGGTTCCGGCGATCCCGGTGCGAATCCGGCAAAGAACACTCACGTCCAGTTGAACCTGCAAAGTACTCCAAGCTGGGTGGCGCTGACGGATCCCTCGTCCAGCATCCTCACCAATCAGGGGGCAACCATGAGCGGCACGAATGTCACTTGCACCAACTGCTTCACCAATGCCCGAGCCAAGGACTACATCGTCGACACGACGCAGACGCCGAACCAATATAGTGTGATTGCAAGCGTCACCGACCCCAGCCATGCCACGCTGTACTACAGCATCCCGGGCTGGAATAACAGCGACCGAGTCGACATCCGCCCCGGCTACTTCGCCAGCAACGGATATTACGGAGTGGACTGGGGCACCCACGATCAGCACATCAATCCCGTGTTTCAGGACCCCACTCGCAATGTGTGTAGCTGGTGGAAACAGCAATCCGGCAGCACGGCAAATTGCGTTTGGCCTAATGGCAACAACTACACTGCGACAGCGGGAACTAACAGCACGACGATCGTGGACACGGGGGTGGACTTCGATACGCTTGGCGTGCAGGATGGGGTCGATGTGGTCCTGGTTTATAACACCGGATGGGCTCCGCTGGGCTCGGCTACGATTGTGTCGCATACCGCGACCAGCCTGACTGTTACGTCCATCCCCGGCGCTGCGTCGGGAGATTTCTTCACCTTCATCACTGCTCCGCAGAATCTGGGTTTGGCCGCCGTTCAGATCTACGGCTTCGACGTTAACGGCAATCAGGTCACGCCACCCGCATGGGTGAACGAGAACATGGTGACGACGATCCAGTCGTATGTGCAGGAGGGCTTCGCGCCTACTAACCCCGCCCTGTTTGGCGCCGCAAGTGACGGACAGACCGTGGGCGCGGTTCAGGTTCCGCAGTAACCGTCCCGAGAACAGTCTCGCCACTTTCGAGCTTCAAAATTTGCGTCATGTGGAACCGAGGAAACATTAGCAAATAGTACGTTGCGGTTAATAGCTGTCGTAATCAGGCGATAGCGCTCATTATGGCGCCAATGAGTGCAATGGCGATCTGACCCTAGTTATCCTCCTACGGCTTGATCATCCAGACGTTGCTTAGAGTAGTACCGTAGAGGGTGCCGTCGGTGTCAATGGTCACGTTGCTCCGGGGATTTTGGTAATCGTCGCCGCCCGTGAAGTCGTGCAATGAGGCATATTCCCAGCCATTCGCCGTATTCGTTAGCTTGAAAACGTTTCCCTTAGAGTACGCCCCTGCACAGAAGGTGGTGCCGTAGATATCCCCTGCGGCATCGATGGTAAGACTTGCCTGCGGACCGCATCCTAAGGTTGGACCGGGGATCGAGTAGATGATCTTGTAGCTCCAAGTATCGCCCGATGGTGATAGCTCGAAAATCGTTCCAGCCGTAGTAGTGCCGTAAAGGTTGCCGGAGGCATCCCAGGTCAGGCCGCCCCAGGGATATCCGCCGTCACTGCCGTACTGAAAGTCGTGGAGAACGGTTTCGGTCCATCCCACGCCAACAACATACTTCAGCTCGAAAACAGTCCCGAAATTGTGCAAACCACCGTACCAGGTCGTCCCAAATACATTGCCGCTATTGTCGAGAACAACCCCACCCAGTGGCAGGTACCCATCAGGCCCGGAGAAAACGTGTAGGAGCGTTTCCGTCCAGATATCGCCCGATTTGGTCAACTTGTAGACAGTGCCACGATTCGGCGTGCCTCCTAGTGGGGTCGCGCCATAGATGTTGCCCTGCTGATCCCAGACAAGGTCCCCAAAACCGTTGCCCCCGACCCGTCACCATCGGGCGCGCCCCTGAAAGAGTAAAGTACGTGTTCCGTCCAAAAGCACTTTGCGGTGGAGCACATCGACACAGGCGGCGCAAGACTGAAAAACACACCGGCGTTGTTAATTCCGGCATCAGATGTGGTGCCGTAGAGTAAGCCATCCGGGCCGAAGAGAACTCTAGCCTGCGGATTATTCCCCCCAGTCGAAAACGACAATATGGGAGCCGTGAGCCAGGTCGATCCCACATGGGTTATCT
This sequence comes from uncultured Acidobacteriaceae bacterium, assembly GCA_963758835.1. Classification (GTDB taxonomy): domain Bacteria; phylum Acidobacteriota; class Terriglobia; order Terriglobales; family Acidobacteriaceae; genus CAVVDY01. The sequence continues at coordinate 140,662 of CAVWWZ010000012.1, read as the reverse complement.
GATCCACAGTGCCATCCCAGAATCTAGGGTCACCGCCATTTTGTGTGGTGACGTACAGAGTCCTATCTTTTAGAGTCACACCCGAGTCGGGACCACATCCATCCCAACCGCACGTGAAGGTGTGAATCACGCTGAAGGTTTGGGCGTAGGACACCGAGCACAACACTGCGGCGAGTGTGAGCAAGCTCAAAGAAACGAAGACCTTGAGTTTCATGACGTGCTCCAAGTGGGCGGACGGTTCGAGGCTGCCATGTTACTTCACGAATTATCGGAGATGTGAGTGCAATCTCGATGACTGTTGTTAACAGGCGACTGCGCTCACAACGCCGAGCGGCGTCAATGAGCGCTATGGGCGATATTATTCCAGCTAGTCACGGTGTGTTGGGGGCAGGTCGCCATATGCGCCGCTGCTGACCACTGAATGAACGAGATAGCATCCGTTATTTCACAATCATGCCTGCTCGCGGCTACTTCCAGTGAGTGTCATCTCGCGCGGAATCCGCGACCAGCAGATCTGAAGGTCACTGCGCGAATGTATTGCACGCCGCTACATCGCCGCTGTTGAAGCCGGTCTGAAACCACTTCACTCGATCGGCGGAACTACCGTGGGTAAACGAGTCTGGATTGACAGTGCCGCCCCCCATGCGCTGGAGGCGATCATCGCCGATCGCCGCTGCTGCGTTGATTGCCTTCTCGGCGTCGCCGGCTTCGAGAATATCCCGCTGCTTTGTAGAATGTCCCCAGACTCCGGCCAGGCAGTCGGCCTGCAACTCGAGGCGCACAGAAAGCTGATTCGCCAGCTCCGGTCGTGCCCGCTTCATCTGTCGCACCTTGTCCTCGACACCCAGCAGATTCTGAACGTGATGTCCGATCTCGTGCGCCAGCACGTATGCCTGGGCGAAGTCTCCGCTCGCGCCGAATCTCTGCTTCAACTCATTGTAGAAGCCCAGGTCGATGTACACCTTCTGGTCGGCCGGACAATAGAACGGTCCCGTGGCCGACTGAGCGAAGCCGCAGCCGGAATTAATCGCATCGCGAAAGAGCACTAGCTTTGCATCGCGATATTGCGCGCCATACTCAGGCAGTACTTGCTTCCAGGTGTTCTGTGCGTCATCGAGCACGAAGCTTACGAACTGCACTTCGCGTTGCTCGCCGGGATCGTCCAGTGGACGGCTCTGCGTGGTGCCGGGCTGTGACCCGCTACCGACGCTGCCTCCGCCGCCCAGGAGAGTGAACAGGTTGGTTCTGAAGATCAGGCTGAGAACGGCAATAACAATGAAGCCGCCCAGACCAAGCCGAAGGCCGCCGCCACCAAAGCCCATTCCGCTGCTGCCGCGGCGATCTTCGACATTGTTGCTAACGCCACCTGGAGTCCAACGCATAAGCCTCCGACTAACTGGCGGGATGCCATTGTGATGTAGACTGCTTCCGGCTGCAACCGCGATGCCTGCCGACACAAGGAATATCAGCCGTGGCTTGGATCAATTTTCCGGCCCTGCAGATGCCCGTACTCAAGCGGTACCGGTGGGCGCTGGCTTCTCCGTCATTCACGGAGCTACGCTACTTCGTCCCGTTGGGGTACATCAGAATCTTGCTGGCCTCGCCGGTCTTCAGGCGCTCCATGCCGCTGGCGAAATCTTTCATGGCAATGCGGTGGGTAATTACCGGATGCAGGTCGAGCATGTTGGCCTTGAGCAGCGCGGTCATCTGATACCACGTCTGGTACATACGGCGTCCGTTGATGCCCTGCACGGTTGCGCCTTTGAAGATGACTTCTTCCGCCAGGTTCAACTCAACCGGCTTGGAGGGAATGCCGAGCAGCGACATGCGGCCGCCCGAGCGCAGAATCTTGAAGCCGGTGCGAATCGCATCGGTCCTGCCTGCCATTTCGAGCACGACGTCAACACCTGTACCGTCGGTGTTATCCATCACGACGCGGTGGATATCGTCTTTCGTAGGATCGAGCACGAAGTCGGGTTTCATCTGCTGAGCAATCTTCTTGCGATGCTCGTTGGGTTCGATGGCGAAAATCTGGGTCGCTCCGCAGGCGCGCGCGACCGCGATACAGAACAGACCGATGGGGCCACAGCCTGTGATGGCGACACTCTTCGCCGCGATGTCGCCGGCCAGCACGGTGTGTACGGCGTTGCCCAGCGGGTCGAGGATGGACGCGTACTCGCGCGGGATCGACGGGTCGAGCTTCCAGATATTGCTCTCGGGAATGACAACGTATTCGGCGAACGCGCCGTTGGCATCGACGCCGATGATCTTCACGTGCTGGCAGATGTGCGCCTCGCCAATACGGCATTGCAGACACTTGCCGCAGGCCACGTGCATCTCGGCGGAGACGAAATCGCCTTCCTTCACGGCGGTGACATCTTTGCCGACGGCCTCAACCGTGCCGCAGAATTCGTGGCCGGGAATGAGCGGCGGATGAATGCGGCGCTGCGCCCACTGGTCCCACTGATAAATGTGCAGGTCGGTGCCGCAAATGGAGGCGACTTCGACCTTGACCAGCACGTCACTGGGTCCGAATGTAGGACGTGGAACTTCGCGGATCTCGGTGCCGGGAGCAGGCTCCGGCTTTACGACAGCAAGCATGGTATTTGACATGAATAAGACTCGCAGGCCGCTAAGACGCGCGGCGAATGATGAATGGCCCGGAACGGAATAAACGTGTCGGGCAAACAGCCGATTCTAGCATGGGGAGCCGTCGCTACTTCGTGTTCATTTCCGCCACCTTTTTCGCGTTGAACTGCTCGCTCTGGCCCTTGGGAACGCTTAGCGTCTGCCAGTCGGCACCCTTCCAGTGCTTGGCCAGGAATGCGATCTGCCCGGCATGATACGCATAGTGCGTCACCTGCCGGTTGATGGCCTGGAGGACGGAATGAGGCTCGGCGCGAATGGTCACCGTGCGCGTGAGGTCGTCAGGCCTAAGCGACTTCGCGGTATCGAGCACGAGCTTCCAGCCGACCTCCCACGAGCGCATCAGGTCGGCGCGGGTTTCGGCGTCGCGGGTGATGAACTCCTGATCGCGATTACGATCAGGCTTTTCGCCATCGGACGTGAGGAAGTCAGTAAAGCGCGAGCGCATGTTGCCTGTCATGTGCTTCACGATGATGGCGACACTGTTCGACTCTTCACTGGGCATGGCAAAGAACTGATCGTCGCTAAGCTGCGCCATGGCGCCCTCGGCAAGGCGCTTGGTTCCGCGCAGGGAGCGGAAAGCTTCGTCCAAATAAAGCGCGGCGATATGGGCCGCTCCAGTGTCAGTCATCTCAATTTGCCTCCATCTTGCACCACACAGTTTGCGGTCGGGTGCGCCAACCGCGCATACTGTTGAGTTTGTTCCATCACAAAGAGGGTCATCATGCGAAACATCCTTCTCTCTCTCTGCGCCCTGTTGCTGGCGCTTCCACTGGTTGCGCAAACTGAACGTAGTGTCGAACTTGGCGATCTGGATCGCAAGGCCGACCCCTGCAACGATTTCTACGAATACGCCAATGGTACATGGCGCTCACAGAACCCGATTCCTGCATCCATGGACCGCTGGAGCCGTCGCTGGGCGGCAGGCGAAGCCAACAAGGAACAGCTCAAGGCCATTCTGGAAGAAGCGGCGGCTAAGCACAACCAGGCGAAGGGCTCATCGGGGCAGCTGACCGGTGACTTCTACGCGGCGTGCACGGACATGTCGGCCATTGATGCCGCCGGCGTGAAACCTCTGAAGCCGATGCTGGCCGAGGTCGATGCCATCCACGACGGAGCCGGCGTGCAGAAGATGATTGTCAGAATGCAGGCTGTATCGATCAACGTTCCATTTGCACTTCAGCCGATCCCCGACCTGCATGATCCCAGAACGATGGTCGCCGACATCGGCGCCGCCGGGCTTGGACTACCGGACCGCGATTACTACCTGAAGCCCGAGCAGCGGTTCAAAGATGCCCGCGAGAAATACGTAGTGCACGTGGCCAACATCTTCAAACTTGCGGGTTACAACGACGCTGATGCGGGTAAGGCGGCCGACCGTGTCATGCAGTTCGAAACATCGCTGGCCAAAGCCTCGCTCGACAATGTCGCGAAGCGCGATCCGCAGAATATCGATCACACCATGCCATTCGCCGGGATGGAGAAGCTCGCTCCCCATTTCGACTGGACAGAATATTTCGATTCCGCGAAAATTCCGCGCACTCCGCTCAACGTGGAGGAGCCGCAGTTTCTCGAGGAGTTCGATAAACAACTCACGGGCGCTTCTGTTAGCGATTGGAAAATCTATCTCACATGGCAACTGCTGCACGCTGCGGCGCCCTTCTTGTCGCAGCCGTTTGTGGACGAGAACTTCGCCTTTTATCAGAAGGATCTCGAGGGACGCGCAGAGTTGAAGCCGCGGTGGAAGCAGTGTTCGGAGGCTGCCGACAGGTTACTGGCCGATCCATTGGGCAAGGAATATGTGACGCGGTACTTCCCGCCAGAGGCGAAGGCTCGCGCAAAGGGGATGGTGAAAAACATTCTCGCGGCTATGACCGATACCGTGCAGAACCTCGACTGGATGACGGCGGAAACCAAGAAGCGCGCGCTGGAAAAGCTTTCGACCTTCGACGTGCGGGTTGGCTATCCCGACAAGTGGCGAGACTACAGCAAGGTGGATATCAGCCGCGATTCGTTCTTCACCGATGTGGTGAATGCCGTCGAAGTTCAACGTCGCCGATGGCATTTCGCAGATCGGCAAGCCAACCGATCGCACCCGGTGGGAGTTGACTGCGCCTACGTCAGATGCCTCCTACAACCCGCTCTTGAATACGATTACCTTTCCCGCAGGCATTCTGCAGCCGCCAGCCTTCAGCGTGAACTTCGTTGATGCGGTGAACTACGGCGCAATCGGGGTGGTGATGGGACACGAGATCAGCCACGGCTTCGACGATCAAGGCTCACAGTTCGACGCGCAGGGCCGGCTGAATAACTGGTGGACCCCTGAAGATCGCAAGCGCTTCGAAGCCAAGACGCAATGCGTAGTCGATCAGTTCGACAGCTACTACATTGAGCCAAACATCCATCACAACGGCAAACTGGTGCTGGGTGAGTCAATCGGAGACTTGGGCGGGGTGAAGATTGCTTACCTGGCTTTTCAAAAGGACCAGAAGGAGAAGGCGCAGCCGACGATAGATGGCTTCACTCCCGATCAGCAGTTCTTTGTCGCCTGGGGACAGTTCCGTGGAGACGAGATGCGTCCCGAGGCACAGCGCAAGATGATCCAAGGCGATCCGCACCCCATGGCGAAGTTTCGCGTGATCGGTCCGCTGTCAAACTTCCCACCGTTCGCGCAGGCGTTTTCGTGCAAGGCTGGATCAGCCATGGTGCGCCCGCCGGATAAGCAGTGCGTGGTGTGGTAGGAAGACAAAACTTAACCACGGATTAGCACGGATCTCACGGATCAGAAAGAATAAATCCGTGTAATCCGCGTGTATCGGTGGTTCGTCCCTCCCGGCATTAGGATTCATCCTCGCGCGGCATGGCACCCGCCAGTAGAAGGACGGCGCCGCAGAACATTAGGGTATCGGCCATGTAGTTGAGCCCCTGGTCGAGGCTGGCGCGGTCGACCACGGCGATGGGGACGTAGACGGCCAACTCCACCAATAGCACGGTCAACCCTAGCCACGTCGCCGCCGCCCGAGTCTTCTTGCCGATCAGCAACATGACGCCGGTGATCGCGTAAGCGACAGCCGCGACATAGGTCCAGAGCGCGTGTCCGACGAGGTAAGTGGGAGTCAAGCGTTCCAGCGGAACGCCGGGGACGTGGTCACCATGAAGGAATTGTTCGACGCTGAAGAACAAAACCGGAATGGCGACGAAGTATCGTGCGATGGTCGCCATGATGCGCGCGGCACGCTTGCGCCAATTCTCAGTGAGGCTGGCTGCCAACGCCAGAGCGCCACCGCTGAAGGATGTCTCCCGCAACGCGATGGTCAGAACAATTCGGTTGTCCAGATGACGTAACCAGCTGGGGAAATACATCAGCGCGACGAAGAGAAACATCGTCAGGGCGACCAGACTCGCCGCCAGGCGCGCCTGAATTCCTGTCACCAGACTTAGTGCGGCTGCGATAAAACAAGCGCCCACTAGGTACGCCCAGAAATAGTGCCATGGAATCCACTTCGGAATGATCGACGCGATGATTTTGGTCAGCGTGAAATGTTCGGTGCCGAAGGCTGCGAGGGGTGCAGCGTAGAAGATAGGCCCGAAGAGAATGAGCTTGTCGAATCCTCGTGCCCGTTGCCAGTCGCCGCGAAGGAAAATTGCGACCAGCCCAACGATAAACACCACGGTAAAGGAGAGGTACGACCATCTCACTTCGCTGGGTATCGCAGCGAGAATTAATGCTGACGAACTGTTCACTAAGCTGACGATCACGAAGACTCCATTCGGTGTGGTTTCTGCGACATTCCTAGGGCCACACAAAACCTCACTTTCGGGAGGCGCACGTATTGTAAGGAGTGCGCGACGCGATTCCGTCGGCATCATGGGCAGCAGTCTTTTGAGGGCGCTTAATCGGTGGCGCGATTGTGCCTCCTAATGGAGCCCATAAGGCCTGTGACAGGGGTGTCCTCATCGCTTCAAGAGCACTTGCTGAGCCAAAAGCAAGAATCCGGCTAAGCTCAAAAAATTGTGCATGTAATCGAGCGAGCCTGGGTAGGCCTACGGAATTCGGGATTTCCCGTAACACTACCATTCATTTTTTGGGAGATGGATATTGAAATGTTGTTAAAGGGTGCGCCGAGTCCGTCGTCGTTTGTTCGGACCTTCCAAGGGGAAAACACCTGCAGGTTAAGCACGGATCGGGGCTGACTGGAAATTAAACAAATTCCTGGAGTCTTGGGTTGATCCATGGCGAGCGTCCCGAGATAGGAAGTGAGATTGCCTGTTATGAAAGCTATCTGGAAGTCAGATAGACATAAGTGTAGATTACCCGGACGGAGATGATCGCTCGGAAGGAGAGTCTCAATGCTGCCGAAGGCCATCAAGCTATCCGCTCTCGCATTCTTTATCCAGGTTTCCTTACTCGGCGCAATCTGCCCAGCACAAGCGGCCGCCGAGAAGACTTCCTATCCCGCAATGGCTCCGCTCGACCAGTATTTAATAGCCGACGAGAGTTCGGAAATCGCGCTAGCTCGCAGCGCTGCGCCAAAATCTATCTCCGACGGGGCAGAAGTAATGGTGCTCGGACCGAAGGGCTACACGACCGCAGTGCAGGGCGCCAATGGCTTTCTGTGTATCGTGGAACGTTCATGGGGCGCCTCCACCGATGATCCGGGATTCTGGAATCCCAAGATACGCGGGCCCATCTGCTTTAATCCCGCAGCCGCAAGGAGCTTCTTGCCCATTTTCCTGATGAAAACCAAACTCGTGCTGGCAGGAAAGTCGAAGGCGGAGATCGTCGACGCGACCGCATCGGCGCTGGATAAGAAGGAATTGCCCACGCTGGAGCCGGGAGCGATGTGCTACATGCTGTCGAAGGATCAGTATTTGGCCGATGATGGCAAGGCATGGCATCCACATCTGATGTTTTTTGTGTCGGGCGATGCAGCCAAGAGCTGGGGAGCAGATCTACCGGGCTCTCCAATTATCGCGGCGAATGACCCTGAAGAGCGGGCGACTATTTTCATGGTCTGGGTTGCCAAATGGTCCGATGGGACGCCAGCTGCGATGGCGACGCACTGACCGATGCGAATGAGCGTGGCAGTCCGCAAAAAAAAGGCCCGCGGATTCGCGCGAATTACACAGATCAGAAAATCAATCCGAGAAATCCACGGTCATCCGCGGCTCGTTGTTTCCCGGCTACTGGTTCGGTCTTCGTCCACCGATCCACCCAGTCGTTCACCGTCTTGTACCAGAGCTGCGAGTTCTGCGGCTTCAGCACCCAGTGGCCTTCGTCGGGGAAGTACAGCATCTTCGACGGAATCCTCAGCCGCTGCAGCGTGGTGAAGAGTTGGAAGCCTTCCGACACGTCGAGCCGGTAATCGAGCTGGCCGTGCACCACCAGCATCGGCGTCTTGAAGTTCGTCGCAAACAGGTGCCGGCGACCACTTGCGATACAGTTCGCGGTTCGTCCACGGAGTGCCTTTGAACTCCCACTCGTTGAACCACAGCTCTTCGGTGGTGCCGTACGCCGACTCGGTGTTGAACATGCCGTCGTGCGAGACCAGGCACTTGAAGCGGTCGGTGTGGCCCTCGATCCAGTTGATGGCGTATCCGCCGTAACTGGCGCCCAGCGCGCACTCGCGGTCCTTGTCGATGAAGGGATAGTTCTTCTCGGCGTAGTCGAGGCCCATCATCAGGTCGTCGATAGGGCGGGCCGCCCCAATTGCCGTTGATGGCGTCGATGAAGTTCTGGCCGTAGCCGGTCGAGCCGTGGAAGTTGACCATCACGACGACGTAACCGTTGGCGGCGAACAGCTCGGGATTCCAGCGATACGACCAGTCATCGCCCCACGCGCCCTGCGGTCCGCCGTGAATGAGGTACTTCAGCGGATACTTCTTGCTCGCATCGAAGTTCGGAGGCCGAATGATGAAGCCCTGCACCTTTTCTTTCAGTGCGCCGCTAAACCAGAACGACTCCATGCGGCTGCATCTGCGATCTGCGATAGCACCGGCTCGTTCAGCGTGGTCAGCGGCTTGCGCCTTCGACAGCAGGCAGTCCGGGACGCTGTAGGCATTCGGCGGCACGGCCATGCGGCATTGCGGGGAAATTCAGCGGCGCAGTGTAGATTTCGTTGGGCGCGGCAATCGACATCTGGTCGAAGACCAGCGTCTTGCCGTCGGGAGTCGGCGTGGGGCTGTCGTTGAAGCCGTCCACCAACTCCTGCGGCCACGGATTCGGCTGCCCGACGTTGAGCACGTAAATCGGGTTCTCGCCTTCGATTCCCCGCCGTGAAGTAGATCGTCTTCGAGTCCGGCGACCACGCCATGGAATCGACCCAGCGATCGAAGTTGGGCGTCACGTCGGTGATCTTGCCGGTCGCGCGCTCGTAGAGCATCAGGCGGAAGCGGTCGCTTTCATAGCCGCCGCGCAGCTGCGAGCGATACGCGATGTACTTGCCGTCAGGCGAATACAGCGGCGTGCCATCGCTGCCAGGATTGGTCGTGATCTTCTTCGGCCGTTCCGCCTGTCACCGGTACGATAAAAATGTCGGTGTTGGTGCTCGTGGCCTCCACTTCGTCGATGTTGCTGGCGTACGCGACCTCCTTGCCGTCGGGCGAGAAGCCATACTGGTCCTGGCCTCCGAGCGAGAACGGCGGCACATCGTGATCGCCGGGCGTGAGATCGAGCGGCGTGCCGCCTTCAATCGGCTGAGACAGAAACAGATGGCTGCGTTTGCCATTGGAGTAGCTGGTCCAGTGACGAAACATCAGCGAGGTGAAGATCTGCGCCTTCACCTTCGACTTGGCCTTCTCTTCGTCGCGCTGCTTGTTGCAGGCATCGTCTTTGCAGTCGGGATAAACGTCGGAGACAAACAGAATGCTCTTGCCATCCGGAGACCAGAGCGCGCCTGAAGCTTCGGTGGAGATGCTGGTGACCTTGCGAGCATCGCCGGTCAGAGATCCCGCCGGCCGAGTCGAAATCCTGCAGCCAAATCTGCGAGCCGCCGTCTTTGGAAGACTCAAAGAGGATGCTCTTGCCGTCCGGCGAGAACCGCGGACGATCTTCGCCGGGGCCGCTAGCGGGAGTCAGCCGTCGGGCTTCGCCACCAGCAACAGGAACGATCCACAGATGCGGCGTGCGGGTGTTAGCTTCAAGGCTCACATCGACCGCGCTGAAGGCGACCCATTTGCTGTCGGGAGAAACAATCGGCTCACCGACGCGCTTGAGCTGCATCATGTCTTCGAAGCTGAAGGGGCGCTTGTTCTGGGAAAATGCTGGCAGGCTGCAGCAGAGTAGAAGGACGACAAGGATGCGGCGTAACATGAGCTCTCCACACGCGAGCCGTCATTTTGTCGCATTGGTTTGGCTCACGCGCCAAAAACTCGCCAGTCTAACAGAGTGCGGGGAGATTGTGCCCAAGACGCTCCCGGCGATTGCTCTACAATGTCTTCAGGTCGCCTAATGAAGGTTTTGACAACTACTACTTTTCGTTTCCCCCAGATTGCACTTGTATTCCTTCTCCTCGTCGCTCCCGGGTTCGCGGCTGATCGCGGAGAAGGGACGCTCGATCCCTCTCAGCCAACCGGCATCACGGTGGAGCAGATCATCCAGAACTTCGCCGCCAAGGAGCGGCAGTTCAAGGTTGCGCGGGAGCAGTACACCTACCGTCAGGACGTTACGGTGCAGACTCTCGATGGCGACACTCCTAACGGCGAGTTCAAGGAAGTCGAAGACGTGCTTTTCGACGACAAGGGCAATCGTGTGGAGCACGTCGTCTTTGCCCCGCAGTCCACGTTGGTCGGAATTCTGATGACCAAAGAAGACTTCGATGACATCCGCCGCCGTATGCCGTTCGTGCTTACCAGCGACGAGATCAGTGAATACAACATTCTTTATGTCGGAAAGCAGCGGGAAGACGAACTGGGAACTTACGTTTTTGATGTGGCGCCGAAGCAGATCGAAAAGAACAAAAGATACTTCCAGGGAAGGATATGGGTTGACGATCACGACTTCCAGATCGTGAAGAGCTACGGCAAGAATGTGCCCGACCTCGGAACCGGCAAGAAACGCGGAGGCCAGGAAAACCTATTCCCGAATTTCACCACTTGGCGGCAGCAGGTTGACGAAAAGTACTGGTTCCCGGTCTACACCAAGGTTGACGACATCCTGCATTTTTCAAGTGGCGACATTCACGTTCGGCAGATCGTGAAATATACCGACTACAAGCGGTTCGGTTCGAACGTGAAGATTACGTACGAAGGCCAGGAGATTTCCAAGGACGGTCAGCAGAAGGGAACCCAGCCCCCACCAGCGACAGCACCACCCAAGCAGTAAGGTCAGAATTGCCCGAAGCGCGTCGAAGCGGTAGGCCGCTCCGAGGACGCCCCCGCGCGTCAGAGGAGAATTTTATCTACGCCGCCGGCGTGTGCAGTTTGGGCCCGTTTGATTCTTGCCGGGTTTTGACTTCCTCCTGTATGGCCTCGATCTCGACGCGCTCCTTCTTTACTCCGAGCTTCACTTTCCCGAACGCCCCGATGTAGAAGTTGGCGACGAACACCAGCGAGAAGAAGCGAGACCAGGTATCCCCGCCAATCGTCGTAGAGCAGCTTGTAGCGCGTGATCAGAAGAAACACGACGGTCACGTAGTGGCTGAAGCAGTACTCGCAGGTGAACAGGTAGAAGAACTTGCGGCAAAGCAGGCTGGGATGCCCTGCTCTTGCGAACGCAATATTCGCGCGGTTCGCGAAAGACTTCTTCGTGAGTCACTGTCCACGAGATGCAGGCGATGGGGATGGCCAGCAGGAACAGCCAGACCACCTGATGGGATATCGGCACGATGGTTAGAAGCAGTAACTGCTGGATGGCTGCTTGGCCCTCGCAGGTTTCATGCCGCGAAGTGAGCTGCTACTAACGTTGTCGTTTGCAACACTTCGCCAGCCCCCACTTTGGTTGACTCGCGCTATTTTTTAATACCGTCGTAAACTGTTACCGCAGATGCCAATGGGTCTCGAAGTCGCCGGACGCAGCGACATAGGTAAGGTGCGCTCGTCCAACGAAGACAGCTATGGTTACGACCAGCGGCTGGGCGTTTATCGTGGTCTGCGACGGCATGGGTGGCCATGCTGCCGGCGAGATCGCCAGTCGAATCGCGGTCGACAGCGTGCTCGCTTACTTTCGCGACAAAGAACCCATGGCCGCCGACGCCAGCCTGATTGACGCTCCCATGGGCGCGCGCCTGCTGGCCGACGCGGTCAACAAGGCCAACGAATCCATCCTGCGCTACGCCGACGAGAACGAAGCGACCTCCGGTATGGGCACCACCCTGGTGGCAGCGCGCTTCTGCGATGGCAAATTCACCATTGCCCATGTCGGCGATAGCCGCATTTACCTGTTGCGCGATGGCGAGCTGGTGCAGCTTACCGAAGACCATTCGTTTGTGATGGAACAGGTCAGGCGCGGCATGCTCACCATCGAGGAGGCCAAGCAGTCCTCGGCGCAACACATCATCACGCGAGCTCTGGGCACGGGCGACGATAGCCCGCCTGATCTGGCCGAGTTCCCCGCGCAGGAAGGCGACCTGTTGCTGCTGACCACCGACGGCATCCTGCGGCATGTGAAGACAGCGAAATTAAGAACATCCTGTCACAAATCCCCTCGCTCCAGATTGCGTGCGACATGCTGGTCGATGCTGCGATGGAAGGCGGCGGCGAAGACAACGCCACCTGCCTGCTGATCCGGGTGCGGAATTTCAACGGAAACAATCCGCAGCGGTAGCCGTCACTAGGTCGCCGCTTTCAGGGCTCCCTCTGCTACACTCGAATGTTTTTCCAGTCACCGTCATAACCTTCCGAGGCATTCTCATGGAGATCAAGAACGTAGGTGTGATCGGCGCGGGCACCATGGGCAACGGTATCGCTCACGTCTTCGCCAAGAGCGGGTACAACGTCACGCTGGTCGATGTCGAGCAGCGTTTTCTCGACCGTGGATTGCAGACCATCGGCAAAAACCTTGAGCGCGAGGTCAGCAAGGCGAAAATTACGGCCGAGCAGCGCGACGAGGCGCTTAAGCGCATTCAGTCAGGCGTGGATCGCAAGCAGCTTGCGGTCATGCGACTTTATCGTTGAGGCGGCAAGCGAGCGCTTCGAGATCAAGGCGGAGCTGTTTCGCGACCTTGACGCCATGTGCCGCCCCGAGGTGATTCTGGCGTCGAACACGTCCTCCATTTCGATCACCAAGCTGGCGGCGGTGACCAAGCGTCCTGACAAAGTCATCGGCATGCACTTCTTCAATCCGGTGCCGGTGATGAAGCTGGTCGAGGTCATCCGCGGGCTGGCGACCTCGAACGAGACGTACGCCACGGTGAAGGAGCTGGCCGAGAAGCTGGAGAAGACGCCGGTCGAGGTAAACGATGCTCCGGGATTTGTCTCCAACCGCGTGCTGATGCCGCTGCTCAATGAGGCTATGTACGCGGTGATGGAAGGCGTGGCGACGCCCGAAGCGGTGGATGAGGTGTTCAAGCTCGGCATGGCGCATCCCATGGGCCCGCTGACGCTGGCGGACTTCATCGGCCTCGACGTCTGCCTCGACATCATGCGCGTGCTGCTGGCCGGGCTGGGCGATCCTAAGTATCGGCCCTGCCCGCTGCTGATCAAGATGGTCGATGCGGGTTGGCTGGGACGGAAATCGGGGCGTGGTTTCTACACATACTGAGCAAGCATCGAAGTGAGAGGTTAATTGCCGTACTTCATAGCCATCGTCGCCGGGTTGGCTGCCGGCTGGATCAATCAGAGGGTCGACGATGCCCTGCTGACCGCGCTCGCCGTGCTCGCCTTCACCATGGCTCTTGGCGTGTGGAAGCCCGAGCGGCCATGGCGCTGGGGATTGCTGGTGTGGGTCGGCGTGCCGCTGGTGCTTGCTTACTACCAGTTCGTCGTCAAGTGGCCGCATGACCGTGGACAGGTCTATGGAGCCTTCCTGCAGGTGCTGGCGGCCAACGCGGGCTCGTATGGCGGGCACTTCATGCGGCGAATGGTTGAAGGGGTGTTCGGAAAGGGCTAGTCGCCGCAAAAGTAAAAGCGGGTCGCCGCAGCGGCCCGCTCTATTGAACATGGTTCCTTCTAGTGCTTGGTAGTCGCTCCGCCGCTCTGCTGGGCGAGTTTGACCTTGGCCGACTCGAGTTCCTTCTGAACCTTGGCGACGTCGTCGCTGTCGACCTCGGCCGGGACAGTCTTATTCCACTCTTCCAGCGCGCGCTCCCAGTGGGTGGCCGCGAGCTTCAAGCGGCCAGTCTTCTGGTAGAGTTCGCCGAGGTGATCATGAACTGTCGGGTCATTGCCGATGCGCTCTGAGGCGCGACGTAGGTTCTCTTCAGCAAGATCGTAGTTACCCATCTTGTAGTACGCCCATCCCAACGAATCGAGATAAGCGCCATTGTTGGGATCAATCGCCACCGCCCGCCGGATGTACCCCAGCGATTCGTCAAGCCGAGTGCCGCGATCGGCCAGCATATAGCCGAGGTAGTTGAGCGCCTGCGCGTTCTTGGGATCGTTGGCCAGCACCTTGCGGAATTCTTCCTCGGCGAGGTCGTACTTCTTTTGCCGCTCGTAGATTGAGCCCGCGACGAAGGTTACGTAATCCTTGTCTTCCTGCTTGGTGGAGAGAGCCATCGCCTTGTCGATGTTCTGTTCGGCCTCTTTCCACTGTTTGGTGCGGCTGTACATCTGGGCCAGCGCGATGTAAACCTCGCGATCGTCGTTGTTGTTCTTGAGCATGCCCCGGACACGCTCAATAGCAGGCACGGGATTTCCCATGTCAGCCTGCTGCGAGGCGGCAATGAGCTGAAGTCCACGATCGTTGGGATACTTCTTGGCAGCTTCATCGGCCGTGGTGGTAGCCATCTGCCAGTTCTTGTTGTCGCGGTAGGTCTCGATGATCTCCTGGTAGCCACGGATGGCGTTCTCGTCGCCCAGGGTCAGCATCTTGTGGAAAGTATCGATAGCAAGCTGCGGCTTGTTCGCCTCACGGTAGACAGTGCCAAGCCGCTCCAGAAACACCGCACGATTGTTCTTGTCGGAGGATTCGTACTGCCCGTCGGCGCGTTCCGTCTTGGCCAGCAGACCGGTCAAAATCTGGATGGCGTCGTCATACTTGCCCTGCGAATCGTCGATGACAGCGATGTTGTACTGCAGTTCGAGCGAATCGGGCACAATCGCGCGTGGCCTTCTTCAGTGCTTCGGATGCCTGATCGTACTTGCCGTTGCGGCGATAGATCTCCGCCATGCGCATGTAAGTCTGCGCGTCAGAAGGATCCGAGTCGGCAATCAGCTTGTACTGCTCGAGGGCTGCGTCAGTCTGGCCATCGTTCAATAGGTTCTGCGCCAAACCGCGAACGTAGTCGAGATTATCCTTGTCCTCTTCTACTGCATGCCGGTAGGCGTCCACCGCCTTGGCGTAATCCTTGCTCTGCTCGTAGGTATAGCCCAGGGTGGAGTACAGTTTCGCTGTGCGTGACGCATCAGGAATAGCATTGAGCACCTGCAACGCGCGCGAGGTGTCGCCTTCTTCGTTATAAAGGATGGCCAGCGTGGTGACGGCGTCTTCTGACTGGGGCTGCAAGCCGACAGCAATCTTGAATTCGCTTTCGGCCTTCAGCAGCTCGTTGTTGATCCGATATAACCGGCCGAGCAGCAGGTGGTCCTCGACGCTCTTGGGATCGAGCTTCACGATCTGCTCGTACTGCTCGATGGCCAGCTTCAGGACTTCCTGCGACTGATTGTTGGCCTGCATGTCGCCAAGCGACCGCAGGTAGATGCGGCCCAACAGCCGGCGCGCCTCAAGGTTATTGCCGTCGCGCTTAAGGATGTCTTGAGCTTCCAGCACGGCATCGCGGATGCGTCCCGTCTTCGCATACAGCTCCGCCAGTCCTGCATTCAGGTAGTCGGAGTCGGGATCAGCCTCAATGGCCGCGCGGTACTCTTCGATGGCCTTGGTCGCGTAGTCCGCTCGACCATACGTGGAGACCATCTCCTCGTACATGTGCGCCATCATGAAGTGGTAGTAAGCTGCTGCCTTATCGGGCTGTCCCGGGGGCTTCGTCGATGCCTGGCTGTCGCTCGCCGGAGCGGTCGAAGCCGGAGCAGCATCCTTGGTTGCAGGTGCGGTCTTCTCTACCGGAGCAGGCGCCGGGGTTTCTACGCCCGAGGCCGGTTCAGCTGAGGAGGGCTGTTGCGCGAATCCACTGACTGGAGCCGCCAATAGTAAGGCAAGGGACAATTTGCAGAAGAGATTTGAATTCATTGATCGGACCAGCGACTTCCAGGCCATTGGATGCGATGCCTAACCGCAAAGGTCATTCTATTTTAGTGGCGGGAAGCGATAAGAAGCCCTCCTCACCCACTTTATGTTGTCTATTGAAACACAGGAAAGGGTTGGACGTAGCGCGAAAGCAAAGGTTAAAGCGTCGGAACTTGTTGTAATACCCGTACTTTCCACGAATTCTCCGCCGCCGTCATCAGAACAACGTAATGCGCCGTTAGATCCTGGGATGCGACTACCCGGTCACCATCCAGCAGCTGAACCTGCAACTGGGCGGTATCGTGCAACTCCATCGCCGAGCCTTCGCTGGAATAGAACATGGCCTGCACCTTGTGGCCACGGTCGACGTAACGGCGATGCAATCCGGCCTTCTTTTGCTGCTGGATGGTTTCCGTCAATTTGTCGTCCGCGGTTCCAATAAAGTTCGCGTTCAGGAGATCGGGCCGGTTCTGGTCCAAGGCGTCGGCCATAGCCAGCCATGCGGCAGCGTAATCGCGCGCTACCGCCTTCTCGGTAGCGTCCTCTATTTGGCGTGGCGCCACGTTCTGGATGTCGAGGGTCACGGCCGGCGCAGCCGCAGCGAGAACGGTCGACGGAGCATGCCCGGAAAAGTAGCCAGCAACGGCCAGCACAAAAATGGCACTCAAGATGACGGCGCGTTTCACATGCCACCTCGCCAATGAATTTCATTTCCCACGACGACGCCGGATGCCACTGAGATGGTGGCGTTATCGCTTGCCGGCAGGATGGCTTGCGCTGTGCCGCGTTTAATGCGGGCATCGACCGCACTTCTGCCGTTCGCATCGGTAGAAGTGAAGGTCACGATCGTTCCGTCGGGCACGGGATTACCCGCGCAATCGTGGATTGGATCGGTGCTGACCAGGATGCCTTCCTTGGTCGGCCGCGCGCTCATGCGGATACTGCACGGGTCGGAAGCGACTTCCTGCACTACCCGGCGCACCGACGCCTGACCGCTTGAGGCCACAAACTGCGCAGGTCCTTCTTTCTTCGACGAGTCCAGTTTGGTGTACGCCACGCCATTTTTGGACATCTCGGTACGGGTGATGTCTTGTCCGTTGACACTCAGGTCGAACTTCACCGGTTGTGGCGTCATGACCAGATTCTGATACTGATCAAAAAGAAACGCCGTTCCGCTGATGACGTCGTGCGTGTCCGCCGGCACTCGCGAAGGGCGGGCCAGAAAGGCGATCGAGCCGACCTGGTTAGCGGTAACAAAGAAGGAGCCTTGGCCCACACCTTCCACCGCAACCAGGTATTGGCCGGCGTTCTTGAGCTCATCCCCAGAGATGTTGATCTGCCCGAGTTGAACTTTGCGCTTGATCGCCGTCCCCGGGCCGGAGACGTACAGTGTCGCCTCTCCGCTGCCGGGAGCGGTGAAATTTACTGCATTCCCGGCAACCACAGCTGAGGGAAGGCTCAAGTCAGCGGCGTAGGCCGAGCATGCACAGCCCAACACAATCGCGAACGCGAATCGAAAACCCATCTTCTTGAACGTTGTGTTCATGGCGATTTACTGGCGGTCCCGTGAATACTGGTTCACGGTTACGCGAGTGTTGTGAACGTTGGCGGCAATGTCCTCACGCAGCGACACGGTGAAAGGCACTGGCGTCTGCGGCGGCAGTGCCTGATCGACGTACCCGTCGGAGACCCAGATGACCTTGCCCGAATTGTCGTAATAGGTCGCCAGCACGTGCGGGATGTTGACCGTCTCACCGCTCTCGTTCATCAGTAGTCCCTTGAGCACGTGCTGTCCGCGGGCGTCGGTCACGATCTGTTGCTGCATCACGCCAATGACTGGGTCGGCTGAGGCCGGAACCAGCATGGAGTTGGGCTGCATGCGCACGCTTTTGACGTCTGCCAGCTTCACGCCGGGGAAGTCGATGCGGAAAGGCGAGATTTCCTTAGGCAACAGGGTGTGCGAGATCTTGTCGAAGCTGGTCTCTTCACCGATAACCTGGCCGTTCTTTCCAGTGATGGCCGCGCCGACGGAGACGAATCCCGGCACTGTATCTTCATTGGCGATCTCGCCGATGATGGTCGTGGTGTTCTCGTTCTGGACCGCATTCATTGAAACGATGCGGACGCGCGGCGCTTCTGCATTTTGCGCTCCCCAGTCGTCATTGCTGCCGCGGCTCACAACGTCCCAGCGCAGGAAGTTGACCGGAATTACCTGAGGCGGAACCTTCGCTTCTTTCTGTACCGGCCACTCGACCTTCCAAGTATCTCCCTCCTTCACCACTTTCAGGTCGCGGGTGTCGTAGATTGCTCCAACCGCGGTGGCGTACTGCAAAGTCGCTCGCACCAGTGCCTGGTTGTCGCTCTCGTGCAGGACCTTGGTATCGGTCTTCTGCAGGGCGGAGTAGGTGCGCAAGCTGCCTTCGCGGCCGGCTAAGTCGCTGGCAAAATCCTTCTCGTCGGTGTTGCTCGATTTCGCAACATAGTCATATGCGCCCCCGTAATCATGCGCCCTGACCCTATTGAACATCGCCTGCACAGCGCCCTCGGGGGACTTCGATGACGGTCCTTCGCTGGGCCGTATGGTAGCCGCTGCGATGAGAACAACGGTCAGAACAAGCAAAACGATGGGAAGTATTCGCTTCATTACTTCGCCTCCCGCAATACCACCGGCTCATTTGTCACCGGGGCAGGGAATTCAACTGGATAGGGAAGAACCCGCCGCTCAGGCATAAGAACAATCAGCAGGATTGCCAGGATGCTGCTGGCCATGGGGAGCGTGCCCCAAAGGAGGCCCTCCCACGGAGCAGGCATGACGGTTGGGCCCCAGTCGATCTGACGTGCCGGCGGCACATCCTCCTTCGTCCACAGCGTGACGTTGCCGTTATCGTAGCTCTCGGCCTGGCGCCACCCGGCGAATGCAAGCAAAGGCTCGTAGTAGCGATCGCGGACGAAAATGTATTTCAGTCCATACTGGTTCGCATGTTTCAGCACGGCGCGTAGCGCTTCCATGCCCGATGTGCCGTAGTACTTCGAGTTGTAGAGCTGACCGGCGCCGTAAGCTGTCATTTCTGGCAGCAGGCGGGCGGAGTTGTAATCGCCATCCACGCTACCCGCCTCGGCATAGGTCGACACCTTCGCGAACTGGTTTCCGAAGCCCAGAGTGATATAGCGGAATTTGGCATGATCGTCATTGTTCAGGAACGCGATCACCTGGTCGACGGAGAACGGGGACGTGTAAATCGGGTGGAAGGTGATCCACGCGACCGACATGGAGAACGTAAATACTGCCAAAACGGCCAGCGCCACTACGGCTCTGCGACTCCAGCGAATGATCATCTCGAAGGCAAGCAGCCCCACGAACGGCATCGCCATCAGCGTCGCCCAAAACGTGAAGCGCTCAAAGGTGAGCACCTCGAAGGCCCGGCCGAGCAGCAGCTTGCCGACCGGAGTGGTGCCTCCAAGTCCGAGGATCGCCGTCAGGTACCAAAAGTACAGCAATGGGCGCAGACGGCGCTCCGACGCTCCGCGGAAGACAATGAACGGCAGTGCCAGGATCATCGCTCCCATAGGGATCAGGAAAAAGTTCACGCCGCTCATCGGCTTCAGCAAGAAGTTGTCGCGCGAGCCGTGCGGGATCGGCATCTGGTTGATCGGGTTGCGCAGGAGCGACATCCAATACGGCAACAGCACGAGAACCACGCCGCCAACCGCGAGCACGGCAAACAGCACGGCTCGTCCGAGGATGCCGCCGGTAGTCGCGGGTTCGTCCTCTTCGACAGCATCGTTGCGGTCGAGTAAAGCGAGCCATAGCACCGGGATAGCAAACAAGACAGAGCCGAAGATCATGGTCACGTGGTGCGCCGCCGCTGCCGCCCATGCGATAACCACCGCCTTCAGCAGCGCACTGAATCGCGCATAGCGCAGCCATCGGTAGAAGTAGGGCAACGCATTCAGCACCAGAGCTGCGGAGGCAATCGTGTTGATCTGCCCCGACTGATAAACCAGCATTCCCAGCGATCCGAGAAACACCGTGCCCAGCGCCGCATAGCTTGCTGAAACCTCATCCACCCAGATCCTGGCGTAGCGGTACATGCCGACCGGCAGCAACAGGATGGCGATCAGTTGCACGAACATGTAGGCCATTTGCAGACCCATGATGTGCGAGAACAGTGCGATCCACTGGTGCACCAGCGGGGGATAGGTGGTTTCCGAGAAGCCGCCAAACCATTTCACGTTCCACGGGCTGAACCAGTGGTGCGCGTAATGGCTGGCAAAAAAGATGTGCACGTTCGTGTCGTACGACCCGGCCGGCAACTGCATCAGCAGCAGAGGCCCATGCACCGCCAGCGTGATCAGCAGGATCAGCGACAGCGGCAGCGCTCTGGAATTCAGGGTCGAGGACTTCAAGATCACGGGAACGCCTCCGGAAGAGTTTCAGAGCTGTTTTGATTCCAAAACTGCCGCTGGGTTTGCTTGCGCAGGTCTGCCGAATTCCCCTTATGTTTCACACATGAGCACAAGCGGTGGAAAAAAGAGAAGGATCGTCCCAATTGAGAGCAATTTGCTCGGATAAGCAGAGCTGCGAACAGCCATTCACCAGGTATTCGCATCGGAGCAGAAGAACAGCTTGGAAGCTAAGGTCCTGCACACTCTCGGTTCGTGAGTCATGTTCTAGTGAAGAAGAATCCCGCTCTCGTAATGTTCTGTTCCGTTGTGCTGTGGGCGCCGCTGGCGCTGTCGCAGACGTTTGAGGTCAACGGCCAGCAGAGTCAGCCTTCGGCTACTTCGCCGAATGGTGCGCCACCACGGGCGAAGAAGAGTGCACCCACCGCCGCTAGCCCGAACGGCGGCTCCGAGATCGGCTGGGGTAGCAGCATTGAAGTAGGACGACTCGCCCGTGCAGCTGAAGACGCACTGCGACGCGGCAACTCCGCTCAGGCGGCAGATTACGCCCAGCGCGCAGTGACTGCCGCGCCTGGAGACAACAAGCTCTGGTTCCTGCTGGGCTACACCTCGCGCATGGCCGGCCGCTACCAGCAGTCAGTTGACGCATATCAACACGGATTGCAGACTTCACCCGGCAACGCCGACGGCATGAGCGGACTGGCGCAAACCTATGCAGCGATGGGTCGAACCGACGAAGCCAAGCGCCTGCTGATGCAGGTGCTCGCTTCGAATCCTAATCGCACCAACGACCTGCTGGTTGCGGGCCAACTGTTCATGAAGACCGGTGAAACCCAGCGCGCGATCGACTTTCTGCAGCGCGCCGAAGCGGCGCAGCAGAACCCCCACGTCGAGTTGATGCTCGGCATGGCGTATCTCAGGCTCAAGCAGCCGGACAAAGCGAAGCAAATGATCGACCTGGCGCGTAAGCATGCGCCGGGCAACGTTGAGATCTACCAGGCAGCAGCAACCTTCTATCGCGAACAGCACGACTACCAAGCGGCGATCGACATGTTGCGGCGAGCCCCTAAGATGACGCCGTCGGTGCTGGGCGATTTGGGCTACAGCTACGAGCTGGCTGGCGACAAACAGGAGGCCGCAAACGCCTACTCCAAAGCAGCGAACGCTGACCCCAGGAATATTGGTTATCAGCTCAGCGCGGCCCAGTCACAGTTGCGCGTTGGCGACTTGGAGAAGACAAAGAGCTTCCTAAGCCGGGCCGCAGCCATCGATCCCAACAGCTATCGGCTGCACGCCACCCGCGCCTTGCTGGCGAAGACCGAAAACAACAGCGAACTTGCGATCTCGGAATACAAGGCCGCGATCAACGCTTTGCCCAATGGTTCGGTGCCTGAGGGCGAGCTGTATCCCGTGCAACTGCGGTTGAACCTGGCCGACCTCTATCGCGAGAACGGCGACGAGCAGGCTGCACACCAGACCATTGCCCAGGCGGAAGACGAGATCAATAAGCTGCACGTGGAAGGGCCCGCCAAGGCGGAATTCCTGCGCATTCGCGCCGCGTTGAAAAGTACCGACGGAGACCTCAAGGGCGCAGAGGCCGATCTGCTGGAGGCCCGGCAGCTCGATCCCGAGAACACCAACATCATCCTGCAATACGCCAACCTCTTGTGGAAAGAGAAACGCCAGGATGAGGCGCGCAAGATGTACGAGCAGATCCTGAGCGGCGATCCCAATAACCGTTTCGCTCTTGAGGCCATGGGATACCTCTACCGCGAGGACAACAATCCGCAAATGGCGGAGCAGTACTTCAATAAGCTCGCGGCTGCCTACCCGAACGACTACGTGCCTTATCTCGCGTTGGGCGATTTGTACGTGCAGATTAAGCAATTCGACAAGGCGAATACAGCCTACGACAAGGCTTACAAGCTAGCGCCGCAGAATCCGGTAGTAATTTCCAACGCGGCGAACGCGGCGATCGAGAACCAGCAGATGAAGCTGGCCGGCCTATGGGTGAATCGCGCGCAAGGCAAGACCGCCGATGATCCGCGCGTCATGCGCGAGCGCGAGCGGGTGCTCTTCCACGAAGGCAAGTATCAGGAATCTGCCGATCTCGGCTACAAGGTGCTGCAGGAGCTACCGAAGGATCGCAACGCGGCGGTCTATCTTGCGTACGACCTCTACAACCTGGGCCGTTACGACGAAGTATTGCGCGTAGTCAACAAATATCAGGGCGTACTGCCGAACGAGCCCAACCTCCCGCTGCTAGCCGGGCACGTCCACAAGCAATCGCAACTTCTGTTCGAGTCGGTGAACGACTACTCGGACGCGATTCAGCGTGACCCGCGAATGACCGAAGCGTACGTCAACCGGGGCTACGTAAGAAACGACATGCAGGATGCGCAACAGGCCTCCAACGATTTCAACGCTGCGTTGAAGATGAGCCCGAACAACGGCGTTGCGCATCTCGGCCTGGCATTCAGCGAATTGCAGCTCCGTCGCCCCAAGGAAGCTCTGGCCCAGGTGGATGAGGCCCAGAAACTCATGGGCGAGTCCGGTGCCACGCACCTGGTGAAGGCGACTGCCTATCGTCAGCAGCGTCTGTTGGGCAGTGCGGAACAGGAATACACCGCCGCTCTCAAGTACGCGCCCGACGATCTCACGCTGCAACTGGCACGTGCCGAGACCTTGTATAGCATGCGGCGCTATCAGGATTCGATCAACGCCTTGAACCAGGCGCTGCGGCTTTCGCCCGACGATCCTGCGATCTATGGCGAGATGGCGCACGCTTATGCGCAACTACATAATCGCGAACAGACGCTCCATTACGTGCAGGCGGCTGAACAATACGGGGGCAACAGCTCGGCAACCTTGCTCGATACTGGCGATGCGCTGCTGACTCTCGGCGATGAGAAAGCGGCGATGGATCGCTTTGCCATGGCGCTTGCCGCACCCGATGCGAACCGGGTTGACGTGCGGCTTGCCATCGCGAAGGTCATGGCGAGTGAGGGTCACGACGACGATGCCAAGCAGCAGATCAGCCTGGGCTTCGCCGAGAGCCGCATCGGGGAAGCGCCGCCGGTTACCGCTGAAAATCTGATCGAGGCTGCAAACCTGCTGCTTGCGATGCACGATTTCGATCTCGCAACCAGCTACTACGAGAAGGCAAAGCAAGCGGGAGCCGCCGACGAAGTAGTCGCCATCGGGATGGCTAACACCTATCTCGCCCAAGGCAAAACACGGAAGGCCGACGCAGGAACTCGCGTCCCTGGGAGCCGATCCTTCCGCCAATCGAGAATTACGACTACCTGCTTGCGCAGAGCGTGGTTTACCAGCAGCGGCACGAGAACGTAAACGCGCTGGAAGTGCTCTCGCGCGCCAACGCGTTGAGCAGCGGCACCGAGAACTCCGAGCGAGTGATGCAACAGGTGGCCGGTGATGAAGGCTACCGCATCAACGATCACCTCAGCCTGCTGGGCAACTTCACCATGGGTGGCCTTTACGATGATTCGACCATCTACATGCTCGACCAGCAGATATTCGGGCTCAGCAGCAATAGTCCACTGCTTCCGCCGCCGCGCTCAGAGCTGCAATCACTGGCGACCCTGGCTTACCGCCTGCACCTGGGGAACTTCCCTCTGGTGAGCGGGTTCTTCCAGGTGCGCAATGCAAACGGACCGTACTCGCTGCCGCAAGAGGCTTTGATCATTCAACGGCAATACCTTCGACTACAACTTCAATAGCGCAGTGAACCCAACTTTGCACATTGGGGACGCGTCGTTGAATTTCAACACCGGCTTACAGTTCACTATCCGCCGCGACAAGAATGATCCAACGCAGATCGATCAAAACCTGCTCCGCGAGTTCGTGTACGTGTCCAGCAGCTCGTTCTACAACTGGCTGTCGTTTAACGGAGTGCTTTATCACGAAGCCGGGCCGTTTACCCAGCAGAATCTGAGTTCCACCGACGTCGGAGGGCAACTGGAATTCCGGGTGGGCAGGCCGTGGGGAAAGACCGCGTTCGTGACCGGATACACACGTCGCAATCTGACCTATAGCCCGCGGGTAAGCCAATTCTTCACTACGTCGACGTACGCTGGCATCCAACGGAAGTTCGGCGAGAAGCTGACCGTGACGGCGCTGGGTGAGTACATCCGGTCATTCCGAGTGCAAGACACACTGTCCGCAACCGCTCAGGCATTGCGGCCGGGTGGAACTATCGAGTTCAGGCCGAACCAATCCTGGAGTGTAAACGGAGAGGTCGCCTATACGCGCGGCGAGGTCCTTCAGGAATACAACAACTACTTTAGTGCGTTCTTTGTTTCATACGAGCGCCCGCTCCGTCGCACCATTACGGACTCATGCGGGAAGTTTCGCGGTTGATTATCCTTTGCGGTTTTCGTTCGGGTTTGATATCGAGCAATTCCCGAACTTTACTGGCGCTACTAAGAGCGGACAGCTTGTGCGTCCGATTGTTCGGTTGTCGGTGTTCTAGGGCCCAAATATGAAGATTTGTCTGGTGACAGCCTTTCCGCCAAGCAGGCGGGGGCTGAATGAATACGGTTTTCACATCGCAAGGGAGTTGAGCCGCGACCCCCTGCTCAGTCTGACGATCCTGGCGGACGAGATCGAAGACGATGCCGTGGAACTCGACGGCTTCGAGGTGGTTCGTTGCTGGCGATTTGACTCGCTGGGCAATCCCGTGAAGTTGTGGCGGGCGATCCACGACATCAAGCCGGATGTGGTCTGGTTCAACCTGCTGTTCTCTACCTTTGGCAACAATCCGGTGGCGGCGTTCAGCGGGCTCACCGTGCCGGTGCTCTCGCGCCTCACCGGACGCTACACGCACGTGACACTGCACCATCTGATGGACAACATCGATCTGAAGGACGCGGGCGTGCGCTTCCCGCAGTTGTACCGGGCTGCGGGTTATACCGCGACCCGCATGTTGCTGATGGCGAATTCCATCTCCGTGCTGCTGCCTGCTTACCGTCGAACTCTCATCGACAAGTACCGCGGAGAAAATGTGCACTTTCGCGCCCATGGCATTTTGTCGGCGCGCCCTGAGCCGCCTGACTTTAGTCAACGCGGCAAGCCCGAGCATCGCATTCTCGCCTTCGGCAAGTGGGGAACCTACAAGCGACTCGATCTGTTGATCGAAGCGTTTCACGAACTTGCGGACCGCATGCCGAACGTGAAGCTGATCGTGGCGGGTTCGAACCATCCCATGACCCCTGGCTATGTGGAATCCGCAGCCGAGCAACTAAAGGACGATCCGCGTGTCGAATTCACGGGATATGTGGCCGAAGAAGATATCCCCAAGCTGTTCCGTACCTCCAGTTTCTTAGTACTCCCGTATTCTTCTGCGACTGGCGCGAGTGGTGTAGCCCACCTTGCGTGCGAATTTGGCGTCCCAATAGTTTCAGCCGGAATCCAGGACTTTCGCGAGATGGCGTGGGACGAGGGTATTGCTATTGAATTTTACGAAACCGGCGATGCCCACGACCTTGCGGCGAGGATGCAGGCCCTACTGGAGGACGAGCAGAAGATGCGCGAAATGTCGGAGCAGAACTTCTCGGCTGCACTACGAATGACGATGCCTCAGATTATCCGGCAATACCTGCGCTCGTTCGATCTTCACCAGCGGGCCCGCGCTCTTGAACCGATCTCGCGGTTCCGGCGGATACCCTCCTGGATACCCTCGCGGTCGGCCATCTTTCGGGCGGCGGCGCCGAGGTGGCAACCATGGATCTGAAGGCCCTCATTCTGATTGGCGGTTCGAGCCCTAACGGTGGCGCTTCGGAACCGGGGACGATGGGCGGAGTGCCCTTCGCCGGGCTCGACGTGCTGGGGGCAAGTGTCCTGGAGCGGCTCGCGCAGCGATTAAGGGCCGCAGGCATTTCCGAGCTTTCGCTCATCGGCACTGCCGACCAAAATGCTCGAACCCACATGGAGCGCGCCATCTACAAGGCCCGCGCCGATGCCGTTTGGGCGACCGGCGACAGCTTCTGGCAGTCGGCAGAGGACGCCTTTGAGCAGTTTCGCCAGAATGGCGCTGATCTGGTCCTGATTTTGCAGCGTTGGACCTTATGTGGAGTTGGACTATGAGGAAGTCATACAGCACCACATCGACAAGCGCTGCCGCATGACCTCGGTGACGGCTCCAGACGGTGAGGCGCTGGAAATTTTTGTGGTGGATTCCAGTCGCCGCGGCGATGCCACAACCTTTTTCGTAGTCAGCTGCAGAAAGTGCGCGACGACTGCGAACGGTTCGTGACTAACGGATATATCAACCGTCTGCAGACCGTCGGCGACTTTCGCCGCCTGGCGCTTGATGGCTTGCTGGAGAAGAATGCCGTTCGTCCTGTGGGCAAGAAGCTGAAGCCCGGAGTATGGGTCGGTGAAGGCGCCAACATCCATAGCAAAGCGCGTGTGCTGGCGCCGGCCTTCATCGGCGCATACAGCAAGATTCGCGCCTCGTCGCTGGTCACCCGCAACAGCGTCATCGAACACCACGCTGAAGTGGACTGCGGCACCGTGGTCGAAAACTCGACCATCTTGCCCTTCACCTATGTGGGCGCCGGCCTGGACGTGATGCATTCCGTCGTGGGCTTTCAACGGATATCGCACCTGATGCGCAACGTGGAGGTGGAAATCCACGACCGTAAGCTGGTGGGAATCTCGCCAGCCAGCACTGTTTTTCGAACCCTAGGCAGCGCTGCTGCGCTTTTTGTCGTCTTACCAAAGAAGATATACCGCGGATTTTTAGGACGGGCTCGCAAGATCAGGCCCGCGCGGCTGCCGGAATCGCTGGAACCACCGGCAACGAATCCAGGGACCCCGGATGTGAAAGAACCGGCATCCGGCCAAGAAGTAGGAGAGTTCCCCTCCAGCTTTGCGGTTATGAGGAGATATGGAGAACATTAGTCGGCCTGTTGTTGTCAAAAGAATGCCGGAAACGATGAACCTCAAACAGGCGCGCAGCTTCCTTAAGGAAGTTGAGCCCTTTTTGACTTCGGATCGGCCCCAGTTGGTCTTCGATATGTCGCAGGTGCGTCATATGGACGCTGGCGGCATCGACGTGTTGTTGCAGTGCATGCGTGACATCATCAAGCACGACGGCGACTTGAAGCTGGCGTCGGTCTCCCCGCAGGCAGCGCTTGTGTTGGAACTCACGCGCACCGGGCGCCTCTTCGAAATCTACGAGAACTCTACCCAGGCGGTGAAGAGCTTTAGCAGCTTCCTTCCTAACGCCCTCAAGCACTATTACCCGCATCCAGCTCACCACGTGGCACCCGTGATTACGCCCGAAGCTTTTGTCGGTAGCAGTGACGGATCAGACATCGCAGCATGAGTCTTGGCGAAGACATGGTCGCTGTTTGTGTCCCCAGTGCAAGCAGCTGGCGCGAGCGGATTGCCCGCCTCAAACTAAGCCGTCCCGTCCACGCGAAGATACTGAGCGGCAGCCTAATCATGCTGATCGGCTCCGTCTTCGTCAGCCTGGCGAACTTCGGCTACAACATCGGAGTGGCGCGCTTGCTGGGCCCAGCGGATTTCAGCCATGCTGCGGCGGCCGTCACCATCCTCATGCTGATATCGGCCATCACCTTGGCGTTTCAGCTGGTTTGCACCAAGCTGGTGGCGAAAAGCGAATCGGTTGAAGCCAAAGCCGCAGTCTTTCAGCTTCTGCATAAGAAAGCCTGGTGGGTCGGGCTCGCGCTGGGTGCGGCCATGCTGTTTGCGAGTTCAGCCCTGTCGTCCTATCTGCGGCTTTCCAGTCCGTGGGTGATCATCCTGCTGTCCATCGGGCTCACCATCTACATCCCTCTCGGGGTGAAGCGTGGCGGATTGCAAGGCACCTGCCGTTTCCGCGGATTGAGCTGGAACATGGCGGCCGAAGCGGTGATCAAGTTTGTGGGGGCGATCGTCCTCATCGAGATGGGTTTTGGGGTTCTGGGCGCGGTGGCCGCCATCTCCGGCTCCGTCATCTTTGCTTATTTTCTTCCCGATACTGCTCATGAACTGCGCACCAAGGCGGTCAGCGTTGCGGGCAAGCTGCAATTGGGCGAGACCGTCCAGGCCATTGTGTTCTTCGTCGGCCAGGTCATCATCAGCAACATCGACATCCTGATGGTGAAGCACTTCTTCCCGCCCGATCTGGCGGGAGCTGTATGCCGCCATCGCCCTGGTCGGAAGGCTTCTCTATTTCGGAGCATGGTCGATCGTTAGCGCTATGTTCCCGGTATCGGCGGGCACCAGCGAGGAGCGGCAAGGTCCCGCTTTGCTGGCACTGCCGCTGCTAATGGTGACGGGCATGTCAATAGTTTTCGTGTTGCTGCTGGCGGCCTTCCCACAACTGGTTTTCCGTTCGCTGTTCGGGACACATTTCGTGGCCTCAGTCCAGGGATTGAACTGGCTGTTGAGCATGAATGCGGCGGCGACGGGGATCTACGCCATCAGCGTAGTTCTTATCACGTATGAAATGTCCAGGCGGATTGCTAACACTGGCTGGTTGCAACTCGTAGTAAGCGGACTCATCGTGCTCGGAATTGCGTGGTTCCATTCCACCTTGATGGAGGTGATCGTCGTCCAGGAGGTACTTAGGATCTTACTGTTGTGCGCGGTCTCATACCCCTTCGTGAGGTCGTGGCTGACAGCTGGCAGGAGGCTGCATGAAGAAATTGCGCCGAGTCACTGAAGCAGAAGTCATTTCCAAATTTCTGAAAAATGAGTTCTATCAGGAAGAGTTTCACCACGACCGGGAGCAGTTCGAGCACCTCGTCCTCGATGCAGACTTGTCCGACGACAATGCCAATGCGCTGCGGCGAGCGCTGTTGTTTCGCAGACGCGGTCATATGTGGCGCGAAATCCCCTTGGATACGGCGTGGTGGGAGGTCGAGATCGAAGCCGAAGACCTGGACCGGGTTCGAGTTTTTCCCCGGGCGCAGTGGCGCAAAGTCGCCAACGGTAGCTTTCTGCTGAAGGACATTGCACGAGCGCATCAGGCATCAGCGCTTTTACGGAAAAACCCGCGACTTCGTCGACCCGAGTACAGGCCTTGAGCTACAAGCTTCGCGAATCCGACGATCAGAGTGCGGTGCTCTTGATCGGGGTCGATGACAGTCAGCCCGTCACCGTGCTGGAAGGGAATCATCGCCTGACTGCGGCCCTGCTGGCAGTCCCTGGGATTCTGCGCTGCCGCTTCCGGGTGTTCTGTGGTTTCTCGCCGAACATGTCAGAGTCCTGCTGGTACCAGACCAATGTGCAGCAATCTCTGGCGTTATGCGAAAAATCGCGCTCGCAATCTTTTCTATGACCGTGACGCCGATGTGGAACGCGTTATGAATCCGCCGGACGAGACGGATGATGCATCAGACCGGGTGGTCGCGTCGGCGCCATCAGTTGCGGCCAGCAATACCGTTGCGAATTCCAAATGAGTTCGCCGGTCCCGAATTTTAGAGATGGAGAGCTGCCATGAAAGCTCGTTATGAATTTCTGATCAAGTGCATGGTGCCGGTGCTAGGTTTTGCGCTGTGCGGAACGCCTGAGCTGTTGCAGGCTCAAGAGGCCTCGCCGGCTCCCCAGCAGTCGCAGCAGTCGGGCACGACCGTTGATCCGTCGAAGGGACCTTTGCAGCCGATTCCCACCCAGAACGAGCCCGAGGCCCCGCGCACTGTCTATCCCGGCCAGGAAAGCGACCTCACGCAGAATCCGCAGCCTGCAACACCGCCGCCGCAAACCTAAGGCCGAGCCGCAGCAGGAACCACTGGGTGCTGCAACGGCTGAAGGAGTAGAGACGGTGGTGGCGGAGCATCGCGTCCAGCCGGCGTGGCCATTGCGCCTGCCAAGCAGAACCAGCGCCGCTCGCTGTTGCTGAAGCTCGGAGCCATCGCCGCCGTGGGAGTTGCCGGTGGCACCATCTATGCCTTGTCCAAAGGCACCTCGGCGAAGCCGTAATGTGCGGTTGCTAACGAGCAGTAGTCGGATGCATCAGGAAAGCCGCTCCTGATTTCGTTCTCAGGACTAGATGGCTCTGGCAAAAGCACGCAGATCGCAGAACCTGATTTCCTATCTCGAAGACCGCGGGATGGCGGTCAAAACCCTCGCGTTCTGGGATGATGTGGTCGTGTGGCACTCGCTACCGCGAAGGCTTCGTGCATAAGGTCTACGGCAGCGAGAAGGGCATTGGCGCGCCCGATCGCCCGGTGAACCGGCGCGACAAAAACGTGCGCAAGTGGTATCTCAACCTGGCTCGCCATTTTCTCTACTTTGCCGACGCAATTCATCTGCGACGTCGTCGTTCGCAAGGCCCGTCGTCTGCCGGTCCAGGCGATCATCATGGATCGCTACATCTACGATGAGCTGGCGAACCTGCCGCTTTCGAATCCCTCTGACGCGCTGTTTCGTGCGCGTGGTTGCGGGGCTGGTTCCTCGTCCCGACGTCGCTTATCTGCTCGATGCCGATCCTGAAGCAGCGCGGGCCCGCAAACCCGAGTACCCTGTCGACTTCATGCGCGAGTGCCGCTCTGCGTATTTCCGGCTT
The DNA here is from genome assembly GCA_963758835.1 of uncultured Acidobacteriaceae bacterium. Classification (GTDB taxonomy): domain Bacteria; phylum Acidobacteriota; class Terriglobia; order Terriglobales; family Acidobacteriaceae; genus CAVVDY01. The sequence goes on along the minus strand of CAVWWZ010000012.1, from coordinate 109,790 downwards.
GGCCGAACTGTTGGGCACCATGACTGTATCCCTCCTTTGCCGCTTTCCGCCGCCAAAGCCGAAGTCGAGGGCGCGATGCGACCGCTGGTAACGCAGAACCGTTTTACTCCGAGGGCTTCAGCCGCAAAGCGCATAACCCGCTAATCCTGAAGAAATTACCTGCTTGCTTCCTTTCCTACCCGGATCGAGAGTGGCCTGTCGCCGAATCGACCTGCAACCGCGTGTTTTCAGCGCGAAGGGCGGCCTTCGCGGTTTGGCAACCAAACTGTAACCACAATACGGAGAACCACAATCCAGTATCTCGAGTGGTGGCCGGTTGAGCTTATGCTCCCGGCAAGTTTTCGGAGGAACTAGAAATGAAGATTCGCATCCTTTACGCGCTGCCCTTGGCCGCCACTCTGGCTATGCCCGTGGTGGCGCAACAGACAGCGCCTGACAATCAGCAGCCTGCGGCTGACATCGTCGCGAGCGTCTCAGACGCCGGACCAGACAGCAGCAGACTCTAACCAACGCTGCTGTCCGACCAGAATCTGTCGGCGCATCAGCCGCTGCAGCCGGAAACGCACGAAGGCTTCTGGGGTCACTTCAATCCCGTTTGCCCGCAAGAAGTATGTACAGCGGCAGATGAGCCCGATTCGCAACCGCGTTAACGAGCTGGATGATCTCACCGCCGACAACGCGAAGTCGATCAAAGACGTTGACGCGCGCGCCCAGGCAGGCATTCAGCAGGCATCGGCCAAGGCCAACGAGGCCGATCAGCACGCTGTAGCCGCCGGCACCCGGCGCAGCAGGCGAACCAGACGGCGACGCAGGCCAGCAATCGGCTGAACACGGTGGAGCAGGTCGTGGGCAACCTCGACCAGTATCAGCCCGCTTCGGAGACCGAGATTCGCTTCCCTGCGGGCCACACGGCGCTGGGGCCCAAAGCTAAGGCTGCGCTTGACGATATGGCGGCGAACCTGAACGGCCAGAAAGGCTACGTGATTGAGGTGCAGGGATTCTCCGCCAAGCCACGGCCAGGCCGGCATCCAGAGCTCACAGGCTATGGCGAATGCGGTGGTTCGTTACCTGGTCGAAGAGCACAACATTCCCGTCTATCGCATTTTCGTGATGGGCATGGGCAATGCGAAGGTGCAGACCGCGCCGACAGCGAGCAGCAGCAAGCGACAGGCGACGGGCCGTCCGGCGCCGAACCGGGTTGAAGTCAGCCTGTTGAAGAACAACCTCGACCAGCTCGCAGTCGAACGGCGCGTCAGCCGCGCCTCAACAACCGCAAGCTCAACAGCAGTAAGACACCACACTGATCCTCCTCCTCTTCAGAGCCCCCTCGCGCTAGGCGAGGGGTTTTTTCTTGGCAGTGATAAGTGGGTCACGTCGGTGGTGGTACGCTATGTGCCGAAGCCTCTCGCGCGAGCGGCGACATGACAACAGTCAGCAAGACCACCTTCGTAATTGCCGTGCCCAACCTGCAAACCTCGCGACCTTCTATCGCGATGTACTCGGCTTCTCGATTGAGAAAATTGGAGACCCGGGCTGGCTTCTTTATACTCGGGCGCCTGCACCATCATGGCGGGCGAGTGCCCCGACGCGATTCTGCCGGCCGAGCTTGGCGATCATTCCTACTTCGCCTATCTGCAAGTGGACGACATTCAGTCGTACTATGAATCTGTGCGCGCTGCAGGCGCAGTCATACGTAAGCCGCTGCGCGATGAGCCCTGGGGTATGCGGGAGTTTGGCATTGAGACCGCGATGGCCACCGGATCATGTTTGGCCAGCCTTTGTGAGTTGTGATCCTACGCCATGGAAACTCTGTTCTACTCACGCATGTCTTCTCCTGCCGGGCCGTTGCTGATTGGCGCCAGCGAAACCGCACTCGTCATTCTTGAGTTCGATCGCGGACTGCCGCAGAGCATTGCCGGCAGAGCCGGTTCGCTGGGAGGAATCACGCTCGCGAACTGCCGAAACGCGGACCCAACTGGAAGAGTATTTTGCGGGGAAGCGCAAACAGTTCACCATGCCGCTGGATCTGCGTGGAACGGAATTTCGCAAGCGCTGCTGGAAGGAGCTGCTGCGCATTCCTTACGGCGAAACCCGCACCTATGCCGAGATCGCGCGCGCCGTCGGATCGCCCGGCAGGATTCCGCGCCGTCGGTCAGGCCAATCACTACAATCCCGTCGCGATCATCGTCCCGTGCCATCGCGTGCTGGCGTCCGGCAAGCGTCTGGGCGGTTACGGCGGCGGACTCCCGATCAAAGCGCTGTTGCTTAAGTTGGAAGGTGCAGAGTTTCGCGAAGACGAACTGAGTCAAAGCAGCCAAGCCTGGCGTTTGAAGGGGCGCAGCTTTACTGCGCCGTCACAGGCTCTTAATGGTGTCATCCCGAGCAGAGCCGAGGGACCTGCAGCTTTGCCCGCGACCCAAAACCGTCACTAGCCCGCCCTACTCCAACATCTTCAGCGCCTTCACCAGGCTCACCCGCATGCGGTTGAACGATGCAGTTACGTCAGCGATTTCGTCTTTGCCCCGCACCGCCAGCGGCGCGAACGTCGGTTTCTCCCCGGCTCACGCGATTGGCCGTCTGCGAAACCGTGTGCAGCGGCCGAATCACCAGCAAGTACAGCGCACCATCCAATGCCAGGATGGTCACCACAAAAACGCCGATCAGAAACAGAACCAGATTGTGATAGGCCTTCTCGGCGATCGCGTCGGGAACCGTCATCGGCACTGAAACGATCTGCGCCGCGATCACCTGGTTCAGCTTCCATCCGAATCCGTTATCCGAGCCATACTTGCGAATCATCGCCGCAGGAGCGACCGAAGGCTCGCTGTGACACTCCAGGCAACTGGCGCCCGCGCGCATGGGCTTCGCCAGATAAAGCTGACGCCCAGTCGGCGTATCGCGCTCGCTGACCAACTGCTTCTCGTTGGGATGATCTTCGAAGTAGCGAATGATGTCGGCTTCCCAGTCCTCGGCCCGGTCGATCAGGTTCGTCGGGTTCAACGTCGCCTCGCGATACGAGTAGTCGGTATAGTTCTTCCGCAGCGAAGTGAAGACGGTTATCGCCGAGAACGCCGGCACCGTCTGCGGCAGGAAGTTGATCTCGTGATCGGGGTTCTTCAGCAGCAGCGGCTTGATCTGATCGTTGGTGTAATCGCGCGTGGCCTTGGCTCCGGCCATCATCAACTCGGCCTGCTGCACCACCTGGTCGCGCGCGTTGTTGAGAAGGAAGTCCTTCGCGAGCTTGGGCGATCAAAATGCCGCCCGCACCGAAGAAGATGATCAAAACGATGTTGAACTTGGTGAGAAGCTTCATGTCAGGATTCGCTGATTAGCAGGGATGATAAACGAATCCCGGTGAAGCCAGCAGTATGAACTTCAGGAAGGAATGGCGGAGAGGGCGAGATTCGAACTCGCGGTACCCTTTCAGGTACGTCCGCTTTCGAGGCGGGTGCCTTCAACCACTCGGCCACCTCTCCGCATGCGGTCGCATCTGGCCGGAGTCGCCAGCCCCTCTAGTTTAACAAAATGGCTGTTTGGCCGATGTCAAGCGTGCTTGCGTTTCGTTCGGTTCAGCCGCGCGCCAGATCAGCTTGTCCGCGCCTGGCGACCTGCTCTCACTCGATGGCATCACGTCAAGTCGCTTGCGACGCGCGCTTCTCGCGAAAGAAACTCTGCATCAGCTCCATGCAACGCGCCGCCAGCACCCGCATGTCACCTCGACTTTGTGGTTCAGCCGCGAATTATTCAACACCTGGAACACGGAATGCACCGCTCCGGCCTTGGAATCTTCCGCGCCGTAGATCAGCCGGCGAATGCGCGCATGGGTGATGGCTCCGGCGCACATCGCGCAAGGCTCAACTGTGACGTAAATATCGCAATCGAGCAGGCGATAGTTGCCGACGGCAAAGCCGGCCTCGCGCAGAGCAATGATCTCGCATGTGCCGTGGGATCGTTCGAGCTGATCGGCCGATTGCAGCCCCGGCCGATGATCTCGCCGTCGCGCACCACCACCGCGCCCACCGGAACCTCGCCCAGCGCCAGCGCACGCTGCGCTTCGCGCAACGCTTCTTCCATGAATAACTCGTCAGAGGGGGACACGCACTGGAGGGTAACGCAGCCTGCCCACTTACAACCAGTGTGACTAGCGCGGCTATCTGGAATACAGAAAGCCCTGGCGCGATCGCGCTGACAGACCGTGCTTAAGTCCGATCCGAGGCTCTTTCGATCTGCGAACCGCAGATCAGTTCTTGGAGCTTCAACCGCCGCGGAATTCCTGCACGCTCTCGCCGGCGCGCCAGATGGGCGCATGGCTTCTGCTTACGGTAATCAGCCAGGCGCTGATTGATAGTCTCCACGTCGCGCTTCGACCAGCCGACCGACGAGACTTCTATTTCGCCGCTGGGCGCAACCAGGAAACGTGGTAGGAACGTTGGTCAGACCGTAGGCATTGGAAATAGCGTAGCCATTCGATCCATCGTCGATCGCCACCGGAAAGGTGACGCCGTACTCGCTTCATGAATGCCTGGGTATTCTTGGCATTGTCCTGCGAGACTCCCAGCACGCGTCACGTTGTCGCTGCGGTTCGACTCGAAAACTCTTTCGAAGAACGGGAACGCATACTGGCACACCGGACAACTCACTTTGAAAAATGCGAGCAGCACCGGTCCCTTCTTCAACGCCTCTTTTAGAGAAACCTGCTTGCCGTCAACTGTGGGCAATGTGAAATCCGGAGCCATCACTCCGGCGTCGAGCGCGGGCATTTACTACCTCCAGTAGTTGGATTCCCGAGCTGCGACTGCGACTCACAGCCGAGCGCTGGCGTCGAGCTCCTTCAGGATTTTCCGCGTCAGCCCGGTTAGGGCCATGCGTCTCCACTGCTGCTGGGTGAACCATCCCGAGGATCGGGTACGTTCAGCTCCGGCACGCGAAAGACAGACACCTGATAATCCGTGTCGGTGATCGAGTGACGCAGGCGAGCTATCGGCGCGCCGCCTGCCGGGGCCTCGGCGAGTTGTGGCAGCTCCCACATACCTGCCATGAGCCGCGCATCCGGCGGACGCTGCACTAGCAGCACCGCACCCTGCTTCTCTACCAGCGCTATGTGAGCTGCTTGCGTTTTCGCGGAGCCTGCCTGGCCGACGGCTGCTCGCCTCGCGTGCGGCAGAAAGAGGATACCGGGCACAGCAGACATTGCGGCGAACGCGGCGTGCAGACGGTCGCGCCTAGTTCCATCATTGCCTGGTTGAAGTCGCCGGGACGCTTGGTATCAAGCAGTGCCTGGGCTCGGTCCCACGCCGCGCCATTCGTCGTCGGACCGCCGTGCAAACGCGCCAACACGCGCTCGACGTTGCCATCCACCACCGCCACCGGTTCGGCAAACGCGATGCTGGCAATCGCGGCGGCGGTGTAGCGGCCAATGCCGGGCAACTCAAGCCACTCGTCCATGCGGGAAGGGAACTGTCCTCCGCGTTCTCGCACGATCACCTTGGCCGCCTTGATGCATCCTGCGCGCCCGATGATAGTAGCCGAGCCCGCTCCACAGCGGCGAGCACCGACTGCTCGCGCGCCCTTGCCAGTGCGATCACCGTCGGGAACCGCTCCATGAATCGCGCATAGTGTTCGAGGACTGCGGCCACGCGGGTCTGCTGCAGCATGATCTCCGAAACCCATACCCGATACGGGTCGGTGCTCTCGCGCCATGGCAGATCGCGGCCGATGGGCGTCGTACCACGCCAACAGCTTGCGGCGAAAACCCCGAACTTCAGTGCGTGACAGGTATGTAGTCATTGCGGAGCAGAAGGTCCAGTGATTCTAACAATCTCAGGTACCGATGAGCGGACCTCCGCCTTGCGAAGATTCGCGTCAGGGCTACGTATCCTCGAGTCTGTGCCGAGGAGAGCCTTCACTTTGTGCGCTGCGCGAAAGACGCTAGTGGCACAAGCCGATGTGGGATGATGCCTGCCGCGGCTCGATCTGACTGACGACACACCACAACGCCCGTGGTTCTGGCACAATCGACTTCATGCTCAAAGTGAAAAAGCTCTCCCCCGCCGCCACTCTGCCCACGGTCGCCCATCCCGGCGAGGATATTGGCTACGACCTGTACTCCGTCGAGGACATCACCATCGACGGCCGAGGTTCCGCCGGAGTTCACACCGGCATCGCGATCGAGTTCGTGCCTCCAGCCGGAGGCATTGTAAAAACCCGTTCAGGATTGGCCAAAAAGCGCCTGTTATGTAATGCCGGGGTGATCGACGCAGGCTATCGCGGCGAGATCATCGTGCTTATGGAGAATCTGGGCGACCAACCGTACACCATCAGCAAAGGTGACAAGATTGCGCAACTTTTGGAGCACCCCTTCCTGGCCGGGGACGTTGCCGAATCTGACCTCAGCGAAGCCGCACGGGGCAACAAAGGCTTTGGGTCATCTGGAGCTTAAAGCCGCTTCCCGCAGCGGTCCTCCAAGAAGAGCTCTTGTCAGGACAACTCCGCATTTCTTATCCCCCTCTTTACTAATGGAGTTAAAATTATCCAACAGGGACTGTAGCTGCGGACGGGGGCGAACCGTCCGGAGAGGATTTCAATGAACGTCCACTTCAGCTACAAAATCGCAAAGACTACCGACCTCGAAAATCTGATACAACAACAAACCGACAAACTCAATCGACTGCTGCAGGTGTTCCGCCCCGAGCTGGTGCACCTGAAAGGAAGCATTGTCGAAAACTCGCCGCACGAAGGCTACGTGGTTTCTCTGAACCTGCGGCTCCCTTCAGGACAGATGGCCGCTCAGGAAACGAGCGACACGCTGGTCGGAGCGATAAAGCGTGCATTCGCTGAGCTGGCGAACCAACTCAAGAAGCACAAGCAACTGCTGCGCAATGAGCACAACTGGCCACGCCGCCGCGGTCCAGGTCGTGCTGTGGTTGAGACCGTTCCCTTCGAGCAAACCATAGCCGCGGTGAAGCCCGAGCCGGTTTCCTCGGGAGACATTTCCAGCTACATCGACGCGAATCTACCTCGCCTGCGGCGCTTTGTCGAACGCGAGTTGGCGCACCGCCAAAGCGAAGGCCAACTGGCACAAGATCAGGTGTCGGTTGATGATGTGGTCTCCGAAGCCATTGCCAATGCGCTGGACGAGCAGCACGACAAGCCCGAGCGCATGCGCCTGGAACCCTGGCTCTACCGGCTCGCCATGGATGCTATCGACAAACTGGCCTCCGGCAACGGCGATGAAGGCCGGATGGCTCTGGAGCGCTCACGCGACACGGGAGAAGCTCACGAGACGGATGACCCCATCGCCCAATTCAGCGAGCCCGAAGGCCGCCTCTACGTGGAGAATGCGATCGTCGACAGCGCGGCGCAGAGCCCGGAAGATATTGCCGCCCGCAACGAACTCATCGAACTGGTGGAGCGTTCGCTGCGCGATGCCGGACGCGACCAGCGCGAAGCCTTCATCCTCTACACCATCGAGGGTTTCACGGTCGACGAGATTGCTGACATTACCAACCACTCGGCGGAACAGGTTCGCGCTGACATAAGTGCCGCCCGCGACCACCTGCAAAAAGCTTTACCCCTGCGTGACCCGCTGAAGGACAAGCTCGTCGAATATGCCAAAACGGCCTGACGCACGGGCGCCGGGCCGAGTCGCCTTTCTAGTCAGGAATTCACATCAGGAGAAACGAATGATAACGCGCGATGAAATCCGCGAACTAGCTAATTTTCACTCTCCGGAAACCTGCGCCTTGACGTTTTACTACCAGCCCACTACGCCGCAGAACCGATCGCATCGCGACGAGTTCATTCTGGTGAAGGACGTGGTGCGCAATGCACTGCGCGAGGCGGAAAAGGACGGCAAGAACGGATGTGCTCGGGCTGATCTGGAGCGCATCAGCGCCGTTGTCGAGGCGTTGCACGGCAACGGCGGCAGGGCGAAAGCGATCTTTGCCTGCGCCGGCCAGAACTTCTGGCGCGAATACGATTTGCCGCCGCAGCTCCCCAAGACCCAGGTCATCCTGAATCAGCGCTTTCACCTGAAGCCGCTGGCCGCATTGCTACGCGAGAGCCGGAAAACGCTGATCGTGCTTGCCGACCGCACCAAGGCTCGCGTATTCAAGCTTTCCGATGACGAGATCACCGAACTGCAGGACTTCTTCAACGAGCTAACGCGCCGCGGCAAGAGCGATGGATTCGCCGGATACGACGCCGGGCACGCCGAGCGGCGGGTGTCGAATGAGGCCGCCCAGCACTTCAAAGCCATAGCCGACTATCTGAAGGAACGCTACGAGCGCGACGCCTTCGACCAGCTTCTGATCGGTTGCCATGACGAACAATGGCCCGAGATCGAGCCCCATCTGCATACCTATGCGAAGCAGAAGCTGATCGGCCACTTCCGCATCGATCCCAAAGTTGCCACGCCTGAGCAGGTGAAGGAAATGGCTCTGCAGCGCATCGCAGAGCACGAGAACGAAGAGAAGCAGCAGCTGATCTCGCGAAGTTGTTGGTGAAGCCCACCGCAACGGCAACGGCGCTATTGGCCTGCGCCGCGTGCTGCGCTCGCTCGAGGTTGGCGAAGTGCAGACAGCTGTTGCTTGGCTCGAACTTTCAGGCTCCAGGCGTGAAGTGCTACAACTGCGGCCATATGGACATGCACGACGCGTCAAACTGCGCAGTGTGCGGCAAACCGAATACCCAGCTTGAGGACATCGGCGACGGTATCGTCGGTCACGCGATCCGGAACAACATTGAGGTCCGCTGGATCGACAATGATGACGAGTTCGATCGCATCGGCCGTATCGCCGCGCTGCTGCGCTTCCGCGCCGACCAGAACACGCCGATGAAGATGGCGGTGTAAGCCGAAACGCTTCGGGTGCCCCACTCATTCCGTCGGTTGGAATGAGTGGGTCTTTACTGACAACTGACCACCGACAACTGACAACTGACGGGGTGCCCCATTCGAGCCGTCGTTTGGCTTGAGTGGGTCCTTCCGTCGCCTGACCACTTATTAACGGCCACTCGCGCCGATGTTGCCCGGGGTGGGGATTTCGAGCTCACCATGATCTATCGTCTCGCGCTTCTCATCTCTTTGCTTGTCGCAATCTCGACGACTGCTGTGGCCACCTGCAGCCATCCTACCGAGAGCGCGACCAAGCAATCCGCCCTTCAGTTTGAGCAGCGCTGGCTCGACATCCTTCAGCGCCACGATGCCGCCGCCCTTGAGTGCGTCCTCGCTCGGGAGTTTGTGGATATTTCGTGGAAAGGGGCGGTTCGTCCACGGGAGCAGGTTCTGCGCGAGCTACCGAAGCGCTCGTTCGACTATCAGCAGCGTCTCGATGACCTGAGCGTGCAACTCCTCGACAACGTTGCCGTCGTGCGCGGGATCAACATCATCACCGATCAGCAGAACAAGCCTGTCGCCCGCATCCGCTTCACCGATGTCCTGCAATTCTCCGAGAACCAATGGAAAGCCATCTCCGCCCAGGAAACCGCAGAGCAATAGCCGCAATCCCAAATTCCTGTTTCCCTTTCGGGTGCCCCATCCTAGCCTTCTGTTGGCTAGGGTGGGATTCCACGACTTCTCCTATCCGCCGGGTGCCCCATTCAAGCTCGGGTTTGGCTTGAGTGGGTCCTCCTGTAACTGACAACCGACAACTGACAACCGACAACTGACAACCGACAACTGACAACCGACAACTGACAACCGACAACTGACAACCGACAACTACTCACCCGTGCTATCCTCCTTCCTTTCGTACCGCTGAGGAGTGATCATGAAACTTACTCGTCGCGAATTCGTTGCCACCACAGCTTTAGGGTCTGCCTCGTTCGCACTCGATCTGCGTGGGCAAAGCTCAGCTCCCAACTACCAGACCGAGAATCAGGCGCCAACCACCAAGCCCAAAGCGCCGGTCATCATCTGCGCCGCCAACGGCTACAACTATCTCGACCGCGGCTATGCCGTGCTCACCGGCGGAGGCGACACGCTCGACGCGGTCATGCAGGTCATCACCGGGCCAGAAGACGATCCCAACGACGACAGCGTGGGACTCGGCGGCCTGCCCAACGAAGAATGCGTGGTCGAACTCGACTCCTGCTGCATGCACGGGCCGACGCGCATGGCGGGCTCGGTCGCCGGCGTACGCGACATCAAGAATGTTTCGCTGCTGGCGAAGACGGTGATGGAGCACACCGGCCACGTGATGCTGGTCGGCGAAGGCGCGCAGACAGTTCGGCTTGCTGATGGGCTTTCCCAAGGAGAACCTGCTGACCGAGCGCTCGCGCAAGACCTGGCAACTATGGCGCGAGACCATGTCGAACGACGACTGGTGGGGACCCGGGCTGGCCAGTCCGAACTTCAAGTTCCCCGATAACCGGCGGCAATACTCAGCGAACTCGACAATCCGCTGATCGAGAAGATGGACAAGCTGGCGACGAAGATCGGCATCGAGCCGAGCTTTCGCATGGCCGCCATCGAGCGCGTGCTGCAAGCCGCCGACCGGCACCATTCATTGCTCCACGCGTGAACGAGAAGGGCGAGATGTCGGGCGCGACCACGACCAGCGGACTGGCGTGGAAGATTCCCGGGCGCGCGGGCGACTCGCCGATCATCGGAGCAGGCAGCTACACCGATCAGGATGTAGGCTCGGCAGGCGCTACCGGCAATGGCGAGGAGAACATCAAGATCTGCGGCGCGCACACCATCGTCGAGAACATGCGGCACGGCATGTCGCCCAGGACGCCGGCATGGACGCGCTGAAGCGCATCGTGCGCAACTACAACGGCAACATGGAGAAGCTGCAGTACGTGGACATGAGCTATCTACATCCTGCGCAACGATGGCGCCTACGCCGGCGTCTCACTGTGGAGCGGCCCAGCCGAGCATCCGCGGCGCTTCGCCGTGCATCGACGAGAAGGGCAAGCGCTACGAGAACGCCGTCGCGCTGTTCCAGGGGCATCGCTGGGCTGGCCGCCCATGCCGGCGGCAAACGCCTGGCGCCGGAACAGAAGAAGTAGTCAGGCGTGCTAGGCGGCGCTCTTGCATACTGCCGCGATCTCCAGTGTTACGACCGATGGTAAGCGCGCGGACCGCTTCGCGGTCGTCGACTTACTTAGCGAAGGCGGCGCATCATTTTCATCACGGAATACTGACAAGAGTCACCGCCTTCCATCGCCGAGCTGCAAGCTACGAGTACTGCCCCTACACGATTGAGCGGTGCTCAGAGTGCGTAAGCCGAGCTGCGAGCAACGCGTGCTCCGAGCTCAGGGTAACGACCCATGATTGATCTAGCGCGTAGCGGCCCAGTAGCTAGAGCCTTACACCGCCACCGTAACCGTGTCTCCGTCCGCGTCACCGGCCGATACAGCGTGTCGCGCTCGAAGGGCACGCGCCCGGCTTCGGTGATCAGGCGGATCAGGTCCTGACGGCGCAGGCCTTGCGGCGTGGTCGCGCCGGCATCGTGGTAGATCTTCTCTTCCACCACGGTTCCGTCGATGTCGTCGGCGCCGAAGCGCAGCGTAGATCTGCGCCATCTTCGGCGTCACCATCTGCCAGTACGACTTGATGTGCGGGAAGTTGTCGAGCACCAGCCGCGACACCGCGATCTGCCTCAGGTCGAGCATGCCGGTCGTCTTCGGCAGATGCTGCAGCGGCGTGTTCTCGGGATGGAACGCCAGCGGGATGAACGTCTGGAAGCCGTGCGTGTCGTCCTGCAGCGCGCGCAGCTTCAGCAGGTGGTCGACGCGGTCTTCGTCGTTCTCGACGTGACCGTAGAGCATGGTGGCGTTCGACTTCAGCCCAACCTCATGCGCGGTGCGCGCAATCTCCAGCCAGTCGTCGCCATCGATCTTGTGATCGCAGATGATGTGCCGCACGCGGTCGGAGAAAATCTCGGCGCCGCCGCCGGGCATGGAATCGAGCCCGGCTTCCTTGAACTTCATCAGCACTTCGCGCGGCGTCATCTTGCCGATCTTGGCGAAGAACGAAATCTCCACCATGGTGAAGGCTTTCAGGTGCACCTGCGGGAAGCGCTCCTTCAATCCGGAGATCAGGTCGAGGTAGTACTGGAACGGCAGGTCGGCATGCAGCCCGCCGACGATGTGGAACTCGGTGATGGCTTCGGTGTAGCCGGACGCCGGCGGTGTTCCAGACCTCTTCCAGCGCCATGGTGTAGGCGCCGGGCGACGTCCTTCTTGCGGCCGAAGGCGCACAGGCGGCAGGCGGCGACGCAGACGTTGGTGTAGTTGATGTGCCGGTTGACGTTGAAGTAGGCGGTGTCGCCGTGCATCCGCTCGCGCACGTGATTGGCCAGCCACCCGACCGCCAGAATGTCGCCCGAGCGATAGAGCGTCAGCGCGTCGTCGGCCGAGAGCCGCTCCTGCGCCATGACCTTGTCGTGAATCGGGCGCAGGCGGGCGTCGTCGGTCTGAAAAGGATGAAGCTGCTTCGAAGTTGCTAAGCCTGCCTGCGGCATAACCTGCTGCATAACTTAATGATATCGCAAGCGCATTGTCCCATCACAAAGCGTTGTGACGCTGAACCGGGCAAGGTGCTGCATTCCAGGCTCGCCACTCCCCGCCAAAATAACCATTGACGACCGCTGCAAAACGTAACATCATGCTCCCACCCAAGCACCTCCCCCTTTTGTAATTCCGGAGACCCGCATCTTCGGTTTGGCAGGCTGTTCAAGTTTTGCTCGGCGACTTACGCCCAGCCTGCCTCCAAAATCTAAGGCATATAAGGAGACGTGAATGAAAGCATTGCGCCTGTTTTCAGCTTTTGTATTTGCCGGATTGTCCCTACCCTCGCTATTCGCGCAGTCCAACCCCGGAACCATTCTTCAGTTAGAGTTCCAGACACCCAAGAACGGAACCATCCAGCAGTATGAAGACGGTCGCAAGCAGAAGGCCGCCTGGCATAAGCAGCAGAACGACAAGACGCCGCTGCTGGTGTGGGAGGTCATCAGCGGTGACGATACCAACACCTACATTGTCGGACAGCCGCCGCAGCACTGGGCCGACATGGACAAGCCGTCCATCCCCGAAGAAACCGATCTCGCCGAGTACAACAAGGTCATCGGCAACTATGTCCAGAAGCTCGTTATCCGCTTCTACGAGTTCATGCCGAAACTGAGCCATCCGCCAGACTCGCAGCTGCCGCTCAAATATGAGGAAGTCATTGCCTTCCACGTGAAATACGGCAAAGGCATGGATTTCCAGAAAGGGGTCAGCAGAGTTACGGAGGCCGCAACCAAGACCAACTGGCCGATGAAGTTTGAGTGGTACCACCTTGCGAATGGCGGTTCGGGAGACGAGTGGGTGCTCGTGCTTCCCCACGACAACTGGGCCGGCTTTGGAGACAATCCCAACACTAAACCGGTTCACGAGATGGTTGCAGGCGCATTTGGAGAGTCGGAAGCGAAGGCGCTCTTCGATAACTTCAACGATATGGTCATGTACGAGACGACCTCGATCATTCAGTTCCGCCCGGACCTGAGCTATATCCCTGGAAAGTAGGCCGTTGGTTGCTTTATAAAAGCGCCTCCGCCTGCAATGGGGAGGCGCAGCTTCTAGGTTGGGGAGAGAAACTGCCGGCGCTTGCGAAACGAAACTCAATTGTCCGGGAATAAGCGTCAGGTCCAAGCCACGTCAGGCGGCTTTATCGACTTTCCGCTCGATCAACTCCGGCCTCTTTCCGGTGCCGCGGCTAATCAGAAATACTGAAATCAGAGTGATCAGTCCTGCCAGCAGCACACGCGCGTTCAGTTCCTCTCCGGCGAAGAACCATCCCAACAGTACGGCAACAATCGGATTCGCATAGGTATGGGTGGAGACCAGGGTAGGAGAGCAGTGATCGAGCAACCATGTGTAAGTGGTGAACGCAATCACCGAGCCGAATATGATCAGGTACAGCAGCGCCCATATCGACCGCGCGCTGAAAGAACTGGGATGAGCGCGGCCTACTTCTCCGCTGCAGACGGCCGCGACCAGTAACAGCGCCGCTCCGGTCATGGCCGCCATTCCCGCCCGCGCAACGGAGTCCTTCGGCAAGGCCGGACTGCGCGAGTAAATTACGCCACAGGCCCACGACAGGGCGCCAACCAGAATTGCGATGCATCCCAGCAGCAGCCGGCCATGCCCGGCGCTGCTTTCCGCGTTCATCAGCAGCGCGACGCCGGCGATGCCGAGCAGCAGACCGAACGCAGTTTTGCCGGTGAGGCGCTCCTCGCGCGAGACCACCGCGGCCATCACTGCAATCCAGATCGGTTCGCTGGCAACCAGCAACGCCGCCAATCCGGATGGGACCACGGTTTCAGCCCAGTGCAGCGTGCCGTGGCCGATCGCAAAGTAGAAGGTGCCCAGTACCAGGCTGGCCCGCCACTCACGCAGCGTCGGGCGATAACCGCGCCAATAAGCCCAGGCGAAAATTACCAGTCCAGCCACACCTTGTCGAACGCCAACCACCAGCAGCGGGGGAATGCTCTCGACGGCGTAGCGAATCGCCAGGTAGGTGGAGCCCCACACGACGTAGATCACGAAGAAAGCCAGGAACAACGCGAGCTTGCTGGGGGCAGGGCGCGTCTCGGATGATGAGGAAGTCAACTCGAGTTGTTTGGCTGAACTAACCATCTTAAAACACTTTACAGGTTAGACTATGGTACCGTTCCACGAGCCGCGTGTAAATGAAAAATCTTGAGCACATTGGATGTATGTGGGCAGCGGTCGGCAGCAAAATGAAGCCCACTCAGCCGTGTGCGAACGCGAAGGAAATTTGAAATGGGAAAGCGAGGGACTTCGCTGTAGCAGGGGCGACTTAAGTTGATAATGTCTGAGTTTTCATCCGGTGGGAAGCGAAGCAGCGAATCGAAGCACGCCCATTTCATACGACGGGGGCCTTCGACTCGTCGCTATTGCTCCTCACTCAGGATGCCAATGCAGAAGCGCTATTGCACCAACGTTCCGGTCTCCCCGGCCGGGTGCCCCACTCATCCGCGGTGTTCGGATGAGTGGGACTGAACTACTGGACTAACGTCGGTGTCTCTCCGTTGCCGTTCTCGACGGCCTCTTCCGGCGGAATGACCGATGCCGCCGCCACGCGATCCCCGTTTTCCAGATGCAGCAGGCGAACTCCCTGCGTCGAGCGGCCAGCTTCGCGAATATTGGCGCTGTCGATGCGGATGATCTTGCCGTACTGGCTGATTACCATCAGCTCCGACTTCTCGTTCACCAGCATGATGCCCACAACGTTGCCGTTGCGCGCTGTGGTCTTGACGTTGATCACGCCCTTGCCGCCGCGCGATTGCAGTCGGTATGCATCAACATCCGTCCGCTTGCCGTATCCCTGTTCTGTGACCGACAGGATGAGGCTGGGTTCATCGGTCTCGCTGCCTTTGCGCTTGGTGCGATCCTTCGGCGTGACTGCCATGCCGACGATGTAGTCGCCCTTGTCGAGGTCCATGCCGCGCACGCCATACGCAGGCCGGCCCATGGAGCGAACATCTTCTTCGCCAAAGCGGATTGCCATGCCCTCGTGCGATGCGAGAAACATGACCTGGTTGCCGTCGGTGCGAGCGACCGCCACCAATTCATCGCCCTTGTCGATGCCGATGGCGATGATGCCGCGCGACATCACGTTGCTGAAATCCTTCAGCGGCGTCTTCTTCACTGTGCCCTTGCGGGTGACGAAGAAGATGTTCCTGCCTTCCTCTTCCAGGTCGCGCACCGGCATCAGTGTGCGTACGCTCTCGCCCGGCTGCAGCGAAACCAGGCTGGCGATGGCCTTGCCTTTGCCCGCTGCGCTCAACTCGGGAATCTCGTACACCTTCAGCCAGTACACGCGTCCGGTATTGGTGAACACCAGAATGTAGTCGTGTGTCGAGGCCACGAACAGGTGCTCGACGAAATCCTCTTCGCGCGTGCTCATGCCTTTGCGGCCGGTGCCGCCGCGGCGCTGCTGGCGATAGGTCGAGATCGGCGTGCGCTTCATGTAGCCGGAGTGGCTGACCGTGACCGCAACCTGCTCGTCGGCGATGAGGTCTTCCAGGTTGAGTTCGGCGGCTCTCGTCCTGAATGATGGTGCGCCGCTCGTCCCCGTAGTTCTTCTTGATCTCTTCCAGTTCCTTGATGATGACGCCGCGCAGCTTCTTCTCGCTGCCGAGAATCGATTCGTACTCGGCAATCTTCTCGCGCAGCTCGGTCAGCTCTTTGAGAATTTCGTCCGTCGACAAGCGCGTCAAGCGATAGAGCTGCAGGTCGAGGATCGCGTCGGCCTGGCGAGGCGTGAGCTTGCCTTCGCGTCCGCCAACGCGCTGGATTAGACAGATCGTCGGTGATCTTGAACTTCGCAGCCAGGAGGTTTTCTTTGGCTTCAGGGCGTGAGCCTGATGCCGCGAATCAGCTTGATGATGGCGTCGAGATTATCCAGCGCAATACGATAGCCTTCCAGGATGTGCTCGCGCTCGCGGGCCTTCATCAGCAGGTAGGCAGTACGGCGGCGCACCACGTCGATACGGTGATCGACGAAGTGCTGGACCGCCTGCACCAGGCCCATCTCTTTCGGCTGGCCATTCACCACGGCCAGAAAGATCATGCTGAAGCTCTCCTGCATCGAGGTGTGCTTGAAGAGCTGGTTGAGCACGATCTGCGGCTCGGCGCTGCGCTTCAACTCGATCACGATCCGCATTCCGTCGCGATCGCTGAAGTCGTTTACGTCGGAGATCTCGTCGATGACTTTGTTGTTCACCAGCTCGGCGATGCGCTCGATCAGCTTTGCCTTGTTAACCTGGTAAGGAATCTCGGTGACGACGATGGCTTCCTTGTCTTTAGTCAGGTGCTCGATGGCGGCCTTGGCGCGCATCATGAAGCGGCCGCGTCCGTTGCGATAAGCCTCCATAATCCCGCTGCGCCCGTGAATAAATCCGCCGGTGGGGAAGTCGGGACCCTGCACGTGCTTCAGTAAATCGATCAGCGTGGCCTGCGGATTGTTCACGATGGTGATGCACGCATCGACGATCTCAGTCAGGTTGTGCGGCGGAATATTGGTCGCCATGCCGACCGCGATTCCACTGGAGCCGTTCACCAGCAGATTGGGGATGCGCGTCGGCAGCACCACCGGCTCCACCGTAAGTCCATCGAAGTTCGCGACGAAATCCACCGTATCTTTGTCGATGTCGGCCAGCAACTGCTCGGAAATGTCGGTCATGCGCGCTTCGGTATACCGGTAAGCCGCCGGCGGGTCGCCATCGACCGAGCCAAAGTTGCCCTGTCCATCAATCAACGGATACCGCAACGAAAACGGCTGCGCCATGCGCACCATGGCGTCATACACCGCCGTATCGCCGTGGGGGTGATAATTGCCGAGCACTTGGCCGACTACCTTGGCGCACTTCACATGCTTGCGATTGTGCAGCAGTCCCATGTCGTGCATGGCGTAGAGAATGCGGCGATGCACCGGCTTCAGTCCGTCGCGCACATCGGGCAGCGCACGCCCGATGATGACCGACATCGAGTAGTCGAGATACGAACGCTTCATCTCCTCTTCAATGTTGATCGGCTGAATGTTTCCGGCCGGGCCGCTGTTGTCAGGAGGCAGTAGTGGTGGCTGATTCGGATCGTCAGGCATTCGTTAGCTGCCAGCTCCCGGCCATGGGCCGTGAGCTGAAGTCCTTCCTATGTGTATGCCACTTCGGGGAGCACACATTCGGGCGGCACGCAGAACCAGAAATCCTGGTGTGCAAAGGGCCCGGTTGCATGTCTGATATGTGAGGAGTTCCACCTAAAGGAGCACTGATTATTATAGCACGATGAATGCTGGATTTGGTCGTATAAGTGTATTTAGATACAATCATTTAGGAGCTTTAGTCACGAACGGGGCGAAGGTATGTGAGGTTCGGCGAAAATCCCCGTCAGAGCACGACTCAACAGGCTGCTGAAAAAGTCGAATTTCAGGCAGAGCCGGCCTTCAAGCCAGCGTCTATGCCACAGAAAATACGTCCGGCACTTCAGCCCCCGAGGTACTTCGAATGGACTTTTTCAGCAGGCAATGTAGTCGGGCCGATGAGCCCTACTTCAATGTTCCAGAGCTGACTTTAGTCGGCGACATCGCACGTCGGTCACACGGACGAAGATTTCGGTCGTGAGGTGAAATGGCGATCTAACGACATTCCAGCAGCTCAATAATCTCGCCCCTGGATGAGGTCTTGATTCTGAACAATTTCAAAACGGTTGGGGTTTGACTTGACCAGCGAGTCTGCAAACTTGTTCCCCACCGTGGCTCGGTCGTCGGAGTCAACCTCTTTCACCACTGAGCGATCAAGAATGTAATCCTGCGTGATCTTGCTTTGCCAATCGATGTTCGCCATGTGCTGATCGTTTGCCGCGTCGTTCTGCCGCAGGGTCTGCATGTGGTTGTCGAAGGACTGCTTGTTCGCCTCGCGGCGGTCATTGAGGGCCTTGGCCTGCTGCTCGTTGGCAATACTTTGCTGGCGGATGCGGTCCATCACAGCGGCGTTTTCGGCAGAGATGACACTCTCATTTCTGCGATACGATGCCACTACCGCTTTCAGCGTGGCCGCCTCGGAATCCGCGTACTTCTGTGGAATATTCGACATGCTGAACGCCAACGCCCAGGTCGCTCCTGACCTTCCCAACAGGTCAAGCCGGCCACTGCCATTGCGCAGGCCCATGCCGTCCTGCAAGTCCACGGTGAACAGGACAACCAGTGGACGAATCTGTCCCGGTCCCGGCTGGGGGGTCGCGCTGATCAGGTTATAGGTGGCAGGCGGTTTGCCGTTATTGCGGCGGACCTGGTTAACCACGCACACGTAATCCTCCCATAGATTTGGATTGAGAGGACAGACGACTTTCGGGCCGCGGCCGGCCATTCCCCCATACATCAGGCTCTGGGCCTGCGGGCTCCGGGGATCGATGATCTGTTGAAAGGCAGACTGCAGGCTCAGCATCTCACCGTGCGTGCCCTCGGCTGAGATTGAGCCACCGGCGACGGAAGTGATCCGCCAATTCGGAGGCAAGCTGATGACCGCGCTGCGATCACCCCCGGTTGCCGGATAGAGTTGCTCCGCGCTGCTCTCGGGAGCAGCAGGAGCCTGTGCCTGCGGCGTCGAAGACCCGCCACCCGCAGGCGATCCCGCTCCCTGCCATGCGGCAGAGACGGCCTTCAGCATAGCCGGTTCGGTGTCGACAAATCGCCTTGAGTCGTCATACAGAATGCCCATTTGCGGCACACCGTTTCCCTGCTGGGTGATAATCAGCAGCCCGGTAACCGGCGAGCCACCCATATTTTTTGCTACCAAAGTAAAAAAGGTGGCCAACGAGCTGCCATCGCGCGACTGAAACAGTTTGCCCACCTGCGGCTTGTCTCCGAACTTTGCATGCACCTGGTGCAGCATGTAGATCAGCGCATCGGCTTTGTTCGACTGACTGGTCATCGCCCCAAAGGCGTACTGTCCCCCGCCTGGATTGTCGAGAATCTTGATCTCGTTTTTAGCTGGCTGCGCCGTGCTGTGCTGCCCGCTCTGTGGGCCAGACTGACCGACAGCACGGCCCACACCGAGGCTGAGAACTGCCAGCGCCACACCTGCTCCACACAGGGCCTGAATGCACTTCATCTCGACGCTCCTTGTTTGATCGGAAATACTTGATCGGGAATGGCGGAAAGGCTAAACGGACTTTGCGACACTGAGCCCCTTCAACTGCAACACGATCCTCTATACGGGATTTTGCAATGTGCAGGTGCTCGGAAGGCTGCGATTATGCTGCTGGGGCGTCCAGTCCGTAAACATTCCTTGCCCCAATGCCGTATGACCCCGGTCTTGTGGGCTCCTAATCCTAGCAGACGATCAGAAAAACGGCGCCACCTCTGGGCCGTGTGAAATTCACGGAGGTTTCTATTCTGGAGGGCGGGTGGACCACCAATCTCTTCCATCCTTCAGTTGCAACCCCAACCGCTGATTCTGCGGCGCCGCGAGTGGCTAACGGCGCGACATCGCAACGGCAGCCCTGCCCGTTAAGCAAACGAGAGCAGATCCCCGATAACGAACCGTGGTGGAGTTGTGCGGAAGCTAAGCTTTACGGCAACGACGTCATCGAGCTGGATGTTTTCGGCGACTCGTCGGGGGCGCTTTGTAGAGGCACGCCGCCCTTTGCAGGCTTGGAACTCTGCTTCGCCTTCGGAACCTGGAATTCCACACCCTGATCGTCGTTCGCCTTAATGGTTGCCGGCACATCCAGGTCAGCCAGCGCGATTTTCTTGGTGCGGCTGTCGAAGATGTACACCGTCTGGCCCATGATGGCGTAGTTGGTCACTTCCTGCTTATGACCATCGCGGAAGACGAGCACCGTTGGCTCCCCGGGCTTCGCATCCGGGATCGCAGCAGACGATGGACGCTCCGGTTGTGGGTCGACTATCTCGTCACGAGGCGCGACCTTCTGCGGAGCCGAGTCTACGATGACGTGCAGCGTCTGGTCAGCCGGAGGAGCCTGTGCCTGCGGCGGCCCGGAGTAGAGATACGGCCCGCCTCCGCCTGATCCGTCGTAGCCCGCGTCGTCGTATGGATAAGCATAGTAGTACGGGATCGTGTAGCCGTAACCATAGCCCCCATATCCGCGGCCGGGGCGATTGTAGCGATTGGGAAACGCCTGATTGCGGAACGGAATGTTCGACGGCCTCTGGCAGCAATATCCATACGGCCCCAGCGATGTCACGCTGGCAGTCGCATTCGGAAGGTACGGTGGAACGTGATTCGGAATCGAAGTGACTGACGGTGGGATGCCGTGAATCTGCGCCTGAAGCGGGGAAACGGAGAGTACTCCGAATAGCATCACGCCCAGAACAGTTGCGAACTGGGTGAACTTTCGCAGCAGCTTCCAAAAGTTAATATGGTCCGCCATGCCTCTACCACTCTTTACAACCCATTGGATGCCGCGAAGTTCTTAACGGACTCCAAGGTGTCGAAGCTCCAGCAGGCCGTAGACGTCGAGCGTGGCGTTGGCGATCAGCGCTCCCACGACTAGCGCGTTGGCGAAAATCCCATACCGGCTTTCCAGCAGGTCGACGGCCACGCCTGAGACGAACAGTATCAGAAAAGGCAGCGACACGAACAGGAAAAGCAGGCCAGAAAAGTGTTCTGTCCCAAGGGCAGCTAACACCAGCACCCCGGCCGTGATCAGTGGCGCGCAGGTGCCGAAAAACCGGGTGCGGTCCCATACGCAAAAAGTGACTAGCGCTCCCACGATGAGTACCAGCGGGCCAAGTCCGGCCTGCAGGAAGAACTCACCGACCAGGCGATAATTCAACCCTGATCCTGGCTGCTGTGTCAGAAGCGGAAACCACTGCGCCTCGCGCAACGAATGGGCAAAGGCGGCGGGATGAAATCCGTAGAAGGCAAGCAGCAGCGCCGCCGCTATCGCGCAGGCTGTGGCAAAGATGACCAGGGCTGCGCCGGGACGCACATGACCCACCCACAACAGAAAAGCCAAGCCGGGTAACAGCACAATCCACATCGGAAACTGTGCTCCGATGCACAGAGCAATCGACACGCCCAGCAGCACGATACGGCGCCAATTCCACAGGATTACCTCGCGCGGAGCATACAACGTGTGCGCGACGGCAATCGCTGTGAACACCAGCCCGAAGGCGCCCCATGCTGCGACAATGTCCTCCTGCACCTGGTTGGTGCGGTTCAGGATGAGTGGAGAAAACGAGTAGAGCGCCAGCGCTATCAGTCCACCGAAATTGCCGTAGAGCCGCCGCGCAACGTACCACAGCGATGCACCCAGCATCACCCCGCAGAAAACAAACGGCAGGCGAATCAGGAGCCGGTGGTGGTCGAGCTGTCGAAAAATGGTTAACGCCTGCGATCTTTGCCGGGATCGCGCCCAGCATCGGCACCAGGGGAGAGCGTTCCGGAGATCCGTCGGCGGCCATGTTGTCCAGCTGGACCAGTCCGTCTTCGATGTAGCTGCTTTCCAGCGACGTGATCGGCACCAGCGCGATGAACCAAATGCACTGCGCAAGGAAGACCAGCAGCAGGAGTGCAGCGGCAACTTGAGGAATTCCTGCCCCGAAGGGTAGCTTGTGAGCTGGCATGGGCGAAGCTCTGTTGTAACACGAGGGTAAGTTAGAGAATCTGATAGTTGAAACCGTTCCTAAGAGAGCTCGAAGAATACGAGCGGGAACACGTTTGGACTGAGACAGTGACGGAATTCCAATATTCCAGCGCCGTCGGTGCGGCTCAGTGTAGCCCAGCACGCAGCGCAGCGGAGTGCTGGGTAGGCGACATCATTTCACCCGAGCCGGTTTCAACCGGCGACACTCTTCAGCGAGGGCGTGAGCCCGAGCCTCCACTGCAACAGGCACCATCGCCAATGACTAGCTGCTAATTGCTTCCTACTGCAGCGCCTTTCCCAGAAACGCCGATACATCCTGCTTCAAGTGATCGAGTGAACTCGCCTTGATGTACATCATGTGCCCGGCATCGTAGAAGCCAAGGCTGATCTTCGCCTGCTGCTGCTGGTCCAGGTTCATGTGGTTCAGCGTGTAGCGCGTCGCGAAGAATGGCGTCGCCAGGTCGTAATAGCCGGAGGCGACGAACAGCTTCATGTACGGATTCTTGATGAACGCCAGCCGCAGCGCCTCGCTGGTGTCGGGATAGCCCTCGCCCGCCGATCCCCACTCCCACTGTCCGACGCCGCCGCCCAGGACGTAGTACTCCAGATCTGTTTTGAAGCCCAGCTCGCTGCGCACATAGTTGTTGAACGTCGACGTGAACGGAGGCCGAATCGCCGACTCGCTCGGATCGTAATAGCCACGCGCGGCGCGACCGCTGACCGGCGTGCCCGTGAAGCGGCTGTCCAGACGCCCGACTTCGAGCTTCTGCGCTTTCAGCAACTCGTTGGTAAACACCGGCTCGCTGATGCGCGCGTTGTTCACATCGACCACTGTGCGATCCAGCCCGGTGAATCGGCTGACCTGCGTGATCAGCTCATCGCGTTCCTGCGGCGTAAGCGAGTCGCCTTTGCCCAGCGCCGAGAGTGTACGGCCCGGCGGCGTATTGCTCCACCTGCGCGAGCACGCTCGCCAGATCAAGCTGCTGCAAATCGGCAGGAAGTTTCTTGTGATACCACGCGCTCGAGGTGTAAGCTCGGCAGGAACAGGATGTAAGGCAAGTCGTTGCCGACGCCAGACTCCAGCGTCTGGAAGTTCAGCACCGACGAAATGAGAACCACTCCATTCAGTGCGATGCCGTGGTTGACCAGGTATCCGCTCAGCCCGGCGGCGCGCGTAGTGCCGTAGCTCTCGCCGACCAGGAACAGCGGCGAATTCCAGCGCTGGTAGTGCGTCAGGTAGAGGCGAATGAAGTCGCCGACCGACGCGATGTCGCCGTCGACGCTCCAGAACTTCTTGCCCAGCTCTTTCTTCGCTGGCCGGCTGAAGCCCGTGCCCACGGGATCGATGAATACCAGGTCGGTCTGGTCGAGCCAGGTCTGCTGGTTGTCGACCAGCTCAAACGGCGGCGCAGGCATTTCGCCGTCGGGCAGCATCTTCACCCGCCGCGGTCCGATCGCTCCCAGGTGCAGCCAGATCGAGGCCGAGCCCGGTCCGCCGTTGAACGAGAACATCAGCGGCCGCTTGCCCGCGGGATTGTCGAGCGTGTAGGCGATGAAGAAGATGTTGGCCTCGATCTCGTCAGTTTCGGGGTTGCGCAACGGCATGTATCCCGTAGTCGCCGTGTACTTCAGCACCCGGCCGTTGACCGTGATCTGGTGATGCGTCACCACCGGCGGCTCTTCCTTCGTCGCCAGCCGGCTTTTCCTTCGGGGCCTCGGGCTTGCCTTTCTCGGCGGCGGGTTTCGCGGGCGCTTCCGCAGGAGCGTCGGAATCCTCGCTCTTGCTGGGCGATGAGATTGAGGCTGAACAGGGCTAGGGTGAGGAAGAGAATAGGTTGCGAGGGCGCGACGTGTCAAAGATCGATCTCCTTGAAAAGTGCGCTAAAACAAAAAGAGCCAGACCGGGAAGTTTCCCTGTCTGACTCTCTAGATTAATCGTAGCAGATTCAGATAGGAAACTTTACTAATTTCGAAACTTATATTTCCTGCAACATCAGTACCTTGCGAGACAACTGTTGTATTTCTCCTAGTTGACACGTAATTGTTACACATCACGCCAAAGTGGTAGAAGATCGCTATCCGCCTGATCCGATATCACGCCGAGGCTTTCTGCGCTTGCCGACGGGTTTCACTACGCCGGTGCCAGCATGCCCTGCAGTTTGGGACGGATTTGCCGACGCTAACACCCGAGACGCGAAGCGTCGGCTGAGAGGTTAGCCCAGGGTGGAGCGAAGCGGAACCCTGGGTGGTGTTGGTTTACCTGCCCCTGAGCCGGTTTCAACCGGCGACACTCTTCGCGAGGGCGTGAGCCCGAGCCCTCACGCCGAGATCAGCGCAATCGCCACCAGCGCACCCGCGATCCCCACTCCCTGTAACCGCGACATCCGCTCCTTCAACACCACGCGTGCCAGGATCACCGTCGACGCCGGATAGAGTGACGACAGCACCGCTGCAACATCCAGACGTCCGTGCTGGCTGGCGGCAAGGAACAGAGCATTGCCTACCGAATCGAGCAGCCCGCAAAGCACGATAGGAACTATCGCCGGCCGAAGGGGTCGCGCATCATTCACGAAAATCAAAGAGATTCCACCCATCACGATGACTGACGCCGCACGCGCTGCCACCATCGGCCAGAACACCGTATGAAGTCCGGCCTGCTTTCCGCATACCAGAAACAATCCGAAGCTAACGCCGGCAATGATTGCCAGCCCCAGCCCGCGATGCGTGTCGATTTGTCCATCGGGACGCGCGACCAGCCAGATGCTCACCAGCGCCAGCGCGAAGCCTGCTAGCTGAATTGCGGGAGGCAGACCCAATGTTGCGATCCCCACCAGCACCGGAAGCGCTGCTGTGATCACTCCTGCGACCGGAGCGATGATCCCCATGCGTCCGATCGCCAGCGCCTTGTACAGCGCAGCAATCCCGAAAGCTCCTGCCAATCCGGCAACCGCTCCCCAAATCAGATCGACCCTCGGAGGTACGCTCTCGCGCGTGAGCCACGCCATCAGCAGCATCGCAATAAAGCCGAAGGCATGAGCTACGGCGACGATGCGGAAAACATCTGCCTTCTTGGCCGCGATTCCACCGGAGAAATCGCCAGCACCCCACGAGGCCGCCGAGAGCAAGCTAAACCCCGCAACCTCGAATGAACCAGAGAACATGAATACAAGATATAGGCATCCGGTGGCGCACAGTTAGTGAATGGAAAAGTTGTGCGACGACACAATTCACATCGCAGGATGTCGAGTACGATTCCTCCGCGCGCAGACTACAACCTGAGTTCCCGGTACCTGCATCTCACGTCCTGCGCCCTAGGTCTATACCGAGCATCCTTCCGTACCACGTCTGATACCGGGCTCGCACCAAGACATAGGCCGGCGCTGAGCTGTCATCGCATGGCCAAAGGTCTCAGGGAGTTTTCGGCTCGCTGTAGTTTCGCCTTGCTCCTTGGGGTGCTGGCTCTCTTCTCTTCCAATGTCGCGGCCGTCGACAATCCTGACGCCGCGGAAAAGCAGCTCACGCAACTCAGTCTCGAACAGCTCGGCAGCATCCAGGTCACTTCCGTCACCAAGGCGCCGGAAGAGGTTTGGAATACCCCGGCCGCGATCTACGTCATCACCCAGGAAGACATTCAGCGTTCCGGTGCCACCAACATCCCGGAAGCGCTGCGCCTCGCACCCGGAGTCGAGGTCGCGCGCATCAACAGCGACACCTGGTCCATCGGCATTCGTGGATTCGGCACCCGCCTGTCACGCTCCGTCCTGGTGCTGATCGACGGGCGCAGTGTCTACTCTCCGCTGCTTGCGGGGGTGTATTGGGAAGTGCAGGACACGCTGCATGGAGGACATTGATCGCATCGAGGTTATTCGCGGGCCTGGAGGAACGATCTGGGGGCCGAACGCGGTCAACGGCGTAATCAACATCATCACCAAGAACAGCAAAGAGACCCAAGGTGGGCTGGTGTCTGGCGGAGGCGGCAACGTTCAGCAGGGACTAGGCGAAGCTCGCTACGGCGGCGCCCGAGGCAAGGATTTCACCTATCGTGTCTACGGCAAGGCGTTCGCCTGGGCACACCAGTATCACCCCGACGGACACAACTACGATTCCTGGCAGGCCGGCCAAGCCGGGTTTCGCATGGACTGGACTCCCAACGTCCGTGACACCTTCACCCTGCAAGGTTCTTTCTACAATCAGGACTTTGGCGAAAGCGTCAGCATTACCACCTACAATCCGCCGATTACCTACATCCAGGATGGCACCGCCAGCCTCTCCGGCGGCAATATCTTGTGGCGCTGGGCAAGAACGCAAGGAGAGAAAAAAGGTATCTCGTTGGACGCTTACTACGCTCGCGACAACCGCCATGAGCTTAACTTCGGCGATCTACGCAACACTTTCGACGTCGATTATCTGCAGCGGCGGCCGTTCGCTCGCCAGGAACTTTCCTGGGGAGCCAGCATTGATATCAGCCACGGTTTCGAGCCGTTCATAACCAGCGGCTTGTATTTTCTCCCGCAGCAGCGAACCGATCAACTCTACACCGGCTTCATTCAGGACGAGATCGCGCTAAAGCCCAATCAGCTACAGCTTGTGCTCGGGACCAAACTTCTGAAGACCAACTACACGGGACTGCTGTTCGAACCCAGCGCGCGCATGCTTTATACGCCGACGGCAACCCAAACCTTGTGGGCAGCGTTTACCCGCGCGGTCCGCACTCCGGCCGACGTCGAGCGAGATTTTTATCTTTCCAGCCGCCTCGGCACTACCGAGACGGGCTGCCTCTTTTTGCGCGGTTCAACGCCAATCCCGAACTTCATGTCGGAAGTACCTCAACGGCTACGAACTCGGATATCGGCGTTTGGTCAAGAAGAGCTTATACATTGATATTGCGACCTTCTTTAATCAGTACAGCAATTTATTTAGCGAGGAACTTGTCGAAGGTCCGCACCTGGAGGATGTTCCGCCGCCAACCCATGAGATCATCACCGCCCAGTTCGGCAACAGCTACAAGGCAACAACGGAAGGCGGAGAGGTTGTGGCCGAATGGCAGCCGAAGAATTTCTGGCGACTGACCGGGTCTTATTCGTTCCTGGAGATGCATGTCAAAATCGCGGACCAGAACGCAATCAACGTTGGCTCGCCTTTGGCCACCCAAGGCTCCAGTCCGCAACATCAGGTTCTGATTCAGTCGAACTTCGACCTCCCGAAATCGATCACTGCCGACCCTCAGATACGGTATGTAAGCTCCTTGCCGGCGCTGGACATTCCGGCGTATTGGACAGCTGACGTTTCGCTGGGCTGGCATGTAACCAAGCAGGTGCTGTTATCCGCAGTGGGACAGAATCTTTTCCAGCCGCATCATTACGAATATTCGTACGACCCGCGAGGGCCGGTGGGGATCAGGAGATCGATCTTCGTCCGGGTGACGTGGCGCTGGGAGTAATGGCGGCAGCTAGTACGGGCCCTGTGAACCAAACATAACTTTAGCGGGCGAAATGCAGCAGCGGATCCATGATGCGATCTGTCGTCACCCTTGGCGGAGCAGAACCATGCTTCGACGTGGGATATGGGCGACATGTGTTCTGGTGTTGTGCTGCCTCGCGCCTCCGGCGCATGCCGAGCCTGAGAACAAACCCACACAATACGAAGTTGAAGCGGCCTATCTCTTCAACTTCGGAAAGTTCGTCGGCTGGCCGTCTGCAGCTCAGCCTGATTCCCCGTTTCTGATTTGCGTCATCGGACAGGATCCCTTTGGGCCAGTGCTTGACCGGACAGTCGCCAGTGAAACCCTGAAGAACAGGCCGGTACAGGACAAACGTATCTCGCGGCCCCAGGATGCAACAGGTTGTTCGATTCTGTACATCAGTAGCTCCGAATCCGCGCGTCTAAGCAAAATACTCTCCGTCATTCAAGAGGCCCCGGTGCTCACCGTGAGCGACATTCCTGATTTTGTGCAGCAAGGAGGCATGATCCAGTTCGTTTTACGCGAGGGACGAGTACGCTTTCAGGTCAACCTCGCACCCACCCAGCGCAATGGGCTCGTCATGAGCTCAGAATTGTTGAAGGTCGCAGTAGAGGTACATCGAGCCGGAGGGAGCCACTAGTCATGTCTGACCTGCGGCACTCGCCGATTTCTCGCAAGCTCACCGTAATGAACATTGTGGTGAGCGCGGTGGCCCTGATCGCCGCGTGCGCCGCGTTCCTGGCGTACGATCAGTACACTTTCCGGGAAACCCTGGTGCGCAGCCTCTCCGCCGAGGCGCAGATCGTCGGCACCAACAGCATCTCAGCCCTGACATTCAACGATCCCCAGGCTGCAGAAGAATCCTTATCGGCATTTGGAAATCTTCCCCACATCATTGCGGCGGCCATCTTCACGACCGATGGCCGACTGTTCGCCCAGTATGCGAGAAGCCCGGGCGAGCGGCTGCCCGATCCCGGTGATGCCGGCGGCAAGACGGTGGCGACGTTTCGAGACGACGAGATCATTGTCCGCCAGCCGATCCTGTTTCAAGGGAAACGCCTGGGCTATGTGTACATCCGTTCCGACTTGGCCGAAACCGGACAGCGGCTCCAGCAATATGGCGGAATCGCGGTGATGGTGCTGTTGTTTTCACTACTGCCGGCGCTGCTGTTGTCGGCCATCTTCCGGCGGTCCGTGGCCGAACCGATTGTCGAGCTGGCAGAGACCGCGCGGCTGGTTTCGCAGGAACGCAACTATTCCGTTCGCGCGACTCCGACCGGCAAGCGCGACGAGATTGCCGTGCTGATCGACGCTTTCAACAACATGCTGGCGCAAATTCAGCAGCGCGATGCTGCCTTACAGGCGGCCCAGGCCGAACTGGAGCGCCGGGTCGATGATCGTACCCGGCAATTGATGGTGGCCAACCGCGAGCTGGAGGCTTTCTCCTATTCGGTGTCTCACGATTTGCGAGGTCCGCTGGAGGTCATCAACGGATTCGCCTACATCCTTTCCGCGGAACACGGGCCGGAACTGGATACGGCGGGACGGGAGTGCGTTCAGCAAATCGAGACCGCGAGCCGACGCATGGCCGAGCTGATCGACGATCTCCTGAACCTTTCACGCGTGAGCACCACCGGCATGCATCAAGGGCCGGTGGATCTGAGCAGAATCGCTAAAGACATCGCGGACCAGCTCTGCCGGCAAGATCCTGGCCGCAGAGTCGAGTTCACGATTCACGATTGCGACCTGGTGCAAGGAGACGCCCGCCTCCTGCGCATTGCTATGGACAACCTGCTGCGGAACTCGTGGAAGTACACCTCTAAGCACGAGCAGGCTCACATCGAGGTAGGGTGCGAGTCTCGGCTAGGCAGGACTGTGTTCTACGTCCGCGACGACGGCGCAGGATTTGAACCTACTCTCGCCGACCGGCTTTTCAAGCCATTTCAGCGGCTGCATGGCACGACCGAATTTCCCGGCACCGGCATCGGTCTGGCTACCGTGCAGCGGATTATCGCCCGCCATGGCGGAGA
Source organism: uncultured Acidobacteriaceae bacterium (assembly GCA_963758835.1). Classification (GTDB taxonomy): domain Bacteria; phylum Acidobacteriota; class Terriglobia; order Terriglobales; family Acidobacteriaceae; genus CAVVDY01. Next base: position 80,180 of record CAVWWZ010000012.1, on the reverse strand, counting down.
GATTTGGGCCGAAGGCGCGGTGGAAAAAGGCGCGACGGTCTACTTCTCGTTATGAGAAAAGCCGCTGTTGGCTCTTGGCTTCTTGCTCTTGGCTCTTTGCTTTTCGGTTCTTCTACAGGGCCCCCTGTGCAACTGTCATCCTGAGCGAGGAGCGAAGCGACAAGTCGAAGGACCCCTATTGGGCGTCAGGCTATCGTCCATTGATCCGTCGAAGAGCGAAGAGTGATGATTATGCAGCTTTCCCGGTGGGCGCGGGTTCCCCGGTCTCGCGCTTGTTGTGCTGCTTGGAACGTCTCCAATAATACAAGCCCACCAAGGCTCCGACTACTGCCAATGCCACAAGGGTGTAGAGGATGGGTGTGTAGTAGCGATGTGACCAGCGCAAAACCGTGCGTCCATAGATTGAGCCTAAATAAGCGATCGCAGCGTAGCGAATCGAGCGCCCGACCACCACCGCGGCGAGGAATTTCGAAAGCGGGTACTTCAACACTCCCGGCGCGAGGAAGAACGGGGCGATAGGCACGGGAGGCGGAAGTAGAGACCCGACGGCAACGGTCAGGAAACCGTGCTTCTCAAACATCGCATAGACTTTTTTTGCCCGCTTGGTGGAGAGTTTTTTCTCCAGCGTTTCTTCGCCGCCCTTAGCGCCCATTCGATAGGTGAAATAACTTCCGATCGTGCTGCCGATTGTGGCCCAGATCGCGTAATACCACCACAAATCCGGGTGCGACATGGCGAGCAGAATGGTGAAGAAGTCCATGCCGCCGGGGAAGGGAATCACCGAGCTGTCGATGATCCCGACGGCGATCAGGCCGGGGCCGCCGATCTTTCGAAGCCACTGCCAGGCCGTGTGCTTGAGCGTGAAGATCGCGTAGGGAAGAATCATCCAGTTAGGCTGCCTAACGTCTTAGAAGCAGAATCGCGGGTTCGTGACAGAGACGAATCTCACGAATCGTCTGCCTCTGCTGATATGTGAATTATCGCTTGTGGCTGCTGAAGGCAGTTGCACCGAGAAATCTCAGGTCGGGCACCTGTGCAATGAGGCCGAGTTCGTGAGCGTATCGCAGGAAGAGCTGCAATCCGGAATGGTTTTCCTGGTCGAGGTAGTAGTGAATGTGCTCGGTGAGATAGGTCATCACTTCCGCTTCGGTCAATCCCAGGCGCTCGGACCATTCCTTCGCCAGGATGGCGAGGCTCTCCGGCTCGAGGCCGTGATCGCGCGACCGCTGGAATATCTCGGCCAGACAGATACCTTTTTCAAGGCGGTTCAGCGCGTCGAGGCGCACCGCCCAGAACGCGAATACAAATGGCTTCCCGGTTCGTTGTCGCCATTCATGCGCAAGATCGTAGAGATGGTAGGGTGGGCGAACCGAGGCGACCACCAGCGCCGGATCGCCGATCAGCAGAGCGGCATCGTAATGCGGCCAGCATTTGCTCGAGATTAGGAGCGTGCGGAGTAAACTGGCGCGGCCCTTCCAGAAACTTCGCAAATAAAACCTGTGCCAGCGCCACTGAGGTTCGCGAAGAAGTATCCGCCGCTACGGTATGAATTTCTTCCAGCGGCTTGCGGCTGATCAGCAGGATGGAGCGCACGTGGTCTTTGGCTGCGATCGCAATGTTGGGCAGAATCACCAGCCCGGGAATCTCGGCGTAGGTGATGGCCGGGATGATTCCGATATCGGCTTCGTTAGCGGCCAGGGCAGCCGCGCACGCCGACGGAAGGGTGTAGGAAATCTCGAAGTCTTTGGCCGCGTCCCCATGCTCGAAATCCCACATTAGCGGCGCTGTGTTGAGGAACGATATGGCCGAAATGCGGAGGCCAGACATGAAATTCGAGTCTAGCAGACGAAAAAAGTCCATAACCGCGGATGGACGCGGATCGCACAGATCAGAACCGACCCAACTGGAACAGAGGCAAACGTTCGCGCTCCGAGTCGTCGCTCGGGTCTGTGACGCAGCTCATTGACCGTAATCACATTCGGAAGTTACTCTCGCCCTTTTCTGACACTTCTCGCAGGGAGCTGCCGTGGCCTCAACTCAGACCGCAATTGACCAGTCTTCGAAATGGATCGGCTTGGCCATGACGCCGGGCATTGGTGCCGGACGCGGCAAAAAGCTGGTGGAGTTCTTCGGCGGAGTCGACGGCCATCTTCTCGGCTTCGCTGACCGAACTGGAAGCTGCGGCCTGCCTGCAGCGGCGGCCCAGAGCATCGCGCTGGGCAAGTCGCTGGAGCTGGCCGGCGAAGAATTCGACCGCCTTCGTGAGTTGGGCGCCACGGCCGTGGTTCCAGGCGACACGCCGTTATCCCAGCCGGCTGCTGGAAATCTACGATCCGCCGCTCATCCTTTACATTAGAGGAGACGCGGAAATCATTGGTCAGCTTCGGCATTGCTGTGGTCGGAACCCGGCATCCGACGCCCTATGGCATTGGCATGGCCGAGCGCCTGGCCTGCGACCTGGCGGCCCGCGGGCTCATCATATTTAGTGGGATGGCTCGCGGGGTCGATACCGCCGCGCATCGCGGAGCCCTCAACGCTCACGGCAAGCACCGTCGCCATCTGGGGAACCGGGCGTCGACGTCACCTATCCCAAGGAAAACCAGAAGCTCGCCGACCAGATTCTGAGCTCCGGGGGAGCCATCGTCAGCGAGTTTCCGCTGGGAACGTTTCCGGCGCCGCAGAACTTTCCCATCCGCAATCGCATCATCAGCGGCATATCGATTGGCGTTCTGGTGATTGAGGCCGGCGAATACAGCGGAACCCGGGTGACAGCCCGTTGCGCCCTGGAGCAGGGGCGGGATGTTTTCGCCGTTCCGGGCAATGTGACCAACAAACTGTCCTGGGGCCCTAACACATTGATAAAACAGGGAGCTGCGCTGGTTGCGACGTGGGAAGACGTGTGGGAAGCGCTTGCCTGCGGACGTCCGGCTGGCGCTGACCCCGCCGGAGCCGCCTGCATCGGCGAGGCCCCTCAGACAGCATCATTGTTTCAGCGCGGCGGATTTGCCGCCCGGCGGAGAAGAGGGTCTTGGCGACTGCTGCGGGCGGATGAGTCCACCCACATCGACCAAATCGTCGAACGACTGGTTCAGCACCTGTCCTCTTCCGAGATCTTTACAGCATTGTTCGAGCTGGAACTGGCGGCCGGATACGGCGTGTTGCCGGGGAAATATTATGTGCGCGTCCTTTAGGGCGCGGACTGCGTCGCGGCAGCGACGGTACTTGCCGGCGCTTGGGTATCAGCTGTCGGGTATCAGGTTTCAGAAGATCCCGGACGGAGGCTCGACTTGCAAGATTTCAGGAAGCTAGATGTTTGGCAGCGAGCCCATCGCATTAACCTTGGACGTTTATCGGGTAACGGACGGTTTTCCGCGATCGGAAATGTTTGGTCTGACCAGCCAGATTGCGACGAGCGAGCGCTTCCATTGCCGCGAATCTTGCGGAAGGGTGTGGGCGAACTCAGGCCGAGTTCGGGCGTTTCGTGCAGATCGCTCTCGGCTCGGCCTGCGAAGTTGAATACCACCTCTTGCTGGCCCGCGATCTTGGTTATCTTCCCGCGGATCGCTTCGATCATTTGACTGAGGAGATCAGAGCTGTGAAGCGGATGCTGACTGCGCTGATGAAGACGGTTCGCAGCGCGGCAAGCTCAAATAGGGCAGTCAGGCGCATCTACTGTAAGTGCCTGTATGCAAAGGCGATTGGGCTGCATTCTGATAGCTGAAACCTGATACCTGATACGCCATTCGTGCTAGCTTCTATCACATAATGCAACACCGCACTTATAACAACGGAGCAACATTGGCAAAAGGTTTAGTCATCGTCGAGTCGCCGGCCAAAGCGAAGACGATCCAAAAATATCTAGGCTCGGGCTACGAGGTGGAAGCCTCGCTCGGCCACATTAAAGATCTGCCGAAGAAGTCGCTGGGCGTCGATCTCGACAACGACTTCTCGACCGAGTATGTCGTCATTCCCGGCAAAGAAAAGGTTGTCGCCAAGCTGAAGAAGCTGGCGAAGTCGGCCGACGCCATCTATCTGGCGCCCGACCCGGACCGCGAAGGCGAAGCCATTGCCGCGCACCTGGCCGAAGAACTCGGCGGCGACTCGCATCGACGGCAAGAAGAAAGCCAAGAAGGGCGGCAAGTAGCATTCAGCCGCGTGACCTTCAACGAAATCACCAAGCGCGCGGTGCAGGAAGCCTTCCTCATCCGCGTGATATCGACCGCAACCTGGTCGACGCGCAGCAGACCCGGCGCGTCCTCGACCGCCTGGTCGGCTACCAGATTTCTCCGCTGTTGTGGGACAAGGTGCGCCGCGGCCTCTCCGCCGGACGGGTGCAGACCGTCGCTCTGCGGCTGATCGTCGAGCGCGAGCGCGAGATCAAAGCCTTCGTCAAGGAAGAGTACTGGACCATCGACGCCAATCTTCAGGGACCGAAGCCGCCGCAGTTCGACGCGCGCTTTGTCGGCATTGGCGATGAGAAGACGCCGATTCCCAATGGCGAAGAAGCCGAGAAGATCAAGGCCGCTCTGGAGAAGGCCGACTGGAGCGTTCGCTCGGTCGAGAAGCGCGAGCGCCGGCGCAGTCCGGCAGCTCCGTTTACCACCAGCAAGTTCCAGCAGGATGCCTCGCGCAAGCTGCGCTTCAGCGTGAAGCGCGCCATGATGATCGCCCAGCGCCTGTATGAAGGCATCGAGCTGGGGCGACGAAGGCACCGTCGGCCTCATCACCTACATGCGTACCGACTCGACCCGCAGGTCTCGAATGACGCGCTGGCCGAAGTGCGCGAATGGATCGGCAAAGACTTCGGCAAGGAATTTCTGCCCGAGTCGCCGAATACCTACAAGTCGAAGAAGGACGCGCAGGAGGCGCACGAGGCCATCCGCCCGACTTCGGCGACGCGCCATCCGGACAGCATCAAGCAGTATCTGCAGGAAGACGAATACAAGGTTTACAAGCTCATCTGGCAGCGCTTTGTCGCTTCGCAGATGAATGCCGGCTGTCTTCGACCAGACCACGGTCGACATCGACGCCAACAGCGGCGGCGCAGACTTATCGCTTCCGCGTGACCGGTTCGGTGCTGAAGTTCGAAGGCTTCCTGAAGGTCTACGAGGAATCGAAGGACAGCAAGGACGAAGAAGACGAGGCGCTCAAGCACAAGCTGCCCGCTGCTTGAGCGAAGGCCAGAAGCTCACGCTGAAGGGCATCGACGCCGGAGCAGCACTTCACCGAGCCGCCTCCGCGCTTCAACGAGGCTTCGCTGGTGAAGGAGCTGGAAGAGCGCGGCATCGGCCGGCCCTCGACCTACGCGGCCATCATCAGCACCATCCAGGAGCGCCAGTACGTGCAGAAGATCGGCGGCAAGTTCATCCCGACCGAGATTGGGTTTGTCGTCACCGACCTGCTGGTGGCGAACTTCAAGGACATCTTCGATCCGCAGTACACCGCGCGGCTGGAAGAAGAGCTCGACGAGATCGAAGACGGCAAGGAGCGCTGGACCGACGCACTGGGCGAGTTCTACAAGAAGTTCGAGAAGGAACTCCACTATGCCGAAAAGCATATGGAGAACGTGAAGCGGATGGAGAAGCCCACCGACGAGAAGTGCGAACGGTGTGGCTCTCCGCTGGTGATCAAGTGGGGCAAGCACGGCTCGTTCTTTGCCTGCAGCTCCTACGACAAGACCGATCCCAACAGCTGCACGTTTACCAAAGAAAATCCGATCGATCTTCCGGATCTGGATTCCGCCGATGTGCAGGAGACGACGCAGGAAGAGTATTGCGAGAACTGCGGACGTCCCATGGTGCTGAAGCGCGGACGCTTCGGGCAGTTCATGGCGTGCACCGGATATCCGGAGTGCAAGACCACGCGCCGGCTCGACCAGGCGAAGAAGATTCCTGACATTCCGCTGGACGAGAAGTGTCCGCAGTGCGGACGCGGATCTGCTGCTGCGTCATGGCCGCTTTGGCGAGTTTGTTTCGTGCAGCGGCTATCCCGAGTGCAAGTGGGTGAAGCAGAACTTCATCGGCGTGAAGTGCCCGGAGTGCACCGATGGCGAGCTGGCGGAGAAGAAAGCCCGTCGCGGAAATTTCTTCTACGGCTGCTCGAATTATCCGAAGTGCAAGTTCACCTCGGCGTTACAAGCCGGTGGCCGAGAAGTGTCCGGATTGCGGCAGCCCCTACCTGCTGGAGAAGACGCTGAAAGACGGCGTGTATCTCGTCTGCCCGAACAGCAAGAAGACAGCCGAAGCGGCCGAACCCAAGCGTCGCGGCAAAAAGAAAAAAGAAGAAGAGCCCGCGGCGGTTGCGGTGAAGTGCGATTTCTCCAAGCGAATCGGAGACGCACCGCCACGCGAGGCCGTGGCGTAAGAGCCGCTCCGCGGCTGGCGTCGGGCGCGGCGTCATGACCCCACGCTCACGCGTGGGGCTAAAACCACAACATCGCTCCGCGATTGTGGGCGACGGCGGTGGTGCAAGGGGGCGCCATTGGGCGTGGTCGGAGTGTCGCCATTGCCGGGGGGCGAGCTTTTGGCGGATTCGTTTCCAACGGTAGCGAGCCCGACGCGCGGAGCGCCGATTTGATTTTAGCCGTGGGCGTCAGCCCGCGGCAGCAAAGCGCCCAAATCCCCCGCTGTGGAGCAGCCGTTACAGCCGCGTGTAGCACTTCTTTCACACTGGCATGGGATAATCGTGCCAGCCTCATCTGAACGACAAATCCTATCGAAGGCAGGAAAATGAGCTCACAAGCAACTCCTCAAGATGCCGAACTTATTCTGAAACTCTATGATCTACGCCGCGAACCGGTCATGCGCGAGGCGCGCGCTTCCGTCGTGGGGTTTTGGCCCCAGTCGTTGGACGACGTTATCGCCCTGGTGAGCGCGTTTGGCACCAAGGAGCAGGCTTACTTTCGCCAGGTCGCCGGCTACTGGGAGATGGCGGCCTCGCTGGTGAATCGCGGCGCGCTCAATCGCGAACTGGCGCTGGATAATTTCCAGGAGATGTTTTTCGTCTACGCCAAGACGGCGCCCTACATCGAAGAATATCGCCAGAAGATGGGCCAACCTGGGGCTTTTAAGCAGGTTCAGCAACTGATTGAAAGTTCCGAGGAAACCAAGCAGCGGCTGAAAGATATGCAGGCCATGCAGGCCGAGATGATCAAGCGGCGCGCGGCGGCGGGGCGCTAAACGCAAAAGTAGTCGCTTGGGTAGTGCGGCGTTTCAGCGCCGCTTCAGAGAGTCCCTACGAATCACGCCTGAGCTTTCGTTGCGCGCAACGAAAGCTCAGGCCCATCCTTTGAAGCATCCTGGGACGCGGACCTAAAGGTCCGCTCTACCTAGCTCAGATATTCCCGAATGTACGGGATCTTTCGAGCGCAGCAGCTCAGGCGCGGTGCCTTCGAAAATGATGTGCCCGTCGCGCAGAATCAGGAAGCTGGTATGCACATCCAGCGTTCTCCCCGGCGGCACGGGCACCATCTTGTTCTGCTCGCGATCGAAGTAGTGGCTGGCCATGGTAAACGCATCCTGCAACCGATGGGTGACCAGCAGAGAGCTGGTCTGGTACACGTCACGCTGCTTCACCACCAGCTCGATGATGGTGTTCGAAGTTACCGGATCCAGACCGCCGGTAGGCGAGTCGTAGAGCAGCACCTCGGGCTGGGTGATGATGGCGCGCGCGATGGCCACGCGGCGCCGCATTCCGCCGGAAAGCTCGGCTGGAGAAAGCGGCCACGGTCTGCTCCAGTTCGACGAATCGCAGCACCTCCAGCACGCGGTTATGGATCTCGTCCGTGATCTTCCCGGTTTCTTCGATCAGGCGGTAGGCGACGTTCTCCTCGACGGTCAGCGAATCGAACAGCGCGCTTTCCTGGAAGACCATGCCGATGTTGCGGCGCACCTCGAACAGGTCCTGCTCGCGCATGGAGGTGATTTCGTCATCCAGCACGGTGATGCGGCCGGAGTCGGGTTTGAGCAGCCCCAGCGCCAGTTTCAGGATCAGCGTCTTGCCGGTTCCGGCAGCGCCCAGCAGAATCTTTGGTTTCGCCGCGCTGCAGTTGAAACGAGATCGCCGTCCAGCACTGGGTGCTCGAAGGCGATGCGAGACCTGATCGAAGCTCAGACACGCAGCCGTCAGGACGTGTGGCAAGCGTCTGCGCTGCTCGACAGGGGGCGCGAGGCTCGACATGTTAGTACTGGAACAATCCCATCAGCAATCGGGTAATAAAGAAATCGCTGACCACGATCAGTACCGATGCCGCGACCACGGCCTGCGTCGTCGCCCGGCCGACGCCCTGGGTGCCGCCCTTGGCCGACAGTCCGTAGTAGCAGCCGACACTGGCGATGATGAAGCCGAAGACTACCGGCTTGGACAGTCCCATGAAGACGTCGCCGAATCGCAGCGACTGGTAAGCGGTGGTCCAGTACTGGTTGGAGTCGAGGCCCAGCAGCAGTAGGAAATCATGAAGCCGCCGGTCGAGTCCCACCAGGTCAGAGATGATGCTCAGGAAGAACAGCATCACGGTGCAGGCGATGACGCGCGGCGTCACCAGTTTCTTGGTCGGGATCGACACCCATGGCGCGCATGGCATCGATCTGCTCGGTCACCTTCATGGAGCCCAGTTCGCTGGCCATGCCGCTGGAGTTGCGGCCGGCAACCATCAAGCCCGTCAGCACCGGCCCCAGTTCGCGCACCATGGAGAACGACACCAGCTGCCCGGTGAGCGACAGCGAGCCGAACTGCTGCAGGGTGCTGGAGGTCTGCAGCGCCAGCACGGCGCCGGTGAAGAAGCCGGTCAGCACGACGATGGGCAGCGAGCCGACGCCGATCATGTCGGCCTGCATCAGCGTGTCGGCGAAGTAGCGCGGATGGCTAAAGAGGTTGCTGAGCGAGCGGCCATGCCAGCAGGGAATAATCCTGCACGGCCAGGACCTGCTCTTTCGCAATCTCAACGGGCGAAAAGATCGGCATGCTCTTTCTCGAAGTAGCTATCACACGAAATATATCAGAGTATGTGGCTGACTCTGAGCGCTCGCAGGTTCGCCTGCGGGTCAGGGCTGAGGGTTTCGCTGGTGCGAGAGGCTTTACGATCGTCGGATTTCGCCCGAATTTAGTATGCTTGTACCGGCCCTGCGAGGCGAACGTGTCGTTCGGTCCGAGTATGTTGCTTCAACTTCCCTTGGGAGGCAAGTGATCATGGCATTTCAGGTGGATCGTAGTCCCTTCGATCCCGAGTCTGGCTTTGAGTACTACATCTGCTTCAAGCCTGAGAGTCGAGGTGGAGGGCGATGAAGTGCAATCGCGCATCTCGCTCGAGATCGGCGTGTCGGTTTCGGAGACCGGCGATGTTGCCGACCTGAGCTTCATGCTGCCCAAGGCCTGCCGCAACGAGCATTCGCATGTCGTTCCTCAAGCGCGACCCCATCGGTGAGCTGCGTGGAGAACCGCGTTTTCATCGCCATCCCCGGCCTGAACGGCGACGCCGTGCTCAATGCTCCGGCGCACGCTCGAGCTCGACCACGCCGGACGCATCGTGGCCATCGAGATCAACGGCTGCATCCCAAACACCAACACATTCCGGCCAGGCCGCGCGTAGGCCGTTGCTGCCAGTCCGCATTGCCAATATCGATATCCGGGCGTGAACGACGTCATCTGCTTTCGTTCTCACCGGCGGCCGCAGCTCGCGCATGGGCTCGGACAAGGCGCTGCTATCCTGGGCAGGCGAAACTTTGCTGTCAACGAGACGCTCGCGGTCGCAGCGTGCAGGCGTGCGGAGCAGGTTTCCATCTGCGGGCTCGCGCGAGCTGTACGCGCAAGTTCGGCGAGGTGATCGAAGACATCTAGCCCGGACTGTGGTCCGCTCAGCGGAATTCAGGCGGCGCTGCACGCAACCGAAACCGATCTGAACCTCATCCTGTCGGTCGATCATGCCGCTGATGACGGCTGAGTTCCTCGTCTGGCTGCTGCAGCAGGCGCGCTCGGGCGAGCAGCGGATCACCGCTCCTGAGGCGCAGGGACGGCTGCAGCCGCTCTGTGCGGTCTATCAGTCGCGATGTGCTCGACCTTGTGGACGACGCGCTCGCGAAGGGCGACTTGAAGATCGACGCGACTGTTCGCCGCGCACGCCAACCCGTATTATTACAGAGAGCGAGATTCGGGCCGCGGGATTCGATGCCATGCATCTTTAGCAACGTGAATACTCCGGAGGACTACAAGATCAGCTGCTGGCAAACAGTTTCGGCGCGCTCAGTTATCGGAAACTCGCATGGCTAACCACGAACGGCAAGCCCTATATCGAGTTTCGACCACGTCTCGCAAAGCATTCGGCAGCAATGTCATGCTCGATGACGTCAGCTTCGACGTGATGCCCGGCGAGACCGTCTGCATCCTGGGACGCAGCGGCGTCGGCAAATCGGTTTCGCTGCACAGATCATGGGATTTCTCAAGCCGGACAGCGGTCGCATCTGGGTCGCCTACGAAGACATCACCGATTATCCCGAGCAGGAGCTGGAGCGCATCCGCAAGAAAGTCACGATGGTCTTTCAGAACGGAGCGCTTGTTCGATTCGCTGACCGTGGGCGAGAACGTGGCGTTTCCGTTGCGCGAGCGCGGCGGCCTGGAAGAAGAGCAGATTTACCAGATCATCGACGGCCTGCTCGACATGGTGGGAGTGCGCGAGTTCCGCGACCTGCTGCCCTCAGACCTTTCGACCGGCATGAAGCGCTCGGTGGCGATTGCGCGCGCGCTGGCCGCGCAGCCCGACGCGGTGCTCTACGACGAGCCGACGACCATGGTCGATCCGCTGATGGCCCATCTGCTGGGCGACTTGATCAAGAAGCTTAAGAAGCAGCTGAAGCTGACCAGCATCGTCGTGACGCACGACATGGCGCTGGCCAAGAAGCTTGCTGACCGGCTGGTGTTTCTGCACGAAGCGCGAGCGATTTTCTTCGGCACCTTCGCCGAGATGGCGAAGTGCCAGGAGCCGATTGTGCAGGAATTTCTCGAGCTCGACTCACTCGACTTCGAAGCCTACTTCGGCGCGCAACGGCCGCCTCATGCGGCGAGAACGTAGATATCTTCTGAAACGCCGGGTCCGACGCTGGCCTGGATGCCCGAATTCTTGTGAATTGTCATCACGAGCGTAGCGAGGGATCTGCTCTCGCTTGGATCGCCAACAAAACGCCCATCACTTTCGCACTTCAAACAAGAGCAGATCCCTCGCGCCAAATCCAGGCGCTCGTGATGACAAGAAAAGGGACAGCGATTCGGCACCAATAAATTCGTGCCCTGACACGGTTATTTAGCCGAACTAGCTAAAATCCTTTCGCTACCAGGCGTTCCACGGTCAACCCGCCCGCGCTCTCTTCGCGCCTGGTCCACTTCTCCAGATATTTCGCAACGATGTCGGTCTCGAGATTCACCGGGTCGCCCGGCTTCAAGCGACGCCAGGTTCGTCATCTTGATGGTGTGCGGGATGATGGCGACGGTCAGGCGCAACCCTTCCAGTTTCGCAACTGTCAGACTGATGCCCTCGACCGCAATCGATCCTTTGAAGACCAGATACTTTTCCAGTTCTTCCGGGACATCGATCAGCAGCCAAAAGTCGTCGGCGTTGGCGATCGGCTCCAGCCCAGCGAGCCGGCCTGTGCCGTCCACGTGACCCTGTACGATGTGTCCGCCCATGCGGCCGTCGACCTTCAGCGGCAACTCCAGGTTGACCTGCGCGCCCGAGGTGATGCGTGAAAACGATGTCAGCGTCCAGGTTTCCTTAGCCAGGTCGGCGCAGAAGGTATCCGGCGTGATGTTCAGTGCGGTCAGGCAAACTCCGCTGACGGCTACGCTGTTACCTTCCTTCAGTTCACGCGCGGTTTGGGGAGCCTTAATGGTGATGCGGTGATTGTCGCCGAGGCGACGATGGAGGCGATAGTTCCAACTTCTTCGACAAGTCCAGTAAACATGATGAGATCCTTTCGGCTAATGGCTCTTAGCTTTTGGCTGTTGGCCAGAGGATAGCTCCGTGGCATGCTGAGAGCGTCCCAGTGTCTGGAGCAAGGCAGCTAGCATTCTTACGAATCCTCAGAATTCCTCACTCGGTCCTCCAGGGTGCCTTTAAGCCAAGAGCCAAAGGCTAATAGCCAAAGGCCAAGAGCCGCTTCACTCGTACGGATCCTTTAACTGCCCTTCTACCGCGAAATCTTCTCCGAAGCGATGCAGCGTCATGTTCTTCACATAGGCAGCTTCGCTGATGCGCCGATATCCCGCCCCCAGCGCGAACGGAATCGATCCCGATCCTGCCAGAATCTTCGGCGCGTAGTAGAAGAAAACTCTTGTCGACAATGCCGGCCGACAGTGCGGCCCAGTTCACCATGGCGCCGCCTTCGATGATTAGGCTGGTGATCTCGCGCTTCGCCAAGTTTCGCCATCACGCGTTCAAGGTCCGGGCGGCCATCGAGGAGGCGCGCCGCTGGGGAAGGGAATGGTCCCGTCCTCGCGAGCGCCTGCATCGGGACTTGCTACCACCACGCACGCCGCGCGACTCCAGTTCCTGGCGCTTGTTCTCTTCGGCGAAGCAGCAGAAGACGATGAGGTCATCATGCGCCGTCTTCACCACGCGCGATTCCAGCGGCAAACGCAAGCGCGAATCGAGAATGACACGCAGCAACGGTCTGCGGCGCGGCAGGCCGGTGCGATCGGTCAGCAGCGGATCGTCGGCGATGACGGTGCCCACGCCGACCATGATGGCGTCGTTGGCGTGGCGCATCTCATGCACGTGGGCGCGCGCGGTTTCGCTGGTGATCCAGCCGCCGCTCGCTGCCGCGAACACCGGCTCGCCGGGCAACACCGTCTCCAGCGGAGGCGGCGCGATCTTTCCGTCGAGCGTCATCGCCGTCTTCAAGCGTGACGAACGGCGTTTTGTGGCGGATGTACTTGGCGAACGCCTCGTTCAGCTTGCGCGCTTCCGACTTCGAGCAGCCCTTCGTGGACCTCAATTCCCGCCGCCTGCAACTTCGCAAATCCAGCGCCGGCAACCAGCGGATTGGGATCGCGCATGGCGGCGACCACTCGCTTCACTCCCGGCTGCGATCACCGCATCGGCGCAGGGACCGGTGCGTCCGGTATGCGAGCAGGGTTCGAGATTGAGATACAGCGTTGCGCCGCGCGCGCGGTCGCCGGCCTCTTCGAGCGCCAGCACCTCGGCATGCTTCAGCCCGTCGTAGGTATGGGAGCCGCGGCCAACGACCTCGCCCTTCGCGTCGACAACCACCGCGCCGACACACGGATTGGGCGAGGCCAGCGCGATTCCGCGTCGCGCCAGCTCCAGCGCTTCCTCATGTGCTTTTCATCGTTGAAACCTTGTGGCATGGAATAGTTGGTTCAGACGATTCCACCTCGCCAACGAATGCGGGATGGGGCAGTCTAATCGAACAGCGAATTCACGAAATCTTGCGGCATTGAACGGGCAGCAGGTCGCCCACTTTCTCGCCGACGCCGACGTAGCGCACCGGCAGCCCAAGCTCCTTCGAGATGGCCACCACGACGCCGCCCTTCGCGGTGCCGTCGAGTTTGGTCAGCACGATGCCGGTCACGCCCGCCGACTGCGTGAACAGGCGCGCCTGCTGCAGTCCGTTCTGGCCGGTAGTCGCGTCCATCACCAGCAAAGTTTCGTGCGGCGCCGAGGGGATGAAGCGTTGCGCGGTGCGTCGCATCTTCGAGAGCTCATCCATCAGGTTGCTCTTGGTGTGCAGACGGCCGGCGGTATCGACGATGACGTAATCGATCTTGCGCGCTTGCGCAGCCTGCAACGCGTCGAACAGCACTGCCGAAGGATCGCCGCCCGGCTTGTTCTTGATGACCTCGGCGCCGGTACGGTCGCCCCAGATCTCGAGCTGCTCAATGGCCGCGGCGCGAAATGTATCGGCCGCGCCCAGCAGCACGGTCTTGCCCTGCGCGCGCAGCACGTGCGCCAGCTTGCCGATCGACGTAGTCTTGCCGACGCCGTTCACGCCGACGACGAGAATTACCTCCGGCTCGCCATCGACTCGCGCCACCGGCTGTTTGTCGGCGCTGTTCAGGATGCGCCAGCAGCTCTTCCTTCAACACGCGTTTCAGTTCGGTCGACGTCGCCGATCTGCTTGCGATCGACCTTCTCGCGCAGCGTCTCCAGGACGGCGGCCGTCGTGGCACTGCCCAGGTCGGCGCTGATCAGCGTGGCTTCCAGATCGTCGAGCGTCTCGCGATCGATCTCCTTGCGGAAGCCGACGACGTCTTCAATGCGCTCGCTCAGGCTTTCACGCGTTCGCGTGACCGCCTCTTTCATGCGGTTAAGGAAACTAGGCTTCTCTTCTGTGCTGCCGAATAAGGTCTGAATCATGAATAGGTCCGCTGCGATCGCGCCGCATGAGCGCACGCGGTACAAGGGGTATTAGATGAGTTTGCCCGACGCAATCTTCATTATAGAAGCAGCCTGCAATATGGACTGCACCACCGAGGCCAAGGAGCACACGGACAGATACGAATCAAGGAACTCGGTGTCCTCTGTGTTCTCCGTAGCGAGCTTTTTCGGGAGGTCCAGTTTTCTGCGCCCACTGTTGTTGCTGCTAGGATTACGTCGTGGTTCAGGCTGCGTCAGCGGGAAAATTCATCACCTTCGAAGGGCTCGACGGCTGCGGCAAGACGACGCAGATGGAGAAGCTCGCGTCGGCCCTGCGCTCCGACGGCATCGATGTGCTGACCACGCGTGAGCCTGGCGGCACCGAGATTGGCGAGCGCATTCGCGCGGTGTTGCTCGACTCGCGGACGGCGGGACTCGATCCCTGGGCGGAGATGGCGCTGATGTTTGCCTCGCGCGCGCAACTGATCGCAGAGGTGATTGAGCCGGCGCTGAAGGCAGGGAAGTGGGTGCTGTGCGATCGCTATACCGACTCGACCGAGGCGTACCAGGGCGGAGGCCGCAAGCTGGGCCGCCGACCTGTGATGCAATTGCATAGAGTGCTGTGCCGCGGCTTATGGCCCGATCTCACGATCCTGATGGATTCCGAGGTCGCGCACAGTGTGCAGCGGGCGCGACGGCGGAACAAGATTGCGCTCGACGGCGATGCTCCGGACGAGAATCGTTTTGAGAAGGAAAGCAAGGCGTTCTTCACTCGTGTTCACCAGGCTTACCTGAAGATTGCGGAGCGCGAGAAGCAGCGCGTGGTCATGGTTGACGCGCGGCGGGCGATTGAGGAGGTGCATCACGAGATTGTGAGTGTGGTGCGGGGAAGGCTGGTGGCTCTTGCCGAAAGACGCTCAGTAGCGCAATGAATTTTGATTTGTCATCACGAGCGCAGCGATGGATCTGTTCTTCCTCTCACTGGGTAGAATGTTGATACGTTCGTCGCGGTCCCGACGCCGAAGCGAACAGACTCGGCAGTGCGAACGAGAGCAGATCCCTCGCTCCGCTCGTGATGACAAACCTTGGAAACGGTACTCGTGATGACGATCCGTAAAATGATGATGTACCCGTAATCTGCAACATGCCCTTCTCTGACTTTCACGGCAATCCCGACGTGGTTCACACCATCCGCGAGATGCTCGCGCATGATCGCTTTCCCCATGCCGTGATCCTGTCGGGGCCGCAGGGCGCGGGCAAGTTCACGCTGACGCAGATGATCGCCAAGACGATGAACTGTCTGGAGCGGCCGACGACCGACGGGCTGCCTGACTTCTGCGGGCATTGTGCCAACTGCGTTCGCATCGCTGGGGCGGACGACTTGGAGAGCCGTTTTACCGAGGCAGTCGAGGTGCGAGAGAACCTGCGCGACGCCGATAAACGCGAGACTCGCATCTTCGTGCAGACGCATCCGGACGTGACGATTATTCCGCCCGACCCGCCGCAGATGCTGGTAAAGGTTGACCAGGTGCGGCACGTCATTGGCGAGATTTACTACCGGCCGTCGGAGGGGCGCGAACGGGTGTACATCTTCAGCGACGCCGACTTCATGAAGGAGGCTGCTAACTCGCTGCTGAAGATATCTGGAAGAGCCGCCCGACTTCGCGACCATTTTCCTGCTTACCGACAATCCTACGGCGCTGCTGCCGACCATTCGTTCGCGCAGCATGCAATTGCGGTTGGCGGCATTGTCTCCAAAGGAAGTGGAGGATTACCTTGCCGAGGTCCGTCCCGAGTGGAAGGAGCGCGAGCGTGGCCTGGTCGCACGGTTGTGCGGTGGCGGGCTGGGGCGGGCGCGCAGCTTCGACCTGGCACGTTATCTGACGGCGCGACAGGATGCGCTGGCCCTGCTTGCGCCGGCAATGGGCGCGCGCGATCACTCCGAACTGTTCAAAGTTACGGAGGGTTATCGCGCGGGCGGCGACGGTAAAGCGAAGTTGGATTCAACCATTCGTGTGTTGTATTCGTTGCTGGAAGACTTATTGTTCGTGAAGTCGGGCACGCCGGAGATGGTGCGCAATACCGATCTCCTGGCGGAGTTCAAGCGGATGAGCGAACAAGTGGATTTCGACTGGATTGTTACGGCCACGCAGCGGTTGGGTGAACTGGAGAGCGGCATGCGGCGCAATTTAATGCGCAGCCTGGCCCTGGATGCGTTCGCGACGTCGCTGGAAAAAGCCTAATCACCACAGAGACATGGAGAATTTTATTTTTTCCTTCCTCTGGCCCTCTGTGTCTCCGTGCCTCTGTGGTTAATTGCTTAGTCGCGCGGCGTGAATGAAACTCTTCTAGAATTGCGATACACGAGGTAAACAATCATCATGAAACTGCGCGGATGCGGAACCGCTATCATCACCCCCTTCAAGCAGGACGGCAGCGTCGATGAGACAGCTTTGCGCGACTTTGTCGCGTGGCAGATTGAGTCGGGCATCGATTTTCTGGTTCCCTGCGGCACGACCGGCGAGACGCCAACCCTGACGCATGACGAATGGCTGCGCGTGATCGACGTCACGGTCGAGGTCAATGCAGGGCGCGTGCCCATCATGGCCGGCGCCACGTCGAACAACACGCGCGAGGCGGTGGACAAAGCCACGGAAGATTTCGTCGCGACCGGGCGTTGATTTCGTGCTGACCGCGACGCCGTACTACAACAAGCCGACGCAGGAAGGCGTTTATCAGCACTTCAAGGCCATCGCCGAAGCCAGCGAGAAGCCACTGATGCTCTACAACATCGCGGGCCGCACCGGCACGAACATCGAAACGCCAACGCTGCTGCGGCTGGCGGAGATCGAGAACATCATCGCGGTGAAAGAAGCCAGCGGCAACATCGCGCAGATCGCCGAAGTCTGCGGCACCGTGCCGGAAGACTTTCTTGTTTTCTCGGGAGATGACGCGATTACGCTAGCCGTCATTGGGCTTGGGGGTGCGGGCATTGTTTCCGTGTGTTCGAACGAAATCCCTGGCGAGATGGCGCGCATGGCTCGCGCCGCGCTGGCAACAAGTGGGACACGGCGCGCGAGATCTTTCGCAAGTACCTGCCGCTGATGAATGCCAACTTCATCGAGTCGAATCCCGGGCCGGTGAAGGCTGCGCTCGCCATGATGGGGAGGATCGAGGAAATGTATCGCCTGCCGCTGGTGCCGATGAAGAAAGAGACGCGTGCGAAATTGGAGAAGGTGGTCAGCGAATTGGGGCTGCTGGAGCGGCAGGCGGCGGAAGTGCGGTAGTCGTGTTCTGCGCTCAGGGATGGTGACCAATCTCAGGTTGTCATCCTGAACGAAGTGAAGGACCTGCTTTCGTTCGTACTGCAAAACGTTCAGCTTCGCCGGTCGAAATGTGTCGTCGGCTGAAGCCGACTCCGAGCTATTCATTGCAAGCCTACCCAGCACTCCGCTGCGCGTAGCCCGCCCTGAGCGAAGTCGAAGGGTGCTGGGCTGTCATGCTGGTCGTCATTCGGGCTTGGAGCGTTGACTGTCCGCGTTCGTCGCTGGCAGGAGGCTAAATTCTCTTGGAGTCGTGTCATTACTGCGAGCCTCAGCCGCGGCCAGCGCTAAAGTGCGGCTATCGTGAACGTTTTCTTTCCCCCGCATAAATGCGGGGGCTTCCACCGGTTCTTGTTGGGGCTTCCACCCATCTTGTGCGCAAGCAATTACGCGGCTCGCGTGCGATGCGCCCCGATGACGCGACGATACAAAGTTGCATAGTCGTCGGCCATCCGCTGAGCCGAGAACATCTCCTCAACTCGCGCGCGGCATGTCGCCGGATCGATCTTTGAGACCTCCGCTACCGCTGACGCCATCTCGTACAGGTCATCAACGATGAATCCGGTTTCGCCGTGGGCGACGATCTCGGGAAACGCTCCGCGGCGCATCGCGATCACGGGAGTGCCACAGGCCATCGCCTCCACAGCCACCAGCGAGCTGGTTTCTTCGGCGGTGCTGGTCACGAGCAGCGCGCGTGCGTTTAGCAACAGAGCAACTTTCTGCCCGAGCAACGGCGAATCGACGAACTGGACGCCAGCCCCAAGGTGTGGGCGAATCTCGCGCTCGAAATACTGCTGGTGATAGCTGAAGGGATAGACCTGTCCTGCAAGAACCAATCGCATTCCTGTGTGCTTCGCCGACACAATGGCCAGGTGCGGAGCCTTCTCCTCGCAGATGCGCCCGAGCCAAAGCAGGTAATCCTGCTTTTCAGCACGATAGGGAAATCGCTCGACCGCGATTCCGTTCTGCACGACGTCTATTACGTTCGGCAGATCGGCAAATGTCCGCGCCTGCGACTGCGAGACGCAGTTGAAAGCCAGATTCGGCGAGGGCGGGCGCAACCACTCCTCGCGATAGAAGCTGCGCGGCAGGTGCAGCGTCGCCAGCACCGGCACCGGGCACCGGTCAGCGTGACGGAAGAAGCTGCCACTCTCATCGTGAATCAGGTCGAAGTCTTTGAGATGAGGGCTCAGATAGTCGAGTATGTGGTCGCAGTGCTCGCGCTCGCGCTGCTCGAACACATCTGGAGCGTGAGCTGGGTTGCCGGTCACCAGCAGGCGGCCCTCAACCCGCGAGTCATTGCAAGCGGCGACGGTCGTTTGATGTCCGGCGCGAGCCATCTCGCGCTCGAGGGTAAGCAGCATCTGCTCGGCGCCCCCGGCGCTCTCGTCGGAGATCGCGAGTAGCGGGTAGGAGATGTAAAGAATGGACAGCCTTGGTCCCATATATGCCAAGGCAGAGTAGATGTTCGCGGGCGGAACAATGCCGCCTAAGATTGAGAATTTTTGTTCTGTTCCTGCAAAAACCCGGCGAAGGCTCCGCAGACCTGCTGCGAGGTCATGCTCCATTGCCAGATTTCGTAATTAGCCTTGCCTTCGTGCGGAGGTTTGGTGAAGTCGTATACCGGCTGCGGGCGCACATGCTCTTTGCTCACGTCGAAGTGGCTAAGGAAGTCTCCTTGAGAGGGATACGCCTTACACATTTCGCGCTTCGCGGTCTGCTCAGAGGGCGTGGGTATGACGTCGATTTCTTCGCTGGTATCTCCCATGAAACCCTGAAAGACTCCGCCGCCATCAGGTAGGCGATGATAAAGCGGCGCCTCCCAGCAGGGGATGTGGAAGTGCTTTGCCAATTGCGCCGCGAGAAAGCTGCAAGAATCGTGATCGGGATGTCCGCCCTCATACGCCAGCGTGAGCAGCGCCTGCACCATGCGGCGTTGCGCGAGCTCCGCTAAGAGTTGATACGCCGAGCGCAGATTCCGAAACAACTCCTGATCGACCAGTCCCTCGCCGTCAGGCAGGTCCGGCAGGAAGACAACATCCTTCACGCCGGCAGCATGCATTGATGCGAACACTTCTTTGCGGCGCAACTCGGCGTAGGCTTCGCGCGATCCGTATTGCTGCCAGAAGTACGGATCCTGGGGTGAGCCATTGGTACAGAAAACGACGATCGGCTCACGAATGCGTTGCAGCAGGGCGCCAAACGCGATGCACTCGTCGTCGGGATGCGCCACCAGTACCAGGGTTCTCCCGAGTAATTCCTCAATCCAGGCCATGATGTTTCGATGCTGCCGGACTCTCGCGGTGATAGCGCGTTGGAGCGCGACCGCCGACCATATATACTGCCCGCGAGATGCACCCATTGCAACCAGTGATCGAGCGATTCTACGCCGCGGGGCCGGCGGCAGTAGGGGATGCCGATGCGCGCGAGGCTTTTTTGGAATTTCGCGACGGGCTAACGAAAGGACAAATCCGCGCTGCCGAAAAGATCAACGGCCATTGGCAGACGAATGGTTGGGTGAAACAGGGCATCCTGCTGGGATTTCGAATTGGCGAGCTGGCCGAAAGTGGCGATGCGCGTGCCTTGTCGTTTGTCGACAAAGATACTTATCCCTTGCGGCAGTTTTCCATCGAAGATCGCGTTCGGGTGGTGCCCGGTGGCTCGTCGGTTCGCGCTGGCGCCTATGTCGCGCCGGGCGTGGTGTGTATGCCGCCGATGTTCATCAACACGGGAGCCTATGTGGACGAAGGCACGATGGTCGATTCGCATGCTCTGGTGGGCTCGTGCGCGCAGGTTGGCAAGCGCGTCCACATCAGCGCGGCGGCCCAGATCGGAGGAGTTCTTGAGCCGATTAACGCTTCCCCGGTGATCATCGAGGATGATGTGCTGGTCGGCGGAAACTGCGGCGTCTACGAAGGCACGCACGTGGGAGCGCGTGCGGTGCTGGGGGCAGGGGTGATTCTCACGCGGTCGATTCCGCTGTACGACGCGGTGCGCTGTGAGGTATACCGTGCGACTGAAGATGCCCCCTTGCGCGTACCGGATGGGGCCGTAGTCGTGCCCGGCGCACGCAGCGTTGATAGGTGCAAGCCTGCGGAATGGGGGCTGTCGGTCTACGTTCCCGTGATCGTGAAGTACCGCGATGAGAAGACCGATCGCGGGGTTGAACTGGAAGACATTCTGCGCTGACGCCGATGACTGTTGCTGCCAAACATCGCCGAGAGAGGATATTGCTGATTACGGCCGCCGTTGCCGCTGTGGCCGCAGCGTTGGTGTGGAAGACGTCAGGCCCAGCCGCGCTGAACCTGGGTTTGCGCTGGGCCGGGTTGCTGGCGCTCATCGCCTATGGCTGCCTGCGGCGAACGCTTTCGGCGTGGATATTCATCGCCATGTTTCTGGGAGCGGAGATTGGGCACGACTTTCCAGTCGCGGCGACCCACTTGCGCGTGCTGGCGCTGATTTTTCTGCGCCTGATCAAGGCCATCATCGCGCCGCTGCTATTCGCTACGCTGGTCGTCGGTATCGCCGGACACTCGAACCTTAAGCAGGTCGGACGGCTGGGCTTGCGATCGATTATCTTCTTCGAAATTGTCACCACCATCGCCATCTTCCTGGGTTTGGGCGCCATCAACCTGAGCCGGGCCGGAGTTGGCGTTCAGCTTCCGTCTACCACAACGTCGGACACGGCTAACGTAAGCCAGTTGAGCGCGGAAGATACCATCCTGCATGTATTTCCCGAGAACATCGCCAAGGCGGTGGCAGACAACGCGATATTGCAGGTCGTGGTTTTCAGCCTGATTTTCGCCATTGCTCTGGCCATGATCAGCGAAGAGAAGCGCCGCCCGATGCTACGGCTGTGCGAGAGCCTGGCGGAGACGATGTTCAAGTTCACCAACCTGGTGATGTATATGGCTCCGCTGGGTGTAGGAGCTGCGATAGCCTACACTGTGGGACATACCGGATTCTCGATTCTGGGCAGCCTGCTGAAGCTTCTTCTCACGCTATATGCCGCGCTGGTCGTCTTCATCGTGGGCGTATTACTCCCGATTGCGCTGCTGTTCCGGGTGCCGCTGAAACGCTTCCTGAAAGCTGTGGCTGAGCCGGTGACGATCGCTTTCGGCACTGCCAACTCCGAGGCCGCCCTGCCCAGCGCGATGGAGCAGATGGAAGCCATGGGCGTGCCGCGACAGATTGTGGCCTTCGTCATCCCCATGGGCTACAGCTTCAACCTCACAGGCAGCTCGCTCTATCTTTCTGTGGCGGCGATTTTTGTTGCGCAGGTTGCGGGCCTGCATCTGTCGCTGGGACAGCAGTTCATGATTGCCTTCACCCTCATGCTCACCAGCAAAGGAGTTGCCGGGGTATCGCGAGCTGCGCTGGTGATCCTGCTGGCGACAGCGACTTCGGTAGGTTTGCCGACGGAGCCGGTGTTTGTGCTGTTGGGGATTGATCAACTGCTCGACATGGGACGCACCGCAGTCAACGTCCTGGGCAACTGTCTAGCGACGGTGGTGATGGCCAAGTGGGAAGGCGAGTTCGGGATGGAACAGCCGTCGCCGGTTGCGGTGGAGGCCGCGAATTCGTGAAGAGCGGAAAAGATTTCACCACGGAGGACACTGAGGTCACAGAGTTTCTTAATCCGACCCCTTTCGTCATCACGAGCGAAGCGAGGATCTGTTCTCGGTTGGAGTGCGACTATGAGCGCACTGGGTCGGCGACGCAAACGAGAGCAGATCCCTCGGTCGCGAGGCGACCTCGTGATGACAATTCCAGGGCTGGTAGGGGTCCTTCGACTCGTCGCTGCGCTCCTCGCCCAGGATGACAACTTCCGCGCGAAGAGCGATCAGTGAAGCCAAAATTAGCCAAAAGCCGGAGTTTCTACGACGCGCTCGACGCTGGCAACGGAATCGATGCTGCTCGCTCGTGCTGCTGACGCGCCGCAAGATGGCGCTGGCGGAAGTGACCCAGGGCGCGCTCTCCCCACACGCGCACAAAATAATAATTCAGGCCTGCGCCGATCACTCCGCTGACAATCGGCACCAGCCGAGCCGCCCACTTTTCCGCAATTTCGGCGCTGGCCCTGGCTGCAATACGCTGGATAACGCGCGGCACGAACTTCGACACAAACTGCTTTTCCACCAGCTCACGGCCGATGTCGACTCCCGCAGCGCTGGCGGCGGCGACCCAAAGTTCCGCCTCTTCCTCTCGGTGTTGTAAGGAAAGCCGTACATCAGGCTGAGCTTCTGGATCATGCGCATGGTGATTGCGGCCAGAATGCCGAGGTCGGGGATCACTGTGAACAGGCCGCCCATGCCGAGTCCGGCACCTTCGGCGGCAGCCATCTTCATGCTGGCACGAATAGTTTCTTCGGCGATGTGATCGAGCGTGTGCATCTCGACTCCGAAGACTCCGTCGTAAGTGATGGCTGGCAGACCGTAGGCCATGCGGAGGTGTTCCATGTATTTCTCGGGATCGACCTTGATGGTGTGGTAAGCGCGGGTGAAAGCCTTGCGGATGGCTGCTTCGAGAGCGCGCCGCATCAGCGACTTGGGTCCGGAATCAGGCATTGATTTAAGTATAGGACGGTGCATTGATATTGGCTCTTGGCTTCTGGCATTTAGCACTTAGCCACTTAGCTTTTATGCTCCTGCTGTTGTCTGCCTGGTTCCCCTATGCCTTACAGCGACTGAATCGGGACTAGCAGGCCAAAAGCTAAGAGCCAAGAGCTGTCCTCGTGCTAGCATCGAGTTTGCTGATGCCTGCAGGTAAGCTACAAGTTGTTCCCCTGGGTGGTCTCGGCGAATTTGGCATGAATTGCATGGCGATTCGCTGGGGCGATGACATCATCGTCATCGATGCCGGACTCATGTTTCCCGAATCCGAGCTGCTGGGCGTGGACATTGTCGTCCCCGACATCCGCTATCTGCTCGAGAATCGGGAGCACGTGCGCGCCATCGTGCTGACGCACGGGCACGAAGACCACATCGGCGGCCTGCCGTGGATTCTGTCCGAGCTGAACGTGCCGGTGTATGGCACCGAGTTCACCCTGGCCTACGTCGAAGGCAAGCTGGAAGAGCACGGCCTGCTTGACGATGCCGTGCTCAACGAAATTCGCCCCGGCGACGGCTTCAAGATCGGGCCGTTCACCATCCATCCCATCCAGGTAACGCACAGCCTGGTGGACTGCGTGGCGTTGGCCATCCATACGCCGCTGGGAATTCTGATTCATACCGGCGACTTCAAAGTCGATCCGACGCCTACCGACAATAGGCTTTTCGATCTGCATGCCTTTGCGGAGTACGGCAAGCAGGGGGTGCTGGCGCTGTTCCAGGATTCCACCAACGTCGAGCGCCGCGGCTACACGCCCAGTGAACGCGCGGTGCGCGCGCGCTTCCAGGAAATTTTCGCTCGCACTGAGAAGAAGCTGTTCATCGCCTGCTTTTCGTCGTCGATCCATCGCATCAAGCTGGCGATGGAAGAGGCCTTCGAGCATGGACGCAAAGTCGCGGTCGTCGGCCGCTCGATGATGGAGTCGACGGAAATCGCGCAGGACCTGGGATACCTTGATGTGCCGGAGGGCCTGATCATTCATCCTGCGCAGATGAAGGAACTGCCGCCCAACAAAGTTTGCGTGCTGATCAGCGGCACGCAGGGCGAGCCCATGTCGGCGCTGTCGCGCGCCGCAGTCGACAATCACAAGCACGCGCGCATCGCGCCGGGCGATACGGTGGTGCTTTCGTCGCGCATTATTCCTGGCAATGAGAAGGCGATCTATCGCGTGATCGATCACCTCTTCCGCCGCGATGCGCACGTCATCTACGACGATGGATCGACGCCGCCGGTACACGTCAGCGGACACGCCAGCCAGGAAGAGCTGAAGCTCATCATCAACCTGGTGAAGCCGCAATACTTCATTCCGATTCACGGCGAGTATCGCCAGCTCAAGCTGCATGCCGAGATGGCGGGAGCGATGCACGGCTCGGTGGGCCACGTGATGATGATCGAGAGCGGCGACATCCTGGAGTTCGACGAACTGGGCGCGCGCAAGGCCGGCAAGGCTCCGGTGGGGCGCATCTGCATCGATTCGAATTCCATGGGCGATGTGGTGGAAGACCTGGTCATTCGCGACCGCCGCCACCTGAGCGAAGACGGCATCGTGCTGCCCATCATCGCGATCAACAAGCTCACCGGCGAAGTCGAGAGCTCGCCGGAAATCGTGATGCGCGGCTTCAGCGGCAGCATGACCGAAAATGGATTTCTCGACCAGGCGCGCCAGACGGTGATGAACACCCTGAACGCGTCGAGCGACGAAGAGAAGGGCGACTACGGCATGATCAAGGAGAAGATCCGCCAGGACCTGAAGCGCTTCATCGTGAAAAACACCTCGCGTCGCCCGCTGATTATGCCGGTCATCCTGGAAGTGTGAGAGCCTGCCGCGTGAAGTCTCGCAATCGACCGCCGAATCCTGGCCTGGGCTCTGCTGATGCTCTCCCGTTGTATTGATCCTTCTTTATCCCATCGCGCAGAATTACCTGCGCGCGGCGTCACTGCTCTCCCGTCTTAGCGATCCCAATGCCAAAGGCTGGATCGCCAACTACGACGTCCATCCGGTCGATACCCGCGACGAAACTTTTGAATTTAAGGGACAGTCCGTCCCGGCGCGTGTGTATTCGCCGCGTGGCGTTGGCTTCGCACCCGGCATTGTCGTCGTGCATGGCATGCACGAGCTGGGAATCAACGAGCCGCGCCTGGTGAGCTTTGCGCGCTCGCTGGCGGCGAGTGGCTTCTTTGTCATGACGCCGCAAGTTCAGGGACTAGCCGACTATCGGGTGGAAGCCGAATCGGCCGCGGTGATTGGAGCGCCGCGCAGTTCTTCGCCCAGCAACTCGACGTGCCGAAGGTTGGCGTCCTGGGGATCAGCTTCTCCGGCGGGCTTGCGCTGGTTGCGGCTACCGATCCGCACTATAGCGACTCGATTGCCTGGATCGCGACCGTCGGCGCGCACTACGATCTGGCGCACGTGCTGCGCTTCTTCGCCACCGGCGAAGCCGAGCGTCCCGACGGAACGCTTCGAGCAGCTCTACGCCGCACGAGTACGGGCCGCTGATCGTCGTGCTCGATCGTCCGGGCGATTTCTTTCCGCAACAAGACGCCACCAAAGCTACCGAGGCGATCAAGCTGGTGCTTGCCGACAAGGCAAGAAGTCGGAGGCGCTGACCGCGCAGATGACTCCTGCCGGCCAGGAAATGATGCAGCGGATTTATCACAAGCAATTCGACAGCTTCCGGCAGGCAATTCTCGCCGAGATCGACAAAGACCGCGAGCAGTTGGCGGCCGCGTCGCCAGCGGGACGGCTGCGTTTCCTGCACGCGCCTGTGCTGCTGCTGCACGGCTCCGACGATACCGTCATTCCTCCGACCGAGCTGCTGTGGCTGAAGCAGAAGATTCCGCAAGAGTATCTGCTCGACGCGTTGGTCAGCCCGGCGATTTCGCATGTCGACGTGGGACACAAGGCGAGCTTCCGCGAGCAGTTTGCCCTTGTACACTGGATGGCAGAGCTGATTCGCCTGGCACGGAACGCGCCGACGTGCTCAATCGGCGGAGTTGCCCGCCGGAGCATGGGTGCTCTCGCTGGCGATATGGTCCGAAGCTCAAATCATCATGGTGACCCTCGACGACATCAAGGCAGCGCAGCAGAAGCTGCGCGGCATCGCGGCGCGCACGCCGCTGGTTCGCTACTACCCTCCGGCGGAGAAAAACGGCAGCGCCGAAGCATGCCAACGGGCTGCGGCGAGCTGTGGCTGAAGCCCGAGAGCCTTCAGCCCATCGGCTCATTCAAGTTGCGCGGCGCCTACAACAAGATTGCCTCGCTGAGCGAGAGCGAGCGCGCAGAACGGCGTCATCTCGTATTCCAGCGGCAACCATGCGCAAGGCGTGGCGTACGCAGCGCGGGCGTTCGGGTTGAAGTGCGTCATCGTGATGCCGCGCAATGCGCCGAAGATCAAGGTTGACGCACCGCCGCGCTGGGAGCAGAGATCGTCACCGTCGGCGGCAGCAGCGCCGAGCGCATGGCAGAAAGCCGAAGAGCTGGCGGCGCAACATGGCTACGCGATCGTGCCCCCGTATAACGATCCGTTCATCATCGCCGGACAGGGAACGGTTGGGCTGGAGATTCTGGAAGACTGTCCCGACGTCGACCTGGTGCTGGTGCCCGTCGGCGGCGGTGGACTGGTCAGCGGAGTTTCGACCGCGATCAAGCTTAGCGGATCGAAGGCGAAGGTCGTTGGCGTCGAGCCCGAGCTGGCCAACGATGCGCAGCAGAGCTTTCGCAAGGCGGCGAGATTGTGCAGCTTCCGGCCGAGCGGGTCTCGAGCACGCTGGCCGATGGGCTGCGAACCCAATCGGTAGGGCCGCTGAATTTCGAGCACATTCGCAAGTTCGTCGACGACATCGTGACCGTAACGGAAGACGAGATTCGCAACGCAATGCGACGCGCCGCTCTGTCAGCGCGTATTGTCGCCGAACCCAGCGGAGCGGTTACGTTCGCCGCGTGGCTGTTTCATCAGAAGGAACTGCCGAAGGCGAAGAAGACGGTCGCCATCGTCAGCGGAGGCAATGTCGAGCCGCAATTGCTGGCAGAGGTGCTGGGGGAAGGGGCGGAGAAATAGGGTGGTGCAGGGCTAGCGAGCGCGAATCCGTCGCACGCGATGACACTTCCGTCGCCGCAGGCGACAGCATATCTAAGCCCAGCGCTTCAGCGCTGGGGAGGCAGCAGAAAAAACCCCGAGTTCCGCCAGGGACGCATATGCCTCAACCGAACACATAGCGCGAATCATAGGCCACGCCCGATTTTTGCAATAGCGTCATGACTCCTGCTCGAAACTTCACTTCTTGTGGTGTTCCTCCTGGCGTGCGATGTAATCGGAAACGACCTGCTTCTGCGACTGGCTTATACCGAATGCTCCATAACCCTGTTGCCATGCAAAGCGCACGCCGCGTTCGCTCAGTCATCGCGAGCTGTTTCCCTTCAACTCTTGCACAACCTTCGCCAACGGAACCGCCGGCGACAGTGCGATCAGTAGATGAATGTGATTGGAGATGCCTCCGGCAGCGAGAAGCGTGATGTTCCTGGCCCGAGCGACGCCGGTTATGTACTTACACAGTTCATTAGGATCGGGAATGAGATTAGCGCGCTCCTTGGTGCTGAAGACGCAGTGCACCAGAATCCAGGCGTGGGCATGAGACATAAGAGAAGCGTATCCGTTGCGCTCCGAGGCATTCGATGATGCACGACACATCAACCGGTTCATATGCCGTCCCTAAAGGGACTCGGCAATTTTCCCCCGCTCCCAGCGCTGAAGCGCTGGGCTTAGATATGCTGTCCCCTGCGGGGACGGGAGTATGGGTGATGCCCCCTGCCTTTCCCGACAGCGCGACCGAATCACAATTGCCGAAGCATCGACTTGACCGATGGCGCTAGCTCTCCACGCTACAATGAACGCCAATGACTACACCCCGTCGCTCATTGTTGATCGCCGCTCTTACCGTCCTCGTTTCCACCCTTGCCTTCGCCGCGGTTGGCCCGCGTGGGACCACCGTTCGCGAAGGAGTCATCTACATTTCGCCCGACACGAACTCGGCCAAGCTATCGAACATCTCGCGCGGCCGTGACGTTGCCGTTTTGGAGCGCACGCCGGGATGGATCCACGTCGTGGGCACGGTCGAGTCGAATCCTGAACAGGACAGCGAACGCAACGTTACCGGGTGGATGTTGGACAAGGGAGTCATTCTGCCCGATACACCTGAGGGCGACAAGATCATCTTCGGCGAGGCCGCCGCGTCGGAATACGAGGCCAGCGAGCGCGGAGGGCGAAAGGGCGCGGCCGGGGATGCGCTGCGGCTCTACGCGTCGATGGCTGAGTACTTCCCGGCTTCGCCGCTGGCGGCTGAGGCGGCGTATCGCGCAGCTGACATCCGGTGGCAGTTGGAGTTGGCCGACCAGAAGACGCGTCCTTCGTCGAAGTTGCGCGACCCGCACATGCGGGTTCCGATCGACGAGAGCTACATGAAGAAAGTGATCAAGAAGTATCCGGGGACGAGGTGGGCCGACCTGGCCGCTTACCACATGATCGACAATAAGTTGTGCGGCGATTGGGAGGCGCAAGCCAAGTGTCCGGTGAAAGAGACCGAGATCTACGTCAAGTACGTCGACGAGCATCCCAAGTCGCCGAAGGCTCCCGAGGCGCTGTACAAAGCGGCGTGGCGGCAGGCGACGCTCGTCACGATTTACAAGTACGACAATCAACCGAAGAAGGCCGATGATGCCACTGCGCGCGCTGTCGCGCTGGGCAAGCGCCTGGTTTCACAATACCCCGACGCTACCGACTGGTCGAGCCGAGCAGCCACTCTGGTATATATGGTTCAGACCGGAATTCCTACTTTCGGAAATGCAGTGGAGTAGGTGCGGAAAGCTCCTATCGCGGAATATTTCCTCGAACGACGTGCGTACCCGAGGATCATGAACGACTACCTGCTGTCTGTCCTGCTGGGCATTATTGAGGGTCTGACCGAGTTTCTTCCCGTGAGTTCGACGGCGCACCTGCGCATTGCCGAGGCGTTGCTCGGCGTCGATCTGGCCAATGGCTACTGGAAGATGTTTTCCATCGTCATCCAGTTGGGCGCGATTCTGTGCCTGCCGATTTACTTCTGGCCGCGCATTGTCGAGTTCGTGCGCGACTTTCCCCAGGGCAAGCGCGGCGATCGCACGGTGCTCACACATCCTCTCTCGCTGACAATTGTCGCCTTCGTCTGCACCGCGATTCCGGCATTTCTGCTGACGAAGATCATCGGCAAGCATCTGGAGAGACATTCACATCATGGCGGTGGCGCTGATTATCGGCGGCATCGTGATGTGGATCGTGGACGCCATCTACGAACGCTCGCAACACAAGGCGTTCGCGCGCGGCGGCCTGACCGACCGACATGGAGCAGATGTCGCTCGGGCAGGCGGTATGGATCGGGTTGTGCCAGATTCTGTCGGCGGTTTTTCCCGGCACTTCGCGCTCGATGTCGACCATCACCGGCGGCGAATTGGCCGGCATGAGCCGCCCGACGGCGCTGGAGTTTTCGTTCTTCCTGTCGATTCCGACGATGGTGGTCGCAACCTTCTACGACTTGTTCAAGTCGCTGCGGCCGCATCACGGACAGCCGAGCGCCATCGGCGAGCTGCCAACCGATGCGCATCATCTTGATCGTACTGATCATCGGGTTTGTGGTTTCGTTCATCGTGGCCTATGTGGTGGTGGCGTGGTTCATGCGCTGGGTGCGGACGCGTGGGTTTACGGTCTTCGCGATTTATCGGATATTGTTAGGCGCGTTTGTGCTGTGGTGGGCGGGGCGAATGGTGGGCTAGTCGGAGAGCCAACTTATATTGAGAATCCCGTTCTCAGCGCGCACTGTGAGCTGCGTTAAGCTTGGACTGATAGAAGCTTAAAAGCTTATCGCCAACCGCAGCCCAGTCGTAGTTGCGTGACAGCTTCCGCCCCTCTGTGGCAATCCTCTGCCACTGTGCGGAGCTTTGGTCGAGACTGGCAGCGCTTTCCGCAAAGCGAGCGGGCGTGTCGGCGAGAAAAATGTCTTTGCCATCTGTCACGGGAAGACCCTCCGCCCCGATGGAGGTGGAAACGACTGGAACTCCGGCGGCCATGGCTTCCAGGATCTTCAGCCGAGTGCCGCCTGCAATGCGGATCGGTACGATCGCCGCAAGAGCAGTCTGGTAGTAGGGCTTCACGTCGGGAACGGTCCCAGTCACGGTGATGCCCGGCTGTTCTCCCAACTTAAGGATTGCGGGCACCGGTTTCGAACCCACGATAACCAGCTTCAAATCGGGGCGACGCTGGCGGAGGGATGGCCAAATCTCGCGCGCGAAGTAAAGCGCGGCATCAATGTTGGCGTGGTAATCCATGGCGCCAACAAAGACCAGATCGCGCCGCGGAGATTGGTCATCGGGCAAGGATGCAAGGGACGGCCAATCGACTCCGTTGGGAACGACTTCGATGTTATTGGGACTTACCCCTCGTGCGATCAACACATCCCGCTCGCGCTCGCTGCACACGGTATTCGTATCGCCGCTGCGAAGCAGTTTATCTTCCAGATTTCGCAAAAGCGTTGCAGTGCGCCAGGCATACATGCGACGCGGCAGGTTTGGGCCGTTCTGAGCATAACGGGCCATGATTTCCGAATCGAGGTTGTGCCAATCGGCATTGAGCAGCGCATTGGGTGCGACTCGCCGAATCAGCGGAACATAGGGCGTCATGAAGACACTTTCGACCTGAACAACGTCGAAAGAATGGGAGCTGAGCGCCTTCTCAAGCTGCTCGAAAGCCAGAGGCGAGGTGTAATGCAGCACGTTGGCCGGCAAGGGGCCGATGAATCCGCGGATCATGGCACCGGCGGTGTAGGCCGTGTTCCTTTGAATGCGAATGACCTCGGCATCTCCGAGAGCCTCAATTTGCTCCACGCATACCGGGGGCCGAACGGTGCCTTCCTCGGCGGCCTCGAGCCCAAGGTAGGTCAGCTTCGCGTTTCGCGCGAGGTGTCTCGCAACGTAATAATCGCGGAGGTGGCCCCCCGAGCGCACAGGCCAACAGACACGCGTGGCGAGGTAGAGAATTCGCATCTTAGTTTCTTAGTGATTTGATCTCGTGTAAGACCTGACGACCGCCATCAAAGCGCTATCCGCCTCGATACCAACTTGTTTCAACTATACCGCACAGAATCTTCAGCGCGAGGCCGCAGGTTGATAAGCGCGTTCGCCTGCAAAGGTGTGACGGCGTGCACGGCGGGCGTAGCTTGTTAGCAGCAACAGGGTGATCCCAGGAAATACCAGGTACGGCCACCTGTCATCGAGGCCCGGCGTGTGAACAGCGGCCTGGGCAGGAAACGTCACAGATAAAGTCTGGACGTCGTGCTTTACGTCAACGTGCATGAGCCAAGCTCCGGCGGTGGGCATGTCAATGTTGGCGACTGCAGCAGCTTGTTGTCGGAATCGCTTTCGCGGCCGTGTATCTCGCTGCCTGGAGCTGCGCCCTC
The DNA here is from genome assembly GCA_963758835.1 of uncultured Acidobacteriaceae bacterium. Taxonomy (GTDB): domain Bacteria; phylum Acidobacteriota; class Terriglobia; order Terriglobales; family Acidobacteriaceae; genus CAVVDY01. The sequence goes on along the minus strand of CAVWWZ010000012.1, from coordinate 48,404 downwards.
ACGCGCGGCGGTGACTTCGACTTGGGCGCCGAGCACCGGCGAGCCGGACGCGTCCTGCACCAGGACGCTGATGTCATTCGCTCCCACCGTCAGGTCGTTGCCGCAGCGTAAATCGAGACCGTCAGATCTCCGCTTTGCTGCCTCGCTCGTAAGGCAAGGTCATCCTCGTCGGGGCCGGAGAATGCCATCACCGCTGAAAATGTCAGGCCTACAGCAAGGAAGAGCACAACGAATGAAATGGCATCTGCGGCCCGGAGTGCTCAGTCCCAACTTCGTCATGGCATGGTGCCATGATCCGGCGAGTATCGGGCTGCGCTTCTTCAGCCTTTGCAGTTGCGGCAGGTTGACACGGTGTGTCAGGCACTCGATACGCAATCAGCATCGCCGGAATCAGAAAAGCGATCGAGCCGACGACCCACATGATGGCTCCCGCAGCGGCCTGGTCTTCGCGCGCCGAGAGTCCGAAGACGCGCGGAGCGCTCAGAGTACGAGGGATAGAGCACGCGATCGGCAAACACCAGCGTGGCCGACAGCACGGTATTCTGCAGATCGGCAACGAGCAGATAGGGCACCATTGCCCAACGCGGCCACTGCGCGACTGGCTCGGCCACGGCTGGATCACCGGCCACCAGAAGATCAGCGAGGTGACGAGAAAACAGGCGTGTTCGAACTGATGCCACGCGGGCGACCGCACCGCCAGCTCATACAGAGCGGGCACGTGCCAGCCCAGCATGACGATCGCCCATCAGCACGAGAGCGAATACAGGCTGCGTCAACAACTGGCCCAGGCGCTGCGCCGGTTTCCAGTTGAGAAACGGCCCGGCAAACTCGCGCGCCGCAAATACGGGCATGCCGCGCACCAGCGGAATCAGTGGCGCGCCCAGCAGGATGAGCGGCGGCGCGAGCATCATCAGCACCATGTGCTGCACCATGTGCGCGGTGAGCAGCCAGGAGTTGAAGACGTCCATGGGCCCGGCCAGCGCGACCCACGAGCGAAGCAAGGCCAGCCAGAAATGCCCAGACGCGCCAAGCAGGGATGAGAGGGAAATCCTGCGCAGCGCAGCAGATACCAGCCGCGCAGGTAGATCAACGCAGTGAGTGACGATGGCCAGCGTCGGAATCCAGGAACGGACCACGACGCCAGCGCGGCTTGAAGAACAGAGGACATTTTGTATTTTGAAGGAGCGCAGCGCCTTCACCGAGCGCTGCTGAAAGATCGCTTCGAGGCATCCGTAGTTAGCTGCAGCGAGAAGCAGGCCTCGGGACTACATCCTCTCAGATGGCAAATAGACGCTGGCCTGAAGGCCAGCTCTACCCCGAAGTTCGACCTTTCAAAATGCCCAGCGCGCGCTATTGCTTTTCGCATGGCCTTCTGCGGAGCTTGCGATGGCAGCGGCACGCATCGCTTGCGCCGCGGCATCGCGCGCCGGAAGCTGGTTCGCCGGATGCAGCGTCTCCAGGAACGAGACCAACGCCGTCACCTCCGCGGGATTCAGGTTCTTGCCATAAGCCGGCATGTTGCCGCCGCCCTGAATCACCTGGCGCACCAACTGATCATGCGTCATGCGGGTGGCGACGCGATCGAGTTCCGGGCCGCGCTTTCCGCCCGAGCCGCCAATCGAGTGACAGTTGCGGCATTGCTTGCCCTGGAAGACCAGCGCCCCTTGCCGCTCAAGCGGAGTCCCCGTTCAGGAACTCCACCGGCACGGGATCGCCGCTCCAGGCATTCATGACGGGACTCCATGGCGAATAGGTCGCGAGCCGGGTGAAGGTCCCGAGCGCAACCGCGATCAGCAACAACGAGACCACCGCTATCGGCCGGCGCTTCCAGCTCTTCTCGCCTTCACCGGAGATGAACGGCAACAGCACCAGGAAGCCGATGCCGACAACCGGCCCGATCAGCAGCAAAGGCGTTTCCATCGACGGCGGCAGCAGCGCCAGCATGGCGTAGAGCCAGAGGAAAAAGAAGTCGGGCTTGGGAATGGTCTGAATGATGGTTGGGTCGGGATAGCCGCTCGGTCCGAAGGGACCGAAGTAGGCAGCGCATGCCAGGATGGCGAAGATGATGGCGGCGGAGAAGAACGCGTCCTTCCACGCCGCGACCGGCACGAACGGCACGCCGTCCTTGTGCGTTATCTCGTGGTATTCCTGCACGTAGGTTGAGCGGCGAACCAGGCGGCCAGGCATAGGCCATTCGTTGATGCCCAGCTTGAGCACCATCAGCAGGTGCAGGGTAACGAAGCCGATCAGCAGTCCGGGAATGACGAACACGTGAAGCGCGAAGAAGCGCGACAGCGTGGCGCCCGCAATGATTGGCCCTCCGAGCAGCATGTGGACCGCAGAAGGTCCGATCACTGGGAACTCGGCCGGTGATCGATGCGCCGATGCCGAGACCCCAGTAGGCGTCCTGGTCGAAGCGCAGCACCTGTCCGGTGAAGGCCATGCCCAGCGTCATCAGCAGCAGGAAGACGCCGATAATCCAGGTCAGCTCGCGCGGAAACTTGTATGCGCCGAACAGAAAGACCTGGCACATGTGGACCAGCACGACGGCCACCATGAAGTTCGATCCCCAGCCGTGCACGGCGCGCAGGAACCATCCGAGCGTGACGCTGTGGTTGAGGAACTGCAGGCTGTTCCAGGCTTCGGCGGCGCTGGGCACGTATAGCAGCGCCAGCATGATGCCGGTAAAGACTTGCAGGATGAAGATGGTCAGCGCGGCGCTGCCGAAGACGTACCACCAGCTCGCCGACGTGCGCGGGATCGGATGCTCGGTGGCCTCGCGAATGGCGCCGCCGAGTTGCAGCCGCTGATCGAACCAGTCGCCGATGCGGCTTAGCCTTGACATCCGCCACTCCTCTTGCGACAGCGCCGCGGTGGTCGAAAGTGTCGGCAGTTGCCCCGCTTCAATCATCAGCTTGCCGTCTTCCACTTTGTAGGAGTACTCGAACAGGCCGCGCTCTGGCGGGCCGGATGCGCGCGCGCCATCCTGGTAGTACACGCCGCCGTGACAAGGACACATGAACAGTCCCGATTGCGGGAACCAGCGTACCGGGCATCCGAGGTGAGCGCAGTTGATGGCGAAGACCTGAAACTTCTCGCCCGATAAGCGGCGCACCCAGCAAGGAATGTCATCGGTCTTGCCGTCGGAGACGCCCGTTGATCGGGTTCTTATACTTTGCAAGGCGCGTCTGGTTTTCGGGGAACTCGTCCAGCTCGCCCAGCGTGATCCAGCGCTTGTAGCCTCCCTTTTGCGCGGCGAGAATCGGCGACACCAGATAGCCGATGATTGGCGTCGCCAGTACGACCGCCGCCAGGCCATTCAGCAGCAAGCCGATCTTGAAGAAGACGGCGCGGCGGGTGATAGTTCTTTGCTCGGGCTGCTCAGGCGCCGCGGGCGGGTTGCGGATTCATTGGGAACCTCCGGAGTGCCAGCGGCGGATGGAGTCATGGTTGCTACGGTTGCGCGGCTGCAGGACGATGCGACGCGAGAAATGCGACCACGTCGGTGATGTCCTGGTCGCGTCATGGGCTGGCCGGGAACATTGTTGCGCCAGTCGGGCGCGTTGAAGTCAGGCCGGCCGGTGATCACGATGGTGCGCAGCCCCTGGTTGGTGATGAGGCTGAGATAAGCCGGGTCGAGCACCGATCCGGCCTTTGGACCGCCGGCCTTCTCATTACCGTGACAGCTGGCACAAAACTTGTCGTACACCGCCTGGCCACGTTGCGCATCACCCGTAGCGTTCGCCGCGTACGGCGGTAGCGTGACGCCAGCGACAGCGCTGGCATTGCTCCAGCGTTGGCGGATGCCGTGAATGATGGCGTCGACCTGCGCGTCGGTGAGCATGCCGCCTTCTTTCTGCGCGAAGGCCGACATCGCCGTTCCCGGGCGACCCTTGCTGACGACCGAGCGCATCGCATCGTCGCTGGCCAACGCCAGATACACGGGATCGCCTATGCTGACGGCAGCTCCATGGCGTCCGTCGGCTCCATGACATGCCGGCGCAGTTCTGGTCGATAGAGCACCTTGGAATCGAGAACCGTATCCGGATTGGGGACCTCGGGACCGGGCGCAGGCTTTCCGCGCAGCTGACATCCCGCAGCGGCAAGCAGCGCCAGCACAATCGAAAAAACGGCAACGGCACGCAAGCTCATTGCTCGTCCTCGCCGGAGTCGTGCTCGGCCATAAGGCCGGGAGCTTCGATGCCCGCACGCATCGCCAAGGGAAGGTTTTCCGACGTCCACACCTTGTTGTGGCGGACTACGACCAGGCCCGCCACGACCCCGAACGCCACTTGCGATGCCGCGAACCAGTACCAGTTGATCTTCTGGTCGAGCAGCGGATTGACGAAGCCGAGCATGGAATACACCAGGCCGGTCCACAGCAGGGGAGCAATGACGCCGCCCAGGAGAATTGGTCTGCGAGGCAACATGGGCAGCATCGCGCCATAGAGCAAGCCGACGAGCGTGCACATGGTCAGGTGCAGGGCCACGCGCAAACAGCAGCCACATGGGATTGGAACTGCATGAGGGCTTCGTTGGAGGGCATGCGCCGGCGGTGCGTACAGGCTTCCGGCGACCAGATTGATCGGATACCAGATGCTGTGCGCGAAAATGATTCCGTAGAGAATGGCGATGATCGCCATGGCCACGCCTCCGGCCAGGCCGCCGCGCACGCCGGAAATTACGGGATAAACCTTCAGCGGCAGCCATGCGCGCTGAATCTTTTCCGCGGCGGCTACCTTCAACACTTCAGGCGCGGCCAGTGCCTCTTCTTCTGCGGGTACGGTGACTTGAAAAGTCTCATGTTGCTCGTGCGGCAGCACCTGTCGAAACCACCCCACAGCGGCAATCACCGCAAATATCGCGCCCAGGATGCTGACGGATGCATTGGTCAGCAATCCGGCAAACAGCAGCGACACTCCAACCGCAAGAAAGAAGGGCCATGCGGTCGGAGTGGGAAGTACGACGTCGCCTGCTCGGGATGGTGTGGAACGGATTGTTGCGGCGTTGCCATGAGTTTGACTTATCGCGCGATGAAATAAACAACCGACAACACCACCACCCAGATGGCGTCCACGAAATGCCAGTACAGCGCGAAGACTCCGATGCGCTGCTCATGCTCGTGTGTCACATAGCCGAGCGCGGTGAGAACCATGATGATCGTCAGGCCAGTGAGGCCGATGATCACGTGCGAAGCGTGCAATCCCACCAGCGAATAAAACGTTGTGCCGAACAGGTTGGTGCTGATGGTCAACCCGTCGTGATAGATAAGCCCATACCACTCGCGCGCGGTGCCCACGAGGAAGATAAATCCGAGCACGATGGTGAACAGCCACCATATCCCGAAAACCTTTACTGCGTTGCGCTGCAGCGCGCGTTCTGCCATCACGATGGTGAAGCTGGAGCCGAACAAGCAAATCGAGTTGAATACCGGAACGTGCAGCACTTCATTCGGATAAGGCCCGGTCAGGCTCTTGCCCGCATAGAACAGATAGGCGACCACGAAGATGGTGAAGATCGACGACTCGGCCGCGATCAGGCACCACATGCCGACATGGCCACGCAGTCGGTGGGCCAGTGGCATCTCGGGTGGTTTCAGCGCAATGCTCGGTGCTGCCAAACGCGATCTCCTTCTACTCGTACTTCCAGTCCGGATCTTCCGGATGCTTCAAGTCCCACAGCGGACGGCGGCTGCGCACGACGGGAATTTTTGCAAAGTTGTATTCGGGCGGCGGCGAAGTGGTCGACCACTCCAGCGTCCAGGCATCCCAGGGATCGTTGCCGGCCTCGCGCCCCTTGTATGCACGACCACAGCAGGTTCACCACGCAGAACAGGATCGCCAGCGATCTGGAAGATCACGCCGATCGAGACAATCAGGTTCCACATCTCCCAGCCGCGGCCGGCCTCGTAGGTGTAAATGCGGCGCGGCATGCCGAGAATGCCCGGGAATGTGCATGAAGTCAAAGGTCACATGGAAGCCGATGCAGGAACAGCCAGAAATGCCACTTGCCCAGCGTCTCGTTCAGCATGCCTGCCCGTCACCTTGGGATACCAGTAGTACATGCGCGGCAAACACGCCGAAGACGATAGCCGCCGAGCATGACGTAATGGAAATGCGCGACGACGAAATAAGAATTGCCAAGCTGCCAGTCGAACGGCGCAGACCGCCAGCATGATGCCGGTCAATCCCGCGATCAGGAACTGAGCAACGAAGCCGCATGCAGAACAGCATCGCGGTGGTGAAGACGAGCTTGCCGCCCTACATCGTGCCGAGCCAGTTGAAAATCTTGATGCCGGTCGGGACACGCCAATCGCCATGGTCGAAGCCGCAAAGAACGTGTTGGCTACGAGGTCATGCCGACGGTGAACATGTGGTGCGCCCACACGCCGAGGCTGATGAAGCCGATCGCCACGGTCGCGCCACCATGATGTTGTAGCCGAAGATCGGCTTGCGCGAGAAAACCGGAATCACCTCGGACAAGATGGCGAAGGCCGGGAACATCAGGATGTAAACCTCGGGATGGCCGAAAATCCAGAAGAAGTGCTGCCAGATGACCGCCGAGCCGCCGGCCTGGGTATCGAAGAAATGCGCGCCCAGGTAGCGATCGAGCAGCAGCATGATCTGCGCCGCGGTCAGCGGCGAGACGGCGATCAGGACCAGTCCCGAGGTCACCAGCTTCAGCCAGACCAACAGCGGCATGCGGCTCAGCGTCATGCCCGGGCAGCGCATGCACAAGATCGTGGTGACGATGTTGAGCGCGGTGGCGATGCTGCCGATGCCGGCCGACCAGCAGCGCCGATGATCCAATAGTCGGTGCTGTGCCCGGGCGAGAAGGCTTGCGCCGTGAGCGGCGCGTAGGCGAACCAGCCAACGTCGGGCGCCGTGCCCGCACCGTAAAGCCCGTTGCCGCCGATGTAGCTGTAGTACAGAAGGACGCCGCCAAGCGCGCTATCCAGAAGCTGAATGCATTCAGGCGCGGGAAACGCCATGTCGCGCGCGCCGATCATCAGCGGCACCAGATAATTCGCGAATGCCGAAGACGATCGGCATGGCCGACCAGAAACACCATGGTCGTGCCATGCATGGTGAACAGGCGGTTGAATGTTTGCGGCGAGACCAGATGATTGTTGGCGACCGCCAGCTGGGCTGCGCATGATCGTCGCCTCGATGCCGCCGATCACCAGGAACAGAACGCCGTAGCCGACATACATCAGCCCGAGCTTCTTGTGATCGACGGTGATGATCCAGTCGTGCACACGATCGAGCAATGGGCGCGTGGCGGCCCCCGCTTCGGGGACGAACATCGGTTTCGAAAGTGAGTCAGCGTCGAGCATCGGTCGATCCTGTTAGCGCAAGCTCTGCAAGTAGTCGGTTACCGCATCGATATCAGCTTCGCTCATCTGCATGGCCGGCATCAGCGCTCCCGGCTTGATGACGTTAGGGTCCTTGATCCACTGCCGCAGATTTTCGCGGGTGTTGTTCGCGGCGCCGGCGGCGATGGTTTCACGGCTCATCAGGTGCGTCAGGTCGGGCCCAAACTCTCCCTTAGCATCGGTACCCGCCACCGTGTGGCAGTTCACGCAGGCGGTTGATCTCGAACACTTGGCGTCCATGTGCAACATTGTCTGCCTGGGCCGCAGGATTCTTCTGGCCGTCGACCCACTTCTGGAAATCCTCGGGAGACTCTACCACGACCCGCAGCAGCATCTTGGCGTGCTGTACTCCGCAATATTGGGCGCACTGCCCGACATAAACGCCGGTCTGGTGCGGCTCAATCCAGGTTTCATTCGGATGATTAGGAATGAGGTCGGTCTTACCGGCAAGTTGCGGAACCCAGAAACTATGGTCGGTATCGGCCGAGAGAAGCTTAATCCGGGTTGGCGTGCCGTTCGGCCCCTGGCTGACCGGAACGTGCAGCTCGTTGGCGGTAGTGAATCCCTGCTGCGGATATTGAAATTCCCACCAGAACTGGTGGCCGGTGGCGACGACCTCAAGAGTGCCGGATGGAAGCTTAGCGTCTTCTATAGCGTGGATGACTCGTGCCGCCGCCAGGAATAGTACAACCACGATGACGACGGGAATCACTGTCCACGCCAGTTCCACCTGATTGCTGCCATAAATCTGCGGAGGCTCGCAACCATCGTCGTCGGCGCGGCGGCGGAACTTGAGCACCGCGTAAACCAGAAGGGCGAAGACGGTCACGAAAATTCCAGCGCAAATCGCCATCACGAAAAGCGAAAGGTGGTAAATGTTGTCTGCCGGCGTGGAAGCTGGACTAAAGATGCTGGGGGTAGCCGGATCAATACGCGCGGCGGCCTGCGCGGCGACTGTCCAAATGCCGCACGCCACAGCCACGGCGCTGCGTATGCGAGATGCGGCTCCGGCTTCGAGGCTCACGGCTTGAGTTTCCCTTTTGTCTAAAGCAGCGTGATTATTACGTCCCTGCGGCCATCCTCAACCGCAGTGGACCCAAGACATCGCGACAGCAATCTTGACGGGCACTCTGAACACTTTGGCGTGCTCGGATGATTGCTTTCCGCGACGTGCGTTGTCAAGAAAATTTGTGTGTAACTTGCAGTAGTGCTGCAGATTATCCGGCGAAGGCTTTAGCGAGGAAGCGCGAGATGTGCCAGGCGTCCATATATTTGTAAGGAGTCTCGCCCAGGGTGTAGTGGCCACACGGTAAGGCCTTGATGGTCGTGTCGAGGCCGCGCCTTGAGAAATTCTGCTGCCGCCTGCATCGAGAACTCGGGCAGGAATGTCAGGTCGTAGCGGCCATAGATCATCAGCGACTTCTTGGGCCAGCGATGGAATTTCTGGAAGTACGCCATAGGGCTGATGCACATCCACACGTCTCGCACCTGATCGTGATTCAAGATCGGTTCCAGACCTTTGCGGATGTGCCGCGTCGATTGGCCGGTCCAGGCTACGTCGCCGAACGTGGTGGATGCGTGGTTGAAGACGTTCACGGCGATGCGCGCGTCATGCGCGGCGGCGATGAAGGCGTAGCACGAGCCCAGGCTGGTGCCGACGATGCCGAGTTTCGAGTATCCCTGCTGCTCCAGCCAATCGATGCAGGAGCGAATGTCGGCAATGCCTTGTTGCACCGCGTGGATGGTGCGGCCGATGTTTGCCGAAACCGCGTAGTCGGCGCGGGTGAAGCCCTCAGGACGGCGGATGTCGTGATAAGGCATGCTCATGCGCAGGGCGGCGATGCCGAGCCGGTTGAAGATGCGACAGAGGGTATTCTGGCTGACGCCGTCAGCGTTCCACTGCGGCATGAGCACTACAGCACGCTGGCCCTTGGCGGGAAACCAGCGCGCGTTCATTAGATTGTTCTCGGCGAAGGGTGTTTCGACCGCAGAAGTGAAACGCAAGAAGTGTCCGGTTTCGTCCTTTAGCTTCTTCTTCGGTGGCTCGCTGCCGGTGTGAAACAACTCGACTTTACGGTGCTCGATGCGAAAATCGGTCGGCGTGGCGTACGAGTAGAACTCGTCGCTGTTTTCGATGATGCGCTGGTTGACGGCGTTCCAGTACTCCACCATGGCGGCTGTGTCGGCTTGGTCCTGGGGCGGACGAATATCCTTTGCCAGCGGCCAGCACTCTGCCCAGTCCGTTCCCCATTCCAAAGGACGCACGATGCGATTGGTGTCACGGGATGTGAGTCGGTGCTCCCATTTATAGATCCAGCGCTGATATTTGGAACGCATGTTTACTCATCCATCATAAAGGCAGAGGTAAGCAGAGTTCACGCGATAGCCGCTGGAATGTAGTGGTCGCCATCGAATGACACAATGTCGGGGTTGAGTGGGAGAGGTCTAGCTACCCGCCCCCATGGTCTCGCGCAGCAGTGCCGCCAGTTCGTCGGCTTGCTTCAGCGGTGGCAGGCAGGTGAAGTTCGTACACACGATCGCCAGCGACTTCTTCTCTTTCAGCGCGGGCAAGATTGGGAATGGTCTCGGCCAGCACCGGCGGCAGGTTCTGCGCGACGGCTTCGCTGTCGGTCAGATGAACTACCGACTTGTTCAGCGGCGAAGGGCGGCAGTCGCGGCTTTGAGCAGTGTCGTCGGCGTCTTCGTCTTCGCCCACGACGACCACCTGCGTGTGTGGACGCGACAACCAGGTCGCGGCGATTCCATAGGTTCCGGCGTAGATGCCGAACTGCTCGGCCACTCCGGCGAACACTTCGCAGCGTTTCTTCGGCCTTGTCGCGATACTTCGCTTCGTTGGTATACGCGTGCAGTCGCAACAACGCGATCGCTGCGCTCGGATTGCCCGCCGGCGTCGGCGCGTCCTGGAACGGCTTGCGCCGTGCCGAGAGCGCGCCCAGTTGCAGCTTCTCTTCCAGGACGGCTTCGGTGTCGAAGAATCCGCCGAGGTCGGTGTCGCCGAAGCGGCTTGATCATTTCGTCAGCGATGCTGTCTGCGCAAAGCTGAAATAGCTGATCGCGCCGGTGACTTCGTAAGCATCGAGGCAGGCGAGCACGGTGAAAGCGTAATCGTCGAGCAGGCCGCGAACGAAGCGCTTCTCGGCCTTCGGATCGGAGTAGGCGATGACGTGCGACAAGTCCGCGCTTCGTCATTCCAGGCCTCGGCGAGGATGCGGTCGAGCGAGCGCAACGCAAACTTGCGCGCGTCGTCCAAGTCCCAGCACTTGTGCCGCCTGCAAATAGGCCGAGACGCACATGGCGTTCCAACTCACGTAAACCGTCTTGTCGACGAACGGCGTCGGACGCTGCAAGCGCGCGGCATACATCTTCGTCTTGGCCGAGGCGAGCAGGTCGATGCGCCTGGCACCTGATCGATGCCCATGTCGCGAGGCAACTTCTTCCGGCAGGGCTCGCTACCCACAGAACATTCTTCGCCGGGTTGTGGTGCATCTCGCCGTGCTCGCCGATGTCGATAGTGCAGCGCGGCTGCCTGGAATTCTTCTTCGCGTCAGCACGGCTTTCGCCTCGTCAACCGTCCAGGTGAAGTAGTCGCCGTCATCATCGAGATTGATGTCGGCATCCTGCGAAGCGTAAAAGCCGCCATGCTCGCGATCGCTGAGCCACTCATCCATCCAGCGAATGATGTCGCGCGCAACGTGCGCGTAAAACTCGTAGCCGAAAACCTGGTAGGCGTGGACGTAGTTCTTCAGCAGCTCCGAGTTGTCGTACGACATCTTCTCGAAGTGCGGAACCATCCAGTGCTCATCGACCGAATAGCGATGAAAGCCGCCGGCGAGCTGGTCGTAAACGCCGCCCTGCGCCATCTTGGTCAGCGTGGTCGTGATGACGGTGGCCACGCGCTCTTCGCGCGGTGCGCGCATACCAGTCCAGCAGCAGATCGATCGCTGCAGGATGAGGAAATTTCGGAGCGCTGCCGAAGCCGCCATGCTTCTCGTCGAAGATCGGCAGCGCCGACTGCACCATGACGCCGACCATGCGCGGCGAAAACTCGCCGTGGCGGCCGGCAAATCCTTCGGCATTGGCCAGCATCTTCATGGCTTCGTCGGCCGACTTCAGCACTTCGTCGCGGCGCTCGCGATAGGCATCGGCAATGGCCAGCAGAATCTTCTTGAAGCTTGGGCGTCCCCACTGATCGACCGGGGGAAAGTAGGTTCCACCGTAAAACGGGCGGCCATCGGGAGTGAGAAAAACGGTCAGCGGCCAGCCGCCGGTGCCCGAGATGGCGGACACCGCGAGCTGGTAGCGGCTGTCGACGTCGGGCCGCTCGTCGCGATCGACCTTCACGGCGATGAACTCGCGATTGATGATCTCGGCGACTTCGGCGCTCTCGTAGGACTCGCGGTCCATGACGTGACACCAGTGGCACCACACCGCGCCGATGTCGAGCAGGATGGGCTTGTTCTCGCGCTGTGCGTGGCGAACGCCTCCTCGCCCCACTCATGCCACTGGATGGGCTGGTGCATGGCGGAGCGCAGATAGGCGGAAGAGGCGTGGGCGAGCGAGTTGGAGGCGGTCTGAGGCATTGTCTTTCAGTCTAGCTTAGAAAAGCGAGCCGCGGATTTGCGGGGATCTTCACGGATCAAGAACGTTGCATCGGATGTATTTACTTCCCCGAATTGTCATGACGAGCGCCGCGAGGCATCTGCTCTCGCCCGAAGCGCCACGACGTAGCCGATGCAAGAGCGTCGTCCGGCCATCGAGAACAGATCCCTCGCTTCGCTCGTGATGACAAACTGATTCTTCGCACCAGCGATCCTTGTACTCCGTGGCTGCTTTTCCCGGAGCAAAGGGGACTCGCTCTCTGCGAGAGACTGCTTTATCGTTGCAGTCATGAAACTCTCCGCTATCGCATCTGCGCTGGGCGCGACTCTCGAACATGGCGACCCCGAGCTGGACATCACGGGGGTGGCAGGCATCGAGGAAGCCGCTGCCGGGCAGATTACGTTTATTGCTAATCCGAAATACGCGGCTACGGCGAAGACTACCGCGGCGTCGGCCATCATTGTCGGCCATGATTTTCCGGCTGGACGCACCGCTTTGCTGCGCAGCGACAATCCTTATCTGGCTTTCGCACGCGCCATCGATTTGTTCTACAAGCCGCCACACTATGCGCCGGGAGTTCATCCCACGGCGGTGGTTGCCAGTTCTGCACGCCTCGGCAACAATCCGCATTTAGGCGCTTACGTTGTGATTGATGAGGATGTCGAAATAGGTGACGACGCGGTGTTGCTACCGCACGTCGTGATTTATCGGGGAGCGCGCATTGGCAACAACTTCTTCGCGCATGCGCACGCAGTAGTACGCGAGCACTGCAAGCTGGGTGACGATGTAATTCTGCAAAATGGAGCCATCGTCGGCGCCGACGGATTTGGCTTCGCGCGGGACGGCGATCGCTGGCACAAGATCACGCAGTCAGGGCCGGCGATCCTTGAAGATGACGTGGAGGTTCAAGCCAACGCCTGCGTCGATCGGGCCAGCATCGGTGAGACCCGTGTAGGCCGCGGGGCGAAGGTCGACAACCTGGCGCAAGTGGGGCACGGTTCGGCGGTGGGAGAAAATACGCTGCTCTGTGCGCAGGTAGGTCTGGCGGGCTCCAGCGTGATTGGAAAGAATGTGGTGTTGGCCGGACAAGCGGGCGTAGCAGGGCACTGTCAAGTAGGAGACGGTGTGATTGTTACGGCGCAGAGCGGGACACACGGCGATATCCCGGCGGGAAGCGTGGTCAGCGGCAGCCCGGCATTCGACAACAAACAGTGGTTGCGCGCAGTGGCGGTGTTCAATAGACTTCCTGAACTTGCCCGGACGTTGCGCAACCTGACACAAAAAGAAGCTGCGAATGCTCAAATCCCCGGCGATGAATGAAAGTGTCGCGACAGAAAATTGTGAGATTTGGTAATTCCCGGTGACTACCAGGGCCAGAGTTGCTTCTAAGACTTCAGATGGACCAGGACGTGCCCAAAACGACGCAGTACACTGCCGGCCCCCAATTGGTTGCGGCCAACCCGATTCGAGTTCTGCTGCTCGATGATCGTGAAGACAATCTGGTGTTGCGCTCGGCCATTCTGCGGCAGAAGGGATACCACGTTGTCACGTCGAGTTCCATCGAAGAGGCGCAGTCGAAGCTGGAGCAAATCGATATTGCCGTGCTCGACTATCACCTGGGCGCAGGGAAGTTCGGTACCGATGTAGCGAACACCCTGCGTCGCATGCGGCCGCAAGTACCCATCATCATTCTTTCCGCAACCCTGGAGCGCAAGTTTGGCGGCATCGCCGACATGCATCTGTTAAAAGGTTACAGCTCGGTCGACGATCTGGTCGGAGCTCTGCAAACGTTCGAGGCCAAGAAGCGAGGCAGGCCGGTAGTGGTCGACGCGCGCGACTTCTACTACTCGCGCATTTCCATGGCTATGGGTGACGACATTGTCTTGGAGATTCTCGATCGCGAGGGAACCTGGCAATATGTGAATGACTACTTCGCTTCAATGAACAACCACAAACGTTCGTGGTTTGTAGGCAAGAACCTGTTTGAGCTCTATCCTCAGCTGGGAGAAGAATGGCGCGAGATACTGCGCACCGTGTGCGACACCCGGGAGACGTATATCGATCGCCGAGGATTTCGCGGAGCCTCACACTTGCCGCGCAAGAGTGCCCACTGGAATTGGAATGTATTGATATTTCCTATTAAGCTGCACGATGATCGTGATGGCGCGGTGCTGACCGCCCGGCTCATCGAGAAAAAGTAAGTAGCTCGGGCGCGAGCAGAATCCAAGTAGTACTTCTAGCTAAAATGAAAAGGTGCCCGCGAACGGACACCTTCTTATCACCCGATCGATCAAACTACGCGGCCCGGTTCTTTCTCCGTCTTTCGGCCCAACGCTTCTTCATCATCTCTGAGATTCGCTTGCGAGCTGCGGGACTCATAGTCCGCTTCTTAGGCATGGAGTAGACATTTCCACTCTGCTGATTCTTTGGGGGGCGTCCACGCCGCGGTGCGGAAGGAATGCCTTGGAGGCTTTCCAGGGCTGCTATAGCCTGGCTGACTCGGTCACGTTCGGTGTGTAGTTGATCAAGCACGCTCTTAATATCCATCGAAATCCTTTCTAAAGCACGTTGAATGCAGTGTAACAAATGTCCCGGCAGGACATAGCCACGACTTGAGCTTAGATAACCTAAGTCAGCTTACAGTTGCTAAAAGCTATTCTTTTGTAAAAGAGGCGTCCTAGTTACGGCTGCTTAAGCGGCTACAAGCAATCCAGTGCGCTCCAGTCTTTGTTGCCGCTGCAATGCTTTGCGCCGGAGCGGCGGTGGCACTGAAAGTGTGCTTCCGTTCGGCGTTGTCTCTCGTCTCACCATGGAGGCCCGGCTTTGTGGTACGGAACTCCCCGGTGATAACATAATGCGCGTGCAGTTCCCTTATTGTTCAAAGTTCGTCGCTCTCAGCACGGTCCTGGCATTAGTTGGAATCCTCATGCTTGCGGCATGCGGTCAGTTCTTTCCGCCGGCGGACCAAATCACTTCTTTGCAGATTTCGCCGCTGAATCCTGTAATTATGCCTAGCGCCACCCAGCAGTTCACCGCTACGGCTACCTTTGGCGACAATTCGTCAGGAGATGCCACCAACCAGGTGACTTGGGCGTCGTCTGCCACCAACATCGCTACCATCACCCCCGCAGGCCTGGTGACGGCTGTGGCGCTGGGTACGACGACGATCTCAGCCAGTTCTGGAAGTGTGCGAGCTAGTACGGGACTCACGGTTAGCAATCAGACGGTAACCAGCGTCGCCGTCACGCCTTCCAGCGTGAGTCTGATTTCAGGACAAACTCAGCAGCTTACGGCAACCGCGACCTTCTCGGACAGCACCACGAGCAATGTCACGAACTCTGCTACGTGGAATTCGAGTGACGCTACGATTGCAACAGTAACCAGTACAGGCTTTGTCACTGCCATCTCCACTGGAACCGCTACCGTTACGGCGACCTTTGGCGGGAAGAGCGGCAACTCGACGATCACAGTTCAGTAAGTTGTGATTTGTGACAAGTGGGGCGGGTGCTTTTCTAGATTAGTTCCAGAGACGGCGCGCGCCCCTTCCATTTGATTTCTGCGATGGCTTTAGTAGTTCAAGCTGAAGCTCAGGATGTGCCAATTCAGCAGGAATGCGGCATAGCCTATGAAGGCCAGCATGAGCAGAGAGTTCCAAACTCTGGTCCAGAACCACAGATCCAATTCCCGCCACGAACGTACGAAATACCAGACACCCACAATCGCGCCAAGTACATCCACCAGAGCCAGTAACTGAAGCGCGCGCAGACGTCCATCGAAGTGGCTGCTCAACAAGCCAATATTGTTCTGGACCGCGACCACGCAAATTCCCAGCGTTACCAGCAGCAGAATATTGAGAGCACAAATCGTGCGCACCAATCGGCGTACTCTGCGATATTCAACGCTCACCGATAGCCGATCAGCATAGTGCCGCCTCAGCATGGCGTTGACTGGCCAGAACAACAGTGTCAGCCCACACATGGCAATCGAGAAAACCAGTACGGCGAGGTTCAGCTTCTCGTTTTTCCAGCGCGGCACCGGCTGCCAGACATAGATTGGGACATCGGTGACAATAACCTGCTCTCCGGCATGATTCCTGGTGAACGCCAGTTGCGTTTGTCCATGCTCTTCACGAAAAAGCATCGGCCCAACTTCGCGAAACCTTCTCGGATTGCCGGCAAAGTCTGTAGCCGCGTTCAAGCTGATTGTTCCATCGCTGTTTACGGTGACCTTGCCCTGGCTCAACAGAGAGAGGGCAGAAACAATCGTCGTATCCGCCCGGCGGCTCGACCAGTACGGACCGGCAACGGCCGTCGCGTCTTCGGCTGAGGTGGCAACCGGCTTGTCTTCAGGCGGAGTGTAAGGGAAATAGCGGTTCAGGAAATTCTGCCAGAGGATGGTTCGCGGCGAGCTCTCGCCATTGCCTGCACTGTTATAGGAGACAAAAAATCCCAGGTTCTGGTCGGGCATGAGGTGCATGTCACTGTGGAACCACTGGGTGTCGCCGCCATGTCCAATGATGCGGTGCCCATTCCGTGTCTCCTCAATAAACCCATAAGCCATGCCATTCATCTCGGGGACCAGGCCGAAAGCTCGCGAGTGCATGAGTTGTGCGGTTTCGAGCTTGAGGATGCGCACTCCGTTGTATTCGCCATTCTGCAGGTGAGCGATCATGTACTTCGTCATATCGGCAGCACTGACAGACAAGCCTCCCGCGGGGCCGGCCTCGCCAACCTCGAAGCTCTTCGCCGGCTCAGATGCTTTGTCGTAGCCTTCGGACATAAGCGGCTTCAGGTTGTCAGGCAGCGGCTGGCGAAATGTCGCGTGTGTCATCCCCAGCGGCTGATAGATGTTCTTCTCGATGTACTCTTCAAACGGCATGCCGGACACGCGGCTCACGATGTATCCCGCCAAGGTCGCACCATAGTTCGAGTAAGCCGGAGTGGTGCCGGGGGGATATATCTGCTTCGGCAGGCGCTTCTTCAGGTACTGGTCGATCGGATACATCTCCGACGGGTCGGCCACGAACAGTTCTTTTACCGACTCCTCCCAGCCCGGCGTATGCGTCATCAGGTTGCGCATGGTGACCGGCTTGCCGAAGGGCGCAGGAATCTTGAAATCGAGGTAATCGTTGAGATCGCGATCGAGATCGATCTTGCCCTGCTCGACCAGTTGCATCACCGCCGTCCAGGTGAAGGTTTTGGAGATCGATCCGGGACGGAAGAGTGTGTCCTCCGCACTGACCGGCTTACGGCTCTTCACGTCGGCGAAGCCATAGCCCTTGGCAAACAGCACCTGACCATCCTTCACCACTGCGACTACGGCGCCGGCGATGTCACGCGTTTGCAACTGGATCGGCACTACCCCATCGAGGAAGGCTTCCAAATCCTCTTTGGTAAGCTGAGGCGGAACCTGTGGCGCTTGCGCAGGAGGTTGGGTCTGAACGGCCATCGCAGGGGATGGGTTGGGCAAGGGATTCGTCTCTTGTGGAGTCTGTGCTGGCAGAAGTACTGCAAAGAGGACGACGCACAGCAGTGCGCGCCACCGCAAGCTCGGGTGAGTCATAGCTGGAGCACAGATTACACTGGCGGCGCTTGCGAAGGGGTTATCTGATGCGGCAACCGGCAGTAGCATCGGCTGATAGCGCCGCGTACCCGTTGCCGGCGGCTTGTTTCCTGGCTGGAGAGCCAATTCGGCGGGTCCGTTAACACAGGCTTAATGTTACGGTAGTGCGACGCATATACAATCGCTGATTATGCAAGAGAAGCCGCTGGAAATCGAACGCATTGAGGGCACGGGAGATAGCAGCATCCTGCGCCTGCATGGCCCCCTGCTACTGGGCAACTTCTTCAGCTTTCAAACCTTGGTCCGATCTGACAGTGCTGCTGTGCTGATCGTCGACGTGTCGGATGTCCCTTACATCGACTCGGCAGGAATCGGGTGCCTGGTAGGCGCGCACATCTCGCGCCAGAACGCGGGCCGCAAACTTATCGTGTCCGGGGCAAGCGACCGGCTGGTGAACGCGCTGAAGGTCACCCGGGTGGACCAGCTTTTTCAGTTTGCGCCGGACCTTGAGCAGGCAAAAGCACAGGCGGGCATCGCTTAGAGACGGAGCCCGGCCTAAAGTCAGCTGAGGTTCAGAAGGCAGGCAGGTCTGCTCTAGGTTTCGGAGAACTCCGTGAACTCGCCGGTGTCGGGATCGGCCTGCCTGATTGATCCGCTGCCAATGTCGTACACCCAGCCTCGAATCATCACCTCGCCGGCAGCAACGCGCGTCGCCACGCTGGGATGGGTTTTCAGATTCGCAATCTGTTCCAGCACGTTGGCTTCGGCAAGACGGAGGACCTTTTCTTCCTCGGGACTCTTCGCGTAGTCACGCAAGACAACTTGCCGCGCTTCGTTGCCATGGCGCATCCACTGCTGCACTCCGGGAAGGCCGCTGGTGGTTTCGGGATGAAGCAATGCCTTCATCACGCCGCAATCCGTGTGGCCACAGACAACGATCACTGGCACTTTCAATACCAGGTTGGCGTATTCCACTCCTGATGTGACGCCGCCCACAAAGTCGCCGTAAGGGGGCACCATGTTGCCGGGATTACGTTCAATGAAAATTTCACCTGGACCGGTTTGGGTAAACAGGTTGGGCACGACACGCGCATCGGCGCAGGTAATGAACAGCGCCAGGGGATCCTGTTTGCTGCGCAAGCTCTCGAACAGCGCTCGCTGCTCGGGAAAGACCTCGGTTTGAAACTTGTGTACTCCGGTGGCGATGCGGCTCCACGCTGTCTCGATTTTCACCAGACGATCCTATATGAAGGGCGAGGGGTGAGGCTCTGGCGTTTGCTTGTAGCAATCGTCGGTTCAATGCGCGAGGTGCTCCAAATCTTGAGGGAATTAGCGCCCCGAGCGGAGCGTTGAGAGGTCTACCCAACGGAGGAGGGTCGACCGGGGCGCGCAGCTATGTCAGTTTCCCGTTAAGGGACAGCGTATCTCCTTCTAGAAACAATTCTCTGGCTTTGTTAGTGATTGCGGCGCACTCTGGTGGGTACCGTCCCCTTCTCGTAGTGCCATTACCTTCTGAAGGAGGAAATCAATTGAAACTGCGTCTAGCGGTTGTAACTCTCGCAGCTCTCTGTCTCCCGCTCAGCGCTACGGCGTTTGCGCAAGAAATTTATGATGATGGGCCGATAGATGGCTATACCAACGCCTTCTACATCGACGGTCCCAACCCTGGCCCCTTCAGCCAGAATATTTCCGATGGGTTTGTTGCCACTAGCAGCGGCATCCCTGAGGTCCTGGACTTTGGTATGTGGGTGCCAACCGGTACGACGCCAACCACCGTTACCTGGTGGCTGGGTACAACCGCGTTCGGTAGCGACATCGGAAGTGGCATCTCTAATGATCTCTCAGATCACCTTCCACAACCACAACGGATTTGGCTACGATGTTTACGACGTACACATCGACGGCCTCTCTGGAAATCTCACCGCCGGTAACACCTATTGGCTCTCACTCGGTAACGCCAATGACAGCGGCGGCACCCAGTTTGACGGCTGGGACGTGAATAATGGTCCCGCCACCTGCAACTTTGGAGTGGGTGGACAAAACTTCGGCGACTGTGGAGCTGGCGGCGAATCCTTCATTTTTCCCATTATTCCGGAACCTGGCACCATGATTCTGCTCAGTAGCGGTGTTCTGGCCGCTGCCGGTGGTCTGCGCCGTAAGTTGGGCTTCTAATCCAAAGCTACTTCTAATTGGCCGGGGCTCCTGCTCCGGCCTTCTCTCTTTTCATTCTGCCGCTGGCAGTCGGGGCACCCAGTTGTATCAGTTTGCCGTTAAAGAACAGCGTATCTCCTTCTTGAAACAATTCGCTGGCTTTGTTGGCGACTGCGGCGCATTCTGTTCGATACCGTTTTCTCCAGTGCCATTACCTTCTGAAGGAGGCAAATCAATTGAAAGTACGCTTACTTGTTGTAACTCTCGCAACTCTCTGTCTCGCGCTTAGCGCTCCGGCGTTTGCGCAGGTAATCTTTGATGACGGGCCGATAGATGGCTTTACCAACGCATACTATATCGACGGTCCCAACCCTGGCCCCACCAACTACAATATTTCCGACGGATTTATTGCCACTAACGGCGGTACGGCTACCAGTCTGGACTTCGGTATGTGGGTACAGACCGGTTTGACGCCGACCACCGTTACTTGGTGGCTCGGTACGACCGCGTTCGGCAGCGACATAGCCACCGGCGTCTCGAATAACCTCATCAACACCTTCCACAATGACAGCGGATTTGGCTACGATGTTTACAACGTACACATCGACGGTCTCTCTGGAAGTCTCACCGCCGGTGACACCTACTGGCTCTCACTTGGTAACGCCAATGACAGCGGCGGTACCCAGTTTGACGCCTGGGACCTGAATAATGGTCCTGCCACCTGCAACTTTGCTCAGGTTGGACAGAACCGGGGCGACTGCGGTGCGGGCGGCAATGCCTTCACGCTGAATGGCACGGTTCCCGAGCCCGGCACGCTGGTTATGCTGGGTGGCGGCATCGTGGCTGTGGCTGGCACTCTGCGCCGCAGACTCGGCTTCTAGTCGAAAACTGCCTACAGCCAGGCTGGGACTCCTGCTCCGGCCGCTTTTTACTATGGCTACAACTTGACGCCAGTTTCGGGATTCCATGTGCCCTGTTTTTTGCGGGACGTGACCATTTCGCCGATGTGATATGCGTTGTGCTGGGCGATACGGGCCACCGTGGGAGCGATCTTGGCGACTGTCGCGTCGTCAGCCGATTCCACGAACTGCTCCAGCTCCGTCATTATCCGATCGAATTCCTTCACGGTCGCGTCCCATTGCTTGGGATCGAAAGCGAAAGTCGTATCGTTGTCCGTGACCTTCGGCGCCGGCTGATGCTTGAGCCTTGCCATGTTGGACGAGTTCCAGAAGTTCAGGTGCTGAACCAGCTGGCCGACGGAATGATTCTTGCCGTCGCTCCACGCTGCCTGCTCCGGCGTGAGCCCGGCAACAGCCTCTTTCTCGGAGACGAACCAGGCTTTCTCGTTATGAGTTTCGCGCAGCTCCTGCAGGAGAACGCTTTTTAGAGTAGCGGGCGTCTTTGGCTGCTGCGCCTGGGCCAGAATACTAACCCCAACTAATACCGCGATCAGATACTTTCGCATTCAATGCTCCTGAGTAAATGATTTCGACACACGTGACACCGGGCTTCACTGCCGGAAGGATGGCTTGCGAAAGATTTTACTTCGTTCGCGTGAGCCGCGCAGAAGATAGGGTTCTATGTTCAGCTGGCATCATGAGTGCCCAGCACAGATCAGGCTCGCAAAATCTTAACAACTGCGGATTGCTTGATGCGATTTATCGTAATCAGCAACTCTTCTCGCCAGCGAACCGCAATTTAACTTGCCGCTCAATTCTTTCATCGGGCATACTTCCGTCGCACGCGTGATTGCGCAACGGACTCATGCGCAAAGGAGGAAATACTGTGAAGATGAAGAAGAGCTTCTATCTAGCCCTGATCCTGCTGATCGCCTCGTTTGCGACTGTGCCGCAGTCGATTGCGCAAGTCCCGTGTGGTGCGGCGGCCCTTGGAACCGCATCGCTGGTCGTGAACTGGCCGCAGTATCTCTACGATCCTGCACACACCGGGTGCAATCCGTACGAATCCATTCTGAGCCCCAGCACAGTCGCGAATCTTACTATGAAGTGGCAGTATGGGACGCAGGAAAACCACGTGATTACCTCGCCGGTGCTGGCGAATGGCGTAGTTTATTTTGGTACCGTTCCCGATGTCGGAATTGGGCTGCTTAACGCCGTAAAAGCCAGCACGGGCGATCTCATTTGGTCCTATAACCTCGGGACATCCTTCACTTCATCGCCCTCGGTGGCTAATGGCATCATCTACATCGGGAGTGGTGTGGGTATTCACGCTATAAGCTCTGCCGGCACCTTGCTCTGGTATTTCAAGACGGCGGCGTCATTCGCGGCTTCACCCGCGATCGCCAATGGCGTAGTTTATGACCGTTCATCCGACGGCACGGTTTATGCTCTGAATGCCAACACTGGGGCCGTCATCTGGCAATATGCGACGGGTGGTTTCTACATCGACTCAGGCTCCTCGCCGGCGGTTGCCTCGGGCGTGGTCTATGTGGGCTCTGTGGGCTCATCCGACAACAATGTCTATGCTCTCGATGCCGGCACTGGCGCTCTGATCTGGAAATATACAACCGGTGATTTTATCTACTCGTCGCCAACGGTGGCCAATGGCAGAGTCTATTTCGGCTCCCTAGACAAAAATGTGTACGCGCTGGATGCCAAGACCGGTGCTTTGGTCTGGAAGTACGCGACCGGGGACCGTATTTTCAGTTCGCCGGCGGTTGCCAGGGGCGTAGTTTATATCAGCTCGGAGACCACCTTTTATGCTCTAAATGGCGCCACGGGTGCCCTACTCTGGACTCCTGCGATTCAATTCGCCGGATCTTCTCCGGCGGTAGCGAACGGTGTCGTGTACGTTTGCGGCAACGTGAGTACGGACGGCAGCTACCTCTTCGCGCTGGACGCCGACACAGGTGCGGTGCTCGAGAAGTCGGGACCACCTTCTTCAGATCCGGTAGTAGCCAACGGCGTAGTCTACGTTTCAACTTCCGTCGGTGTGACCGCCCTTCACCTTCCGGGGCGATGAGCCAAGAAAAGAGGCAATCCCGAACCTCGGGGCGGTGGCCACGTTGCGTGGTCGCCCCCTCCGCTCACCTTCCGGTTGAACGGGGCCGCACGGGTCTTTGATCAGGTAGAACCTTTTGGATGCGAACAAGGGAGGACTGCTCTGGAAATCGGTGATTGATCCTACTTCTTTGGAAAGCCCGGCCGTGGCCAACGGTCTGGTCTATCGATACTTACTGCCGTATGACGGCATACCATCTGCCGGGCGGGTGAAGAAAGCGCTCTACCCAAACATCGGGACTTGACGCCCGTCTTCCGGCGAGCGGCCACGCTGCGTCTTCTTTTCGCCGATTACGGCGATCACGACCATCTGAGCGAGGGCGGAGCGGGGTACGAAAATCCGCTGGGTGTTTGAACGCGTATCGGGCGGAATGATCGAGAAACCATCAGTGCCTTCCTGGACAAGGTCGTTGGGCATCAGGCCCTCGATGATTTCGTTGTCGCGGAAGTGCAGGCGCACCCAAAGACCTTCGGTACGCGGGCGGGAGGTAAAGGTTTTGCGGGTCAGAGACTCAGGTTCACTGAACTCGCGTACGAAGTACACGCCCTTGATTTCGCTGAGCGCGATGGTAACCACGGTGCCGGCGGTGTTGAGCAGTTCCAGCTTGCCGTCGGCAATGTACTCGGAGCCCACGTAACCCGCCGCGGTGTCACGGTCGAGCTTACGAACGATCACCTTCTTGCGCGTCGAGGACATTAGGCTATGTTCTACACTGCGGATTGCGCCGAAGTTCGGCGTGGCACGACGTATGGTGGCCAGTGGCCGGACAGCGTCTTAATTCTCGCACCTTTACTCCTCGAATGCTGCTCCTAACCAGCTTTGTAGCCAAAACATAAACCTTGTGTTATTGTTCGCTGTGCAGCGCTCCCGGAGCCGATGCCCCCGTAAGTATCGACAAAAGCAAGAGTTGCGGTTATCCGTTCCCAGGTAGAATGAGGGTATCCCGGAATCTGACAGTCATTTTCGTGGCGGGGGAGCAGTATGAGTGTGTTCGGGCTGATTGTCTGCCTCCCTGTTTTGGACGTGTTCCACGACGGAACTACCATAGAGTCATAAGGTTAGATGGCAGACTACATCTATAGCATGGAAACCCGGCTCACCCCGGATCAGCAGCGGGGTGTGACCTTGGTTCAAGAAATCGCTCGCCACGCCGGGCTGAACGTGTACCTCACCGGCGGCACTATCCGTGATCTCGTCACTGGCTTGTCCATCCGCGACATCGATCTTAGCGTCCAGGGCAATCCCCTCAAGCTACAGAAAGAGCTGGAGAAGGCGGGCATCACCATCCAGGGTGTCGATGAAGACCTCCGGATCCTTTACCTGCTAATGCCGGGCAATGTGCGCGCCGAGCTGAACATGACACGCTCGGAAGTGTACGACAAGCCGGGCAAGTCCCCGACAGTTACGCCTGCGACCATCAACGAAGACTTGCGCCGCCGTGACTTCACAGTGAACGCCATGGCGCTGTCGCTCAATCCCGGTTCGCGAGGATTGCTGCTCGATCCCTTTAACGGGATCGCCGACATTGAAGCCAAAGTGCTGCGCATTTTGCACAACTATGCATTCCTCGAAGACCCCATTCGCCTGATCCGCGCTACCAGGCTGGCAGCGCGCTTCCATTACACACTGGAAGAACGCACCCAGGCGCGGTACGACGCGGCGAAGGAAAACAACTACATCGAGTACGTAGGTAAGCGTTCGATAGGACACGAGCTTGAGCAGCTGGCGCACGAGGACGATCCGATTGCTGTCGTGCGTGCGCTGGAACGCGAAGGCTGGCTGCAGGTACTGCATCCGCACTGGACGGCCGCGAAGATTGAGGCTGGTGAGTTGGGCCACGTCATCAAGCAGCGCCAGATGATCAACGATCTGGGCTACTTTCCCGAGACCGGGCCCATCACCATGTACTTCCTGACCAAGCGGATGTCGGAGAAGGACGTCGCAGAGATACAGCGGCTGATTCCGCGCCGCGACTTCGTCGACAAGTGGAAGCATCTGGAAAGCCGCGCCCACGATCTGGCGAAGAAACTGACCGGCCGCGAAGCATCCACGACCTCGGGCGCGTGGAAACTTTTGTCCAGCGCCCCGCCGGAAGATGTGCTCTTCCTCAGCGTCACCACCAAACAGCAGGCGGTCGACGCCAAGCTGAAGAACTTCTTCACCAAGTGGCGCCAGGTACGCGAGAAGCTGCCGTTTCCTGAGATGGCCGAGTTGCGCATCACGGCGCAGCTTCCTGAGTATCCGAAGATCCTGGACGAAGCCTTCCTGCTTTTGCTGGATGGAAAACTGCGTTCGCACAACGAGATTATCAATTTCCTGAAGCCCTACGAGCCGCCGCCTCCTCCGCCGCCACCACCAGCTCGACGCGGACGAGGCAAAGCTGCTGCTGCTGCCGCACCTGCCGCGCCAGGAGCACCAGCACCTGCCCCAGCGGGCAAGCGAGGACGGAAGCCAAAGGGAGCACCCGAAGCAGTACCTGCCGCGGCGCCCACGCCAGCAGCGGCACCGGCTCCAGCCGGCGCGAAACAACCTACGACACAGCCTGCCGCCGACCAGAAGAAGCCGCCGGCATCTGCCAAAGGTGCTGTTGCGGCGAAAAAAGCGGCACCTGCCAAGGCTGCGGGAGCGGTAGCGTCGAAGCCGGTACCGATCAAGGCTGCACCGGCTAAAGCTGCGCCGAAGAAAGAAGTGGCGAAGAAGGCGGCAGCGAAAAAGGCTACACCTGCGAAGGCGGCGAAGAAGGCTGCTAAGGCTCCGGTGAAAGCAGCGAAGAAGGCCACGCCCGCGAAAAAGGCGCCGTCCAAGAAAGCTCGCCGATAGTTCCAGAACGCATCGGAGAATTGTGCGCTATAGCGTTTTTAGGAACTGCCGGGCTTCCTCCAAGTGAGGGAACTGGCGTTCTTCGGCTTGAAACTCCGGGCCATGGATGCATCGCCGGCTGCCGCGCAACTTCACCGGATGCTTCAGGTGCAGCATCTCGTGATACAGGATGTACTCCACCGCAAAGCGCGGCACGCGCACACTGTCGAAGATACGGCTTACCACGATGGCGTTGTGCGCGGGATCATAATGCCCCAAGGTGTTGCGAGCGTGGCCGCGACTCCACGTCAGTTGCGGTCGTCCCATCAGGCCGTGAAAAAAACGGCGGTTCAGGTCCTCGAAAATTGCGTCGAGGTCGTAAACCTTCCCTTTAGCTGATTCGATTTGCTTACGCCCACGCATCTGTCGCACCAGATGCGCTTTGGCGCTCACATCATGGCTGCTGACGTATCGGCGGTAGCGGGTGGAGTGCAGAGTCTCGATCGGCTTCTTATAAATCTTGGCCAGCAGGATATGCGCGATGGCCTCAATCACGTTCTGCGGAGCACCTTCCAGCAGGTCGGAGAAGCGGATGTGAAGCACGCCTTCGCGTAGCCGGATGGTGTTGTTCACGTTGGCGAACGGGTAGAACTCCGCGCGGAATTGCGGGATCGGTGCGCGTGGGCGCAGCTCCCTGTAAAGGCGGTGCAAGATGTCTTCGATATTCGGCTTCAACCTTTTCGTAAGGTAGCACGCCCGGAATCGCGCCGAACAGTTCTGGAAAAAGGCATGCCGTCGGGCCTCAACCGAAGGGAGGGCGACCACGCTCCCGGCTCTTAGCCGCTGAGAGTAGTCGCCTTTCAGACCAAGAAGAATCTCACAGGCCGAAGCCCACGAGCCTTCTTAGGCGCAGTCCAGCTGCCAGCAGCGTCCTTTCAAGACAGCCGCTGTGGCAGGTCTTTGAACAAGCCACAGCTATGCCGTAGCCCGGCCAGGAGGGCTCTGGCGTCCAGTCAACAACGAGCTGCCTTAAGGCTACTTGTAGTCGTCGATGGGAATCACGTTCCCGTGCGATTCAGGGCTCGTGCCATGCGACTCCTTGTTCCAGTAAGAAAGCAGCAAGAGGTCACTGCTGTTGAATTCGAGGTCAGGGGGGCGGTGACTGCCCACATTGAACACGTATTGGTCTAGGAGCTTATGGAGCCGAGCAATCGAGATGCCAAGCATCCGTGCAGCTTCGGC
This sequence comes from uncultured Acidobacteriaceae bacterium, assembly GCA_963758835.1. GTDB lineage: Bacteria > Acidobacteriota > Terriglobia > Terriglobales > Acidobacteriaceae > CAVVDY01. The sequence goes on along the minus strand of CAVWWZ010000012.1, from coordinate 21,634 downwards.
CTCAGAATAATAATCTTTGGGTACAGCTTTTGTGAGAGTCATATAGTGGCGTAGCGCATCAACTGCTGAGAGGTTTGTACCCTGTTCAGAGTAGCTGGAATATCGGGTAAACTTCTCAGTAGCAGATCGCGATGCGACCTTACCCTGCACTTTGTTACAGCCTAACCCTAGGTGGCTCCCTACTTCTTTTCGTGGCAACGTCGCTAGCCACGGTTTCGCCGCCGGTTCCCACCCGCTACAGCAATGACGCCAACACTCGTAAGGGCTTTGATTACTTCAACAACCTGGAGTACGACAAGGCGAACAAGGAGTTCGAGGCTGCTTTGAAAGCGCACCCGGACGATCCGTACGCGGTCAACCACCTTCTTGCCGGGATCATCTTCCAAGAGCTTTACCGCATCGGAGCGCTGGATACCGAGGCCTACGCCTCCGACAACTTCGTCAGTCACAAGAACTTGCAGCCGCTTGATCCCAAGGTTCAGGAGCGGGTCAAGCAGCTAAGCGACCAGGCGCTTGCGCTCGAAGAGGCGCAATTGCAGCAAAATCCCAACAGTGTGGACGCCCTCTATGCCCGCGCTGTGACCCGGGGATTACGTGCCACTTACATGGGCATGGCCCAGCATGCCTGGATTAGCGCTCTGCGCACCGCCGTGGCAGCGCGGCATGATGACGAACGCGTACTGGAGCTTGATCCCACTTTCGTGGATGCCAAAAACCTGGTTGGAATCCATCTGTATGTAATAGGAAGCCTGAGTTTTCCGGTAAAGATGGCAGCCGCCATGACCGGCATTACCGGAAGCAAACAGAAGGGGCTGGACTACTTGCGGGAGGTAGCCGCCCATGGCACTCCGGACGTAGCCAGCGACGCCAGGATTGCATTAGCCCTCTTTCTACGGCGAGAGCAGAAATATACAGAAGCGATTCAGGTTGTCGGGCAGCTTCAGCAGGAATATCCCAAGAATTTCCTGGTCGCGGCGGAGTACGCGCATCTGTTAAACGCTGCCGGTCACGGGCAGGCGGCGATCGCTGCCTACCGCAGAGTGGTGGACGGCTGCCGCTCAAATTCCTATTCGGTTTGCCAGCTGGCGATACCGGCTTATGGGCTGGGAGAAGCGCTGCGCGGGCAACGCGAGTACGAGCAAGCGGCTCAGGCTTATAACCTCGCGGCCAGTGTGTCTCCGGATGCGGAGTTCCGTCAGAAGGCGATGCTGGGGGCGGGCGAGATGTATGACGTCCTTCAGAAGCGCGATGCCGCACTGGCGAAATATCGCGCCATCCTGGCGGAGGATTCAGGTTCCGGACAGGCGGATATGGCCCGCCAGTATATGAAAACAGCGTACAGGACGAACTAAGTAAGCGAGTACGCACCCTGCGGGAATTAGCGACGAATCTGACTTTCTACTGCAGCTTCTGATAATGCGAGTTGGTCGTGGTCACGACCAGCTTCTTAGCCGTCGCATTGAGCACGGTTCTCTGCGCGTAGTTGATGCCGTCGGCGAGACTTGCGAAGGTGGTGTCCAGAGTGACGGCCTCGCTCGGCTGTTGCATGTAGGTTTTGACACTAAGCTGCGAAATCTTCTTTTGCTGAGTGCTGTAAATGATGGATAACTGATCGCCCGTCTTCTCGTAATTGTGGAAGGTGAGGTTGACCGTGCCAGACATTGGTCCTTTAGCTATAGAAGCGTTTCCTGTCTGATAAGCCTGCTGCAGTTTCGCCGGGTCAGGAGGAACGTACACGCTCAGCAGCTGTTTCACATCGCCCATGTAGTCCTGCATCTCCTCGGTTTTCTTCTTCACCATCCTCTGCTTAAGGCGGCCGCCCTGCGATGGCTGCATTCCTGGGGAGGCTATCGGGGTCTTCTGTACCTGACCATCGGGGCCGTACTGACATAAAAATTGCTTTGGCGGTTTAGGCTCGCCCTTGAGGGTAAGCTGAGTTGTCTCCGTCCATTGGTATTGGTGCAGGCGTTGCTGGTTTTGTGCAGTCGACTGCTTGAGTTCCGCTAGCTTGTCCGCGAGTTGGGCTTGCACGCCCTGAGCCATCGCCGGCACGGTTGTAAGGGCCAGTACGGAAATCGCAGTCATGAATGCGCCATTGCGGGGGAACCTGATCATGGTCAGCCTCTCTCTTTCCGGCAGTTGACTGGTTGGGATCCGGGGAATCTCGCTGCATAACGTTCGGAGCCGCACTCGAGAGTACGAACCAGCTTAGCGGGTTCTCCGCACTGTATCGCGCTGCCTGCGAAGCGGCAAGCGGTTTTGCGGGTGGTAATGGGTTGGTATAGTGGCGATGGGGAGGGCCTTGGCTTTAAGCAGATCTTCCCGGAAGCTGGTGTATAATGCGCTTGCGTATGTTCGACGGCTTGACCGCAGCCATCCCTCCTGACCGAGCGATTCCTGTCTGGTAACTTCCGATCAGTCCAGCGCAACATCAATATAAGGACACACTAGAAACACAATGGAACAAGGAACTGTGAAGTGGTTTAACGATGCCAAGGGCTTTGGATTTATTTCGCGTGAGAACGGCGAAGATGTCTTCGTGCATTTCTCGGCAATTCAGGCCGGCGGCTTTCGCTCGTTGCAGGAAGGTCAGCAAGTAAGCTTCGAAGTGAAGCGCGGGGCCAAGGGCTGGCAGGCCGAAAACGTACAGCCTCTCTAACCAGAACGACAATGAAATTGGAGGGCGGCAACGGCTGCCCTTCCTCTCTTTGACCGCGAGCTCGCAGCTTGAGTCTTCCAGTCGCCCACGTTAACCGGATTCTGGCCTGGCCAGCATCGGCCGGGTTCAACTAAGAGGACGCAATGAAGAATATTTACGTTGGAAACTTGAGCTACGACGCGACGGAGGAATCGGTTCGTTCGCTGTTCGAAGCCTACGGCCCAGTCGACAGAGTTAGCATCGTGACTGATCGTGATACCGGCCAGCCTCGCGGCTTCGCTTTCGTCGAGATGACTGACGACGACGCCGCTACCAAAGCCATGGAAGGGCTGAATGGAACCAAGATGGGCGGCCGCAATCTCAACATCAATGAAGCGCGGCCGAAGGAAAGCCGTCCACGCGGCGGCGGCGGTGGTGGTGGCTACGGTCGCGAAGGCGGCGGCGGACGCGGCGGTGGTGGCGGACGCGGCGGCTATGGTGGACGCGGCGGCGGCGGTGGTGGGGGCGGCGGAAATCGCTGGTAATCAGAGAACAAGATCAAAAGAAGGGCGCTCACCAGAGCGCCTTTTTCTTTGTGATCATCGAAGCTCGGCAAAGAAAAACGGGCGGGGATTATCCCCGCCCGAGTTACATTGAGTTGCTTACCGAATTTAGAACACCATGATAGTCACCGGGTTCGACGGAATTCCGTTGGCGACCACTTCCATCTTGGTTGTTCCCGTTTCCATGTTAGCGGGCACATCGAAGTGCGTGGTGGAGGGCGATTTCGCGCGAGTGACGCCCATTCTGTTGTGATCGTGAGTGCGAGCGTAGAACACATGGCCAGTCGTCATGTTGGTCAGGCGTACGAGTGGATAATTCGTTGCCGTCTGGAACTCGTCGCCAAATCCGTGAGCTTCCGACCAACCGTTGAAGTTGGCTCCGGAAGCCAAGTAGGTGGAGCCGCGCTGAATGACGACTACCCCGGGTTTGAACAGTACAGGCGCCACAGCCTGCTGGTAGGTGCCCGCCCCCTTATAGACTTTCGTCCCATCAATCATGATTTCGCCGGTGGGAAGCAGCAGCAAGCTGCCTCCGCCCGAACCCGTTTTCGTCAAAGTGGTTCCGTTGAACTCGTACAGGTTGTTGAAGGCGGTGCTCACCAGGACGTTTCCGTTGGGCAGCAGGGCGGCGAAGTCGTCGTCGCAGAAATCCCCACCCGGAAAATCCGGACCCTTTACCCATGTACCCGGCTGATTAGGTGACGACGGCGTATAGACCGCAGTATGACCGGTCGAGTTGCCGACATGAAGTGCGCCGGTAGCGAATACCGTGCCGTCATAACGCAGGACCGCAGGGCCCACTTCGCCGGGCGGGCAGTAAGTTCCCCAATCGCCGCTCAGGCACTGCACTTCCGGTGGTCCCATCAGGAGCGCCTGGGTGCTGCCGTCCTGGATCCAGGTCTGGGTGTCCCGGTTGTAATGTTCCGAGTTGGGAGAATTCAGCACGTCGACCGTCACGAAGGTTCCGTTAGGCAGCAGCGTCCAACCTTCTTCCGCATTCCAGTCGCTCTTGCCGGTGGAATTCAGCGAAGTCCAGGTGAGAGTATGGGGATCAAGTTCGGCCATCCTCATAGTCATCTTTTGGCCGAGCACGAACTTACCATTCGGCAGCACAACCGATGGCGAATCGCCAATGAAGTCGAATTGGGCAGGTGGATCCTGCGGCGTCCAGGTGTTTGCGATAGGGTCGTAAACCGCACCCTTGTTGGTGAATGCGAATTGGCCGAAGTTGTATTCGCCGCCAATGATAATTACGCGTCCGTCGATGTTCACCGCCTGCGGCCTGAGCGTAAGGCGCGTAGCCCGGAGGCAAGCTGGCCACCTGAGTCCAAGTGCCGTTGATGTAGCTGCCGTTGATGTCAGGGGTGAGGGTCCACCAGTCTGTATCGTTGTTGCCCTGTACCAGAGCCCTGCCGTCGGTGAGTAGCAACACCGTTTCAGCTCCGTCGGGTGCTGTGTGGGTAAGGCGGGTGATGGTCTGGGCATTGCCCACTGCGCAGGCGCCCAGCGCCATTGCAGCTAGAGTAAGCAAAAATCTCCTCTTCACGATTATCCTCTCCAAAAAAAAATCTGAATTCAGTGAACACGTCTTTTCACGGCAGGAGCAGCTCAAGCGGTGATTGAACGCAAGTATCTTGTCGCGGAACTTTTCAGGAGGTGTTGGTCTACGAGAAAAGCGAGTGACAAAGGTGGCAGAATCTTCTCGCAATGCTTTGTTACATGTCAAATGCAAACTGGGGAGCTGAGAAGAAGTTACAAACCCTTTTGAACACTTGTCGAAAAGCGGAACTTTGTAGGCCGAAGTAGGGAATTACATTTGCCGCTAGGCGTTAAATCGTGTGCTGAGGCTGATGGGTTTCGATACTACCGCCATCGTAATGGCCGCGCTTACGCTCCAGGTGTTCCATCGCACTCAGAATCTCCTCGGTTACGAACTCGAGGCCCATGTCGGAGCTCACCATCATGTGGTACAAGCGGCGGCAAGGCCACTCGGCATTGAAGTATTTGCGTACGAAGGCAGAGCGTTCCTGATCGATAGTGTCGACCATTTCGGTAGCTTCCTTCTCGCTCATCTTCAGCCTTACCATACGTTTGATTTTTTCTTCGCGCGAGCCGTAGACGAAAACGCGAAACGTGTCGGGACGGTCTCGCAGAATGTATGGAGCGCCGCGTCCCACGATGACACAGTTTCCCTCGCGTGCCTTCTCTTGCATCAACCGATGCGCCAGGTCAACCATCATGTCGGCGTCAAAGATGTGATGATCAGATACCGGCAACGCGCGCTCATAGCTGCCGCGCCAGAAAACTTTTGCCAGTCGGTGCATTAGCGTATCGACCTTCTCGTCACAACGCGCCACCACCTTGTGGTCGACTGCGGCCATGCGGGCAATTTCGCCGGTAAGCTGCTGGTCGAGCAACTGCCAGCCTTTGCGGTGCGCCAGTTCGGCGGCTACCAGGCTCCCTCCGGCGCCGTATTCCCGCTCTACTGTGATGATCCTGAACATGACGCTCCTCCTGTGAGTCTGGCGGTCGGAAGCCCTATAGGTAGACTCTACGCTACCAGCCCACGCCTGTCCGCATTTCTACATCGGAAAGGCCACGGGTGCAACCTTTTGGCTACTTCCTTCCTAATTAGGACGCATCCCGAAAGACAAAAGTTTGACACGCTTGCACCACGGCAGTTGAAGCTACAGGCTTGCTCCTGCGTCTAACAATAGAGAAGGAGCATTCTAGTGCAAATTTCAAAGCTGACCGTTCTGCTGCTCGGATTGAGCATGGCAGCGGTTGGGCAAAATCAGACGGCCTCGGCGCCAGGTACTCAGGCACCGGAGAACGGACCTGCAATTACCATCCCCGGCCCGGTAGTGGCCGATTATGGCAAGAACGTGAGCGGGGGCAACTCTGTCGAGGACAAGATTGCGAAGGAAGTGCGGCACGAATTGCTCATGCTGCCCTACTATTCGCTGTTCGATAATCTGGGCTACACCGTTCAGGGTCGCACGGTGACCTTGACCGGAATGCTTACCAGCCAGGACGCAATCACTAAGAACGACGCTGAGAGTGCAGTGAAGCGAATTGAAGGTGTGGAGAAGGTCGTCAACAACATCGAGGTGTTACCACCATCTCCGGCGGACGACAGCATCCGTAGGCGCACGTTCGAGGCTCTCATGCGAACTGGAGGTCTCTCCAGGTATTTCTGGGAGGCCGCCCCGAGCATTCACATCATCGTGCGAAACCAGCGCGTTACTCTCGCAGGCTTTGTTATCAGCGAAATGGACAAGAACATGGCTGGCATCGCTGCTAAAACGGTTCCTGGAGTATTCGAGGTTACGAATAACCTGAGTGTGGTGAAGGGCTGAGTTCGAGCTCTGGCGAAGGACAGCCTCTTTAATCTGCTCTGGATTACAGGCGTCGTCGCGGTTAGCATCGCTGCACAATCCTTGTGTTCGCGGGAGGACGCGTGGGTTCGGAACAGCTTTGCACGGTATGGACTGAGGGCAAGACGTCAACGGGCAAGGCGTTGCTGGAGACGAGTGAGATCATCTTCCGTGGCGACTTTCGCCTGAAGATCCCGTTGGCTTCGCTGCAGTCAACTGTCTCCAAGGATGGCGAGCTTCGCTTGAAGTGGGAGGGTGGCAGCGCCATCTTCGAACTCGGCGAAAGTGCCGCCAAGTGGGCCGACAAGATCCTCCATCCCAAGAGCACGGCTGGGAAGCTGGGCATAAAGCCGGGACTGACCGTCTCGGTACGCGACATCCGGGATGCTGGTTTCATTCGCGAAGTCCGGGCCACTGCCAAGGACTTCTCCAATACAAAGTTGCTGCAGGACTCGGACCTCATCTTTATGGGCGCGTCGGAGTCGGCGGACCTTGGTGAAGCAGGCGGCCTTCTACCCTCACTGGCGGAGAGCGGCGCGCTATGGATTGTTTATCCCAAGGGCAAGCAGGAGATTAAAGAGGTACAGGTGATTGAGGCCGGCAGAGCCGCAGGGTTGGTAGACGTGAAGGTGGTGAAATTTTCTGAGACGCATACCGCACTGAAGTTCGTCCGGCCAAAATCGAATCGATAAATTCCGGGCGCCAACGCGTCAGATGTGGATGGACCCTCTTTGCATATCGTCTTCGGCGGCATGAAGGCGGTCTAAAGTGCCGAGATCGCGCCAGTAATATTGATCTCCGCGGAAGGCGACGATCTTCTCGCCTGCTCCCGCCATCCGCAGGTAAGCGTCGACGATGGAGAACGGGCCCTCTTCGCTTAATAGTGCGAAGATTCGCGGCGAAATGATGTGAATGCCCGAGAATGCCAGCGGCGTCATCTTTTCAGCGGAGCGAACTACCTCGTCAGCCGCGCCCAGGGTTCTTCGTCCGCATAGCTCGGCGTTGGGATCAAACAGCAACCTTCGCGAGCCTGACCTGTCCTGGACCGCAAGCGTGGAAAGCGCATTCTGTTCCTGGTGAGCCTGCATCAACGCAGAAAGATCGATATTGCTCAGGACGTCGACGTTGTGCAGCAGAAAGGGCTCGCCTGAGCCGGCAAAGAAGTGGGCAGCTTTCTTAAGCCCGCCGCCGGTATCGAGCAGAACATCCTCGCGCGAGACTTCGATGTTCATCCCAAAGCTGTCATGGCGGTGAAGATATTCGATGAGCATGTCCGCGAAGTGATGTGCATTCACAACCACGTCGTGGATGCCGAACTGGCGAAGTCGCAAGAGCGCAATCTCCAGCATCGGTCGGCCGCACACCTCGACCAGGGCCTTGGGGCGATCGTTTGTAAGCGGGCGCAAGCGCGTGCCTAACCCGGCAGCGAGCACCATGGCTCTCATCGCAGCATCTTCTCCAACTCGATGTGGCGTACCTCGACTTCCAGATCCTTGCCGGCGCGCAGATGCTCAGCCAGTCGATTCGCAAGGTAGACCGAACGATGCTGGCCGCCGGTGCATCCAAAGGAAACCATCAGGTTGTGAAATCCTCGGTTGCGATAGTTCTCGATCGCAGTATCGATCAGCGCTTCTACATTTCGGAAGTACTGCTGCACGCTCTCGTGTTGCTTCAGGTACTCGATTACCGGAGCGTCCTCGCCAGTCAGAGGTTTGAACAGCTCCTCGCGGCCGGGATTGGGCAGGCTACGCGCGTCGAACACAAATCCGCCGCCGTTGCCACTGTCATCCTGGGGAGGTGCGCCGCGATGAAACGAGAAGCTGTAGATGCGCACCAGCAGGCCTCTTGCCTGTTTCGGACTGAAACTCAGCAGCTTGTCGGAGCCGAGCATCGCCCTGAAAGGCGCCAGTCAACACCGGAAGAGCGACTGGCAACTCGGCGTTCTGCATGAGCCAGCGCAGGTTCTTCAGCGCGTAAGGAATGCTTTGCAGGAAGAGCGGCTTGCGTTCGTAGAATCCGCGAAAGCCATAGGCGCCCAGTGCCTGCATGATGCGCACGTACACATAACCGTAGTAGTAGCGTAGAAATTCGTCGCGATCGAGCGCGATGTACTTTGCCAGTTCATCGAGGTAGTACTCGAGCAGATACTGGCGGACGTTGGGTGGCAGATCGGCCTTAGCGTCATAGAGCAGCGAGGCGATGTCGTACTGCAAAGCTCCCTTGCGGCCACCCTGATAATCGAGAAACCAGGGCTCGCCATCGCGCAGCATGATGTTGCGCGACTGGAAATCGCGATAGAGAAAGTATTCGCGGTCGGCGGCGAGAAGAAACTCGGTCAAGGCCTGGAAATCGTCTTCCAACCCCTGTTCGTTGAACCCGATGCCCGCGAGTCGCAGAAAGTAGTACTTGAAATAGTTAAGGTCCCACGCAATCGATTGTCGATCGAAGCCGGCGCGGGGATACGCGAACCGGTAGTCCAGCGTCCTGCCCGCCTCGACCTGAAATCGCGGCAACACGGCGATCGCCCTGCGGTAGGCTTCGATCACCTCGGGGGCAATATTCTCTCCGTCGCGGTTTTGGGAAAGGAAATGGAAAAGCGTGGTGTCGCCGAGGTCTTCCTCCAGGTAGGCGTTGTGCTCCAAATCCTCGCCGTAAATCTCTGGCACCGGCAGCCCATGCTGGCGAAAGTGCCGCGAGAATTCGAGGAACGCGACATTCTCTTCGCGCACGTTGTAATGAATTCCGATGGCTCGGTGGCCATTGCCGCTGAGACGCAGAATGTTTCGCCCCGAAGCACCGAGGTTGCCCTGGAGGGCTGACAAGCTGGTCGCGGGCGCGCCAAAATGCCGCTCAAAAAGCTGTTTAAGGATGTCGATGGACATGTCGGGCGAAGCCTACGGCCTGAAGGCAATACCATACATGCTGGAGGCAAGGAAATCACCTGCCCCTGCGACCGCGGACACGTCGCTAGAGCATTTCAGGTTTGCCGTGTCGCCCTCGAGCTGACCTACGGAGTGGCAGGCCCGCTGCTATTCCAGAATGTAAAGCGGACTTGGCTCAACAGCTCTTGGCCGTCCTAGCTGCCGTTGCCAATCGGGCGACCGCAGCTCAGGCATAGGCTTCGCCTGGAACAATTTGCGACACTGGCGCGCCGTCCAACGGGCCGCAATCTTGGACTTCTTGCGACGGGCACTGTCAGTAGAGATGCCCGTGCCGGCGTACATCTGGCGATAGAGTTTCGACAGAAAGCAGAAGGCGACGCGCGCCTTGAGGGTCGGACAGCAAGCGGATCGCTTCCAGATCGACCGCATATTGTAGAAACGATCCCACGCTGTTTGCGTGCGTTCGCGAATTTCATCGGAACTCATGCTGGGATGCGGGGTGAACATCTTCGGCCTGCTGGCAATGGGTATTAGCCAATATCGTGTGATTGGGATGCCATCCACGAAGGTTGGATTTTCCGCCTGCTCTTTCTCCCAGCGATCGAAGTCGACGGTTCCAGGAAAGGGCGTCATCATGACGAATTGGGCGAAAGAGATTTCCGCTTTCAGGGCCAGCTCAGCAGTGGCAGAGAAGGTGCCCGGCACGTCGGTCGGCAACCCGAAGATGAACGAGCCCAGCACGTGTACTCCGTGCTTGCGGAAGGTTTGTAACTGGCGAACCAAGTCGTCGCCCGAGCAATTGAAGTCCTTGTAAACCGCCTTGAGCCCTTCGGGAGTCACAGCTTCCACCCCGACCAGCGCCCCTTTAATGTTGGCTTCCCGCATGGCGTCGAGAAATTGCGTGTCCTCGGCCGCTTCCATGGTGATCTGGGTGTAGAAAACCATCTCCTTAGGGAGCTTCGCCAGTTCGGCCATCAGCTGAAAGCGCTCTTCGCGTATCTGTTCCAGTTCCGCAACGCGTGCCGAGTTGTTCTGCTGTTTCGCCAGACGCAGGTCGGTCAGGGTGACGGGATAAAAGTTGTCGTCCGCGAGCGCGATAAAGCGAATGCCGCGGCGGCGGAGATCGACGATCTCATCGATGACTGCCTGAAAACGGCGCTGCCGAGGTTTTTGGCCATCGGTGCGCCACACCGAGCAGAACGAACAGTGCTTGGGACAGCCGCGAATGGTTTGCACGGACGCCCACATATATTTGTCCGGCTGCATCAGGTCCCAGCGGGCGGCGAGAAACTGATCTCCCGCGATTTTGCCACCATCGTAGATCCGGGCCGGATTTCCCGCGACACAATCGCGCACCACCTTTGCCCAGATCTGATCGCCATCCCCTTTGACCACGCAATTTGCGGCTCCCAGTTCGAATGGCTCCTCGGGAAACAGAGTGGCGTGGATTCCTCCATATATGACCCATGCGCCTCGCCCGCCAGCAGCTCGGCCTACTTCGTAGCCACGAAGGGCGTTTCCGGTATGCACACTGATTCCGACAACATCCCCTTTGTGGATGGCGTCGAGATCGATCTGCTCCAGGGTTTCATCGACGAGGATGGGTTCGCCGGCGGAATCGGGTGTAGCGGCAGCGAGCACGAAGAGCCAGCGTGGAGTAATGACTGCGGTGCCGAAGGAATTATCGCTGGGGTTGACGAGGTGCACGCGCATCGACACGCCCTTTCCCGTACCTTGTTACTTGCGTTAATCAGGTTGCTTGCGTGAGGCTTTGCGGGGTTGGCGTAGGTAGTGAGTCAGATCCCCGTCAGAATGCCCAAGCCGAATGCTTAGGCCAGGTTCCGGGAGAAGCTTGAAAGGAGGTTGCTTCTATTCAAGGAGGGCTCGGAACGCTCCAAATAGACTAACACGAAAGAGGGACTTTTGGCGTGAAATGTCGCTTGCGTCTTAGGACGATTTGGGAACAAACCTGCGGCAACATGCGGAAGAGGAATGGTGTCTTTTGGCGAAGGGTCGGGCCAAAGTTCTGTGCGCCCGAATACACTTCCATTCACGTGCGGAGACAAACCCCGCGTGAGCCAATTTCTCCTGGCTCTAATCTCTACTACTTCGCCGATGGCGATGGCTGTATATGAGTTCGAGCGGCGTACCGGCGATACAGTCAATCGCGGCGCGTCAAACAGGTACAGAGTGAGGAGTGCATTCCTGAACCGGATCGAAATTGGTGGGCAGTGCAGGGCTCGAACCTGCGACCTCCTGCTTGTAAGGCAGGCGCTCTAACCAACTGAGCTAACCGCCCGGCGCTAGATTTGAGCGCAGCGGATCCAACTGTCTGAGTCTAACGTGGCGTGAATTGACGGTCAAACTACGTACAGCGGCCCATCGGTTAGACGTACGCTGAACCGAGGCTCAAGGCGACCGCTCGCAGGCTGCATTTCGGAATCTTCCACGAATTGTGGACATCTTTTGCGGCTTCTCTGGAAACTAAACAAAGCGGGCTAAGTTTGCCTAGTTGACCGGTTCGGCGGGTGCACGATGAAGGCAGTCCTCTTCGTTGACGATCACGAGGTTCTGGCGCGGTTGAGCTGCGAGATCCTGGAGAGCCAGGGATATCGCGCCGTTTGTGCGTACAACGCTCACGATGCGCTGGAGAAATTTCAGCAGGAAAAGTTCGACATCCTGGTGACCGACTTCAAGATGGACGGCATGAACGGCTTGGAACTCGCGCAGCGGGTCCATGCCACGAATCCTGAGATCCCTGTCATCATCGTCACCGGCTACGGCCAAGTCGATTCCGGCAACGAGGCCAACGTCGTCCTGCAAAAAGAGGCCATGTTTCCGGCACTGCTCGAAAAGATCAAGAGCTATCTGGGAGAAGCTGGACCCGTGCCGGCCACTTGACCGACGCAACGGCCCGCCAAATTGCCGCCCAAGAATACCCCTGAAGTGTTATTCGCGTTCTCCGTAATCTGACGGATTGCTGCGCCTATCCTGCTAGAATTTTCTGTTATGGCATTCCCTACCGATCGCCCTCGTCGACTCCGTCGCAATGAATCGTTACGCTCTTTTGTCCGCGAAACCCGCCTTAGCCCGGAAGGGTTCGTGTATCCACTTTTCGTGTGCCCCGGCGAGGGTGTACGCAAAGAAGTGCGGTCGATGCCCGGCGTGTTCAACCTCTCCGTTGATGAAGCCGTACAAGAGTGCAGAGAGGTCAAGGCGCTAGGCATACCGAGCGTGATTCTCTTCGGACTTCCGGAAGAGAAAGACGAAATGGCTACCGGCGCATGGGAACGGAACGGCATCGTGCAACGCGCCGCGAGAGCGATCAAGCGTGAGGTTCCGGGGCTGCTGCTGATGGGAGACGTTTGCCTGTGCGAGTACATGTCGCACGGGCACTGCGGCATTGTGGACACGACTGGCGGGAGCTATACCAAGGCACGCCAGGAGGCCGATGCCTTCGTCCGCGAGCTGGAAGCGCAGGGCAAGAGGGTCATCAAGATCGGTTCCCAATCGGCCGTAGGAACGGCGACGGCGATTGCGCCGGTATCGGCCGAGGACTACGAAATCGTCAACGACGCCAGCCTGGAGTTGCTGACCAAGACCGCGGTTTCCCAGGCTGAAGCGGGCATGGACATCATCGCTCCCAGTGACATGATGGACGGCCGGGTGCAGGCCATTCGCAATGGACTGGATGCTGCCGGTTTCGAGAACATACCCGTGCTCTCCTACGCGGCCAAGTTTGCCAGCGGATTCTATGGGCCCTTCCGCGAGGCGGCTGATTCCGCTCCGCACTTCGGTGACCGGCGCTCCTACCAGATGGATCCGGCGAACTTGCGCGAAGCCATGCGCGAGATCGAGCTCGACCTGGAAGAAGGCGCCGACATGATCATGGTGAAGCCGGCAATGCCGTATCTGGATGTTATCCACGAGGCCCGGATGCGTTACGACGTACCTCTGGCGGCGTATCAGGTCAGCGGCGAATACGCCATGATCAAGGCCGCCGCTCTCAATGGATGGATCGACTACGAGCGCGTGATGATGGAGTCATTGCTCTGCATTCAGCGTGCGGGAGCGTCGATCACACTCACCTACTTCGCGAAAGATGCGGCCCGGTTGCTGGGCTAAGTCGGAAGCTAGAACGCTTTGTAAACCATGTCGGGCGCTGACTGCCCAGCCAGCAGCGTGACGGCAATTACGATCACGGCTAGCATGCAACTCCACGCGGCGCGCGCGAACATTGAATCTACGACCGACATTCCGTCCCACTGAAGCGCGAAGACGCGCGCCCGAATTGCTTCCCAGATTGCCAGCACGACAGTAGCGACCAGAAAGATGGCGAACCAGACCGCGAGCGTGTCCGCCAAGCCGAGCCGCCGGTAGAAGGCATCCATCTGCTTCCAGTTCGACCAGAACCAGATCAGCGTGAAGGCAAACCAGGTATACGTAAGACCGCGACATGCGGCACGGTACCAGGGCTCGGCCGCAAGCTTCTTGTACGCACTGCGGCCCAGTCGCTTGGTCATCAGGATTTGGTAGAGCTTGTTCATGCTGACGCCCAGCCCCTGCAGAAACCCAAAAAAGAGGAACTCAGATGTCTGGCCATGCCATACGCCGATCAGGGCAAACGTAATGAAGTAGGCGAGCACCGCCCAGAACGGCTCGAGGGTTACAGAAGGGAAGCGCCGCATCACTGTCAGCATGATGGGATTGAAGACGTAGCGCTTGAGCCAGTTCGAAAGTGTAATGTGCCACTGACCCCAGAAATCCAGAAAGTTTCTCGCCGAAAATGGGCGATTAAAATTCTCCGGCAAGTGGAAGCCGAGCAGTTCTCCAACGCCGATTACGATGTCGATGTAACCCGAAAAATTGCAATACAGAAAGATCGGGTACAGCGCGAAGACCAGAATCCCCGACGTGAGCTTCGCCGAGGGATGCGAGGAGGTAAGCAACACATCCACGGCGTTTTCGCGCATTCGGGAAACTGCCAGCGCCAGAACGTTGGTCTTGATTACTCCGCGAAGGATGCGCTCCAGGGCGGGAACAATTGCGGTGGAGTCGACGCGGCTATTTACTGAAAGTCCGGGCGTGGCCTTGAAGTCCTGGTAAAGCTGGATGGGGCCGCTGGCCAGAGTTGCGAAATTGCAGGTGTAATTAAAGTAGGTGATCGGCCCGATGCTCTCTTCGATCTCGCCGGAGTTGCTATCGATCTGCAAATGCAGAATGCGGAAGAAGATGTACGAGAGCCCGATGGTGACGTAAGCGAAGTGCAAAAAGCTTGAGGACGGAAGGAAGGAGTATTTCTTCAGCCAGATAAAAGCAACGATGCGTGCCAGAAACGAGTCTTAGTCTTGTTTGCGTCTAGCTTCACCTGCCAGGCGTACCGACGCACGTCTGGTAGCGGCGGTCGACCGACTGCGCGAACCAGGCGGTGGAGTGGGTGCCCTTCAGCTTCGGGCTGATGACGGCAACCTGGGGCAGGGTCGCGTAACCGGCGGGGTGGCCCAGCTTCTGGGCAGGCCACGGTCTTGATGGCCCGGTAGGTCTCGGTCCCCTCGAAGCCGAGGGTCTTCTCACCGAGCAGATCACGCCGGATGTCGCCGGCGGAGAGCTGCGGCGCATACCGTCGCGCGAAGGCTTGCACGGCCCGCTCCGACTCGCTCTCCTCGTCCTTCGGCCTTCCGCTTCGATCGTAGGAGAGGAGGTCGCCGTCGAGCGTCAGCTTGCGGCCGGTGAGCTGCGACAGCTGCGCCTGGACGGCGGCGTTGCGGCTGGCGTACAGGCCGGCGTTGTAGTCGGCGAAGCGAAAGAGCGCGCGGTCGTATTGAACCGGGTACGCCAGCAGCCGCGCCGTGCCGTAGTACACGCCGCCCGAGCGCGTGTACAGCGCATCGCGCACGCCGCCGGGCGTGGCGGTCGTTCCCTTGTGCGCGCGCGCCCACTCCTCGGCGAAGCGCACGCTGACCTGCATCGAGCCAGCGGTGGTGATGGGGTTCAGTGTCCGCCAACCCGTCGAGGTCGGTGAGCTTCCCCGCCCATTCGGCGGCGGTGAACAGCGCCGGGTGATTGACCTCGTAGTAGGCCAGCAGATCGCGGAACAGCAGGTCGGCGTCGCGCTCGGTGCGCAGCCGCGCCAGCCGCGCGCGGAAGGGGCGCGCGTCGTCCGGCGCGCGCCCGGCGAGCAACCGGTCGAACAGCGGATCACCGAGCGGCCCGAGCTTCGCCTTGTAGTGGTCGATGCGTGCGGCCGCTATCGCCGCCAGGCCCGGAACCGCGGGATCCGCGTCGAACCCGGATTCCTGGGCGATGACGGCGATCACCGCGCAGGCCGTCGTGCGCTCGAGCGGCACCTCGTTGGCGGCGAGCGCGTTTGCGATGGCCTCGCTCCAACCGCCACGATCTCGCACCTGGCCGGGAATCAGGGCCGCAATCGCGGAGCGGGTCAGCGGAGCAGGCGGATCCCACCGCACCGCGCCGCCGCCGGGCGCGCGGGTGGCGCCGCAGCCGCCAGTGAGCACCAGGGGCGACAGCGCCACGAACACCGCCAGGGTCGGCAGCCGCAGACGGGCAAGCACGACAGGAGATAGCATGGCCATGGTGCGCGGGTCGCGCGTAAGACGGACGGGCGCCGAAGGTCCCGAGACCGCGACGCAGATATCGCGATCGCGGCGTCCCCACCACTCCGGCCATTTCTCAGAACGACCGCCCACGGACCTCGCGGCGGCGATGCAGCCACCCCCCAGCCAAGGGGCCCGAGTCTGCCGCGTCTCGACGCTGGCGTCAGGACGGGCTACAGCGAGGCGTTACGAACGACGGTAGGAAGCCCGATGATACGACCGAGTAGGGAAGCGTCGAGCTGCGCGCGACGGCCCCCGGGCTCGGCCGCGACGCGTGGATAGGGCGGAAATCGGTTGGGGCTGCGAGCGATCGCAGCCAAGACGGCGTCGACCTGGCCTCCAGGTCGTTTATGCTTCGCGGCCATGTCGCGTTTCGGTCTCGCCTTCTCATGTTTTTTCCAGGTGCTGTTCCGGCGGAGCCTGCCGCCGGCGGCCGCCGCGTTGCTGCCGGAGACTGCGCGGGTGCCCGCGCCCACAGCGGAGCCTCAGGCGGCCGAGGTGGAGCGGCCGGCGCCGGTGGCGGTGGCTCCGGCGTCTTCGCCGCCACCCTCACCCGATGTGGCCGAGCTTCGCAACGAGGGCGTGCTGCTGCTCTTGTCGCTCTTCCAGCGTGAAGGGCGTCTGCTCGATTTCCTGCGCGAATCGATTGACGCGCACGCCGACTCCGACATTGGCGCGGCGGCGCGGGCGGTGCACGCGGGCTGCCGCAAGGTGCTCGACGAGCACGTGAAGCTCACGCCGGTCATGCTCGGCGACGAGGAGGGGCCGGTGACCGTGCCGCGCGGCTTCGATCCCAGCGAGGTCCAGTTGGTCGGCACGACAGGCACCACGCCGCCGTTTAGGGGGACGCTGCTCCACCATGGCTGGCGCGCGGTCGAGGTGCGGTTCCCATCGCTCAGCGCCGGCATCGATCGCCACGTGCTGGCGCCCGCCGAGGTTCGGGTCCCTTGAGGGAGCACCCGTGATCCCGTAAAGAGAGGCACCATGGCCCGCTACGTCGTCGGAATCGATCTCGGCACCACCAACTGCGCGCTGGCTTTCGCCGATACGAGCGGCGCGGACGGCGCCGGTGTGGCCATGGCTTCCGCGATTTCGCCCTTTTCCGTCCCGCAGGTGACCAGCGCTGGCGAGGTCGAGGCGCGCACGACGCTGCCGTCGTTCCTGCTGCTGCCGACGCCGGTCGAGGTTCCGGCCGAGGCGATGAGCGTCCCCTGGGGCGCCGAGCCCGGCCAGGTCGTGGGGACGATGGCGCGCGAGCGCGGCGCGGATCTCCCGCACCGGCTGGTGTCGTCCGCGAAGTCGTGGCTGTCGCAAGCCGGCGTCGATCGCCGCGCTCCCATCCTCCCCTTGCGCGGCGCGGAGACCGACGCCGAGGCGGCCGAGCGGGGCGGCGCGGAGGCCGACGCCGGAGCGCGACAGGTCTCGCCGACCGACGCCTCTTCGCGGTACCTGGCGCACCTGCGCGCGGCCTGGAACCACGCGCACCCGGACGCGCCGCTCGAAGAGCAGGAGGTGTTCGTCACCGTCCCCGCCTCGTTCGATCCGTCGGCGCGCGAGCTCACGGTCGCCGCCGCCCATTGGCCGGCCTGGAGAACGTCGTCCTGCTCGAGGAGCCGCAAGCGGCGTTCTACTCCTGGCTCGCGTCCATGGGCGAAGAGTGGCGCCGGCACCTGCACCTCGGCGACGCGGTCCTGGTCTGCGACGTCGGCGGGGGCACGACAGACTTCTCGATCATTGCGGTCGTCGACGACGGCGCCGGCAACCTCGCGCTCGAGCGCGTCGCGGTGGGCGATCACATCCTGCTCGGCGGAGACAACATGGACCTGGCGCTCGCCGCCATGGCCGCCGAAAAGATGCCTGACAACCTGAGCGCGCACCAGCGCAACGGGCTGGTCCACGCGTGCCGCCACGCCAAGGAGCGCCTGCTGGCGACGGAGGCGCCCGACAAGGTCCCGGTCAGCGTCCTCGGGCGCGGATCGCGCCTCATCGGCCGCGCGGCCCGGTTGGATCTGCTGCGCGAGGACGTCGCGCGGCTCTGCCTCGACGGATTCTTTCCCGAGGTCCCCGCGTCGGCGCGGCCGCAGCGTCGTCGCACGGTCGGCCTGCGCGAGCTCGGCCTGGCCTACGCGCACGACCCGGCCATCACCCGGCATCTGGCAGAGTTCCTGGGGCGGAACCCGCACGCGCCGACCGCGATCCTGTTCAACGGCGGCGTGATGAAGGGCGAGCTTTTGCGCGCCCGTGTCGCCGAGGTCGTGGGTGGATGGTATGGCCGCGCGTTGCCGGCGCTCGTGGGGACGGACCTCGATCTCGCGGTCGCGCACGGCGCCGCGTACTACGGGCTGGTGCGCCGCGGGCGGGGCATTCGGATCCGCGGCGGTACGGCGCGTGCCTATTACATCGGGATCGAGTGCGCGATGCCGGCCATCCCTGGCGTCGCGCCTCCGGTCAAGGCGCTCTGTGTGGCGCCTTTCGGCATGGAGGAGGGGACCCGGGTGACGGTGCGCGAGGCCGAGCTGGGGCTGGTCGTGGGCGAGAGCGCCGAGTTCCGGTTCTTCGCCTCGAGCCACCGCCCCGACGACAAGGCGGGCGTGCTGGTCGACGTGGCGAAGGCCGAGCTCGACGAGCTAGGCCCGGTCGAGACGCTGCTGCCCGCCGGCGCCGGCAACGCGCCCGGTGAGGTGGTACCGGTGACGCTGGCTTCGCACGTGACCGCCGTGGGGACGCTGGAGCTGTATTGCCAGGGGCGCGGCGATCGGGAGCGCTGGAGGCTCGAGTACTCCCTGCGGGGCGGCGCCGCCGAGGTACCGAGCCCCGACGGCGCAACTGGGCGCGACGCGGGCCGCGGCGCCGGCGCCGGGCCACAGCGCCGATAATCTCACGGAGACGGTGACAGTCGTGACAGCGGCGGCAACGGCTCGTTTCATCCTCGGCGTCGACCTCGGCACCACCAACACCGCGGTCGCTGCGGTGGACACGGCGGCGGCCGAGCCGCGCGTCGAGCTGTTCGAGATCCTGCAGCTGGTCGCGCCGGGCGCCGTTGATCGCCGGCGCCAGCTGCCGTCGTTCATCTTCTTGCCCGACGAGCACGACCTGTCCGAGGCGGCGACGCAGCTGCCCTGGGACCCGGAGGCGCGGCGCGTGGTCGGCGAGCTGGCCCGCGCGCAAGGGCTGCGCCGGCCAGACGGGATGATCGCCTCCGCGAAGTCGTGGCTCTGCCACGGCGGCGTCGATCGCCGCGCGCCGATCCTCCCGTGGGGCAGCGAAGCGGGCCCCCGCCTCTCGCCGGTCGAGGCGTCCGCGCGGGTGCTCGGGCACGTGCGCGACGCGTGGGACCACGCGCGGGCCGACCGAGCCGACGCTGCGCCGGCACCGTTCACCGAGCAGGAGATCGTGCTCACCGTGCCGGCCTCGTTCGACGAGGCGGCGCGCGAGCTGACCGTCGAGGCCGCCCAGGCGGCGGGGCTGCGCCACGTCGTGCTGCTCGAGGAGCCTCAGGCCGCCTTCTGCGCTTGGCTGCAGGCCCAGGCAGAGCCAGGCGCGCACCCGCTCAGCCCCGGCGAGCGCGTGTTGGTGTTCGACGTCGGGGGCGGCACAACCGACTTCACCCTAATCTCCGTCGACCAGGCGGGCGAGCTCGAGCGGACAGCGGTCGGCGATCACCTCTTGCTCGGCGGCGATAACGTCGATCTGGCGCTGGCCAAGGCGGTCGAGGAGCGCATGACCGCTGGGGCGCGCGGTGGGCGCCGGCTGGACGCGCTGGAGTGGCAGGGGCTGGTCCACGCGTGTCGTGTGGCCAAGGAGACGCTGCTGAGCGACGACGGCGCCAGCGCGGTGCCGCTGACCGTGGCCGGCCGCGGGACGCGCCTCATCGGCAACACCCTGCGCGGCGAGCTGACACGCGCCGAGCTCGACGCCATCTTGCTCGACGGTTTTTTCCCGCTGGTCGGCCGCGGCGAGCTGCCGCACCGGCAGCGAGGCGGCTTGCAGGAGTTCGGGCTCCCCTACGCTCGGGATGCGGCGATCACCCGCCACCTTGCGGCCTTTCTGCGTAGCCACGGCAGCCACGGCGGCTCGCGCGTCGACGCGGTGCTGTTCAACGGTGGGGCGATGACGCCGCCGGCGCTGCGGCGCCGCGTGAGGGAGCTGATCGGTTCCTGGCAGCCTGACGTCGGCCCGCCACGCGAGCTGGAGGCGCGCCACCCCGAGCTGGCGGTGGCGACCGGCGCCGCGTGGTACGGCCTCGGCCGCCGCGGCCTCGGCCGTCGCATCAAAGGGGGCAGCCCGCGCGCGTTTTACGTCGGGGTCGGTCACGAAGGCGGCCGCGACGTGGCGGTATGCATCGCCCCGCGCGGCGTCGGCGAGGGGCAGTCGATCGAGCTCGCGCACGACTTCACGCTGCTCACCAACCGCCCGACGCGGTTCAAGCTCTTCTCATCGACGACGCGCGACGACGCCGCCGGCGCGGTGATCGCGCTGCCACGCGCGGGCGGCGGCGCTGACGACAATGACGTCGCGGCGACCGACCTGGTGGAGCTGCCGCCGATCGTGACCGCGCTCGAGGCGCCCGGGCGCGCGGAGGTTACCGTCCATCTCGAGATCGTGCTGACTGTGCTCGGCATTCTGGAGATCTGGTGCCGGGAGCCCGGCGCGCCCGGCGTTGCAGTCGCCGCGAGCGCCGCGCGGGCTGGCGGCGGGCGGCCTTTGGCGCCTCTCGCTGGACATGCGCGCGCGCAGCGATGCCGAGGGGGCAACCACCGCCGCCCCGGGGCCCTTAGGGCCGTCGCCCTCGACGGCCACGGAGACCACCGCCGCGGGTGCCGCCGCTGAGCGCGGCTCACGCGTGGCGGCCGCGGTGGCGCTGGTGGCGGCGGTGTTCAACGAAAAGCCAGACGCGCTGGCGGGCGTCACCAAGCAGCTCGAGGAGCTGCTGGGCCTGCCCCGCAACGAGTGGCCCACCGAGGTCGCGCGCGCACTCTTCGATGCCGTGCTGGCCGTCGAGGCTCGGCGAAAGCGCTCCCCCGAGCACGAGGCGCGTCGGCTCCAGCTGGCCGGGTTCTGCTTGCGTCCGGGGACCCGCGCGCCGCTCGACGACTGGCGGGCGCGGTCATTGTGGTCGATCTTCGCGGGCGACGTCATCCACCAACGCCGAGCAGTGTCGCATCGCCTGGTGGATCGCGTGGACGCGTGGCCGGCGGCCTTGGCAAGGACGAACAGGAGCAGATTGACGAGCGGCTGGTGCGGTTGTTCGTTCCGCAGAGCAAGCCGGGCAAGAAGCTGCACCCGTTCAAGGCCGCAAACCTGCTGAGCAAGCAGCGCGCCGGAACCCGCGCGGGGACTGCAGAGAATGCCGAGATGCTGCGCTGCCTGGCCAGCCTCGAACGCCTGCCCATCCGCGCGAAGGTGGCGCTGGGCGACGAGCTCGGCCGGCGCCTCTCGATGAGAACCTCCCCGTGCCGCCGAACGTCGCGCTGTATCTGTGGGCGCTCGGCCGCATCGGGGCGCGCGCGCCGCTCTACGGCCCGCTGACGCGGCGGTTCTGCCGCAGACGGCGGCGACC
>CAVWWZ010000011.1:0-89406 GCA_963758835.1 uncultured Acidobacteriaceae bacterium | reverse complement strand
GCGATCTCAGGCGCGGCCGTCCCACGCTGCACAAGAAGACCGATGACGCCACCGCAGTTCTCGCGGGCGATGGGCTGCTGACGCTGGCCTTCGATATCGTTACGCGTGACGAGATTCATAAGGACCCGACCGTTCGGCTGTTGCTGACGCGTGCGCTGGCGCGCGCATCGGGTATCGGCGGCATGGTGGGCGGGCAGATGCTGGACCTTGCCGGCGAAGGCCGCTTCGGCGACCGCGAGCCGGTCGATGTCGCGCGCCTGCAGCAGATGAAGACCGGCGCGCTGCTGCGTTATGGCTGCATCGCCGGCGCCATTCTCGGCCAATCCTCGCAAGCCGAATATCAGGCGCTCGACGATTACGGCCGCGCGCTCGGCGAAGCTTTCCAGATCGCCGACGACCTGCTCGACGTTGAAGGCGACGCCGCGGCGCTGGGCAAGCCCGCCGGCGCCGACGCGGCGCTTGGCAAGACCACCTTCGTCACCCAGCTCGGCGTCGCTGGCGCCAAGCAACGGGTGGCCGACCTGCTGGCAAAGGCGGATTCCGCGCTCTCGATTTTCGGCGCCAAGGGCGATGTACTGCGCGCCGCCGCGCGCTTCGTCGCCGAACGCAAGAACTGAAAGCGCATCATGGCCGGCAAGAAGATCGAGGATCCGTTTCTTGCCCGGTTCAACAAGATGTCGAAGCCGGTCCGCGTGGTCGTCGCGCGGCCGCGAACTTTCATTTCGATCGCGCTCGGCATCGTGGCGTTCTTCCTGCTGCCGGGTTCGTTGCGGCTGGTGACGCGGCTCCTGATCGGCTGGGATACCTTCATCGCGTTCTACCTCGTGCTGGTCTACGTGATGATGCTGCGTAGCGGACTTGTGCACATCAAGCGCAACGCCGTCCTGCAGGACGACGGCCGCTTCCTGATCCTGCTGGTGGTCGCTCTCGGCGCTTTCGCCAGCATCGCCGCGATCATCTTCGAACTCGACGCCGCCCATCGCAGCACGCCGGAACTAGCGCTGGCGACCGTCACCATCGCGCTCTCATGGGCGGCGGTGCACACCGTCTTTGCGCTGCATTACGCCCATGAATTCTATCGCGGCAAGCCCGGCGGCCTGCAGTTTCCCAGCGGCGACCCGCATGAGGATGCCGACTACTGGGACTTTGTGTATTTCTCGTTTGTGATCGGAATGACCGCCCAGGTATCCGATGTCGGCATTACCGACAGGATCATCCGCCGCACCGCGACGTTGCATGGCATCATTTCCTTCGTGTTCAACACCGCATTGGTGGCGTTGATGGTCAACATCGCGGGAACTGCGCTGGTAGGTTAAGCCTGCGACGGCAATCACGAATTTGCCCGCGCCTTGAAAGCCAATTCGGCCCCGCCGTTCACGGCCGGCCCAACACATTGACCTCACGGCGCTTTCGGGCGAATTTGAATCCGTGGAAGCCAAATTCCAGATTTTTCTGATCCTGCTCGCCGTGCTGGCGGGCGCGGCGCTATTGGCGCGGCGAATCAATGTCGCGCCGGCGATTCTGCTGCTGCTGAGCGGCATAGCGCTGGCCTTCGTGCCGGGCATGCCATCGCTGGAATTGCCACCCGAACTGATGCTGCTGCTGGTGCTGCCGCCGCTGATCTATTCCGCCAGCGTCGCCATGAGCTGGCGCGAATTCAAGCATAACTTGCGGCTCATCACGCTGTTGTCGGTCGGCTGCGTGATCTTCACCGCCTGTGCCGTCGCCACGGCGACCCACTATCTGATCGGATTGCCATGGAGCGTCGGCTTCCTGCTCGGCGCCATCGTGGCGCCGCCGGACGTGGTGGCGCCGCTGGCGATCGCGCGCAAGCTCGGGATACCGCGCCGAGTCCTGGTGGTGCTCGAAGGCGAAGGCCTCGCCAACGACGCCACCGCGCTGATCCTCTATCGCTTCGCGCTGGTGGCGATCAGCACCGGCGCGTTTTCGCTGCCGAAAGCCACCGGCATATTCGTCGTCGTGGTTGTCGGTGAAATCCTGTTCGGCGTGGCGGTAGGCTGGCTCTCCTTAAGGGCGCGACACCACGCCCGCGATCCGCAGATCGAAATCACGCTGTCGCTGCTGACGCCCTACGTTGCCTACTGGATTCCCGAGCATTTCGGCGGCTCCGGCGTGATCGCAACCGTCGCCTGCGGCCTCTACATCAGCTGGAACGGGCCGCTCTTGATTTCTTCCGCGACGCGGCTGCAGGGAATCTTCTTCTGGGATTTGGTGATCTATTTGATCGAGGGGCTGCTGTTCCTGCTGACCGGATTCCAGATGCGGCTGCTGTATGAAAAATCGAAGGCGTTTCCGCTCGACGACATCCTGTCCGCCACCATGTTGGTCGCGGTCATCATCATCGTGGCGCGCTTCGCATGGGTGTATCCCGCGACCTATCTGCCGCGGTTTTTCAACAAGCGCCTGCGCGCGCGCGATCCCTATCCGCCGTGGCAAAACCCGTTCATCATCGCCTTCACCGGCGTGCGCGGCGCGGTCTCGCTGGCGGCGGCACTGGCGCTGCCGTTCGCGCTTCCCGGCGGCGAGGGATTTCCGTATCGCGACCTGATCCTGTTCGTCAGTTTCGGCGTGATTTTCATTACCTTGGTCGGACTTGGATCGACCCTGCCTCTCGTGGTCAGATGGCTCGGCGTCGCGAATGCCAGCCGCGACGAACACATCGCCGAACACGAACAGGAGATAGCGGCGCGGCGCGAGGCGCTGGCCGAGGCGCTGGACCTCCCTCGACGCCATGACCGACGACCGCGAACTCTCCGACGAAGTGGTGAAGCTGCTGCGGGCGCGGCATGAAACCCGCGCCAACCAGTTGCCGGATTCGCTGGACCCGGACCATCACGATGTGTCGGCGACCGGCACCGCGCTGACGCGGGAACTGATCGGCGCTCGGAGCGCAAGTTCATTCACGCGCTATTGCGCGACGGCAAGATCACCGACGAGACGCGGCGGCGGATCGAGCGCGATCTGGATTTGGAAGAAGCGAGTCTCAGCAACCGGGAGTATCGGAAAATACCGTTGTAGGTACGCGCGAGCGCCTCTCCACGGGGCGGCGGAGTAAAAATCCCATTGTCGTCCCCCGCGAAGGCGGGGACCCATACGCCCAGGATTTTCAATCGGAATGAGACGTTGCAACAGTCGTTAGTGAGCCGTCGAGCACGGTGGTTATGGGTCCCCGCCTTCGCGGGGGACGACAATGGGGTTTTTACTCCGCCGCCGCGTTGTGCGGCCGCCCGACAAACCCCGCCTCGTCGCCGAAGCGCTCGACCATGACCGCGGGCAGGTCCTTGGCTCTTGTGCGTCACGCAGGCGCCGGAGCGGACCGTGTAGCGATCCTGCCGCGCAGACATGCGCGGGCGCGGTGCCGTCCTGCAGCGCGCGGGCCGCATCCATCACCACTTTGCGGAAATGCATGATGCCGAGATCGGTGGGCCCAAGATGCTCAGCCGTGCGGTCGGCGATCGGGCCCTGGCTGTCCTGCACCGCGGCGTCCTGCTCGGACACGCCCTTGATGCCGGTATAGCTTTTGGTCTTCTGCAGCTTGCGGTCGATCAGATAGTCGTTGGCCTTGTTGCGCAGCGGCACGTAGTTCTCGTCCACGACCGCCATCACGCCGTTGCCGTTGGCGTAGCCTTCGCGTTCCGCCTGCGTCAGCGGCCGTTCCGGATTCCAGGCATAGGTGTAAATCCAGCAATTAGTATCCGTCACCGGGACAAAGGTCTGGCCGAAGATATTTTCGCCGGGCATCGAACTCGGCGCGTAGGCATGCACCGGCATCAGGAATTGCGCGATGCGCCAGTAGATGTTGTCGCTGTCGGTGAGGCGGCCGCCCGCGATCGTAAGACCGGCATCATGCGGGGTGATCTTGATCACCGGCCGCGGGTCCTCCGCAATCCAGCGCATATGGTCGGTCGCCACCCGCGTCAGCGGATTGATGAAATGCTTCTTGATGTCGAGGATTTCGTTTTCTTCCTTGTCGAAGCTCAGATGCGCGAAGGTGAAGTGCGCGGTATCGATCGAGCCTTCCAGCGCCTGCACCCAGTTGCAGTCCTGCCATTTCTTGGTGACGAAGCGGTGCGAGGCCGGCACCAGCGCCATCTCCAGCGCCGGCAATTCCGGCATCGCGTCGGCCGGGCCCATATAGGCCCAGATCATCTCGCCCCATTCGCGCACCGGATACGACTTGATGCGGATCAGGTTTTTGGCGTCGAGATCGGGATACGAGGTCGGCATGTCGACGCAAGCACCGTCGGTGTCGAATTTCCAGCCGTGATAGACGCAGCGGATGCCGCATTCCTCGTTGCGGCCGAGCCAGAGATTGGCGCCGCGATGCGGGCAATGCTGATCGATTACGCCGACCACGCCGCGCGTGTCGCGGAAGGCGAGCAGTTCCTCGCCCATGACGGTGATCTTCTTCGGCGGGCCGTCGGCTTCCGGCAATTCCTCGGACAGCAGAACCGGCAGCCAGAACCGGCGCAGCAACTCGCCCATCCCCGTGCCCGCGCCGCTTTCGGTCAGGAAGCGATTGTCCTCTGCACGGAGCATGGGTTTCCTCCGGGTGGTTATTGATTTTGGCCAAGCTTGGCGCGGGACCATGACCTGCGTCAATCGCAAGATCAGGACTGGTTTGCCCCGGGCAGCCGCGCCAATATCGACATATGTTACACAGTGTGTATACACTGTGTAGTTTCGACGGAAGGCCTGCCGCGATGGGAAAATACGAAAATCTTGGCGCATTCCTGCAGAAGCAACGCACGCGGGAAGTGCCGCTGACCTTCCGCGAAATCGAGAAAATCACCGGCGTGAAGCTGCCGCCGAAAGCGCAACATCACCGCGCATGGTGGAGCAATAACGCCGCCAACAACGTCATGACCAAGGTCTGGCTCAATGCCGGCTTCGAGAGCGTGCAGGTGGACATGGAAGCGCGCAAGCTGGTGTTTCGCCGGGTCGTCAAGGCCAGCGAAGCGAGCGGTGGCTTCGCCGAGGCCGCCCCGAAGCCATACGCCACCAAGGACGGCCGCCACCCGGCCCGCGGCGCGCTGAAGGACATCACGTTCGTGCCTCCGGGCGTCGACCTCACCGAGCCTGCCGATCCCGAGTGGGCTGATCTGCTGGACAAGAAGTACGGACCGGAAGTGCGGTGACCTGAGATGTTACCGCTCCTGCTTGA
Organism: uncultured Acidobacteriaceae bacterium; assembly: GCA_963758835.1. GTDB lineage: Bacteria > Acidobacteriota > Terriglobia > Terriglobales > Acidobacteriaceae > CAVVDY01. The sequence continues at coordinate 84,221 of CAVWWZ010000011.1, read as the reverse complement.
TACCAATGCGGCGATCTGGCTTTCGCGAGACGAATTAAAGGCGTCAGCGTCTGAAAAACTCGACGAGGCCGCCCGCATGGGCGTTGCGACCTATCTCTCGCCAATTACTGCGTGGGAGGTCGGGCAGCTCGTCTCGCGCAACCGCTTGAGCCTCGGCGCAACGCCGCAGCGCTGGTTCGCCCGTATACTCGCAATGCCGAACGTGCATCTTGCCGCATTGTCGCCCGAAATTCTGATCGCGTCGTCTTTCCTGCCGGGCGAGCCACCGAACGATCCCGCCGACCGCATCCTGCTGGCGACCGCGCGCGATCTCGGCGCGACGCTGGTCACGCGCGACCGCGCGATCCTGGCTTATGGGGAAAGTGGTCAGGTCAGCACGCTGGCGTGCTGACAAGGTCTGTCTATTCCGCCGCCGTCACCGCGCTCGCCGGCACCTTGTCGCCCGCCCCATAGCGCTGATCGATATAATCGATCACCATCGCCTTGAACTCGGTGGCGATATTCGGCCCGCGCAGCGTCCTGAATTTCTTGCCGTCGACGAACACCGGCGCGGCCGGGGTTTCGCCGGTGCCGGGCAGCGAGATGCCGATGTCGGCGTGCTTGGATTTGCCGGGGCCGTTGACGATGCAGCCCATGATCGCGACGTTGAGCGATTCCACGCCGGGATAGCGCGTCTTCCAGCCCGGCATCTCGACGCGGATGAAATCCTGGATCGAGCGCGCCAGTTCCTGGAACGTGGTCGAGGTGGTGCGGCCGCAGCCGGGGCATGCCGCGACCAGCGGCACGAAGGTGCGAAAACCCATGGTCTGCAGCAGTTCCTGCGCGACCTGCACTTCCAGCGTGCGATCGCCGCCGGGCTCGGGGGTGAGCGAAATCCGGATGGTGTCGCCGATGCCGTCCTGCAGCAGGATGCCGAGCGCCGCGGCGGAGGCCACGATGCCCTTCGATCCCATGCCGGCCTCGGTGAGGCCGAGATGGATCGCGTAATCCGAACGCGCGGCGAGTTCCTTGTAGACCGCGATCAGGTCCTGCACCGCGGACACTTTCGCCGACAGGATCATGCGGTTCTTCGGCAGGCCGATCTCCTCGGCGCGCGCGGCCGACAAGCAGCGCCGACTGCACCATCGCCTCGCGCGTCACCGCGCGCACATCCTTCGGCTCGGGCAGCAGCGCGTTTTCGTCCATCAGCTTGGTCAGCAATTCCTGATCGAGCGAACCCCAGTTGGCGCCGATGCGCACGGTCTTGTTGTTCTTGATCGCGATCTCGACGATGTCGGTGAACTGGCTGTCGCGCTTGTTCTTGAAGCCGACATTGCCGGGATTGATGCGGTATTTGTCGAGCGCCTCGGCGCAGGCCGGATGTTCGGCCAGCAGCTTGTGCCCGATGTAATGGAAATCGCCGATCAAGGGCGTGGTGATGCCGCGCTTGCGCAAGGCGTCGCGGATATGCGGCACGGCGGCGGCGGCCTCGTCGCGATCGACGGTGATGCGCACCAGTTCGGAGCCCGCGCGCGACAGCGCCGCGATCTGTTCCACCGTGCCGGCGATATCGGCGGTGTCGGTATTGGTCATCGACTGCACCACGATCGGCGCGCCGCCGCCGACGGCGACATTGCCGACCATGACTTGCGTGGTTTTATGCCGGCCCCGGGGGCCTGCGACGTCGTTCTGCAGCGGTTTTTCGAGCTTGTTCATGGGGTCCAAATATCAGGTTTTGGTGACATTCAGCAATGGATCAATCACCGGCGGGTCTGGGCCGGTTAACCAGATATAGCCCGGCAATCACCAGCAGGGCCGCGGCGCCGAACACCGGCGTCAGGGTGTCATGCATGATGAAATAGCTAGCGATCACGCCAAACAAAGGGGTGATGAAGGTAAAAGCCGACAATTTGCTGGCGGAATAGGTCTTGACCAGCGAAAACCATAGCAAAAACGTCAATCCGACCACCCAGACCGCCAAAGATGGATGTGGAGGGAACCGAATTAGATGTATTACATGGGGCGACGATGACCCTACATCGGGAACCGCGGCCTACGTGGCTAGTGGAAGTGACGTGCGAAAATGCCCTCATACCGGGAGGTATAAATCATCGTTTTGCTGACACCTTCGAATATTTTTGGAACCGTGGCTATGAGTGCAGGACGCTGGATGGCAGGTTTGATCTAATTACTCCAGGGGATATTGGTGCTCCCATGGATAGCAAGGGCCATTCCTACAAGCACGACTATTTGTTTCGGGCGATCTAATTCTGAGGGCCGGAACAACACAATCTCCCCAGGCATACGGCAAATGTTCGTAGCGTTATCCCATTCCCGCAAGAATTCCCTTACCTGGCCCTTCCTAATCGCCTTTGCGGGCTGCTGTGTGCTGTTCTGGTGGTTGCAGAGCATCTTGCTCTGGCTATGGTTGGGCTATGAAGTGCCCATCGAACCTAGGTACTTTTGGATTAGTGCTGGTGCCCTGGCGACATTCGCAGCTGGGTATCTGGTACGGCCGCCGGAGCTGCCCAGCCTGGCGGGTTCAAGCGGTGTTCTGGAAAGGTGCGAGGCGTTTTCATATTGGGCTACCGTTTTTATTGCAGTCCCCGCGTTCCTTGTTGCCATACAGTATTTAGCATACAGATTGACCGTGCCCAGCTATTTCGAAGGAGAAGGCATCTCTCTAGTGCAGCAGGCGATACTCTACACCCATCTCTTCTTCGGCATGCTGTATGTTGGCCTCGTTGGAGATCCCAGCGGAAAGAAAAAACAACTTGCACTTGTCATTTTCCTCACGATTACTCCACGCCTCCTCGTCGCCTTGCGGTGGAGGCGATTTTTTGCCGCACAAGCGATTGTGCCGATCATTCTTATCGCAGTGGCCCGCGGCTGGCTCAACATCGGCTTCAAGAGAGTGGTGCAGTTTGCTCTGATTGCGTTGTTCATATTGTTTGTGCCTGCGCTGACTCGGGGCGACCGCGTATTCGGAGAAGGAGATGAAGACAAACCGCAGATCGTAAATTATTTCGGCTACATGAATACTCTTATTTATTTCCAGGATAATATTGACGTTAGTTACCCCTGTCCTCCGTTGCTCGTATCGCTGACTGCTAAAGTTGTACCCTACTCGTTTATAGGGATCTGTACCATAGATGTGGGAAACGATAAGAACATACCCGCGATGTTAGATCGTATACTCGCCAAGAAGTATAGCGATGACCTGATGGCCGGCACTGGAGCGAATTATCTACTGGAGCTGTACTTAACGGGAGGGGCGGTCGCGATCCTGGTTGGCTCGGCAATATTCGGTTTTACCTGCCGCTGGTTCGTTTCGTTAATTGGTCACCGGTCCCTGTACGCAGGGATCTGGGCAGAGTGCCTGACCCGGGCACTATTCGCGCCGAGAGGCACCCTCGGGTATGTCTACGAGCGTGTTCCGAGCTTGGTGGTTGCAACGCTCGCAGTCGTGGCCATTTCATGGGCTTTTGAGGTCATTCGGCGGCGGCCGCTTTCTACGCCCCTTCAGCCTGGTACAGAATTACGCTAGGACATGGCCCGATCGGAGGATGCTCTGCTTAGGAAAGCTGAATCGGTGCTTCGACTGGGCCGAGTTACTCAGCGCCTACCTTGGCTTAAGGGGCTCGGACTGGTCAGGAGCTTCTATAATGTGACTCTACCTTTTCCAGATGGATATAGGTTCCGTGTCGACGACTTCGATGGTGACCTCCGCATGGAGGTAGACCCGCGGGACATCATCGGGATCAATGTTTGGCACCGGCCCGAGCTTTTTGAGAAAAATGAACGCAAACTGTTCTGCTCGGCAATAACTCCGGGCTCGGTAGTCCTCGATGTCGGCGCTAATGTGGGTATTTATACGTTACTGGCTGCAAAGCGCGGCGCAAGAGTGTTTGCTATTGAAGCCGATCCAAATAATGTTCGGCTGCTCCGGCATCACCTCGATATCAACGGTCTAACAGATCGCGTTACAGTATTTGAGATGGCGGCAATGGATCGCCAACAAACGATCACCTTATACCGCGACCCAACAAACTCCGGACACTCTAACGTCTTTTCCGGAGTCGACGCGACCTGCGTGCCCGGCGACACGATCGACTCGCTTGATCTTCCAGCAGTAGATGTCTGCAAAATGGATATCGAGGGCGCAGAGGCCAACGCTCTGCGAGGTATGCTTAGCACTATCCAACGTTCACCAAAACTCAGGCTGTTGATTGAATATTCAACACAGTTTGGCCATACGACGGAATTGATGGGCCTGCTTAGACTTCACTTTAGTCGGATATGTATAGCTGGAAAAGGTGAGCTGTCTGCCACCTGCAAAGCGCCGAACTTCTGCAATCTGTGGGCTTCACGCTGAGCCAGCTCGGGGCTGTCAGCCACAATCAACTTCAAACCCCTTGGATTAACAGGGTGCTTACGCAAAGATCGCTGCAGGAAAGGAGAACATGACTCGGATCCTACGTTTCTTAGGCTACAGGCCGGCAGTCATGCTTCTGGATCTTGGCGTGATAAGTGCGGGCTCCTTGCTCGCATTCGCCATGTTCTGGCAACATTCTCTTCTCGCCGCCGAAAACATTACGACATTCCGGAACCTGATGTTGGTGAACTCGGTTGCTGTCATTGTCTCGTTTCAACTGCTCGATCTTTACGGGAACTGGCTGCGATGTAGCCGCGCTCACCTGGCGTACTGCGTCGTGGTCGCCAGCGCAGCAGCTTCGGTAGTTACATTGGCGCTAAGCTTCCTGCTGGGTCAGTTGATAGTTCCCAGGAATATTCTGATCGCGGCTGCGGCTCTGCAAATGGTCTTTATCAGCATCTTTCGGCTATTAGGAAGTACGGCCTATCGGCACTGGTTTGGAGGAAGAAAGACTGTAGTTGTTGGTGAGACCGCCAGGAGCGCGTGGGAGGTAGCAGAAGAGTTTGCAGCTGAGTCTGGTCTGTACGCAATTGAGCGCTGCGTGACTCGAAGTGAGCTGACTCCGAACTTCAGCGCACTCGATGCAGCAGCCACGGTGGTATTAGCCTCAAACGTGCGAGACAAGGAGCAGATCGTATTGCACTGCTTCAGTCGTGCGAAGGAAGTGCTCATTGTTCCCAATATCTCCGAACTGACGTCACATGGCGCCGAGGTCCGCGGCGTGCAGGACCTGCTCATCTTCGCAGTTCACCCGCACCGCCTAGGGCCGGCCGAAAGGCTGGTTAAGCGGGTGTTTGATCTGCTTGGAGCATCGCTATTACTCGCAGTGGCCGCACCTATTTTCCTTGTCCTCGCTGTCCTCATACCTATCACGTCACGAGGACCGCTTTTCTATCGTCAGGAGCGCCTCGGCAGATACCGGCGCAACTTCTTGATTCTAAAATTTCGTACCATGAAGGTTAATGCAGAGAGGCTTACCGGCCCTGTACTGGCAACCGAGCAGGATCCACGTGTTACTCGTCTGGGAAGATTTCTGCGGGCAACAAAGATTGATGAGCTTCCACAGTTGTGGAATGTACTTCGCGGCGATATGAGTCTGGTCGGCCCTAGGCCAGAGCGGGAATTTTTTATTCGCCAATATGAGAAACTTCTGCCCGCGTACGAATTGAGGCATTCTGTCAAGCCTGGAGTTACTGGATTTGCCCAGACCAGGGGACGATACAGCTCCAGTGTTGAACGCAAGTTGCACTTCGATCTTCTTTACATTTATAGATATTCTTTGTTACTCGACGTCAAGATTCTGTTCCAAACCATCATTGTGATGCTCCGGGCTCAACAATCGCAGGGAATAAAATCATCGCTACCTCGTCCGCGAGGTTTCCCGACCAGCGGCCGTCCGAGCAATGAACACATCGCCGGGAAGGTCGCCCAGTCCGCCACCCACCCTGCCAACCCCGTCTAACGGCCCTAATTTACAGGCGGTCGTGGGACGCGACTGACTGACACCTCCAGACGCTCCGCCCGAGCTGTTGAGTCTCTAATCCTGCGTCAAATACATTTCTGGACGGAATAGTCGGCTTCTTGCGAATTGCGGTCAATGCGGCCCTCATTGGTGCACGTCACACTGGTGTTGCCACGTTCGTCTTCGGCATCATCGAATGTCTCAGCAAGCTTGGAAACGAAGTCGTGGTGTATGGCGGCTCACCGAATCTGCCGCAGGGCGACAAAATAGAGCTGGCAAGAACTTCCCTTCGATTGGCCTTCGACGAGGGCTCCGCCGGCGCGCTACTAAGGTTTGCTTGGAGTCAAACCGTCCTTCCTACCAGATTGCTGTTGGACAATGTCGATGCAGTTATCTCGCAAAATGCTGACGGTTGCCTCTGGTCCCCCATTCCCCAGCTCCTGGTCATCCATGACCTTATCCCTCTTTATTATCCCAATGAAGCTCCTCGGCTGCACCGGTATTACAAATCGATTCTTCCGAAAGTCATAAAACGCGCCGCTGCCATTGCGGTGGTATCGCAACATACTCGAGACGATGTCATTCGGCAATACAAAATTAGCCCTAACAAGATTCACGTCTGCTATGACGGTCTCAGTCACGCTTCAGCCGATCTACTAACGGAAATAAGGCCTGCGAATTTGCGGCTGGAACGATATTTTTTGTTTGTGGGTACCTATGCTCCACGCAAGAATTTGGAGACAGTGACTCGTGCACTGGCAGCAGTGCGCAACCAGATACAAGAGTCGCTGGTTATTGTTGCCTATCCTGATAAATGGATGCGAGATTACTTGCAGATTGTGGAGGCACTGGGACTATCCGATAGAATCGTTCGTCTGACCGCTCTTAGCAATGAGGAACTAGCGTACATGTATCGCCACGCTACAGCTCTCTTCTTGCTCAGCGAGTACGAAGGGTTTGGACTCCCTGCTATGGAAGCTATGTTCGCCGGGACAGCCGCTGTGGTCAGCAACTCGACAGCATTATCTGAGGTTGTGGGTGACACAGCTCTCAAAATCGAGGCTCACGATGTCGATGCCGCAGCTAAGGCAATGATAAACCTTTCCACTGACCAGGAATACCGGGAGCGGCTTCGGCGATTGGGCATGCAAAGAGCACAGACTTTTACGTGGACTCGCACCGGCGACCAGGTAAATGACATTCTTAGTGAAATTGTCCAGGCTCGCGGCAGCAAAGCACGAACCGCAGAATTGTCTCGCTAGCCGCTTGAAAATTGCGATCTTAACGGAATTGTTTCCACCCAGCGTAGGCGGGCAGGAGGCCAGGTTCGCAGAGATTTCGCAAGTACTCACGAGGCGTGGCCACTCGGTCCACGTGTTCTGCATTAGGAATGTCGCGGCCAGCCAGGCTGAGGAAGTTCGGGACGATGTGGTCATACATCGCTATCCTGAGGCCTACGATTATCAGCAACCTTTTTTTAAGTGGTTGCGTCGACGCCCATCTACTGTCCTGAGATATGCACTGTGGTGCCGGCACATTGATGCCAGTTCCTTCGATGTCTTTATTCTTAATCAGTGGCCGCTTGCCCACATCCTACTGGCTCGTCCGTCTATGCGAGCCAAGTCTGTGATCGACTGGTGTGAGTTCCGGGACGGAGCGATCTTCGCCTTCGTTCAGAGGAGCCTTCCACGCATGGTGTCAGGAAATATTGCTAACAATATCTCGCTCGCGAGGCGACTGGAGAGCTACTCAGGTCGGCCTTTTGAATGTCTTCCCAGTGGAATTTACCGGAATCGATACCAGTGCGTACCAGCTGCACAGCGACAGGGCATTCTCTATTTAGGTCGTATCACGAAACATAAGAACCTGCCGCTTGTTCTGGCGTCTTATGAAGCTTTACTTGCCGCAGGCTACGTAGGACGGTTACGTATAGCGGGCAGTGGCCCTGCATTAGCGGACTTGCAGCGCATCGTCGCGGCCTCGAGAGTGGCGAATATGGTTGACGTTTTGGGTTTTGTCAGCGAGGAGATGAAGATCAGTCTACTTGCGACGTCTCAGGTACTATTGCTGGCTAGCCGTCGCGAAGGCTTTCCGCGAGCGATAGCTGAAGCGATGGCCAGTGGACTTCCTGTAGTCACCGCCGACTACACTGAAAACGCAGCCAAAGAGGTAGTTCGGCAGTATGGGATCGGACGAGTTACGGAGCCTTTACCTGAAAAGCTGAGTAGAGCAGTCCTGGATGTGCTGTCGAACTGGGCTTCTTATTCACGATCCTGCCTATCGGCCAGCCAATCTCTCGATTGGGATGTCCTGGCTGATCGCTTGTTGCAGATCGCGGTCTCCAATTCGAGGCCAGTGTGAATTCGCTATCTAAAATTATCGTTACCGGAGGAGCTGGCTTTATCGGAAGCCATTTAGTTCCGGAATTGCTTGCACGTGGACACGAGATACTGGTAGTCGATAATCTCTATTCAGGGCGCCGGGAGTACGTTCCTGCCGGACGCAAGATATATTGATCTCGATCTGGCTCGGGCCGACGAATCTACGGTGTTCGAGGTATTCCGAGGTTTTTGTCCGGATGCCGTCATCCACTTGGCAGCAATACATTACATTCCGCATTGCGTCGCCAACCCCTCCGAGACCTTCCTGGCAAACGTACGCTCGAGCGATGTGATAGTCCGAGCCTTACGTGGTACTTCTGCGCAAAAATTGATTGCAGCCTCAACCGCAGACGTCTACCCTCTGATGGATCGGCCGCACGTCGAGACTGAGACTCCTGCGCCCAATAATCCCTACGGTCTCTCGAAGTTTCTTCTTGAAGAGATCGTAGCCGGAGCAGCCAGAGCAAATCCCAGCTTGTCCTGTGTCGCGTTGCGGTTGTTCAATGTCTATGGGCCGCGAGATACGAATCCTCATGTGATTCCCACGATCGTCGAGCTATTACGTGGCAATCTCCGGAAATCTGCGTGGGAGCTACGGAAACGACGAGAGACTTCGTTCATGTTGACGATGTGGTTCAGGCCATCTGTACGGCACTCGATCACGAGCACCGGAAAGTACGACGTCTTCAACGTAGGATCCGGCCAGGCCACCTCGATCGGGCAGGTCTTGCGCATTTTGCTGCAAGCTTCTGGCGATGGCCGCGAGGTGGTGCAAGACAAGAACCTGGTTACGGGCTTACGATCGTCCGTCGCTTGACCTCGGACATCACGAAAATCGGTCGAAAACTGGCGTGGCATCCTACTGTCCGTATCGAAGACGGGCTCACCCGACTGATGCAGCAGACCATTCTGACGTCTTCCTAGATCCCTCCACGCCGGCTGAGATAGCTCGTTTCGCGTTATCACCCACCGCCCATTCCGGGCCGCTACAACATGCCGCCGGTTTTTGTTGTCAGGATGCTCGAGGGCCATCTCCAGCCGCTCGATTGCAATCTCCAGATCAGGATGCTCTTCGAGCTGCTTACGGAGGACGCTCAATCGGCGATGGGCCTCCGCAACGTGTTCGGCCGCGTTCGGGGCTGAGGCATTTTCAGAGCTGTTCGAGTTCGCTGGACATGCCTACATCTTAGCTCCTCGCCGGCCATTCCTCTGAACGCGTCCCTGGCCCCTCCTCCGCTTGCTCTGTCCTCGATTCACGGATTCTCGGCCGAAGTCCTCCCTGGCCGGCCACGGCGCGTCCGCTCCCTCCTAATGCCCTGACTCGATCAGCTCACGTTGCGCAGCTGCATCTGCGATAACTCCTCGCCCCTCTCCCTGTTCTCTTTTCAGTTGCATCGCTACGGATGTCCTGCCAAACTCTGCGAAGTCGGGCGCTATATGACCGATCCTGAGAATCCACACGGCGCCAGCCGCACAGTTGTGGTGGCACTGTACCTCCTGTCCGCCGTGACCGTGGCCGCCTTCGGATATGGCGTTGGCGGGCCCGCCGCACTGCGGGCTGGGATGCTCTACGCCCTAGTCGGCCTGGTGCTGGGATTCATCGGCGTGGGTTTCGCGCCGCGCTTCGTAATCGTGGTCGCACTCGCTACTGGACTGCTCGGAAGCATACTGCGGGCCGCGGCGGGCACCGAAGTCTCCTCCCTCTTCCCCAAGCAAACTACGGTTAGTTACCTGCGCGCGATTCTGGCCATCTGCGGTTCCATCAGCTTTGGCGGCGGGCTGTACGGTGGATTCCGCTTCACCAATCAAGGCCTGTTTAACTGGATTAGTCGCATGGTGATCGCGCGGAACTCAGCCGATCAGCATATTCTCGACGCGTCACCTCGAGTCCGCCTCATGCAGGAACTGTCGCAACACTTCTACGCTTCGGAACGCGTTTACTTTTCACTTCTCACTGCGTTTCGGCAGCTCCCTGATCGCAAAGATCGAGATTGATCCCGCGCGCCGGTCCCTGGTCATCATTTTTCTTTCGGTGCTGATCACCACCAACCTGGCGTGGCAGTTTGGCGCCTGGCTGAAGCCGCGCATCAGAGTACTTGGGAACATCTTCCGCATTCTGCGACAAATGTGGGAGGCGCTGGCTGCCTTTCTTCTGGGTTACGCTGCACTGGTTTTCGTGTTCGCGTGCTTCTACGCTGCAGCGTGGCAGTACGACCCGGTACGGGCGTTCCGCGGAGTCGACGCTGTTCACCATCCCAGTTTCGCCGATTTCATATATTTCTCGGTGGTGACCATGTCCACGGTGGGTTATGGCGACGTTATTCCTGCGAACGCCCTCACGCGCACGCTCGCCTGCTTCGAGGTCGTGCTCGGCATTGGTTGGGTAACGGTGGTGTTGAGCGCCGCCGCCGCGCTCGTTCGGCCCAAAGTTGACTTGGTCCTCAAGCAAGAATGGGAAGAGTTTGGTGAGCACGATCCCGACATCAGCACGGCGGAGCAGGTCGTAGAAACTAAGATCCGCAAAGCTGCCGGCTGACGGAACACTCGTACCGACGCTCGGCTCGCGTAGCGAAGAACGACCTTGCCGCTTATCGCGTGCTAAAATTCCTGCATATCTAGCGAGAGAAGTGCCTGTTTGATTGAGCTAGCGCCTTCCATTTTGTCGGCCGATTTCGCCCGGCTCGCCGAGGACGCCAATGCCGCAATTCGTGGAGGCGGCAGCGTTCTGCACGTCGATGTGATGGATGGCCATTTTGTCCCCAATATCACTATCGGGCCGCCTGTCGTTAAGTCACTGCGCAAGGCGGTTGACGTGCCGCTCGATTGTCACCTGATGATCGAGAACCCCGATGAATATATTCCTGCCTTCGCCGACGCGGGCGCAAACTGGATTTCGGTCCATCAGGAGGCTACCCGCCACCTGAACCGCTCGTTGCAGCTCATTCGCGACTGCGGAGCCAAAGTCGGGGTGGTCATCAATCCGGCAACTCCGGTGCAAACCTTGGGCGAGGTGCTCGACATGGTTGATTACGTCCTCGTCATGTCGGTGAATCCGGGCTTTGGCGGACAGCGGTTTATTCCCGGCGCGCTGGAGAAAATCCGCAAGCTGGCCACTATGCGCGCCGCCAAGGGCGTGGATTTCCGTATCGAGATTGATGGCGGCATCGACCTGCGATACGGCAGGCCCGGCGGTACGCGCAGGGGCCGAGATACTGGTTGCCGGAAGTCATGTGTTCGGACACGGAAGTCCGGCCGAGAACGCCGAGGCGTTATTGCGTGTGGCGCAGGAAGCGACGCTACTGCAGGCGTAATCATTTAAAGGGATCCCAGAGGTGTATCGATGTTTCGTCGCGTAATCATTGCCGTGCTGCTCGGAACCATGTTGTTTGTGGCTGGCTGCACGAACAAGAAAGTCAAGAACCCCATTGCCAATGTCGACTCTAAGCAGCCCGACAAGGTGCTCTTCGACCGCGCCATGGACGCGATGAAGCACAACAAGTTTGACGTTGCCCGGCTAAGCCTGCAGACCCTGATCAATACCTATCCCGATTCAGAGTACGTGGCTCGCGCCAAGCTGGCGATTGGCGACTCATGGTATGCGGAGGGTGGCTCCGCCGCGTGGACCCAGGCAGAGAGCGAGTACAAAGACTTTCAGACCTTCTTCCCCAACATGCCCGAGGCGGCAGAAGCGCAGATGAAGATCGCGAACATCCATTACAAAGAAATGGAAAAGCCCGATCGCGATTACACCCATGCCAAGCGCGCTGAGGATGAATACCGCCAACTGATTCTGCAGTATCCCGACAGCAAGCTGGTGCCGGAAGCCAAGGCGCGTCTGCTCGAAGTACAGGAGGTGCTGGCCGAGCGCGAATACCTCATCGGGCACTTCTACTTCACCCGCGAAGCGTGGCCGGCCGCCATCGCCCGCCTCAAGTCTCTGGTTGATACTTATCCGCTCTACAGCGGCGTGGACGACGCCCTGTATGAACTCGGAGAGTCGTACCAGAAGGAAGTTGACGTCCTGCGGGCATCGAAGCTGACAGAGGCTCAGAAGGGCGGGCTGATCAAGCAGTACTCCCAGCAAGCTGCCGATGCCTATACGCGCATCATCACTCGCTATCCGCTGGAGCCGCGTGTGGCCGATGCGAAGAAACGGCTCCAGGCCATGAACATGCCGGTTCCGACGCCCACGCCAGAAGCCATCGCGCAGAACAAGAAAGAGATCGAAAGCCGGGGCCATGAGGGTATGTACGGCAAGCTGATGGAGAACTTCCGTCACTCCCCCGATACCACAGAGGCGGTGAAAGTGGGTGAGCCTACGCTGGTGGATCCCAAGCAGGCCAGCGCTCCGGATTTTGTGCGCGATGCAGCCACGTCCTTGATCAACAGCGTAACCGGCGGAGTCGCCAACCCGCCAGGGCAGGCCGCGAATCCCAACGCACCTCCCATCGGCACCTCGGCAGCAGCGTCCTCCGATAACACCGCTGGCGCGGAGATTCTTCCGACACCTTCGGCCGGCGGCGGGACTGGAACTCCAGCAGCTACGCAGCCTCCGCCCAGCGCATTACAACCCACGAACGGCGCACCGGCGGCAAGCGATGCTAACAGCGCAGCGAGCGATTTCAAGAATGATCTGGCTCCGGCTGCAGGCAATTCAGCAGCACCTGCTGGAACAAGCTCCGCACCAACGACGGCACCTGCAAGCGACGCATCGACTCCGAGTTCGACATCTTCTGCAACAGCACCCGCGGCAAGCAGCGGAACAAGCTCAGGGTCTACCGCTTCCGCCCAGACCGCAGCCCCTGCGGCTGACACTGCCACCGAGAGTACTTCCAAGAAAAAGAAGAAGCACCTATGGCCATTCTAGATTGTTTAGGTTTTCGCGATTGACCCACTGGCCCTCTCACGGAGGGCCGGTTTGCTTTAGGGGACTAATTTTTCAGATCACTTAAATTCAGTGTTGCCCGAGCCGATGCACTGCCATTTGCCATCTGACATTTTGTGCCAGGTATCAATGAACCGCTCCCGTTCGTCGATAGGCTTGCCGCTGCCGTCCGTACCTTTGCCCTTCCAGGTACCGATAGCGATGGCGGTGTCTCCGTAGCTGGTAACTTTGATGTCGCTGGCTTCGACAATGTCCATCTTGCTTTTCTTCGTGTCATCTAAGGCCTGCGACTTATTCATGATCTTACCGTCGGAAAACACGATGGCAAAATTATCTGCCAGCATGGGAGCAATCGCGTCCGCATTGCTCGCCTTCTGCGCCTGCGCCCACTTCTGCTCCATATCCATGATGGTCTTGTCGACCCCGCCGCCCTTCTGTGCTTGAAGCGCCACCGTAGTCAGGACGATCGCCAAACAGACGAATACCTTCTTCATGTTTTCTCCTTGCATGATTGTTCGCTCGGTGTCGTCAGGCACGACGATTAGGGGGACTTCCTGTGGACATCCGTGAGCGAGGCCATTCTAGCACCACAGAAGTAATGTCCGGCGCGTAGAGAGTAGAGTGCTGTCGATGCACCGGACCTAGCTTCGCCCTTCCTTGGGCTAACCTGGCGAACTAAGAGCGTAGCGGAGAAATTACTCCGGCAGATTTGCAGTCCGCGGCGTTACCTACCTGACCAACGTTGGCGGACCGCGTCTTCGGAGTTGTTACAGCGAGATGGTTTGGGGATCCCCAGCCGAGGGCCGAGCGGGCATAGAACGCATGATTTTCGGCTCAGAGGACGACCGTTGCAGGGACAAGTCTTCGATACAGTGTAGTCGTAGATTCAATTCGCCCGACTTGGTGCGGATCCAATTCACATCTCCCGTCGGCTGCCCAGCCTGCTCCGGTATGGCTTCGACAGGTTCGTGGGACGACGAATGTAATCCGAGAGTTTCCTCCATATTAAAGATATTGGCCTCAATTTCGCATAACTCTTGCGTGAGTCTAACTACATAAGCAGCGTCACGCGCATGCTTTTCGGTCATAAGCCTTGCTTCCAGCAGGGTGGGCCGGATTTGGTGTGTGCAGATATCTGACAGGTTATGTATCTTAGCGCTCGCCATAGCCACTCTTCTCTACTTCCAAACTTACATATGCCTATGCCTCACTAGCGGCGAGGCAGTTGCTTTTGGGGCTCTCAACTGAATTAGTCCGGAGACAAGGCGATCGCAATCCCGCAACTATAGACTCGAAGCTGCTTCTGATTGCATCCGCTGGACTTTGCACTATCCACAGCCGAGCGGACAAGACTATCTGGCTCAGCATCCCCACTCGGCCTCACCTGGTTTCGCAAAATAGCGTCGCGCATCTTCGCCCATCTTGGCGTTGGTCTCCAGCTCCAGTATTGCCAAACGCGCGGCCGCAACTAGCCGCTGACACTCGCCGGAGGGTACGTTCTTCCACGACACAGCTGGCTGTTCCGGCTCCGGTGAAAGCGCTTCGTGGTAGTGGCGCAATAACTTTGCAAACTGATCAACGAAAACTTCCTGGGTCGACATATTGTGGTGAACGCCTTTCTGCGTTCCAATTGATTAGACACACTGCGAGATAAACCTCGAACTAACGATTCATAAAAAGTGTGCAAAGGTGAGCAGCAGAGCGAGTGCGATCTTTATCCGCTATCGAATCTGCATACCAGCGGTGAGAGACGGCATAAAAGATGTTCTGCGAGCGGCGCGATTACCGCTGTGATGGGCGCGTTCCTGGGGATATTCTCGCGCGATCGATGCGACCACTTCTCGCGATCTTCGGCTTCGCGCGTGTCAACTTCGAAACCACTGTATGCCCACGGACTGGAGGCGGACATTCGATGCGGGCTGGACCTCAGAGCGTCGAGATCTGCATCACAGGCATCTTGCGCAGCTTTGCCTGCTGTAGAAAATGATCAGTGACATCATCCGCGCCGCGCGATTGTTCATTCCAGATGACGAGCGCCTCCACCGAAGTTCCCAACTGCTTGGCCAAGGCTTCCGCGCGATCCAGCAGCTTTAAGTTTGTGTCCAAGTAGCCCTCCTGCCCATCCGGAACCTTGAGCACTTCCACGGTAGATGTCTTGAGGGCCTGGTCGAATAGTCTGCCCCAATCTCCGGGGCGGTCGGTCACCGACATTTTACGAAACTCTGCAGGCTCCGCCCCCAAAAGGACATAGCGTTTCATGTGCCTCTCGCCAGCGACTTGAAGCGCCAGCAAGTCCGCACCGCAAGCGCCCGAACACACCAGGGCAATCGGCTTTTCCCGCGAAAACAGTTGTCGAATTTTCTTCCGGACCACATCGACATTGCCAGGAGGAAAGCGGGCAGCCTGTGCATCGGGAGCATCGACGCGGCGCCCGGCCGCAACGATGACCGGGCCTTTCGCGGCTGCGTCATCTGCAATAAGAGGCATAGATTTCCAGGCCAGAGCTAACCCGGCCAGCATAGTCAGGGACCGTCTGCGATCCATGGTTCCGACCCTCTAGGAAATGGATGTTCTTACGTCAGGCCCAAGATCTTAGCATTGCCGGGTGCTGAGCGATGCCAATGCGAGCTCTATGGGTTATGCAAGTCTTGAACATACCGTGACGGGATCGGATCTCCCGTCAGCGTCTTCAAAAACTCTTTGAGCCGGTCCTTCTCTGTATGCGACAGGTGCAGCGGCTTGATCTCCTTCGGCCCTCCCAGGAACGTGCCCTGCGGATCGCCGCCCCGGTCGTAGAACTCGATTACGTCGTCGAGTGTCGCAGCCTGCCCGTCTCGAAAGTATGGACCCGTTTCAGCTATTTGACGAAGACCTTTGGTCCGCCATAGGCCAACGGGAATCGTCTGTTTGCAAAAATTGCCGTCGCGCCGGGTGTGGGGATCGTCGCTGAAATGTCCGTTCACGTTGAAATCACCATCGGCAACCGTCGGATCGCAAATCAAGGGCTGGTTGAACTGTCTCCCCGTTTCCTTTGGATCCGCATGCGGCGACAGTTTCTTGTCAATGCGCAGCCCGATCACGTGGAAGTCGTCGTCCGACAACAGCGCTGTGTTATGGCAACCGACACATCCGGCTTTACCGATGAAAAGCTTCAGTCCCTTCTTCGCATCTTTGCTGATGGCGTTGTCGTCGCCGGCAACAAAGCGATCGAAGGCGGCGTTGCGGCTAACCAGCTTCCGCAAATAGGCCTCGATGGCCTTGCCGTAATTCACCAGGACACGGTTGACAATTTCCTTGTCGCCCGCGCTCAAGCGATTCCAGTTCGCAGAATCAGTGTAGGGCGACCCAGTCGCGGGAAAGCGGTTGTAATCGGCCAATCCTGCATCAAGCGGCCACTCGGGGAAGCCCGCGTTGTAATCGTTGTAGTAGTGCTCGAAAATCACGTGCGCCAGCTGCAGCCGGCTTCCGTTCTGAACCGGCGGCCCTTCCGGTTCGCTCTGCGCGTCAAACCACTCCGAATCCGAATAGCCGTCGTTCTCGCGCCAGTGCGCTTCCGACTTGGCGTGCACGTAGAACACCGTGTTCACCACGCTGCTCACGTTGCGTGTCATCCAGGCTGAGCCCAGCGCGGTAGCATTGGGAATTTTGCCGCCATTGTTGGAGCGGATATCGTAGAGCCACTTCGACTCCGGCATGTGGCAGTTGCGGCAGGCGATCTTGTACTTGTCGCCGATGTTGCCCAGCTGGCCTTCCTGCGGGAGTTCCCTCCTGTATCGGGCCGGAAAGGCGCGGCTCAAAGAAGAGTTTCTGGCCCAGCAGGGCGGCGGCGTCCGAGTCACGATACTTGTTGGTCGTGTCTACCGGCAGGCCAGGCAGCGGAGACAGACTTCGAATGATCGCCCACTCCTTCGGCGAGAAGCCGTCACCCTCGTCGTGATCATCATCGGACGGCGCAGCGACGTTGGCACTGGCGACCGTGGCCGGCCCGAGCTTCCCTGAGCCAATTGCGACGATGACCACAAACGAAAGCAGCGAGAGACAGAGCGCGATTCGAGGCATAGCTGTCTACCTTTCAGGAGGGTCGAAATCGGGATGGGGCCGGGGCGAACCGCGACGCGCCGCCAGGACCAAAGTGGAAGGGAGTATGCCTCAGGTGGCGGGGGGCGAGTCAAGGACTATTTGGATGGCTCACACAAGGCAATGTTGTAGCAGCGTCCAATAGATGTGAGGATGAACGTGCCCCCGTTCAATCGCTCTTTCCCAACGTGCCGGAGAAACGCGGCTCGGTGCGTCAGGCACCACGAATAGGGAGAGTAATCCTTCGCACTGTTTGACCACTGTTTTCGCGCACCGTAATATCGAAGATTAGCTTTAGCTTCCGAACGGATTGCATGCCTCACGATCTTCCTAAAGCCTATGAACCGGGCGCGATCGAACCGCGCTGGGCCGAATACTGGGTCCAGCGAAAAGCTGTTCCACGTCGAAACGCCCGCGCCGGCACAGACCAGCCGACCTTCACCCTGACCCTGCCGCCGCCCAACGTCACCGGCAACCTCCACATGGGCCACATGCTGGAGCACACCGAGATCGACATCATCGTCCGCTGGAAGCGCATGCAGCGGCATTCCGCACGCTGTGGCTGCCGGGCACCGACCACGCCGGCATCGCCACGCAGCTGATGGTGGAGCGCCAACTCGCGAGCGAGGGCAAGAACCGCCGCGACATCGGCCGCGAAGCTTTCGTCGAGCGCGTGTGGGACTGGAAGCAGCACTACGGCGGCGTGATCCTGCAAGCAGATGAAGCGGCTCGGCGCCTCGGTCGACTGGTCGCGCGAGTACTTCACCATGGACGAGCGCATGTCGCGCGCGGTGCGCGAGGCCTTCGTCCGGCTGTACGAAGAAGGGCTGATCTATCGCGGCAAGTACATCGTCAACTGGTGCCCGCGCTGCATCACCGCCGTCTCCGACCTGGAAGTTGTGCACGAAGACACGCAGGGCAAGCTTTACGAGATTCGCTACCCGGTGGTCGGCAGTCCAAGGACGAGTACATCGTCGTCGCCACCACGCGTCCCGAGACCATGCTGGGCGACACCGCCGTCGCCGTGAACTCCAGCGACGAGCGCTACCGGCATCTGCATGGCAAGAACGTTATGCTGCCGCTGATGAATCGCGAGATCCCGATCATCACCGACGACATCCTCGCCAATCCCGAGTTCGGAACCGGCGCGGTGAAGGTCACGCCTTCGCACGATCCCAACGACTTCGAAGCCGGCCTGCGCAACAACCTGCCGCAGATCGACGTGATGAACGAAGTCGCGCAGATGAACGAGAACGCCGGCCCGTACACAGGGTCTCGACCGCTTCGAGGCGCGGCAGAAGGTGCTGGAAGATCTGGAGAGCGGCGGCTTCCTGGTCGGCACCAAGGACTACGTGGTTCCGCTGGGCAAGTGCGATCGCTGCAAGACCATCGTCGAGCCGCGGCTTTCGACGCAGTGGTTCGTGAAGATTCAGCCGCTGGCCGACCGCGCCATCGAAGCCGTCGAGCAGGGCGAAATCAAGTTCGTGCCCGAGAACTACACCAAGACCTACTTCGAGTGGATGCGCAACATTCACGACTGGTGCATCTCGCGCCAGCTGTGGTGGGGACATCGCATTCCGGCGTGGCACTGCAAGGACTGCGGCGAAATCATCGTTGCGCGCGAGGCGCCGGCGAAGTGCCGAAGTGCGGCGGCGCGCATCTTGAGCAGGACAGCGACGTGCTCGACACCTGGTTCTCGTCGGGACTGCTGCCGTGCTCCGCGCTGGGCTGGCCGGACAAGACGCCCGACCTCGACGCGTTCTATCCCACGTCGCTGCTGATCACCGGCTTCGACATCCTGTTCTTCTGGGTGGCGCGCATGATCATGATGAATTGCCACTTCATGCGCGGACACAAGCACGGCGACGTGCCCTTCCGCACCGTGTACATCCATGCGCTGGTGCGCGATGCCGAGCGCCAGAAGATGTCGAAGACCAAGGGCAACGTGATGGACCCCATCGAGATCATCGAGAAGTACGGCACCGATGCCGTGCGCTTCACGCTGGCCGCGATGGCCGCGCCCGGGCACCGACATCGCCTTCTCGCGAGAGCCGCACCGAGAGCTATCGCGCCTTCGCCAACAAGATCTGGAACGCCGCGCGCTTCCTGTTCATGAACGTGGACCGGGCGCAGGAAGCGGGCTGTGGTCGCTGGCGGAGTTCAAGTCAGCTCGGCTGCCGATCCTCAGCTGCTCGAAGCCGGCGTCTGCCAGGGTTCTCCGGCTGCAAGACGCCTCGAAGACCGCTGGATTCTTTCGCGCTTCAACCGGGTGGCGCAGGAGATCGACGAAGCGCTGGAGACCTACCGCTTCCACGAAGCGGCGCACGTGGTCTATCACTTCTTCTGGGGCGAGTACTGCGACTGGTACCTGGAGCTGATCAAGCCGCGGCTGGCAGCGACGATCGCGAGCAGGCGCGCGCCGCCTACGCGAACCTGATCAGCATCTTCGAAGGCGCGCTGCGGCTGCTGTCGCCGTTCATGCCGTTCATCACCGAAGAGCTCTGGCATGCGGTCTACGACGGCAAGCCGCCGGCGCAAGTCGATCGCGCTGGCGCGCTATCCGCAGGCCGACGAGCGCAGATCGACGCCGACGCCGAAACCGAGATGGCGATCCTGCAGGACCTGATCGTCAGCGTGCGCAACATCCGGGCCGAGCTGAAGGTCGAGCCGCAAGCAGAAGTTGCCGATCGAGATCTTCGCCGACGCCGACAATTCGCGCGCTGATCGAGCGCAATCGCGGCGCGCTGGAGCGGCTGGCGAACGTCGAGGGCATGACCTTCGTCGAATCGTCGCTGGCCAAGGCCGCCGGCGCGCGCAGCACGGCGCGCTTCGATGTGCGGGTCATCTACGAGCGCAAGATCGATGTCGCCGCCGAACGCGAGCGCCTGACCAAAGAACTGACTAAGCTGACGCAGGAGTTGACGCGCGCGAACGGCGCAGTTGAACAACGAAGCGTTCCTTGCGAAGGCCCGGCGAACGTTGTCGAGGGCTTGAAGAAGCGCAAGGGCGAAGTCGAGGTGCTGGTCGAGAAGGCCAAGGCTGCGCTGCGAACTGGATGCATAGGCGTGTTGGATGAAGGCGAACTTCGCGTCGAGCGACAAGTACGAGATTGCATCCGAGGAGGCCAACGATAGCTGCGTGGATTGGACAAGCCGCAGGATCACCGCAATCTCTGGAGAACGCGCTTGCAGGAAGACCGCGCCACGCGCGACGCCACCACCTACGCCTGCATCGATGCCGAACCAGCGCGCCTCGGCCACCATCCTTGCCAAGCAGGACTGCGTGCTCTCCGGCCTGGGCTGCGTTCACCGCATCCTCGACGTCTTCGCGGCAGCTCGACGGCACCGTCACCTCGCATCCCGAGGTCATCAGCCACACCGAAATCTTCGATGGCGTGCGCCTGCGCAAGGGACAATCCGTCGCCGTCATCGTGCACAATGCGCGCGTCATCCTCGTCCTGCGAGCGCGTGATCCTGAACATCATGCAGCGCATGAGCGGCATCGCCACCCTGACGCGCCACTACGTCGACGCCGTCGCCGGAACCAAGACCATCATTCTCGATACCCGCAAGACCGCGCCCGGCCTGCGTCTTCTCGACAAATACGCCGTCACGCTGCGGCGGCGGCCACAATCATCGTCTCGACCTGAGCGACGGCATTCTCATCAAGAACAATCACATCGCGCTGGCCGGCGGCGCTGTGCCGGCGCTGGAGCGCGCGCTGCAGCAACCGCCGCGGCTCGGAGACGATCGAGATCGAAGTGCGCTCGCTGGAAGAATTCGAGCAGGCGCTGGAACACGGCGCCGAAGCCGTGCTGCTCGACAACATGACGCCCGAACAGGTGCGCCAGGCCGTCGAGCGCGTAGCGAGCCTCGACCGCAAAGTCCCGCTGGAAGCCTTCGGGCGGATCACGACCTCTGAGAACATTCGCGCCTACGCCGAGACCGGCGTGGACTTCATCTCCGTCGGCGCGCTGACGCATTCGGTGCCGGCGGTCGATCTGAGCATGCGCATAGCAGCCGGCGTAATGGAAGCTACTGATTCACGCTCTGCGGCCAGCATCGTTCGCCTGCTGAGCGACAACGCCACCGTCGTCATCAGCGGCACGCGCATCGCCGAAGAGCTCGGCACCAGCCGCTCCGAGGTCTGGCGCGCGGTGCAGCATCTGCGCGAGCTGGGTGTGCAGATCGCCGGCCACCCCGCCACCGGATATCAACTGGAAGCCGTGCCCGACTTCTGCTTCCCGACATTCTCGGCCCGCTGGTGCAGGGACAAACCTTCGCCTCCCGCATTCATCACTACTTCCGCATCGGCTCGACCAACGTCGAGGCCATGCAGGCCGCGCGCCGCGGGCGAGCCCGAAGGCGCCGTCTTTGTTGCCGAGCAGCAGACTGCCGGGCGCGGGCGCGGCGGTCACACCTGGGATTCGGCAGCAGTCGGTGGGCATCTACTGCTCGGTCGTGTTGCGTCCCGCCATTGTCTCCGGCCGACGCGCTGCTCCTCTCGCTGATGGCGGGCATCTCGTCGCCGCAAGCGCGTTCGAGCAGATCACGGGCCTGCATCCCGACCTGCGCTGGCCCAACGATCTGCTGCTCAACGGCAAGAAGTTCTGCGGCATCCTCACCGAGATGAATGCCGAGCCTACGCGGGTTCGCTATGTCGTGATCGGCATCGGCATCAACGTGAATCACGCGTCGTTCGCGGGCGAGCTGGAGCCCGATCGCGACCTCGCTGCGCATGGAAGGTGGACGCGAGTGGTCGCGCGTGGAGCTCACCGCGGCTCTGCTAAAATCGCTCGACAGCGCATACCGCAAGTTCTGATCGCCGATCCCGCAGATCGCGCGCCGCAATCCTTCGCGAACTTCGAAGCAACGCTCCTCGTTTGCTCGTTCGCCGCTACGTTCGTGTCGAGGAGGAGCCCGGCTATCGAGGGCGTCACCGAAGGCCTCGACGAACGCGGGTTTCTGCTGGTGCGCACGGCAAGCGGGTCTGCGCACGGTGTTGTCCGGCGATGGTTCGCGCTGTTGACGAGTAGATGGGAAAGAAACAATGCTTCTAGTTCTCGATGTCGGCAATACCAACACGGTGCTCGGCGTCTTCGAGCCGCAGCCTGGCGACACGGCGGCGCGCAATACGGCCGCGCTGATCGCGAACTGGCGCGTCACCACCACCAAGACGCAGACCGTCGACGAGTACGGCGTGCTCTTTCGCAATCTTTTGCGATGAACGGGCTCGAGGTCGCGTCGGTGCAGGGCATCGTCATCTCGTCCGTCGTGCCGCCGCTGGACTCCACGCTGCGCGAGGTCTGCGAGCGCTATTTTCAGATCGAAGCCGCTGTTCATCGAGCCGGGCGTGAAGACCGGCATGCCGGTGCACTACGACAATCCCGCGGAAGTGGGCGCCGACCGCATCGTCAACAGCGTCGCGGCGTTCGAGAAGTTTGGCGGCCCGTGCATCATCGTCGACTTCGGCACGGCGACTACGTTCGATGTCGTCTCGCAGAAAGGCGAATACCTGGGCGGCGTGATTACGCCGGGCATCGGCATTTCGGCCGACGCGCTGTTCTCGCGCACCGCTCGGCTGCCGCGCGTCGACATCCGCAAGCCTCCGCGCGTGCTGGCGACCAATACCGTTAACAGCGTGCAGTCCGGCCTTTACTACGGATACCTGGGATTGATCGACGGCATTCTTGAGCGGCTGATTGCCGAGATGGGTGGCGACGTGCACGGTGGTCGCGACCGGCGGTCTGGCGTCGCTGATGGGCGGGGTTCCAAGTACATTCGCGAGATCGACGATTTGCTTACGCTCGACGGCCTGCGAATCATCTACGAGCGCAACCAGGTCACAGCTCGCCGGCAGAACTCTCAGGCGAAGGACTGAACCCTCTCGCGCCGACGCGGCTGCGAAGCGCAGCTGACTCAGACTGCGAATCAACGCTGAAGCCACGATTGGCACAGACTTCACACGGATCAGGAGGCTAAAGCTCGATCTGATCTGTGTTCATCAGTGCACGCATCCGTGGTTCAATCTTACCTTGCCGTGGAAAACTACTTCAACTACTTCACCGAAATCGAAGAGCACTTCCAGCGGCGCCGCGGCACGCTGCTCATCCTGTCGCCGCTCGACTGGGCGCTGATGGAGACCTGGAAGGATGCCGGCATTCCGCTGGAGGCGGTGCTGCGCGGCATCGACACCAGCTTCGAGAAGTGGGAGCGTCGTCCGCGCCGCACGCGCAAAGTGAATGGCCTCGCCTATTGTGCTCAGGAAGTGCTGGCCTCGGCGGAGGAGTTGAAGGAAGCCGCGGTCGGCGCCTCGCCTGCCGAAAGAAAGCCGATGCCGGGCTGGATCAGGCGCGGTTGCGGAGTTTCTCGCGCACAACGCCGATGCAGTTGGAACGCGCAGCTTGCCGGAGCCAGCGGCGCAATCGTGGCCGAAGAAGCGGCTCAACACCTTGCGCGGCCTGGCGGATGCCGTTGAGCAAGGCGATCGGCTCCGCCGATGGAAGACCTGGAGCGCCGGCTGACGGTGAGCGAGGAAAAGCTGTTGGCAGCTCTGCTGGCCGCGACGCCTGACGAAGCGTTATTCAACGTGCGCAGCGAAGCCGATCGTGATCTGGCGCCCTATCGCAGCAAGATGACCGCTCCGCAAATCGAGCAACTGCACAAGCAATACGTGCAGAAGCGGCTGCTGGAGCAATATAACGTGCCGCGGCTGAGCCTGTTTTATATGTAGTTTGTAAGAGTGCCTTGCCGACTGCGAATGAATTAACCGAAACGTACTTTAAATGCCGGCGTAACGACCAACAGGCTTGGTTTCCTTGCGGGGGAAAAGCTTAGCTAACAATTCCGTCGGGCGGCATTCCTATCGTCACCGCCCCCGTGCCGAACTCCTCAAGCAGTGGGTCAAAGTTATCCGTAGCCTCGCTCAGGTTGACCACGGACTGTACTACGAAGCCCCTATGTTCCGCGTCTGCTCTCACGTCGGCCTCAGTCGCCATATCTGCTACATAGCTATTCAGCCCACCGTATTTGTTAACAAACCACACTCTGAAGGTGCTCATTCCGCCTTACCTGTTACTTTCCAAGTGTTCACCGCTTTGTGCTCGCTCCCTGGCAGAGCCGCAGTCCGTTTTACCAAAGGTGAACTGCTCTTTTCAGTCCAGTAGATGACTAAAAAGAAGCACACGGTTCGTTGCTCCATGAAAAATTCAGGAGGCTCCTTAGTACTTCGGTACCTTCGGATCGACGCGCTCGGCCCATGCATTGATGCCGCCTGCCAGGTTATGCACGTTGCGAAGCCTGACTGTCGCAGGAAGTCGACCGCCTTGGCGCTGCGGCCGCCCATCTTGCAATGGACGACGATCTCGCGACTGGCATCGAGTTCTCCCACGCGCTTGGGCAGATCGTTCAG
The DNA here is from genome assembly GCA_963758835.1 of uncultured Acidobacteriaceae bacterium. Classification (GTDB taxonomy): domain Bacteria; phylum Acidobacteriota; class Terriglobia; order Terriglobales; family Acidobacteriaceae; genus CAVVDY01. The sequence continues at coordinate 59,592 of CAVWWZ010000011.1, read as the reverse complement.
CGGGATGAGGTGCCCGCCGATATTGGCGATCTGGTATTCGTGCGGTTCACGCACGTCGAGGACAAAAATTTTCTCGCCGGCATCCATCCGGCGCTTTAGTTCTTCGACAGTCATGTCGGCCATCGTCGTTGCTGCTCCCTTCTTCTTCTCCGCGTATGCCGCAAAATTGATTGTAGTCGATGAGTTCTCGTCACCGTAGGATGCGCCCCGCACACCGGGCACTCGGGATTCTTGCGCAGCTTCAGCTCGCGAAAGCGCATGGTCTGAGCATTGATCATCAGCAGACGTCCAGCCAATGTTTCGCCTAATCCGAGAATCAGCTTGATCGCCTCGGTCGCCTGAATCACTCCGACCAGTCCCGGCAAAATGCCCAGCACTCCGCCCTCGGCGCACGACGGCACCATGCCCGGCGGAGGCGGCTCGGGATACAGACAGCGATAGCAGGGGCCCTCTTTCGTGGCGAAGACGCTGGCTTGCCCTTCGAAGCGAAAGATCGAACCATACACATTCGGCTTGCCCGTGAGCACGCAAGCATCGTTCACCAGGTAGCGCGTGGGAAAGTTGTCCGTTCCGTCGGCAATGATGTCGAAATCCTGAAAGATCTCGATCGCATTAGCGCTGGTCAATCGGGTTTCGAATTTGCGGACATTGACATTGGGATTCATGGCGGCAATGCTCTCAGCGGCTGAGTCAAGCTTCTTACGCCCAACGTCGGCCGTCGTGTGGATGATCTGGCGTTGCAAATTCGTGAAATCAACTACGTCGAAATCAACTATGCCGAGCGTGCCGACTCCCGTGGCTGCCAGATAGAGCGCCAGTGGCGAACCCAATCCTCCCGCGCCGATGCATAGCACCTTCGCCTGCTTGAGCTTGAGCTGCCCTTCCATGCCAACCTCCGGCAGGATCAGGTGACGCGAGTAGCGAAGGATCTCCTCGTTGTTCAGCCCAGGGATATTGGCGGCAACAGTATCCATTGCAACTACCTTAACTTATTTCGATAACCCATTTCGATGATTGCGCGCCCTTTTCGCTGGAGGCCGCGTACGCGATCCGCCTCCGACCTAATCACATGTACCTGTGAGGGACATCACACCACGGCGTCCCCTTCCCGATGTACAAAACATAAGCCAGATCGTTGCAGGAAGAACAGCCAGAACGGTGGACATTGTGAACTCGCAGGTGAATAGCGGGTCTGATCAGGGAGTTGGAGTCTATCGGGCAGGCAGTCTCGTTCCGCTCTGGCGATCGCGTCGTGACGGAAGGCGAGCCGGGCAAAGGCATTTACATTTTGCGCTCTGGCTCAGCGCGTGTGTCGATGAATTCCCACGACGGCAAGGCGCTGCAGCTACGCGAACTCGAGGCAGGCTCCTTCATTGGCCTGTCCTCCTCGTTGAGCTTGCGATCACTGCTGCTACTCGGTATAAGCCATCGGCGCTGTCGAATTCACTTTCGTACCAGCACACGCGGCGCAGGAATTTTTGCGTTCTCGCCCTGACCTCTGCCTGCAGGTCATTCAGCTATTAGGGCAGGAAATGTCGTCGCTCTGCCACGAACGGAGCATTATTGAGCACCGCGATGAAGCCGTCCAAATTGGAACATGAGTCGCGCGATACGACAGAAGTGGTAGCAGCTCTACGGCAGAAGGGGTATTCGCAAACTCAATCTGGGAATGCAACAATCGCGTTGCTAGCTCAATTGATACGGCCTTGCCAGACAGAGTTCTGCAGTGTTAGCATCTCCTCCTTGGGTAGAGTTTAGCTTTACCGGTTGGCGGGATTCCGGACCTCACGGTCTTATTTCGGATGTGCAACTGGGCGCTGCGCTTCCGTTCGGGATTCCGCCCTTTTATTTTCTCTCTTAGATTCTTTCGTTACAAATACCGAATCGATTCAGCTTGTTGTATAAGGAGCTGCGCGGGATGCCAAGCCGACTTTGCGGCCCTCTGAATGGAACCAAATTCCTGCGCCAGCACGGTGGCGATGTGCGTCTTCTCCATCTCACGCAAGGTGAGGTCGGCACCTGAAGGCGAGCGTGGAGGCATATCGCTTAAAGCGCGCAGGGAAAAATTGCAACTCGCGCGCAGTAATTATGTTGTTCTCGGCCAGCAGCAGCGCACGTTGCAGCACATTGCGGAGTTCGCGAATGTTCCCCGGCCACGGATACCTGCACAGAACTTCCATGGCCGAGCCATCCAGCTCGATCGTCTCGCCTTGAACCGCCATGCATCGCAATAGCCGGTTAGCCAACAGTGGAATATCCTCGCAACGAGAGCGCAGAGTAGGAACTTCCAGCACAATGACTATTGATTCGATAGAAGAGGTCCGGCCGGAATCGCCCTTCGCACGCCTCCTGTCCCAGATCACGGTGTGTGGCAGAGATCAGCCGGACGTCAGCGAAGCGGTCGCGAACGTCGCCCAGCCTGCGAAACCTTCCAGTCTCCAGCACCTTGAGGAGCTTGGGTTGGACTTGCAAATCGACGTCGCCGATCTCATCCAGAAACACTGTGCCGTGATTGGCTATTTCCAGCAGTCCCGGCTTGGCCGCCACGGCGCCGGTGAACGCCCCTCTCTCGTGGCCAAAAAGTTCAGTCTCCAGGAATTCGCGATCCAGACCTGCACAGTTCAAGTCAAGAAATTCTTCGTGCTTGCGATTGCTGTTGGCGTGCAGCCAATTCGCCAGCACACTTTTTCCGGAACCGGTTTCACCGAGAACAAGCAGCGGGCTGTCTGAAATGGCTACCTTGCATGCGAAATCGCGCAGCCTCTGGATGACTCGACTGGCGCCAAGGAAAGGATCGATCTCCTCCAGACCTCGGCCGCAAATCGGATCCGGTGTGGGCGGTACACCACTAGTATGGACGCCGGTTGGTGTGATGCCGCCCATGTGGCCGAAATGTCGATTCGAAACATGGTCGGCACTAGAACGTACAGGAGGTGCATTGGAAAATGCCCGCTTAGTTGACGGATGCAATGACGGCTCCTCGACTGCAACATGAGTTGCAAAGCTCCCGGACGGGTCGAAATCACCCGCACGATCAAAGAACAGCCGGAAGCCTCAGCAATAGCACTTCAACAGAATGACTGCGTGTCGAGGGCCGATCTCCAACGCGGCGCCGCAAGGATGGTACCGAAGATCCTCGTCTTACAATGCCTGAGCAACGGCGGTGAATTATTTGTAATATTCCATGCACCCACGATCAGGCTCAGTGATAGCGGTCACAGCAAAGCGTTCAGCAGGTTACTAAAGGGCAGCTATCTCATGCACCTTCGTACCGGTGGGAACTAGCGTAGCGCCGCAGCTCGCATCTCAAAGCGTTCCTCCACCATGTCGACTACCTCGCGACCAATTTCGAGCGACGCGGTCGCCGCGGGCGAGGGAACGTTGCACACATGAATCATCCCTGGAGCATGGACGAAGTGGAAATCGTCAAGCAGATTGCCCTGTCGGTCGACAGCCTGGGCCCGTACTCCTGAACCGCCCGCCGCAAGATCGGCTTCCGTCAGTGCAGGAACCATTTTTTTCAGTCTCGGCGGCGAAGGCGCTCTTTATCAAAGCGCGATACTGTTCAGCGGCGCCCTTGCGCCAGTACTTGCGCGCCATTTTCCAGAAACCTTCAAACGATAAAACCTCCACCGCCTCACTTAGATCCGGCGCCGCGCCGGTGTAGCCTTCACGACGCAAGGCCAGCAGCGCATTCGGGCCCGCCTCCACACTTCCGTTCACTCGACGGGTGAAGTGCACGCCCAGAAAGGGGAATCGCGGATCGGGGACCGGGTAGATCAGGTTCTTGATCAAGTGTCGCCGCTCCCGCCGAATTTCGTAGTACTCTCCCCGGAAAGGAATAATCTGCAACTCGATCGGAACTCCGGCGAGCTTGGCGATTTGATCGCTGTAAAGTCCGGCGCAGTTGATGAGATTCGTCGCGCGAAACGTCCCAGGAGTCGACTCGACTACGTTGCTGGAGCCATCGCGACCGAGCCCCGTCACCTTCGCGCGGCAAACAATTTCTCCCCCGGCACGCTCGATCAGCTCAGCGTACTTCTGCGTGACCGCAACATAATCGACAATCCCGGTCGAGGGAACGTGCAGAGCGGAGATGCCTTCGCAATGAGGCTCAATCTCGCGGAACTCTTCGCGGCTGAGCATCCGCAGTCCCGGTACTCCATTTGCAATGCCACGCTGATGCAGTTGCTCCAGCCGAGGCATTTCTTCGGGGCTGGTAGCAACGACCAGCTTGCCGCATTCCTCGAACGCGATGCCATGCTCGCGACAGAACTGCTTCATCGAAGCCGCGCCGGCAACGCAATTTTTCGCCTTCAGTGATCCAGTGCGGTAATAAAGGCCTGAGTGGATGACGCCGCTGTTGTGCCCGGTCTGGTGCGCCGCAACTTCCCTTTCTTTTTCGAGAACGATCAGCCGCAGCCCTGGGAAGCGCGTGACGGCCTCAAGTGCAGTTGCCAGTCCAACGATGCCGCCGCCGATAATCAACAGATCTGCGGAACGATCCGGCATAGAACCCTCGTTTCTGGGCGACCATCGATTATAGAATCGGGAGTTGGCATATTCTGTGACGGGCAAACGGCTTCGCATGTCGCCAGGAACTCGGTTCAGAGCTTTGCGTCAGGGCACGACTTCGGTCGTGCCGATCCGCCCGTAATTTTGCGTACGCGAGCGCACTTCAGTCCGCGAGCGTTTACGAGTTTCCGCGAATCTGAGTGAGGCTGCCAAATGTTCCCGGGCCAACTGCTAAGTAGCGGCCCGAATCGACCGACCTATGCGAATACTTGTAACCGGTGGAGCTGGATTTCTCGGGTCGCACCTCTGCGACGCGCTGTTGCGCGGAGGGACACCAGGTCGTCTGCGCCGACAACTTCCTCACCGGCAGCAGGTACAACATCGCCCACCTATCGTCGGAGCCAAGGTTCGAGCTTCTCGAGCAGGACATCTGCCAGCCCTTCGATCTCGGACAAGGTCGACTACGTTTTCGATTTCGCTTCGCCCGCCAGTCCCGTCGATTACATGGAGCACGGCATCGAGACGCTCATGGTCGGCTCGCTGGGCACCATGAATTGCCTGGAACTCGCGCACAAGTATCACGCGAAGTTCCTCCTGGCTTCGACCTCGGAATGTTATGGCGATCCGCTGGAGCATCCTCAGAAAGAAACCTACTGGGGACATGTGAACCCGATCGGCCCGCGTTCGGTCTATGACGAATCCAAGCGTTTTGCCGAGGCGCTGACCATGGCGTACCACCGCTACAAGAAGGTCGACACCCACATCGTGCGCATCTTCAATACCTACGGACCGCGATTGCAGACTCAACGACGGCCGGGTGATCTCCAACTTCATGAAGCAGGCGCTGCGCGGCGAAGACCTCACGGTTTACGGCGACGGACTGCAGACCCGTAGTTTCTGCTATGTCAGCGACGAAGTCGCCGGCATCCTGGCGCTGTCGAAATCCGCGGAGCACGGACCCGTGAACATCGGCAACCCTACGGAGTTCACGATGCTGGAGTGCGCCAAGCAGGTCCTCGAGGTTACCGGCTCGACGAGCCGGATTCGATTTGAGCCGCTTCCCCAGGACGATCCCAAGCAGCGCCGCCCCGACATCACCAAAGCCAAACAACTGCTGGGGTGGGAGCCGAAGATCGACCTTCGCACTGGGTTGGAGATGTCCCTGGAATACTTTCGCTCCGCCGTGGGCCGGACGACGGCGGCACAATAAGATCTGGGATTAGTGCCACAGACGGGTGGAATACCTTCAGACGGGTGGAGTACGCCTTCAGGCGTACAGGTCGAGCGCAAGAAAGACCCCCCTTTTTCTTGGAACACGTTCCGCCAAACGCTTCTGCCGTCCCCCCAACCAGCATCGCTTACAATGGCAACATAGGGCGCGCCGCATTCATGGAAACTCCGCGCGATTTCGTCGACTACGAGCGGGAGCTGTCGTCGTGGTGGTACCTTGCGCGTCGCGGCTTATTGCGCGAGTTCGTCAGCCAGGCCCTGAGTGGAAAACGCGAAGCACGCATTCTCGACATGGGCGGCACCGCCGAGCTTGCATTCGAGCAGCCGTCAGCCTTTCGCGTCGCCAACCATCACAGCACGCTCGCAGGCGCGGCCTTCCAGCAACTGCACGGCAGAACCAACCTGGTCTGTTCTTCCTCCGATGAGCTCGCCTTCGCCAGCAACTCCTTCGATGTGATCGTTGCCGGCGATTTCCTGCAGTCCGTGTCCGACGACCGCATCGCCCTGCGTGAATTGCTTCGCGTCCTGAAAGACGGAGGCCTGCTGTGCCTGACGGTACCTGCGTATGCCTTTCTTTGGGGCGACGAAGATGAGCGCCGTGGACACTACCGGCGCTACCGTACCAGCGAACTGCGCCGCAAGCTGAACACCTCTGGCTTCGAAGTACAGCGCGCCTCCTATTTCGTCGCGGCGCCTTTCCTGCCGCTGGCGATGGTGCGCATAGCAAAGAGCATTCTGCGTACCTCAACCATTCCCGACGGCCGGACAACCCGGAGCACTCGCGTTGCCAATGGGGCGATGAAGTTGCTCCTGGATGGCGAACGCCAAGCCCTGCACCACATCAATCTGCCGTTCGGAACCACCGTCGTCTGCTGGGCGCGCAAGCCTCCGCTCGTCTCCGAACGTGTTTCCGTTCCCGCCTGGGAGGGGCAATGGGTCCCGTCGCCCGGGCTTACCTGGTCCGGTTCCTAGCAGCCATCTGCCGACCGCGTCAGTCTGTCCGCTTGTGGACGAGAACCGCGGGTCTATAACAGACTCCCCGACGCAGAGACTCGCAATCGATTGAAAATCATGCGCCGATGGATGGCCCCAGGCTTGCACCTGTAACGCAGGGTTCGTGTCCCGTTGCTCCGCCCAGCTTGAGGAGGTCCCGTGACGGAAGACCTGGTCTTCGCGCTTCGGCAGTTCAGGAAGTCTCCCCTGTTCACGATCGTCACGGTCACTACTCTGGCGCTCGGCATTGGAGCTACCACGGCAATCTTCAGCGTGGTCAAGGCAGTCCTGCTCGACCAGCTTCCCTACCGCGAGCCGTCGCAACTGGTGAAGATAGCGGAAGGCGAGCCCGATACCGGGATACCGGAAACCCTCGACTTCACCACCGCTCACGATCTCCGCGAGCGCAGCCACTCCTTTGAACACATGTCGTTGTTCCGCGACGGCGGAGGCGCCATCGTCGAGAACGGTGAGCCGGAGCTACTGTCCGGCTTGCGCGTTGCCCACGACTACTTCGACACCCTTGGCGCCCGCATGCAGCTGGGCAGGTCGTTCAAGCCGGAGGAAGATACTCCGCAGACACGCTTCGAAGCCATTCTCAGCCACGGCCTCTGGCTGCGCCGGTTCGGAGGCGACCCAGCGATCATCGGACGCAACGTCCGCCTCAGCGGCCGTTCTTACCTGGTTGTCGGCGTCCTGCCGGAGAACTTCCGGCCATTCATGCGATCGGGCCTCACCGACAATCCCGAGATCTACACGCCGCTCGGCTATAACCTGACTCTTCCCGAGGCGTGCCGCGGCTGCCAACATTTGCAGATGGTCGGCCGCATGAAGCGCGGTGTGACCATCGAACAGGCCAACGCTGAACTCAACGGCATCCTGCGCGACATCATCCGCGAACATCCCAAGGACTACGCCGAGCGCACCATCGTTCGCATGCAACCGGTTCAGGACTACGTCGTCGGCCGCGTAAGCACAGCGCTGTGGATTCTGCTGGGAGCTGTAGGTTTTGTTCTCCTGATCGCGTGCGCTAACGTCGCTCACCTCTCGCTGGCTCGTGCAACCAGCCGCGGACAGGAAATGGCGGTTCGCGCCGCGCTGGGAGCGCAACGCTCGCGACTGCTGCGGCAGTTGCTGATAGAGAATCTTCTGATCGCCTGCTTTGGCGGATTCCTCGGTGTCCTGCTCGCGTTCTGGGGCGTCAGCGCTTTGAACCGCCTCGGCCCAGCTGAGCTTCCACGCATTGAAGATGTTCGTATCGACCAGCCAGTATTGCTGTTCGCCTTCCTCACCAGTGTGCTGACCGGTGTGCTATTCGGGATTGCCCCCGCACTCCGCGCCGCCCGTACTGAACCGGCTGAAGCACTCAAGGGCGCCGCTCGCGCTACTGACTCTCGCGCGCACAATACATATCGCAGCGCACTCGTCGTCGTCGAAATGGCGCTCGCCTTTGCGCTCCTCGCCGGCGCGAGTCTACTGGGCAAGAGCCTGCTGCAACTGCTGAATGTCGACCCGGGATACGATCCGCACAACGTACTGACGGCCGGCGTTTATCCCTATGGCGCGCGCTACAAGAATCCGGAGGCGGAAGTGGCCTACTACGATCAGGCTATGGAACGCCTGCGCGCTACGCCCGGAATCGAAAGTGTAGCCATGGTGAGCATCCTGCCCATGGCAAGCAGCGATCGACGCGGCTTTCATATCCAGGATCGTCCGCTGCAGAACGATTCGGAAGCGCCTTCCCCCGATACCTACGCCGTCTCTCCCGATTACTTCTCCGTCATGCGAATCCCGCTGAAGCGTGGGCGATTGATCTCCAGCACAGACCGCGCGGGTGCGCCCGGGGTGGCGCTCATCAGCGAATCCGGCGCGCACGCAGTGTTCGGTAACGAGGATCCTCTTGGCCGGCATATCCAACTAGGAGGACGCGACGATTCCAAGCCGTGGTTGACCATCGTTGGCGTCGTCGGCGATGTACACCAGTATGGCCTCGATCAGCCTTCGCGCATGGAGGCCTATATCGCGGAAGCTCAGGACATCAACTTCGCCTACAACCTTGTGGCCCGCACCACGGGAGACCCGAAGCTGATGGACAGCGCAGTTCGCCGGGCCTTCCTCGCCGTCGACCCGAACCTGCCAGTTCACCACGTGCGTCCCTTGCAAGACTACGTCGCCCAGAGTCTCGCAACCCGCCGGTACACGCTTTTGCTGCTGGGTTTATTCGGAGGACTGGCGATCCTGCTCGCCGCCGTCGGCCTCTACGGCGTTATCTCGTACGCGGTGACGCTGCGCACGCGCGAGTTGGGCATCAGGATGGCGCTCGGCGCAGCCCGCGGCGACGTGCAACGGATGGTTCTGCGGCAAGGGTTGGCGGTGGTTGCCGTAGGTCTGCTTTGCGGAATGGCTATATCGTTCCTGCTTGCTCAGTTCCTCTCGTCGCTGCTGTTCCAGGTGCGCCCAACCGATCTGGGGGTCGCGCTGCTCGACGCTGTCGTACTCACCTTGGTCGCGCTGCTGGCGAATTACATTCCCGCAGCTCGTGCCTCACGCATTGATCCCATGGAGGCGCTGCGCTACGAGTGAATGGGCGACAGTGCTCTTAAACAAGGTTGCCGCAAACTCGAATTTCGGGTAGAGCTGGGCGGATTGCCCGGGCAACCAGGCGCGGGCGCTAGAGTTGATGAACACCCGCGCTCTTCACCCGAAGTACCGGAAGTCCTTCCAGAATTCCAACCAGCCAGCCTTTGGAGGCCCACAGACATAGATGTCAGGATGGTCGCCCGTCTCTTCGTTGATCACGTTATGGGGATTGGGCGTGTGCCCATCCAGCCGGCACGAGGTGAAGTGCTCATTCATATACTTCTGGCTCAGTCCAAGAATGATGACTGTCTGCGGCTCGGGATTACCGTAGCCGCGCACCCAATAGGAGTTCACTCCGCTGATCGCCGGCGGCAATCCATACTTTGGCCCATAAAGATCGACTGCGCCTGCCTCACCGTAGTTCGTACCCAGAATCGCCAGGTGCTCGCGCTCCTGCGGCGAGAGTGAATCGCGAATCCTGGCAACTTCCTGCACTAACTCCTGCCAGCCAAGTTCCTCTTTGTGGTCTCCTTGCACTTCTGCCGCGGCCTGCCACCACTTCGTTCCCAGCGGCGCCAGCGGCAGAAAGAATGCACTGGTTACGACGATTTCAAATGCTAGCGCCACCCACGCTATAGCGCGAACCGCCATGGCTCTGCTCCGGGACATGGTTGCCACCCAACCCTCACCCCACACCGCGCCCGCTGCATACAGCATGGGATACGCGGGCCCCATGTAATACCAGCGTCCGCGCGCCACCACAAAGAGCGTCAGCGTGATCAGGAACATCCAGCCGAGCATGCGGAAGCGTCTGCCCGCAGGTGTGATCAGGCAGTAGTACAGTCCCGCCAGGGCCAGCACGATGCGAACCCCGGCAAGCTCCAGTTGCTGCGGCAAGAAGTATGCCGTGCGTCCCTGGCGGATATCGCGCTCGTGGATATGCTTCAGCATATCCAACGAGATGAAGTGATTCTGTGCCTGCCACAGCAGGTTGGGCAGGAAAATCAGAATCGACAGCGCAGCCCCAATCCACAGCCACTTGTTTCTCAGGTATCGCCGCGCATCGGTGAGCAGTACGGCTCCGGCAATTCCCACCGCGAAGAAGCCCATCGTCCACTTGGTGAGCATGCCAAGACCAATCGACGCGCCGATGGCCATCCACCACCGTGCGTCTTCTGTGCTCAGCAACCGAACCACGAAATACGCCGCCAGCACCCACGCCAGCGCGTCGAACGCCACGTACTGCATCAGCTGCCCTGCGCCCAGGCAGTACGGAACCACTGCCACCGCGGCAACCAACTGCGCTCCGCGTCGTCCACCCATCTCTCTCGCTATCAACCCAGCGAGCACCACCACGATGGCCAGCGCCACATTGGCAAAGAAGCGGAACCCTCGGATCGAGGTGCCAAACAGCTCCAGCGAAATACGTCCGAAAAACGGCGTTACCGGCGGATAAGCGACGTAGCCCCAGGCCAGGTGGCGAGCGTCGTCAAGCGTGGCCAGTTCGTCGCGGTGAATCCCATAGCGATTGCCGACGATCTGGTGCACGACTACTGTGGCCACCGCGATCAGGATCAGGATCGCCAGATCGGAACGGTAGGAAGTTTCAGGCTTGCGGTCGTGCTTCGCGGTCGGTGCGGAGACGGTCATCTTTTAACCAACCAGATGCGCTTTAGCGCTATAGTTTACGTTCTTCCCAGCAGTGCGGTTCCCATCTTTGCAGGAGTTTCTTTTATGGATAAAGATCGCGACAACGGCCTCATTCACTTACCAAGTCAGCATTCGGTCGATGATACCGTGCAACGGCTTCAAGAACTTCTCAGCGAAAAGAACATTAAGCTTTTTGCAGTCATCGATCACAGCGGCGAGGCCGAGAAAGCCGGCCTGCAAATGCCTCCCACCAAGCTGCTGATCTTCGGGAACCCGAAAGGTGGAACGCCGCTGATGCAAGCGGCGCCATCCGTCGCTATTGACCTTCCCCTCAAGGCCCTGGTGTGGCAAGACGCCGACGGCAAAGTCTGGCTGACCTACAACGATCCGGCTTACCTGCAGCATCGTCACGGATTTCCGAAGCAGCTCGTGGCCAATTTGTCGGCAGTCAATGGACTGCTCGCGAAAGCCGCAGAATAACTTCTCCGCAGCCCAAGCTTATTCAACTCTCTCGACTGGCCCGACGCCTGGCGGATGTCCAGCGGTGCGCAGCATCCAGTAGCGCGCAGGCTCGTAGTGATTTTCGGCGGTGTACGGCTCCGAGAAATGCGATCCACACAGATCGGCGCGCACAAAGAACGCATTCGCTCCTGCGAAGCAGCAGCCAACCAGATGGTATCCCTTACGCTCGGCGAGTAGCTCCAGTGCCTTCAAACTGGCACCGAAGTAGGTGTTCTCTTTCCACTCAAAGCGCTCCTGGTAGGTGATGGCCAGCGACATCGGTGGAAACCATGAGGCGTTATACTCCACCACCACAACCCGGGGAGAGATCGATTGCACCGCCTGCCAGACGTGGTAGTCGTTGCCATCCACATCGATGCTCAACAGGTCGGGTTCAGTGCCGGGCCCCAGCTTCAGCAGTAGTTTGTCGGCATTCTCCCGCGTTACGAATCTCCCCTCGATGCGTAGCTGGCCCGAGGCAACATAGTTTTCGACCCGCGACCGCGCTCGAGCCACCTTGGATTTATCGCCATCGATCCACAGCCCGCGCCATCCTTGCAACAGCAATGCGAGCGTATTGTTTTCCAGCCCCGCGCCAGTGCCGATTTCGATAAATGTTTTGCTCGGCGCGCCGATGCGCCGAAAGATTTCGGCGAGGATGCCGTCTTCATCGTTTTGCGAATAGGCTTTGGCGCCGAAGCGAAGCAGCCGTTTGGGATCGGCATAGCGTTCGGTCGCCATGGTCTGTTCCCAGTATCGCTGTTGCTCCATCGCGCGCCAGTTGGTGAAGAACAGCCGGCTCCGCTTGAGCCAGTATGTGAAGGCTTTGATCACACCGCTTTGAGCAGCACGCAGGTCACATCGTCATGCTGCGGCGCGGTGCCCACGAAGTTGTCGACGTCGCCCATGATGCGCTGCAGCAGCATGGCCGGCGATTGGCCCGCGCCCATATGAATGTTGTATGTCAGCCGGTCTTCGCCGAATTCCTCGCCGCGCGCGTTCTCGGCTTCGACTACACCGTCGCTGAACATCACTACCCAATCCCCTGGTTCCAGCGTAATGCTCGCCGAACCATATGCGGGAGTATCCAGGATACCCAACGGAATTCCTCCACACTCCAGCCGCTCCATGCCACCCGAGGCACGACGAACGATCGGCGGATTGTGCCCCGCATTGACGTAGCTCAGGGTGCGCGCCTGCGGCTCGTATTCGGCGATGAACGCCGTGGTGAAGCGTCTGCCATCCTGGCTGTTGGTGCAGGCATACTGATTCATTTTTCCCACCAGTTCGCTCATGCTCAACGGTGTAGGCGCCAGCGTCTTCAGACTGGCCTGAACCGTCGCCATCAGGAGCGCCGCCGGAATGCTCTTGCCCGCCACGTCCGCGACAGCGATTAGCCAGGTGTGCGGATGGGGATCCCCGCAACCGCGAGGAAATACGTCATAGTAATCGCCCGCGACGGTGTTAGCCGGACGCGTGTGAAACGCAATCTCCAGCCCAGGAACCGAGGGCGGACTTGCAGGCAGCAGCCAGGTTTGGATTTCCTTAGCGATCTGCAGATCACGTTTCATCACCACGCGATCAGAAACTTCGAGCACCAGGACGAGCAGAAGCAACGCCGCTCCCCAGAAGTGCCCGTCGAATCGCATGAATGCTGTCCCGGTCGCGGTGTCAATGGACGTCTGCACGGGCGCGAACATCAATACCAGCGCCACCAGCAGCAGGATGCGCCGTGCCGGCGACAGCTTCTCCATCACCGCCCAGAAAAACTGCCCGACCAGGCGAAGATAGTGTTTCCACTTTGGCTTCGAGGCGTCGGCTTCCAGATCGACATCGGCCGAGTACAGCCGGTAACTGGCGCGCGCATCCGCCTGGAACTGCTTCCAGAGCTGGTCCATCTTTAGACCGTCGCTCACTCGCAGCCAGAATCGCTGGATCCACGACATCATGGGCTCCACCTTGGCTGACAGCGCGTCAGGTGGGCGATAGGGAGCGCTGCCACCGGTATTGTGCGGCGCACGACTTGTGGTATCGGTTGGCATTGGGGACACTGGAATTATAGGCCGAGCCTGGCTGTCAGCCGTCAGCCTCTGTCCGGTTCAACCATGGTAGTAGCCTGGCGAATAAGGCAATTAGCCGCAAACCCTGTGGCGGCAATGCCGGTCCGCCCATCTTCGCTTTAACTGACAACTGATTACCGACAACTGACAACTAGCATCACGACTTCGCCGCCCGTTCCAGCTCAGCGATGTTGATCTTCTTCATCCCCATCAATGCCTGCATGGCCTTGGGGTGAGACAGGAGCTCGCCAATATTCCCAGGCACAACCTGCCAGGAGAGGCCGAATTTGTCTTTCAGCCAGCCACACTGGCTCTCCCCGACACTGTCAGCCGTCAGCTTTGCCCAGTAATAATCGATGTCCTCCTGCGAGTCGCAGCGCACAACGAATGAGACCGCTTCGTTGAACTTGAACATCGGGCCGCCGTTCAGAGCGGTAAATCTCTGACCGTCGATTTCGAAACCAATCGTCCATACCTTCGCCTTGGAAGTCGTCACTCCGCCCGGTGCTTCGAGATTCTCGGGCATGCGCAGCTCATCCAGACGGCGGGAATTCTTGAAGATGCTGACGTAAAAGTCGACCGCTTCTTCGGCATTCGAGTCGAACCAGAGAAACGGTGTAACACGGGGGAATTTTTCTAGAGTGCTCATCGCCCATCCACATTGCCCTGTCACTGCGCCGCGCGTCAAGTCGCGGCGCAATTCAGATTTGCCGCTGTTCCCACACAACCCTCACCACTGAGAACATGGGTGAACACTGAGAAAATCACCGGAAAGGATTCCTTGATTCTCGGTGACCTCGGTGTCCTCCGCGGTGTGCCTGTTTTTCCCGCTTGAACAAGGCCTTCACCGCGGAACGCACTCGACGCGCAACGCATCTCCATCTCCTTGCCGCCAGCAATAAGCATCCGCCACCGGCAGATCACGTACCCATACGATGTCCATACCCTTCAACATCACAGGCCAAGGGCCCCGTTCCGATGCCGGAATCCTCCACTGCAAAAACAGCTCCTTCAGCTTGTGCGCTTTCCCCATGTAAGCGACGTGGTAACGATCTCCGGGCCGCCAATTGCGAACCCAGACTTCGCTGCCGATCGAGTCAGCCCGCAGCAGCATTCCCGGCTCTGCCTCTGCGGCGAATGCCGCCGGCACCGGTACAACTCGAAGCGTGCAACCAATCTCCGCCAACCCAACCTCACCTGGAACAGCGAGCTCATACGAATACCCCGCCCTGGGCGTTTCATTCCGACGATGCTGAAGCCTAAGCCAATCGGCCTCTCGGCACGCCACCCACTCGCCCGGCAACTCGACACGGGAAACCTCTCCCAGCGCACTGCGCCGCACCGCTTCGATGTGCTGAGAGTCGCAGGCGATCTTGTGTTCTTCCAGGAGGCGCTTGAGCACCCGCCCCTGCACCGCAACCGCCAGCTCCCCGAACTCGCCCAGGCTGAGCTGGCTCTCCCCAGCCCTCACTTTCTTCAACGCTTCGTTGACTACCTCTTCCCAATACGCCTCTTCCGCCCGGCTGATCTCTGCTCTCTCATTCAGCCGTTGGCGAATATTCGAGTTGTACTCGCGCTCGAGCAGCGGCAACAGTTCGTGGCGAACACGATTGCGAAGAAAGCGCCGGTCGAGATTGCTTTCATCCTCACGCCAGCCCTGGTCAAGCGACTCAAGGTAGGATTCGACTTCGGCGCGGGTCGTACTCAGTAGCGGGCGAACGAAGTGAATCTTCTTCTCGTCACCTCTGAAAATTTCAGGGTAAATACCCGCCAAACCTCGGCTTCCCGCACCCCGCAGGAACTTCATCAGCACCGTTTCCGCCTGATCATCCGCCGTGTGCGCGGTCGCAACCGCGTCGAAGCGATGCTCACCGGCAACCCTGGCAAGCCATTGGTAGCGAAGCTCACGTCCCGCCGACTCCAGCCCCATGCGCTCGGCTGTGGCGTAGTCGGCTACTTGACCGCGCTCCACCAAGAACTGCAGTTCATGGCGTTTGGCCAGGTCGGCCACGAAGTGTTCATCCACGTCTGAATTCTCACTGCGCAGCCCATGATTGAAGTGCGCGACTGCCACGACAACCCCCAGCTCGGAGCGAAGCTCCAGCATGACCCGGAGCAGAGCCACCGAATCCGCCCCGCCCGAAACAGCCATCAGCACGCGGTCTCCTGGCTTCGTCAGGCCGCAACGGCGAATGTAACGAAGCACCAGATCTCGCATGAACCGATGTTACAGCCGAAGCTTGGCGATCAGCTTGGGTTGGAGAAAAGTCCACTCGACGCCGGTTTCCAGCCACCATTCCGCCCGAAATCCCTTCGGAAGAGCTTCGTGGATACCGCAAACTCCTACAAATAAACAGGTTATATAACTATTAGCGGAAACTAATTTATAATTGACAGTATTACACTCATATTTTATGATTCGTTTGTGCTAACTACAGCATCAAAAACGTTAAATGCGTGAGGATTGCCGCCTTATCCCCCTAGACATTTCAATAGCTTGGAGGTTGACAACACCATGACAGTTTTGACCCGCTGGGATCCCTTCCGCGAACTCGAGAGTCTGCAGAACCGCATGAACCGTTTGTTTGAAGAGCAGACCGCGGCCGCGAAGAATCCTTGACCGCGGGTGCTTTTGTTCCCCGGTCGACATCTACGAAGATCAGCACGGCATCCAGCTCAAGCTGGAAGTCCCCGGCGTTGAGGAGAAGGACCTGGATATTAATGTCGAGAACAACGTTCTGACCGTCAGCGGCGAGCGCAAGTTCGAGAAGGAGCAGAAGGAAGAGAACTTCCATCGCATCGAACGGCGCTATGGCAGCTTCACCCGTTCGTTCACGCTGCCGAACACGGTTGATACCGAGAAGATCACCGCCGACTACAACAGGGCGTGCTGAGCATCCGCCTGGCGAAGCGCGAGGAAGCCAAGCCGAAGCAGATCAAGGTCAACGTCGGCCAGACGTCCATCGACGGCAAGGACGGCAAGAAGGACGCGGTCAGCGCGGCCAAGTCGGCCAGCACCGCTGCCTGATTCGGGCTACACAGTAGTCAATTTCGCTTGAGACGGGGAGGCTGGAAAGAGCCTCCCTTTTTTTGAAGCTTTTCGCTATTCGCTTTTCGCTCTTCGCCGGATCAGAAATTGAAACAGGTCTAACATGAGAAGGTCTTGGCAACTTCTCGAAGGACCGACGGCGTCCCGGCCACGCTATCAGCTACTCTGGCAAAAAGCGAATAGCGAAAGGCGAAAGGCGACGCAATACTGCTCACAATTGAATCACTGAATTGAATCACTGAAGGTACAAACACCATGGCAATACGTTGGGACAAATTAACCGTGAAGGCGCAGGAAGCCATGCAGCGGGCGAACGATCTCGCCAGCGAGAACGGCAATCCTGAGGTGCAGCCGGTGCACATTCTCGCCGCGCTGGTGGAGGATGCAGGAAGGCATCGTCCCGCCGCTGCTGGAGCGCGTCGGCGTGCTCGTGCCGCAGCTGCTGCAGGCCGAAGCCACGCGCGAGATCGAGCAAGCTGCCCAAAGTTTCCGGCAGCGGCGCCACGCAGGCGCACCTCTCCGACGCCGCTTCGAAGCTGCTGGAGAACGCCTTCAAAGAGGCGGCGAATTTCAAGGACGACTACGTCTCCACCGAGCACCTGCTGCTCGGCATGACCAAGCTCAAGCGCGATGCCGGCGCAGGAGATGCTGGCGCGCGTGGGCGCCACCTACGACAACATTCTGCGCGCGCTGACCACGGTGCGCGGCAATCAGAAGGTGACCGACCAGAATCCCGAGGCGAAGTACCAGGCGCTGGAGCGCTACGCGAAAGACCTGACGGAACTGGCGCGGCAGGGCAAGCTCGATCCCGTGATCGGCCGCGACGAAGAAGTGCGTCGCGTGGTGCAGGTGCTGTCGCGCCGCACCAAGAACAATCCGGTGCTGATCGGCGAGCCCGGCGTCGGCAAGACCGCCATCGTCGAAGGCCTGGCGCAGCGCATCGTTTCCGGCGACGTTCCCGAGCAGCTGAAGAACAAGAAGCGTCGTCTCGCTCGATCTGGGCGCGATGCTCGCGGGCGCAAAGTATCGCGGCGAATTCGAAGACCGCCTGAAGGCCGTGCTGAAAGAGATCGAGCAGTCGCAGGGACAGATCATTCTGTTCATCGACGAGCTGCACACGCTGGTCGGCGCGGGCGCGGCCGAAGGCGCGATCGACGCCTCGCAACATGCTGAAGCCGGCGCTGGCTCGCGGCGAGCTGCGCGCGATCGGCGCGACCACGCTGAACGAATATCGCAAGTACATCGAGAAGGATGCCGCGCTGGAGCGCCGCTTCCAGATCGTGTTTGTCGGCGAGCCGAACGTCGAAGACACCATCGCGATCTTGCGCGGACTGCGCGAGAAGTACGAAGTGCATCACGGCGTGCGCATCAAGGACTCGGCGATTGTCGCGGCGGCAACGCTGTCGCATCGCTACATCACCGACCGCTTTCTGCCCGACAAGGCCATCGACCTGATCGACGAAGCCGCGGCTTCGCTGCGCATCCAGATCGACTCCATGCCGACGGAGATCGATCAGCTCGAGCGCCGCGCCACGCAGCTCGAAATCGAGCGCCAGGCGCTGAAGCGCGAAGACGATGCCAACTCGCGCGAGCGGCTCGCCGTGCTGGAGAAAGAGCTGGCGCACATCAAGCGAAGAAGCCAACGCGCTGAAGGCGCGCTGGAAGCAGGAGAAAGAAGCCATCGCCAAGGTGCGCGAGGCCAAGGAGCGCATCGAGCAGCTGAAGCTGGAAGAGCAGGAAGCCACGCGCAAGGGCGACTACAACCGCGCGGCGCAGATTCAAGTACGGCGAGATTCCGCAGCTCGAAGCCGAGGTCAAGAAGCTGAGCGCGCACGATGGACGGCAAGCAGTCGCGCATGCTGAAGGAAGAGGTCGACGAGGAAGACGTCGCCAAGATCGTCAGCAAGTGGACCGGCATTCCGGTCTCGAAGATGCTGGAAGGCGAAGTGAAGAAGCTGGTCACCATGGAAGACCGGCTGAAGCAGCGCGTGATCGGCCAGGACGAAGCGGTCACGCACGTGTCGAATGCCATCCGGCGTTCGCGCGCGGGACTCAGCGATCCGCGGCGGCCGATCGGCTCGTTCATCTTCCTGGGACCGACGGGCGTCGGCAAGACCGAGCTGGCGCGGGCGCTGGCGGAATTCCTGTTCGACGACGAGCACGCCATGATCCGCATCGACATGTCGGAGTACATGGAGAAGCATTCGGTGTCGCGGCTTGATCGGCGCGCCTCCGGGATACGTGGGCTACGAAGAGGGCGGCCAGCTGACCGAAGCGGTGCGCCGCCGGCCGTACTCGGTGGTGCTGTTCGACGAAATCGAGAAGGCGCATCCCGATGTGTTCAACGTCTTCCTGCAGATCATGGACGATGGCCGGCTGACCGACGGCAAGGGCCGCATCGTCGACTTCAAGAACACGATCATCATCATGACGTCGAACATCGGCTCGAGCTACTTGCAGGACAGGCGTGGACCGACGCCGGAGCAGCAGTGCAAGAGAAGCGCACGAAGCGCGTGATGGAAGCGCTGCGGGCGCACTTCAAGCCCGAGTTCCTCAACCGCGTGGACGACATCATCATCTTCAACCCGCTGGGCAAGGAGCAGTTGACGAAGATTGTCGATCTGCGGCTGGAAGACCTGCGGAAGCTGCTGGCCGATCGCAAGATCTCGCTGGAGCTGACGCCGGCGGCGAAGGAGCTGGTCTTCACCGAAGGCTACGATCCGAACTACGGAGCGCGTCCGCTGAAGCGGTCGATCCAGCGGCTGATGCAGGATCCGCTGGCGCTGAAGATCCTCGATGGCGAGGTGCTGCACGGCGACCACGTCGTGGTCGATGTCGACAAGAGCGCGGGAAGCTGACCTTCAAGGTCGCTTCCCGCGCACCGCAACCCGAGCCGGTAGTTACGGCCTAAGCGGGTCTGCGAAGATTAGCGTCAGGGCACGACTTCCAGTCGTGCCGAAAACGCCTCTACTTCGTGGAACGCGAGCGGACTTCAGTCCGCGAGGGCCTCGCTTGGTTGCGCCTCGGCCTCTGCTTTCTCTTCCAGCATGAACTCCAGCACCTCTTGCGGAGCCGACGACGTCCACACCGGCGCGAACGAAAGGCGGTGCAGCGGCGTCGGACCTTTCTCGCGCAGCATCTTGAGGTGCTTCGGTGTGCTGTAGCCTTTGTTGGAAGCCAGGCCGTATTCGGGATAGACCGGGTCCCAGGCACTGACCATCGCGTCGCGCTCGACTTTGGCGATGATGGATGCCGCGGCAATCGAGGCCGATAACGCATCGCCATGAATAATAGGAGTCTGCGCGCACTCGAAGTTGATGCGCAAAGCGTCGATCAGCAGGTGGTCCGGCCGCAGCGTCAATTTGCAGACGGCGTCTTCCATCGCGCGCTTTGAGGCCCAATAGATGTTGATTTGATCGATCGTCGTCACGTCCACGGCGGCGATCGCCCACGCCAGCGAGTGCTCGCGAATCTTTGGAGCAAGTTTCTCGCGCTGCTCGCGGTCGAGCAGCTTCGAGTCGCGCAGCCCGCGAATGCGGTACGCGGGATCGAGTATCACCGCCGCCGCCACCACCGGGCCGAACAAAGAACCACGCCCCACCTCATCTATCCCCGCAACCAGCTTGGCGCCCGCCAACCATGCCTGCTTTTCGAATTTCAACGTGCATTTCAAACGCTTCAGCAGACGCAGCTTGAGCGTCGCCTTCGACACTTGCTTTGGGGGATCTGCGTTCTTCGCTTTTGCGGGACTTCGAGGCACGGCGAGTGATTCGATTCTAGCGCAGTAATTTGAAGGAGCGTGGCTTTAGCCACGCTGAAATGCAACCTATTGCGAATCGCGCGTCAGCCTCTGCGGGGCGCGTGAGTGGTTCGCGCCTCCTAGCTTTGTATCAGAGCCCGGACCCCAGTCGTGCCGAAATAGCCCTTTTTCAATCCTCCGGAGCCGACTTTCGTCGGCGGCACAAAACGCGTTGGGAGTTTTTAAGCGCTCTGCCTTGACGCAGTTCATCCCTTTCACCCGAGTTTTTTCTGCAGCCTCAACACCAGAGCTGAAATGCAAAAGCACAGACATCCCTGCATCGTCCTACCCCTTATATTCGTACCAATCCGAGTGCGGCGAGTAGCGGCCGCAAGCCCCGCACTGCATGTTTGTCGCTCGGTGCAGACAGGCGGGACACACCCCACCTGTATCGAATACATGCCACACGTGGCCGCACTTGCAGCTCCAGCGGTCGTGCGCTTGCGGCTTCCAACCGCACAGCGGGCAACGAATCCCTAAGCCGCCCCGGCCTTCTCCGCTCTTCGTTGAAACCACCGGCTCCAGAGTTGTCGCCGAGCGGCTCATGTTCTATTCCGGCAACTCGGTTGCGACTACTTCATCGACGTAGCACCACACCCAGGTCTCTCCCGGCTCAATCGACCGGGCCAAGGGATGCGACTCGTGTTTCGCGTGCTTGCTGGCGTGGCGGTTCTTGGAAGAGTCGCAGCATCCAACCTTACCGCAATCGGTGCATAGCCGAAGATGTACCCAGGAATCTCCCAGCTTCACGCATTCTTCACAAACATGTTTCTTGGTGTGAGTGACATGCAAATGTTCCAGGTGGCTACAGGGTGACGCTGCGCTCATCGATTTCCCCTATCGTGGATTAATGCAGCCTCAGATGCGCTGCCGCTCCCACAAGATTCAGCAGGATTTCGTCATGGCGGCGCTGCTTTCCTCAATGTCCGCTCTGCATCCAATACTTATACATGCGTAGAGTTCTTCCCTTTTTCTGTTGCATTACCTCCCTGCTCGTTCTCCTTCCGTTCGCGCTTGCAGACGATGCCGCGTTTGACTTGGCGGGCCCTAAGATTGACGTTCGTGTGGAACGCGGCGGCAAGGGTCTACCCATCGGCCAGGTCCCCAACCTGCTCCCCGGCGATCGACTCTGGATACACGCCGATTTGCCGGAGAGCCAGTCAGCCCACTACGTGATGGTCGTGGTGTTTCTGCGCGGCGCCACCAACCCTCCACCGGAGAACTGGTTTAACAAAGTCGAAACATGGACAAAGCACGTGCGGCAGGAAGGGGTGATGGTCACTGTTCCCGCTGAGGCGCAGCAGGCACTGATATTTATGGCACCCGAGACGGGCGGCGATTTCAGCACGCTGCGCTCAACTGTTCGCGGCAAGCCCGGCGCGTTCGTTCGCGCCGCTCAAGACCTGGTGCAGGCCAGTCTTGACCGCGCGCGCCTGGAGCAATATCTCACCCTGGTGCGCGAGGCTTCGCTGGATGACTCCACGGACTTGCAGCAGCGCACCAATCTGCTCGCCCGCAGCTTGAGCATCAAGGTCGATCAAGCATGCTTCGAAAAGCCGGCCGCGCAGCAACTGCAATGCCTCACGAAGAATAGCGGTCAGCTCGTGCTCGACGACGCGCACACCCAGAGCATGGTCGCCATGCTGACCTCCGAGACCTCGGTCGATCTGCTCACCCAAATCAGCAATACTCCGCGAATCGCAGGCAGCACTTACGATCCCTACATTGGTGCGATCGTCGATGTGGTGCGTATCCTGGAGAGCGCGCACACGGCGAAGTATCAGTACATTCCTGCGCTGGCCTTGCCGGATGGCGATTCGCTCAACCTGAAGCTCAATAATCCGCCATCATTTCGCGATCCCAAGTCAGTGATCGTGGTTGGGCTGCCGCCGATTGGACACTCTACCCCGCCGCCGGTACGCGCCGTCGATCCGAAACAAGTTTTCTGCGCGCAACAGAGCGGACTGGTGCTTCCAGCAGATGGCGCTCCGCTCATTTTCGGCACCCAGTTG
Organism: uncultured Acidobacteriaceae bacterium; assembly: GCA_963758835.1. GTDB lineage: Bacteria > Acidobacteriota > Terriglobia > Terriglobales > Acidobacteriaceae > CAVVDY01. The sequence goes on along the minus strand of CAVWWZ010000011.1, from coordinate 37,203 downwards.
GGACACAATTTCACCCTAGAGATTCGCGACCGCAGCGGAAAAACGATTCAGCTTCCGGCAAAGCCCGACCCGGTGAAAGGTGGATTCACCATCGATAGCGCCCCGCTGCAGGCAGCTAATCTTCCGCAAACGGTCACCGGCAAAGTGCACGGCCTCTGGGGACTCGATCCCTTTAATGGTCCGACGTATACGCTGCGCAGCTCTTCCTCCACAACGTGGGACATAGCTCCCGCGGACGCCACTGCACTGATCGTGGGACGCGAGGACACACTCTACCTGCAATCCCCGGAAGCGGTTTGCGTCGAGAGCGTCAGCGCCAAAAATGAGAACGGCAAGAGTGTCGGCGCCGATTGGAAAGCCACCAAGCCCGACACGCTTCAGGTTAAGCTCGCGTTGCATGACGCCGAGCCTGGCCCGCTCACTATGCAGGTAAAGCGCTATGGCTCCTCTCAGGCCGATGAGGTAACGGTACAAAGCTACGCGGAGTCGGCCCGTCTCGACTCCTTCACGCTTCATGCCGGGGATGCCACAGGTACGCTTCGCGGCACCCGGCTCGACCAGGTGGCTGCGCTCGCGATCAACGGAGTCACCTTTCGCCCGGGAGAGCTGTCGCGCAGCAATGGCGAGGACGAATTAAAGATGGCGCTGGGCCCAGCGGATGCCGCGGCAACGCTGCAACCTGCCCCAGACGCCGAGGCGCAGGTGACGCTCAAGGACGGTCGAGCTTTGACCGTCAAAGCGGCCATCGCACCACCTCGGCCCCATGTCGCGCTGCTGAACAAAACGTTGGAGCCCGCCGGAAGTGCGTTCACCGAGGGCGAAACGCACATCGAATTGGGCAGCCCCGACGCGATGTCGCCGCAGCAGGTCTTGCGCTTCGCATTGAAGAGCGTCTCTCCGCAGAGGTTCGCTGCCACCGAAAAAATCGAAGTCGCAACTGCCGATGAGTTGTTTCGAGCCGAGCTGTCGACTTCAGCCGGAAACCTGATCCTGCAGGATCCCCAGACCGTTCTCGCCGTTCTCGATCCCGCGAAAGACCTGGGAGCCTCAGCCTTCGGCCCGCTGAAATTCCGTCCCATCGACGCGAATGGCGCGGCCGGAGACTGGCAGCCTTTACAGACGCTGGTACGCCTGCCGTCGCTTTCGGAAGTTCACTGCGCGAACACGCCGGAGAAGCAGTGTACCTTGGTCGGGCAAAAGCTCTTTCTGCTGGACGCGGTTAGCACCGATCCCCAGTTCGCAAATGCAGTGCAGGTCCCGGCGGGATTCGTTGCGACAAGCCTTACGATCCCGCCCACGTCGGCAAAGGTACTTTACCTGAAATTGCGAGACGATCCGTCGGTGGTGAACACGGCGACGGTGCCGATGGTAACGGGACAGAAAGCGCTCATCGGTCAGAAGTAGCGGCTCGAAGCAGGCTCACGGACTACTGCGCAGTGGCTGCACCGATGACAAGAGCGATCAGGCAAACCGCGCCGATGAACCCTGCCAGTAACAATATCCTGCCCACGGGGGAGCCTCGCCGATGGCCGCCGGAAACGCCGTACGCCCATGACCGGGTCCCGAATTGCGGATAGCTGCCCATATCGGTACCACACTAGGATGTACATGTCTGCATTCGGGGTGTCTGGCCTATGCCGCAGATCGCTATGTGCAATGACGAAGCCAAAAGAGTGATTCAAGGCTGCTGGCATTCCGATCCATAAGGACACCTTTGTACCGCTAGCTTCGGAGCTGTTACCGTAATCACGTTCAACTGCGCCATCGGAACCGCCTTTAAGGAGACACGATGAAACGGAACACAGTTTTGTTACTCGCGACAGCACTCCTGCTCTGTCTGCCCGCATTCGCCCAGAAGCAATACAAGCTCGCAAACACCATCAAGCTAGGTGGCGAAGGTGGATGGGACTACCTGACCTATGAGAAGGGCGCGAACCGCCTCTTCATCACGCGCGGCACGCACGTCATGGTTGTCGATGCCGGTTCGCTCAAAACATGTCGGTGATATCCCGGACCTGAACGGAATTCACGGCGTTGCGCTTGCGCCCGACATGAACAAGGGCTTCATCAGCAATGGGGGGGACGACTCTGTGGCGGTCTTCGATCTCAAGACGCTCAAGGTCACGGACAAGATCAAGGTCGGCGGCCGTCCTGACGCGATTCTCTACGAGCCGTTCTCGAAACACGTTTTCACTTTCAATGCCAAGAGTCAGGATTCAACCGTAGTTGATGCTGCCAGCGGCAAGGTCCTGGCGACCATCGCGCTGGGCGGCAAGCCCGAGTTCCCTGCCAGCGATGGTAAAGGCAAACTGTTCGTCAATATCGAGGACAAGAGCGAGATCGCGGTGATCGACGTAAACAACAACACTGCGACCGCGCACTGGCCGCTGAAGGGTTGCGACGAGCCCAGCGCCCTGGCCTTCGACGTCGCCCACAGCCGGCTCTTCTCGGGATGCGGCAATAAGATCATAGCCGTGACCGACTCCGCCTCCGGCAAACTCGTCGCGACAGTTCCTATCGGTGGCGGCGTCGATGCCGGGGCTTTTAATCCGAAGACACAGGAAGTCTTCATGTCGTGCGGAGAAGGAACTTTGCCGGTGATCCATGAAGATTCACCAGACAAGTACTCGGTGAAGCAGACCGTTTCCACCGCTCGCGGCGCGCGCACCATGGCTCTCGATCCCGACACCAACACGGTTTATCTCGTGACCGCGCAATTCGGCGAGAAGGGCCCCAACGATCGCCGCCCTCCCATGATTCCCGGCACCTTTCAGTTGCTGGTGGTTAAACCGGAGTAACGTGGTGGGCCATTTTGAAGGGGCGCAGCTTTAACTGCGCCGGGCCTTTTTTGAAGGGGCGCAGCTTTAGCTGCGCCATTCCGGCTCCTTTTTCCTTGTCATCCTGAGCGCAGCGAAGGACCTGCTTTCGTTCGGGTCGCGACGATATTGCCAGTGGGTGTTCCTCCACGTCGCGGATGTTCAGCTTCTCGAACTCCCCAGGCAAGCCCGCAAACAGCGGTCCCCCCGCTCAGGATGACAATTTCAAACTCTGCTTTCTCTTGAACAACACGCCCGCCCCATACACCGCAACCCCCGCCACCATCAATATCCCGCCAAACGCCAACCCACTCATTCCCAAAATCCGTTCGCTCTCGCTCGCATAGACCGAAAAGCCCAGCAACAGCATCGGACACAGTCCGAGCAAAACTGCGCCAAGCTTGCCGCCCGGCACCTTGAATGGCCGCGGCAGGTCGGGCCGCGTGAACCGCAACACCACCAGCGCCGCGAACTCCAGCAACAGGCTTGAGCCATAGATAAGGATGTCAATCGTTACCAGGCGCTCGAACCCTAATCCCAGGCACAACGCCCATGCCGTGGCGAGCACGACAACCGATACCCACGGAACGCCGGTGCGGCGCGTCACGCGCGCGAACGCCGACGGCAGCATTCCATCCAGCGCCATCGCATACGGCAGCCGGGTATAGCTCAGCACCAGTGCGTTGAACATGCCGAAGGCGCTCATCATCCCGCCGGCAACCAGCGCAATGCGCAACCCCGGTCCGCCCAGCAGGCCGGCAATTTCCGCCCACGAGCCCGTCTCCCACGCTGTCGGGACTCAGCTTCGTCAGCGACATTGCCGCGACCGGCACGATGTAGCTGAGCGCCACCAGGGCCACCGCCGCCAGCATCGCGCGAGGATACGTCCGCTGCGGCCGCTTCACTTCGCCGGCGATGGTCGAAGCATTGTCCCATCCCATGTAGTTCCACATGGCGACCAGCAGAGCTGCCACGATGCCGCTGTGAGTATACGACAGTGTGGGACTCGCCACGTGCGCCAGCCCTCCCGGGTTAAACAGCGCCAAGACCGTGATCGCTACGAATGGCGCCGATAACAGAACGAACAACCACACCGATGTCATCGCCACGACTCGTATGCCGGCAAGATTCAGCGCCGCACAAGCGACCACCACGCCGACGCCGACCAGTATCCCGCGATGACCCTCGTCAAACCAGGGGAAACAGCCGCACCAGGTAGGCGACGAAGAGCGTTGGGTAAATCGCCATGTCGAAGATGCTCGCCACCAGCGACAGCCATGCCTCCTGAAAACCCCAGAACCTCCCCATCGCCCGCAGCACCCAAACGTAAAACCCGCCTTCGGCAGGAATGGCGCTCGCCAGCTCGCCAATCATCAGCGCCGTCGGCAGGCTCCACAGCAATGGGAGTGAGCAACAGGACCAGGATCGCTCCTCCGTAACCGGCCCCATGCACAATGTCTTCCGTGCCGTACGTTCCCCCAGACACCATGAAGAAGGTCGCGATTACGAGCGGCCACAGTGTGAGCTTGCCGGTGTTGCGCGCACGTATGCCGGAAGAGTCGGGCGGCGCCTCGGAAGAGTCAGCAACGGCCAATGAATTCGCCGCCTATGGTGGAAATTGGATGGTCAGGCTATCACAAAAGGGAAAGGCCTCCGTTGTAGAACGGAGGCCGCGATGGTTACAAAAGAAAACGAGGCCGAAAGCCTCGTCGCATGATTACTTCTTCTTTTTCTTCAGCAGCCTTCTTGGCAGCCTTTTTCTTAGCCGGCATTGTTATGCCTCCTTGTTGGATACCTTCTCCCTTGAAGGTTGGGCTCGCGCCCATGGTCGCCATAGCTGCTCTATTACTTGGATGAGCACTATGCCTAGCACCATATGTTGCGGTTAGATTGCCGGGAATGTCAACACTTTTCTTCAAAAAAGTTATTGCGCGGGTGCCGGGTGCTTGTGCCTTGCACAGCTATTTGTGCAGGTTTGGCTCTTAGCTTTTGGCTCTTAGCCCTCGGCCAGAAATCAGCTATGTCCAAAGTGCAGGCCCAAGTCCCCCGCAGATGATGATGAAGGCCGCGACAGCTTGCCATTCTTTAAGAGAGTTCCGAGCCAAAAGCTAAGAGCTAAAAGCCAAAAGCAGGACGCCCTCACGCCGAGAAAAGATACCGCGCCAGCATTGCTTCATCTCCGCGATAATCCGGTCGCGGTCCTCGCGCGTCGGCTGTTCGTAGGCGTAGGTGATCAGGCGCTCGCCCGCTTCGCTCACCACCCGCAACCGCAGGTCGAGTTCGGAAGAATCGGCCATGCCCAGCCGCCGCACGATGAACTTCTTCAGCAGTCCCGGCAATCCAATTTGTGGCGAGGCCTCACGCTCTTTTGTGGCAGGACTGATATGTCGTCCAAACGAGATGGTCCGGAAATCAGGATGAGCGTCGAGGTACACCATGTAGCCGTCGACCACCGCGTCGAGTATCACGGCCGGATCGATCTTCTTCAGGCTCGCCACCTCGCGCACCACCAGCTTCAGCAGCTTCGGTTCGACCTCGGCCTTAAACTGCTCGACGTGCCGCACCGCGATGGCGTCAATGATCGACTGCTTGTCAGGAAAAAAGCGATACAGCGCGCCGATCGACAGCCCGGCTTCCTCGGCAATCCGCGTGGTCGTGATCTCCTCCAGCGAGACACGCTGCAACAACAGGCTCGCCGCATCCAGCACGCGCTGCACCGTCTGCTGGCTGCGCATCTGTACCGGCGCGCGCCGCGGAGGCGAGTCCGCCTCGACGCGCTGTTCCGGATTGAGTGGTTGTCTCATCCATTTGGAAGACAGTTGTCAGTTGTCGGTTCTCAGTTGTCAGATAGGAGGTTGTAAGTTGTCAGCCATCAGCGTCATTTTTCAGGTGTCAGTCATCAGTTTAAATGACTAGGACTTGAGACTGAGGAACGGCGAAACCTCGAACGAAAGTGTCCCGAGGCAAGAGGCTCCGGGTTCTTGGTTTAGCTGATGACTGATGACTGATGGCTGACAGCTTCTGGCTGTGCCTCACAACTGACCGCCTTTGCCTAACAACCGACAACTGGTAACTTCTTACCGACACTGACACCGACAACTGGCAACTGAACCGTTGAAAGGATCACAGCGTGCCTCATCTCTTCGAACCACTTCAACTTCGCGGCATCACCTTCTCCAACCGCATCGGCGTGTCGCCCATGTGCGAGTACTCCTGCCATGATGGACTGGCGAGCGAATGGCATTTCGTTCACCTCGGCAGTCGCGCCGTGGGCGGCGCCGCGCTGGTTATGACCGAGGCTGCTGCTGTTTCGCCCGAGGGCCGCATCTCTCCGCAGGACCTCGGTATCTGGTCCGACGCTCATGCCGACGCGCTGGCGCCAATCGTTCGTTTCATTCGCCACCAGGGCACCGTTGCCGGCATTCAGCTTGCCCATGCCGGACGCAAGGCCAGCACCCAGCGCCCATGGGAAGGCAGCGACTGCATTCCCGAGAATGCTGGCGGATGGAAGCCTATGGCTCCTTCGCCTATCGCGTTCTCTCCCAACTATTGCCCGCCGCGCGAGATGACGCGCGAAGATATTGTCCGCGTGCGTGGTGAGTTCGTAGCCGCGGCTACGCGCGCCCTTCGAGCCGGATTCGAAGTCATCGAGATTCACGCTGCGCACGGATACCTCATTCACGAGTTCCTGTCTCCTCTCAGCAATCAGCGCCCAGACGAATATGGCGACAGCTTCCGAAACCGCATCCGATTTCTCCGTGAAGTGACCAGTGAAGTGCGCCGAGTGATGCCCGACAGGCTGCCGCTGTTTGTGCGCATCTCCGCTACCGACTGGATGGAAGGCGGGTGGGCGATCGAGGACTCCATCAGCCTGGCCAAATTACTGAAGAGCGACGGCGCTGACCTGATCGACTGCTCTTCCGGCGGGCTGGTGCCCGACGCGAAGATCCCCGTCGGACCGGGCTATCAAACTGAGTTTGCCGAACGCATTCGCCGCGAAGGCGTGATCAAAACCGCAGCGGTGGGCATGATTACCTCAGCCGCGCAGGCCGATCACATCATTCGCACCCATCAGGCCGACATCGTATTGATCGCCCGCGAATTCCTGCGCGATCCCTACTGGCCGCTGCACGCCGCGCAAGCCCTGGGGCAACCAGCGCAGTGGCCCGTACAGTATCTGCGTGCCGCTCCCAAAGGCTCGCTACCACGAACCGACCGGGAGAATTGATCCGCAACTGTGTCGTACTAAGCGGCGCTACATGGCTGCTGTCGCTGGTTATGGCTTGTCCTACTCCGAAGGCTTCGCCGCCCCTGGTTTAGCCAGCGCCTCATCCACGCGCTTCTTGAAATCTCCTTGATCGTCGTGGGTGAGACCGCTGAAGCTCGATACCACCTGCATCTGGCAGCCGGTGCCGTGCTCCACCAGCGTGACTTGGTTGGTTTGCTGCGCGACGGCTCCGCTAACGCTGAGGTGCACCTTGTGCTTCACATCGTAGAAAGCGGTCCACTTGGCATCATCGGTGCTTACCATCTTGTAGTTTTCCGGATTGCTGATGACCTCTTTTACCGCGGGCCAAAGCTCGCTGCAGGGATTGGAGTAGGTGCTCTCATGGCTCTTGCCAAGGGCCGGGAGGACAAGCAACAAGAACAAAGTCACAACTAGGAATCTCGGCTTGAACATGGGTTCTCCTTCGACGCCCACCACACTCACCCCATGTCACGGCATTGACTTCTCGCCAGCAGCATACAGCGGCGGATTGGCAGCAGGAGAACCAAACGATGACTGAACAGCATGGAGTTCCAAACCGGGAAACTGGGCACCGCTTACAGCAGAGCGAATTGGAGACTATAGACTGATCGTTCTGCTCTCCTGAGCATTTCAGAACGGACATCGCCCAACTCGGTGTGATAATGACGAGCCGGGGGCAAACATTCGGAGCGATCAGATCGATGACAGCGGACTTCACCAAGACGGAGCAGGAAATAATCGTCCTTAAAGCAGTTTGGGAACTGATCGATGAAATGGTTAATTACGAGATGTTCGAGAAACTAAGCCAAACCGCTGACGTACATCTGACCTTTCGGACAGCGACTCATCAGCGCTTGTTTAACATTCTCTTGGTTGACCTGCTGTCTCAACCAAATAAGCGGTTTGGCCTCAGTCGGTCGTCGACAAGGGCATTGCAATCCGAACCAAGCGTGCTTTTCCCTTTAAAGGAAGTCTGCGACAATCCGATGCTAAATGTTAGCGGCGGCAGGGTTCTCCAGCAGCCCCTGAACTCTTTCTTGCTGTGGCTTGAAGCCGACTGCCGGGTCGATCGAGTGTGGTTGCCGTCTATTGATCTAAAGATCGATATTGAGCTCAAGCGAGTGAGATTCATCAAAATCTGCGGCAATATCGCTAAACACAGTTTCACGCGCTTGAGCGAAAACGTGAAAGATGTTTGTGACCTGCTAAAAGCGAACGGCACGACAATCGACCCCGATCAGGCCTACCCACTTCTTCCAGAGTTTTACGACTGGTTTCATCGTAACGTTTTCAGTTATCACAGCAGTGCCATAGCTGAGTTTCTAAACAACATTCGATGGGGTATATATCGGTATCTGATGCCGGAGTTTGCACGTTCTTATACCAAGGACGACCACTTGGCCGAAGCCTATCGCTTTCTCTACCCGCCTGATTGCCGTCGCCCTGCGATAAGAACGATGTATTGGGACTTGATGAACGAGGTCCGCTCGCGGCCTTACATGCCGATTTTCGAAGTGTCGTCTTACCTCAAGATGAGGTATTAGACGCCTTCGCCCCTTACGTATCCACCCAAAAAACCTTTGGGCGGCCACTTGGGCCGCCCATCTTCTTGCTGACAACTGATAACTGACAACCGACAACTTTCTTGCCGGGTGCCCTAAGAACTCGCTCTGCGAGGACTCCCCTCCACCTGCTTTGCTATAAGAGAGCCATGCCCCTGCCCGACTACTCCCCCCGGCCCGCGCACTTCAAATGGCTACTCGATTCTGATCCGGCCATCCGTTGGCAGGTCATGCGGGACCTCACCGGCGAAGCCCCCGACACGATTGCAACCGAGCGGTCTCGCGTCGCGACCGAGGGCTGGGGAGCCCAGCTTCTAGCCCGCCAATCTCCTGCCGGAAGCTGGGGCAGGCTCAAGGATGTCGCCAGCTTGCGCAAGGTGAATCCGAAGTTGCGCCCGGACGATGCAGTCCTGATGATCACCCTCTACAGTCTCGTCGTCCTGAAGGACCTCGGCCTCGACCCCGCCAGCAAGCAGGCTCGCCAAATGATCGACCGCGTCGAAAAGCGGCTGGTGTTCAAGCCGCTGAACAACCGGCCTTTCCTTGAAGGCGAAACCGAGCCCTGCATCAATGGCAGAATCCTTGGCATTGGCGCATATTTCAAGAAACCGAATGACGCACTTGCCAACCAACTGCTAGACGAACAGCTCGACGATGGCGGCTGGAACTGCCAAGCACCCAAGAGCCGGCGCTCTTCCTTCCATACCACCATCTGCGTGCTCGAAGGACTGCTCGACTACGAACGGGCAGGGCGCAAATCGGCGACTGTGACTAGGGCTCGTAAGCGGGCCGAGAATTATCTGCTCGAGCGCGGCCTCTTCCGCTCGCTTCGGACCGGCGAAGTCATCAACCAACGCTGGCTCCGCTTCTCGTTCCCCACGTTCTGGCACTACGACGTCTTGCGCGGACTCGATTACCTGCGGAATGCACAACTCAAACCCGACAGCCGCATCCGTGAAGCCATCGAAGTCGTGATTGAGCGCCGTCACCAGAACGGGCGCTGGCCGCTCAACCTGCTTCATCCCGAACGCATTCCTTTGGAGATGGAGACCGCTGTCGGCAGCGCAAGCCGCTGGAATACCCTTCGCGCTCTTCGAATTCTGCGTTGGTACAGCAAATCAACGTCGTAGTCGCGACTCGGGTCTGGTCGCACTCTGGCTTGCTCGATCGACTCGTCTTGTGGGGTTCGCTCTGCATGACGGCCGTCACGGCGCATGCAACTGCCCACCAAAAACTTTGGGCGGCCCTTTCGGACCGCCCAATTGGCTTTAGCTGAGAGCTGATGGCTGACAGCTGATCGCTTCCTACGCCTGTGCCGGCCGCTCTCCTGGAGCAATATTCGGCTGGCCCGGAGCCGGCTTCAGCACCTGCTGCACTTCATCCTTCGGCGGAGGAGCGTTCGGGTTCACGCGCACCGGAAGCTCCTTGCCCTCCATGATCAGCTGCATTTCGTTGTTGTCGAGCACTTCACGCTCCAGCAGCGCCATCGCGATCCGTTCCAGCTTGTCGCGATTGCCGCCGAGGATATTGACTGCCGACTGGTAGCCATCATCGACAAAGCGCCGAACTTCGGCATCGATCTTTAACGCCGTGTCCTCGCTGAAGTCGCGATGCTGGCTGATCTCGCGGCCCAGAAAGATCTGCTCTTCCTTCTTGCCGTAAGTGATCGGGCCCAGCGACGACATGCCGAACTCGCACACCATCTTGCGCGCCAGGTCCGACGCCTGCTCAATATCGTTGCCCGCGCCCGTGGTCATGGTGTTCAAGAACAGCTCCTCAGCCACGCGACCGCCCATCATGATTGCTAGCCGTGTTTCCAGGTAGTCGCGCGTGTAAGTGTGCTTGTCGTCGATGGGCAACTGCATGGTCACGCCCAGCGCCATGCCGCGTGGGATGATCGTCACCTTGTGCAGCGGATCGGAGTGGTCACGCATCGCGGCAACCAGCGCGTGGCCGGCCTCGTGATACGCGGTGACCTTCTTCTCCTCGTCCGAGAGCAGCATTGACTTGCGCTCGGCGCCCATCAGGACTTTGTCCTTGGCCTGCTCGAAGTCCCACATCAGCACCGTCTTGCGGTTCTGGCGGGCCGCCACCAAGGCAGCTTCGTTCACCATGTTGGCCAAATCGGCGCCGGAGAATCCCGGTGTGCCGCGAGCCAGCACTGGCAGATCGACATCGTCGTTCAGAGGAATCTTGCGGGTATGTACGCGAAGGATCTCTTCGCGGCCGCGAACATCAGGACGCGATACCACCACGCGGCGATCGAAGCGTCCGGGGCGCAGCAGCGCCGGATCGAGCACGTCAGGCCGGTTGGTCGCAGCGATCAGGATGACGCCTTCATTCGACTCGAAGCCGTCCATCTCGACCAGCAACTGGTTCAGCGTCTGCTCGCGCTCGTCGTGTCCACCGCCCAGGCCCGCGCCACGATGGCGACCAACAGCGTCGATTTCGTCGATGAAGATGATGCAGGGTGCGTTCTTCTTGCCCTGCTCGAACAGGTCGCGTACGCGGCTTGCACCCACGCCGACAAACATCTCAACAAAGTCTGAGCCCGAGATGCTGAAGAACGGAACGTTCGCTTCACCGGCAACAGCGCGCGCCAGCAAGGTCTTACCGGTTCCCGGAGGCCCAACCAGCAGCACGCCCTTCGGAATGCGTCCGCCGAGCTTCTGGAACTTCTGCGCCTCGCGCAGGAATTCAATGATCTCCTTCAGCTCTTCCTTGGCTTCGTCGACCCCGGCGACATCTTTGAATGTCACCTTCTTCTGCTGCATCGATAGCAGCCGGGCTCGACTCTTGCCGAACGACAGCGCCTTGTTCCCGCCGGTCTGCATCTGGCGGATCATGATGAACCACAGCGCGCCCAGCAACACAAAAGGCGCAAGGTTCAGGATCCAGCTCGGCCAGCTCCCGCTCGAGACGTCCTTGACCGTGATATTGACGCCATGGTCCTGAAGAATCTTGTACATGTCCGGGTAGTTTGCCGGAATGTTGGCATGGAACGGAGCCTTATCATTCTTCAATTTGCCCCGGACCTCGGAGGCAAGGACTGTCACCTCGCTGACGTTGTTCTGGTCAACCTGTGACATGAACTCCGAAAAATTGATTTCGCGTTCTTTCGGTCCGGAATTGCCCACCTTCACCACCTGCCACAGCAGGACGCCGGACAGGACAATTACCAACCAGAACACGACTGTCTTAACCGTCGAATTCACTCGCTACTCCTAATGGAAAACCAGCCGCAGCAAGAATCTGCTGGCCCCTCGTTAGATGCCAGCGTTGCCCCCCGGATTTACTTAATGCGGCTCAACCAGATTGTAACTCTTCCCATAACCGGAATCGCAGGTATCACTTAACAAAAATACCCGCCGGGAAAATGCCCTAACCCACCATTTTAGGTGGACAGGCCTCGCTGTAGCAGCTCCTTCTACTTAGACACCGTTGTTGCCCCGGGGAGAGCGCGCCCCCGTCCTTTCCCGTCTTTTTGGGAAGCGGGGGTAGAAATCATCGTTGGCGGGTGCCCCATTCCGCTGTCTATTGGCTGGGTGGGTAATTCCATCGTCATAATGGGGCATGAACGTATGGTTTAAGCGCCACATCCGGCGCCTGGTCAACTTCTGGCCGCCGTTCTTAGGAGCGGGTATCCGCGTCACCCGCTGGGACGCCGACTGGCGCGCCGTCGACGTCGAGATGCCCCTGCGCCGCCGAAACGCCAACTTCGTCGGCACCCACTACGGAGGCTCGCTCTACTCCATGGCTGACCCCTTCTACATGCTCATGCTCATCGAGAACCTCGGGCCCGACTACATCGTCTGGGACAAGTCCGCCTCGATCCGCTTCCGCTGGCCGGGCCAGGGCAAGGTGCGGGCCAGCTTCCGCCTTACCCAGCAGCAGCTCGACGACATCCGCCAGGCACTGGCCACTCAGGAGAAGCTCGAGCCCACGTTCTCAGTCGAAATCACAGATGACTCAGGGACAGTAATAGCCGAAGTTCAGAAGCTGCTGCACATCAAAAGGAGGGAGAGAGGCTCGCAACAGGGGAGGATTTGAAGCGGGGGGAGGATTTGAAGCAGGGGAGGTTAAGCGGGCAGGATTCGAAGGGACGCAGCCTTAGCTGCGCCGTTAGCTCCCCCTTTTATTTTTGTCATCACGAGGCGGCTTCAGCCGCCGAGGGATCTGCTTTTCTTTTCTGTCATCCTCAGCGAACTGAAGGCCCTGCGGTTTCTCCCTGGGAATCACCTTTGCCTCGGGCAGCGGTGGAAGCCCCCGCATTCATGCGGGGGGAAAGCGTCGGCTATTCGACGGCGCTTTAGCGCTGGAGCCCCAGACGGCAGAGCCCCGGGTGCCCCACACATTCCATCGGTTGGAATGTGTGGGACTCAGAGGGTATACATGACATCTCCCGTGTCATCTCGAGCGCAGCCGAGGGACCTGCAGTTCGTCCGCACAGCGAGTCAGCCTCCCCCACCCTGGCGGCATCCTATCGTTAGTGCCAGCATGGAGGAAACATGAAGCCCACATGGAAGCCGCACACCGGGCACGGTGAGCTCTCAACCGAAGATCGCAAGGAATTTCCCGACTCCGTCTATGCTTTTCCCAAAGAGCGCAAGGAGCCTATGACCGATGCCTCTCATGTGCGCAACGCGATGGCTCGCTTCGATCAAGTCAAAGGAGTCTCTGATGAGGACCGTGACCAGGCGTTCGCCAACATCGAGGCAGCCGCGAGGCACTTCGGCGTCGATATGAAGGAGCAGAGCTGGCGCGACTTCGGCAAACATCCGCATACCAGCAATCCCGCGCACTGATAAACCGCGTGCGTGCCGCTCTTGCGTCGCCGCCTGGTTGACGGTCATGCCGACTGCCCGCGACCGCCCCGCAGTTCTTGGGTGTTATCTCGCGCCTCCCGACGAACCATACCCCTCTCTTGGCTTTCATCCCGAGCCGCTCGCGTCGCAATGCGTAGCCTGGCGAAAAGCCAAACACCAGAAGCCGACAGCGATGAGCCAGCAACGAAAACGCCTCAGCCCGCTCCGCGGCGACCGCAACCCGCTCACCCAACTCGCCTCGTCGCGCGGTGATACACTGCTGCGTTCGTTGTAAACATCCGGTGAACAACCATCCCAACAACCGCGGGCGACAGCACCGGCAACATCGCTGCTCACCTTCCGGAGGTCCGAATCAATGCTCGTCAAGAGACTGAGCGTTTGTCTTGTCTGCCTATTCATCTCCTTCAGCATTTTCTCTGCGGTCGCGCAACCACCAGACTCTGCCAAAGACAACGAGAGTCAGTTCCGTTTTCGCTTTGTCGGACCCCGAACGGGCAATCGTATTTCGGCCGTCGCCGGCATTGCAGGAGACCCCAGCACCTATTACGCCGGCGCCGCCTCAGGGGGCGTGTGGAAGTCGACCGACGGCGGAAATCGCTGGGACCCGATCTTCGATAAGCAGCCTGCCGCCGCGATCGGCGCGCTGGCGGTAGCTCCTTCGCAACCCACGACAGTTTGGGCAGGAACCGGTGAGGCCTGGGTCGATCCGCGACAGCGATGTGATGGGCGACGGGATCTACAAGTCCACCGACGCAGGCAAGACGTGGACAAACATGGGTCTGCCTCACTCCGGACGCATCGGACGCATCATCGTTCATCCCGACAATCCTGACATCGTCTTCGCTTGCGTGCTCGGCCGCACCACTGGCCCGCAGCAGGAACGCGGCGTTTATCGCACCACCGATGGCGGCAAGAACTGGGAGCGCGTGCTGTTCGCCGACGAAAAGACCGGCTGCTCGGGCTTGTCGATGGATCCGCAGAACCCGCACACGCTCTTCGCCGGCATGTGGCAGGTCGAGATGCATACCTGGGCCGAGCTCAGCGGCGGCCCCGGCAGTGGCGTATGGGCTTCGCACGATGGCGGCTCAACTTGGAAGCGCATTGAAGGCCACGGTATGCCCAAGTCGCCCGTAGGCAAGATCGATGTGGCGGTCGCGCCGACCAACTCCAATCGCGTGTACGCGCTGATTCAGACGGCCGATCAAGGCTCGGTCTGGCGCTCGGATGACGGCGGCGAAAACTGGAAGGCCGTCAACTACCAGCGCGCGCTGATCGGACGGGCGGGATACTACATTCGCCTGGCCGTGTCTCCCGCCAGTGATAACGAAGTGCTGGTGGCCAACAGCTCATTCTGGCAGTCGCTCGACGGCAGCATGAATTTCGAGGAGAAGCGATGGGGCGGCGACACCCACGACATCTGGTTCGATCCCAAGAATGCCGACCGCTTCGTCATTACCGATGACGGCGGGCTGATCATCACCACTGTGCACGGTCGCGGCTTCCATCGAGTGCAGTTGCCCATCGGGCAGATGTACCACGTCGACGTCGACAACCAGGTTCCGTACTACTTCTACAGCAACATGCAGGATGACGGTAACCTTCGCGGGCCGAGTTGGCCTCAGCAGTCAGGCGAGACGGGATGGGACCGCGCCATGGGTGGCTGCGAATCCGGCTTCACCGTTCCTGATCTCACCGACCCGAATGTCGTGTGGGCCACCTGTTACGGCAACAAAGTTACGCGCTGGGACGCTCGCTATCACAAGGGACGCTCGGTCAGTCCGTGGATGATCACGCTCGACTCGCCACCCAACTCGGTGAAATATCGCTGCCATTGGACATCGCCGCTGGCCATCGATCCCTTCGATCACAACACGGTATATTACGGCTGCCAGGTCGTCTTCAAAACCACTAATGCCGGCCAGAGTTGGGACGTCATCAGTCCTGATCTTTCGACGCAAGACCCGGCACATATCATTCCGTCAGGAGGCATCGTCGGCGACAACCTTGGTCAGTTCTATGGCGAGGTCATCTTCGCGCTGGCGCCTTCGAAGATTCAGAAGGGGCTCATCTGGGCGGGCACGAACGACGGCCAAGTCTGGTACACGAAAGATGGCGGCGGAAACTGGACCAACGTCAGCAAGAACATCGCGGGCATGCCGCCGCTGGGCACCATCACCAGCATCGCGCCTTCCAGCTTCGATGCAGGCACAGCCTACATCAGCGTCGATCTCCACCTGGCCGATAACCGCGATCCGTACATCTACAAGACCACTGACTTCGGCAATACCTGGAAGCTTATCACCGGAAATTTACCGAAGGGCGAGCTGTCGTACGTGCGCGTGGTCGCCGAAGATCCTAATGCGCAGGGAGTGCTCTTTGCGGGCACCGGCAATGCTCTCTATTACTCGCTGGATGATGGCGGAAGTTGGACGCCGCTGCAAACTGGGCTGCCGCATGCTCCCGCGAGTTGGGCCGTGGTGCAGAAAGACTTCCACGACCTCGTCGTCTCGACCTACGGACGCGGGCTCTACATCCTTGACGACATTACGCCGCTGGAGCAGATGGCGAAGAACCACTCCAGTGCGGCCGCCGTGCTGTTTGAGCCGCGGCCGACGTATCGCTTCACTCGGGGTGGCGAGGCCATGCTGAACTACTCGCTTAAAGACAAGCCCAAGGGCGAGGTCGAGCTGGAGATTCTGGATGCTCAAGGCAAGCTGGTGCGCAAGCTCGACACCAAAGGTCAGCCCGGACTCAACCGCGTTCGCTGGGACATGCGCTATGAACCGCCGAAGGTGGTGGCGATGCGCACGGTCGCTCCTGAAAATCCGCACATCTGGAATGAGCCGCGCTTCCGCGACGCCGAGTCGCGGCCGATCACGCATTGGGGCAGCAAGCCCGCCGAGGTTGGACCCATCGTCGCGCCCGGCAAATACACGATACTCATGAAGGTTGACGGCCAGGCCTACTCGCAGCCGCTGACCGTCGTGGCCGATCCGCATTCGCCCGGCACGGAGAGCGACATCCAGCAGTCGGTACAGACGCTGCTGCGCATCAGCAACGACATCACGCAGGTGTCAGAGCTGGTGAACCGCATCGAGTGGCTGCGCAAACAGCTCGAAGTACTGCAGACCATGCTGAAGCCGGAGAAGAAGAAAGAGCCTGCTGCGCAGGGCGCCGCTGCCGAAGAAGACGATGAGTACGACGAGGAACCGGCCACGCGCTCCGCTGGCCTCGACAAAGCTGAGGCCAAGCAGAAGGCCGAGCTTCTGAAGCAGGTCGATGCCATGAACCAGAAGTTGAAGACCATAGAAAATCAGTTGGCCTCCCAGGCGCTGCAAAATAGCGATGACAAGTACTTTGTCGAGCCGTATCAGATCTACCTCAACCTGATGTGGCTGAACGCCGACGTAGGCACCGGCGGCGGCGATGTGCTGGGCGGCGCCGACTACGCTCCCACCGACAATCAACTGGCACTGCTTAAGCAGTACGAGAGCCAGTTTGCCGGCGTGCAACAGCAGTACCAGCAGTTCGTGAAGGACGATCTTCCAACGCTGAACCGTGCGCTGGAGAGCAGCAACATGGCGACAGTCGCGGGCGCGGGATTATAGGGAACGGAGAGGAACACGTGCCATCTTCGAAGGGGCTCAGAGTTCCTAGATGCGATCGTTCCCCCAGCGATTCCACGCTGGACTCCAATTGTTAGTCACCGAACGTGCGTATGAATCCGATAAGCAAAGTTCTAGCCTTCCCAGACGAAGGCGTCGAAGACTCGCTTCTCTTCGAAACCCATGCGGCGGTAGAGGCCAACCGCATTGCGATTCGCCTCGGTAACGGTCAGCGAAAGTTGTGAGATGTTGCGGGTGCTGAGGGCGCGGTGGCTGGCTGCGATGAGAGCCTCGCCGATACCAGATCCGCGATGCTCAGGCAGCAGGCACACCTGGGTAATGTGTCCGACGTCGTGGCGGATTCGCGAACAAAGGATGAGTCCGATGAGCGCGCGCGAGGGCTTATGAATGGCGACGAACGAGGACTCGTTGTCGAAGACGCCGCAACCGGGAAAGCGCACGATGTTGTTCAGGAAGCGCATCGAGCCGGCGTTGGTGCGGTATTGGTCGTTGATTTCTGAATCGATATGCGCGCGGTAGGCGGCAGTGATGATTCCCGCGGCCGGCTGGTAATCCTGTTCCGTCCAGCGACGAATCTGGACATCGGCTGCGGGACGAACCGGGGCAAGCGCACCGGCTTCCGTGAGCTGCAACGAGAGGAAGAGACGACGATAGCGTTGAAACCCGGTGGAGAGGAATGGATCGGCCAGCTCGCCGCTGGAGTGCGTGAGCAACTGGGCTTCAACCCGGTGCACGCCCGGCGACTCCTGTAGGGTCTCGATGACATGCTCCAGCATCCGGAGCTCAACCTCGCGAGCATCGGCCCGCTTGGGCGAGACGAAGAGGTCGCCGATGACTCCCTTGCTGCCCTCATACACGAAAAACGAATAGCCCACCACGCTTCCACGCTCGATGGCGGCATATCCCGGCAGAATCTTGGCATCGATATAGCGGAAGATCATCTCGGCCGAGCTGCGGTAGTCCCAGCAAAGCAGACCGCCCCAGGCTGCTACTTCGTCCTCGAGCAGTGGGCGCAAGTCCGATGATGTGAAATGCCTGAGGTCGAGGATTTCCAAGGTTAAGGCTCCGGGTGCTTCGCCGCCACCAGGTAGAAATCCAGGTGCTGCGGAGCCCAGCCTCCGATGCGTGTGACCCTTCGTTCAGGGAAACGGAACTCCAGTTCCTTCTGGGTCCCGCTCGCGGCTACCACCACATGAGTTTTATCAGGGATTTCGTTCCTCCCGTAGTTCGCGATGAAGTGATTGCGATAAAAGCCCAGCCCATATTCGATGCCGCGCGGCACGTCGTACACCGCTATATCGGGCAACAGCCCAAGCGCAGTGAGTTGCAAGGATGCCTGCACCGGGCGCGCCGATTCGAGTGCCTCGATGATGGGCGCCGTCCCGCGAAGAACCAGCGCAAACGCTATGACTACCGGCACCAGCGTCGTGAAGCGGAGTACGCGATACCCGCGGCTGATCAGCGTCGCAGTGAAAAAGGCCAGCGCACAAACCGCCAGCAGCGACGCAATCACCAGGACGCTCGTAGGCAGGGGCAGATGCAGGAGCTTGAACGGAACGATGAAGGCGGCGATCAGCAGCGCGGCTGAGATCAGGCCATGCAGAAGGATGAGCCAGACCGGCGGCTTGTCGCCATCATGTTCGCGCCGCTGAATGAAATGTGCCAGCAGTAGGGTTGCGGCAGGAATCGACGGCAGGATGTATCCCGGCAGTTTCGATCGCGAGAACGAGAAGAACAGAATAGGAAATAGAAACCAGATAACCAGAAACGTGGGTAGGTCGGCTTCTCCCGGCGGCTGCTCGCGTGAGGAGCGCCAATCCCGAATGGCATCCACGACGGCGAGTACAACAAACGCAATCCACGGCACCAGTCCCAGCAACACCACGGGCAGGTAATACCAAAACGGTTGGGAGTGGCGATACAGATCGGAGGTGTAGCGCGCCAGATTCTGCTGCAGGAAGAAGAGGCGGAAGAAATCCGGATTCGCCCTCTGCACGGCGATATACCACGGCAGCGCGACGATCAGAAACAGCAACGGTCCGGGAAGCCACAGAGTTCCGAGCAGCAGCCGCCACTCGCGCCGCAGGGCGATAAAGATGGCCAGGATGACGCCCGCCAGGAACACAGCCACCGGGCCCTTCGCCAGCGTTGCTAGGGCGAGAAAGAAGTAGAACGCCAGCAGCCAAAGCCGGTTGCGGCGCGCGTACCAAGCGAACCATGACAACATGGCCGCGGTAAACGTTGCCGTCAGCGGCATGTCCATGCTGGCGGCGCGTGAGAATCCGATGACCGCAGCCGAAGCGGCAGTGATGAGTGCAGCGTCAAGCTCCATGCCGCGGTAGAAGCGGCGGGCCCAGAAGTAAATAAAGAAGACCATCAGCGCGGTAAGCACAACCGCTGGCAAACGGGCAGCCCAGTCGTGTACGCCTCCCGCTGCTTTGTAGGCGACCTCGGCCATCCAGTAATAGAGCGGCGGCTTCTCCAGCCAAGGCTTCCCCCACAATGTGGGAGTCACCCAATCGTGACGCTGCATCATCTCGCGCGCTACCTGCGCATAACGAGGCTCGTCAGCGCCCACCAGCCCAACGCTCTGCAGGTGCAAGAAACCTACATCTTGCACGCCTAACAAGAAGAGGAAGGAGCAAGCGACACTAAGGATAAGAAGGTCAATGGCGCGGCGAAGACGATCGCCGGCAGCGGCAGGGAGAGAAATCTTGCGACGGGCGGCGATAGTCAGTGCACCTTCAAGTCGTAACCGCGAACCCGAAACTGGCCCAGTATCTCATCCAAGGCATTCGCGAGCGGGCCTTTAACGCCGCAACCGCTGGCGCATTCGTGGCCGCCACCTCCGAAGGACTCGGCCACCGCAGCAACATTCACGCTGCCTTTGCTGCGCAGGCTGACGCGGAAATCGCCACTGGGCAGTTCGCGGAAAAACAGCGCGACCTCAATGCCACCGATGCCCAGGGCATAGTTGACCAATCCCTCGCAGTCTTCCTCGGTAGATTCACAGCGCTTCATCGTGTCCTGCGTGATGTGCATCCACGCCAGACTTCCCTGGCGGGAAAGGCTACTGAGGGCCGCGCCCAGCAGCCGCATCTTCGACAGTGGTCGGGAGAAATAAACGTTTTGAGCGATGTGCACCGGATCGGCACCGCAACGCACCAGCTCTTCGGCAAGCTCAAATGTTCGCGCCGTGGTGCCGGGGAAACAGAACGATCCCGTATCGGTGAGCACCGCCGTGTAAAGACAAGTCGCCACCTCGGGCGAGACCTTCACCCCGGCCTCGCGGGCGAGCAGGAAGATCATCTCGGCGGTGGCGCAGGCGCTGGTATCGATCCAGTTCACGTCGGCGAAGGGCCGCGCCGTCGCATGGTGATCGATGTTGATGAGGTAATGGCGTTCGAGTCCGCTCAGCCTGGTGCGGGCCACGCCGTCACACTCAAGAATGATGGCGGCCTCGGCTTCGGGACCTCTTCGGTGGTCTGAAGCACGGAATCGCTGAAGGGCAACCGACGATAGATGACGGGGACGCCATCGCTCAATACGACGGAGGCTTCCTTGCCCATGCTGCGCAGAATCTGGGCACAGGCCAGGGTGGATCCGACCGCATCGCCGTCAGGTCGAGCGTGCGATGTTAGGAGAAACCGATTTCGTCTCCCGATCTGATTTAGTACTTCGTCCAGCATCCCGGATAATGAGCCCAACTACCGCTTCCTCTTCTTAATCCTGGCAAGCAGCTCATCAATACGATTACCGTATTGATGAGAACGGTCAAGTATGAATATGAGTTCCGGTGAGTGGCGCAATTCCAGGTTGGCGACGAGCTGATGCTTGATATAGCCAGCCGAGGCGGCCAGTCCTTCCATGCTTTCGGCCGCCGCCTTGTCATCGCCGTCCACCTGAACATAGACGCGCGCGATTTTGCCATCCGGAGTCATTTGCACTTCGTTCACCGCAACCAGGCCGATGCGCGGGTCTTCGAGTTCGCCCTCGACCAGCGTGGCAATTTCCTCCCGCAGCGCCACACCGCGGCGCTCACGCAGGTGTTTTTGTACTCTGTTCTCCATCTCTACTCAGTACTCCACAGCAACAGGCGAACGTTAGAGCATACGCCTATTCGCAGGCAAAGCGGTGACCGGCATCACCGGAAGTTAGGTCGCCCGGTCGCCAATTTCTGCCTCGGTGAAAAGTTCGAGGAACGAATCGACCACGTCGCCACCACTGTTATTCGCCACCCGAGTCGCGTGCCGCTCGACGTTATGCATTAACTCTTCGAGGTAAGAGCGAGAACCCGAGATGCTAACCACGCCCAACGTGGCGCGTTGCCAGGCATCGCTCGGATCGAGTTCCGCGACCCCGACGTTAAAGTGCGAGCGTAAGCCGTCTTTCACGCTGCGGACGACCTGGCGCTTGTCTTTCAGCGAATGCGCCGCTTCGATACGAATCTCCAGCGTGAGATAGGCGATCATGTATCAGGTGGAAGCCCACGCATTTATTCGTGGGAATAGCGTAGTTTGTTTTTGTCATCCTGAGCGAAGTGGAGTCCCCGGCTTGGCGGGACAAACGCAGTCGAAGGACCCCTATGCCCGAACTAGTGCTTAAGCTGTAGGGGTCCTTCGACTCGTCTCTGCGCTCCTCGCTCAGGATGACAAGCGATACTAGAGCTTTGCCAGGCACGCCCGAAGGCGTGCTGCACCCAACCTAGGCCATCGCCTCAGCCGCCACGCGCTCAGTAACGAAGGCCTCGATCACGTCTCCGACCTTGATGTCGCCGTAGTTCGCGATCGAGATGCCGCACTCCATGCCGTTACGCACTTCGCTGGCATCGTCCTTGAAACGCCGCAGTGAACTGACCTTGCCTTTGAAGACCACCACGTTGTCGCGCAACAAGCGAACTTCCGAGTCGCGCTTGATCGTGCCGTCGATCACCTGACAACCGGCCACAGTTCCGACCTTCGGGATACGGAACGTATCGCGCACTTCGGCGCGTCCCAGATAGGTCTCCTTGATCACCGGATCGAGCATGCCGGTCATGGCGCGCTTGATCTCGTCCTGCAACTCGTAAATGATCGAGTGCAGGCGGATGTCGACGTTCTCCTGCTCGGCCATCTCCTGCGCTTTGCGCTCGGGCCGCACGTTGAAGCCGATGATGATGGCGTTCGATGCGGAAGCCAGCAGCACATCGCTTTCGGTGATGGCGCCGACGCTGGCGCGCATGATGTTGATCTTGACCTTTTCGTTCGACATCTTGGTCAACAGATCGCTCAGCACTTCGATGGAGCCGCCGACATCGCCCTTCAGAATAATGGGCAGTTCTTTCACGCCTGCGGACTTCAGTTGCTCCGCCAGGCCTTCCAGCGACACACGCGAACTCTTTGCCAGTTGCGCCTCGCGCGCCTTCTGCTCGCGGTATTCGGAGATGTCGCGCGCCTTCTCGCGATCGGCAACCGCTACCAGCTGGTCGCCAGCCTGCGGCAATCCTTCCAGGCCGAGAATCTCGACTGGCGTTGCCGGAGGAGCAGCCTCCATGGCCACACCACGATCGTTAAACATGGCGCGGACCTTGCCGAATACATTGCCCAGCACGAAGTTGTCGCCGGTGTGCAGGGTCCCGTTCTGTACCAGCACGGTTGCCACCGGACCGCGACCGCGATCGAGCTTGGCTTCCAGAACCGTTCCGGTTGCCGGACGATCGGGCGTTGCCTTCAGGTCCTGCAAGTCGGCAACCAGGCAGATCATCTCCATCAGCAGGTTGAGGTTGGTCTTCTGCTTCGCCGAGACATCGACGAAGACCGTCGTGCCGCCCCAGTCTTCCGGCATCAGACCACGATCGGCAAGCTGCTTCTTCACGCGATCGGGCAGTGCGTCAGGCTTGTCGATCTTGTTGACCGCGACGATGATCGGCACCTTGGCCGCAGTAGCGTGGTCGATGGCTTCCAGCGTCTGCGGCATCACGCCGTCATCAGCTGCCACAACCAGAACAACGATGTCAGTGACCTTCGATCCGCGGGCACGCATGCGGGTAAACGCCTCGTGGCCCGGGGTATCGAGGAACACAATCTCACGACCCAAGGCCGGGGAGTTGGTATCGGTAATCGCCACCTTGTAAGCACCGATGTGCTGGGTGATGCCGCCAGCTTCGCCTCCCGCGACGTTGGTCGAGCGAATCGCGTCGAGCAGGCTGGTCTTGCCGTGATCGACATGGCCCATGATGGTGACTACCGGCGGACGCGGCACAGCCTGACTCGCGTCTTCGCTGGTGCTGTCGGCAGGCACGTTCTCCTGCGCCAACTGCTCTTCAAAGGTAATGACGTCGGTGCTGGCGCCGAAGTGACGCGCCATATCGGTGGCCAGATCAGCGTCGAGCGTCTGATTGACGGTGGCGAACACACCACGCGCCAGCAGGCGGGCGATGAGGTCCTTGGCACGAATGCCAAGTTTCTCCGCCAGGTCCTTCACGCTGATGCCTTCCGAGATGGTGATGGCTCGCGTGATGGGCAGCGGCTCGCTCGACAGCGACAAGCGCGGTGGCGGAACGAAGCCCTTCATCGGGCCTTCCTTCACCCCGCGCGGAACATAACGCTGTCCCGGCCGTCCGGGACGACCTTGCGGACGCTGACCGGTTGGCGGTGGAGGAGCTCCAACACCAGGGCCGCCTCCGAACGGAGGACGCATTCCAGGTGCACCAGCGCGCGTCGGATGTGGTCCACGGCGCTCGCCGGGACGCATCGGCGGACGGCCGGTGGGAGCGCCGGCCTGCATGGGAGCACCAGGACGTGGTCGCTGGAAAATCGGCTTGCCGCGTTCGGGCATGGCTCCGCGAGGAGGCGCACCGGTGCCCGCGCTGGCAGTGGGCCGTGGGACAACGGGAGATGGCGGTGGCGCAGTGTACACCGGACGCGGTCCGGTTTGCGGAACGATGAGACGGCGCTGTGGGCCGCCAATGGGCTGACCGGGGCGCACCGTCGGAGGCGCTTGCGGACGCGGCGTAACCTGGTCCGGCGACATCAGCGATCCGGGACGCACGGTCGGCGGCGACAAGCGAGCCGCCGGCAGGCGGAACGGTGCGGAGCTGCCGCAACCGGCGCTGAGATCGCGGCTCCGCCAGAGGTGGCCAGCTGAGTAGGACGGTACAGCTGCCACCTCGGGCTCAGTGTTGGCGATCTGGTCTTCGATGACCGGCTCGGACGGCTTCACCGCGGCTGTGGTCTGCACCGGAGCAGCAGGCGGCGTCGCTTTCGGCGGAATGAAGATAGCAGCCGGAGGACGAGCTACCGACTGAGGCGTAATGAATCGCGGAGCCGGCTTCTCAACCGGGGCAACCGGCGCGGCACTCGCAACCGGCTGCTGCGGCGGCCTGGCCGGAACAGCGGAAGGCGGAGCCACGGCCTGGCGGGGCGGTTGCGCAGCCACTGCGGCGGACGGAGCGTGCGACACCTGCGGCTGGGCCTTCTGCGTGATCGCCTTCAGCACATCGCCGGGTTTGGAGATGTGCGACAGGTCGATCTTCGGCTTGAACTCATCAACCGGCGCACTGCTGCGCGAGCTGCGCGTAGCCCCAGGTTCGCCGTGCTGCTGGTAGTAGGTCTTAACTTTCTCCGCTTCATCGACCTCGATGGAGCTGGAGTGGGTTTTCTTTTCGGTAACGCCGACCTTACCCAGAATGTCGAGGATCACTTTGCTCTTTACCTCGAGTTCCCGTGCCAGGTCATTGATTCTGATTTTCTGCTGCTGATGCATCCGCCGTGATTCCTCCGCTTTGTTTCCGTCCCTGTTAAGCCGTCATAGCATCCTCACCGTGATTTCCTCCGACGTGCGGCGGGACACCGCAAATCGGGGCAACTTCTAATTGCAACTAATCGCTCAGCCCGGTCTTCTTCGGCCCAGGCAGTTCCTCGTCGGAGATGTTCTCGCGATCCATGGGCGTCTCAGGCCGTTCGTGAACGACGACTTCGCCTTCATCGGCGTCCGGCGCGTTCTCGATTCCGTCTACCACTTCGGCTTCGAAGTATTGGCCATCTTCGACCAGCTCTTCCACGCTTTCGTCGCTGGCTTCGGCCTCGTCGTCCAACCCTTCGACATCGCCCGACATGCCTGCGGAATCCGGGCCCTCGGGACTGTCGTCGCCGCCGCCTTCCAGCATCTCGCCTTCGGGAAGCGGATTCTCATCGCTGCCGGGCAAGCCTTCGCCGGGAGTCGGCTCGTCAGGAACCACTTCCTCGGCATCGGGATCAGCCACTTCCAGCGCCTCGGCGTCGGGACTGCTTCCAGCTCGGGGTTGGCCTCAGCTCGGCTCGCTTCCGCGGCCGCGTCGAGCGCCGAGAAGTAATTATTCACCGCAATGCTGATCTTCTCGATCGTCTTCGGTCCGATTCCGGGAACCTCTTCAAGCTGCTCTGGTGTCATGTCTGCTAAAGCCTCCACACTTGTGATGCCGGCCGCATGGAGCTTCTCGACAATTCCTTCTTCCAGGTCAGGAACGCTCTCCAGAGGCGTGACCTGCTGGGTCATCAATCCAGACATTGCCTCCTCGACTTCCTGCCGCTTCTCTTCCTCGCTCTTAATGTCGATCTTCCAGCCAAGCAGCTTGGCCGCAAGCCGGACGTTCTGGCCTTTCTTACCGATGGCCAACGAGAGCTGACTGTCGTCGACGATGACTTCCAGGTGCTTGTCCTGTCCTTCGAGAATCGTGACGCGGCTCACCTTGGCCGGCTGCAATGCCTTTTCGGCGAAGTTGACCGGGTCGTCCTGATACTCAATGATGTCGATCTTCTCGCCCCGTAATTCGCGAATGATCGACTGCACGCGCATGCCTTTCATACCGACACACGCGCCCACCGGATCGACATCCTTATCCTTCGACATGACCGCGATCTTGGTGCGCTCGCCAGCCTCACGCGCAATAGCGCGGATGACAACCGTGTTGTCGTAGATCTCGGGCACTTCGGTTTGGAACAGGTGCGAAACCAGTTCCGGCACGGCACGCGAAACAACTACCTGCGGCCCCTTGGAGGCTTTCTCTACTCGAGCGATGACCACGCGGGCGCGCTCGCCGGGGGCAAACGATTCGAGCCGCGACTGCTCTTTCTTGGGCATGCGCGCCTCGGCCTTGCCGATGTCGACGATAACGTCCTGCCCTTCCTGCCGCTTGACGGTGGCGTTGATGACCTCGCCAACGCGTCCGATGTACTCGTTGTAAACCGTGTCGCGTTCGGCCTCGCGGACTTTCTGAAAGATCACCTGCTTGGCCAGCTGCGCCGCGATGCGGCCCAGGACATCCGTCGGTTTGTAGGTGCGCAACTCGCCGCCTACTTCCGCCGTGGGATCGATGCGCCGAGCGTCTTCCAGCGCGATTTGCAGGTTGGGGTCTTCCACCAGTTCCGGCGACTCAACAATGTTCTTCACCGCGTAGGCGCGGATCTGGCCGCTCTCTTTGTCCAGTTCGGCACGCAGAGTTTCCTGGGTCTTGTAGTACTTGCGGGTGGCGACAACAATGGCATCTTCCACCGCGCTGACCACAATCTCGGGATTTATGCCCTTCTCCCGGCTCAGCGCGTCGATTACGTTGTACAGTTCACTCGCCATAATTTCCTGCCACCTTAAACCTTGCGGGTGCCCCAGTCATGCACGGGTTGGAATGAGTGGGATACCTTACTTAAAATTCAGGAACCAGGTTCGCCTTCTCGACGTTGCCCAGTTCGATCTCGACGTGCGTTCCAGAGTCCGCCGTCTCGTCCTTCTTCTTCTTGTCCGGCAACAGCTCCAGCTCAAGCTGGCCATTGCTGAACGACTTCAATCGCCCCTCGAAGTGACGATTGCCGGCGATCGGATCTCGCGTCTTCACCTTGATCAGGCTGCCGGTAAAGCGCTCGTAATCGCTGGCCTTCAGCAGCTTGCGATCCAGCCCGGGCGATGAAACCTCCAGGGTGTACGTTCCGCCCGGAACCGCTTCTTCCACGTCGAAAATCGTTCCCGCTTCGCGGCTGAAGTTAGAGCAGTCTTCGTGCGTCACTCCACCCGGCTTGTCGATGAAGATGCGCAACGTGCGCGCCTTGCCACCGCCACGCAGGTCGACATCGACCAGCTCCAGGCCGCTGGAATCAGCCACCCGTTGGGCAATCTCGCGAACTTTGTCGATACCGGCTGCCATTCGTTTCTCGTGCTCCAAGTTCCCGTGCCTCAGATTTGAACTCTTTTGTCTAATCTGGGTTCGCGCAAACCGAGCGCCAGGCTTTTCGAGCCGCCTGTACTCGCCACATAAGCGAATTGCAGGTGGAAATAAAAAGTGGGCAATCGCCCACCGATGTGCTTCGCCAAATGCTCGGGCGCCCCGCCGGACGGGGGAACCTCAAAACACAACAGTCCCAGATAACTATACCCGGAAAAAGACCTCTTTACAACGAAGTAGCGGCCAACGATCGGCCGCTCTCCGTCCCAAATCCAGTTCTACCTATTAGATGGTAAAAACAGGCCCAGGATGCATTCCGCCCTGGCTCAGATAGCAGGTAATGTCATTACGCGTTCATCCCGTCGGTGATCGGGCTACGGCCCCGCTCCTTAAGGCGCAATCTGGTACACCACTCCTTGCCCGTAGAGGCCACCCGCGGGGGTCACCCCGAAGTAGTTGCCGTTGCCATCGGGAGTCAGTCCATAGCTCGGAGAATAGCCGTCGCCGGCGCCGCTGAAGCTGTGGAGGACACTCTCATCCCATTTGCCCGAATTTGGCGTGAGCTTGAAGATGGTTCCGCAGTCGCACGACGGGTTGCCACCGGTAGAACTTGTGCCGTATAGATTGCCTGCTGCATCAAAAACCAGCGTGCTCGTCGGAAAGCTGGCGTCGGTGCCACCCTGGAAGCTATACAGTACGCTCTCCTTCCACAGCGTCAGAACGGTCCCGGCGGCGCCGGCGCCGACCTCGAAGACCGAACCCAGCCCACCGCTACCGCCGAAGTAAGTTGTGCCAAACAGCCTGCCGCGCGCGTCGGCAACCAACCCGCCATACGGAAACCCTGCATCAGGCAGGCCCTGAAACGCGTACATGGTTGTGAAGTTCCAGGTGCTGCCGGCCGGTGACAGTTTGAACGCCACTCCAGCGCTGTACTTTCCGCCCACTTCGGTTACGCCATAAAGGCTGCCCCCCGCACCCAGCAGCAAGGGTCCCAGCGAGCCCACCGCTCCGTCGTCGCCGCCGGTAAAAGCGTGGATCACCGTCTGCTTCCACTGCCCATTGTTGGGGGCGAGCTGATACACGACACCCGCTGCAAACGCGCCGCCGTCGGGAGCTGTGCCATAGAGATTTCCCGCCTTGTCGAAGACCAGGGCTGAGCCAGGGCCAAAGCCGTCATCACCGCCGGTGAAGTTGTAAAGTACGGTCTGGCTCCACGTGTCTCCAGATTTCGTGAGCTCATACACCATGCCGCATCCATCACCGGTGCATTGGCCGCCGGAGCCGCCGGCAACTGTTGTCCCATAGAGATTGCCAGCGCTATCCAGGATCACGCCACCGTAGGGATTCTTGCCGGTCTCGAAGCAGTTGAAGTCATACAAGACGGTCTCCTGCCATTGATCGCCGGAGAGGCTCAGCTTGAAGACCGTGCCACAGCCGTAGATGCCGCCAACCACAGTAGTTCCATACATATTGCCTGTGCTGTCGAAGACCAGTTGCGCCGCGGGTTTCCCTCCGTCGTTGCCGCCGGTGAAGTTGTAAGTTACCTTCTCGGTGTCCGCTGCCCAGGACGCAACTGAGAGCGCAGCCACGAACACCAAGACTGCCCAGACCCTAACGGAAAAGTAGTGAAAGCGGATTGCTGACATTCTTCACCTCCAGAGCAGAAAATTCCTTCGGATAACGGATCGGCGTGCCAGAACGCCAAAAGAATTGGCGGCAGAAACTGTACCACTAAATCCGTCGCAGGTTGTTTCACAGATTTCGGTGCCGCACCTATTCTTTCCTCGGAAGTGCCGGTTGGTTCAGCGCTTGCGCACGAATAGCCGCTCGTCGAATCTGAACGGCTCGACGTGCACTACCTTGGCCTCGAAGCCAACGGCATGAGGAAAGATCACAACATTGTTTTCTTGAGGAACAACCACAGACGGCACGATGTAGACGGGAACCGGGGGATTGGATGAAGCCCGTAGGACTTCGTTTGTGCTGCCTCGCTGAGTCGGAACGCTATCTGGAATCTCGATCGTAACCATCACGTAGTCGAGCGGAATCTGATCCGAGTCGAGATGTACGAGTACTTCAGCCAACGCTAGCGATGGCTGTTCGGCAACGTAGATGATCGGAGTGCCTTTGTGATTGCATCGTCCCGCGGCATAGAGGCCACCTGTTCCGGCGAGATCGGTCGCGTATTTCGATCGGGTAAGCCGATAGACGATCAAACGAACATGCCGTGATCGATTCGCACCAATTCTTCTTCAACGGCTTCCGGATCTTCGGTGAGAATCTGAAGAGGAGCCTTATTCGCAAACATGCGGTTAGGCCGATTCAGCCACGCGTTGGCGTTCGCTCGGGAGCCGAAGGTCTCGACCGCGTGGGCGAGGACATGTGCGTAGTCCATCGCTTCTTTACGTTCACTCTGGGTCGCACCTGTGTTCAACGCCGGAGATTTCGTCCGAATCGCCGAACCGGTCGATTCAACCTTTCCGGTGGATGTCGAACGCTGATTCCGAACCGGCTGGTCAGAACTGAAGCGACCCGTGTTATCGCGATAGACGAACTCGCCGGCTGTTCTTTCCGGCTTGACCGCCTTCTTTGCCTTTAACTCTTTCGCCATCCTTCACGACCTGGTTGATTATAGCGCCGCCGAAGCGGAGCCTTTGCATCGTTTGCCTCGCTTCCGCGTCAACTCTACAATGAGAGTTACCCTTCGCGGAACGAAATCATGATCCATTTCCCTGTCCCTGAGGCGCTTACCTTTGATGACGTGTTGCTGCTGCCCGCCAAGTCCGACGTAGTTCCGGCCTCGGTAGACACTTCGACTCGTCTTACCCGCAACATCAAACTCAACATTCCTCTCATCAGCGCGGCCATGGACACGGTCACCGAATCGCGCATGGCGATCGCCATGGCGACAGCAGGGCGGGCTGGGAATTATCCATCGCAACCTGTCGATCGAGCAGCAGGCCAGCGAAGTCGACAAGGTGAAGCGCTCGGAAAGCGGCATGATCGTCGACCCCATTACCATGTCGCCCGACGCCAAGATTTCCGAAGCGCTGGAGGTCATGCGCCACTACCGCATCTCAGGCGTGCCGGTCACCAAGAACAAGAAGCTGGTCGGAATTCTTACCAACCGCGATCTGCGCTTTGAGACCCGCACCGACATTCCCATCAGCGAAGTGATGACCAAGCAGAACCTGATCACGGTTCCGGTCGGCACAACGTTGACCGAGGCGGAAGCCATCCTGCACCAGCACCGCGTCGAGAAGCTGCTGGTCGTCGACAAGCACTTTCACCTCATGGGTCTAATCACGGTGAAAGACATCCAGAAGCGGCTGAAGTATCCCAACGCAGCGAAGGACAGCCAGGGACGTCTGCGTGTCGGCGCAGCCATCGGAGCCACCGGCGACTACCTCGAACGTGCGCAGGAGATGGTGCGGGCTAAAGTCGATCTGCTGGCCATCGACAGCGCTCACGGTCACTCGACGCGCGTGCTCGACGCGATTCGCGAGGTAAAGGCGAAGTTCCCCGAGATCGACCTGATCGCCGGCAATGTGGGCACCTTCGAGGGTGCGTGCGAGATGGCGCGCGCAGGAGCCGATGCCATCAAGGTTGGTATTGGGCCGGGTTCCATTTGTACGACGCGCGTTGTCACCGGAGCTGGCGTTCCGCAGATTACGGCTATTGCTGAAGCGGCACGCGCCACACGCGACAGCGAAATCCCGGTTATCGCCGACGGAGGAATCAAGTACTCCGGCGACGTAACCAAAGCGATTGCTGCCGGTGCGAGCTGCGTAATGATCGGTTCGCTGTTTGCCGGAACCGAAGAGAGTCCGGGCGAAACCATTCTTTATCAGGGGCGCTCGTTCAAGACCTATCGCGGAATGGGATCGTTGGCCGCGATGGCGCAGGGGTCGAGTGAACGCTATTTCCAGAATGCCGACAGTGACTCTTCGATTCCTGTCACGTCAGAAGATGGAGAGAGCAATCGCCTGGCAAAGCTGGTTCCCGAGGGTATTGAGGGGCGTGTGCCGTACCGTGGCACCGCTGGCATGATTGTTTATCAGCTGGTTGGCGGATTGAAAAGCGGAATGGGATACGTCGGCTGCTCGAATCTGCCTGAACTGCAGCAGAAGGCTCGCTTTGTTCGCATCAGCGGCGCCGGTTTGCGTGAGAGCCACGTTCACGATGTGATGATTACCCGCGAGGCTCCCAACTATCGGGTTGAGTAGTGCCTTCTCTAGTGACAGATGATGGATCGGTATTCATGAAATCAAGCCTGGGAACGATCGTACGGAACTGGTTGCCAGTCGCGCTATGGCTGGGCATCATTCGCGTTGAGTCCACGGGCTACGCCTCATCGCAGAATACCTTTCATCTCCTGTACCGGACACTGTCGCTGCTCTTTGGGCGAGTCAACCCTCAGCTTGTCTTCGAACTCGATCACGTTCTGCGCAAGAGTGGCCACTTCATCGGTTATGCAATCCTGAGCGGGCTGACATTCCTGGCCTTGCGAAACACCTATCGCGACCGGATCAGCGATGGGCTGCAGCGGCCCTGGGGACAGTATCTCGGCGATCTGTGGCGCCTGGAATGGTCGCTGATCGCACTGCTGCTAACCGTGGCGACCGCCTCGATGGACGAGATCCACCAGACCTTCCTTCCCTTCCGCACCGGCCGCTGGCAGGACGTTGTTCTCGACACCAGCGGAGCCTTTGCGCTTCAACTTGTGATCTATTTGGTGTGCCAAATGCGAGTGAGCGCTCGCAATCCAGAAAGCATTGGGACTTCAGGGAAACTTCCGCTCGCCGAGAGCGAGTAGAGCTCGTCTCTTCCAACTTCAGTGTTGGTAATCGCGACAACACCGCTTATGCCCGCGGGCGGAGCGGCAGTCTCGTCTGGGGCGTGATCATCGCCGTGTGGTCGAGGGGATCGTTCTCCGTTGTCGCATCAGGGGCGTGGGGTGATCTTCCGAACGATTCTGCCCGTGGCAGACAGAACCGGCATCACCGTTCCCCTACCGACGAGACCTGGACATGTGCTGCAATCCGGTGCAGATCGACGCTGCTGACCGGCTCGATTCGCGGGTGCAGGTCGATTCTTCGTACGGGCCATTCCGTCCATAGCGAATAAGCGCCGAAACGAGAACTCTCCCTCCCCGCCACTCCTAGTATATGACCCACCTGGAGGCTTGCGGCAAGACCCGAGCCATGCTCCATAATCGGCCCTCGAAACCAAAATCTACCTGAAAGGAAGGCACGAATGCGTGTTTTCTTGTCGACGTTTGGCTCGAGCGAGAACGTCGAACCGAGGGTGAAAATCGCGGCGCAGCTGGGGATCTTCGCCGCGGATGCGCGGGTGTTGCGATGACCGGGCATGCAGTGGTGATCGCCGGAGCAGGTCCGACCGGGCTGATGTTGGCGGGCGAACTTGCGCTGGCGGGCGTCGATGTCGCCATTGTCGAGCGCCGCCCAAGTCAGGATCTCGCAGGCTCGCGCGCGGGTGGCTTGCACTCACGCACCCTCGAAGTTCTCGATCAGCGCGGAATCGCGGACCGGTTCCTGTCGCAGGGACAGAGGCATAAGGTCGTGCACTTCCACATTCCGCTGGACATCAGCGACCTTCCCACCCGGCATAACTATGTACTCGGGCTGTGGCAGAAACATATCGAGCGAATCCTGGCCGAGTGGGTCGCTGAACTGGCGGTGCCGATCTATCGCGAACGTGAGGTAATCGGATTCGCGCAGGACGCCACCGGCGTCGACGTCTCGCTCTCCGACGATCAGTCGCTCCGCGCGGAGTATCTCGTCGGGTGCGACGGCGGTCGCAGCCTGGTCCGCAGACTAGCCAACATCGAGTTCCCCGGTTGGGATCCGACAATGAGTTGGCTGATCGCCGAGGCCGAAATGGCCGAGGAGCCGAAATGGGGTCTTCACAAGGATGCGCTCGGCATTCATGGGATCGGCAAACTGGAGAATGGCCGGTCGGTCCGGCTCGTGCTGACCGAACCGCAGGTGCGACCCGACGGTGAACCTACCCTGCGTGATGTCAGTGAAGCCCTCATCGCCGTTTATGGGACCGATTTCGGGATCCACAGTCCCACTTGGATTTCGCGGTTCACCGACATGACTCGGCAGGCCGCGGCCTACCGCGACCGCCGCGTCCTGTTGGCCGGCGATGCGGCGCACGTGCATCCCCCAGTCGGCGGACAAGGCCTCAACATCGGCGTGCAAGACGCAGTGAATCTGGGATGGAAGCTGGCTCAGGTGGTCAAGCAGACATCGCTGCCGAGCCTCTTCGATACCTATCACGCTGAGCGCCACCCGGTCGCTGCCCGCGTGCTGCGCAGCACCATGGCGCAAATCGCGATTCGGCGTCAGGACGATCGCACCAAGGCTTTGGGCGACTACGTTTCAGAGCTCCTCAGTATGGACGACCCTCGCAGACGAATTGCCGCGGAAGTGTCTGGCTTGGACATTCGTTATGATCTCGGCGTGGGACACCCGCTGCTCGGACGCCGCATGCCCGATCTGGACCTGTTCACCGCGAACGGTCCGCTCCGGGTCTTTACGCTGCTGCATGATGCCCGGCCTGTGCTCCTCAACCTCGGAGAGACTGGCAGCTGTGACATCTCTCCATGGGCGGATCGCGTTCAGTTGATCGATGCCAAACACGTGGGTACCTGGGAGCTTCCGGTGATCGGTGCGGTCACGGCTCCCACGGCCGTTCTGGTTCGGCCTGACGGATATGTCGCCTGGGTTGGAGAACTAACCCAAATGGGGCTCAGTGACGCGCTGACCACTTGGTTCGGACCGGGGACTGCAGCGTAGCGCGCCGACTCCCAAATGATTCTGCGAGGAGTCTTTTCCCAGACATGTGCGGGACCGCCCGGGATCGCAAGAATGTAAGCGCAGTTTCTCCGCAAGCCTCACCCCGGCAGAAGAAGCCGGGATGGGGCACCCGTGGAGCCAAAGAGGTGAGATACCAGCGACTAGGCCGTTCAGCTATTTGTGGACGATGTTCTTGCCGAAGTTGAACTTCGTTCCCACCGTGACGCGTACCGTGCCACGGCTGCCATTCAGGAGATCGGAAAAGAAGTTGTAGCGGACGTAATCCGCCGCGATGCGGAGCCCGAAGTTGTGGGTCGCCTCCCAGGTCACGCCGCCTCCGAAGCCATAAAAGACGACGGTGTCGGACTTACCCAGACTCGGACCAACCAGCCCCGCCACAACCTGGGTGAGTATGGCCTGGCAGTGCAACTGAGGTTGTTGGCACTGGCCCGGCTGTGCGGTGAAGCCTGAGTGCAATGCCCCCAGCGCAGGACGGGCGAAGTAGGTGAAATTTTTCTCTTTGCGATAGTTGAACTGCGGCCCCGCCTCATACGTCCAGGTGCGGGTGTTGTATGGAACGGCCAGCACAAACCCGGGCGGAAGCAGGGGAATAATCGGGGCTAGCTTCGCCTGCGCCGACGACGAGAGGGAACCCGGCAGGAGAGAAGCACTTCCCGATTGATAGCTGAAATCCGCTCCAAGCGTGAGCCAAGGCCGAAGATTGACCCCCAAATCACCGTCGAATCCGCGCTGGGTCAGATTGAGCGAAGGAGTGCTCAGGTAAGAGAAGGCGGTATAAGCGCTATATCGCGCGATGTAGTCCTGCTGCGCAAAACCGGACAGAGCGGAAATGAAAATGAAGACGATCAGTAAGAAAAATGTAGGACGCCGCATGGGTTCTCCTGGAGAATCGTAGAATTTAAATTTTGGGCGCCCCAGGCAATTGTCGGTCATGCAGGGTCGTAGTTCCTAAATTTTCTCGCCCGGGACGTTTCAGTGTCTGCTTTCTGTTAGTTAAGAAGTAGAGAATTCGACATTTTCGCTTCGCTCGCTTTCCCGATTCGGGAACCGCATGTGGGTCAAACGTTCGTGCCGCACCTCCCAAGTACCAGGTTGGCTTTCAAGTCTCGAGATATCGACTACCCGGAACTGATCTCGAGGACTTCTCGCGATTCGCGACTAGTGCGATCCGATCGTGCAGCCGTCAGGCGGTTGGCAATGATGCGATAGGCATCGGAATTGAACACCAGCCCGAGGTGGGTACCTGGCACCTCGAAGTCGGTGCCAGGACTGTCAGTCCTGCAGTACCGCCAATCTACGATTCCATCGCTGCGGGTGTAGATGGCCGTCTCCCGCACGGATTCCGGTAACGGTCGCCGCAGCGAGTCGAGAAACTCGCACGTGCATCGGCCGGTGAAGCAGTGAGGTAAAACTTCAGGGTGTTCCTCAAGGATTCTCTTCCGCACTACCTCCGCAGCGTTCAGCACTATGCGATGTGCCACGGTTCCGCGAAACGGCGAAGCCAGGGTAATGACGGACGCAATCTTGTCGGGATGCTGCGCGGCGACCGAGCGTGCGATCAGGCCTCCCAGGCTGTGGCCGATGAGGTGCAGCTTGCGCCCAGTCTCCTCATACGCCCGGATCATATTTCCCCGCAGACGCGACTCGATCAGCAAGTGCGGACAGTCCGCATTCTCCCCGATCCCGGAGAAATACGACCGGTAACCGATGCGCCCTAACCACGAATGCAACAACGTGAGGTAAGCATCGGTCTTCAGAAAACCCGGAATGACGACGACCGCGGAACCGTCTCCCTGAGGCACTCCGAATCCGTAATACACCGGCGAGGAATATAGAAGCAGGCGTTCTGCCGCGACCAGCGCTTCTCGCCATATCGGAATGTCAGCTTCGGTGAGGTCTTCGGAGAAAGGTTGGTAGGGCCGAACCGTGGACAATGTTAATTCTCTCTACCGAATGTTAATTCTCTTAAACGTTCTAATGTGAACTTTGTTGCTCAATGTTTTCTGGTGTCGAAATCCCGGCTTTACACAGACCTGAAGCAGTTCAGCAGCCACTCTCAATCTGTAGGCCGGGCGCGACGGTTTCGGCAATCCGACGTACGCGGCAGGACCCGCAATCGCCATCAACTCTCAATTTGACGGCGTGGCTCGGGAGCGTTATTGTATGCCATACACTGGAAAGGAGGGTGATCCAAATATATGAAATCTGACTGTCATAGTTGTATCCCAAGTGAGGTGGCTGAGGCTTAGGGCTTCCGCTCTAAATCCTCGCAAGACCCGTTTTTCTAGGAGTCTGCCGCTGGGGCCACGTGGAGTGGACAGCCTCAGGCCAATCCCAACAGCTAACCGGAAGGACCCGCCAGCGCACGATCGCGGCGGGTCTTTTCTATTTGGGTTTCTTTCTATTGCACCTTTGCTCCGGCGCAGAGGAAAGATTCGGGCGGAGCGCCGCTTCAGCGGTGCAGATGGGAATACTTCTCTCTTGTTTGTCATCCCGAGACGGCTTCAGCCGTCGAGGGACCTGCTTTTGTCTGCGTTGGGATGATGAGCCTTTCTTGCGGCGATCACCCGCGGAATGCCTTGCAAGTCAGGCACGACTCGAACTCCATCCCACAATGTGGGAGCGAGCAAGCCGAGCACCTGGTCGCGCATGGAATACCCAATCTCCATCGCCATCCAGCCTCGACTCTTCAGCGCAACCTGACCTTCAACAATTAGGCGGCTAATCACGTCCAACCCGCACTCGCCGGCAAAAACCGCAGCCTGCGGCTCAAATTCCTTTACGGATCTCTGGACCTTGTCGGCTTCACTATATGCGACGTAAGGCGGATTGCTTACCACGAAGTCGAGATCGTGAAATGCCTTGTAGTTCTCGATGACGCTACCGTCGATAGCTTTCAACACATCACAATGCAAAAACTTCACCCGTCCATCGAGCTGCAACCGCGCCGCATTCGCTTTCGCGATTTCCAGCGCCTCGATCGAAATGTCAGTCGCGTAAACGTCAGCGAACGGCAGCTCATTGGCCAGCGCCAGCGCGACACAGCCGGAACCGGTGCCGACATCCACGATCTTCAGATTGCTCGTTAGCTGTTCATGCTGTTCGCGA
>CAVWWZ010000010.1:0-35800 GCA_963758835.1 uncultured Acidobacteriaceae bacterium | reverse complement strand
AGCAACCCAGCATTGTTGTAGCCGTTGTGCGCGTTCGAGGTGACAAGCATGGTCTTGCCGTCGGGCGAAATGTCGGATGCGAAGTAAGGTCTGCTCGCCCTCGTGCGGCGTGAGGTTGGTCGCCTTCAGCGAAGCCATCGTCCACCAGAAAGATGTTGCTGTTGCGGTCGCCTGCGTCGGCCTGGGTATAGACCAAAGAACTTGCCCGTCACGCGAGAAGATCGGGCCAAAGTTGCTCTTCGTCCGCATGGCGTGTCTTTGGTGATGTGCCGGACTCGGCGGGTGGTGAACTCCATCACATCGATTTCGTAGCTGGACCCGCCCTTTGGTTTCGTGGTGTATGCCAGGTACTTGCTGTCGGGCGACCAGACGGGCGATCCTCTTCAGAAGTTTCCTTGGTGGTAGTCAGGTTCTGCACTTCACCGGTTTTGGGTGAAACCGCGAAGATGTCCCACTGCTCGTTGCCGTCGTAGTCGGAGGCGTAGGCGATCCAGGTGCCGTCCGGGCGACCAGGCCGGTTGGATTTGCCGCTGGTCGCTGATGGTTAACTGCGTCGGCCAGCCGCCCTCGGCGGGGACAATCCAGATGTTGTTGCGCCCGCTGATGTTGGAAACGAACGCGACCTGCTTCCCAGTCGGGCGACCAGGAGCTGCCGCCGATGGTGCGCGTGGTGTAGAGCCTCTCGATGGAGAAGGTCTGCATGTCGGCGACGCTCTCGCTTTCAAGCTTGGTGGGATCGGTGATGATGCGTCGCGGGGCGACGGGAGGACTGGGCGAAGGCGACCGCGCTGAAGAATACACAGGTGCAAGTTAACGTCAAAACTAAGGACGCGAATCCCTCGACAAGCTGAGTGCGAGGGCTGGGGTTAATGTTGCGACCCAAGCCCACGGTAGAGGTTGTGGATGCTGAGCGCCCTGCGCGGGAGCCAGCCCCGCACGGCGCGACGGCGTCTATCCCAACGCGCAGCCTCAGGAGGAGTCCTGGGTAGTGGCCGATACGAGCCCGAGTCCTCTGAGGAAGGCAGATGTTAACCCACTTATAAAACAGGCTGCCACCTTCGAGCTGCACCAGTAATGGTGCAGTCTCGGGAGTACCCCCTCCCCCCTCCCTATTCGCAAAATCTTGAAACCATTGAGCTGCTTTGAAGATTGGCTCGCAAAATCTTGAGCGCGTGAGACTTAAAGGCAAAATCTTGCAAAACAAGGACTTAAGCGACATTTTAGAAGGCTGGAGAAGTTGCGTTGTTAGTGAAGTTGTTAACAGAAGGCTAACGGAAGTTACGACGAGCTAATCGCGTCACACATCCCCGTCAGGAAACAAGCTTTCGACGAGAGACAATTCTCCCTCGTCCTCATCGCAGCCATTTTACTCGCAAATGAGCGACCGGCACCAAGCGAGTTAGTCACAGGTGCGTGTGATAAGGAATCATCCGCGTTCCGAAAACCTGCATTTGCCAACCGAAGGCAAATGTGGGCCACCCGTTGGCACCAAGCGAGTTAGTCACAGAGAAGTGTGACGTCTTGGCCCAGACTTGTTGCGTGTGTGTTGGCGATTCACTGCCGCATTGTTCAGCACAGCGAACCGATTGGACTGTACGATGAGTGGACTGGTGGACCGAACCGGGAGCACCGGGTTGAATGGAAGCAACGAGTAGGCCGGCCAGTCGAACGAAGACATCATGACCATTCTCGCCCGCTTAGAGCAGTGGAGGGAACAAGGCGCGATATCGCCGGAGCAGCACTCGTACCTTGGCGGGCCTCTGCCGCGGAGAGCCCGTCTCCCTTTTTCTTGAGCTGAACATTCTTCTGTACGCCGGTGTGCTGGCGTTTGTTGCCGGACTTGGCTGGACGGTCACCACATGGTCGCAACAACTCGGTGACGTTCTCGTTCTGGCCATTCTCAGCACCATTCTCATCGCCGGTTCTGGTACTGCTTTTCGCGCGCGCCCGCCTGGTCCCCTGCCGGCTAGATGTCGGCACCGACTGCGGTCTTCGACTATGTGCTTTACCTGGCCAGCCTGGTTTGGTGCGTAGAGCTCGCTTACCTCGAGAACCGGTTCCACGTGCTGTCCGGGAAAATGGGATTTCTATCTGCTGGCGACCGCAGTCTTCTTTTTCTTCCTCGCTTATCGTTTCGACAATCGTTTCGTACTGTCGCTCGCTTTGTCGTCACTTGCCGGATGGCTCGGGTTGACGATCTCGCACTGGCCGTCTTATCAGGACGCGGCGTATCGCCAATGTGCCCTCCTCTATTGCCTGGTGGTCGGCCTGGGCGCGGTGCTCCTTAAGCGGCGCGGTCTAAAACCGCATTTCTTTGGGACATATCTGAACATAGCGGCCAATGTTTTGTTTTGGGCATTGCTCTCAGGCGTGTTCCAGCGAGATGGCTACACGGTATGGCTTTTCGCTCTGGTAGTAGCTTGTAGCGGATCGCTCGGGCTGGGGACTGAAACAACCGGCAGTTCGCCTTCGTTGCCTATTCCGCGGTCTACGGCTACGTGGGTGTCAGCTCGATACTCATCCTGCGGCATTCATGACGAAGTTACTACTCTCTCTGCTCTATTTCGTGATTACCGCAATTGCAATGCTAGTGGCGCTGGTGCTGATTGTGCGGCGCTTTGGGGAAGGCAGTATGAGAATCTACGCTGCATCCGCCGAAGAAACTCTGCGCGCCCGCCAACTCCTTGCCGACTGGCGCCGGCGATGGGCTTCTCACCGAAGAACAATGCGAGCGTCTACGGAGTAGGAAACAGTCTCTGAATTGCGTACGACCAACATTTTTCTGCGGCTGGTCCTGTTCCTCTTCACCCTGATCGGCGTAGGCCGCAATAGCCGGACTATTCTTCATGATTCTTCTGAGGGGTTCTTCGGAACGAGCGCTTGGCATTTTTCTTTTGATCTTCGCTGCCGTCTGCTACGCGGCTGCGGAGCGCGCGGCTTCCCAGATGAAACTTTATCGATACGGGATCGAGGAGGCGCTCGCGGCTTGCTCGGTTGTGTTTCTTTGTGTGGGAATGCTGCTCGCTCTTTTCAACGGTATCCCATATTCCCACGGAGTCCAATTCCTGGTACCCGCTGCGGGCGCCGTCCTTTCGCTCTGGATCTGGCACCGCTTTGGGCTGTGGTACGCATTTCCCGCTGCAATGATCTTCGCCTTTTTTGTTCCTGATTACTTGACGTCATCTCGCCCGGCGGAGCACGTGATGGTTGCGGCGTTGTTTGCAATCGGGCTGATGTGCGTCATCGCGGTGCGCTCCCGCCATCGCTTCGATTACCTCGATGGCGCTTATTCGCTGGCCGAAGCGTTCCTGTGGCTCGGCATCTATTTAGCCATCAACCTTCAGCTTTCGCCGTTGGCCCTGCGGGCGCAGTGGTTGGTCGGCGGCATTGGGCTCGCCCCTGAATTCCCAAGGTGGTTCTACTGGACCACATGGCTGCTTATCTGGTGTTTGCCGCCCGCCGTACTGGCGCGCGGTATTCGCCAGAAGGACCGCTTTGTGATTGCCGTAGGAGCGATTGTCGCCGTCCTGACCTTCGTCTCCAATAAACCTTATCTAGGCTGGCAGCGGCATACCTGGGACCCGATGCTTCTGGGTATAGTCCTGGCTGGCATTGCCATATACATTCGACGCTGGCTGGCGCGTGGTCGGGGCGGAATTCGCAGCGGCTTTACTGCCGCGCGTCTATCGGGAAAGGATAAACAGTGGATGAGTGTCAGCTCCGCCGTCCTGGGCCTGGTCACCCCTCAGGCAATAACGCCAAGCCCGCAAACAAAAGCTGCAGACTTCCGCTTCGGTGGAGGAGCTTCGGGAGGCGGCGGCGCCGGTGGCGATTTTTGAACGGCATCTGATAGCCGATTATTCCTGCCTGAAGAGCAAAAGCGGCCCCTTTGAAGCGGCGATCAGTCGGACTTGGCGCGGCTGGCTGGTGGCACGATTCCGTTCATCCGCAGATACTCAACCATCTGTCCGTAATGATCGAATGCGTGCTCGACGCCAAATGTGGCCAGGTGAAGTCGCGAAAATTGCCAGTGCTCCGGATTGTGGACATGTTCTCGACGGTCAATGTGGCCGCGGCTTTGTGGCCCAGGGCAAACGAGTCGCCCAGGAACTTCAAGATCTCAGCTTTGGTCTTTACGCTCTCAGGACCGTTCCCGCCGATGTAGTCCTTGGGAAACTTATCGCCGGTGAGCGGCGACCACAACGCATAGTTGGAAGCTGCAACATGCTTGACCTGCAGAGCAAACGAGCGCACGCCCTTGTAGTCGTCGCCTGGAATCTTCAAGCTTTCCGGAGAAAAATTGAATTTGTCTTCCGGCATGGCTTCTGCAGCTTCCGTGATTTGCTTTTCAATCCTACTAATCTGGCGGTCCACCATGGAAGCTATGGTTGGCGCAAGCTGCGTCGGTTGCGCTTGAGGCGCGCTCGAGGCAGAGGACGTTTGCCCCAGGAACGTCGCGGAAAAGGCAGACACTACCAACAGCAGGACGATTCGGGTTTGTTTCATCCGAGTGACCTCCTCAAATTGCTTGGACTAGAGGAACGGCTCTGCCACGCAACAAATACGCCCTACATGCTTATAGACGCAGTTAGCAATTCGCCGTCACCATAACTGACAACGGACAACTAGCCACCGACAACCTCCCTACGCTTCGCGCAGAGCCTTAGTGATCGGCATCCGCGAGGCGCGAAATGCCGGCAGCAGGCCGCCGAGGATCCCCATGAGTATCGCGAACGTCATGCCGACCGCGATGATGGGCGGCGTGATCTGGAAGGCAAATGCCAGTTCGCTGAAGCTCTGCGTCTGTCCGGTTCCGGCGGTGAAGCCCTGCATGGGCAATGCCAGCACGCAGCCCAACGCTCCTCCGACCAGGGCCAGGAACACCGATTCGGTCACGAACGAAAACAGAATGGTCGTGCGCGAGAAGCCGAGCGCACGCAGGGTGCCGATTTCGCGGGTGCGCTGCGAGACGATGGCGTACATGGTGTTCATCGCGCCAAACACCGCGCCGATGCCCATCACGATTC
Organism: uncultured Acidobacteriaceae bacterium; assembly: GCA_963758835.1. GTDB lineage: Bacteria > Acidobacteriota > Terriglobia > Terriglobales > Acidobacteriaceae > CAVVDY01. The sequence continues at coordinate 30,773 of CAVWWZ010000010.1, read as the reverse complement.
CTACGAAGGCTGCTAGGATTTTCAGAACAGTGCCGAGATTGCCGGCCTGATCCTCGTAATATTTGCGCTCCGACACGGCCTGCACCTGAAACTGAGGATTGGCGCGTAGATCTTTGTCCATGGCGGCGACAAGGGTGGGGTTGGTGAGGCGCGCGGTCAGCGACTCGCATCCGCCGCTACGATTGACCGCCGGAGCGAGCGCGTTGTAGTCGCCCCACATCTCGCTCTCAAACGAACTGCCATCGGCGGTGAACAAGCCGACCACCTTGAACTCTCTACGCTGCACCCGCAGCGTGTCACCGATATTCAGGCCGTTTACCCGTTCCGAGATCTTCTTCCCGGCAATCACCTCGAACAGCCCGGGAGTAAACATGCGGCCATCGACCAGCTTGATGTTGTTGCGCACGTTGAACGCCATGGGGGTGACGCCGCGCAGAGTGATGTTGGTCGGCTGGTTGTCGGCCTTCTTCGGCTTGCTGGCGATGACCACGATTTCGCAAGAGGCCAGCGGCGTTCCTTGAGCGTCGCGGGCGATGCGCGGATCGCTGAGGATGGTCTGCACGTTGGCGATGTTGATCCACGAGGTCAGCTCGGACATCGAACCGCGCTGCACGACCATCGCGTTGTTGTCGGAGCCGGTGGAGCTAAGCGCGATCTGAAAGCCGGCCGACATCGAGGCGATCACCACCACGGCGGCCACGACGAGAGCAATGCCGAAGATGGCCAGCAGAGTGACCTTCCAGCGGGCGCGCAGATTGCGCAGGTTGTATCGGAGAAGGAGTCCCATGCTACACCTGCCTCAGTGCTTCGGTAATGCGTGAGCGATAGGCCATGAGGGCGGGAATGAATCCCGCGAGCAGTCCGAGCAGCAATGCGATGCCGAGGCCGACGCCAATGATCTGCGGCGAAAGCCCCAGGCCAGGAAAGCCTCTCAACACATCGCCGATGAAGGGAGCCCTGACCAGCACCCACAGGCCTAAGCGAGATACTCCGACCCCGATCAGACCGCCCATCAGACCCAGCAGCAGCGCCTCGCTGATGATCAGCGTCATCACCAGTCCGCTGGAAAAGCCAAGCGTCTTAAGAACGCCGATCTCCTGGCGCCGCTCGCGGACGGCGATGCTCATGGTGTTGGCGGTGACCAGAAGGATGGTGAAGGCGACCGCCAGGCCGATGCCGTTCAACAGCAGCGCCAGGTTGCCGGCGAGCGCGACGAAGCTGGCGCGAAATGCCTGCTCGGTTTCGGTCTTGGTGGGATGGTCGCTGTTGTCGAAGGTCTCGTCGATGCGCTTGCTGATGGCGCCCGCCTGCTTGGGATCTTCGATTAACGCGGTGAGCGTGCCGATTCCAATGCGCTGCCCAGTGGCTTCGTACGGGTACTTGAAATTGAAATACATCGCACTCAGATCGGTTGCGGGATATCGCGCCTCGTCGGTGTCATAGATTCCGTCGACCACGAAATCGAATGGCTTGCCGACGCGGTAAAACGGAATGAAGCTTTCCAGCTGGAAGGTGCTGCCGATCTTCCAGTTGAAGCGCTGCGCCAGTTTGCGCCCGATGATGCATCCGCGAACGTCGCCGCAGCCACTTCTCTTTCTGGTCTGGCGGCAACATGATCTCGGGATAAATGCGCAGGAAGGCCTCCGGCTCGACCGCGAAATTGGTGAAGAAGTTCTTGGAATCGCCGTATTGTCCGCCGAACCACGACACGATGACGGTGTCCTTTACTCCGGGAATAGCAGCTATCTTCTGCTTGTAATTGATAGGCAGCATGTTGGCGAGCGAGACGTAGTCGCGGGTCACCAGGCGATTGGTGTTGCCTGCGGTCAGCCCGAAGTTCACGGCCGCGATCACCGTTTGCAAGACGCAGAACAGGAAGATGCAGACCGACATCGCGAGCACGGTGCTCAGGGTGCGAATCCAGTTCTTACGCAGATGCTTGAGAACCAGGGGTGCGTATTTCATATCAGGCTCGCAGCACTCCTTTCTCGAGATGACGCTGGATGTGCGCGCGCTCGGCGGCGCGGGGATCGTGCGTGACCATGACGATGGTCTTGCCGAACTCCTTGTTGAAGGTCTGCATCAGGTCGAGAATTTCTTCCGCGCTCTTGGAGTCGAGATCGCCGGTAGGCTCGTCAGCGACCAGCACGCTGGGATCGGTGACGATGGCGCGCGCGATGGCGACACGCTGCTCTTGTCCGCCGGAGAGCTGGCGCGGATAGTGCTTGTAGCGGTCTTCGAGGCCGACGATGCGCAGCGCGGTCATCGCGCGCTCGCGGCGCTCCTTGCTGGAAAGCGAGGTGAGCAGCAGCGGGAGCTCGACGTTCTCAATCGCGTTCAACACCGGAATGAGGTTGTAGAACTGGAAGATGAAGCCGATGTTGTGGCTGCGCCACTTCGCCAGCTCGCCTTCGGAGAGCGGCGTGAGGTCGGTGTTGGCGACAACGACCTTGCCCGACGTGGGCCGATCGATGCCGGCGATCAGGTTCAGCAGCGTTGTCTTGCCCGAGCCCGAAGGTCCCATGAGGGCGACGAATTCGCCGGCGGGCACCTCGAGGTTGATGCCGTCGAGCACCGTGAGCTGCTGGCTGTCGCGCTGGTAGACCTTGCGAACGTTCTGCACGCTGACCGCGCTGGCTTTGGTGGCGATTTGCGGAGTAGTGATTGCGTTCATAACATTTTCCTCAGCTAGTGCCGTCGGCTAAAGCCGACTCGATGTTCATTGAGATCGTGCACCCAGGGTTACGCTTCGCTACACGCTGGGCTAAGCTGAGTCGCCCCTTCGGGGCTGGAGTTCCGGGCTGCGTGCGGTCTCCGCAAAGTGCCATTTTGCGCCGCTTCAACGACACGCGGCGCTGAAGCGCCGCTCTACCCGTTCATCCCTTCACCTTTACCGAGTCGCCGTCCTTCAGTTTCTGCGGCGGATTGTTGACCAGCGTCTCCGAGCCGGCGAGACCGCTTCGAACAATCACCTGGCCATGCAAATCGTTGCCGGTAGTCACCGGAATCATGCGCACCTTGCGGTCGTCGACCTCAAACACCACCGATTTGCCATCGCGCGTGGTGATCGCATCCTTGGAGACAGTCACGATGCGTTGCGGCGGCGTGTTAGGCTGCGATTCCTTCTTCGGCTCAAGGAAGGTCACGTTGCAACTCATCTCCGGCTTCAGGTGCTTGTCTTTATCGAGAATGCCCACCTTCACCGTCACGGTTGCTTTGGTGCGATCGGCGGTAGGGATAATCTGGCGCAAGCGGCCTTGGTACTGGTGATCGGGAATCGCCTGCACGGAGATCGTCGCCGGCTGGTTGGAGCTGAGTTGCGCCACGTTAGATTCGTTGACATCGACCTCAGCCTCGAGCGAATTCATGTCGGCGATGGCGACGATGGCTCCGGATGAAGTCGAAACGTTTACGCCCGGCGGAATAGGCGCCACGCTCTCGCCGACCTCGGTCATCTTCTTGATGACGACGCCGTCGAAGGGTGCGCGGATGTTGGGTGAACTCCAGCAGCGACTCCTGCATCTTGAGATTGGCTTCGTCCTGCTCGACCGTGGCTTGCTGGATGCGGACTTTCGCGTCGGCGGCATCAACCGCATCCTGCGACACGACTTTGCCGTTGAACAGCCCTTGCTGCAGACGGGCTTGGCGTTCCATCTCCGCCAGATTGGCTTTGGCATACTCGATATCGGCTTTCGCCTTGGCAATCGCCGCCATGTAGTCAGCGTCTTCCAGACGAGCGATGACTTCCCCGCCGCGGACGACGCTTCCCTCTTCCACCCGCAGTTCCGAGAGGCGACCCTGAATCTTTGACGAGATGACGGATTGCTTGCGCGCCACCAGATAGCCGGACGCGGTGAGGATCGGGGTTCCGCCCGAGGGTCCGCCGGTGTTCTGAACGCTGGCCTGCGTGGTTTCGACTTCGACGGCGCCGAGCGCGGCAAACGGCCCCGATCGACGGTTTAGCGAAGAAATAGTAGAGAGCTGCGCCTGCGACCAGCGCGAGCAGCACCAGCCACCCGATAGTTTTTCCCCAGCGCCGCGGTGGACGATCACGCTCGATACGCAGGGATGCCAGTTCTTCTTTCAGGTCGCGCATACCGTGGGCCCGGCTCTCCTGTAGGGGTATGCCTATAGAATCGCATCCTTCCGAAGTCTTTGGAAGAGTTGGCTCGTCGATGGGGATGGGTCTCAGCGCCATTTTTGCGTCCAGTTCAAGCCCTATCATGCGCTGGCGACCTCACGAGAGATAGTGTTCAATGTCAGAGACGTAGCGTGACAATTGTCATGCTGGTGATCGGCTTGTAAAATGCTCGTCGAATTTTGAAAGGAACGAGCGAATGGCACAGAGGGTCACGCCCTTCTTGATGTTCGAGGGTAAAGCGGAAGAGGCAATCAACTTTTATATCTCGGTATTTGAGAATTCCCGGGTCGTCTCGATACGGCGCTACGGCCCTGGCGAGGCGGGCGCCGAGGGTTCCGTAATGCAGGCGACCATGTCACTCGCCGGTCAACTGCTGATGTTCATCGACAGCCCCGCGCATCACGATTTCACCTTTACGCCCTCGATCTCATTCTTCGTTGATTGCACGGAGGAACAGGAGGTCGATAACCTCTTCAGCAAACTCTCTCAGGATGGGCAGGTCTTTATGCCACTGAACAACTATGGGTTCAGTCGCAAGTTCGGATGGGTGGGCGATCGCTTCGGCGTTTCCTGGCAGATCAACCTGCCTAGCGCGTGAGACTTCCGCTACTGCTTCTTCTTCGGTGAATTCAGCGGTGAAGTCAGGCGATCGATCTCGTGGGCTACAGCCTGGGTGGGCTGGTGATGCCGGAAGAGATGTTGCAAGTCGGGCCAGAACTCATTCAGCAGATTGATCTGGGCGGTAGCGCCGAGTCCGGCGAAGGTGTTCGCCATCGTCGCCGGAAGGCTAGTTTCGTAATTCGGCTTGTAGCCATTGGCCAATGCCGAGGTAAACAGCAGTGTCAGTAGTAGCGAGCTGTTGAAAACGTTGTTGCCGTTGTCGCTGCGAGTGATGACGGCCCGGCTCGCAGCGTACGCCATGCGGTCGAAGACGTTCGTCTTACCCGACGGGAAGTAGCGCGGGTCCTGATGCAGGATGGTCGGGAAGAACCAACGTCCGAAGAGCGAGCCCGCTTCGTTGGAGAGCAGTTGCGTGCCGTAGCGCTTGGTGAAACCTTGCATTCCGCCGCCGTAATCGCGATAGGCGCCGGTAGCCTGAAGGATCAGGGTGTCGAACACGGTGCCCAGCAGCATATCGGCGGAGTAGGTGTGGTGCGCCCATCCGTCAAATTTCTCTTGGGAGGTTAGGGGCTTGTACGAGGGCGCATCGGGCAATGGCTTGCTGGGAACGAAATTGCGAGCCATCGCGATCATGTGATCGCGGGTGAACTCGCCGTGCAGGCTGAAGTTGCGAAGTGCGAGCCCGCCGCCGGGTATTTCATCTAAGTCGGCATTCGCCGGTGAGAGGCTTGCCAACTGCACGCAGTCATCGGAATTCGCGACCGCCGGGTTGTGCAATGCACTGGAACGCATCCAGGCGTTGCCGTCACTCACCTGCTGCAAAACTGTGGGCGTTATCAGACTGCGGGCCTGGGTGGATGCCGCGGTTTCAGGTACCAGGCGAGGATTCGAAGAGCTTTCGACCGATGCATCAGCGCTAAGCACAAGGGTGGCGGTCTGCTGTGCCTGCAGATAGGTGCAGGTGATTAGCAGGCAAAGCGCCCCGAACTTGCCTGTTGCCCTCATAGGGTTTGACGCCGGTGAATAACTGCATTATGTATGAATCTGTTCTGTTGTGAAAGGCTGTTTGTGTAAAGCTAGTTCAGGAAAATTTAGATTAAGGGGCAGGGGCACACTTTTGGGCCACTCCCATCGTGGAACGCAGCAGGTTACAGGCTGGCAACGGAGGTCTGATTCACGTCCTTCGCTCGGTCGGATATTATCCTTAACTATGGAATTTCGCTGGTTATTATTAGCCGTTCTTACCGCCTCTTGTGCCCTCCAGCCGGGCTGCAAACCCCGCACGAAGGTTCAGCCCATCACGGTACGGATCTTCCACGACATCTCCTCGCCCTACGGGCCAGCGCTGGATCACCGAATTCTCGACTTCGAAGCCACCAATCCGCGGCTCTCGAACGGAGCCGTCGTGCAGGTGGGCAGCCTTGGCAACTCCGATCTGCAAACGGCGCTGAGTCACCTTGACGACCCAGCGGTGGACATCGTGATCCTAGAGTCACCGGCCCAGGCGGCGGATTATCCGGCGCTGTTAGGAGAAATGAGCCATGCGGTGAATATCTGCGCGGCCATGGAGGCGTGTCCGGCCGACGTACCAGCGGTGGTGCCGTCAAAGCTGCAAGGCGACCGTGCCGAGGCGGCAAACAAGTTCGTGCAGTTCCTGGCCGCGAGGACCATGCCGCCACCCCCGGTTGCTCAACCTGCGGCTCCGGAGCCGGCGCCCGCCCAGGCACCGCCTGCAGAGACTGCAAAGCCCCATAAGAAGGGTTAGGGGTTAGGCCCGCGCCGATTTTCGGGAAACTCGGTCTCGCGATGCCCAGCAGCACGGTACTGCTCCCCGGGGCTCGTTGCCCTTGCGAATCCCCGCAATTCCACCATCTTGCCCTGGGATACGTCCCAGTATTCCGCCGCGGTAATCAGGACCCGGACTAGCACCAGCTTGGGATCATCGAGCCCTTTGGGAAACCAAGCTTTGTAGATCGGGTTCCAGAGCTCTTTCTTCTTCTCTGGATTGTTCACCAGCTGCGCGGTTCCGCTGACCGAGACATAGCGCTGCCCGTCTGGATCGACGTAAGACAGACACACATTATCGTTCTCGTGTATGGCATCGACTTTGTCGGTGTTGGTATCGGTAAAGAACCAAAGCAGGTTATCCGCGTCGGCCTCCTGGGTTGCCATAGGGCGGCTGTGCGGCAATCCGTCCGAGTGGACAGTAGTGAACATGGCGAACTTGATATTGCGAATCAGCTCGTTTAGCTGCTCAACCGGAGTCTGCGTGACAGGCATTGCTTCTCCTTGGTGCCAATTTCGAGGTCACTAAGGATTGGAAGCGTGCCTGAGACGGCAAGTTGGCGCGTTAGCCGTGGAGCGCAGCCATATAGGCTGACGCCACATCGGCCGGCTTCCAGTCGTTGCCCAGGTACACTTTCACGACTTTGCCATCGGCCCCGATCAACACGGTGCTCAGGCTGTGAACGATCTGCCCGGATTTCTGGTTGTAGGAGAGGCCAAAGTAATCGGCGGCTCTTTGTATCTGTTGGGAAGAGCCGGTGGCAAACTGCCAGTGCTGGAAGTTGGCATCGATGTCGCCGACGTAGCGCTTGCCGTATTGCCTCAGGACCTCTGGCTTGTCATGCTGGGGATCGATGGTGATGCTCAGCAATTGCGCTTTTTCGAACGTCCGTCGGGTCCTCATGTAACTGTTTAAGTATTTCGCCGAAGTTATTGCTCATCAGCAGGCAAAAGTCCGGTAGCGGGCAACGAGTATAGATGAAGGTCAGCAACACCGGCTGGCCACGAAACTGTGCCAGATGAATCGGTTTGCCGTTCTGATTGACGAAAACGAAGTCCGGAACCTGGTCGCCGGGCTCGGGCAGATGGAAGTTGGTTCTGGGGTCGGCCGACGTTGGGGCCGATTGTTTGGTGAAGCTGATGTCCTGAAGCTCGGCGTGTTTGCCGAGCACGAGCGTGGCATGAATCTGGTCGCCGGGACCGATCTTGCCGAACACCCATTCCTCGTTCGGGCCGACCAGGAATGGCATGGTCATGCCGGGCATCAGGCCGGGAATGTCCTGATGCGCGACCGTGATCTGGTGCGCTGCGGAATCGACGGCAACGACTTCTCCCTGGAGTTCGTAGCGCTTCTCAGCCGGCTTCTTCGAGCAGGAGAGGGTGAAGATCAGGGCTAAAAGCGCAAGGGCGCAAACGCGGCGCATACAGATTGATTCTACGGGAGCCCGGCCTCATGCTTCGTCGCCTGCGAAGTCGGCAGCCAAAGCTTCGGCCGCGCGCCGTCCGGCGTTCATCGCACCATTGAGTGACGCGGTTCGGCGATGATCGCCGCAGACATACAGACCCTTCTCTACCCGGAGCGGCGACATTCGCACACCACCGCAGGAGAGTGACTGGTCGGGCAGGGCTTCCGCAATGTGGTAGGTGCGCAGGTGCTGCCAGCGCTCCGTTGCCGCTCCAAACCAGTTCGCCAATTGCGCGCGCACCTGCTTGAGTGTGACTTCCTCGTTAATTGCCGGCCTCAGAACAGTGACTGAAACCAGATGCGATCCCGCAGGCGCGTAGCTCGGGGCGACCAGACTGGGCACGCATAGGTTATTGATCGGTCCCGAGCCGTCTCCATTCAGCACCAGAAAGGGCTCCTCGACCGGCGTCTGCTCGGCCGCGAAATACAGGCAATCCACCCCGCGCATCGCGGTCCGAATGCCGGCATCGGTCGCCGATAGCAACCATTCCGCATGCGCCGGATCACAAGCCACCACGATCGCCCGGGCGCGCAACTCCTCGCCATTCTTGAGCCGCACCGATTCACCCGTGATGCTTTCGACCGGCGTGTTCAGGCGGATGCTGCCTTCAGGCAAAGCTGAGGCGAGTTGTTGCGGAATCGCCTGCATACCTTCCGCGGGAAGCGCCGCATATCCCAGCGCGAACATGCGAAAGACGAAACGGAACATCCGGCTCGAGGTCGCCAGCTCGGGGTCGAGAAAAATGCCGCCAAGAAACGGGCGGAAAAATCGCTCAACGATCACGCGGGAAAAGCCGTAACCGCGCAGGGCATCGAGCGTCGAGGTTTCTGGTGCGGTAAGCACTTCGTCGATGCTGGCATGCACCAGTTCTTCGCGCAGTTTGGCGATCAGCAGCTTGTCGCGCACGTTACCGACAGGAGCGAAGGCGGAACCCAATGCTTGCGAAGGGCGACGCAGAGGATCGGAAACGCGGTGTAACTTGCCTTCGAGCTGAATCAGGGCGCCGGGTTCGAAGCTGCGCAGCGCCAGCCCTTCGTAGCTCAGCCAGCGGCGTGCTTCAGGATAGGCGGTGAGCAGAACCTGAAATCCACGATCGAGCCGAAAACCGTCGACAACGTCGGTGCGAACGCGACCTCCCACAGCGTCGGAGGCTTCGAGGAGCTGGACGGGAAAACCAAGGCGCGTCAACTCCAGCGCGCAGACCAGCCCGGAAACGCCGGCTCCAATAACAATGACGTCAGGTGCCATACGGGTAGTTTAAACAGATCTATTGATTCATCTCGCATAGCAAAAGGAGGTCCCGTTAAGGAGACCTCCTTCTTCTTAGCCACAGGTCGTCGTAGCTTTTATCGCACCGAGCTGTTGCTCCCCTTCGCTCCCTGTTGGGCCACGCTGGTAGAAACATTCTGTTTCAGCCATGCGGAGAGCGTGCCTTGCTGCTGCTGCTTCAGCGATTGACGCAGCTGTTGATCGACTCCAGCGCTTCCTTCTGATTGCGTTCGGTGCCCGGGATGGGATGCTGCTTGAAGAACTGCTTCACCTCCTGTTCCTTCTCGGGCTGCAGAAGCCTCTCTGTCGCATACAGGAAGACGCCAACGCCGCCCAGTCCGCCGCCTGTCTTGGCGCTGATGAGCGTCGTAGTTCTTGCGCATGAAGTCCCACGTGGCTTCCTCGCGCCGCGGGATTCCCCATCATGTGCTCGAAGCATGTACAGGTCCTGGCCGCGCACCGCGGGAGTCAGCGTCGACGCCAACGTCTGCTGATCAGGCTTCGGCTCCGGAAATTGTGCCAGAGCACGCGGAACTATCGGTAGTACTGCTTCCGGCGACTTCGCCGTCTTCATCTGCGCCTTGAACTGGTTGTAGAGTTCGGCGTCGCCGTGACGCGCCGCAACCGCCACCACAGCGTGCGCCAGCGTTGGGTCGACCGACTGCGGATCCTTCATGTACTGCTGCACCATGGTCGTGCGCCTGCTGGATGACTTGCGGATCATTCGCCGATGTTGCCCAGCACGTCGAACAGAACGGCGCGTTTCTGGCGTTCCGTGGGCGGTTCGTTGGACTGCGCGGTGTAGCCCAGCTGCTGCAGCATGGGCGAGAACGTCTGCCGCACCCAAGCCTGGAACGCAGGACGGTCGGCGTCGGTCAGCAGATCGTCCTGGATGAACTCAACGTGGCCGGCGAAGTTGTCCAGCAGGATAGCGCCGGGTGTGTTCTTCAACTGCGCGCCCAGCGCGAGGTAGTCGCCCACGCTTTGCTTGCCGACACGCATCAGCGCCCACTCGTTGCCGATCAGCGCAATGCGCTCTTCCGGAGTCAGCGCCTGCTCGGCCAGCTGCCCATCTGCTGCAGAGCAGTCGAGTCATAGCTGAAGCGGTAATAGCCCAGCGCTCCGGCGTCGGGGAAGACGAACTTCGAGCAGCCCTTCAGCGTGAATTGCTGCTCGCGCTTGGTCATGCAGGAAGCACTCCTGCTGCGCCGCCGGTGTCGCCTGACGCCCTTTGCGCAGACCGGAATCTGCCAGATCTGATCGTTGGGCTGCATTGAACGGCTGTCGGGATTGTCGAAGTAGCGCTTCTGCGAAAGGTTCAGCGTGGTGTTGCCGCCTTCGCACTTGGCTTCGACCTGCACGAACGGCGCGCCGGGCTGCATCACGAAGGTCGGCATGATCTTGTCGATCGGCTTGTTCGAAGCGCGCGCCATCGCGCTCCAGAAATCGGCCGCCGTGGCGTTGCCGTAAGCATGTTCCTTCAGGTATAGGTTCACGCCGGCGCGGAAGGTCTCGGGTCCCAGATACGACTCCAGCATGTGCAGCACGGCAGCGGTCTTGCCGTAGGCGATGCCGTCGAACAGCTGTCTCGATTTCGCCGCGGGTCTCGGCTTCCTGGTGAATGGGGCGCGGTATTCTGCACGCCAGTCGTCGGCCAGCGCGTTCTGTGCGTCTCCACCACGTCCTGGCCATCCATCCAATCCGGCTTCCATGCGCCGACCGGATGCGGCGTCATCCAGGTGGCAAAGCCTTCGTTGAGCCAGATGTCGTCCCACCACTGCATGGTGACCAGGTCGCCGAACCACTGGTGCGCCATCTCGTGCGCGATGGCGTCGGCCACTCCCTGCTTGGCGCCGACCGACGCGGTCTTCTCGTCGATCAGCAGCGCGGTCTCGCGATAGATGATGGCGCCCCAGTTCTCCATGGCGCCGGCCTGGAAGTCAGGCACGGCGATGTTGTCCAGCTTCGGCAGCGGATACTTAATGCCGTAATAGTTGTTGTAGTAGTGCAGGATTGCCTTGGTGGCTTCCAGCGGGAAGCGCGTCAGGTTCTCCTTGCCGGGCACCGTGCAGACGCTGACCTTGATGCCGTCGACTTCGTCGGGCTGGCACTTCCAGTCGCCGACGGTCAGCGCCACCAGGTAGCTCGACATCTTCGGCGAGGTCGCGAACTTGATGGTGTGCTTGTCGCCGGGACCGGGCGTGTCGGAGACAACTTCGCCGTTCGAGATCGCGGTGTCGCCCTTGTCGACGATGGCCGTGATGTCGAAGGTCGCCTTGTAGGCCGGCTCGTCGAAGCTGGGGAAGGCCACGCGCGCGTCGGTCGACTCCATCTGCGAGCACCACATACTTGCGCCCGTTGTAGGTGCTCAGATAGAAGCCGCGCAGCTTGTCGTTGAGGTGGCCGGTGTACTTGATGTGCACGGTTGCCGGGCCGGCAGGAAGCTGCTTGTCGACGGTGAAGGTCGCCATCTCCTTCTTCGCGTCGGTGGAAACCTTGGCAGTCTGCGTCTGCCCGCCCGCGGTCACCGTGACTTCGTGGAAGTCGATCTCCACCGCGTTCAGCGTGATGGTGTTGCTGGGCTTGGCCGAGCTTGAGATCGATCGTCTCGTCGCCGTCAAAGCTGTTGGTCGGGAAATTGATATTGAACGACAGGTTGTAATGGCTGGGAGTTGCGCCGCCCGGAAGGCGTTGCGCGAAGGCGGTGCAGCAGGCGACAAGGGCCATGCCACAGGTAAGCAGGATTCGTTTCATTGGACTTCCTAACATGTTGGAATTTCGACCGGCGCTATGCAGCTGGTACGAGCGGAACCACCCCTTGGTTCCGCGGGGTTTACTAGATGATAGACGTTTGGGCTAAGAAGCTGTGAGCGGGGGCCGGAAGGCGTCTCCGGGGCGCCCTCACGCAGAAATGTGCCGCTCTAACCTCGCACTACTGCGTGCGTGGCCGAGGCGTAAGCGTGCGTTTCAACAGCTCCGTGCCACGAACGAACTCCACCTCACAGGTTTTCCCGTTCCGTTCATCGGTGAGCAGACGGTTCAAATCGTCTACGCCGGTAACATTGTGCCCGCCAAAGCGGATGATCACATCGCGCTCCCGAAGCCCGGCACTACACGCCGGCGAGCTCTGCGGTAACGTTCAACAAGAGCATCCCTGATTCAGTAGCCAGATCGTAATAGCGCACGATGCGGCGATGCAGCCGAACTGCCTGTCCCATCACCCCGATGTAACTGCGCTTTACGCGACCGTCGCGAATCAGGCGCGAAGCAACAAACTCCGCTGTGTCGGCCCCGATGGCGAAACAGATCCCCTGCGCTCCCATGATGGTGGCCGTGTTGACGCCGACCACCTGTCCTTGCGAGTCGACCAGCGGTCCCCCTGAGTTACCGGGATTCAATGCCGCATCGGTCTGGATAACGCCATCAATGAGGCGTCCGGAGCGGGAACGCATGGTGCGACCCAGAGCACTCACTACACCGGCCGTCACCGTGTGTTGAAAACCAAGCGGATTCCCGATCGCAATGACCAACTGGCCCACCGTGAGCTTGCGCGAGCTGCCCAACGGGACCGAAGGCGCGGCACCGCTGCCTCGTAGAACCGCCAGATCGGTATCCGGATCGTCGCCAACCAGCTCAGCCGGATAACGGTCGCCGGCTTCAGTGGTGATGAAAATCTCAGACGCGTCATGAACGACGTGGCTGTTGGTGAGAACGAAGCCATCGGGGGTGAACAGAAAGCCAGAGCCAACGCCTTCAGCCTGTCGTCCACGAGCCTGCTGCTTTACCTGTATGTGAACCACCGCCGGGCTGACCCGCTGTACGGCGCCGACGACGGCACGCGAGTAGGCGTCGAGCAAACTGCTATCGGGGTTAGGGGTTAGATCGTTGGGAGAAAGAAATTCGCCCGAAGCACTATGAGTGAGCCAATGAAGAGATTCCATGACAGCCTTGAAGCATGTGGATGCTCATTCGGCCGCTCAGGATTCGGCGCACGGCTGGGTCAGGGCTGCGATTCGCCGGAAACGATCAGTCGATCATTCTTGCTATTGCAATAATCCGAACACCGCGACCCCGGTTGGCGTTCCTACGTAGACCCTGCCGTTGGCGATCGTCGGTGTGATGAACTTGATTGCCGGGGCCGAACTGGTCGCGCGATGCCCCGCTGATCGCTGTTGTACAGCTCCTGCGACAGGTCGAGTGCGTTGTAGGCGTGCAACACCGCGGCCTAGTACCCTGTCCCCGGTGTTCTCAACGCCCACAAGAATGCCGTTCTGGGAGAGAGATTCGCCGAGACGCTGGGCGTCACCCCGGGATAATTGAAGGTCTGCTCGTCTGGCTGCTAGGAGAGGTGGCGAGCCGGCCGTTGACGATGGGAAACGCCTTGATGTGATCGCTGACTCCGCCGAAGTAAACCGTGTTGTGGAAGTATGCCGGCATCGAGAATTCACCGTGGGTAACGCTCCGGTTACTTGCTGGTAAAGATTATTGTTGTTGTTCGGATTCCATTTGCCCATGTTGTCGCGATTCGCGACATAGATGTTCCCGTCCTTGCCCGCCCCCACTACCAGGCGTAGCTTGCTCGCTGTTCCGGAAATATCGGGAAGGACCAGCGCTCCGCCTGAACCCAAATCGATATCGATGGCCGTCTGCTGCACAGTGTTGTAGGTGCTGAAGTAGTCAGCTACGGCGAGCCCGCCTGAAGTCGACACCTTCATCATGGCATTCCCGTAGTCTCCGTTGATGGGGAACCCGTTGCTATCGAGCGTAGTGTCGAAGGTGCCATTGCCGTCGAGAAAGTAGATATTGCCGTCATTGTCAGCGGCGAGCCCTGCGCCTGACTGCCAGATCGCTCCTCGGCTTGCCATTCGGCGTGAGATTCAGGACGGAAAGCTGCAACAGATTCGAGGCGCTGTACTGCATTATCCAGCCGGTGTAAGGCCGGTGATCGCAGTGCGACGTGAACGCAATATAGATATTGCCGTTGATCTCAAGCAGTCCTACGCGCTCGGCATACTGCGTCGGATCGAAAATCACGAATCCGTTCTGGCTATTGTCCCCGGTCCCGGGATACTTGCGCCTGAATTTCTACGGGCCCGCCAAATAATTCGGCGCCGGTAACGAGGTCAAGCGCGTGGAGCCGCTGGTGATAGACGTTGTTTGCGTCGGTCGACATGGCAACGAAATAAATCGCACCGCGCGGCCCCTTACTGCGGTCGATCACCGGCGTGTTGGTGATGCCGATCTCAGGCGAAATTTGGGTGCAGTTGAATACCTCTGGCTGAGTGGGCGTCTCACCCTTGCAGCAGGGCAGTCGTTTTCCAGAGTTGTGCACCCGTGTCCGCATCGAATGCGTAGATGCTGTCGTGTTCTGTCACGACGTAGAGCACATTATGGACAGCACTATTGATAACGACGTTGGAGGCATACAGCGGCTGCCCGTCCACTTTTCCATCGGCCGCGAGGAAGTTAACCTTGCCGAAGGTGGCCGAGTTCACGTTGGCGAGCGCGAGTATCGTCTCCAGCGGCATCAGCCCGGTTCGGCCGTTGTCGTTGTGGTAGGTCAGCACATTGATAGGCGAAGCAGGGCCGCCGGTGACGTTCTGTCCGGCTAACGCTGTAAGGAAGAACCAAGAGGCGAGCAAAGTGGAGACCACGACGGTGCGGCAACGCATACGGAACACCTCTCCCAAGAGTTGATAAGCACTCTGCCGAATCTGGTTGCCCGTGCAGCGAGGATTCGAGCCGCGGCTGACGTCAGTGCTGCGATTCCTCCAGTAACTGGCGCAGATATTGCTGCCACAAGGCGGCCCAGGTATGGGAGCCGTGGCCATGAGTCTGGTCCGACGCCGGAATCAGAACGAACTGTCCCTGCTTCACTTCTTTGATTTTCTCTTGAGCGATGCCCAGTTCCGGCGGATTGATGAAGTCATCCGCTGAATTGACGAACATCACAGGCGCGTTGATCTTGCCCAACTGCTTCGACGGATCGTAGTTTCGCGAGGAGCTCACGGCGTACATGATGTCGTTTGCATCTAGATTCGAATAGCGCTTCGTGACTTCGCCCAGATACTTTTCGGCAGCCTCCGGTGTAGGATCGTTCTTCTGCAGCAGGATGGGAGCAGTGCCGGCAATGATGAGCAGATCGGTCGCAGTCTGAATGCCTGCGCGAGGCTGCGACGTGTACTCCCCACCTTTCCACTCCGGATCTTGCTGAATGCCGTCGATCAGCATCTTCCGCCACATCCGGTTGCGTCCGGCAATGGGCACCGGAAGGCAAGCCATGGGCATCATGGCATCCATGTAATCGGGATAGGTCTCACCCCAGACCCAGGAATGCATGCAGCCCATCGAGGTACCCATGATGAGGCGGAGATGGTTGACTCCCAGGCCCTTTTCGACCAGCTCGTGCTGGGCTTTCACCATGTCGTCATAGTCGTAGTGGGGAAATTTCGCGTGCAGACCGTCGCTAGGCTTACTGGATTTTCCGTGACCTATGTTGTCCGGCAGGATGATGAAGTAGCGAGTTACATCGAGCAGTTGGCCGGGGCCGAAGAGGACATCGGCAAATTGCGGTGCGAGAAACTGGTGCCCGGTGCCCCCCGTGCCGTGCAAGATCAGCACTGCATTCGTCACGTGGCCGGAAGAGTCCCGCGTCGGCTGGCCCAAAGTCGTGTAATGCAATCGTAACTTGGGCAGAGTCTCGCCCGACTGGAAGTGGAAATCGTTGATTACGTAATCACCTTCCTGGGGAGAGTACTTGGTGGCGGTCTCCTGGGCGAAACACCCACTCACCAGAGCGATCAGAAGGATAAGAGAAGTAGCGAAACCGCGTTTCACGTATACCTCCAAAGCTTTAGCCGATACCCTGCAGGCGAAGATTTCTGTTCAGCCAAGGTAATGCGTCCAGCAATTCGCTTTGCGACCGCAGCAAACCCGATCGACAGCACGTCACTGAGCTTTCTGCTGCAGCTCCAGGCAATCGTCATGCAATTTGGCATCGTGAGTCATGCCATCGGCAATCATGCACTCATCGAGCGCCGACTTGGGATCGGAGGTCTTGAATATCTGCAAGAGCACGAGGTGCGGCGTGGGCCAGGTCGGCGCCAGACGCGCAGCCTCTTTCAACTGCGCAACGGCAGAGGTGAGGTCGTGCTTGTTCTTATACGCGATGCCAAGGTTGTAATGAGCGTTGGCGTTGTCGGGCTGCAGCTTGATGGCTTGCGAGTACTGGGTGATGGCCTCTTCGACTCTACCGGTAACGTCGAGAGCGGTTCCCAGATTCATGCGGATGTCGGCGTTGTTGGGCTGCAGTTTCAGCGCCTGGGAGTACTCCTGTATCGCGCCGTTGTAGTCGCGCCGGGCGTATAGCAGGTTTCCCAAATTGCTGTAAGCCGAAGCCATCTTTGGATCGAGCCGAACCGCTTCCCGATACTCCGCCTCCGCGGCCTGTCGATCTCCATTTTTCTTGTAGGCATAACCCAGATTGTTGTGCAGCTCGGCGTCGTCTGGTTTGGAGTGCAGCGCTTCTTTGAACTGCGTGATGGCCTCACCGTATCCGCCTTTGTCGAGCAAGAGATTGCCGAGACGATAGCGAGCATCTGCATACGCGGGATATTCCTTGATGGCGTCGCGATATTCGGCAATGGCTTCGTCGGTTAGTTTGTCTTTCTCGTCCAGAATGCCTTGGTGATAATGACGTTCAGCAGCGGCGGGGATGACGGTGGCCGGAGCCTTCGCAGGCGTGGCCGCTTCGGCCTTGGCAGTATCGGACGAGGACGGGGCACTAGGAGCCGTTGTATTCGAAGCAGCTCCCCCGGATTTTGTATCGAATGGAGAACTCGACGCCGGCTTGGTGTCAGGGTTGACCGAACTGGGCGTGTCGGGCGTCGACTGAGGGGGCTGATTCTGCTGGGCCATACTCGCGCTTGAGCACAACGCGAGCGCCAGCAATCCATATCCAAGTCGCGAGAACGAGAACATAACTACGACGAGTATAGCGTCCGCATGTGCGGCGCGCGCAGCAACGAAACGGCTACTGCTTCGCTTCTTCCGCAACCACTCGCAGATCGTGGCCCGTCATCTCCTTCGGCTGCGGGATGCCGAGAATTCCCAGCATGGTCGGCGCGATGTCCTGCAGCGCGCCATCCGGCCGCAAGGTGAAGCGCCGGGCATCGCCCTTGAATTCGGCGGAGGAGTGGCATGCTCGGCGACAACGATGAACGGCACCGGATTGGTGGTGTGCGCCGTCTGCGGGCCGCCGGTCGCCGGATCGATCATCTGCTCGGCGTTGCCGTGGTCGGCGGTGATGATCATGGCTCCGCCGCGCTGCCGCAGCGCGCGTGTAGATCTGGCCCAGGCAGGCATCGACCGTTTCAACCGCGGTGATGGTCGGCGGAATCTTGCCCGAGTGTCCCACCATGTCGGCGTTGGCGAAGTTCACCACCATCACGTCGAAGGTCTTGTCGTCGATCGCCTTCACCACCGCGTCGGCAATGCCCTGCGCCGACATCTCCGGCTTCAGATCGTAGGTCGCGACCTTCGGCGACTGCACCAGCACGCGGTCTTCGCCGGGAAATGGCTTCTCGACGCCGCCGTTGAAGAAGTAAGTGACGTGCGCGTACTTCTCCGTCTCGGCCACGCGCAGGTTGCGCATGCTGCGGTCGGCCATCACGTTCGCCAGGATGTTGCCCAGCGACTCCGGCGGCGAGACCACCGGCAGGTGAAATGCTTGTCGTACTGCGTCATGCAGATGTAGGTCAGGTCTTTGGGAACGCGGCTGCGCGGGATCACGCTGTCGAGGTCGTCGGCGCCTTCCAGTTCGCGGCCGTCCTGCGGAGTGAAGTGGCTGTTGCGCGCCAGGCAGCGCGTGATCTGCCGCGCGCGATCGGCGCGGAAGTTGAAGTTGATGCAGACATCGCCGTCGCGAATGTTGCCCACCGGCTCGCCGCGCTCGTCGGTCACCACGAACGGAATGATGAACTCGTCGGTGACGCCGCGGTTGTACGACTCCTTCACGCCCTGCACCGGATCGGTGTAGCGGCCGCCCTCGGCGTCGCCATCGACCATCGCGTCGAAGGCCTTCTTCTCGCGCTCCCACTTCTTGTCGCGATCCATGGCGTAGTAGCGTCCGCTGACGGTGGCGATCTTGCCGATGCCGTACTCGCGCATCTTCTGCTGCAGCTGCTCGATGTAGCCGGCGCCGTTGGTCGGCAGGGTGTCGCGGCCGTCCATGAAGCAGTGCACGAAGACGCGCTCGACGCCGTTCTGCTTGGCCATGCGCAGCAGCGCGTAGAGATGGTTCTGGTGCGAATGCACGCCGCCGTCGGAGAGCAGTCCGAACAAATGCAGCCGCCGCTCGCCGGTGCGCGCCGTCTTCATCGCCTCGAGCAGCGCCGGGTTGGTGAAGAACTCGCCGTTCTCGATCATGAGATCGATCTTGGTGATGTCCATGTAGACCACGCGTCCGGCACCGATGTTGAGGTGGCCGACTTCGCTGTTGCCCATCTGCCCGGTGGGCAGGCCGACGTAGCGGCCGCTGGTGTGGATCAGCGTGTTGGGAAACTCGGCCAGCAGCCGGTCGTAGTTCGGCTTGCGCGCCAGCGAGATGGCATTGGCCGGAGACGGCGGAGCATAGCCCCAGCCATCGAGGATGATGAGGACGAGAGGTTTGGGAGATGAGTCATCTGCCGAACAGTTCCTAGTTCCAGAGTCGCCGACGGGATATTTCCAAATAAGCAGCAACGTCTGCCAGTATGCTTACCCAGAGTACCAACCTTCAGGATGCTTGTGAGCCGGAACGCTGATGTGATGCTGCGATGCCGCGAATGTTCGACGTTAAGCGAATGTGGCTGCCGACCTGCCGCGTCGACTTCATAGCCATATCGTTGAAGCAACTTCGCTAGTTCAATGCCGCTAAGATCGCGCGGCAACTTCAAGCGCAGATCACCTCGTCATGAACGAAGTGCAGCCGAATGACAGCCGGATCTGCCTGGGCGTCAAAGTGGCAGCTGCACAGCATCACGCACCTTCTCGCGTAACTCAGCCATCGAGTCGGCTTGCGTAAAGATGGAGTGACCAAGAGCGTGAGCTTCGTACCCGCCCTCGGGCGACTCTTCGACTCGCGAAAATTATCTCCAGAATGCTATCATCGTTCGCCAAAATTATAGCCCCTCGATGCATCACGCTTCTTCTCGCCTTGCCTTCCACCAACTCCCCGCGATAGTTCAGCGCCTTCAGTCCCAGGAACCGTGCGCTGCCGGCCAAGCTCTTCTTCGATGCGCAGCAACTGGTTGTACTTGGCGATGCGGTCGGTGCGCGAAGCCGAGCCGGTCTTGATCTGCCCTGCGCCGGTCGCCACCGCGAGGTCGGCGATGAAGGTGTCTTCCGTCTCGCCCGAGCGATGCGAGATGACGGCGGTGTAGCGGTTCTCGCGCGCCAGGTTGATGGCGTCGATGGTCTCGCTGACCGAGCCGATCTGGTTCAGCTTGATCAGAATCGAGTTCGCCACGCCGGCGTCGATGCCGCGCTGCAGACAGCTCGATGTTGGTGACGAAGATGTCGTCGCCGACCAGCTGAATCTTGCTGCCCAGCTCGTCGGTCACCATCTTCCAGCCGTCCCAGTCGTCCTCGGCAAAGCCGTCTTCCAGCGACACGATGGGATACTGCCGCACCCAGTCGGCCCAGAACTTCACCATCTCTTCGCTGGAGTGCTCGCTCTTGTCCGACTTCTTGAAGACGTACTTCTTCTTGCTGCTGTCGTAGAACTCGCTGGCCGCGGGATCGAGCGCGATGGCGATCTGCTCGCCCGGCTTGTAGCCGGCCTGGGTGATGGCTTCGAGCACGACTTCAATCGCTTCGGTATTCGACTTCACCGACGGCGCAAAGCCGCCTTCGTCGCCGACGGCGGTGTTGTAGCCGCGCTTCTTCAGCACGCCCTTCAGCACGTGGAAGGTCTCGACGCCCCAGCGCAGCGCCTCGCTGAACGACGTGCGCGCCCACCGGCATCACCATGAATTCCTGGAAGTCGACGTTGTTGTCGGCGTGCGCGCCGCCGTTGAGGATGTTCATCATCGGCGTGGGCAGCAGGCCGGCGGTGAATCCGCCGAGATACTGATAGAGCTCGATGCCCAGATGGTCGGCCATGGCGCGCGACGCCGCCATGGAGACCGCCAGGATCGCGTTGGCGCCCAGCTTGCTCTTGGTCGGCGTGCCGTCCAGCGCGAGCATGGTGTTGTCGAGCTCGCGCTGCTCGCTGGCATCCATGCCTTCCAGCTCGGGAGCGATCACTTCGTTGATGTTGTCGACCGCCTTCAGCACGCCTTTGCCGGCGTAGCGGCCCTTGTCGCCGTCGCGCAGTTCGAGCGCTTCGTGCTCGCCGGTCGAGGCTCCGCTGGGAACGGCAGCGCGGCCGCGGGCACCGCTTTCGAGGATGACATCGGCTTCAACGGTAGGATTTCCGCGGGAATCCAGAATTTCGCGGGCAAGAATCAGTTCAATTTGTGTCATGGTATGAGTCCGGACTTTCGCCGTTGGATTTGCTTGCGCGCTGGCGAAGTGGGTGGAACGTCCAATTATACGAGAGTGACCATACAGCTAAGTTTCATCACGGAGGACACCGGCGGCACGGAGCCGGATATATATTTTCTACCTTCCGTCGGAGGTACTGAGCTAAGCCGAGGGACATTCGAACCTTGAGTTTTCTAAATGCCGCCTCTGTCTGCCTTCTGTGGTGAATCCTCCGTCCTGTACTCGAAACAATTCTTGGGCGCCCGGGTTCAACCAGCATCACGAAATCTACTCGATTAAGGTTCTTCTCAGGTTGACTGGGGCGCTTTTGGGCTTATCCTGTGTTTACCACCAGCGCACGCAAACAAAATGCTTTACAATTGGTCGGTCTGGGAGTCTACGGAATGAACTGCAACGGGCTTTTTCGTGGTGCACTGTTCCTCTCTTTCGCCCTGCTATTCGGCACCTTTTCTTTTGCTCAAAGCGGAGTTGTCCAACGCGTCCATCGCCCGGTAAATGATGCCGACGTGGCCCTGCTGCCGGGTAGCGTTCATCCGCACGTTGCGCAAGCGCTCGACCAGGGCAGCGTTTCGGCCAATAAGCATCTGAACCGCATGGCCATCTTCTTTAAGCCCAGTGCCGCGCAGCAGCGCGCGTTGGATGAATTGTTGCGCCAACAGCAGGATCCGGCTTCGCCCAACTATCACAAATGGCTTACGCCCGAACAGTACGGCGCGCGCTTTGGGATGAATTCGAACGATCTCACCAAAGTAAGCACATGGCTCGAGGCTCACGGCTTTCACAATATCGAGATATCACGCAGCCGTAACTCGGTTGAGTTCGACGGCAATGCCGGACAAGTCGCAGCCGCTTTCACACCTCCATCCATCAATGTTGTGTGGAATGGCGAGACCCACTACGCCAACACTACATCGCCGCAGCTTGCCCGCCGCCTTCGCCGGCACAGTCTCGGGCATCACTTCGCTGAACAACTTCCGCCCGCGGCCCAAGTCGGTCGCGCATTTCACCTCCAGCATCTCCGGAAACCACTTTCTGGTGCCGGGTGATGTAGGGACGATTTACAACATCAACGCCTCTATAGCTCGGGAATTAAAGGTGCCGGCCAGTCGATCGCCGTCGTCGGCCAGACCCCTCTGACCCCTAACGATGACGGTACCCACGCGGACATCGACACCTTTCGTTCACTGATTTGCCGGCAACCAACTTGCAGCTAATCAAAACCGGAACTCCGACCTACAGCAAGCGACGTGGACGAAGCCAACCTGGATATCGAGTGGTCAGGAGCGATCGCACCCAATGCGCAGATCATCTTTGTCTATTCCGACAACGCCCTGTTTACCTCGCTGCCGTACATCGTCAACAACAATCTGGCTCCGGTGATCAGCATCAGCTATGGCGACTGCGAACAAGCTTCGACGCAGTGTCGGTACTGTCCTCACTCAATATGACGCAGGCCAACGCCCAGGGACAGACCATCACGGCGGCATCAGGCGACAGCGGGGCCGCCGATTGCGAGGATATCGGCCACCATTGCGACCACGGTCTGGAGGTCGATGTTCCTGCCGCAACGCAATATGTAACCGGCATGGGCGGCAGCGAGTTTAACGGCGACCGCCGGTGCGTGTCCACCCAACAACCCTGTACGCGGCGCACCTGCCACGCAGTACTGGGAGGGGTCGAGCAGCCCGACCGATACCAGTGCCACCGCGATCTCCTACATCCTGAGATGGTCTGGAACGATGCCATTTTACCGGCACCTTGCGGCGGGAGGCGGGGGCGTTAGTACGCTTTCAGCAAGCCATCTGGCAGACCGGTACGGGCGTCCGAATGACGGCCAGCGTGACGTGCCCGACATCTCCCTGAGTTCGTCTCCCGGCCACGATGGCTACATCATCTGCTCTCAGGGAAGTTGCGTTAACGGTTTTCGCCAGAGCGACCAGACGCTGAATGTAATCGGCGGGACTCGTCGCCTCGCCGGTGTTTTCCGGCGTGGTTGCCTTGATGAACCAGCAGTTGGGCTCGCCTGGGAAACGTTAATCCAAATCTGTACTCGCTTGCGGCCAGCGCGCCGGCTGCCTTTCACGACATCACCACCGGCAACAACATGGTTCCCTGCCAGCAGGGTCAAAGGACTGCGGCGCGAGGGAACGATCGGCTACAGCGCGGCTGCCGGTTACGATCTTGCCAGCGGCCTGGGCTCGGTAGACATTGGCGCTCTGGTAGCGGCGTGGAATGGTGGTATGTCTGCGGACTTTACCTTGTCGGCCAACCCAACGTCCTTGGCCCTGGTCGGGTGGCAGCGGGAACTCCGCCATCACGGTGACCGGAACCGGCACGCCGTTGGGGGGTGTCAGCCTGACCTGCACCGTCTCCGCCTCACTTGGCGCGACAACCTGCTCCCTTAGTCCTGATAGCGTGACGCGGACCAGAGCTCCACTTTGACCGTGACCGCAACGACCAGCGCTGCGCTGAAAAGGAATGGCCTGCCGGGCCACCTGGGAATGGAATTGAGTTTCGGGCTCGCCGCGGTTTGCTTCATTCCTTTCGGACGACGCGGGAGAATCCTTCGCAACGTCCTACTCTCGGTAACGGGACTGATTTTAGTGGTGGGAATGATTGCCTGCGGCGGAGGCGGCTCCAACTCGAACAACAACAATAACAACTTTACTCCGCTAAGCGGGACCGTGACCGTGCAGGGAATGAGCGGGAGCCTGAGCCACAACGTCATCATTCCGGTAACGATTAACTAGCATTCGCGCGTCGCGCACGGTGCGTCGGTTCACCGTCGGCGGTAAGCGACTGGCAGGCCGCACGAGCGCGTTCTATGTTGATTTGGAAGATGCCATCAGGTGCTGCTCAACCCAGGGCACGACCCACTGCGCCGCCACTTCTTCGGGCAGCGTGCCCGAACTGGCGTCGTGCATCAGGATGTCGCCGGCCCGTTTGGCGCCCAGTCGAGTCAGCAGGGTGTCGAATCGCAAGCCGCCCTGGCAATAGGTGTCCTTGTACGTGCGATCGCCCAGGGCGATCACGCCATAGGTGACCGACGAGAGGTCGGGCCGCTCAGCTTCCAGGCTGTTAAACAGCGCCTGCGCGTTGTCGGGGACGTCGCCCTGGCCGTAGGTCGAGGTGCACACCAGGACGGCCCGCTGCCGGAGAAGGCGCTGGCGTCGAGGCCGTCCATCATCTGGATGCCGGCCCCGTGGCCCGCGGCTTCCAGCGCAGTCTGTACCTCTTGCGCCACCATTTCGGCGGTGCCGGTCATGGTCCAACCAGGATGGTTATGTTCAGCGGCATGGCTTTCGCGCTGTCACTGTTCATCTTGCTATTCCTAAATGAAATACTAAGCGGAAGTATAATGCATACGCTGTACTGCTCGTCTCTGACGGCTGGCGGGAGCAGCCACGATACTTGGCGAATGCCTGAACAGCTTGCCACATCTGCCATTCCGCGCACCGACCCGAGCTTTCTGAAGCTGCTGGGAGACCGCGTGCGCGAGGCCCGGGCACGACGCGGCATGACGCGCAAAATCTGGCGCGCGACTCGGGAGTCTCTGAGCGCTATCTTGCGCAGCTCGAGACCGGACAGGGCAACTCTCGATCCTGCTGCTGCGCGATATCGCGCGCGCGCTGGATGTGCCCATCGAAGCCTGGCCTACGACGGCCCCGAGCCGCCGATCGACCTGGTTCATACGACCGAGTTCCTGCGCGCCTTGCCTCGACGAATTGGCCCAGGCCCGCAACTTGCTGGTCGACCGTTTCGGCGGAGTTGATCTGGCGGCGCGCCGCGGACGGGTCGCCCTCATCGGGTGCGCGGGGCAGGAAAATCAACCCTCGGCGCCAAGCTGGCCGAGCGCCTGGAGGTGCCGTTTCTCGAACTCGACCGCCTGATCGAGCAGGAGAGCGGGGTCTCGCTGAGCGCTATCTTCGATCTCTATGGGCAGAGCGGCTTTCGTCGTTTTGAGCGGCGCTGCCTGGACGAGGTTATCGAACGTTATCCGCGATTCGTGCTGGCCACCGGCGGCAGCCTGGTGTCGGAACCAGCGACCT
This sequence comes from uncultured Acidobacteriaceae bacterium, assembly GCA_963758835.1. GTDB lineage: Bacteria > Acidobacteriota > Terriglobia > Terriglobales > Acidobacteriaceae > CAVVDY01. The sequence goes on along the minus strand of CAVWWZ010000010.1, from coordinate 5,916 downwards.
TCGAGCGCCTGCTCACCATGTGCTTCACGGTATGGCTGCGGGCTTCTCCAGAGATCATATGCAGCGCGTCATCGCGCAGGGTGATATGCGTCCCATGGCCGACAATCGCGAGTCGATGTCGGACCTGCAGCGGATTTTGGCGGTCCGCGAGCCGCTGTATCGCAAAGCCGACCTGACGATCGACACCAGCAAGCAGCCGTCCGGAGAGCGCGACGGAGCTCATGACCGGACGCTGTCGCGAGCGACCAGCCTAGCCGATCAACATGCAACGATATTTCCACTGCAGATTCCTGGTCGCGAAATGCACTATAATGCATCTCACAGAATTTTTCGGCCCGTGGGGCGGCCCGGCCCGCTGCACTGCAGCGCCTGCCCTTTCGTTCCCAAGATGAGGAGAGCTTATGCCTGAAGTGCTCGACGCACAGCAGATGATTACCTTCGATGTGCCCGGCGAGTATCGCCATTGGCGCTTGACCGTTGACGGCCGCATCGCGACCTCTCCATGGACGTTAACGAAGATTGCCCGCTAGCCCGGCTACAAGCTGAAGCTGAACTCCTACGACCTGGGCGTCGACATCGAGCTGCACGATGTGCTGCAACGCATTCGCTTCGAGCATCCCGAGGTCGCCTGTGTGGTGCTGACCAGCGCCAAGGAACGCATGTTCTGCGCCGGCGCGAACATCTACATGCTGGGTACGTCCTCGCACGCCTGGAAGGTGAACTTCTGCAAGTTCACCAACGAGACGCGCAACGGCATGGAAGATTCCAGCCGGCACGACGGCCTGACGTTTCATCGCGGCGCTGAACGGAACCACCGCGGGCGGCGGCTACGAGTTGGCGCTGGCCTGCGACGAAATTCTGCTGGTCGATGATCGCTCCAGCGCTGTGAGTCTGCCCGAGGTTCCGCTGCTGGGTGTGCTGCCCGGCACCGGCGGACTGACCCGCGTGGTCGACAAGCGCCATGTGCGCCGCGATCTGGCCGACGCGTTCTGCACCAATCCTGACGGGGTGAAAGGTGAGCGCGCCAGGCAGTGGGGCTTGGTCGACGACATTGCTCCGCCGGCGAAATTTCAAGACGCTGGTGCGCGACCCGTGCGGAAGCGTTGGCGTCACGACTCGACGCGCCCGGCGAATGCGAAGGGTATCAAGCTGACCGCGCTCGACCGCCGCATCGATCATCTCGGCTATCACTACAAATATGTCGATGTGGAGTTCGATCGCCCCGGCGCACCGCGACGCTGACGGTTCGCGGCCCAGAAGGCTTGCAGCCGCATGGAGCCGGACGCCATCCACGCCGAAGGCGATCAGTGGTGGCCGCTGCGCATGGCGCGCGAGCTCGACGACGCCATCCTGATGCTGCGCGTCAACGAACCCGAGCTGGGGCTGCTGCTTACTCAAGACCGCCGGCAGCATCGACGCCGTGCTCGCTTCCGACAAAGTGATGCTGGACAACCGCAACGATTGGCTGGTGCGCGAGACGATCGGCATGTTGCGCCGCACCTTGGCGCGGCTGGATGTCTCCTCGCGCAGCATGTATGCGCTGATCGAGCCGGGCTCGTGCTTCGCGGGGCATGCTTGTTTGAACTGGTGCTGGCGGCCGACCGCAGCTACATGCTGTCGATGGCGGAAGAAGAAGGCGATGCGCCCAGGATTGCTGCTCGATGACTTCAACTTCGGATTGCTTCCGGCGGTGAATCGATCGCAGCCGTCTCGAAACGCGCTTGCACCGGCAAAGCAGCAGATCGCGCGGCATCATGGAAGCCTGGGCAAGCCGCTTAACACCGCGCAGGCGCTGGAGCTCGGCCTGGTGACCTTCGCGCCCGACGATCTCGACTGGCAAGACGAAGTGCGCATCGCCATCGAAGAGCGCGTCAGCCTGTCGCCGGATGCACTCACCGGCATGGAAGCCAGCCTGCGGTTCCCGGACCGGAAACGCATGGAGACCAAAGTTTTCGGCCGGCTGTCGGCGTGGCAGAACTGGGTCTTCATCCGTCCGAATTCGACCGGCGAGCACGGCGCGCTGAAACTGTTCGGCATCGGGTTCAAAGGCGAAGTTTACGTGGGAGAGGGTGTGAGAGGGCGGCTCTTGCAGCTCTTGGCTCTTGGCTGAGTCCCGCTGTAACGGCTTAGCCGTACCGAGTCGCGTCAGAGTGATTAGCTGAGTCTCGAACTTCCCTAGCCGAGGGCGACTCAGCATGATAGCCCAATGTGCGAAGTGCTGGCTGATAGCCGAGTCCCTTCAGGGAGCAAGAAGCCGATCAAGGAGCCTACAAATATGGCTCGACGCTGGTCAAGAGCTAGGAGTATTCCAATGTCGATCAATTACACCGACGCATTCCTAATAACGTTGACCTTGGCTCCAACCGCATTCTGCAACGGGCGCTGGAGCATTGGCAGCCGGAATTTCTGAACTGGTGGCAGGAACTCGGCCCGCGCGATTTCCAGGTCGCCGACGTTTACCTGCGCACCGCGACTTCGGTCGATGCCAAGGGCTGGGCGACCTACGGCTTTGTGCGCATGCCCGAATATCGCTGGGGAATCTTTCTGGCCGAGCGCGATCCCAACCGCAAGATCGGCTTTGGCGACAGCTATGGGCAGGATGTTTGGCAGCAGATTCCGGGCGAATACCGCGCGATGCTGCGCCGGCTGATCGTGACTCAGGGCGATACCGAGCCGCGTCGGTGGAGCAGCAGCGCATGCTGGGCCACACCGCGCCGTCACTTTACGACTTGCGCAATCTTCTTTCAGGTCAATGTGGAAGAAGGCCGGCATCTGTGGGCGATGGTCTATCTGCTGCACGCCTACTTCGGGCGCGACGGCCGCGAAGAGGCGGAGGAGTTGCTCGAGCGCCATTCCGGCGACGCCGACAAGCCGCGCATTCTGGGCACCTTCAACGAGCCGATTCGCGACTGGCTCAGCTTCTTCATGTTCACCTACTTCACCGATCGCGACGGCAAGTTCCAGCTCAAGTCGCTGGCCGAGTCGAGCTTCGATCCGCTGGCCCGCACCTGCACGTTCATGCTGACCGAAGAGGCGCACCACATGTTCGTGGGCGACACCGGCATCAATCGCGTCATCAAGCGGACGCTGGAAGTGATGAAGGAATTGAACACCGACGATCCGGTGGCGATTCGCAACGCGGGAGCTATCGATCTGCCAACGGTGCAGCGCTATCTGAATTTCTGGTTCAGCTCGTCGCTCGATCTGTTTGGCTCGGAGAGTCTTCGAACGCGGCTTCGTACTTTGCCAACGGACTGAAAGGCCGTCCCGACGAGTCGCAGTATGAAGACCATGTTGCGCGCGACACGACTTCGCGCTGGAGATGCCCGACGGCAACGGCGGCACGAAGACCGAAGCAGATCCCCATGCGCAACGCGATGAACGAAGTCACGCGCGGCTCCTATGTGCGCGACTGCGATCTGGGCGTGAAGCGCTGGAATCGCCTGATCGAAAAAGCCGGTCACTGCTTCCGGCTGTCGCTGCCTCGACGCGCTTCCGCCGCAACATCGGCGCGTGGGCGGGCGTGCCGACCGACCCGCAGGGCACTCCGATCTCGCAGGAAGAGTTCGACGCCCGCAAGGCTGGGCTGGCTGCCCAGCGAAACGACCAGGCCTACATCCTGAGCCTGATGCACGGCGTGTACGAGCCGGGCAAAATGGCGGCGTGGATTGCGCCTCCCGATCGCGGGATCAATAACAATCCCGTGGATTATGAGTATGTGAGGATGGCGTAGCAAGCTGCGCGTCGGCTATTGGCTCTCGGCTTTGGCTATTGCGCTGTTGCCGAAGTCTGGCAAATCTAACGGCAGAGAGCATGCTGCTAACGCAAACAATTCTGAGATTGATCGAGCTCGACGTAGCTGAAAGCAATAGCCAACAGCTAACAGCTGTTTCCATCGCCATCATCGGTTCCGGACCCGCCGGGTGCTACGTCGCCGAGCATCTGCTGAAGCTGCTGCCTGACGCTGCATCGACATGATGGAGAAGCTGCCGGTGCCGTTCGGCTTGATTCGCTACGGCGTCGCGCCCGACCACCAGGGCACCAAGGGAGCGGCGCGCGTCCTGGAGCGCACTCTCTCGCGTGATCGCGTACGGTTCTTCGGAAACGTAGAGGTCGGCCGCGATGTCACACTGACGAACTCGAGCGATGTACCACGTTGTGGTATGGCAACGGGAGCACCGCGCGACCGTAAGCTCGGCGTTCCCGGCGAAGAGCTGCCGGGCGTTATGGCTCGGGCGCGTTTGTCAGCTGGTATAACGGGCACCCGTCCCGCCCGCGCCCCATCTGCCGCGTGCGCTCGGCGGTGATCATCGGCAACGGCAATGTCGCGCTGGATGTTGCGCGCATCCTGGCCAAGCATCGGCGACGAGCTGAAGGGTTCCGACCTGACTCCCGACGTGCTCGCAGCTCTCCGTTCGCAGCCGATGGGAGACATTCATATTGTCGGACGGCGCGCCGCGGCCGAGGCCAAGTTCAGCCACCAGCGAACTGAAAGAAATAGGAGACGTTACAGCGCAGCGAAGCCAGTCGTCGACAGATCACAATAGAATCACTGGCGGCGAAACTCCGGTCGAGAAGTGCTTGCAGGAAGAGTATATTTGTGTTGTTCGCGGAGGGCATCCGCTCACGGTTCGCCAGTAACGGATCCACCTCCCACTTCGGCCTGACGCCGGCCGGCCTCTATCGGCTGACAACGCACCCTGCAAATCTGTGCTCTTCCGCTCTAACTCCGGCGAAGACCTGAGAATTCCCGCACAGCTCGCCGTTACCTGTATCGGATACGAAGCAGTTCCCTGCTGCACTGCGTCGCCGTGAGAAGCGGATTCTTCGCAAACGCGGGGGGCAAAATCGATACGGTCTCTACGTTGTCGGATAGGGCGAAGCGAGGTCCTTCAGGTACGATTCCGACCAACCGCGCGGAAGCGCTCGAGGTAGCGCAGAAGATCGCAAAGCGAGCTCCGGGACGCGCGAGAGAGAAGCCAGCTCGCCGACCTCACCGAGGTTTTAGGGTCCCGAGGCGTCGTTTGGGTCGACTACGCAGGATGGAAGCGCATTGAAGAGGCCGAGCGTGCGGGTGCCTGTGACGAACGCTGTCGGCTGAAACTCTTGCGGGCCGAAGAAATGATACAAATTGCCAGCCGGTGACTTGGAACCGAAGGGGATTGACTTAACCGTCCGGCTCACCAACAATTAACTTAGGGTGGTCGAAAAACCTCGTTCACGGGGTGTGCTTCCAACCGACAATAGAGTTTCAGGACTGAGGATGCTCCAGCATAGAGCAGTGGCCCACGATAGCGACACAACCGCGTTGAAAGACTACCCCGACCCGGTGCGAAGCCCTGTGGCCCACAGTTCAGGCCACAAGAAGGGCCTGCGCGCGGTCGCCATCCCTGGAGGTGGTGAAGGGACTGCTAGCTATCGCTGCCAGACTTTGTTTTCCTCGAAATCATCCACAAGAAACGTCGACCTGGAAGACGCGGCGCAGAACCTGCTTTATTATCTGCATATCGACCCGGACCGTCGCTTATCCCAAGCTTTCGTCCACGCCGCCAGCAAGGTAATGGACGCCAATGTCACGCTGGTCCTGGTAATCGCCTTCCTGTATGCGGCCGGGCGATTTATTGAGGGTACGGCCTATGGCGGCAGCGCGCCTGGGGAGAGTGGCTGGCGATTATCTCGGGCGCAGTGTACCTTCCATTTGAGCTGTACAAGCTCATCCGGCATCCCACCTGGATTCATTGGACGATTCTGCTGGTCAACATCGTGGTCGTCCTTTACATCGGCTGGGTGCGGTGGGAGGAAATCAGCGCGCGACGCGCCTCTCGGGTACGCTTCGCGGAAGATGGGGGACTAGCGCTTCCCGGCTGAAATCCCCGGCTGGCGACAACCCCTTCTGTCGCCGCGAATAAGCCCCAA
>CAVWWZ010000009.1:0-245248 GCA_963758835.1 uncultured Acidobacteriaceae bacterium | reverse complement strand
ACAGGGTCAGCTCGTCTGGCGGTGTTAAGTTCCCGGAGCACTCCGTTATCGTCGGGTTCACAGTAGCTCTCGCCGACCGACATGCTGTCAGGCAGCACGCGCCATGTCCTCGCATCTTTAGTAAGTGTTCCCGTAAGTTGCAAGCCCGCGCACCTTCGATTGCGCCCAAGGACCTCACTTTCATGCGAGTTGCTTTAGTTGCTCCTCCTTTTTTGCCCGTGCCCCCTCGAAAATACGGCGGCACAGAACTGTTCATCGCGCAGCTCGCTGAAGGCTTGCAGGCGAAGGGCGTCGATGTCGTGGTCTACACCATTTCAGAGTCAACGGTCGGAGTAGAAGCCCGCTGGTTCTACAAAGATGCTCAGTGGCCGATCAAAGGCGAGGTCTTCGACAACCTGAAGGACATGAACCACTCCTCATGGGCGATCCGCGATGCGAGCCATGATTGCGACGTTATCCATCTGCACAATGTTCCTTCGCTGATGTTTACCCGGTACGTGAAAAACCATTTCGTGTATACCATGCATCACGTGCACGAAGATCCAATGAGCGAGATCTACGCAAACTTTCCTGATGTCGAGTTCGTCACCATCAGCGAATTCCAGCGCCAGCAAGAAACAATGGCGCGTATCCGCACCATCCATCACGGCGTGGACATGAAGCTCTATGAATTCAAAGAATCGAAGCAGGACTACCTTGCCTTTCTGGGACGGATCGCGCCTATTAAAGGCACGCATTTGGCAATTGAGTTGGCGCAACGAAACAGGAATTCCTCTGAAGATCGCCGGCGAAATTCAGCCCATATTCCAGGATTACTTCGACTCCATGGTGAAGCCGCATATCGATGGCAAGTTCATCGAATTCGTTGGCGAGGTAGACCTTGCTGCCAAGAACGAATTGCTGGGGAATGCTCTGGCTATGGTGTTCCCCATTCAGTGGAATGAGCCGTTCGGTTTGGTGATGATCGAGGCCATGGCCTGTGGCACTCCGGTCCTGGCGCTGCCGGGTGGATCGGTCGAAGAAGTTGTGCGCGACGGCGTCTCCGGATTCGTATGCAACAGCATTGAGGAAATGGCCGAGCGTGCGAAACAGTCTCTCAGTAAAATCAAGCCGACAAACCGTGCACAGTTACGCATGCCAGTATTTCTCGGTGGAGCGTATGGTTGACGATTACATCGGCTTATATCAGGAGATGATCGGAGGGCTAGCCCTTTGGGCACGGCCCGATCTGCTCCTCCGGTGCGAGGATTCAGCGCGCGCCGTAGTTAATATAGGTTGAGCTCTATCTCCGGTTGCGCCATCGAAATGAGCATGTTCCCCACAATTGCTGATGAAGAGCTGGTTGCGATCCCATCGCCTTTCCAGGAGCCGCGGCTCGCCTACAAGGAACTGGAGCCGCGCAAAGTCGATAATCTCACCCTCATCGATGGCAAAACTTTCAGCGCGACCAGTGTTTCCGGAGATATTTATCCTCCGGGCTCTCCCGATGTCGGCTTTTTCCATGACGATACCCGGTTCTTGAGCCACCTGGAATTGCGGATCGGCGGACATCGCGGCGTTGTGCTGTCTTCGAGCACTGAAAAGACTTTTGCTGCGCAAATCGAGCTGACTACCGGCAATATCACGCTTCGGGATTCTTTCGATCTTCCGGAGAACACCGTACACATCCGCCGCGAGCAACTGCTGGCTTCGGAGATCTTTTTTGATCGGCTAAGCTTTGAGAACTTCAACCTTGTTCATGTCGACTTCACTTTGGAGATGTTGTTCGATGCCGACTTCGTCGATGTTTTTCAAGTGCGCGGCGTCGCCAGGCAAAAACACGGGCAGTATTATGCGCCGGTCGTGAAGTCCGACAGCATCACGTTCGTCTATCGCGGGCTCGATGAGGTTACGCGCCAGACGCGTATCAAGTTGTCTCCGGCACCAAACGAGATCAAGGATCGTATTGCGATGTGGCAGCTCCGTCTCGAGCCGCTGAAGAGAGTTGAAATCGAGATACAAATCAGTCCCCATGTTGAGGGCCGTGAGTCTCGCGCCCACAACTTCGACTTTGCAACTCAATTGCGACACCGCCGATCTACGTTCGCCCGCTGGCAGAGCAGACTCAACCCAGTTCGAATCGTCCAACGATGTCTTCGACAACATGCTTGCCACGGGCATTGGCGACTTCCACGCGTTGCAGATCCCGGATGGGCGCGAGCACATCATTGCTGCGGGTATTCCGTGGTTTGCCACGATCTTTGGCCGCGACTCCATCATCGCCGCCTATCAGTCGCTATCTCTGAATCCACAGCTCGCCATTGACACCCTGCGAGTGCTCGCGCGGTACCAAGGCAAGGAGCGAAACGACTGGCTCGATGAGGAACCCGGCAAAATTCTTCACGAGTACCGCAATGGCGAGATGACTCGCGACGGCGAAATGCCTTTCGGTCCCTACTACGGGTCGGTGGATGCGACTCCACTCTTTCTGATTCTGCTGAGTGAGACCTTTAACTGGACGGCCGACGAGCAACTGGTTGAAGAGCTCTTACCCAATGCCTACGCGGCACTGGAATGGATCGACAAGTGTGGCGACCTCGATGGCGACGGCTTTGTTGAGTATCAACGTCGCTCGCCGAAGGGACTTGTGAACCAAGGGTGGAAGGATTCCTGGGACGCCAATGTGCATCGCGATGGAACCATTGCCAAGCCCCCGATCGCGCTCAGCGAGGTGCAGGGCTATGTGTACGACGCGAAGTTCCGGATGTCGTCACTACTGCGCGCTTTCGGCGACGTGAAGACGGCCGACCGGCTGAAGCGCGAGGCATCGGAATTGGCCCGCCGCTTCGATCGGGCATTCTGGGTCCCGAGCCGCGGCTTCTATGCCATGGCGCTCGACGCCGAAAAGAAGCCGCTGGAGGTCATCGCGTCCAATGCCGGGCAGCTGCTGTTTACGCGTATCGTGAATCGTGAGCGCGCGCGCACCATCACCACCCGCCTGATGCGCGACGATATGTTCAACGGCTGGGGATGGCGGACCATGTCGAATGACGAGCGAGTCTTCAATCCGCTCAGCTATCATCGCGGCTCAGTCTGGCCGCACGATAACTCGCTCATCGCCCATGGCATGGCGCTCAACGAAATGCGTGACGGCGCCTTGCGCGTGGTTACCTCTCTTTACCAGGCGGCGCAGAACTTCCGCGACTATCGCCTGCCCGAGCTCTTCTGCGGAGTGCAGCGACGCGAAAACGATACGCCGGTGCATTATCCGGTGTCGTGCTCGCCGCAGGCTTGGGCGTCGGGAGCGATGTTTCTGATGCTGACGTCATTCTTGGTCTTCGGCCAAGCGCACCGCGCAAAGAGCTGAATATTATCAATCCCCAATTACCGGAATGGCTTGAGCATCTTCACATCCGCAATTTGAGGATTGGCGCTGCTCGTGTCGGACTCGACTTCACCCGCCAGGGCGAGCGCACCTTCTGCAACGTTGTCGATGTCCAGGGCGAAAAACTGCTGGTCAACGTGGCATTCAAGAAGTGAAGACGGTCTCGACGCTACGTCTCGAAACAGCCACCAGTAATTCGGTCCGCCTCCGTTACAATATCCCTTCATCATGTCAGCGTGGTTCGGAGGAGATGCAATGGCGCAGGTCAAAATAACGGTTCGCAAGAATGGCCCTTATCGTGTCGAAGCCCCGGAAGGTTCGATCGAGCTCGTCGATGCGGATGGCAATCCTTACGACATCACCGGCAAGCCCGCGTTCTCTCTCTGCCGCTGTGGTGCTTCGGTCAATAAGCCCTTCTGTGACGGAACCCACTCCAAGATGGGATTCGAGGCGGCGGAAGCTGCGGTGAAAAAGGAAGAGGAAGGCCCTTGGGCAAGGTCACGTTCTTAAGAAACGGCCATCCCGGCGTACCCGACCACCTTATCTCGGTCTCCCGAGACATCGCCTGAAGTAGCGTATTGAAGCAGTTCAGCTTTCTGTGCGCCGAGCCTCAGCGCCGCCGTTAGCATTGCGACGGTTGGCCCATATCCGCACATGCTGATCTTCTCTTCTCGCACTACGTCGTAGAGACCTCGCGGATTGAGCTCCAGGATTTGATCAATGGCACGGCGGTCTTTGACCCGTGTCACCGAGTCGCTCTCGTAGTGGTTCATGTCGCTGGAGGCAATGACCAGAATCTCTTCACCTGCGTCTCGAATCGCGGACGCGATGGCGATTCCCAGTGCGCTCAGCACTTCGTAGTGACTGGATCCGACTGCGATGGGAACGAAGCGAAAGTTCGGGTGCAATACCTGCAAGAAGGGAAGCTGCACTTCCAATGCGTGCTCAAAACGGTGAGCCGCTTCGTCCTCAGCCAGCAAGGAGAAACGGCCTTTTAGATCTGAGGCAAGCTCTTCATCAACGGGAACGTCGCCCAGCGGCGTCCGCCACGCACCCGTGCTCATAATGGCTAATGGTTCACCTCGGCCGGTGTGATTGGGGCAAAGGATGACATAGCGTGCCGGCAACTCAAGGCGCGCGTAAACTGCTCCCGCAACACCGCCCGAGTACACATACCCGGCGTGCGGCGCCACACAGCCCAACGCACGAACCTTTTTCTGCTCTGCGTTTTCGGCGGACCGGGTAAACGATTCGATTTCGGATCGTAGTTCACGTGAATCCGCGGGATAGAATTTTCCCGCAACGGCTGGAAGACGGATGGCAGTGCTCATGGGAAGGCCCTTCCCCGAGTAAGTTTACGCCGGTTGTAAGCTGCGCGAGAGTGCAGCCATCTTCTGTAGTGGCACGGCCTCGGCCCGCACGTCAGAACGCAACCCGGATGCCTTCAATCCAGCTTTAATGGAGGCGTCGGAGTAGGTGCCCTTCAGATTGTTGGCCAAAGTCTTACGCTTCTGCGCAAACGCCAGCTTCAGCAATCGAATGAACGGTTGTTCCTCGATTTGCAACTCCTCCAGACGCGGAGCCATGGTAAGCCGCAAGACTGTGGAATGCACCTCGGGAGGCGGATTGAAAGCCTCGGGTGGAACCGTGAACAGACTCTCAACTCGCGCATAGAGTTGTGCTGTGGCCGAGAGCAGGCCGTAGTCGCGTGACCCGGGTTCAGCGGAAATGCGATCGGCCACCTCGCGTTGCACCATGATGACCGCTCGCTCGAGACTAGGATGGAGTTCGAGAATGCGTAGCACGATGTCGGAAGTGACGTAATAAGGGATATTCCCGACGAGATCGACGGTCTCAGGCTTGGTTGGCCGCAGATCATGCAGCGGCCCCGGCCTCCGTCCCAGCATGGAAGGGAATCCCACCGTTACGAAGTCCGACTCGAGAATTTCAACATTTGTCCGGGTTGCGTAGCGCATGCGCAGTTGTGCGGCCAACACGCGGTCGAGTTCCACCCCGATAACGCGCTTCGCTCGGTTTACCAATAAGTCGGTGAGAACGCCTTCACCGGGACCAATTTCAATGACGGTGCGATTGGACACGTCGCCCAATGCTTCGACAACGCTGACGCGCAACGCCAGGGTCTACCAGGAAATTCTGTCCCAGTTTGGGCTTGTGGCGCGTCCGCTTCTCGGCTGCTGGTTTTGTCGTGCTCTTTGGCACGTTGACCCTCTTTCGCTCGACAGTTAGACTCAACTGTTTCTCTGAACCGTTCATCATAAATGCAGCCGCGGTTTTCTTCCCGGCGTGTTGACGGCTGACAACAGCCGATTTGTGTCAGACCGGTCACACCCGCGGAGGTTTCATGCGAATTGTCATGGCGGCATCGGAATGCACGCCGTATTCCAAAACGGGTGGATTGGCCGATGTCGTAGGTTCTTTGCCTCCGGCCCTGGCGAAATTGGGCCATCACGTCAGCGTCTTCGTTCCGCGCTATCGCCAAACCAAGCTGGAGAATCCGGTCAAGATTATTCCCAGCATCACGGTCCCATTCGATGACCGATACCGATTTTGTTCCGTGCTCGACGGCGGCCTTCACGACGGGGTGCAGATATACTTTGTCGATTATCCCCCGTTCTTCGATCGTGATGGTCTCTACGGAACCCCGATCGGCGATTACCCGGACAACGCGGAGCGCTTTGCCCTCCTGTGCCGCGCGATTTTGGAAGCAACCAAGTTCTTGGGCCGGCCCGACATCCTTCACTGCCACGATTGGCAGACCGCGCTGATTCCTATTCTCTTGAAGACCCTTTACGCCGAAGACCCCGTATTTGAGCGCGTGCCCTGCGTATTCACCATTCACAATCTCGGATATCAGGGCCTGTTCCAGCCGGAAATATTGCCGCTGCTACTGCTCCCGTGGGATTTATTCACCATGACGAAGCTGGAGTTTTACGGCAAGGTGAACTTTCTGAAGGGAGCCATCACCTCCGCCGACTTTATTACCACGGTCAGCCGCAAGTACTCGCAGGAGATCCAGACCAGTGAGTATGGCTTCGGCCTCGAAGGTGTCCTGCGGGCTCGTTCGGGAACAGTTGCCGGAATCCTTAATGGAGTCAATTACAACGAGTGGAATCCGGAGACGGACACGCACATTGCTGCCAACTACAGCGTTGACGATTTGAGCGGCAAAGCCATCTGCAAGCGCGCGCTGTTGACGGAATTCGGATTGCCGGAAGACACGCAACTGCCCGTGCTGGGAATCGTATCGCGTTTCGCTGGACAGAAGGGTTTCGACCTGATTCAACAGGTGGCCGACCGCATGGCTCGAGAGGATTTGATTGTCGTCGCCCTTGGCACGGGTGATCGTGACTATGAAGACATGTTTCGTCGCCTGAACAAACAGTATCCCCAGAAGTTTGCCGTGAAGATCGCTTTCGACAATCAACTCGCCCACCAGATAGAGGCCGGCGCAGACATGTTTTTGATGCCTTCAAAATATGAACCCGCTGGCTTAAACCAGCTCTATAGCATGAAATATGGAACGGTTCCGATTGTGCGGGCGACCGGTGGCCTAGACGATACGGTAGAACAATGGGAGCCTGGAACCCGCAAAGGCACCGGCTTCAAGTTCAGAGAATATAACGGAGAGGCATTGCTCGAGACCATTCAGACGGCACTTGTGGCCTTTCGCGATCAGGACACGTGGCGAGTTCTCATGCGAAATTGCATGATGCAGGACTACTCTTGGGATGCTTCGGCGCGAGATTATGTTCGCGTGTACGAGAGGGCAAGGCAATTGCGGTAGCGTTCGGGCAGGTTGGTACCCACTTATAATGTCGGGCATGGACAGCTCCGCTGTGCCGGCTCCTAAGCAGCAGACACTCCGCTTGCAGAGTGTCAAGGTCCTCGTTCGCGATCAGGAAAAAAGCATCCGGTTTTACGTCGACCAGCTCGGCTTCCAGTTGGTCTCGGATACTCGCTTACAGTCTGGAGAGCGCTGGGTAGCAGTGGCTCCTCCGGATGGATCTGCCTTGCTGCTGCTGGTGACTCCAGATCCAAAGAGTAAGGAGTTTCTGCAAATCGGCCGGCCAACCGGTGTCGTCTTCATCACCGAAGATGTAGTCGCAAAATACTTGGCATGGAGGCAGAACGGCGTGCGCTTCCTCTACGCCCCGCGTCTGCGGCGCATCCGGCATGAAACCAACGCTGAAGTTCACGACGCAACGAGCCCATCTACGATCAGCGACGAGCCGATTTGGGGAGGAGTGTTCACGGAGTTCCGTGATATCGATGGCAACTCCTTCATGTTGGTGAGCTTTGACGAGGTTACCCAACACATGGAACGCGAGCGCCGCGCGTTGGCCGAAAAAATCGAAGAGGAACGTCGTGCTGCACAGGAACTTGAAATCGCCAAGCAGGTACAGGCGGGATTATTCCCGCAGAAATTGCCGGCAGCTGAAACCCTCGAATTTGCGGGATCATGCATGCAAGCTCGACACGTGGGAGGCGACTACTACGATTTCCTTGCGCTCGGTCAGGACCGTATTGGATTTGTGATCGCCGATGTCGCCGGGAAAGGCATCGCCGCGGCCCTATTGATGGCGAACCTGCAGGCCAACTTCAGGAGCCACTGTGCCATTGCGCGCGACAGCCCCGACCGCCTTTTGCGTTTAGTGAACCAACTCTTTTGCGAAAACACTCCTCCAGGCGCCTACGCGACCGTCTTCTTTGCCGAATATGACGATCGCACCCGGCGTCTGCGGTATGCGAACTGCGGCCATCTTTGCGCTCTCTTGTTGCGCCCTCATGACACCGTCGAACGACTTCACTCGACGAGCACTGTGTTGGGCCTTTTCAAGGATTGGGAATGCACTGCTGCTGAGGCGGAGCTGTGTCCCGGCGACGTGCTCGCGCTCTATACCGATGGAGTGACCGAAGCCTGCGACGACTCGGGCGAGGAGTTCGGTGAAACCGGTTTGCTGTGCTCCGTCATGAAACACAGGAACAACCCACGCAGTCTTTGCTGGACGCGGTGCTTGCCGATGTGCGCCGCTTCAGTCCGCGAGAGCAGCAGGACGATATCACTCTGATGGTGGCCAAGGTACGCGGAGGCGGGGCTGCGTGATCATAAAAGGCCGTCGTAAGCATATTCCCTAAGTGTTAGCTGCCGAGGCTTGTGAGCAGCAGGAAGGGGGACGTTCTCGAATGGCAACGCAGGCCGCGCACGATCTGAAGAACAACGCGGAGAACCTGTTCGAAGGCTTCGAGAACCTGATGCCTTTCCGCGTGCAGGACATCCTGCTTGTCTCCAGCTTGTACGACTCGTTCATTCTGCGCGAAGACGGGCGGCTGAACGAGCTGCTGATGAAGGAGTCACTCGATCTTCATCTGCAAAATGTTCCCGGAATCTCCCATGTCTCCACTGGCCGTGAGGCGTTGGAACTTGCCCGCTCACAGCCCCGTTTCAACCTGATAGTGACTAACCTGCAGGTAGGCGACATGAACGCCGCCGAGCTAGCAGCTCAGGTGAAGCAGTCCGGGCTCGACGTTCCAGTCATGGTTCTGGCGTACGATCACCGCGAGATCAAGGACTTCATCGCGCGTTGCCCGCAGACCGATATCGAAAGGATCTTCTTGTGGCAGGGTAACGGGCGCATCCTCGTCTCGATGGTCAAGTACATCGAAGACAAGCGTAATGTGCAGCACGATGCCGAAAGCATGAACGTTCCTGTCGTGCTCGTCGTCGAGGACAACATTCGCTTCTACTCCGCTTTTCTGCCGGTGTTGTACACCGAAATCTGGACCCAGACGCAACGCCTGATCGAAGAAGGGATCAATCTCCAGCACAAGCTGCTGCGCATGCGCGCGCGCCCAAAGATTCTGCTGTGCTCGAACTACGAAGATGCCGCGGAGCAGACGCTGCGCTATCGCGACCACCTGCTGGGCGTGATCATGGATGTGGAGTTTCCTCGTGGTGGCAATATTCAGCCCGAGACGGGCTTTCATCTGGCGCAGATGATCCGCGACGTTGTGCCCGATGTTCCTATCGTCCTGCAGTCGAGTCGTACGGAGTACATGGATCGGGCCTTTCGTGAGGGTTTCTCGTTCGTCCAGAAGAATTCCCCCACACTGCTCAGCGACCTGCGCAAGTTCCTTATTGAGGACGTCGGATTCGGAGACTTCGTTTTCCGCCTGCCCGACCAGACCGATGTTGGACGGGCTTCAGACCTGAACGAACTTGAGCAGCTCCTCCATACGGTTCCCGAGGAATCGATCGCCTATCACGCGGAGCGCAATCACTTTTCTCACTGGTTCATGACCAGGACCGAGTTCGCACTGGCACAGAAATTGCGACCCAGGAAGGTTTCCGATTTTTCCTCACTGGAGGACTTGCGCCAAAGCATTATCGCTTCGATCGCCAGGTATCGCGATGAGCAGAGCCAGACGCACATCGGCGACTTCAATCCTGAAAGTTTTCATCCCGAGCACTCTTTCTTCTTACGAATCGGTAATGGTTCCCTGGGCGGAAAGGCACGAGGGCTGGCGTTTGCCCGCAGTCTTATTTACCAGAAGCGTTTGGCACGCCGATTCCCAGGAATTCACATAGCCGTGCCCCCTACACTTGTGCTGGCGACCGATATTTTCGACCGGTTCGTCGCCGATAATGAACTCCTTGATTTCGCCATGCAGTGTTCTGACGATGAGGAGATCGAAAAGCGATTCGTAGAAGCGCGTTTGCCGAGTGATCTCATCGACGAGCTGCTCGCGTTCCTGGAGAAGGTGCAGTCTCCTCTGGCGGTACGCTCGTCGAGCTTGCTGGAGGATTCACAGTACCAGCCCTTCTCCGGTGTTTATGAGACGTTCATGCTGGCGAACCAGGACGCTCAATTGCAAGTGCGGCTTGAGCATCTCATGGAGGCTATCAAGCGCGTATACGCGTCCACGTTCAGCCGCCACGCAAAGGCGTATGTGCGAGCAACGCCCTACCGCCTGGAAGAAGAGAAGATGGCGGTGCTAATTCAGCAGGTCGTGGGGGCGCATTATGGCGCGAGGTATTATCCCGACTTTTCCGGCGTGGTGCGCTCGCGGAACTTCTATCCCGTCGCGCCCGTCACCGTAAAGGACGGATTTGCCGCCGTCGCCTTGGGTCTGGGCAGAGCCGTAGTCGGAGGTGGCAAATCCCTAACGTTCAGTCCGCGCTATCCTCGACACCTGGTGCAATTCTCATCTGTGGAAGACATGCTTGCGAACTCGCAAACAGAATTCTGGGCTTTGCCCATGAATTGCCAACAGGACAGCCAGCCTACAGATGGATTGCGGGAAGTGTCGTATGCCATACCTCTGGCGGAGCAGGACGGCACGTTGAACTTGCTGGCATCCACCTACTCGGTCGACAACCATGCCATCTACGATGGCTTGAGCCGTAAAGGGATGCGCATCGTAAGTTTCGCCCCCATCCTGAAGTATGGGATGTTTCCCTTACCAGCGATTCTCGATCAGTTGATGACAATCGGCGAAGAGGGCCTGGGCCGTCCCGTGGAGATCGAATTTGCGGTTCGCTTGGGGAAGAAGAGCGGTGAAGCAAGCGATTTCGGTTTCTTGCAGATGCGTCCTCTGGTGGTTTCGCGAGAGGGCGAGGACTTGCGCGTCGATGTGGTTGACCGGCAGAGTTTGCTCTGCCAAAGCGCGCAGGTGTTGGGCCACGGGCGTGTGGACGGGTTACGCGACATGATCGTTGTCGACTTCCACCGCTTCGAAAGGGCACGTAGCCATGAGGTGGCACAGAGTGTTGCCGCGTTCAATGCGAAACTCGTCCGACCGGAACACGCCATACCTGCTTGTCGGTGTGGGTCGCTGGGGCTCCAATGAACCGTGGCTGGGAATTCCTGTTGCGTGGGACCAGATTTCGGGTGCGCGTGTGATAGTCGAATCAGGCTTTCGCGATTTGCGCGTCACTCCCTCCCAAGGCAGTCATTTCTTCCAGAACCTCACGGCGTTTCAGATCGGGTACTTTACCGTGAACCCCGACGCCGGCGAGGGTTTCATCGATTGGGAATGGCTGAACGCGCAGCCTGCATTCCGCGAGGATGGTTGCGTCCGCCACCTGCAGTTCGCAACGCCCTTCTCGGTAATCATGAACGGTAAGACCGGAGAAGGGTTCATATTTAAGCCGGAAGGTTAATTCGTATTAGGCACTGAGTATCGATCTGCAGCCTCACGCTGATACCTGATACCTGACACCCAAATGTCTCCCGCACTCGTCATCCAGCGGCTATTCGACTCGCGATACGGAGCCTCCAACCGGCTACTCGCCCGCTGGCTTTTTCTCCGTGCACTTGGCCTGATATATTTCTCGGCTTTCTATTCGCTCTTATTCCAGATCCGTGGGCTCATCGGGAACAACGGTATTCTTCCCGCCACCGAATTCCTGGAGGCGGTCGCGCGTTCGTACGGCCCGGTGAGGTTCTGGTTTGCGCCATCGCTGTTCTGGCTTTCGACCGGCAATGGGTGGCTACTGACCGTTTGTTGGATCGGCCTGTTTGCGTCGCTGCTGTTGGTGTTCAACCTGTGGCCGCGTGGAATGCTGGCGCTTTGCTTCGTCTGCTTCGTCTCGTTTGTAGCGGCGGCTGGAGATTTCTCCGGCTACCAGTCGGATGGAATGCTACTGGAAGCAGGATTCATCGCCTTGTTCTTTGTACCTCCAGGATTTCGGCCGGGTTGGGGAGAGACGCGCCCGCCGTCGCGCGCGAGCCTGTTTCTGTTGCAGTGGGAATGGTTTCGCATCTACTTCGAATCGGGAGTGGTGAAGCTAGCCAGCGGTGATCCGCAGTGGCGCAACTGGACGGCCATGGACCAGTATTACCAGAACGGTCCACTACCCACATGGGTCGGCTACTACCTGCAGCAGTTGCCGCATTGGTTTCACGCTTCCACCGTATTTGTGACCTTTGCGGTTGAGCTGGGAATCGTCTGGATGATGTTTCTGCCTCGACGATGGCGGCTCATCTGCTTCGTCATTGTCACCACGCTCCAGGCGGGGATTATTCTCACGGCGAACTACACGTTCCTGAATTACCTCGTTCTGTCCCTGGGCATTCTGCTGCTCGATGATGCCTACCTGGTGCGCGCGCTGCCGCAGCGTTGGCGCCCGAAGTTTGACGAAGCGGCCATGGTTGCGGCTGCACAGCGTCCCCAACCAGCTCAGCCAAAAGTAGAGCCTGGTTTGTCGATCATCGAAAGTACCGCAGCATCTCCAGCGTCCCCTCACCTGGCGCCGCGAAGGCACCTCAGCGCTTGGAGGTTGGCGCTGACCAGCGTCATCCTGAGCTGGATCTTCTATGCAGGCACGGTACAACTGCTGTGGATGCTCGTCCCAGGTATCCCTCTGCCAACGGCGCCGGCTGCGGCACTGGAACCATTCCGCATTGCTAACCGATACGGACTATTCGCAGTGATGACACGCGGCCGGTATGAGGTCGAGTTTCAGGGCTCTAACGACGGCCAAAACTGGACGCCCTATCCCTTTCGTTACAAGCCGCAGGATCCTTCGAAAGCGCCGGGCATTTATGCGCCATACCAGCCGCGCTTCGATTGGAACCTGTGGTTCGCGTCACTCGGTAACTGGCGCGAGAATTCCATTGTTCCCAGCACAGAGGAGAGGCTGTTATCAAACAGTCACGATGTTCTGCAGTTGTTTGCCGGCAATCCCTTTGCCGATGCCCCACCAAAACAGGTTCGCGCCGTTCTCTGGCAATACTGGTTCACCAACCTTGAGGACAAGCGGCGCACCGGCATGTGGTGGCGACGCGAGCTGATGGGGTTGTATGCTCCTGTTCTGCAAATAGGCCCCGACGGAAAATTGCAGGTTGTGGAATGGCCCGCTCCGCTACCGCCGCATGGCTAGAGCCCGCATCTATCAATCTGGAGGTCTCCATGACAGCCAAAAAGAAAGCTGCACCGCGCCGTAAGTGGTCGGCGAAAGTACATACGGAATCCACCTATCCTCCGGAAGGACTGTTTAACAAGAGCGCCCCTGTTATTGCTCGCACGCTGGCTTCGCCAGGGGTTTCTCCGAAAGGACCCGGCTCGGGCATGCGCATGTTGTCCTTTTACATCAACCGTGCGGGACACAATCTCGACGCAAAACGGCTGGCGGAATTAAGGAAAGCCAAAGAACTGCTACACAAACGAGTGGAGCAGGAACATGACTCCGAGAAGAAGCCAATGCGCAGGAAGAAAGCAGCTTGAGCTCTCCTTCACACGCAGGGCGATTCGCTGGCCGCAAGGCTTGCGTGGTCGGCGCGGGGCCGAACGGACTGGCGGCTGCGATCGTACTCGCGCAGGCGGGGCTGCGGGTCGAGGTTTTCGAAGCCGAGTCCCAGCCCGGTGGCGGCGCGCGCACCATGGAGCTGACATTGCCCGGTTTCCACCACGATTTCGGCTCAGCCGTACATCCCATGGCCGCAGGCTCGCCCTTCTTCTCCTCACTACCGCTGCACCAGTACGGCCTCGAATGGATCCAACCATCCGCGCCTTTAGCTCATCCTTTGGACGACGGAACGGCGGTGATCCTGGAGCGCGACTTCGCCAACCTCGATCTGGAAACTGACACTGCGGCTTGGCGACGCTTGATGTCGCCTTTTGCGTCTCATTGGAAGCGCCTGGCTCCACAGGTTCTGAGCCCGATACCTTCATTTCCCAGTACGCCCTGGTTGCTTGCGCGGCTTGGGGTGATTTCGCTGTCATCAGCTAATGCTCTGGCTAATCGCATATTCAGCGGAGTACGCGCGAAAGCGCTCTTTGCTGGATGTGCGGCGCATTCTTTTCTCGATTTCGACGAGCCGTTGAGCGGAGCATTCGGAGTCTTACTCGGTGTGACCGCCCACGCTGTGGGATGGCCTATTCCACGTGGCGGCGCACAATCCATCAGCAACTCGCTCATCAAGTATTTCGAAAGCCTGGGCGGCGCGGTCAGAGCCTCATCAAAGATTGTAAGTGCTGCAGATCTTCCAGCCTGCGATGTCACAATGTGGGATATCAGCCCACAGCAGCTGCTGAATGTGGCCGGCGAGCGCCTTAGCACGTCTTTTAGGAGAGACTTGGCTCGTTACCGCTACGGGCCCGGAGCATTCAAGGTTGACTATGCTCTTTCCCAGCCCATCCCGTGGAAGGCGCGTGAGTGCCTGCGGGCAGGAACAGTCCATCTCGGCGGCACGTTATCGGAGATTGCCGCATCAGAATATGCGGCACGCCACGGGAGGATTGCCGAGCGTCCCTTTGTGCTGCTGTCGCAGCCGACTTTGTTCGACGCGACACGTGCTCCTGCGGGCAAGCACATCGCGTGGGCGTACTGCCATGTCCCAAACGGCTCCGAGGTCGACATGCTGCAACGGGTGGAGTCACAAATCGAGCGCTTCGCGCCCGGCTTTCGCGACTGCGTACTGGCGCGCAGGGCCTTTTCCCCAGCAGCACTCCAGGCAATGGACGCAAACCTCATCGGCGGTGACATTGCTGGAGGCGCGTCTACCCTGAAGCAGTTTATTTTCCGTCCCACGTGGCGAACCTACGCCACGTCGGCCCCGGATATGTACCTGTGCTCGGCTTCGACGCCGCCAGGAGCTGGGGTTCATGGCATGTGCGGCTACAATGCAGCTAAGCTCGCTCTCTCCCGGCTGCCATGACCATGATCGGCGAATCCATCTCGCAATATCGCGTGCTGCGTGAGATCGGTCATGGCGGAATGGCGACCGTATACGAAGCCGAAGACACCTTGCTTGGCCGCAACGTCGCGCTCAAGGTGATCGCTGAGAGCCTGCTCCGCGACGTGACTGCCCTCGCGCGCTTCGAGCTCGAGGCTCGCGCTGCGGCCGCATTGGATCACCCCAGCATCTGTAGAGTTTACGAGCTGACGCATTACAAGGGGCGGCCGGTGATCGTCATGGAATTGATCGAAGGCGAAACCATCCGGGAAACGATTCGACGCGGGCCTGTTCCCATCGAGACGGCCATCGATATTGGCATCGCAGTGGCCGACGCACTCGACGCCGCACACCAGAAGGGCTTAATTCACCGAGACATCAAACCCGGGAACATCATGAGGAATGGAGCTGGGCAGGTGAAGCTTCTCGACTTCGGCCTGGCGAAATCAGACGATCAAGAAGAGCTCGGGAAAGACCTCAAGGTAGACGATGACGCCATCGGAGGAACCGTGCAGTTCATGTCGCCGGAGCAAACCCGCGGCGATACGCTCGACGCCCGTAGCGATCTATTTTCGCTCGGGATCGTGCTGTACGAGCTTGCGACCGGGCAGCGTCCGTTCCAGCGAACAAGCGGGCTGGCAACCATGGACGCGATCCGTACCGTACACCCGGCGTCTCCTCGTTCTCTCAATTCGCAAATCCCCGAAGACCTGGAACTCATCATCGCCAAGCTTTTGGAGAAGGACCCCGCCAACCGTTATCAGAGTGCGGCGGACCTGCGCAGCGACCTTGAGTCTCTGAAGCTTTCCTCGCAAGCGGTTCAGGCCGAGAGGGGTCGGCCAGCAGTGTCTGATTCCGGGAATGGGGGTCCGCTCATCGCCGCTTCAGAACCTCCAGCTCCCCTTGAAAGTGAAGAGCGGCTGGTGACCCGCGTATGGAAAAGACGCGCCTGGTACGTGGCGCCATTTGTCATAGCGGCCCTCTTATTCCTAATTCTCGGGGCGATCCTGTTATACCAGCGACTAGCGAACGCTTGAGCTAAGCGGCCAAGCTACTTAGTGACGCAACACCATCCGAACATTAGCAGCTACTGAATTTCCGCATTCAAGATGTTCGCCAGCCGCAGCCCCGCCTGCACGACACGCTTTTGCGCGACAGCCTTGGCGTTGTCGGCGTAGCTCTGGTCGTAGCGAAATGGCCCAGCGCTGTTGCCCAGGGGTGGGTTGGAATACGTGACGCTCTGAGCCAATGCGAAACTCTCGTCAATCCAGGTGTGAACATCGAGATCGCTATTGCTGACCATCGCCGTAGGTAATGCCGCAGCCACAACTGCTACCTGCTGTGGAGTGCCGCTGCTGGGACCCGGCAGGTTGTCCCAAAAGGAATGAAGGTTTCCTGTGCAGCTCTGCTCTGTTGCGCTGCAGACCTTCACGTCGTTGCCACCGGAATCGCCCTGCCGCTCTGTGCTAGTGAAGCGGCTTGTGCAGTGCAGAGGCTGATGAATGTCTCCGACGAGATGGAGAATCCAAACCAGATCGTACGACTTTAATTTCACTGTGGCGTTGGATGACAGAGTCTGCCGAAAGACCGCAGCCTCTGTTTCGACGTTGGGATAAGGTATCAATCCCAACGTAGTGTTGTCAGGACTGAACGGAACATCGATGAAGTGCCAATATTTATGTCGCGCCTTGTCGGAATAGCCGGTGTTCGCGGTGGCGGTACTATCTGAGGGTGGTGTGTTTCCCCCGTCTGTGCCGTCGTCATGGTACGAGCTATCGCCTTTGATCTGATCCGGCCACGTCGACGCCAACATGAAAATGTACAAATCGCGGTCGGACGCACTCAGAGTGCTTGGCAGCGAATTTCTCCACTTGTTGTAGCTCGGATTCTTGGCAATCAGCTTATTCACTGCCTGCCTTGTGTTGGGATTCAGGTGCTGATACGCAACCCACGCTACCGCCATGTGCCCAAAGCTATTCCAGGCGAATGACGGCGAGCAGAGCAGCAGCCAAAGAGCAAGAGGTAGTACACGTCGGCGCAACATGGCAAGCATGTTCGCATAGGCATACGCGGCCGACGTATGACGTTTTTGCAAATTTTCGTTGTCAATTCGTTCGAACGCGTGAACAACTCCACGCTGCCGGAATTTTTAAACCTCTTAACTCCTCCCTGATTAAGCTGAACGTCGCGCCGCGTGTACTGGCTGCTGACCGGTCCCGTGAGGACAGCGGTGTAAAATAAGGGGTTTGCCGACATCTTGAGTCGAGCTTCGTTCTGCGGCATCTAGAAATGTAGGTTCTTTAGTCAGAGTTCCGCCCAAGCAACAATTCATCCGAGAGGAAGCTATTATGGCGACGCTTACCCATCCTGCACGCGAGGCCAATCGCGTAGACGCGGACACGCGCATTGAAGTGCGAGTCCCTGAGAAGTTTGTGAACGAACCCTCAGTCGACTGGTCCAACCCAGAAAACCAACGGCGCATGCGTACCGCGATCGAAAAGGTGCGGAATGAACTAGGCCGCGAGTATGACCTGGTCATCGGCGGACGCAGAATTAAGACCGCGAAGAAACACCAGTCGATCAACCCGGCCCATCCCACGCAGGTCGTGGGCATTCACCAGGAAGCTGGTGCGGCGGAAGTCGCTCCGGCTATGGACGCAGCGCTCAAGGCATTCGAAACCTGGAGCCGCACATCCTGGGAAACCCGGATCACCCTGCTTTTCCGGACGGCGCAGCTCATGCGCGAGCGCAAGTACGAGTTGATGGCGTGGCTGGTGTTTGAGGTGGGCAAGAACTACCCCGAGGCTGACGGCGACGTGGCCGAGCTGATCGACTTCTGCATGATGTATGCGCAGGAAGCGGTACGTCTCTCCAACGCCAAAACGGTGGTGCAGTTACCGGGCGAGCACGATCATCTGCAGTACATTCCGCTTGGCGTCGGCGCTGTCATCTCGCCTTGGAACTTCCCAGCGGCGATCATGGGCGGCATGACACTGGCTTCCATTGTTTGCGGCAACACGGTCATCCTTAAGCCCTCAGGTGATTCCCCGACTATCGCTGCCAAGTTCATGGAGATACTTGAGGAGGCGGGAGTGCCCGACGGCGTGGTCAACTTCTGCCCCGGCAGCGGAACGACGTTTGGAGAGGCGGTGGTCGCTCACGCCAAGACGCGCTACATCGCGTTCACTGGTTCGAAGGAAGTCGGCCTGCACATCAATCAGCGTGCAGCCGAACAGCAGCCCGGCCAGCTGTGGATCAAGCGAACCGTCCTGGAAATGGGCGGCAAGGATTCCATCATCGTCGAAAACGATGCTGACTTCGATTCTGCCGTTGAAGGTGTAGCGGCGGCGGCATTCGGTTTCAGCGGTCAGAAGTGCTCGGCATGTTCCCGCGCCATCGTCGACGAACGGATCTACGATCGGTTCCTGCAGCGCCTGCGTGAGCGGGTTGAAAAGATCAAGGTTGGCGAACCGACCGAGAATCCCGGGATGGGCCCTGTGGTCAACGAGAAGTCGATGAACTCTATATTGGGATACATCGAGAAGGGGATCGCTGAAGGCGGACGACTGATTACCGGTGGCTCGCGCGCGACCGAATTAGGAGACGGTTACTACGTTCAGCCGACCGTAATCGCTGACGTCGATCCTAAGGCCACAATCTCGCAGGAAGAGATCTTCGGGCCGGTGCTGGCGGTGATCAAGTCGCGCAACTTTGAAGAGGCGCTCGCGATCGCCAACAACACCGAATTCGGTCTCACGGGTGCGGTTTATACGTTATCTGACGACAAGATCGAGGTCGCCAAGCGCGAGTTCCACGTTGGCAACCTGTACATCAACCGCAAGTGCACCGGCGCCATGGTAGGCGCTCACCCATTCGGCGGGTTCAACATGTCGGGCACTGACTCTAAGGCCGGAGGCGCCGATTACTTGTACCTGTTCACGCAAGCCAAGTCGATCGGAGAGAAGATCGTAAAGTAGTCGACAGGTTCGTCCTTACACTGAATGGCCGGAGTCTCAAACTCCGGCCATTTTGCCGTGATCTCAAAGTCGCATGGCACTCATCCCCTTGAGTTGCCTCTACGAAATCTGCCCTTTCCCACCTTTTTGCCATTTCTTGTAGCACGTTCTTATCATTGACTAATAGTCAGTCGCCGACCATAATGCCATGCTATTAACCTGAGCCCGTTGGGTTTTGTTTGATTTTGCTGTGAGCCGAAGTTGTGATCTGACAAGACATTGTCTCCGCATGCTCTTAAAGCCAGGAGGTTCTTATGGTGCGAAGAGCCAAACCGAAGATCATAAAGAGTCTGATTAAAGGTGTGTTAGGTCCGCTCGAGGACCAGGTGATGCGCACCGTCTGCAGTACGGGACGATCCACCGTGCGCGACGTCGTAATAGCGCTCCGGGGCAAATTCGCCTATACAACCGTGATGACAACCATGGATCGCCTGTACCAGAAGGGCCTTCTGCGTCGCGAAACCAACCGCAAGGCTTACGTCTACCATCCCGTGATGTCGACGCCGCAACTGGAGACGCAGGTCGCGCAGGATCTAATCACAGCGTTTCTTACGTGCCAGGCAGCTTCCGCTGGCCTGCTGGCCTCAGCACTAGTCGACGCCGTGGAGGCCTACAATGCGAAGCTCTTGGATGATGTCGAGAAGGAGATTCTGGCGCGGCGCTACAACGCATTTCCTGGTACGCAAGGATTGGTGAATGTACCCCAGTCGTACTCTGCGGCCTATGATTGGCCGCTGGGCAACTCTTGATGCTTCGAATTGACCTTCCGCGCTGGCCGACTTATCTTCGACCGTGACATCGCCGCGGCAGAACTGCTTTCCATCTTGATGGGCATGCCGCAAGCAGCTTCCAGCAGGTACTTGGCCCGCGCCAGGCGCTCCCCTTCTGGCCCGATGTGATTGTCGAATGCTCCTAAACCAAGAACCAGGACCCCGTCTTTCCTTGAGACAGTTGCCGAAAGGCCGGCGACCGCAGTCACATTTTCCAGCGCGACCGCCAACCGCAAGACTCCAGCCAGTCGGAGTAGTGATTTGCGGAAGTTCGCTGCGATTCCGCCGAAGACCGAATTGTCGACCAGCGAAAGCGCTCCGCCGTGGTGACAGGCAATGATCGCGATTGCCTGCATTTCCTGCGCTGACCATCCCGGCGGCGGCATCATCTTGCTGATCATGCGAAAGGATCGTTTGCGGTGTCCGTGCTCCCGCTTGCTCAGTCCAATCTCGTGTGTGAGAGCGGCAGCCTCCAGCAAATCGCGTTGAGTGTGATCGCTGCGAAAAACCTTGTTCTCAACCAGGCCCTCGTAGAGGCGAAGTGCGATGCCCGTTACCCGAGTTGTTCGTTCGAAGTGCGGATCGAGGAATGACGCCCAGAGGCCGAATTTATCCAGCCCCGCCCGCCGCAGGGCCTCGTCCGCCGGCAGCGCGCCACGCCATTTCTGCCAGAGAGACTCGCGACCGACCATGCGCTCGCGATAGAGGTCAGCCGCCGACTGCGCTCCGCCTGAATAATTGTGTGCCAGTGCGAACGCACCTCAGGAGCGACCTCATGATGGATGCGCAGCATGGCCCACAGTACGTCGAAGTCATGAACCTCGCCCAACGCATCCTGCAGATCACGCAGGTCCTTCGACCATTGATCGTGAAGTGACGGCAGGAAATTCTCCACCGTGTATCGCAGCCGCTTGATGCCGATCCGCAATTGGTGGTAGCGCATTGCCCGAGCGGTTTCGGAGTGCCGTTTTGTGCAACTCGCGAGCATCGTTCCATCGCTCCAGCGCGAGCAGCTGAAAGACGCTGCCATCCAATGGAACTTGCTCTGGCGCGCTCGATAAGACGCAGGTTGAGCGAAAGCCACTGCTTGCGGTCGAAATTCCCTAGTTCCTGTTGCGCCGCAGCCTTCAATTGCGTCTCGCGCACCTGAAGCTCCAGCAGCAAGATTGGCCGTGCGGGATCGTCGGTAGAGGATAGCTTGCTGACCCAGTCCATCATGACCTGCACGTCACGCAACTCTCCAAGGCTGGCAAATAGCGGCTTGGCCATGCGCTTCATCTGCTTCCAGCCCGGATCGGGATCCACCGAGAGAAATCCGTCAGCCATCGAGCGGCAACGGCGAATCGCAACTCTCAGATCGTGAACCGGGTCAGCTGCGAAATCGTGGCTGGCGTTTTCGCATTCTTCAACCACGCGTTGCGCCCAATAGAGAAGCCCGGACTTTCTTTCGACGACAGCTGCGGTAGAACCAAGGGTCGACATAGTACGTCTTGATTCTATTGCGGATTCAGGGTCAGTTGGCAGATGATCCAAGAATGTCTCCACGGAAATCCCGCTCCTGTTCAGCGGAATCCATAAGCTGGTAACAAACATGGAAACTTCAGGATCCAATCGCGTCGTCTACGCCAGCTTGGCGGTCAACGTCGCAATCCTGGTTGCGAAGGGGGCCGCGGCTGCCCTGACCGGGAGCAGCGCGATGCTCGCGGAGTGTTTCCATTCCGCAGTTGATACCGGTAACAGCGTTCTGCTGCTGAGGGGAATGCGACTGAGCCGCGAGCCCGCGGACGAAGCTCATCCCTTCGGTCATGGCAAGGTCCTATATTTCTGGACGTTTGTGGTCGCCGTGTCAATGTTCGCCGTAGGCGGCGTCATGTCCATTTACGAGGGCATTCAACACCTGATACATCCGGAGCCGATCCGCTCGGCGATCTGGGCCTACGTCGTGCTTGGCATCTCAGCCTCGTTTAGTACCGTTAGCTTGGTGATTGCCCTGCGCGAGGTGAACCTCCGCCGAGGCGACCTGAGCTTGTTGCGCTTCATACGCCGCAGCAAAGATCCAACCGTGTTCACAGTCGTGCTCGAGGACATTGGCGACGTGGCCGGTGAACTCACGGCGATGCTGATGATTTTCCTGACGACCAAGATGGGTATACCGTATTTCGACGGAGTCGGCTCGATTCTCATAGGACTGGCGATGATCAGTGTCTCCTGGTTGTTGGCGGACGAATCCCGCGGTCTGCTGATTGGCGAGAGCGCAGACAGCGAGCAGGTTGAGGCGATCCGAAAGCTGGTCAGCGCCGATCCTGCTGTGGACCGCGTAGGCCAGTTGCTGACCATGCAGCTCGGTCCAGAGAACGTTTTGCTCAACCTGGAAGTCGAGTTCCATCCCCAGGGATCGATTGAGGCATTGGAGGAAACGATCGATCGCATTACCCGGCAGATCCAAGATGCGCAACCCGACAGTGAAGCATGTGTATTTGGAGGCTGCGTCGTTGAAGTCAACCGCCTCTCCCCAACAGAGACAAACGTAGAACAAGCGGTGGGTCAAATCGGTGTACCATGTCCTCAACGGGGGTGGGACCTCAATACTTCAGCAGAGAGAGTTGTCGCGTGAACATCCTGTTGCTGGCAATGCCGGATTCCTTCGAGCACATGCCCACCGTGGCTGTGCGCATGCCGAACGGCGCATTGACCTCGCTCGCCGGCAATGTCGATGATCATCATCAGGTCGCTGCTGCCGACCTTATCCTGCGGCAGGACCGCGTCCGCGAAACCGTCGAACAACTAGTCCACGAGCACCAGCCTGATGTAGTCGGGCTGTCGATCATGACCTTCCAGCGCAAAACGGCATTTCGTATGATCGAGCTGGTGCGTGCGCTTCGTCCTGAAGTTCGCATCGTCTGCGGAGGCTACGATCCCAGCCTCGCTCCCGACGCTTACACGCATGAGGGAAGCGGCGTGGACTTCATCGTCCGTGGCGAAGGCGAGGTGACGTTTCGCGAATTGTTGCGCGCAATCGAAAACGACGCAGGGTTCGACAACATCGCCGGGCTCAGCTATCGAGCAGCCGGAAGGTTGGCGGGAGAATCCGGCCGCCCCGTTCATAGCCTCGAAGGCGACGACATTCGTCTGCCCAAGCGAAGCGCTCGCGTGCTTTCGGGATTCACCATGGTGGGGCGGCAGGTCGACGTCGTGGAAACTTCGCGCGGGTGCACCTTCGATTGCGGCTTCTGCTCCATCATCGAGATGCGCGGGCGCAACTTTCACACCTATTCGTTCGATCGGGTACTGGCCGATATCCGCGATGCAAAAGCGCGAGGCGCGCGCGCCATCTTCATTGTTGACGACAACATCTCTCTCAACGTCAAGCGCTTTGAGGCGCTTTGCCAGGCCATCATCGATGCCGGGCTGAATGACATCGCCTACACCGTACAGGCGATGACCTCTCCCATTGCCATGCATGCGGATACGCTGGTTCCGCTGATGCGCAAGGCAGGCTTCCGGTATGTGTTCCTCGGGATTGAAAACATCCTTGAAGACGACCTCGAGTTCCTGAAAGCCTCTGCAAAAAATTCGTATCGCGAGAATGGCAAGCGCACAGAGAATGCCACCATCCGTGCCATCGACGCTCTGCACGCCAACGGGATGTATGTAGTCGGAGGGCTGATCGTCGGTAATCCGGATGACACCATGGAATCCATCCGGACCAACCTCGAGTTTGCCGAGAAATATGTGGATTGGCCCTATATCCAGCATCCGACGCCATATCCGGGTACGCCGATGACGAAGGATTTCAAGGCGCGCAATCTGATCAAGATCGAAAACATGGAAGAATACGACGGCACCACCGCCGTGGTTGCGACCCAGCATCTTGAGCCGGAAGAAATCGAATACGAACGCTGGAAGAGAGAACGCTGGATGAAGGTCGCGCACATCCCGGCGGTCATTGCCAAGGAGCCCTGGTTTGTCCTGCGCCACTGGCCGAAGATGCTGGCTCACACCTTCCGCGGAACCACCCTGCGATCGGTCCTTGGCCTGGAGAGCGACCAGCAGGTTTTTGCCCGCTACAAGGCAATGCGAGCGGCTGAGCGAGTGTACTTATAGGTGTCAGGTGTCAGGTGTCAGGTATCAGCGCGTTGAATGCCACGCTGTTCCTCCCTTGTTTGGCACGGTCCGCCTGCTCTCTCTTTCTGAAACCTGATACCTGAAACCTGAGACCCAATAACTGACAACAGGCACCTCTTCCCAGTAGAATCAACCTTTAACGCGCCGAGACTCTCACGCGATCTCCCGCCATGCCACTCAAGCAATCGGAAGCGATTGTGCTGCGGACATATCCGCTGCGCGAGTCCGACTTACTGGTGACGCTGTTTACGCGTGCTGAGGGCAAGGTGAAGGGGTCGCGCGGGCCGCAAAGAAGTCGAAGCGGCGCTTCGGAGGCGCGCTTGAGCCGCTGACGCTGATTCGGGTTTATTACGACGATCGCGAAGGACAGGAACTGGCACGGCTCGATTCCTGCGACATTCTTGATTCGCCGTTGTCGCACAGCCTGGATTATGCGCGAGTTGCAGCACTGGAACACGTTGGGGAGTTGCTGGACGAATTGCTGCCCGAGCGTGAGGCGAACGACGACGATCTTTCGGCTGACGTACTCAGTTTTGCGAAGTCTAGAGTCGGGCGCGATCTGGATTCCGCTGACGTATTTTCAGCTTTGGCTGGTGCGGCTGATCGGGTTTCTGCCGGAGTTGGACGAATGCGTGGTTTGCGGTCGCTCATTAGCAGG
The DNA here is from genome assembly GCA_963758835.1 of uncultured Acidobacteriaceae bacterium. Classification (GTDB taxonomy): domain Bacteria; phylum Acidobacteriota; class Terriglobia; order Terriglobales; family Acidobacteriaceae; genus CAVVDY01. The sequence continues at coordinate 220,616 of CAVWWZ010000009.1, read as the reverse complement.
GGATCGAGCGTTTTATCACGCGCTGGTTGACGGCGTGATGTGCCTGGAGCACAAGCGGCTGGCTTCGTCGGAGCTTACATCCGAATCGCGCGAGTGGCAGCGCGGATGTTTCGGGCCCGCGTCGAAGACTTCGAAGCGCCGGCAAACGCTAATGGTAACGGTTCGGCGAGGCGGAATATGTACGCCGACCTGCGAAAATTTCTGGTGCGCATTTTGGAGCGTCACCTGGAAAAAAAGCTGGTGACCGCGACGATGCTGGAAAAGCTGTAAGAAGACAGCAATTAGCAGCTAGCAATTAGCATTTGGCGATCGGCATCTCTCAGGCGGTGTTTACGGAGAAGTGTAGAGATCGGTGGGTGCTTCGCTAAAACTAATTGCTAATGGCTAATCGCTAATGGCTTCTGTTAACAATCCGCTAACCTTTCAGGAACTCATCCTGCGGCTGCAGACCTTCTGGGCAGCGAATGGGTGCGTCTTGCAACAGCCCTACGACGTTGAAGTTGGAGCCGGAACCATGGCTCCCGAGACGTTCTTGCGCGTGCTCGGGCCCAAGCCGTATCGCGTCGGCTATGTGCAGCCTTCGCGTCGACCCGCTGATGGCCGCTACGGCGAAAATCCAAACCGCCTGTTCAAGCACATGCAGTACCAGGTAATCCTGAAGCCGCCGCCGGCGAATGTTCAGGACTTGTACCTGGATTCGCTGCGCGCCATCGGCATCGACCTGCGAAAACACGACATCAAGTTCGAAGAGGACAACTGGGAGTCGCCGACGCTCGGGGCTTGGGGCATTGGCTGGCAGGTAATGCTCGACGGATTAGAGATCACGCAGTTTACCTACTTCCAGCAGTGCGGTGGCATAGACCTCGACCCGATCTCGGCTGAGCTGACGTACGGATTGGAACGCATCGCCGCATTTCTGCAGGACGTCGACAGCATTTACGACATCACCTGGGTGGTCGGGCCGGATGGCCGTCCGGTGAAGTATGGCGAGATTCGCCTGCAGGACGAGTTGCAATTTTCGGTTTACAACTTCGAGCGCGCCGACGTCGACAAAGCCTGGGAGCATCTGCGGCTTTATGAGTCCGAATGCCAGGCCTTGCTCGACGACTATGCTGCGCAATTTGCATTGCCCGATTCAAAGAAGTCGGGCAAAGGCAATAAAGGGTCCGCCGACTCTGGCAAGGGGCCAATAGCCAAGAGCGACGAGCGAGAGCTTTCTGGCGAACAGCGAATGGCGAATAGCGAAGAGCGGCTTGCCGAACGTAAGCGCTTCCCGGTCCTTGGCGCCTTCGACCTATGCCTGAAGTGCTCGCACCTGTTCAATATTCTCGATGCGCGTGGCGCGATCAGCGTGACCGAACGTGTAGGCGTGATCGCACGCATCCGCGCGCTGGCAGTGGGAGTAGCCAAGGCGTACGTCGACCAGCAGCAGGCCGAAGCGGTGACTCCGGCGGAGGATGAGAGTAGGGCAGCGCAGTTGGCTGCGAGCAAGTAATGAATCGGACGCTCTTAACTGATAGCTGACGGCTGATAGCTCATTGCTAGTTGCTAATTACTAATTGCTAATTACTAAACCATGCCTGACTTCCTCTTAGAGATCGGTACCGAAGAAATTCCCGCCCGAATGATTGACGGGGCACGTGAAGAATTGGCTCAACGCATCGCCGATTTGCTGAAACGCGAGCACCTGTCCGATGCGCCGGATGCGCAGGCGTATTCGAGTCCGCGGAGACTCGCGGTGATCGTCCCCGGAATTTTGCCCGCGCAACCGGACGTAACCGAGCAGCTCACCGGACCCTCGCTAAAGGTCGCCTATAAGGACGGCGCGCCCACCCCCGCGGCCGAGGCTTTCGCGCGCAAAGCTGGAGTTCCTGTCGGCAATCTGGAGAAGATAACCACGCCCAAGGGTGAATATCTCGCCGCGACCGTCGGAAGAAAGGACGCGCCGCATCGGAAATCCTTACCGAGTCGTTGCCCAAAGAAATCGCCGGTATTTACTGGGCGAAGAACATGTATTGGCTCGGCAAGTCGGCTGAGCGATTTGTGCGCCCGCTGCGCTGGATGGTTTCACTTCTCGACGGCGAAGTTGTGCCAGTTGAGTTCGCGGGAATTCGCGCCGGCAGCGTCAGCGAAGGTCATCGCATCCTGTCCTCCGGCCCCATCGAAATCGACGCCCCATCCGACTACGTCGACAAACTCTCGCAGGGCGCAGTCGTTCCATCCTCTGCTGCGCGAGAGGAACGCATTCGCAAGGCCCTCGACGCTGCAACGCGTACCATCCCCGGCGCTCGCTGGCGTGAAGACAAGCCACTGCTCGATACGGTCGTGAACCTGACGGAATTCCCGTCGGTCATTCTCGGCACCTTCGATACAGAATTTCTGTCGCTTCCCGCCGAAGTGCTGGTCACGGTTATGCGCGATCACCAGAAGTACTTCGCGCTGGAGGATGCCGGGGGCAAACTTCTGCCGCATTTTCTCGCTGTGCTGAATACCGACGGTGACCCTGACGGGCTCATTCGTCACGGCAACGAGCGCGTGCTGCGTGCCCGCTTTAACGATGCGCGTTTCTTCTGGCAGACCGATCAGAAGATCTCGCTGCGCGAGCGCGTCAACATGCTGAAGGCGGTCACTTTTCAAAAGGATCTTGGCAGCTACTACGACAAGACCTGCCGCGTGCAGAAGCTGTCGAGTCTCATCAGCGAAGTGTTGCGCGATGCCGGAACATCCGTTCGCCCGGGAGTCGTATTCAAGGCTGCGTTACTGGCGAAGACTGACCTCACGACCGAGTTGGTGAAAGAGTTCACCGAGTTGCAGGGCGTCGTCGGCGGACTCTACGCCAAGGTGCAGGAACTCGATCCCCTTTTGTCGAAGGCCACTGCGGAAGCCATTGGCGATGCGATCTACGATCAGTACAAGCCTGAGTCGATGGACGACAATGTTCCGGGCACTTTGGAAGGAGCGGTGCTCGCTATCGCCGACAAAGCCGACAGCATCGCAGGAATGTTCGCGCTCGGTCTGCAGCCCACGGGATCCAAAGATCCATTCGCGCTACGCCGCGCCGCCAACGGAATCGTGAAGATCATTGCCGAGCACAAACTGCCGTTGTCGCTATCGAAGCTGTTCGGTGATGCACGTGCCGAATATGTAGGCTCAGAAGCCGAGCGCCGCTTCGATCACAGAAGTCAACTTCGAAGAAGCTGTCAGAAACTTCATGCGTGAGCGCCTGGAGTTTTATCTGCGCGACGTTCATGGATTTGCTTACGACGTGGTTAACGCAGTGCTCGCCCCCGATAGCGACGATGTTGTCGATGCGATTGCACGGGCGGAAGCGGTGACTGCCGTGCGCGGCTCGGAAGACTTCGCCTCGATTTCCGTCGCCTTCAAGCGCATCAAGAACATACTTCGTCAGGCTCGCGAGACGAAGAAAGCGATCGCCCCGCAACTCGATACTGCCGCTCTTACGGACGACACCGAGAGGTTTCTCGCGGGTGAAATTCCAGTCGTCGCGCAGAAAGTACGAGAGCTGCGCGACCAGAAGAACTACGCGCAAGCGCTGGCTGAGATCAGTCGCCTGCGCAAGCCTGTCGACACTTTCTTCGACAAAGTAATGGTTATGGTGGAGGACGAGCAGGTTCGGGCCAACCGCTTGGCACTCCTCCGCGACCTGCTCGGCGAATTTTCCACCATCGCCGATTTCAGCGAGATCGTGACCGAAGCAAAATAAGCACCGCTGAAGCGGCGCTCCACCCGAAAGCGTGCTCCTCCAATACGGAGCTCAACCCTGCGAAGAATTTCCCCAAGGTTTACCATCATTAGTTGTACCCATTCATTCCGCAATCACTGACAAAGGATCCCCATGAGCACACCTACTGTTGATCTCGATCGCAAGCAAGCCGCCGGCGCAGGACCGGCCAAGTACGTCTACTTCTTCGGCGAGGGCCATGCCGAGGGGCACGGCAAGATGAAGGACGAGCTGGGCGGCAAAGGCGCCGGCCTCGCCGAGATGACTAATGCTGGGCTGCCGGTTCCTCCTGGCTTCACAATTCAGACGGAGGCGTGCCGGGAATACATGCGCAGTGGAGGTGTTTCGCAGGAGGTGAATCGCCAGATGGACGAAGCTCTGGCCCGCCTTGAGCAGTTGCAGGGACAGAAACTCGGCGGAGCCGACAATCCGTTGCTGGTCAGCGTGCGTTCGGGCGCCAAGTTCTCCATGCCGGGCATGATGGACACGATCCTCAATCTCGGCCTGAACGATGAGTCGGTGAAAGGCCTCGCGCAGCGCACCAACAACCCGCGTTTCGCCTATGACTCCTATCGCCGTCTGATTCAGATGTTCGGCAGCGTGGTGCTCGAAATCCCCAAGCATGCATTTGAAGAGGCCTTCGACGGCAAGAAGAAGCAGAAGAAAGCCAAGCTCGATACGGACCTTGATGCGAAGGCGCTGCAGGAAGTCATTGCCGAGTACAAGAAGGTCGTCAAGCAGCACACCAAGCACGACTTCCCGCAAGACCCGCACGAGCAGCTCGTGATGGCGCGCGATGCAGTGTTCCGGTCATGGGGCAACGACCGCGCCAAGCACTATCGCCGCATGAACAACATCGACGACATGCTGGGCACAGCCGTCAACGTGCAGGCAATGGTGTTCGGCAACCTGGGCGAGACCAGCGGCACCGGCGTCGGGTTTACCCGCAATCCTGCAACGGGTGTGAAAGAGTTTTACGGCGAGTTCCTAATGAACGCGCAGGGCGAAGATGTCGTCGCCGGCATCCGCACGCCGGTGCCGATCACCGAACTGGAGAAGGTTCAGCCTGAGGTCTACAACCAGCTTCGCGAAATCACCACGAGGCTGGAAAAACATTATCGCGACATGCAGGATTTCGAGTTCACCATCCAGGACGGCCGCCTGTACATGCTGCAGACACGCAATGGCAAGCGCACCGGCCGCGCAGCGGTTCGCGTTGCGATCCAGATGGTGGAAGAGGGCCTGATCAGCAAGGAAGAAGCCATTTTTCGCGTTGAGCCGAACCAGTTGTATGACTTCCTGGTGCCGAAGCTGGACGAAAAAAACGCCAAGATCGAAGTACTGGCAACGGGGCTGCCGGCTTCTCCCGGCGCCGCCGTCGGGCAGATCGTGTTCACCGCCGACGAAGCTGTCGAGAAATTTCAGAAGGACCCGAAATCGAAGCTGATCCTGGTGCGCAGTGAAACCACGCCAGAAGACATTCACGGTATGGAAGTGGCTGCCGGCATTCTCACCTCGCGTGGCGGCATGACCAGCCACGCTGCTGTAGTCACACGCGGCATGGGCAAGTGCTGCGTCGCGGGTGCAGGCGACATCGAAGTCAGCGAGAAAAACCGCGAGATGCGCGTCAAGGGCAAGGTGCTGAAGGGCGGGGACTGGATTTCTCTCGACGGCACCACTGGTCGCGTCATCAATGGCCAGCTTAAGACCGTGCCGGCGTCACCGGATGATCCCGAGCTGAACAAACTGATGGGCTGGGCTGAGCCATTCCGCCGCATGGGCGTGCGTGCCAACGCTGACATTCCGCGCGATGCGTTGCAAGCGCGTGCGTTTGGGGCAGAAGGCATTGGCCTGTGCCGCACCGAGCACATGTTCTTCGCTGAAGACCGCCTGCCGCACATGCGCGCCATGATTCTCGCCAACAACGAGAAAGACCGTCGTGCCGCGCTGAAGAAGCTGCTGCCCATGCAGCGCCAGGACTTCATCGGGGTCTTCCGGGCAATGGACGGATTCCCGGTTACCATCCGCACCCTTGATCCGCCGCTGCACGAGTTCCTGCCGCGTCGCGAAGACCTGATGGTCGACATTGCCAGGCTGGAAATCACGAAGCCGAAATCGCCAAAGCTGAAGGAGCTTCACACGCTGCTCAACCGAGTGGAGCAGTTGCATGAAGTCAATCCCATGCTAGGTCTGCGAGGATGCCGTCTAGGTATCACCTATCCCGAGATCACCGAAATGCAGGCGCGCGCCATCTTCGAGGCTGCGGTCAAAGTCGCGAAAGAAGGCGTGAAGGTGAAGCCTGAAGTCATGATTCCACTCACCACCGGGTTGAAGGAGATGGCCAACCAGGCCGCGATCGTTCGTCGCGTGGCGGAAGAAGTATTCAACGAGAAGGAAACGAAGGTGGAGTACCTCGTGGGTACCATGATCGAACTTCCGCGTGCCGCCTTGATGGCTGATGAGATCGCAAAAGAAGCTGAGTTCTTCAGCTTTGGCACCAACGACCTTACGCAGACCACATTTGGATTCTCGCGCGACGACGTGGGCAAGATCCTGACGGCCTACTTGTCACAAGGCATCTTGAAGCAGGATCCGTTCGCTACGCTCGATCGCGAAGGTGTCGGGCAGCTCATCAAGATCGCAGTGCAGAAGGGACGGGAGGCGCGTCCGACCATCAAGATCGGCATTTGCGGTGAGCATGGTGGCGATCCGTCGTCGGTGGAGTTCTGCGCCCAGAACAACTTCAACTACGTCTCTTGCTCACCATTCCGCGTTCTGACCGCGCGCCTGGCCGCTGCTCAGGCCGGAGCAAGTGAGGAGCTGAACATCGAGGGTGGAAGAACCAAATAGTTCGGTAGAGCGGCGCTCCAGCGCCACGTCTGACGAATCACAAATACTCCGGGCGAAGGAAGTCAATCAACCTCCTTCGCCTTATGTTTGTTCGGGCACTCGCCGACTCTCGGCGAACTCTTCGTGTATGCTGCCGCTCAGCCTTTCCGAATGGAGAAGAGCCGATGACCGACACGAAGCTTCCCAAGTCTGAGCATGTAATCCACAGCGGCGCGCTGAAGGTAACTGTGGCAGGCAAAGATCGTCTCCTTATAGAAACTGCTGCTGGGCAAAAGATCACCATCCAGGGTGACGATCAGGGCGTGGTTATACAGGACGCGAGCGGCGACTCCATCCAGTTACAGAGCGGAAACATACAGATTCGTGCGACCGCATCCGTCTCGATCCAGTGCGCTGCCGTGAACATCAGCGCGTCTACAATTACCGTGGAGTGCGCTATGACAAAGTTCAGCGGGACGGTGCAAGCCGACACCGTGATCGCCAATGCAGTGGTTGCCGCATCCTATTCGCCAGGAGCTGGCAACGTGTGGTGATGGCAATCAAATCGAAGGCGGAAAAACGAAGTAGGCGTCTCATGCCAGCCGATAAAAACTCAACGCAGCATCGCCCTGCTCCAGCTTGCGATAACGCACCAGCGCACCGAAACGCTCATCTGGGTCAAACCGTTTCTCATGCTCTGCGATAACGATGCTGGATGGCTGCAGCAAGCGCGATTGCGAAAGGAAACCCAGAGTTCGTTCGTAGCTTCCACGCATTTGATAGGGTGGGTCGAGGAAGCAAAAATCGCAGACCACGCCGGTCGAGTCCAGCAGCGGCAAGGCTTGCGCCACCTCGCGCTCCTGCACTTCGAAGCCGGAATCGATTCCCAGGCTGGCCAGGTTCTCGCGCAAGAGCCGCGCATGCTTCTTCGCGTTTTCCACGAAATAAACCTGGCGCGCTCCACGGCTCAGCGCCTCGATTCCTACCGCGCCGGTCCCGGCATACAGGTCGAGCCAGACACTATCCTGCAACTGGCCCGACGATGCCAGGACGTTGAACAATGTTTCGCGCAGGCGGTCGCTTGTAGGCCTCAGGTCGAGGCCCGGCAGCGACTTCAGCGGCCGGCTGCGAAATTGTCCCGCAATGATCCGCACCCTCGCAGGATATAGAATTTTGAATAAGAGGCGCACTTGTTTCGAGGCTGGTCATTTCCCGCTGGGCGGCTGTTCGGCGTAGACGTTCGTATCCATCTCACGTTTCTGTTCCTGCTGGCATTCGTGTGGTTCACGCAGTCGGCCACACTGGGCACCAGCGGAGCGGGTCGCGGGTTGGTGCTCGTCCTCATCATCTTCGGTTGCGTCGTGGCGCATGAGCTGGGTCATGCTCTCGTGGCACGCCGCTATGGGCTGGTGGTGCGCTCGATCCTGCTGCTGCCGATCGGCGGCATGACCCTGATGGAAGAGCCTGGACCCGAGCAATCCAATTCCGCTCGTGACATTCGCATCGCCGTCGCCGGCCCGTTAGTGAACCTGGTAATCGCCGGGATCGCCGCGCTGGCGATTCTTGCCTTCGCGCCCCAGGTAAAGCTCTGGGGAGAGCCTCTGGTGCACGCCGGCAATTTGCCTCGCAGTCTCGTTTGGAGCAACGTCTTCTTGGGGCTTTTCAATTTGCTTCCCGCCTATCCCATGGATGGCGGGCGCATACTGCGAGCTCTGTTCGCCGAGCGTATGGACTACGTTCTGGCGACCCGGCGCGCTGTCTTGATTGGACAAGGCCTGGCGATGGCGATGGTGCTTGCTGGGCTAGTGTGGAACGTCTGGCTGGTGTTGATCGGCTTCTTTCTATTCCTGGGGGCGCAGATGGAAGACCGAACCGTGCTGTTCCATTCCCTGCTGGACGCCGTAAGCATGGAAGATGTGATGCTGACTGGCTTCAGCGTCCTTTCTCCTGCCGATACTTTGGAAGACGCGCTCAGTAAAGCCGTCCATACGCTGCAAGACGACTTTCCGGTGGTGCGCGGCAGCGAGATGGTAGGCGTCATCAACAAGCAGCGCATTATCGAAGCACTGCGTCGCGAGGGCAACGGCTACGTGCAGTCGGCAATGACGCGCAGTTTCGAAGTTGCCCAGCGCACCGACCCGCTAGGCCAGGGTTTTCGCAAGCTGGGCTCTCGAGGACTGACCATGCTCCCGGTAGTCGAGGATCTGCGGCTGGTGGGGATCGTAACCTTACAGAACCTGACGCACAGCATGGGATTGGTGCTGGAGAGCCGCAGAATGCGGCGGGCGCAACAGGGCAACTAAATGGTCAGCGAATAAGCGGTACTGCCTACTTCGCCCGTTGCCATTCCCGATAGGCCTCGCTTTTCGAGAGCCCAAACTCCTTGGCAGCCTGCTTGAGGGCGTCCTTCTCCTCCACCTCAGCGGATTGCATCAGCTCGCGTATCCGGACTGCTATCGATTCTGCCGGGCGACTCGCTTCGTGGTCGTCTCCCTTTGCGATCAGCAAAGTGATCTCGCCTTTCACCTCAGAACGACCCTTCAGTTCAGCGAGTACTTCGGCGGCCTTTCCGCGCAGGAACTCCTCATGTAACTTGGTCACCTCTCGCGCCACAACTACGCGGCGATCCGGGCCAAGATTTTCTACCACATCCTGCATGGTCTCCAGCAGTCGATGAGGCGCTTCGTAAAAAATCTGGGTGCGGGGTGATGACGCGAGACGATTCCAGCATGGACCGGCGTGCTCCAGCCTTGGCCGGAAGGAATCCACCGAAGCGAAACGAATCCGTCGGCAGCCCGCTGGCCACCAGCGCCGATAGAAATGCCGAGGCCCCAGGGATGGGCACCACGCGAATGTGGTGGCGCAAAGCCAATGCAACCAGCCGATAGCCCGGGTCACTCACGCCCGGCATGCCGGCATCACTTACCACGGCGACGTTCTCTCCATTTTCGAGATGGACGATGAGCTCAGGAGCGCGCTCCAGTTCATTATGTTCGTGGTAGCTGACGGTCCGCTTTTCAATTCCGTAATGATTCAGCAGTTTTTGTGTATGGCGGGTGTCCTCGCACGCAATCAGATCGACTTCCTTAAGAGTGCGCAGAGCTCGCAGCGTGATGTCTTCGAGATTTCCAATAGGAGTTCCGACAAGGAAGAGGGTTCCCGAAGCGCTGGAACCTATGTCAGAGTCACCGTTATAACCATCTGTTCTTTTAGTCACTGCCGAGAAGTCTACACCCGGAGACTTGCTCGCTGGGATTGCCGCGAGTTCCTCAGCTTTTTACGAAGCAACGCCGATTCTTTGACAACTCGTAACTGAAAGCCGGTCTATACTCAATGTCCCGTGGGATCGGTACAACCCCGGCTAACGCACAGCTGGGGTCAGGGCCGTTCCTACGGCTTCCTCAACGGGTCGGCATAATCCTGCACACCATCCGAATATTCCTTCCATTGTCAAAGATCGAGCAGCCTTCCGGTCGCTCGTGCGAACATCTTCTGTGCTGTTCCTCCGTCGACTCGCGAACCGCAATATGTCGCTTTACGCGCAGCTAGATCAATTGGCGCGTTGTGGGATTACACCACACTCCGGAGTCGCTCCCTCAGACTTGCTGGTTCGTCACTCTGAGCGCGAATACGAGACCGACCCTTTTCGCCTTTTGCTTACGGTGCTCGGAGAAGTATCGAACAACGCAGCGAATACCCCGCTGTCGGAACACGTCTGGCATTTGCGGGTCGGTAGTATTACCGGCCTCGGAGACTACATGCGGATCGCGGAACGCATGTCGCTTCTCGCCCAGCAAGCCTTACCCATCACGGAGATTTCTGACGAGTTCGATTGGGCCGCAGGCATCGCGTGGTTGCGCTTCCGCTTGCGAGCTGAACAGTTCGACTGGCCAGCGCGCATTCGCGAGCACTGGATTGATCCGGCCGTATTCAGCCGATTTGTGGCACTGCTGGAGGCCCAGGACACTCCGCGCCGTTTCACCTATCTCGATCTCGGCGGGCAGGATGCCCTTCTGGGCTGCGCCACGCCCCAAGAGTTCGCCGAACTGCGCCGCCGAACGGGCTTACGATTCCAGTGGCTCGGTTGATTGATCCCCGCCCATCGGATCTTTGAGAAGCTTTTGAAGAGAAGCTTTTGAACAAACCAGCAACTCTGTTCCAACCTGCCGTTGCCAGTTCGCGTCCAATAAGAGTGCTGGACAGCAACTACATTGTCGAAGCAGCGAACTTCCTGTTGATTGCCGGACTTGTTTTTTACGGCTTCACGTTCTTTGCGCAATACCACTCGACCGGAAAATGGGCGAAGAACATTACCAGCCTGCTGGCCGGGATGGGAATGCTGACGCTGGCGTTTGCACTGGTGATAACACCGCGCAATGCCGAGGTTATCGCCAGCATCGCTGAAACCCACGCGTCGAACGTATTCCTGGGAATCAGCAGCGGATTGCTGCTTGCCGCCATTGCTGCTTTCGGAATCATCACTTATTGGCGGCCTCTCCGATTGCGCCACGAACGAAAGCTCGAACGAGACTTGAGCCGTGAGCTTCCCAAGATCCCCTAAACCGCAACCAGTCTCTGGTCGCTCCGTTCTTTCCTGGCCGCATCCACCTGAGCCTCCCCAGCCGCATGACAGCGGAACTGGGGCATTGTTGCGGTCGGTCGGCCCTGGTCTGCTGACCGGCATTGCGAATGTCGACCCATCCGTGGTGATTACGGCCACGGTTGTGGGCGCCGCCTTTCATTTTTCACTGCTCTGGGTGATTGTCCTATGTATCCCATTTCTCTTGACCGTCTTTGCCGTCTCCGCCCGCATTGGCTATGAGGCTCGCAAAGGACTGGTCGACCTGCTACGGGAGAACTACGGCCGGCACTTCGCGGCAGCCTGTGCACTGGCGATTGTGGCCATCAACATGGCTATGATCATTGCCGACCTAATGGCGGTGAGCGAGGGCATGAGCATTATCCTGCTCCAGAAACGCAGTTTCTTCGTAGCTGCCGTCGCCTTCACTGTCTGGTATTTCCTGATCTTCCGCGACTACCGGAAACTGACGCGGAATTCTGCTCTGGCTGTCCGCCCCTTTGTTTCTGTATGTGTTCGCAGCTGTGCTTTCGCGCCCGAATCCCTGGAATTTGTTGATTGGGACCTTCGTTCCCCATGTAAGTCGCGGGTCTGAATACGTAACTGCCATGATTGGGTTATTCGGTTCTTTGCTCACGCCCTATGTGTTGGTCTGGCAAACCAGCTCACGCCGGGAGCAAGCGTTGACCGGCGAACGCCAGTCCTATGCCGCCGATTCGCGCGCTGGAACCTTCGCTACCACCCTACTTTCGTACAGCATTGTCGTCGCTGCGGCGATGGTTCTCCATATTCCGAATCCGGTGGACATGACAACGCGGCAAGCGGCGGCTGCGCTCACGCCTGCCGTCGGTAGCCTGGGAGTTATCCTGTTCGCCGTTGGAATTATCGGCGCAGGCATGGTGGCGCTTCCCGTGTTGGTTGCGTCTATGTGTTACAGCGTTGCAGAAAGCATGGGCTGGCCCTCGGGTCTGAGTGAACATCCGTGGGAGGCCAAACGCTTCTATGTCCTGATTTCAGCTGCTCTCTTCGTAGCCAGCGTGGTCAACTTCTTTCGCATTAACCCGGTTAAGGCGCTGTACTTCTCGCAGGTGCTCGCCGGGATTTTTACTATTCCCATCTTGATTTTCATTCTTTTTCTTTCCAACAATCGCCGTGTCATGCAGACCGTCAATACCAAGATGCAGAACTTCTGGATGGGAGCTGTCATTGGTGCGCTGCTCGCCGCTGGCATGTGGTTTCTGGCGCGCAACCTGCTACATTAGACGCGTTCTCGCGGCAAACATAGCTCGCCTCTGAACATCACACGCATGACCGCACTCCGCGGTCACGAAAAATACAATGCTTCGATCTCAACACTGCCGACGCGACATCCCCGGAGGGCTTCTGCCATGACAGAGCACATTCGCAAGCAGCAGCCCGACCACGCTGGGTTCGCGCCCGAGCCCAGCCCCGAGCGGCGCGAACAGCTCTCACCGTGGAAGCTGGGTGGTCTCTCATCCCGCGAGCTGGGCAAGCGAGTTTGGAACTCAATCAACAACGATGACATTCTCAACCGCGCAGCCGAGCTGGCTTACTACTTCTTCTTCTCGCTCTTTCCGGCTCTGATTTTCCTCACGTCTATCTTCGGCCTGCTCGCCGGCCCAGGCACAAAGCTGCATGGAATGCTGCTGCTGTATATCGGGACGGCGCTTCCTCCTGCTGCGTTCGAGATGGTGCAGAAGGTACTGACAGAAACCAATCAGGCTGCTGGCGCCGGAAAGATCACCTTCGGTTTGCTGGTTACGCTCTGGTCTGCCAGTGCGGCCATGGCGGCAGTACAGGACACGTTAAACGCCGTCTACGATGTTCCCGAGGCACGTCCGTTTTGGAAGGCGAAGGGAATCGCCATCGGTCTAACTGTCGTCTGCTCGATATTGATGATCGTCACACTGACGGTCATCCTCTACGGCAACATGCTGGCCGATCTGGTCGGCAACCTTGTCGGGCTGACTACGGCCGTCACCTGGGCGTGGAAGATCGCGCAATGGCCAATCGCGTTGCTCTTCCTGGCACTCGTATTCTCGATCACCTACTACTATGGTCCCGACGTTGAACAACGCCACTGGGAGTGGCTGACGCCCGGCGCTGTGGCGGGCATGATGACGTGGATCATTGCATCGCTGGTGTTGCGGATCTACCTGCACTACTTCAACACCTATTCGGCAACCTACGGCTCCTTAGGAGCTGTCATCATCCTGTTGACATGGTTCTATGTGACCGGTCTCATGCTCCTGCTGGGCGCCGAAGTCAACGCTGAAATTGAGAATGCTGCAGCTAAAAGGGGTATTCCTGATGCTAAGCACAAAGGCCAGAAGGTTCCCGCGTCCGACAAGCAGTCAGCAGCATGAAGAGAGCGTTTTCGACAAGCACAAATACTTGGAGCGGGACGGAGCACCAGGGCATCATTAAACTATGGCTGACGCGCGTGTTCCTCGAGTCGTAATCGTGGGCGGCGGCTTCGGCGGATTGAACGCTGCCGAGGCGCTGGCCAAGCTTCCGGTTCGCATCACCATCGTTGATCGCAAGAACCACCACACCTTTCAGCCGTTGCTTTACCAGGTCGCGACAGCAGGATTGTCGCCAGCCGAGATCGCAGCTCCTATCCGCGAAATCCTCGGGCACTTTCGCAATGTCGAGGTATTGCTGGGTGAAGTCATCGGAGTTGACGTCGCAAACCGTAAGTTGCATTTTCACGGTTATGACCTCCGCTACGACTATCTCGTCGTAGCTGCGGGCTCGAGTCACGCTTACTTTGGCCACGACGATTGGGAGCCGCTCGCGCCGGGGCTGAAGACCCTCGAAGACGCGCTGGAGATGCGGCGCCGTGTGCTCCTCGCCTATGAACTGGCCGAGCGCGAGGCATTGCTTACGGGCACCCACATGCCGCTGAACTTCGTTGTCGTGGGCGGAGGACCAACTGGGGTGGAGCTGGCGGGAACGCTGGGTGAGATCTCGCGCAGATCGCTGGGCAACGAGTACAAGCACATCGACCCCTCGAAGACACGCATTCTGCTGGTCGAGGCCGGACCTGCCGTTTTGGCGTCGTTTCCACCCGACCTTCAGCAGAGCGCAGTTCGGCAACTGCACAAGCTTGGCGTCGAAGTGCGGCTGAATTCCATGGTCACCGATGTTCGTGACGGCGAGATTCGCATGGGCAACGAGATCGTTCCCGCCGCCGTCATCTTATGGGCGGCCGGGGTTTCGGCATCGCCTCTGGGCAAGATGCTAGGCGCACCCACCGATAGAGCAGGCCGAGTTCTGGTGAATCCGGATCTCAGCATTCCGGGACACCCGGAGGTTTTCGTCGTCGGCGACCTCGCATCCACCACCTACCATGACGGCAAGCCCGTGCCCGGACTTGCTCCCGCTGCCATGCAAGAAGGGAAGTGGGCTGGGCAGCAGATCAAGGCCGACATTGAGGGCAAGCCGCGACAGCCGTTTCACTATCTTGATAAAGGAACGCTCGCCACTATTGGTCGAGCCGCCGCCGTGGCCGACCTGCCGGGGAATATCCACATCTCCGGCTTCTTTGCCTGGATCACGTGGCTGTTCGTTCACATCTTCTTTCTGATCGGATTCCGTAACCGCTTGGCCGTCATGTTCGACTGGGCATGGAGCTACTTCACCTATACGCGTTCGGCGAGGCTGATCACCGGCGAGTCAAACGTCATCCCGGTTACAACCCTGACCCACATGGAGGAGGCCAGCGAACGCGTTGCGCAGATCGAAGCAAGCGCACAATCCTCTACTGTTAGGCGGGACGCAGACAATCTGACGACGAAAACTGCGACCGAGGCTGCCGCACCGGGAAAGTGAGCGGCATCGAACGTCCACAAGTCACGTTAACTCGCCGCCTCCTCTTGTGCACGTGCTGCCACCGATTTGAGTGCAATCTCTGAGGCCGGCGACAACCCTCGGAAGTTTTGGCCGGTTGCGATAAGCCGGACGAACGGTTCCGAGGAGAGTTGCTGCTCTCCAAGTCCGACCGCCCTCTTTCGTGCTATATCGCATTAACAATTCTTATCCGTGCCCCCTCCACCTTTGTGTCTGAAAATAGTAGATTGTAAGCATCTGACCTCGCGCTCACTCGTCCAATCCAGAAAGTTCAATTCTAGTTCCGTGGGATCAGCGTTTGGTGCCAAATGCAGTTTAACCATATACGTACCTTGTTCTTGTTGATTGGCCTCATCGTGCCCTCGTGCTCGGAGGCTGCCGCTTTTCCTGCTCAGCAGGATTCGTCTGCGGCCGCCACCACCAAGGTTGTGGGAACCATTCAGTCGCTCGCCGGGAATCAGTTAGTGGTGAAACCCGATGAGGGAGCCGAGCGCAACGTAGCCTTCCAGGAGGCCACGCATTTTCTGCAAGTTAACCCCGGAGAGAAAGATCTGAAGCAGGCCGTGCCCATCCATCAGCAGGATTTGCAAACGGGAGACCGCGTGCTGGTCCTGGGCAAGGATGCGCAAGACAAGGCGATCGCAGCACAGTTATGTGATCGTCATGAAGAAGATCGATCTCGAAGCCCGTCAGCGAAACCAGCAGCAGGATTGGCAGAAGCGCGGCATCGGAGGTTTAGTCTCCGCTGTGGATCCGGCGACCGGGGACATCACCATTGCGCTCACCAGTCTGGCCGGCAAAAAGGTAGTGACCGTCCACACGACGAAGACGACGGTTATTCGCCGCTATGCGCCGAACTCGGTCAAGTTCGACGATGCGAAACCGAGCACGTTGGCAGAAATTAAGCCCGGCGACCAACTGCGAGCCCGCGGCGAGCGCAACGACGACGGCACGCAATTCACCGCAGAAGAGATAGTCAGCGGCAGCTTCCGCAACATCGCCGGCACTGTAAGCGCAATCGATGCCACTGACGGCACCATGACCGTCGCCGACAGTATCAGCAAAGAACCTGTCCAGGTTAAGGTGACCTCTGAATCGCAATTACGCAAGCTGCCTGTTCCAATGGCGCAACGCATTGCCATGCGCCTCAAGGGCAGCGGACCTGGTGGACCGGGAAGTCCGGGCGGCCCGGAGAATACGCCGCCAACCGGCGCGACTGGTGGTCCTCCGAAAACGGGAAATGGCGGTGGGGAAGGCGGTCCGTCACGGGGCGCCGCTGGAGACTTGCAGCTTATGCTCAGCCGTTTGCCCGCATCGGGCCTTCAGCGATTTTCAAAAAGGTGACGCCGTGATGATCGTGTCCACCGAAGGGTGGATCCGGTCACGGCAATCACGGTTTTGGGCGGAGTGGAGCCCATCCTGTCCGCGACACCCAAAGGCAGCAAGGATATGGTGCTGTCTCCCTGGAGCCTTTCGGCGCCGGAAGGCGGCGGCTAGCACGCAATGAAGCGGCTGAGTTCCACTAGAGTTGCGGGAGATGTAATGGGGTCCCTGTCATTCCGTCGGCTTACGGTGTTGCTGACGCTTGTTGCCGCCCTGGCTGGGGCCGATTGCACGCGCACAAGACGGGACCGCGTCGTTGCGAGGACTGGTGACGGATCCATCCGGCGCCGCGGTCGTGGGAGCTGACGTTGCAACTCACAACCCCGACTGGAGCCGTGCTTACTGCGAAAACCGGCAAAGACGGAACCTACCTCTTTCACAATCTCGCTCCTGGCACCTACGCTCTTAAGGCGCAATCCAAAGGTTTCTCCGCTATACGAGGTTGACGGGATCAATATCGCCGCCGGGCAGTCACAGAAAGCGGATGTCGCGCTCTCCATTCTCGTTGAGCAGCAGAACTCTTAACGTAACCGAGCAGGGCGCCGGTGCTGGCACGCTCGACGTTTCTGGCGACAGTAATGCCTCACAAATCGTCTTGAAGGGCAAGGATCTCGATGCGCTTCCCGACGATCCTGACGACTTGGCCGCCGACCTGCAAGCGCTGGCCGGCCCTTCCGTTGGCCCTAACGGCGGACAGATCTATATCGACGGTTTCACCGGCGGGCAGATTCCTCCGAAGTCGTCGATCCGCGAAATTCGCATCAATCAGAATCCGTTTTCTGCCGAATACGACAAGCTGGGCTACGGACGCATTGAGATCTTCACCAAGCCCGGCACCGACAAGTGGCACGGTCAGATTTCAGTCACCGGAAATACCTCCGGCTTCAACGCCAAGAACCCTTTTGCCGAAGAAGAGCCCAGCTATAACTCCGAGCTCTACAGCGGCAACATCGGCGGCCCGCTGAGCAAGAAGACTTCCTTCTTCTTCTCCTTTGACCGCCGCGACATTGAAGACGCCGCGGTAGTCAATGCGTTCGTGCTGAATTCCGACTTTCAACAGGTACCCTTTAATGCCAGCGTCCTGGTTCCGCGCACGCGTACCGATTCTTACCCCGCGCTTTGATTTCCAGATCACGCCTAACAACACCCTGACCGTCCGCTATCAGTACTGGCACGACACCGACCAGAACGCCGGAGTTGGACAATTCGCTTTGCCCAGCCAGGCCTACAACAGCATTGAGACGGAAAACACTCTGCAACTCAGCGATACGCAATTGTTCGGTACGAAGGTCGTGAATGAGACGCACTTTTCCTGGCGTCGCGCGCGCAGCCAGCTCACTCCTTCAAACACCGACACCGACAGTCAATGTCATCGGCGCTTTCCTGGGCGGAGGCAACAGTTCGCAGTTCGTCAGCGACAACCAGGACAACTTCGAAATTCAGAATTACACCTCGGTGCTTACCGGCAAGCACCTGATCAAGTTTGGCGCGCGCCTGCGCGATGGGCGCGAAGCCAACTACGCCAACAGCAACTTCAACGGAACCTTCACTTTCGATTCGCTGACGTCCTACCAGATCACCGAGCAGGGTATCGCGAACGGCCTGACGCCGGAACAGATTCGCGCGGCCTGGGCGGCGAGCCCAGCCAGTTCTTCATCATCCTCGGCCATGCCCGCGATCGCAGTCAACCAGTTTCGACGTCGGCTTGTATGTTCAGGATGAGTGGAGGTGGAAGCCGAACTTCTCCATCAGCGCCGGCCTGCGCTATGAGTGGCAAAACGAGATTCCCCACCAGAATTCGGTTGCGCCGCGAATTGCCTTCGCATGGGGATTGGGCCGAAGCAACAATCCTTCGCCGAAAACGGTACTGCGCGCCGGATGGGGCATCTTCTACGACCGCTTCGACAAGATGTACGTGCTGATCGCCGACCGGCAGAACGGCATCAATCAGACGCAGTACATCGTCAACCAGCCGGATTTTTATCCCCAATATCCCGCCGGTGAATGAAATCAACACCGGAAAGCCATTCCCGACGGTCTATCAGATTTCTCCGAATCTGCAGCCGGAATATATCGAGCAAGTCGCCATCAGCGTGGAGCGCCAGCTTACGAAAGACGCGAACATGGCCGTCTCGTACCTGAATTCGCGCGGCGTGCATCAGTATCTTGTCGCGCAATGCCAACGCGCCGCTTCCCGGTACCTACAATCCTAATGTTCCCGACAAGCGGTGTAAGGCCCGTTCGGCGATCATCGGCAACATCTATCAGTACGCGTCATCGGCGACTTCCGGCAGAATCAGCTCATCGTGAACGGCAACTGGCGGCATGGCGCTCGTCTCACGCTGTTCGGCTATTACGTGCTGAACTACGTTGATGCCAACACCAGCGGCGCCAGCAGCTTCCTGTTCGATCAATACAATCCGCAACTCAGCTATGGCCCGGCTCATACGACATTCACAACCGCGTCTTCATTGGAGGCACGTGGGCGCTGCCGAAAGGATTTCGTCTCAGCCCGTTCTTTGTTGCGCACATCCAGCCCAGCCCTTCAACATCACCACCGGGCAGGACTACAACGGCGACTCGATCTTCAACGATCGTCCGACCTTTGCCACCGGACCCGGCCCCAATGTCGTCGTTACCAAGTACGGCGCATTCAACATCGCTCCTCAGGCCGGGACAGACATATATTCCGCCTTACTACGGTTACGGACCGGGACGCTACTCACTCAATCTGCGCGTAAGCAAGTCGTTCAACTTCGGTCCCGAGACGGGCGGCAGCGCGCAACGCCGATTCCGGGAGTGGCGGCGGCCCGATGGCCGGTCATGGCGGCCGCGGTCCGGGTGGTCGCGCGGAGGAGGATTCGGCGGTGCCAGCAGTGGTCCCCTGTCGCTCGGAGGCGGTACCACGCGACGCTACACGCTTACCCTCACCGCCATCGGACGCAACATCTTCAACCACGTCAACCTCGCGCCTTTGGTTGGAAATCTCTCGTCGCCGCTGTTTGGCGAAGCCAACGCGCTCGCGGGAGGAGCCTTTGGTTCCGCCTCAGCCACCGCCGCCAATCGCAAAATCGACTTCCAGGCCGTGTTCAGCTTCTAACTTCAAGTCGCGGCGCGAAACACCTTTCGCAGTTGCCAGAATGCCCAGCCCGTAGCTAGCAGCGCCACGTACCAGATCGCAAATGCCAGATTCACTACCCAGCGCGGGGCAACTCCCACTCGGCGAAGGAGAAATGGCAGGAAGTTCCACGTCGTGAGGTGGACGTAGTCCCAAGGGTCGTATCGAACCGAGTCATTGATCAGCCCCCACGCTTCCATCTTGCCCAGAGCGAAGGCGACGATATTCTTGAAGCGCAGCGCGACCACGAACGTCGGATGCCCAAGCGTGTCCATCTGGTAGATCTCCAGCGGCAGCCAGAACGCCAGTGAAGCCACCTGGATCGCACGCTCACGACGATGAGAGCAATGCCTGCTCTCCATGCCAGCTTTCCTAGTTCCGTGCGATGGCGCAGCATCAGCGGGACCGACATGAATGCAGCCAGTTCGGCTGCGCTGGAGACATAACGATCGCCCCAGGCAAGATCGCCGCTCCACACCGTGTATCGGGCGTAGAAACTGATGTACGCCAGCAAAAGCAGCAGACGACGTAGCAGATAAACTCTGACGTCGCGACCGAATCTCTTCCAGGCCAGCACGCTGACCAGCAGCAAAAGTGAGCAACAGCAGAGGATCGAAGAGGAATATGGACTTCTCCGGCGTGAACAGGGCGCCGAAGAATCCGACGTGAAACGGAGTTTCAAACGGATAGTTCGCCGGCAGCGAGGGATGTAAGATGTGCTCCTCGCGGGTAAAGACCCAGATATACGTATGGAACCACGATCCGAAACGATGGTATTGATACCAGCGATCGATCAGCAGGAAGAACACGATATACCGGCGCTGACGATCTTTACGTACTCGACGAAGCGCTGCCACAATGCACGCCCGCGCACATCGCGAACCATAACAACAGCAGCACGAAAACTCCGCCCGCCAGCAGATCCATGCCTGTCGTGAGCCGCGTCAGCAGGTTCAGCCCGAAGGCCGCTGAGCCGATGAGCAGGGCTCGCCGCTGGCTGGTGAGTACCCATTCGTATTAGAACGTCAGCCCGGTCAACGTCAGCAGCAGGATGTAGTTGTTCTCCATCATGTTCTGCGTATAGTGCAGATGAGTGGTGCAGAACAGCAGGGCCAGCACTCCTGCCACCGACTGCCGCGTGCTGAAGCGCAGCAGCCGCAGAAAGCGAAAGCACACCAGCGCAGTCAGCACGTTAATGAGAATGTTCGTCGCTGTAGCTGACCACAATGCTGCGTACCGCGGGATCGACACCGTAGTTTTCGAAGATCGGCAACTGCTCCAGCTTCGTGCCCACGATGTCGACCGGCAGCATGAGCAGCGGTTGTCCGATGCCGTACCAGGTGTAGAGTTTGCCGCCGCGGCCGTGAAGTCCCCACTCGGGATACTCATCGGGAAAGACCTCAGGCTCATCCGTCCAGAGTGAGGTGGCGGCTTGCAGCCGATGCGTGGTGTCGGCAGTGCCCAGTTCCCCGGACTGAATGACGAACGCACTCAGGCCCGACACGAGAGCCAGGAGGAAGACGGGACTGCGCAGCCAACGCCGCATGCGGTAGCTAAGTCCGGGCCGCGCTGCTACGAACCTGCAACGCGTTTTCGATTGTCTTGATGTCCACCAGCCCACGGCAACCGTAGAGTGCCGGCAATACTTCAGTCGCCGGATGCGTGCGCCGCAACTCCGCAACCTTCTCCGTCCCGGCGCGATACGCCGGCAGATACATACGGCCCAGCAGCGGATGCCGTCCCCACGCGCCCGACAGCTTGTCGGCACGCTCTTCGCTGACCAGGAAATCGCGGCGCAGCGTCTTCGCGACTTCTTCCTGCGGCAGCGCCCTTGCCCCAGGTCAGATACGACGACTGGTTCTTGGCGTCATCCTGCAACAGCGCCAGCAGCACGCCGATCTGCATGTCTTCGTCGGGCAACTGCTCCACCTCGTTGACGCCGTGAGCCATGAGGATCGCGTTGTTCGCGATGCCTTCGAACAGGCTGGCAGCGCGCGTGTTCATCGTCAGTACGGTCGCCTCGAAGCCCGCCAGCTTGCGGAAATACAAGTTCTGCAAGTATGCAAACGTCGTGACGTGGCCCGGCACAACTTCGTGGCTGACCAGCTGCTGAAACTCGGGAAACGAAATCTGCAGCGACGCATTGATCTCATAGGTCGCCTCATACTTCGGCGAGCCGTCGGCATTGCGCGCGCGGCCAACGTAGTTCATCGAGCCGGAGAACCACGCTTCCTTGATGGCCAGAAACTCGATGTTGGCGCGCGGCACCGACGCCAGTTCAGCCGGCAGATACGGCAGCAGGTTGGCCGCGCTGAGCTGGTCGAACTGCGCGATCACCGCCGCTCCCAGCGCCTTCACCGAGCCCATGGGCACGATGCGTTCGCGACGCCATGCATCGACGCTCGTCCAGCAGCGACTCGCGCGAGGTCGATGGATAACCGGCGCGGCTCAACAGTTCAGCCACGCGCTCGCGCTTCTTCTCGGGCGAGGACGGCTCAGGCGCGCGCGCGGTCGAGGCCATGACGCAGCGCTCATACGGAACGGCCGGCCCGTTGCCCAGCATCTCCATCGCCAGGTCCCACATCACCTCGAGACGAGGTCGGCGAGGCCTTCCAGATATGCGCCCTGCCAACCCCTTCTGCGATAGCAGCGCTCTTGCGCACTCCGGCAATTGCCGCCGGAATATCGACCGCGCGCAGATACTCCTCCACCGCTTTGCGATCGATCGCTTTGCCGGAGACGCCTCCGGTCTCGCGCAGCCGCGCCGCGAGGAGCCAGCGGTGTAAGCCGGCGGCAGCGGCTCATCGGAGAACCACGAATCGGCGATGAAACGTCCCGTGCCCGACGGACACATCACGTCGCCGCCCCAAAGTGTATCGATGCCGAGGATGGAATCCGCCACAAAGCGTGCTACTTGGTCCATGTGATCACCTTCTCTTTCTTCAGAGAACCGAACCATACATAAAAGCACAGACCTACGAACAGCATGCCGAGACGATTTGCGAGATGCTTCGTTCGAGTAGAACGGGGTCTTGATCAGGTCTTCCCGATACCAGGGGAAGCAGCCGCAAGGCAGCGCCAAAGACGCCGCCCAACGCGCCGCCCGCCATCAGTCCTGAGGCGATGATGACGCCGCGTTCGCGGATTCTGCTGTCCTGCTCGCCCCCGGCTTTCTGCGAGCGTTTGTTGAGTAGATGCGAGAGGAATCCGCCGACCAGACGCGGGAGTATTCAGCTCCAGCGGCAGATACATGCCGAGCGCGAAGATGAGCGAAGGCTGGCCGAGCATTTCCATGATCAGCGCGATCATCGCGCCCACGCCGAACAGCAGGTACGCCACCGGTTGGTGGCTCATGAAGCCTTCCACCAGCGCCTTCATGATCGACGCCTGTGGAGAAGCCAGGACAGGTCGCAGGTCTCCCGGTAACAGCCTCGCCGAACTGGAAAGTCTCGCGCCAGCATCACGATGGTCAGTCCCGACGCGACAGCAGCGGCAATCACTCCCGCAAACTTCACCTTCTCCTGAGCGGCGGGAGTTGAGCCCAGCCAGTAGCCGGCCTTCAAGTCGGTGATGGCCTGGCCCGAGACGGACAGGGCGCGTACAAACCATTCCCGCGATCGCCATGACAAAGAACATACCGGTCGTACCCGAAAGGCCAAACTGCAACAGCACTACTGAAGAGATGATGATGGTGAGCATGGTCATGCCCGAAACGGGATTGCGAGCGGTCGTCGCAATTGCATTGGCTGCCACCGAGGTGAAGAAGAAGGAGAAGACAAGGTCATGACCAGTCCGATGAAGACGGCGGTCCATGCGCCGGAGAGGCGGCCCAGGAACAGTCCTACGCTGATCGCGCTCACCAGTACTCCGAGGAAAATCGCCGATCATCGACATATCGCGGTCGGTGCGTTCAGGCGCGGCAATCTCTGATTTGCGAAACGTGCGCAGTGCGATGCCAAAAGAACCGGCTACCACTCTCAGCGACTTCACAATGCCGAATATTCCTGCGGTGGCGATCGCGCCCACGCCGATGAAGCGCACATAGCTGCGATAGATCTGCACCGCCGTCATGTGCGAGATGGGAATGGACGCGGGATACACTGCGCTGTCGAGATGGCTGCCGATGAACCAGATCACCGGCACCAGAACGAGGTTCGAAAGCACGCCGCCAGCGCAAAGAATCATCGAACTGCGCAGGCCCATCACATAGCCGAGCCCGAGGATGAAGCCGATAGCATCGAAGCTGACCGCCATGCGGGCGCGCTCATTGAGCGTGCGTATCAAGGGCACGAATCGAAAATCAAGCGACTCCTTCCAGACCTGAAATGTAGTGACGAAAAAGTCGTACACACCTGAGATAGCAGTCGCCTGCAGCAGCAGCTCGTGCCTGCGAGCCGCCCTTTTCTCCAGTGACCAGTACTTCGGTGATGGCGGTTGCTTCGGGATAGGGCAGCAGGCCGTGCATGTCGCGTACAAAGTAACGCCGCAGCGGAATGAGGAACAGCACTCCCAGGCAACCGCCGACCAGGCAGATGAAGATGGTCTGTATCGGGTGGGGATTGAGCTTGAGGATGTAGAGCGCGGGAAGGGTGAAGATGGCTCCGGCGACGACCGAGCCGGCGACACCGCCAATGCCGGTGATGATGACGTTCTCCAGCACCGACGAACGTCGCGGATAGGCGCGCGCCAGTCCGATGGCCAGGATCGAGATGGGGATCGCCGCCTCCATCACTTGCCCGACCTTTAAGCCGGAATAGGCGGATGCAATGGTGAAGATGACGCACAGCAACACGCCCCAGCCGACCGAGCGCCAGGTGAGTTCCGGGAGTTTCGCGGAAGCGGGAACCAGCGGGACATATTGCTCGCCCGGCTGCAAAAGCTGATAAGCATTGGTGGGAAGAGATGTTGCTTCGACTTCTTCGACGGCGTTCGTAGTCATGGGTGCTCCGGGCAGAGTAGGCCCGCACGCATTGTATGCTTGGGCAATCCTGGGAAATGTGACCTGAGGAACCGGCGTGCGTGACGAGGGCGGCGCTTTTGAAGGGGGATGGCATCAGCAGCAGCGTTTGACCGCCAAACTCGTGTGTAATCCCGATGATCCTCGAGCACGCGTAAGGGGAACCGACGAGGCTGGCCTGAGCTTGCCGGGATGCGAAGTTCGTACTTCCGGACTCTCCGTTTGGTCTTGATAACTAGTCTGCAACTCTCAACCTCTTTATCGACGACTGGCTACTGACGACAGACATTGATGTACCCCCCTCCCCCACCCATCGCAAAATCCTGATGGCAATGGGCTGGCTGAAAAGTTTCGCCGCAAAATCTTGAGCGCGTGAGGGTTACAGGCAAAATCTTCTGAAATAAGAACTTAGGCGAGATTTTGTGAAGATGAGAAGGTGGCAGTGTTTTAGAAGTGGTTAACAGCAGGCGACGGGCGTTATAACGAGCGAATCGCGTCACATAGATCCATCAAAGAGCACGACCGGGAGAGAAGACAATTCTCCCCTGTCCTCATTGCAGCCATTGTAGCCATTTGGACGATGCTGACCAAGGGCGTAGGTCACAGGTGTGTGTGATTTTGGCGAGTTGGGGCGGAAGCTCTCGGGCCTCAGCTCAAGGAATGATTCAGCATTTTGAGGCTTCAGCTCCGGATCAGCGGAACAGGAAATCGCGTTAAAGAGAAGCCAGCGCTAAAGCGCGACTCTAATGAAGCTCTTCGTTCCCCGGCATAAGGCGGGGGTTCCACCGCAGACCCACCCGCACAAATGCGGAGCCTCCATCACAGACAAACCTGCATAAATGCGAGGGCTTCTAGCCTGAGAAAAGCGGAAGAACGTGGGGGCCTCCACCCCGGCCAACTTCCGCGCGTTCTTTTCCACCCGACAGTGATCGATCACAGCCCCCGGTGAGGCCCGTCACAGCTTGCTTGTGCGCTCTCGGCTGAAAATCATGCTACTGAGCCGGAGGTTTCCGCGCGGAGGTGGCCATGTCAGAAGATAAGCGGGACGTTCTTGAGGTATTACGCTACGAACTGAACTTTGTGGAACAGGGCGGCTATGGCAACTGGTACAGCACGCCGTGGGGGCCGGCCTCGATCTTTCAGGACTCGCAGAGCTGCCTGAACCATGGCGATCCGACGCGGCCGCATGCCTGCCACGAATGCCTGCTGTACGACTTTGTGCCGGAGCAGTACCGTACCGAAGATGTTCCCTGCCACCACATCCCGCTCACCCGGGATGGAATTACCATCGAAACTCCGCAGACGGAAGAAGAGCTGCGCGAGAACCTGAAGCACTGGCTGAAGCGGACCATCGCGCGCATCGAGACCGAGCGGGCGAAGCAGAACACCCCAGCGTCAGCGAGCAAATAGAACCGGTTCACCACAGAGATGCGGAGGAATCGGGCTTCTAGCCCTCCATGATCGCAGTTTTGTGCCGCCGGCTGAAGCCGGCTCGCGATTTTTTCGCAACCTACCCAGCACTCCGGCCAAAAGATGGCCTGCGTGCTGGGCTACGCTGTTTCGTGCCTACGGCGCTGGTGCGTTACCGTGATGCCGTGCTTTGAAACGATATGCTCCTAGGTTCGCCGCCCCACCAATTGCTTCAACTCCAGAGCGTTGCGCGGGGCGTAGCCGGAGTCGTCGTTATCGAAGTAGACGTAGATAGCTTTGAGCTGCTCGCTCCAATCGGCGATGCGATCCGCCCATTCTGACAACTTGTCTTCCGTGTAGCAGCCCTGGTACTTGCCGCCGGGACCGTGCAGGCGAACGTACGTGAAATTAGCTGTGACGAGGATGGGGGTGTGGAATCCGGCGAGCTCGTGAATGCAGTAGGCAGCGTTGTAGCGACGCAGAACTTCGTAGACTTCGTCGCGATTCCAGCTTGGCTCGCGAAATTCGAAGGCGTAGCGGTTGTACTTGGGCAGCGCTTGCAGAAACAGTTCGAGGCGTTCGAGGTTCACCTTCCACCGCGGCGGAAGCTGAAACAGAATCGGCCCTAGTTTCTTACCCAGCAGTTCAGCGCGCGGCAGCAGGTTCTGTAGCGCCTGTTCCGGTTCCTTCAGCTTCTTGTTGTGAGTAAGAAATCGGCTGCCCTTTACGGCGAAGCAGAAGTTGTTAGCGGCGGCTTCGCGCCAGGCGATGAAGGCCTCGGGAGTGGGAAGGCGATAGAAGCTGTTATTGAGTTCAACGGTATCGAAGTACTGCTGGTAGAAGGCGAACATCTTCGAGGCCGGCAGCTTCGGTGGATAGAAGGTACCAACCCAGTGCTTGTAATGCCAGCCCGAGGTGCCAATGTAAACGCGCGCACTCATGCGAACTCAGAAGCGCTCAAGCTGCCCAGTGCAAGGCGCGTCGCAGGCCCTCGGTTGTTGCTCCGTAAACCAGGTGCGCTCCCAGTCCTTCTACATGTTTGGAGAGGGGATACTGGTTTGGCGGCCTACTGAGTTTGAGAACGGGAAGCATGATTTCATCTGCAGCCAACCAGACAGCGGTTGCATACGCCAACCCGAAACCAAGGCGTGCAGCGGGCGCGATCTCGGTGAGTAGTCCATAGAGAGCGCCAGTGGTTGCGCCGAATGCGTAGTGGACAGCCGCTCCTGCCTGCTGCTTGAACTTGTCGGGCAGCTCTTGGCCGGCAAGAGTGCGGGAAACAGCTTGCGCCACCTCGACCGTCGGGTTCTCAGGCTCGTGCTGCCGTTGCTCCACTTGCGACGAGTCGCTCTGGGCGGGCTGCAACTGCTCTTTCAGCTTGCTCTCGGCCTTCCAGTACTGGTTCATCACCCATGAGGCTGCCAATCCGCTGACTGCTCCGATGAGCATGCTCTTCCCGATGCGCTGCGCTTGGTTCATGTTCGCTCCCGGCAGTACGACTCTGGAGAACCGCCACGAGTTGCATGGAACGCTTCGGGTTCGCGTTGTTGCGCGTACAACCTGAGCGTCATCGTCGAGTGTCCAATCTGCAAGAAGGAGCGTGACCGTGCACGTGAGACAGCGAGACTTCTGGATTGGGTTTACCTGGGGAGCAACGTCGGCCATTGGTGGCGCATTGGTTGCGAGCAATCTAGGCCGTGGCGGTGACAGTCGCATTCTGCGGCTGGAGAAGAGCATTCAGATCGGCCGGCCGCCGGCGGAGGTCTTCGATGCCTGGAGCGATCTGGAGCAGTTGCCGATGATGATCGAGGCGCTGGATAGCGTCTCATCGATCGGCCATCGGTCGCACTGGAATGCGAGGGTTAATGGAAGGCCGACTGAATGGGATGCGGAGTTGACCCAGCTCATCCTGAATCAGGCCATCGGCTGGAAGTCGGTGAATGGTCCTAAGCACAGTGGGCGAATAACCTTCAGTCCGCTAGGCAACGACACGCTGCTTCATGTGCAGATGAACTATGTTCCGCAGACCCGTTTCCTGCGCCGGGCGCTCACGCCTTTCGTGGGCGAGTTCGAGGGGTACATCGAGCAGGCGCTGCGCGACGCAAAGGCTTATTTGGAAAATCGCCCGCGCGCAGCATCGACCGAGCGCCGTAGTCAGGACGCGGTGAGTCGCGCTACGGGGACACATGGAGCAGGGCCTGAGCTAGTGGCAGAGCAGCAGAATCCGAAGTTCGGTGCGCCATCAACACCGGTAGAGTACACGGCGCCGCCGGAGGCGAAGAGGTAACTACGGTCGGCTGACGCCTTCGGGAAAGGACTTGAACTCGACGTTGCGTTCGCGCACTTTATCGTCGCCCTTGGCGTCGGCGGAATGTTGTTTCAGAGTTCCTTTGAGGACGCGGTAGCCTTCCTGATTGGGCTGCTTTCCGGGCTGCTTCTGGATGGTCCCGTCGAATTCGTACCAGATACCATGCACCGTCTTGGTCGCGAAGCTGAGATGGTCATCCTTCAGCGAGCCTTTGCTGAAGAATTGGTCGATGAACTGGCCGCGATCGCTGTCACTGTCGCCAAAGCGCGAGATGAAGCCGGAAAGCTCGCCGTCTTCCCTCGTGAGCTGCACGTACTCGCCTTCTTTCAAAAATGAATACATGCCCGAAGGATCCTTCTCGGGGTCGAATCTGCCACCGCTCTGGCTTGGCGTTTGGGCGACGAGGCTGGTAGCAAATACGGCCAGCAGGACGAGGCAGAGAAATCTGTACATTCGGCTAAACTCCTCGTTCATCATTTCATGAAGGAAGGAGTTTTGGAAAAACGCAGGGTCGATTACGCGCGAGCCGCCGGCGATCAGCGAAGCCGAGGAAGGATTGCACCAGTCATACGCCGGTAGTCCTCGTACTGGGTACCGAAGGTCTCGATCATGAAGCGCTCTTCCAGGCGGCTTTTGAGCCAGAATCCCAGCCAGACGAGCGCGAAGCCGAGGAAAGCCCACAGGTTGCGAATGCAGAGAGTCGTACCAGCGAGAGCGACCAGAAGGCCCGAGTAGATGGGATGCCGTACAAATCGATATGGGCCGCCGTGAATGAGTTCATGGTCTTCCTTGACTGTGACTTGGCCGCTCCAGTTCCGACCCAGGTAGAGCCGAGCCCAGATGGCGAAGAGCAAACCTGCGGCAGTCATCGTCATTCCCAGACTGCTCAGCCAAGCCTGACTGGACACCCAAGGACACCAGAGCCCAATCCGCTTGAGGATCTCAGGCCGGTTGAAGATCAGAAAAGCCCCGACTCCGGTCGGGACGACGTAGGGCAAAGCCTGGCTCAGCTTCAGCTTTTGCCGAGCACGCTTGGTGCGGAGCGCCAGCAGCATCCAGATAACGATCCATCCCAGCCACATCCATCGCCAAGGTTGGACTGGAGTCATCACGCGGGTGATCCCGACAGTAAACATACAAAGTTCGAGTCTCGCTAAAACAGTGAATAATCAACAACTTGTCGGAGCTTGTCACGTTAAATTGTTGAAAATTAAGAAAGTAACACCCAAATCCAGGCAGACAGAGGCACCCACAAAAGCGTACGACTCCGGTTCCCACTCCGCTACGACCACGATACGCCGGGGAGAAGTCTCATCGTTTCAAGATAACGGTCCGTCGGGAAGGGCTTCGCACAACGACATTTCCTGCAACTACGGGGCTTCGCATACCATCTAAACCTTGACAATGATTCACTCAAGTTCTATAGTACCGCTGTTATAAAGCCGAGTTCATCAAGGATGGGCTCGTGATAATCAGTAACTTGCGAACTTATTGACCCTAAGGAGGGTGGCTGCAATGGCAAAGATTATCGGAATTGACTTGGGTACGACCAACTCAGTGGTCGCCGTCATGGAAGGCGGCGAGCCCAAGGTCATCCCTAACGAAGAAGGTGGGCGGACCACGCCGTCGGTCGTCGGATTCACCAAGAATGGCGAGCGGCTGGTCGGACAGGTCGCCAAGCGCCAGGCCATCACCAATCCGGAAAACACCGTTTACTCGATCAAGCGCTTCATGGGACGTCGCTACGACGAAGTGAACGAAGAGATGAAGATGGTGCCCTACAAGGTGGTGCAGTCGGGCGATCACGTGGCCGTTGTGGCGCAGGGCAAGGAATACACCCCGCCGCAGATCTCGGCCATGATTCTTCAGAAGCTGAAGAAGGCTGCCGAAGACTACCTTGGCGAGACGGTGACCGAAGCCGTCATCACGGTTCCGGCGTACTTTAACGACGCGCAGCGCCAGGCGACCAAAGACGCGGGCAAGATTGCCGGTCTCGACGTCAAGCGCATCATCAACGAGCCGACGGCGGCCGCGCTGGCCTACGGACTCGACAAGAAGAAGGACGAAACCATCGCCGTGTATGACTTCGGCGGCGGCACGTTCGATATTTCGATCCTGGAAGTCGGCGAAGGCGTCATCGAGGTGAAGTCCACCAACGGCGACACGCACCTGGGCGGTGACAACATCGACCAGCGCATCGTTGACTGGCTGATCGACGAGTTCAAGAAGGACGAAGGCCTGACCTGCGCGACAAGGGCAACGAGATGGCGCTGCAGCGTCTGCGTGACGCAGCCGAGCGCGCCAAGATCGAGCTCTCGACCACCATGCAGACCGAAATCAATCTGCCGTTCATCACGGCCGATGCGAGCGGTCCGAAGCACCTGGTGAAGACGCTGACTCGCGGCAAGCTGGAAGAGATGGTGAAGGACATCATCGATCGCTCCATCGGCCCGTGTAAGGCAGGCGATCAAGGATGCCGGCATTATCGCCCGACAAGATCAACGAAGTCGTGCTGGTCGGCGGACAGACGCGTATGCCGCGATTCAGCAGCTGGTGAAGGAGATCTTCGGCAAGGAGCCCCACAAGGGCGTGAACCCTGACGAAGTGGTCGCGATCGGCGCGGCGATTCAGGGCGGCGTGCTGGGCGGCGAGGTGAAAGACCTGCTGCTGCTCGACGTGACTCCGCTGACGCTGTCGATCGAGACGATGGGCGGCGTGGCGACGCCGATGATTCCGCGCAACACGACCATCCCGACCAAGAAGTCGGAGATGTTCTCGACCGCGGCCGACAACCAGACGTCGGTCGAAGTGCACGTGATGCAGGGCGAACGCCCGATGGCGCGCGACAACCGCACGCTTGGGCAAGTTCCACCTGACGGGACTGCCGCCGGCTCCGCGTGGCGTGCCGCAGATCGAGGTGACGTTCGACATCGATGCCAACGGCATCCTGAACGTCAACGCGAAGGACATGGCCACGGGCAAGGACCAGAAGATCACGATTACGTCGTCTTCAGGTCTGAGCAAGGAAGAGGTCGAGCGCATGGCGAAAGACGCCGATGCGCACGCTGCCGAAGACAAGGCCAAGCGCGAAGAAGTGGAAGCGCGTAACCAGCTCGACGGCATGGTCTACAGCATCGAGAAGATGCTGCGCGAGCATGGCGACAAGATCTCTGGCCAGGAGCGCAGCGATGTCGAGAACGCGCTGGCCGACGCCAAGAAGGCGCTGGAAGGCACCGACGCGGCGGCCGATGAACAAGGCGCGCGAGAACGCTGACCAGCAGCTTCGCACAAGCTGGCGGAAGCCATGTACAAGGCGCATCGACGCCGCCTCCGACGGGCGGACCGGCTCCGGGTGGAGAACGGACAGCCGCCGGCGGCGCTGAGCCGAAGAAGGACGAAGGCGTCATCGATGCTGAGTACGTGGACGTGGACGAGAAGAAATAACAGCTCTTAGCTTTCAGCTATCAGCTTTTAGCTAAAGACAGGGGGGCGCTGATAGCGCCCCTTTGTATTTGCTGATGGCAAATGGCTGGATGCATCTGCGGAGACACTGCTTAGCGAACAGCTTGGTTTCAGCTGGAAGCTGGCGGCTGGAAGCTGGTGGCTTCGAACTGAGAGCTGATGGCTGATAGCCGACAGCTTTCACGACAAGGAACTCCCAGGAAAGCAGAATTGAGATTTGAAGTAAACGGCCAGTCTTACATGTTGAGTTTCAACCGCGACGACGGGCGCTGGTATCTGGTGACGCCGGGATCGATGGGCGGATGAAGGCGATCCCGGTGATCAACGATGAGGCAGGTTTCATCGCCGAACATCGTTGTGCCGATGGGAGACGAAGGATCGGCAGTAGTGAACTAAGGCGCAGAGCGCCGATGAAGCGTTAGCTGCCGACGTCCCGTAGCACGGCATGACAAGCACCTAGCCGCTTCGCTACGGAGCTCGTACGAATTTGATGACGCATATGGCGGGCTTACGCCCGCCGCTAGACCATGACGCTGTATCGGCGCGGGATGAAAACTGTTACTTGAACTGCTATTGGCAACCGAAAACTGACAACTGACAAATGCCACCACCAACAGAAAAGACTATTACGGCGATCCTCGGGGTGAAGAAGACGGCCTCGGCGGAGGAGATCCGCAAGGCGTTCCGCAAACTTGCGCGCAAGTATCATCCCGACGTCAATCCCGGCGACAAGTCTGCCGAGGAGAAGTTCAAGAAGCTCTCCGAAGCCAACGACGTCCTGAGCGATCCCAAGAAGCGCAAGATTTACGACCAGCTCGGCTTCTACTCCGACAACATCGATCCTGCGACAGCCGAGGCTTATGCGCGCGGCGGCGGCTTTGGCGCAGGCGGATTCGGTAGCGCCGGCCCGGGCGCCGGCGGCGGCGGCTCGCGCACCTACACGCAGGAAGTTCCGTTCGACTTCAGCGGCTTCGACTTCAACGACTTCTCCGAAGGCGCAGGCGCAGCCGGACGGCGCGCCGGCAGGTGGCGGCGGTTTCCGCGACATCTTCTCCAACATCTTCGGCGGCGGCGGACGCGAGCGAAGCCGTGCAGCGCAGCCGAGCCGGGCACCGATCTGGAATACCAGGTGAACGTCGGCTTCTGGCAGGCGATCCGCGGCGCCGAGATGCAGCTGAACGTTCCGCACCTGCGAAGTCTGCAGCAACTGTCATGGGCAAGGCTACATCGAGAGCCCGGGCGTTGTCCCGAATGTCACGGCAAGGGCCAGATCACGCAGAAGAGCGGCAGCATGAAGTTCAACGTGACCTGCCCGCGCTGCGGCGGCAGCGGCAAGAACCGCACGGTGTGCCCGGTGTGCCACGGCGAAGGCCGCGTGGAGCGTAGCTGAGTCGCTGAAGGTGCGCATCAAGCCGGGCACGCGCGACGGACAGCGCATTCGGCTTGCAGGGCGCGGCAACGCAGGAGCCATGGGCGGCGCCGCGGGCGATCTCTACATCATCGTGCGCGTTGGCGAGCACCCGATTTTCAAGCGCGAAGGCGACGACATTTACCTGACCGTTCCGGTGACGCTCACCGAAGCGGCCTTGGGCGCCAAGGTTGAAGTGCCGACCATCGACGGCCGGGCGTTGCTGAAGATTCCGCCAGGCACGCAGTGCGGGCAGAAGCTGCGGCTGCGCGAGAAGGGCGTGCCTCGGCGGTGAAGGAAGGCCAGCGGGGCGACGAAATCGTCGAGATCAAGATCGTGGCACCCGAAGCTCGAGCGACGAGCGCTCGAAGGAGATTCTGCGCGAACTGCCGAAGCTGAATCCGGAGGATCCGCGCGAAGAGTTGTGGAAGCAGGTGGGGTAGAGAAGCCGTTGCGCTATCTAGCTTTTAGCTAGTTGAGCGTCAGCACAGCTGATGAACGTCGGCATAAGGAATGGAGCTAATGATAAACGAGCTCAGCTGTAGCGCAAATCTGGGCTAACGGAGCTCTGAATCAGCCAGATAGGCTAACAAGCTGGTAGCTGACAGCGACCTTTATGGGTAAACGTAAAAAGCAAGGCGCGTACATGATCAGTTCGGTGGCCGAGATGTACGGCATCCATCCGCAGACCTTGCGGCTCTACGAGCGTGAAGGACTGCTGAAGCCGTCGCGCACCGAGGGCAACACGCGGCTCTACACCGATGAAGACCTGGAGCGGCTGGAATTTATCCTGTCGCTGGCGCGCGATCTGGGAGTGAACATCTCGGGCATCGCGATCATCCTGCAAATGCGCGAGCGCATGGACGAAATGCAGCGCCAGATGGCGGACTTTGTAAATTACGTAAGAAACGAAGTCATGCTACGGGCGCAGCAGGCGGGGGCAGATGCCGCTCGTGGAGCGATTGTTCCGGTACGTCACCCTATTCTGGTAAAGCAGGAACGCCGCACGGAGAAGCGGTAGAGCAAGCTGTTCGCATTCTGCTCTTCGTGCAGATCAGACAGCTACCGCGGGGGATTGATTCGGCTTTTCGAGCGCCGGGTTTCGTTGCTCAAGTAAATCTGGACGGCCATTGCGATGGCGGTCGCCAGCACGGTGGTTGCGATAAGCGGGTGGGCTGGCCAGATTTTGGCGGCGAGTCCCAGATTCCAAAGTTCAATAGAAGCCACGATGGATACCGCCAATACGATCAGGAAATTCTTCATACCCGCCTCTCTGCCTTGGAGATACGAAGCTTAGCAGCCAGAAGTTCCTTCAAAATACCTGTTGCCGCCCGTTCGAACTGCCGCCCGAGTTCATCGTTTATCGATGCTCTTCCGGCAGCGCGCTGGCAATGGACTCGCGCACAGTAGCCATCAGGTGATCTCGATCATCGTAGTTTTTAGGATCGATCGCGGAATGATACACGACCGTAACAACACCTGGCTTCAGGACAAAGCGATGCTTCGGCCAGGCCTCATACGTACCCAGGATCGTCAGAGGAATTACGGGTACGCCGGACTCCATCGCCAGATGGAAAGGCCCTTTCTTGAACGGCTGGAGCCGGCCGTCGGGTGATCGTGTTCCCTCAGGGTAGATCAACATGTGAAGACCCTGTTGCAACACGGCGACGCCCTCGCGAACGCTTTCGATGGCCGCTTCACGATTACTGCGGTCAACCGGAACCAAGCGGGCCAGATGCATACCTGTACCCAGGATCGGAATACGAAACAGCTCCTTCTTCACCAGTACCGAGCAGCGCTCGTGAATTCGGGGAATCTCGATGGGTGGATCGAGGTTGGAAGCGTGATTAGACATGAAAATGTAATTCTGTCCCGGCTTGATATTTTCCTTCCCGACCTCATGAATCCTGATGCCTGCCAGCCGCACACCTGTGATCGCCAGAAACGTGGCAACATGATAAAGCGGACGAACGTCTCTGGTGATTAGGGCGTACAGCAGCAGAAATGGACCTACGAGAAGGTTCGACAATCCCCAGAACGACAGCATGATGATGGCGCGAATCAATGCGCACCGCCAGATTCGTCGTCGCCGTGAATCCAGGCGGTACGATGTGATCGCTGCTCAGATGTGACGCCCGGAAGATCGCTGAGTACGAGCTGCCGTTCCTGACGGGCGCCGACCTTAACCTTCAAGCTGTGTTCTTTTCCTGCCCTCGCGATTCGCAACCTAAGGTGTTGATTGGGCATCATGCGCGCCAGTTCGCGATCGAGATGGTATGTGGCGGGCTGGCCGTTGACCTCGAGGATCCGATCACCGACGCTCAGGCCTGCACGAGCGGCATCGCTGCCGGGGGAAACGGCGGTTATTTCCGATTCTCCGTCGAGGTTTGCCGTAGAGGTGAATCCGGGGTCTGCAATGGTGACATCTTCAGAAGCGAGCTGAAGTCCCACGAAGCGAAGGTAATCGTTGTAGGGAAGAGACTTCACTCCGGCCACGTAATCGCGGAAGAAGTCCGCGAAGCTCTGACCGGTGATGCTCTCGGCCGCCTCCTGCACTCCGGAGGAATCGGGGAAATAGCGGTGCTGCTTGGCATAATGCTGGTTCATCCATTGGAAGAGATCGCGCAGGGACTTGGCGCCTTGCGTAAGCTGGCGCATGCGCAAGTCCAGTAGAACTCCGATTATGTTGCCTTTGTTGTAGTAGCTGATGCTGCGCTGCGGAGTGCGGTAGAACGGGTTGCCTTCGAACCACGCATCCAAGCTCGACTCCTCGGCCGATTGCCATTGATGCGCCGGCCGGCCCTCCAGTTCCGTGATTTCCCCGGCAAGATCTTTCAGGTAGTGCTGCTCGGCAATCAGGCCGCCGCGAACACGCATCAGTTCGCTGACAGTACTCAGTCAGGCCCTCACTGAACCATAACGCTCGTGTGTCCTGCTGATGTTGATAGTCGACCGGCTCGAGCGACTGAGGCCGGATGCGCTTCACGTTCCACAAGTGGAAGAATTCGTGAGCACTGATGGCGCCGAGCGAATCGATATTGACGTTGCCCGAAGCCGCACTGGCGGAAATCGCCGTACCGTAAGCGTGCTCCATACCGCCGCTGCCCGGACCCCTCGGGAAGTCGTAGAGGAATGTGTAGTCACTGTACGGACAATCCTGCATCCAGTCGACCGTGGCGTGAGTGACCCGCTTGAGAACCTCCTGCAGTCTTACGCTGTCGTAGTCGCTTGGATTTCCATGTACCGCAATGTGGTAGGTGGCGCCATCCTGCCGGAAACTGTATTGCTGAAGCTGACCTAGAGAAGCGGGGCTATCCGTCAGCACGTCATAGTTTTCGGTCACTCCGAGGACGTCGCTAACCTTCCCGGCGGGCACACCGCCAAACACGTGAGTATCCCGCAGATCCCAACTGGGTGGAACGTCGAGCAGTTGAATGCTGACCGGTTTTCCGCGCAGCTCCGTTGAGTACATGAGAACCATCGCCCAATTAAAGAAACCGTGCTCGGCATATAGTTCGCTGCCGAACGAGCCTGGCGTATCGAGGTAGATGTCATAGCTGACCGTCGTGCATCCCGGGCTTCCACTAAGCTCCCACGTACTAGTACCTGTTTGTCGTACAGATTCAATCGCGCCGGAAGCTCCCTGCGCACGGACGTCTTGAACATGCGCGGCGAAGTTGCGCACCTGGTACAACGCGTTCCACACCGGCATCACGAGCGTGGCAGTCCCCTGAAATGCAGGCAGCCGAACGGTCACGTGCGCGGTGTGAGTAGCAGCATCAGCCAGCGAGACGAAGTACTCGGTAGGCTGAGTCTGAGGAGTGAGAGGCGTCTCACAGGTGATGCGAGTTCCAGCCTGGCAGGTTATTGCAAGACAAAGAAAGACGAGCAGAAACCGGCAGCACAGCGCGGGCGTGAGACGAATCCTCACGCTTGCGCAGCGACCTCGTGCAACTGCTTCAGCCTGGCCGGCAGCTTCTCATAGATACCTCCAAAGCCGCCGTTGGACAGGATGGCCACCACGTCGCCGTCTCGCAGCTCCGGGCCAATCGTGTCAACGATCTCATCGGCCGTTTGCAGCAATTGCGCCGGAACCCCGGCGTGCCGCAGCTCCCCAATTACTGCCTCGGGGTGAAGGCGCTCGTCTTCAGGAATTGCCTCTGATTTGAAGATCGCAGCAATGACGACCTGGTCGGCGATGCTCAGGCTCTGCGCCAGTTCCTTCTGGAACACGCGGCGCCGCAACGTATTCGAGCGAGGTTCGAGGATGGCCCACAGTTTCCGGCCTGCATATCTCGAGCGCAGCGCCTTTAGGGTTTCGGCAATGGCGGTGGGATGATGCGCAAAGTCATCGATGACGGTCACACCATAAGATTCGGAGCGTACCTCCAGGCGACGCTTCACAGAGCGGAAGGTGCGCAGGCCGGCAGCAATGTCTTGCACCGCGATCCCGTAGTGGGATGCCATGGCAGCAGCGGCGGTGGCGTTCAAAACGTTGTATTCGCCTGCCAGCGAAAACTCGAACTCGGCCCAGGGACGCCCTTCATGCATCACGGTCCAGCGAGTCGTTGCAGGCAGGTACTCGACCTCAGTGATCCGCCAGGTTGTTTGCTCGCCGAAGCCGTAGCGCTCGACGTTGCACATGGCATGGGAGACGCACTCGTCGACGTTGGCATGGCCATCCCATGCGACCAGCACGCCGCGACGCGGAACCAGGTTTACCAGTCGCTTGAACGCGGTTTTAACTTCATCGAGGTTGCGATAAATGTCGGCGTGGTCGAACTCGACCGAGGTCAGGATGAGGGCATCGGGAAAATAGTGCAGAAATTTCGGTCCTTTGTCGAAAAACGCGGTGTCGTACTCGTCGCCTTCGAGGATGAATTGAGGCCCGTTGCCGAGTTGAAATGAACTGCCAAAGTTTTCCGGAATTCCGCCGATAAGGAAGCTGGCGGGCACGCTGGCCCGCAGAGAACAGCCAGGCCAATAGGGAGGACGTGGTTGTTTTGCCATGCGTGCCCGCCACCACCAGGCGCTCGTGGCCGGCGAGGAACTCGTCAAAGAGCAACTGCGGCAGCGATCGCAAGGGAAGACGCTGGTCGAGCGCGGATTCCAACTCAACGTTGCCGCGCGAAATGGCATTGCCTACAACCACGAGGTCAGGGCGAGGCTGGAGGTTTTGCTCACTGAAAGGTTGCGCAACGGCGATGCCGAGCTTAGCCAGAAACTCTGACATTGGGGGATATGACGCAGCGTCAGACCCAGTCACCCGATAGCCGCGCTGTTGCAGCATTCCGGCCAAGGAGGCCATAGCGGTACCGCATATGCCGATCAAGTGGGCATGCATTTGTTTCGTCATCTGGATACTGGAACTGCTGCGCCTTCGTTACGTGCGGCGGCGGAATGACGCAATACCACAGTGGCGGCGGCGTCTAACTGAGCTGCAACGCCGAGCGGGATTGTGATGTTCCTTCTCGTCACGTGGCCGGACGGCAATCCATAGACCACGGGTACCCGCAGGTCGCCGACCACACGCAGCACGACGTCTTGCAGAGAGTAGCCCACGGCCCCGCGAGCACAGTCGAGCATCTCGCCAAAGATGATCCCGCGTACTTCCTGCAGTTTGCCGGCAAGCTTCAGGTGCATCAGCATGCGATCGATGCGAAATGCCGGCTCGGCGACATCTTCAATGAACAGGATGGTGCCCTGCGTCTGAATCTCGTACGGAGTTCCCAGCGAGGCACACAGCAGCGAAAGGCAGCCGCCATACAGCATTCCCTCCGCGTGCCCGGGCACCAGAACCTGCACCTGTCTTCCAAAATCGCGGATGCAGGGCTCGCCCGAAGTCGCGGCGTGCCACGACTCCTCGTCCACGCCCTCCGGCTGAGCGTCTTTCTGCAACATCGGCCCGTGAAACACCACCAGGCCTGTTCGATCGCAGATATATGTCAGGAGGGTCGTGACGTCGCTGCAACCGCAGAAAAACTTGGGATGGCTGCGAATGAGGTCGACATCGAGGTGGGGCAGCAGATAGTTGCTGCCATAGCCGCCCCGAAAACAGACAATGCCCTTGACCTCGGGGTCGGCGAACATCTGATGCAATTCATCGAGCCTGCGTTTGGCCGATCCGGCAAAGTATAGGTCGCGGTCGAGAATGCCGGACAGATGAATGGGGCGATAGCCTCGGCGCGCGAGGGCGGCCAGCCCGACGGTGAGGGCTTCAGCCGTGATCGGACCTGCCGGCGCGATCACGCCGACAGTATCTCCGGCGCGCAATGCGGGCGGGAGAATGCGTTCCTTTTGGACTGGAGAAGGCATCAGGAAAGGTTCATCTTAACTGAAAAACTCACCCCGACAGAGTAGCGTAGCAGAGCCCGTCAGATAGACTTGGGCGTTCCACTCAACGGTCTGCGTGCCCCCTGGCGTGTTGCACCCGAACCGGCGATTTCGCGCGCCCCGTGTGAATGGCTGCCACCGCCGAGGCACTCGATCCGGTGCCGGAGGAAAGGGTTTCGCCAACCCCGCGCTCCCAGATACGCAACTCGATTTCATGGTCGTTGAGGACGCGCACCAGCTCGACGTTGGTTCCGTTCGGAAAATCCCGGTGGAGGGCGATCTCGGCCGCGAGTTCCTTCCATTGTGGTACGAACTCATGAACGAAAACCACGAAGTGGGGATTTCCCATCGAGACTGGAATCCCTTTTACCTCGTCATAACTCAACCCGACTGCCAGTTCGTCGCGGACCTGGGGCTCGCCCATGGATGCACGAAAGGTGAAGGTGTTGTCCTCGTGCGAAATCAACTCGCAGGTCTTCAGCCCGGCATCCGTTTCAATCCGCACCAGAGTCTCCGGATTTTGCGAGCAGTGCCATGCTGCCACACAGCGAGTGCCGTTGCCGGAGATCTCCGCGTCCGAGCCGTCGGCGTTAACCAGCTTTATGCGCAAATCGGCATTTTGTGGCGGCAGTATCCATTCCACACCGTCCGCACCGACCCCGCGGTGGCGATCGCATATCGTCCGGGTAAACGAATGGATGTCGCCCGGCCACGCTGAGGTCTCGATGATCAGGAAATCGTTGCCGCAGGCAGTGGCTTTGACGAACGGAATGCCGGCCATTCAGTCGGGACCTATTTCCGCAGTAGCTGCCAGAGTGGAGACCAAGGGAAGTGCTCTCAGACGCTCTGCAAGCTCCTTCTGTCTGGAGCGGTAGGCCTCTACGGCGAATTGCAACCGGCAATGCCCGTCCACAACGGACATAGTAACCGTTTGCATGCTGAGTCCCATGTGCTCCAGGGCATCATTCACTGCGGCCAGTATGCGATCGGAATTGTCGCATTCGCTGCCGATCACCTGATACGAAACGATGACGGGCTTGAGATCGAAACGTGCTTCGACCTGTCCGAGAGTGATCAGGGCCACGACGACAAGAGCGGTTGCGACGATGGCGGTGCCATAGAGGCCGCCACCGGCAGCCATTCCGATACCGGCGACTACAAAGATCGTGGCCGCAGAGGTAAGTCCGGAGACTGACCCCTTGTCGTGCAAAATCGTGCCAGCGCCAATGAAGCCGATGCCAGTAATGATCTGCGCGGCGATGCGTGTACGGTCGGCCACATCGGGGCCGGCTAATCGATCGGAGAGAATTGTGAACAGGGCTGAGCCGAAGCAAATGAAAATGTTGGTTCGTAATCCGGCGGGGCGGTGCTTGAGTTCACGCTCCAGTCCTACGGCGGCGCCCAGCACTGCGGCCGTTAGTAAGCGCTCGAAGCTCACCAACGAGCGGACATTGAAGGGATCCCAGGCAGGGATCCACATGACGTCGAAAAAGTTGTGCATCACCGGTTGCGCGGATTGTAACAAAGCGACTGCACAGCGAGAATTTACTGTGTTTGGGCGTTCCAAAGATAACTACGGAGGTCACCGAGAACACGGAGTAAATTCGAGGAGGCCGGAAGACCCGATTGTTTCCGTGCTTTCCGTATCTATGCGGTGAGTTTCTGTTGCGGTTGAACGAACGCTCATGCTCATTCAAGAACAGGTCCCCCTTGCCGCAATGACCACGCTGGCCGTTGGCGGTCCGGCGCGCTACTTCTGTGAGGCGCACAGCAAGGCTGACGTTTGCGATGCGCTCGTTTTAGTGCGCGAGCGTGATTTGCCAGTCTTTGTCATGGGCGGCGGGAGCAACCTGGTGGTTTCCGACGCCGGATTTGCCGGATTGGTGTTGAAGGTTGCGCTTCTTGGCATTACGCAACGGAGCCTGAACGCGGGGCGCGCGCGCTTCGATGTCGCAGCAGGTGAGGATTGGGATGGGTTTGTGGCCGCCACCGTTCAGTCGCGCTTCGCCGGTCTGGAATGCTTGAGCGGCATACCGGGGACGGTCGGTGGTACGCCGATCCAGAATGTTGGCGCATACGGACAAGAAGTTAGTGAGACGATCAGTGAGATACGGGCGGTGCATGTTGCGTCGCTGGAAAACGTTGTGCTGTCCAACGCCGAGTGCCGGTTCGCGTACCGGAGCAGCCGTTTTAATACGACGGATCGCGGGGAATTTGTCGTTACGGGTGTGAGTTTTTGCTTGTTGGATGGCGGCAAGCCGAAGATTACTTATGGCGACCTGCAAAGCTACTTCGACAATCACCCCGGCGACCCCACGCTGGTTGAGACGCGAGAAGCCGTGCTGGAAGTGCGGCGCCGCAAGGCGATGGTGATCGTCCCTGGCGATGAAGATGCACGGAGCGCCGGCTCGTTCTTCAAGAATCCAGTAATCGCTGAGGAGGGGTATCTTGATCTGGCGGCTCGGTTATCGGCTCGCGGTTTGCAGATTCCAAGTTACCCGGCAGGGGATAACCGCCGAAAGATACCCGCGGGGTGGCTGGTCGAGCATGCCGGATTTCATAAGGGTTACGCCACGGGCGCCGTCGGGATCTCCCGGCGTCATGCGCTGGCCATTGTGAATCGCGGGGGCGCAACCGCGGCAGAAGTAATCGCACTCAAAGATGAAATCCTGCGTCGCGTGCGCGATGAGTTTGGAATTGAGCTGCAAACGGAGCCGGTGTTTGTGGGGTTTTGAGGCTTAGGATTGGGACAGTGTGGTGGCCGTTCGCTGGTGCCACTCGGCCGTCTGTTCGTAGGCTTCGGCCAATTGCAAAACCAACTGGTCTGCGCCGGGTGCGGCGGAAATCTGTAACCCCACCGGCAACCCTTCCTCCGTAAATCCGCAGGGCACACTCACGCTTGGCCACCACAGAAAGCTGAACGGCAGCGCGTTTCCGAGCAGGTACTTCACTTCGTAGGCCCGCAGCGCGGCAGAGTCCATGGCTTCGAGGTCGGCCAGCAGCGGTGCTTTCACGGGGACTGTGGGAGAGACGACAACATCGACGTGATCGGACAGATCTGCCGTGAATGGGCTTTCCTTCCAGTGCTCGCGCACGCGAAGGTATTCGATTTCTGCAACTCCGGCTGCCCCACGCACGCGATCGAGAGTGCGCGGATCGTATAGCTCGGGCGTGGTCTCGAACATGTGCTGGTGATAGCGGAAAATCTCGAAGTTGCGCACCGCCCATGGGGCATCAAAGTTAACGTCCACATCCTCCACGGAGGCCACCATCTGCGTCAGGACTTTCACCGCCGAATTGAAGATCGCCGCAACATCCGGCTCAACGCTCGTTGTCAGGTTGCGCGCCATACCAACTCTCAGTTTTGGCAAATCTGAAACCGCGCTGTGCTCGCTTGACAAGGCTGGGCTGCCGAGCGGCGCAAGTACTTGCAGCAGGAGACGTGCATCGGCGATGGTTCGCGTGATCGGCCCGGGTGTGTCGAAAGACTCGGCGAGCGGGACTGTTCCCGCGTTGCTCAACACGCCCTGGCTGGGACGGTGGCCGACGAGGCCGCAGAGTGCCGCGGGACAGCGGACCGAGCCGGCGGTGTCGGTGCCAATTGCTGCGACACACATGCCCGCGGCGACTGCGGCGGCGGTGCCGGAAGAAGAGCCGCCGGTGATACGAGCGGGGTCCCAGGGGTTGCGCGCCGGACCGAAGGCGCTGACGATGCCGCTGCCGCCGAAGGCGAACTCATGCATGTTGGTTTTGCCGACAATCACTGCGCCGGCGAGCTTCAGCTGGCGGACGATTTCGGAGTCTTCGACGGGAATGCGGTCGCGGTATTGGTTACTGCCGGCAGTCGTGGGCACGCCGGCGGCGTCGAGGTTGTCCTTGAACGCGATGGGAATGCCGTGCATCGGGCCGCGATAGTTGCCGGATGCGATTTCTTCTTCAGCTTGTTTCGCCTGCGCGAGTGCGAGGTCTGCGGTGATCGTGATGAAGGCGTTGAGAGTTGGGTTGAGACGCTCGATTTGCGCGAGACATTCGCGCGTGAGATCGACGGGCGAGATTTTGCGGGTGCGGATTTGGTCGGCGGCTTCGAGGAGGGTGAGCATGGGAAGCAATTAGCAACTAGCAATTAGTAAAGGCGGATAGCCCGGCTGCGCTCGTCATGACAAACTCGGGAAAGCGCGGCCAAGAACGCACAATTGCGCAACTGACAACCGGCAACTGACAACTTTTTTCACTCCAGCCCGAACTCTTTCCACCGCTTCGTCACGCGCTCTTTCGTTTCCGGGTCCATGGTGATCTCGTCCGGCCAGGGACGGGTGAAGCCTTCGCTGGGCCACTTGCGCGTGGCGTCGACGCCCATCTTGGAGCCGAAGTCGGGCAGGCGCGAGGCGTGGTCGAGAGAATCGACAGGTCCCAACGTGAACTGAATGTCGCGCTCGGGATCGATGTTGTTCAACACTTTCAGGGTTACTTCGCCGATATCCTGCACATTCACATCTTCGTCCACGACCAGGATGCATTTGGTCGACATGGCCTGTCCGAGCGCCCAGATTCCGTTCATCACTTTGCGAGCCTGTCCGGGATAGGACTTCTTGATCGAGACAATCATCAGGTTGTGAAAGATGCCTTCGATGGGCAGGTTCACGTCGACGATCTCGGGAATCGTTAGGCGCATCAGCGGAAGGAAGATGCGCTCGACGGCTTTGCCCATCCACGCGTCTTCCATCGGAGGCTTGCCGACAATCGTGGTCGCGTAAATCGGGTCTTTGCGATGCGTGACGCAGGTGACATGAAAGACCGGGTAGAGGTCTTCCATGGTGTAGAAGCCGGTGTGGTCGCCGAAGGGGCCTTCGGGACGCAGCTCGTCGAGTTGCACATAGCCCTCGAGGACAATCTCGGAATTTGCGGGCACTTCAAT
The DNA here is from genome assembly GCA_963758835.1 of uncultured Acidobacteriaceae bacterium. Lineage (GTDB taxonomy): Bacteria > Acidobacteriota > Terriglobia > Terriglobales > Acidobacteriaceae > CAVVDY01. Next base: position 176,299 of record CAVWWZ010000009.1, on the reverse strand, counting down.
GTCGACGGTCTCGCATTTCACCAGTTCAACCGGCTTGCGGCGCAGGAAGCCGGCGATGAGCAACTCGTCAATATCGGGCGGCGCAGGCACGATGGTAGAAAATGCAACCGCCGGATCAGTTCCAATCGCCACCGCTACCGGCATGCGGCCGGCGACCTGTTTGCCTACGGCGACACGCGAGCCACCACCGGAGCGAGCCATCTGATCCAGTGCAGCCGTTATCGGCGCTGCCTCTCCGTGGGCGGCAGCGCGGCGCATGCGTTCGCGATAATGCTCGGCTCCTTGTTTTTGCCGCTGCCAGTGCATGCCGGTGGTGCGCTCGTCATAGACGTGGAGGCGGTACATGCCGACATTGCGCTTGCCTTTCGTCGGATCTTTGGTGATGACGGAGGGCAAAGTAATAAAGCGGCCTCCGTCATTCGGCCAGCACTGAAGAATTGGGAAATCGAGCAGGGAGAAATTGTCGTGCTTGATAACTTCCTTGCAGGGCCCGGTCTTCACTTCTTTGGGGAAGAACTTGCCGAGATCTGCCAGCATGGGCAGCATCTTGATCTTGTCGAGCAGACCCTCGGGCGACTTCACGTCCATGAAGACCTTGATGCGGTCGGCGATCTCATCCAGGGAGTCAACGTCGAGCGCCATCTTCATGCGGCGTTCGGAACCGAACTGGTTGATGAGGACCTTTGAACCGGGATGGCCTTTGACGTTTTCGAAGAGCAATGCGGGGCCGCCCGGCCCGTGCGAGCCACGCGGGCCCCATTTCGAGACGCGGTCGGTGATCTCGGTAATTTCGAGGATCGGATCGACTTCTGCCTTGATACGCTTTAACTCTCCGGCGCGGTCGAGCGCGGAGATCCACTCTCTCAGGTCCTGATAGGCCAAGCCTGCCTCACTCGCTGATGCTGGTTAGCAACCCCCGATTATAGTGGCGCGCCTCGGGAGGACATGATTAGCACTTTCGGACCGAGCATTGGCCAGGGTAGGGGTCCTTCGACTCGTCGCTCCGCTCCACCACCCCAACGAGTGCAAAACAGGCGCTCGTCGGGGACCCCGGCTCCACCACCCCAACGAGTGCAAAACAGGCGCTCGTCGGGGACCCCGGCTCATGGCTCAGGATGACAACATAATCTGGGCCTTCCAACTCTGTTCGCGCAGCTCTCATCCAACTATCTTTGCCGGCTAACTCACGATCGACGATCTTATTGCCAATGCCCAACAATTCTGCTGATAACACCTTGCTGCTTCATTCTTTGTCGCAGCTGACCCTCAATGCTGCCAAGACGGAGGAGGCGGTTCGCTACCTGGGCAATCTCACCCAAGAGGAGCGTGAGCGTTTCGAGTCTGTGGCCGACTCCAACCACGTCGTGGTGCGAGCGCTACAGGCAGCGCTGGTAGCCATGCCCTCTGGTTCGGCGCAGGCGCACTGGGCCCAAGAAGTCATCGCCCGGCAGGAGCAACGCATTCAAAACGCGCTTCCCATTTTGCAGCGCATTTGCGAGGAGTTGGAGAATGCCGGATGTCCAACGACGGTCATGAAGTCGCTGGACCACTGGCCCGACCTGGGCAACGATCTCGACCTTTTTACAACCGGCGACGAGAAGCAGGTCAAACAGGTAATGGTCACTCGTATGGACGCCAACGTCGATCCCCGCAGTTGGGGAGACCGTCTGGCCAACAAGTGGAATTTCTGCATTCCTGGGCTCCCCGAGCTGATCGAAGTGCATGCCCAGAGACTGGGCCAGACGGGCGAGCAGACGCAAATGGCCCGGCGCTTCGTAACCCGCCGAGTTCCCAAGACAGTGGGCGGCTTCACATTTCTCGTTCCTGCGCCCGAAGAGCGGATCATCGTCGCCACCCTGCAGCGTATGTACCGGCATTTCTACTTCCGAGTTTGCGACATCGTAAACACGGCGGCGCTGCTGGATGCGGGTGAGGTTGATTTCCCCGAACTGCGGCGTGCATCTGCGCTGGGCGGAATCTGGAACGGAGTCGCAACCTACCTGAAGATCGTTTGCGACTATGTGAAGAATTATCGCGGCACAGCGCCAGAGTTGCCGGCGGAGGTATTGAAGGCAGCCGATTTCGGGGGAGACGCCGTGTACGTCGGCGGCAGATTTTTGCGCATCCCCGTCGTGCCTAACGGTGCCAAGCTATACACGCGGCAGGTCACCCATGCGGCTTTGCGGGGTGACGTTCCCGCGACCCTGCGGCTATCGCTATTACCACCGTTGGCTTCGGCCGCAGCCGTCGCCTACAAACTCACCGGTAGTGATAAAGGCGTCTGGTAGACAGCCGAGGGCGTTCAGTGCGAGCGCTCTCGGCCATATTCAATATTCAATTCCCATGCTTTGTTTCACCATCGTGTAATCGCCGCCTCTGGCACCTAACGGTCGCTTCCTCAGTCACGGCATCCCTCCGATTGCCACGCCTTGCCACGCCAAAAAGCGCCAAGTGGTTTCTTTGCAAAAATTTGGCAACAATCTGCTGGTGGTGGTTGCCGACTCCGGCCTCAAGCTGCATAATGGACAACAATTCAGTGGGGAGAGTCGGAGCCGTTCTCCCTAGGGTTGGCTCAACTAACTCAGGGTTTCACCGAGTAATCTCGACGTGAGAGTTTTCACCCGCTGCGACCGAGGGTACCTCTGCTCTCACACTACGTGTGCCTCCCGTTCAAGACTTTTCCCGTATCAGACAACACATTCAAGCACTGCGAATCTCAATCTGCGCAAAGGACACATCACATGCCTGTGACTCGCATCGATATTCCGCTCGATTCCCTAGTCGCTTCGCCGAATAGCGAAGAAGAGATCCAGCGCAAACTCGCCCATGAACGGGCGCGGCTTGCCAGCATGATGGGGCTCGACAGCGGCCCTGTCCGTCACTTCCGCCGCCCGGTCGAGCGCTCTTTTGGCGCCGAGGAACGCGGCAATGTGACCATCCTCTTTGGCGGACTCACCTGGAAACATGAGCGCGTCATTCAGGCGGTATTCAAAGGCTGCGGCTACAACTGCGAAATTACTCCTGTGCCGAACGTAGCGGCCTTCCAGCTGGGGAAGGAATACGGAAACAACGGCCAGTGCAATCCCACGTACTTCACCGTCGGCAACCTGGTGCAGTACCTCCAGAGCCTGGAAGCGCAGGGTCTGACAAAGAAACAGATCATCGATAACTACGTGTACTTCACCGCCGGTTCCTGCGGCCCCTGCCGTTTCGGAATGTACGAGGCGGAATACCGGCTGGCGTTGCAGAATTCCGGATTCGAAGGCTTCCGCGTGCTGCTCTTCCAGCAGAACGATGGCGTGAAAGCCGCCTCCGGCGAAGCGGGATTGAAGTTCACCGTCGACTTCGGACTCGGCATGTTCAATGCGCTGAATCTGGGCGACATCATGCACGAGATGATCTATCGCGTCCGTCCCTTTGAGGTGGAAAAGGGTCAGACGGATCGCGTATTCCATGAGGCGGTCGACACGCTTTGCACCATGCTGCGCGAGCGCAAGCCGTTCGAGGACCACGAGGACCTGCCGGAATGGATGGCCAAAAAGATCCGCGCCAGCAAGGGAGCGAAGTGGGAAGTGTGGGTCAATTCACTGCTTAAGGTACGCGAGCAGCTGTACGGCGACCCATACAAAGAAGCTCTCCAGGCAGTGCACGATCAACTCGGCGCCATTGAAGTCGACCGCCTTCGGGTGAAGCCGGTGGTAAAGATCATTGGCGAGTTCTGGGCGCAGACCACCGAAGGCGACGGCAACTTCCACATGTTCGACTTCCTGGAGAGCGAAGGCGCTCAGGTGCTCGTCGAGCCCATCGGCACCTGGGTGATGTACATGATGTACCAGGTGAAGGCGCGCAACCTTGCCAAGCGCCCGCTGGAGGCCAAGTACAAGAAGGTGAAGCCGTGGGAGCTGCACAAGCTGGCGCTCAACGAGCTGAACTTCAAGAAGAAGCAGTGGATGATCGGCATCGGTGAGCGCATCTACGCCCGCCAGTACCACCGCGTGGTGGAAGCGCTGGGCAACATCGCTCACGAACTGATCGATCAGAAAGAGCTGGCGGAGCTGGCGAACCCGTTCTACAACGAGTTCGCGCGCGGTGGTGAAGGCCATCTCGAAGTCGGCAAGAACGTTTACTACACCAAGAACCGCCTGTGCCACATGGTGCTGGCGTTGAAGCCTTTCGGATGTATGCCGTCATCGCAGTCCGACGGCGTGCAATCTGCGGTGGCAAATCACTTCAAGGAGATGATCTTCCTGCCGATCGAAACTTCCGGGGAGGGCGAGATCAACGCTCATAGCCGCGTGCAGATGGCGCTCGGCGAGGCGAAGGTGAAGGCCCGCATGGAGTTCGACCAGGTACTGCAGTCCACCGGCAAGCGGTTGGAAGACATCAAGGAGTATGTCGCCGATCATCCGGAGCTGCGCAGCCTGTTCTACCCGGTGCCGCACGTTCACGGCGTAACCGGCACTGCGGCGCACTTCGTGCTCCATGTGAGCGACTTGATGGACCGCAAGACGCGCCTCAAGCGGGTACCGGCTCCCAAGCAGCAGGTGCGGCAGGAAGAGTTGGCGGTCGCCTAGTCGAGAATCAGCCGAGGCCTGGGGGTTCAAGCAGGCTTTCAGGCCTAAGACTTAACTGGAAATCCAACCGGCTCTTCCTCATGCCGGCGTTGTAGCAACGACTGAAGAAAGGACAGCCACTCAATGCCTGAGGTGGAAACGCCTAACCCTTCAACCGCAGAGAGCCCTTCGTCTACTCCGACGTTTCGTCTGGATGTGCAGCTTCATGATCTGCTGATGAAGCCGCCGGACGCCCGCACGCTGCTTCCCGCGCCCAAGGACGGCACGGAGCAGACGCTGCCCGAGCCGGTGTTCCCGCAGTATCCGGAGCTGATGGCCGCGCGCGACGAGGATTTTTTCCTGTCGACGGCAAGCGCAAGGTCAACAACAAAGCATATCTATCGCGCGATGCGCGGATGGGCATTTCCGTTCTTCCGTTCGCGCGTGCTGCCGGGCGATTTTCATCCGATAATCGCGTACCTGTTCAATGAGTGGAAGTGCAATCTCGACTGCCACTACTGCTGGGCGTTTGACAATACCGTTCGTGGCATGAGCGAGGACGTGGCCAAGCGATCGATTGATTGGCTACGCGACTCCGGCGCCGGCGTGCTGGCGTTGATGGGCGGCGAGCCGCTGCTGCGTCCCGACTTCGCGCACAAGATCATTTACTACGCGGCGAAGAAAGGCTTCTGGATTTATCTGCCGACCAACGGCCGCCTGCTGTGGCCGAAGGTGATCGATAAGGTTGCCGACGCTGGTGTTGCGACCATCAATCTGGCGGTCGATGCCTGGGACGACGTACCCGGACGAGGATTGCCGAAGGCGATGGTGCCGATCCGTTCGCACTTCGATTACATGGTGAAGAAGCAGTACAAGTACGGCTACTCGTGCTTCCTGAATATCAACATCTGCCGCAACAATCTCGACGACGTAAAGCGGTTGACGGAGCTGGCGCACGACAACGGCATTGCGACCGACTACCACATCTGCGAATCGCCGATGACGGAGCAACCAGCGTTCAAGCACTACGAGAGCAATCCGACGTTCATCCGCAAGGAAGATCACCCGGTTGTGGCGGAGTTGATCGATTGGCTCATCGAGAAGCAGAACTCCGGCTACAAGATGGTGAACTCAGTGAAGCGGCTGGCGCAGATGAAAGAGTTCATCGAAGGCAACATGCATGACTGGGGCTGCCGCGCGGGAATGAACTCCCTTATCGTGCGCGTGGACGGTACGCTGGCGCCCTGTTTCCCGATGTACAACGCCAGCTACGACTGGGGAACCATCGAGAACCACAAGTTCGAGCGGAAGCAGCTTACGGACATGAAGAAGGAATGTCAGAAGACCTGCTTCTCGACGTTGAATCACATCCTGGCGTTTTGCTACAACGACGAGCGCGTGATCAAGTGGCTATGGAAGCACGCCAAGGTCGGATTCAAGAGAATTGAAGGCAACTTCGAAGACTAATTTCCGGTCCAACGCGAAAGCGATGGACAGCGCCCAATTAACAATGCGAGTCCGGTAAGGACCGCACACAACCAGAGAGGGGCTTCAGCCCCCGGATACGTACCCCAGGAGGCACGGGTGAGTTCACACTCGCACCAGCACGGGTCTTCAAGCTGCAGCACCGGCGCGACCAAGGTCGACGTTCAGCTCAACGATCTCATCAAGAGCGCAACGCCCGACACGTTGCCGGCCCGCATCCTTGCAAAGTCCCGCGAGGTTTCTGCGCAATCCGGACACAAGATGGTCTACATGGTCGGCATGGATGTTGGATCGACCACGGTTAAGTCGGTCGTAGTTGATGCTGAAACCGACCAGATTATCTGGAGCGACTATCAGCGCCACGAAACCAAGCAGCCGGAGAAGACACTCGAGTTCCTGAAGCGCATGCAGGACGAAGCCGGTATTGCGCCGCATAACTGCCGCATCTTCGTCACCGGCTCCGGAGGCGGCGCGCTGGCCAATCTGATCGGCGCGAAGTTCGTGCAGGAAGTCACTGCGGTTTCTTTGGCCGTCGAGAAGATGCATCCGGAAGTGAACTCGGTCATTGAGTTGGGTGGGCAGGATGCCAAGATCATCGTCTTCAAGGAAGACGAGGCTACCGGCCGCAAGAAGAAAATTCCCTCGATGAACGACAAGTGCGCCGGTGGTACGGGCGCGGTCATCGACAAGATCAACGCCAAGCTGAAGATTCCTACCGAAGAACTGGGCGAACAGGGCTACACCGGAATCAAATTGCATCCCGTGGCCGGCAAATGCGGCGTGTTCGCCGAGACCGACATCAACGGCCTGCAGAAGCAGGGTATTCCGCCTGATCAGCTCATGGCCTCGCTGTTTGACGCCATCGTGCTGCAGAACCTGACGGTGCTTACACGCGGGCACACACTGCGTCCGCACGTGCTGCTGTTGGGTGGCCCGAACAGCTTCATTCGCGGCATGAAAGAGGCCTGGCAGCAGAACATTCCCAGGATGTGGGAGGAGCGCAAGGTCGAAATTCCGGAGGGGATGAAGCCGGAGGACCTCATCAAGGTTCCCGAAAACGCGCAGTACTTCGCAGCCATTGGCGCCGTCGAGTTCGGCAAAGACGAAGATCCCGACGTTGGCATCTACATGGGCACGGAGTGCCTGGAAGACTACATCTCGGTTGGCCGCCAGGCGGAGAAGGCGAAGTCTGGCGCGGCGGGCCTGAGCGCGTCAGACGAAGAACTGGCCCAGTTCAAGAAGGAGTACACGATCCCCAAGTTCAAAGGCGCGACCTTCGAACAAGGCCAGACCGTCAGCGGATTCATCGGGATCGACGGCGGATCGACTTCCACCAAAGCCGTGCTGCTTTCTGAAGGCGGCGATGTGCTTTGCAAGGCCTATCAGCTTTCCAACGGAAATCCGATTCAGGACACCATCGACATGTTCGAAGCAATTCGCGAGCAGGTCGAATTGCAGGGCGGGAAGCTCGAAGTGCTCGGCGTAGGCACCACCGGCTACGCCAAAGACGTACTGAAAGACGTGCTCAAAGCCGACGTAGCGCTGGTGGAAACCGTCGCGCATACCGAATCGGCGATGAAGTTTTACAAGGATCCGCACGTCATCGTCGATGTGGGCGGCCAGGACATCAAGCTCATCGTCCTTAAAGATGGGCGCGTTAAAGATTTCAAGCTGAATACGCAGTGCTCGGCGGGCAACGGATACTTCCTGCAAGGCACGGCCGAAGCGCTGGGCTACAAGGTCGAGGAGTACGCGGACATCGCGTTCGGCGCCAACACCATGCCGGTGTTCGGTTATGGCTGCGCGGTGTTCATGCAGTCTGACATCGTCAACTTCCAGCGCCAGGGATGGAAGGGCGAAGAAATTCTCGCCGGTCTGGCGGCGGTGCTGCCGAAGAATATCTTCCTGTATGTCGCCGGCGATTCCGAACCTCGCGAAGCTGGGTTCGCGCTTCATTTTGCAAGGCGGCACGCAGAAGAACCTGGCCGCGGTGAAGTCGGAAGTCGATTTCATTCGCTCGCACTTCCACGGCGTCGATCACGGGCCGGAAGTGATCGTGCACGAGCATTGCGGAGAGTCCGGTGCCATCGGCGCAGGCGTCGAAGCTGTTCGCCTGTACAAGAACGGCCATCGCACTTCGTTCATCGGCATCGAAGCGGTGATGAATATCGGCTACCGCACCACGCGGAGCGAAGAGACGCGCTGCTACTTCTGCAAGAACAACTGCCTGCGGACCTTCATCGATGTCAAAACCGGAGATGACGACACGCTCGATACCTCCACGCCGCTGCCGGTGTTCAAGTCGAAGGTGCCGCTACAGACCGGCGAGCGCCGCCTGATTATTTCCACCTGCGAAAAAGGCCAGGTGGAAGACGTCAGCGCGATGCGCGGCATCAAGGCTGGACTCGACGCGATAAAGAAGGAGAACCCGAACTTCGTCGATATCGCCGCACATGAAGTGCTGGCGTCCGCGTAATTCGAAGAGCGTTGCCGATCCGCTCCCGACGAAGTCCTGGAAGTCTTCGCTGTTCAATAAGTCTTCGATCGACCAGCGAATCGAGTTGATGAAGAGCTCGCGCTACGCACCGCGTTGGCATGCCGAAGGTGCTGAACATGTACCTGTACGCGCCGATGTTCGCGCGCTACTTCGAGAGCCTTGGCGTACAGCCGGAGAACATCATCTACTCCGACTTCACCTCGCAGGAACTCTATCGCACCGGCGCCGGCCGTGGTGCGATCGATCCCTGCTTCCCGTCGAAGATCGGAATCCCGCACGTCTACAACCTTGTCTTCCAGAAGCATGCGAAGAAGCCGCTCAACACCATCTTCTTCCCGATGATCGACACGCTGCACCAGCCGCTGAAGAACTGCAGCGCCAGCAGCGCATGTCCCACGGTGACCGCCACTCCCGATGCGGTGAAGGCGGCGTTCACCAAGGAGAGCGACGTCTTTGCCGAGAACGGGATCAAGTATCTCGATCCGCTGCTCAACATCGACAACCCGAAGCTGTTCGGGCTGCAGATGTGGCAGTGCTGGGGACCGATCCTCGGAATCTCGGAAGACGAGAACGAGCGGGCGATTCAGGTCGCTTACAAAGCGCTCGAGGACTACGACCTGGGCCTGAAGAAGCAGGCCCGTGAGGTGCTCGACACGCTGGAGCGCGAGAACCGCCTCGGCATCGTCATGCTCGGCCGCGTCTACCACCATGATCCGGGACTCAATCACGAGATCATGGAGGAGTTCCAGAAGCTGGGATACCCGGTGTTCTCGCAGAGCCACCTCCCCATGGACGAAGACCTGCTCGACCGCTTGTTTGGCGACGAGGTTCGCTCCGGGACGATCACCCACGCTCTTGATATCAAGGATGTCTGGAAGAACGCCTACTCCGCCAGTACCAACATGAAGGTTTGGGCGGCGAAGTTCACCGCGCGGCATCCGAACCTGGTGGCGCTGGAGATCAGCAACTTCAAGTGCGGACACGACGCGCCGATCTACACCGTGATTGAAGACATCATCGAGAACTCGGGCACGCCATACTTCGCCTTTAAAGACCTCGATGAGAACAAGCCGACCGGCTCGATCAAGATTCGTGTTGAGACGATCGACTACTTCCTGAAGCGTTATCGCGAGGACCTGCTGAAGAAAGCCGATGCCGCGAGCGAGCTCGAGCGCCAGCTAGCGGAGTACGAGCGCACGCTGCGTATGAACCTGACGCACAAGTCTGTGCGGCAGGAGAGCGACCTGGTTCCGCTGATTGGAATCGAGCCGCAGTCGCAGCCGGAGTTGTCGTCGGCGAACGACTAAAAGCAGTTGTCAGTGGTCAGCTGCGGTGGAAGAAAGTAACTTTCATCCTGCGCGGTGTGAGGCCGCGAAGCGACCGAACGAAGTCGAAGGAGCCCTACCCCAAGCACGGTCACGGGTGCCATAGCGGTCCTTCGACTCGTCACTACGCTCCTCGCTCAGGATGACAGACCTGTAGGTTCGCACTCCCAAAACACGATAAAATCTTTCAGACGCCATGCCTCTCACCAGCGACACCAAGAAAGTGATGTTCGAAATCTACCGAGACACGTCTCTGACCGGGCAATATAAGGTCGTGTACTTCACGGAACTGGGCGAGCACGACAAGGACACGGAAATCGCTGACGCCATGCGTGGCGAGCACATCTTCGACGGTTTCTTGCTGCATCGCGAGCGGCAAGAAGGGAAGCAGGTCGTCGAACAGATATTGGGGGAGCTGAACCGAGGCGCAGAATCTTGATTCCTCGGCCATTGAGGAAAAGCTCAAGTCCTATCTGGCGAGATAGCACCTTAGTCGTCGGCTCCATTCCCTCATCGTCCGTTTCCAAATTTAGAAGTGCATCCGAATGGTGAACCTCCAATCGCCATCAAAGTGCTACGCACGGGACGAAATCTCGCCTCCCTTTTTTCACATCATAATTCCAAAATCCATATCTTTCAGCGTAGCAGTGTTCTACAATTTAGGATGTACATGATTCTGCAGTAGTTAGTATTGGTGTGAGAGTCGATTTCGTGGCATCCGAGTTGCAGGAAATGGCGGCAAGGGCCGGTGTGCTCGCGCAAACCGGCAAACCACGCCAGCAACGGCGACCGATGCCGAAAGACCTGCAAACACGATTTTTCGCTGTCTTCCTGGGACTCCTCAGCGTCGCCGCTGTCGTGTTCGCCTGGATCAATTTCCAGAAGAGCAGCGACTTTCCCACCCCGACCGATGGCGTTTGGTGGGTCGAAGCACGGCAGCCACCTGCGAGGCCGAGCGAGTCGATCCGGATAGCCCGGGTGAGAAGGCCGGCGTAAAGCAGTGGCGACCTGCTGCTCTCCGTCGACGGCCACGATGTCAGCAACGTCGGCAGCCTGGAGCGGCAACTCTATCGCGTCGGCATCTGGTCGAAGGCTACCTATTCGCTGCTGCGCCAGGGCGTGCACGGTGGAAGCCCCGCTGATCCTGGTGCCCGCCGACCGTTCGCTCTACTCTGGGTCTGCGGCTGATCGCGCTGGTCTATCTCGGCATCGGCATGTACGTCCTGCTGCGACGCTGGACGGCGCCCAAGAGCACGCACTTCTACGTCTTCTGCCTGGTCTCGTTCATTTTCTACGCCTTCCACTACACCGGCAAGCTTAACGACTTCGACTGGATCGTTTACTGGTCGAACGTGGTCGCCTGGCTGCTGCAGCCGGCGCTGTTCCTGCATTTCTCGCTGACCTTCCCCGAGCGCAAGCGGCGTGGTCAACCGGCAGCCGCTGGCTGATTCCGGCGGTGTACGTTCCGGGCGCGATCCTGCTGGCGGTCCACATCTGCGCTGATCTGACCTGCTGCAGCCGAGCGAGAGTCCTGCGCTGGAACCTGGATCGGGTGCAGATGGTGTACCTGGCGGCCTACTTCGTAGCTGGCGACCGTGCGTCCTGTGGCACAGCTATCGTCACGCCGAGACGGCCATCCTGCGCCAGCAGATGAAGTGGGTCACGCGCGGAACCATTCTCGCGGTCGCGCCGTTCACGCTGTTCTACATCATTCCCTACCTGCGCGGCGACGCGCCGGCCTTGGCGATGAAGGTTTCGGTGCTGTCGCTGGTGTTCCTGCCGCTGACCTTCGGCTATGCCATCTTCCGCTATCGCCTGATGGACGTGGACCTGATCTTCAAGCGCGGCATGGCGTACACCATCGCCGCTGGCGCGATCACGGCGGCCTACTTCGCGGCGGTCGGCATGGCGTCTCGTGCTTGTTCCACCAGAACTTCCCGAGCGCCGGACCGATCGGCGTTGGTCGATCGCCATTGCGGTCACGGCGCTGCTGTTCGATCCGTTCAAGAACTGGGTGCAGGAGTATCTCGACAAGTTCTTCTATCGCAAGCGTTATGACTATCGCAAGACGCTGATCGAGTTCGGCCGCGACCTGAACTCCGAAACCGATCTCGACAAGATGCTCAGCTCGATCGTCGACCGGCTGTCGCGCACTTTGCTGGTCGATCGCATGGCGATCTTCCTGTCGAATCCCGAGCAGCCGGAGCAGTTCTCGCTGGCGAAGTCGTACGGCATCTCCGAATACGCGCGGGCTTGATCTTCGACTTCCTGCATCGTCGAGCGGCCGGAGTGGGAGGCGGGCCACCTGTTCTTCGACAACACCAACCAGGCCGTGCGCGAGACTCCCGCGGCGCGCGAGGCGATTCGCCAGCTGGAGCTGAACTACTACATTCCCTGCACGGTGATGAACCGCATGATCGCCGTGCTTGGACTGGGCAAGACCTCGGAAGGCGACTTCCTCTCCAGCGAAGACGTGCAGTTGCTGGAAACGCTGGCCGGCTACATCGGCATCGCCGTCCAGAACGCGCGCCTCTACAAGTCGCTGGAAGAGAAGGCCGGTCAGTACGAGCGCCTGAAGGAGTTCAACGAGAACATCGTCGAGTCCATCAGCGTGGGCGTGATGGCGGTCGATCTGGAAGACCGCATCGAGTCGTGGAACTCGCAGATGGAAGTGATGTTCGCGCTGCCGCGCGCCGACGCTCTGGGCACGGCCGTTGAGCGCAGGTATTGCCGCCGGCATTCCTGGAAGAGTATTACCGGGTGCGGCCGACGCAGGGCATTCACAACCTGTACAAGTTCCGGCTGGGCACCACGGCGGGCGACACGCGCGTTACCAACATCGCCATCGCTCCGCTGGTCAGCAAAGACTTCAGCGTCATTGGCCGGCTGATCATCGTCGACGACATCACCGAGCGCATCGAACTGGAATCGCAGCTGTCGCAGGCAGAGAAACTGTCGTCCATCGGCTTGCTGGCCGCGGGCGTCGCGCACGAAGTCAACACGCCGCTGGCCGTGATCTCGTCGTACGCGCAGATGCTGGCCAAGCAGGTCCACGGCGACGACCAAGCAAGTCGGCGCTGCTGGACAAAATCACGAGGCAAACCTTCCGCGCTTCGGAGATCGTCAACAGCCTGCTGAATTTCTCGCGCACTTCGAGCACGGAATTTACCAACGTCGACCTCAATCGCGTCATCAAAGACACGTTGACGCTTGCTGGAGCATCAGTTCAAGACGGCGCGCATCAAGGTGCAGCAGGATCTGTAACCAGAGCTGCCGGCGATCCACGGCAACACCGGCAAGCTGCAGCAGGTATTTCTGAACCTGTTCCTGAACGCCAAGGACGCCATGCCGGCCGGCGGCACGCTGATGATCAGCACCCAGAACGGACATAACGTGCAAGTGAAGGTCGCCGACACCGGCAGCGGCATCGCGCAGGAACACATTCCATCGCATCTACGATCCGTTCTTCACCACCAAGAACAAGCCCAAGACCGGGCACAGCGGCGGAACCGGGCTGGGCCTTTCCGTTACCTACGGCATCATTCAGGAACACGCCGGCAAGATCCGCGTCGACAGCAAGCCCGGCGAGGGCACAACATTCATCATGGAATTTCCCATGGTTAGAAAGGCAGTCAATGCCTGAAGCAGCAGTCAGCCGAGCCATCGCCGGCCGCGACGAATCCGCGTCGCCGGGCTCGGTGCTGATCATCGACGACGAAGCCGCGATCCGCGAGTCGTTGCAGACTCTGCTGGAGATTCGAAGGCTACGCGGTCGAGACCGCCAACGACGGCACGGAAGGGCTGACGCGCATCGCCGAGCGGCCCTTCGACCTGGTGCTGCTCGACTTCGCTCTGCCCGAGCGCAATGGCATCGAGATTCTGCAGGACATCCGCGAGCGCGACTCCGAGCTTGCCGGTCATCATGATCACCGCCTATGGCACGGTGGAGAACGCCGTCAACGCCATGCAGGCGGGCGCGACCAACTTCATCCAGAAGCCCTGGGACAACGAGAAGCTGCTGGCCGACGTGCGCACCGCGGTCGGCCGCCGCCGCGCTGAAGAAGAAGTCATCCAGCTCAAGCGCGCGCTGAAGCAGCGCTACAACTTCGAACACATCATCGGCAAGAGCGAGCCGATGCTGCGCATCTTCGACCTGGTGGCGCAGGTGGCTCCCAGCCGCTCGACGGTGCTGCTGCAGGGCGAGAGCGGAACCGGCAAGGAGTTGATCGCGAAAGCGATCCACATGAACTCGACCGCGCCGCGATCGCGCGTTCGTTCCGGTGAACACCGGCTCGATGCCGGCCGACCTGCTGGAATCAACGCTCTTCGGCCACGTCAAAGGCGCGTTCACCAGCGCCATCGCCAGCAAGAAAGGCCTGTTCGAAGTTGCCGATCGCGGCACGCTCTTCCTCGACGAAATCGGCACCATGAGCCTGGAGACGCAGGCCAAGATCCTGCGCGTGCTGCAGGACCGGCAAGTTCATGCACCTGGGCGGCATCAACGAAGATCCAGGTGGATGTGCGCATCATCGCCGCGACCAACGTCGATCTGCAGCAGCAGGTGAAAGAAGGCAAGTTCCGCGAGGACCTTTTCTATCGCCTGAACGTCATCACCATCGATTTGCCGCCGCTGCGCCAGCGCAAGAACGACATTCCGCTCGCTGGTCGAACCACTTCATCGACAAGTTCGCGCGGAAAACGAGCAGCCCCCGCTGCGAATTACGCCGGAGGCGCTGCGTCCCTTGATGGACTACGACTGGCCGGGCAACGTGCGCGAACTGGAAAACGTGATCGAGCGCGCGGTGGTGCTGGCCAACGGACCGGCACTCACCGCCGATCTGCTGCCCGACAATTGATCGGCCGCGGCCGCAAGCTTGCGCATGATGGAGCATCGTCCCGACGCCTCGCTGTTCGAGATCATCGAAGACTGCGAGCGGCGCGTCATCAGCGACATGCTGGAAAAGTGCGGCTGGAACCAGACCGAGGCCGCCGACCGCTTCCGCATCCCGCTTTCCACCCTGAATCAGAAAATCAAGCGGCTGAATATCGAAATCAAGAGAAAAGTTCGCGACGGCAACGGAGCGAACAACTAGCTGGTTTCGTTCGCCGATCCAAAATCGAAGCCCTTGCTCGGGCAATAGTCTATCCACAACCGTCTCTGTTCCATGCTTCCCGCATAAATCCAACATTCTCGGTGAGTAGCTGACTGTCAACCGCGAGAGAGATATTCCGCGAGCCCGGCTCAGTGTCCGCGCCCTTGATAGATAAATAGGTAAGGACCATATTTACTGACGCGTTCTCGCATTTGACGAGATTATTCTTAGCTTCTTCATTCTGGGAATATCCGCTAAAAACTACACGCAGTAGTTGACGTTTCCGCTTTAGCTGACATGATAAGGCGAATATGATTGGCACGAATTTCCCCCTGCTGTTAACCCTATCGACGTCCAGATAGCTGTTTACAACGCGGACCGTGGAAAAATCCGTCTTGCCTTCGGGGCTGCTGTTGCAACAGATAGTACTAAAGTTCTGCAACAATACTACTGTCAATAGTCGTCGATTTTACATTTGGCAGGTCGTAGCAGAGATATGATCTCTTCACTTTCTAGTTACCGCTAGTTGCGTTAGCGGTTTTGCAAGGATAAGGAGGAACGTGAAAAAAGCAACTTTGCTTTTCTTGCTCTGCTGTGCGATGGGCGCGACCTACGCTTCAGCGTCGATCATCGGGAGCACAGATCCAAACCTGTTTCAGGATCAGGTCGACTGGTGCATTCAGTTCAACAGCTGCGCCAACACACCATTCGTTGAACCGTCGCCTTCGGCATTTGCTTCCGCCGGAGGGGTAGCGGGATTCATTGGCAACGTGGGCACGCAGCAGCCTTTTGAAGTGCGGCAGCAAGGCGTGTCGTGGAATGGGAATTTTCCCGCCAACATGGGGATTGTGTACAACGGGGTTTCAACCCTGGGCAACGATCCTGCTGACATAGCGGCGAACTTCGGTGTAGGTGTGTTCGGAGCTGGGGCGTACATTCAGGCTCACAACTTCGGCGCCTTCACGGCCACGGTCACGCTGTTTGACATCAACTTCCAGGAACTGGGCTCATTCTCGGCTCAGGGTGATTCTGAATCCAGCGGATCGGCACTGTTCATCGGAGCCTACGACACAACCGCCGATGTATACGCCATCCAATTCAGCGTGAAGGACATCAACGGCGCTGACGACTTTGGGATCGGCACCATGGGCCTTCAGACGTCAGCCGTGCCTGAACCAGGCACTCTGCTGCTGCTCGGACCTTCCGCCCTCGGTCTCGCGGGCATGATCCGCCGACGCATGAATCGCAAGTCGCAGGAGGTGCTGTAATGAAACTGATCAAATGGATTGTTATTGCCACAATACTTTTGCTGGCCTGCCAACTCTTCGCCCAGCGGGCACCCATGACCCAGGTGCAGAAGCTGGCAGCTCTGGCCGAGCGGACAGGGCATCCACAGCCGGTGATGCCGACTGCTCCTCCGCACCACATGCGTTCCTTCCTATGGGTTAACGGGGGGTTCACGCCTGGGCAGCCTCCGACCAAGCCCGCCAATTGCAACAAGAGTGGCTTCTGTCCGCCTTCGGTTGCGGTTGCCTACGGCACGCCTAATGTCGTGGGCGGCAACGGCGGTGCAGGCGTAACTATTGCTATCACCGACGCGTTCCACTATCCCAACGTCGAGGCTGACCTCAACTTCTTCAGCAACGATATGGGTCTGCCGCCGTGCACGACCCAGAACGGCTGTTTCAAGAATGTGGACCAGAACGGCGGAACAAATTTCTGCGGCAGTGATAGCGGCTGGGAAGTGGAAACCATGCTCGATGTCGAGTGGGCCCACGCTATGGCTCCCAACGCCAAGATCGTACTCGTCGAAGGCTGCACGAACGAAGATTCAGACCTTGCCACTGCAGTGCAGACTGCTGTGAAGCTCGAAGGCGCGAACTTCGTTTCCAACAGCTGGGGCGAGGACGAATTTCCGGGAGAGACTCAGGAAGACGCCTCATGGGTAGGCTTGAATGTGCCTTTGCTGTTCGCCTCCGGCGACGACGGAGCACCGGCGATCTATCCGTGCCAGTCGATCTACGCGACTTGTATCGGTGGAACGCAGCTCACGCTAGATTCCAACTTCCATCGCACCAACGAAACCGCATGGGGTGGTAGCGGCGGCGGTTGCAGTCTTTATGAATCCGCACCTGCCTATCAAACCAGCAATGGGGTCAGCCTGTGCTCGCCGCATCGCGCTGCTCCTGACGTGGCGGCTATTGGGGGATCCCCGGTATACATCTACGACAGTGGCAATGGTGGTTATGGACGTGTTATCGGTACCAGCCTGTCGACGCCGGTCGTGGCCGGAGTCTTTGCGGTGGTTGAAGCTGCTCGTCGGAGCTTTGGCAAGGCGGACTTCCCACAGATGATTGGCAACCAGCTCTACCATCCATATAAGCTGTTCAACACAGCCGGCTCGAACTACAACTACTTCTACTACGACGTAGTGACCGGCAGTAACGGACACCCGGCTGGCCCGGGCTACGACCTGGTAACCGGTCTAGGTGTCTCGTATCCGGTAGATATGGCCAACCGGTTCTTCGGCTTGCAGTAGTTGACCAAGTAGTTGTTTCGCTCCTCGGTCTGGCGCACCTCGTAAGAGGTGCGCAGCTCAGCAGCGGTGCCTCGCGGCACCGCATTTTTGTGTTCGGGGATTCAACTACTATCGTTGATAGTCGAATTTCCTGCTTGAATTTACGGATATTAGGACTATTATTAGTTCGCTTTCCGGCAGACGTATTAACTCCCCCGGCAGGAAAGCTCGGCGTGATCCCTGCTGAATTTCTGTTGCACACTTAGACGGGAGAGACCTCGCCAAAGAACAGACGTTCCCCAATCAGTCAAAACATGCGGGTCCATACACGATTAGCGGAGGATGGAATGAAAAAGCTTTGCGTGCGAGCAGTATTCCTAACGGTGGTGTTATCGTTTTTCGCCGTTGGGCTGGCTTATGGTGACTCCATCGTCACCTTCCCCAGTGATACCAGCTTTAGCTGCAACACTAACGCCTGTGACTTCATGGGCAACCTAGGCAGTCAGTCGGAGCCGCTCTTCACCTCCGGCGATTTTGTCAGCGAGATCTTCTTCACCGGACAAACCTCGATTCAATCGCTCGCGTACGACTTTTCCCTGATCAACAATCTTGGCGGTAATCCAGGGAACTCTTACGAGAATGACGTCTACATCAACAATTCATTGGTAGGCAGTTTTCTAGTGTCAGATTGCGGCTACTGCGGCAGCACGCAAGAGTATACGGGCTTGTTCAACTTCGCCCCACTGGAGGGCGACGGTACCTACGCGCTGTCGATTGTTTTAGGGCAGAACGTGCCCCTCGGCGGAGGCAACGAAACGTTTCTCTCTGGAGGGTCGGCCACGCTGGGCGACGTTCCGGAGCCGAGCAGTCTGGTGCTGTTGGCTAGCGGCGTTGTGGGAGTCGCGGGAGCGGTGCGGCGCAGGCTCGCACGCTAGACCTCCGATCGCCCTTTGCGGAGGCGGAAGTTCGCAATGCGAACGGTACCGCCTAGTATCTCCACAATTTCACCAAGTTTGAATGGAGAGATTCTGATCATGACACGAAGCACAACGTCGAGACTCCTCGGAGTCACCGTCACCCTCGTGCTGTTGGCTGCGCTGGTTTCGACCGCCGCGGCTACCACGATTCCAAACAGCGTGCCGCCGTACGTTGCCAGCGCGCAAAACCTGGGAGCTGAGAATCCCGCCAAAACCATCGATATCAGCGTACGGCTGGGGCTGCACGACCGCGCTGGACGCGATTTGCTTTTGAAGCAGCTTTACGACAAGAAGTCACCCATGTACCAGAAATGGCTGACTCCCACGGAGTACGCGGCCCGCTTTGCGCCTTCGACGCAAGAAGCCGCCGCGGTGCAGCAGTACCTGAAGTCGCAGGGACTAAACGTCACAGCGGTAAACAAGTTCAACTACACCGTCAATGCGCGCGGCACCGTCGCTGAGGTCCAGAAGGCGTTCGGTGTTCAGATCAGTCGCTTCCGCCTGGTCAACGGCGAGACGCGCTATTCCAACGTGAACAACCCCTCGGTTCCGATACAGCTCTCGGGCATCGTCGGTTCGATCGGCGGACTGCACCAGGTGCCCATGAAGCCACATCACGTCGTGGCGATGGATCAGCAAAAGGGCAGGCCATTGAATGTTGGTAGAAAAGGACCGGGACAGATTTACTGGGAATACCAGTGCTATCGCGGAACTGAGACCCATGCCTACACCACCGAGGGCAAGATGCCGGCGGCGTTGTACTCGGGGAACCGCTATGGTGCCGATATCAATAATGGCCAGGGACACCTGCCGCCATGTGGCTATGAGCCGCAAGCGATGCAGACTGCTTATGGTCTGACTTCCGTCTATGGCTCGGGACTGGATGGCGCCGGGCAAACCGTCGTCATCGTTGATGCTTTTGGCTCTCCGACGGCCGCAACTGACATCGCAGAGTTCTCCAGCACGTTTGGCCTGCCGGCAGCGAATTTTGCAGTGTTCGACCCCCAGGGCCCGCCGCAGTACGATGCGGGCTGGGCGGGTGAGACCACGCTCGATATCGAGTGGTCGCACGCGATGGCCCCGGGCGCGAAGATCGTGCTCCTCGAGGCTATCGACAACTTTGACAACAACCTCATGGGCGCAATTCAGTACTCGCTCGATAACAGCCTTGGCAACGTCATCTCCAACAGTTACGGTGGAGACGAGTTCGACGATGATGCCCAGAACATGCAGGCCTGGGACGACCTGAACGCGAGTGCCGCGGCGATGGGCGTCTCGGTCAACTTCTCCACTGGCGACAACGGCGACTTCTTCCGTGACGTGGGCCACATCACGGTGAGCGTACCCTCCGACTCTCCCCATGCCACAGCCGTAGGCGGTGTCAGTGTATTCTTGAACTCCGACTACAGCATTCAGTTCCAGACCGGCTGGGGCACAACTCTCACCAAGATTGCGGAGCCGCCCGACAATATTCCGGACAACCCGCCACTCTGCTTCAGCGACAATAACCCGGCGGGAAATTGCTTCTACTTTGGTGGCGGCGGCGGTGAGAGCACGTTCTTCCCCAAGCCTTCCTACCAGAGCGGCCTACCCGGCACGGGACGCCAGCAACCCGATGTCTCGCTCACGGCTGATCCGTACACAGGCGTGACCATCATCTGGTCGTATGACAACCCAGGAAACTTCTCGGTTGGCGTCATTGGCGGAACCAGCGCCTCATGCCCGATGTTCTCTGGCGTGTGGGCGATCGTAAACCAGAAGAGCCAGCAGAAAAACGGCCACTCCGCTGGTTTAGCAGCGCCGTATATGTATTCGTTGCCCAATAATGCGGTGCTGGACGTCGTCCAGAAGTCACAGTTCTCAAACACGAACGTTGCGGGTAACATCTTCACCGGCGGCGCGCCGCAGTATTGGTCTGCGACTAAACTGACTGGTCCCGATGTGCCAACGCAGTTCACCAGCGCGTTCTATCAGAGCGCGTCGTCCAAGCGTTGGTATTCGATTGGATTCGGAGAGGACAGTACCCTGACGACGAATCCCGGCTGGGACAATGTCACCGGCGTTGGCACACCCAACGGCGCGAACTTCATCAACGCTATCGTCCCGTAGCAGCTGGGGACGCTGGCACTTAACAGGC
Source organism: uncultured Acidobacteriaceae bacterium (assembly GCA_963758835.1). Lineage (GTDB taxonomy): Bacteria > Acidobacteriota > Terriglobia > Terriglobales > Acidobacteriaceae > CAVVDY01. Next base: position 155,714 of record CAVWWZ010000009.1, on the reverse strand, counting down.
TTAGGCCTTTATTGATCCACTTGGCGGCGCCATAGGGGCGCGCAACTCAGCAGAGCGGCGCTCCGGCGCCGCCTTTTTTTGCTTTGACTAACGACGCTCTTACCCGCCATTCGCGGTAAGTCAAAACAACGCCGAGAGCTGCGTACCGTGCAAGCAGATGTGCTCTGAGCGCAGCCTGAAGCACGATTCAGGGCGACCTTTTCATGCTGGGTGCTCCAGTATCTTCTTGTTACTGCGGTGTTGGCATGTGAGCAAGAGACGGTAAGCGAACTGAGACACGGATCGTGTTAGATTTAGGTATGTGGAGGGCCCGTAGCTCAGTTGGTAGAGCAACGCACTTTTAATGCGTGGGTCGCAGGTTCGATTCCTGCCGGGCTCACCATTGACGAATGACCAGGCGGCGCGAGCCGCCGTTCTTGTTGGCGGTGCTTAACTGCTAAGAACTCTTCTCCACGTACACCGCCGTTCCATACGCCAGTACTTCGGTTACACCCTGCATGACTTCGGTTGCGTCGTAACGCATGCCGATGACAGCGTTGGCCCCGAGTTCGGCCGCGTGCTGCAGCATCAGGTCGAAGGCGTGCTCGCGCGTCTGCTCACAGAGGTTTGTCAGCAGGGTGATGTTGCCTCCGATCAGTGTCTGCAAACTGGCGCCGATGGTGCCTACGATAGACCGGGAGCGCACGATGATTCCGCGAACCAATCCAAGATTGCGCCTAGTACGTAGCCGTCCAGGACGAACGCCGTCGTCACCATATTGTGCGCGATCGGACTCGCGTAGTTCGCGCCTGTTGCCTGCGTGCTCATAGCTCGCCACCTCTCGATTCGCGGCCAGCATAGCATGGCTCACCGGTAGTAGCGCGAAACTCGATCGTCGGTTCAGCTGGATTGGATCGCATAACGCCGAGCACGCCAGCTCCGTCGGCACGGCAACATCGAATACACTTCCGTAGGGAGTGATTGTGGTGTTAGTGCGCCGTTTCCGGCGGGGGAGTATGGCCCGAAATAATAGAACGCACAGCAGCAGTACGATGGCTTTGGTCATAATGAAAAAAGCGAGGCGTGCGCCGGCGCGCTACAGTCGCGGCCAGAGAAGCGCCGGGCGTATTCCCGCTCGAACTGCTTATCGGCAAGTCACGCCTAATCCATGAATTCTCATCCTGCCGACAAGAACAAGCCTTTCCTGACCGTACTCTTCCTCGCTTTCGGAGTGGGATTGGCGGTAGCGGTCGCCCTATGCGGACTTTGGCGTTACCACCCAGACGATCTTCAGCTCGCAAGCGCGTGTGGCTTCAATCGCGATTTGCCCGCCGTTCTTGCTGGCTGGAATATCTGGAAGCCACCTCCGACAGCACTCTGGCAGTAGTGATGACGGTGGGAACCATCATCTTCGCCAACGGATTCCTGTATGCCGGGCTGGCTTCCTTCGCGTATTTTTTGATGACCGTGTTCTTGCGCAGACGGAGGTTGTGAGGCTGAATCGCGCCAAACGCGCTAACAATCAAGATATCGCCCCGTCTTGCACCGGAAACTTTGGCCCTCCACAAGGAATCCACAGCGCTAGCCCTCTTTGAGGTTGGCGCGCCGTAGTCACATAATCGAAACTACTTAGATGGCTAACCCCGGTGAATTCGCATCGACGCTGAAGCAGCAGGCCGATATCGTGCGGATCATCGGCGAGTATGTGAAGCTGCGCAAGGCCGGAGCGCAGAATTATCAGGGGCTGTGCCCGTTTCACCAGGAAAAGAGCCCGTCGTTCTCGGTACACGCCACCAATCAGTTCTTCCATTGCTTCGGCTGCGGAGTGTCAGGTGACGTATTCACCTTTGTTCAAAAAATCGAGAGCATCACCTTCCCCGAATCCGTTCGCCTGATTGCCGACAAGCTTGGCATTGCTGTCCCGAAGATGCAGTATGCCTCCGAGGATGAAGCGCGGCAGGCAAAACAGCGTGGCGGTCTGCTCGACATCAACGAACGCGCCTGTGGATTTTTTCAGGAGCAGTTACGCAAGTCGGAATCCACGCACGCTCGCGAATACCTCAAATCTCGTGGGCTTACCTCGGAAATCATTGCCGAGTTCCGTATCGGCTTCGCGCCCGATAGCGGCTTTCTGCTGCGCGATGCCGTGCGCGGCCAGTTCAACGAAGAAGTGATGCGCGAGTCCGGCCTGTTTTCGTGGAAAGAAAAAGATCATTTGTCAGATACCCCGGGCGCGACCCAGACACCCACAACTGACAACCGACCACCGACAACTGCTTTGTATTCCAAGTTTCGCAACCGGGTGATGTTTCCCATCACCAACGAGCAGGGGAAGGTGATCGCGTTCACCGGCCGAACTCTCGCAACTGACGAAAAATCCGGGCCCAAAGTATCTCAACTCGCCTGAGACGCCCATCTACTCCAAGTCGCGCGTGCTTTTCAACATTGACAAGGCCAAGCAGGCGATTCGACAGCTCGACTACGTCATCCTGGTCGAAGGACAGATGGATTGCATCTCGATTTATGCTGCCGGATTCAAGAACGTCATCGCCAGCTCAGGTACTGCTTTTACTGAGCCGCAGGCACGCTTGCTGGGCCGCTTCAGCAAGAACATCGTGGTGAATTTCGATCCCGATACGGCCGGAGCCGCCGCTGCCGAGCGCTCACTCAGTCTGCTGGTGAGCGAGGACTTTCAAATCAAGGTGCTGACGCTCGAGGCCGGTTTTGATCCTGACCTGTACGTCCGGAAGAAGGGTAAAGACGCCTATGGCGAGGCGCTGCATCACTCGTCGCGCTACTTCGACTACCTGATTGACCGCGCCCGCGCACAATTCCCGTCTCGCACCCCCGAAGGCAAGGTGAAAGCCGTCAACTTCCTGCTGCCGCACGTGCAGCGGGTTCCCAGTCGTATTGTGCGTGACGAGCTGGCGAATGAAATTTCACACCGGTTGGGTATCGAGTCCTCGGTGCTAAGGCAAGAGCTAAGGCGCGCTGTGACCGCGCGATCGACCCAGCATGTCAGCGCGCCGGCAAACTCAGGATGCACCGATGCCGAACGGGTGCTGATCCGCGCATTAGCTGCGCGCGATTTGGCGCACGCTCCCATCAGCAGTCGTGAAGGGCAGGACCCCGACTTTGACGCCGCCCGCCAGGCGCACTTCGCGCTGCGTCAGGATGCGCTGCATGCCGGCTGCGGTGCGGAGGAACTTCTCAATGCACTGCTGACTGGGGTGGAAGAGGGCGCTGACCCGATGTCACTGCCTCTGAGCGATGACCAACGGGCGCTGCTTGCGTCTACCTTAATGCACACCAGCGAAGAACTGACCCCCGAGCTGCTGGAGAGCGCCCTGCGGTCACTGAAGCGGCGGAACCAGCGACGGGAACTCGAGCAGCTACAGCGCCGAGTGAAGGAGTTGGAGGCGAAGCAAGATGTCGCTTCGAGGGCGCAACTAGCACAGGAGCGACTCCGGCTGAAGCAGGCGACAAGGGCAGCTGGGGACGCACGTGGCTCGTAACTGATTGAGTAGAATAGCTGAAGCCAACCGTTGACAACTGACATCTAAACATATGTGTGCGCGAGAGTTGTGTCTTCGCGCGTTGGTTTTGCGGCTTGTTCGCGAATGCAAATGAACAAAAGGCTAGGAGGGCGGCCCTGGCCCATGCTAAAATTCGATAGGTTTCTGCATATGCCGGTACTTCGGTACTGCTCCCGCCATACGTGTGCACGTTAATCGCGCGCCTTGCAGCAGGCGCGACGCAGGGGAAATTCTGCCTTGGCTTTAGACGACAAGTACGACGATATTAAAAAACTGATCGATGTGGGCAAAGAGAAGGGATACCTCACCTATGACGAGGTAAACGATCTCATCCCGCACGACGTCCATTCGCCCGACGATCTCGATGACCTGATTACGACTATCGGTACGCAGGGCATTGATGTGCTCGAGGGGCCCAAATCCGACAAGAAATTTGACGGTGAGCTCGAAGCCGGCGAGGACATGGAACTGGACCTCACGCCCGGCACGATGGAGAAGACCAACGATCCCGTCCGCATGTATCTGCGCGAGATGGGAACGGTTCCATTGCTCACGCGCGAAGGCGAAGTAGAGATCGCCAAGCGGATTGAGCGCGGCCAGCTTCGCGTGCTCAAGGCGCTGTCGCGTTCGCCGATCGTGATTCGCGAGATCGTCGCCATCGGCGAGGACCTCAAGCGCGGCGTTCGCTCCATCAAGGAAATCGTCCTCTTCGACGATGAGGAAATCACCGAAGAGGTGTTGCTTAAGCGACTGAATGAGATTACTGGCCGCATCGACGAGCTGAACAAGCACTACAAAAAGTCGATTCAGCTGGCTGAAAAACTCGCCGAAACGCCGCAGCGCAAGAATCCTCGCTTGAATCGCAAGGTGCGCTGGCAGCTGGGACGCGAGCAGGTCGCTATCTCGAAGGTCATCCGCACGCTTGGTTTTACCAATGTGGAGCGCAAGCGACTCATTGACCGCGTCAACAAAGCCGTCGACAGTATGCGCGGCCTGGATAAGCAGGCGCTGAACTTCGACAAGCGCTCCGAGCAGACGCGTTCGGATGATCAGAAAAAGGAATACCGCCGCCAGGCACGGCAGATTCGCGCTGACCTGGAGCGGCTCGAGCAGGATGCCGGCGCCAGCTTTGCCGAACTGAAGCGAACGCAGCGCGAGATCGTGCAGGGCGACGTCGATGCCGAGTACGCCAAGCGCGAGCTGATCGAAGCCAACCTGCGACTGGTGGTCTCGATTGCGAAGAAGTACACCAACCGCGGGCTGCAGTTCCTCGACCTGATCCAGGAAGGCAACATCGGCCTGATGAAGGCGGTGGACAAATTCGAGTACCGCCGTGGCTACAAGTTCTCGACTTACGCCACATGGTGGATTCGCCAAGCTATCACCCGCGCTATTGCTGACCAGGCGCGCACCATCCGTATTCCGGTGCACATGATCGAAACGATCAACAAGCTGATCCGCACTTCGCGGCAGCTGGTGCAGGAGTTGGGACGCGAGCCTACGTCGGAAGAGATTGCCAAGCGCATGGATATTCCGGTGGCCAAGGTGCGCAAGGTGCTGAAGATCGCGCAGGAGCCGATTTCGCTCGAAACGCCGATCGGCGAAGAAGAAGACTCGCACTTGGGTGACTTCATCGAAGATCGCGCGGTGGTCTCGCCGGCTGAAGCGGTGATCAACGTGAACCTCAAGGAGCAGACGGCGCAGGTTCTGCGCACGTTGACGGCTCGCGAGGAGAAGGTAATCAAGATGCGCTTCGGGCTGGAAGACGGCTCCGAGCACACGCTTGAAGAAGTCGGCCAGTCATTCGCCGTGACACGCGAACGCATCCGCCAGATCGAGGCGAAAGCGCTACGCAAGCTGCGTCATCCTTCGCGCTCGCGGAAGTTGCGGGCGTTCATGGACGGAGTGCACGACTAGCTTCGGGCAATCGGCAATCAGCAGATAGCAATTAGCAAGGCGCGAGCGATCGCGCCTTTGCTTTTGCGCCCCTATGCTTTTGGCTGGACAATCTTCGATTCCGTCTTTACGCCACTGCGCCGGAAGTCGAACTCCAGCATCCAGCGGCTGGCGATGGGCTGGCCGTTAACGACCGGCGGCGTGAAGGTCCACTGGCGCGCAGCCTCAAGCGCCTGCTTCGCGAAATACTGGCTTGGCCCGTGTGCCGCGAGGCCGGCCACCGTGACTTTGCCCATCTCATTCACGTTTAACTGAACTCGAACCTTCACCACCCCGTGAATGCTGTTCTGCGCGACGTGCGATACCTCAGGCGAAACTTGATGCGCGACAGCGCCCGACGCAGACTTTACGACCGGCTCGACAACGCGTGTCGGTTCTGCGGTAGGGCTTGGCGCGGCTCCGGCAGGAGGTTGCGCCGAGATCGACTCAGGTTTGCGAGCACCAGGTCCGCGTAGAAAGTGCACGAGCAAAACGACCGCAATCAGTCCGACGAAAATTGCGACGGCAAACGGCAAAAATTTGCTCTTGCGCTGTCCGACCACCTCTTCGTCGAGTGGCTTAAGATAAGGCGGACTATCGGAGTTCTGCTGCGTCGTGCCAGTCGTTTTGTCCAGGTCGATTTCCGGGCCACGCGCCTTGGGCATCGGGGTGGCCGCTGCTTCAACCTGAGGCTCGCTGATGACCACTGCTGGCTTCGGACTCTCAAATTCGCTGTTAGGTTGTTGCGCGTTCATAGACTCGTTGTCTGCCGACTTTGAGGGTGCAAGATTCGCCTTCAGGTCTGACTCAATCGTTGGCCCAAGCTTCTTTTCTTCCACGGGGCTACTCAGCATCTGCCGGATATCTGCGATTGAGCAACGTTTCGCAGGATCTTCACGCAGGCATTCGCGGACGATGTCAGCGAACGGCTGGGGCAAATTCTCGATCGAAGTCGCACGGCTTCCCTGGAGCGTGTCTGCGAGCGCCTGCTTGGGTTGCAGAGATTCCAATATCAGCAATCCCACAGCCCATACGTCATTCTTTGCCGACACTCCGTTGGCGAATACCTCTGGTGCGGCGCTCTTGTCTTCTTGTTCGGGGCCGCTAAGGCGAGTACCGAAGCGTCGCACGCCATCCGGCGCTAGCTTTAACTCTTGCCCAACTGCCAGTACATTCGCCGGCTTCAGGTCGCCGTGCACCAGATGCTGATGATGTAAGAACTCGAGCATGGCTAACGTCGGCAAGAGCATCTCATGGGTTTCAACCGGGGAAAGCGGGCGTTCCCTCAGAATTTCACCCAGGTTTTCGTCGGCATATTCCATGACGGCGAAGAACATGTCCTGCTCCTCGTCGGCGTGCCATCGGCCGGTCTCGAAAATTCGGAGCAGGTTGGGATGCACGAGATTGCACGCTGCCTCCCAGCGTGAAAGCTGTGCCTCCGCGTCAGGAGTTTCCGCCCCGATCAGTTTGACGACTGCGCGCCGGCCGCCGAAATCCGTCAGGTAGACGGCACTGCAATCGCTTCCGCCCAGATAGGGACCAAGCTGAAACCTACCGCCTACGATCCTGCCTTCCCACTCTCGCCATGTATTAAGGGTCAATAGAGCACCGTTGCTTTGTAGTTGAGCCATAGATAAGCAGATGGTAATGCGGAATCGAGTCGTCGCAAGAGGTCTTGTGAGGGCAGGGGGTGATCATGGTTGTACAGTGTGAGTAGCTGAATAGCCGAGTAAAGGTGTGACGATTATCGTTTCCGGGGTTCGCGCTACTATGTTGAGGCATGTTCCGCACTCGCTTCGCCAAGGACATTGTTACCGAATTTCTTGCTCCGGCCCGCCCGCGCAAGCGGCATAGGGTCATCATTCTTTGCGACGGCATGCCCGGCATTCCGCGCAAACAGCCATTCGCCGAGTGGCTTGCTCAGAAGGGCTACTGGGTATTCTACCCGCGGTATCGGGGCTCTTGGGAGAGCGGCGGCCGGTTTCTCAGTCGTTCCCCGCACGAAGATATATTGGACGTGATCAGCAGCCTGCAAGAGCCGATCAGGGAAGTGGCGTTTGGCAAAACATTCAGTGTCACCCCCGATGAGATCTTCGTAATCGGCGGGAGCTTCGGAGGAACGACCGCCATCCTGTGCTCGCTTGATCCCCGTGTGAAGCGCGTGATCGCCAATTGCCCGGTTGTGGATTGGTCGATCTTACGCAACTCATTGAAAGCCGAGACTACGAATCCGAGCTACGTTACATACCTTGACGAGGCCTTCGGACACGGTTATCGCCTGTCAGAAAAGAACTGGAACAAGCTCTACACGGGAATGTTCTTCAACCCGGTGCATCACGTCGGGGAGATTGATGGCTCGAAGATTTGGATGTTCCAGGCCAAAGATGATCCCAGCATTCCGTGGCGATCGGTCGATAAGTTTGCGAAGAAAACGGGTGCGAAGCTGACGCTTCTGGCGCTCGGAGGCCACGGCAGGACGGAGTTCATCGTGCAGAAATACTGGCCGCAGATTAGGAAGTTCTTCGAGAGGGATTAACCCTGGCCGTTTTCTCTTCCCACACCAAAGAACTCCTCCACCTTCTCCACAGTCCGTCGTTCGCGCGTACTTCGGCAGGCTGTCGAGAAACACCCGCCCGTACTGCTTCTTCAGAATGCGGTTGTCGAGCAGGCACAGCAGGCCGCGATCGTGCAGCGAGCGGATCAGCCTGCCCAAATCCCTGCTTCAACGAGATCACCGCGCTCGGGCACCTGGTACTCGAAGAACGCATTGCCGCCGTCTTCATCGATGGCCTTGATGCGCGCCGCGACCACGGGATCGTTGGGCACCGCGAACGGCAGCTTGTCGATGATGACGCAGCTCAACTGCTCGCCCTGCACGTCCACGCCCTGCCAGAACGACGACGTCGCAAACAGCACCGCGTTCGGCGTCATGCGGAATTCTTCCAGCAGCGCATTCTTCGGCGCGCTGCCCTGCAGCAGCATGGGGAATTCGAGTTCGCCCAGCAGCCGCTCGTACAAGCTGGTTCATCAGCGCGTAGCTGGTGAACAGGCAGAACGCGCGCCCGCGCGTGATCTCCAGCAGCTGCCGCACGCGCTGCGACGCCTTCTCGACGAACCGCGGATCGCGCGGATCGGGCAGGTCGGGCGGAACGTAGAGCAGCGCCTGGCTGGCGTAATCGAAGTGCGAAGGCACGACCAGCTCGCGGGCATGCTGCATGCCGAGGCGCCCGCGTATGTACTCGAAGCCGCCGCCGACCGCCAGCGTCGCCGAGGTCAGCACCGCCGAGCTCGAGGTGCTCGAACAACGTGGTGCGCAGAATGTCGGAGACGGTGATCGGCGTGGCCTGCAGGAAAACGTTCTGCTGGCCGCCACTGCCGCCGCGATATCCGCGCCTGTCGCCCCTCCGCTCGATCCAGAAGACTGTGTTGCGCTGCTGCGCTTCCAGGATGAAGCCCAGCTGCACCCGCAGCTCTTCCACCCGGCGCGACATGGCATGCACTTCGTCCGGCTTCTTCGGAATCGCCTGCAGCTCGGTGTAGAGGTGCATCAGCGCGTTCTGCAGGCCGAGATACTCGTCGCCGTTTTCTTCCAGAAACTCAGCGCGATTCTCGAAGGCAAAGCGGCCCTCGCCCGGCGGGATCAGCGAGAAGAAAAACTGCGAATGCTCGCGCACCCGGCCGCATGCCTGCAGCACATCGACCGCCAGGCATATCAGCCCGGCGCAAGCGTTTGCTCGACATCGCGCAGCAGCTCTTCCACGCGCAGATTCGAGACGGTCACGCCGAAATAATCGGCGGCCACGTCTTCCAGTTCGTGCGCTTCGTCGAAGACCACGATGCCTGCGTCGGGCAGCACGCCGGCATCGGCGGCGAGATCGGCTCGCGGCCTTGATCGCCAGGTCGGCGCAGAACAGGTGATGGTTGACGATGATGATGTCGCTCTCCGCGGCGCGGCGGCGCATCTCGGTGATGAAGCAGCGGTCGAACTGCTGGCACTCGGAGCCGATGCAGCGATCGGTGCGCGCGTCGAGCTTGGGCCACAGGTGGCTGTTCTCCGGCAGTTCGGCCAATTCGGCGCGATCGCCGGTCTCGGTCGTCTTCTCCCAGTCGCTGATGATGCTGGAACTGGCTGATCTCTTCCAGCCCGTTCAGCACTGGCTGGTCGGTGAGGTCGTAGAGTTTCTTGCGGCAAAGATAATTGCCGCGGCCCTTCATGTAGCAGACGCGCAGCTCGCCCAGATGCTGCTTGAGGAAAGGAACGTCCTTGAAGAAGAGCTGCTCCTGCAGCGTCTTGGTGCCGGTCGAGATGATGACGCGCTTGCCCGAGCGAATCACCGGCAGCAGATACGCCAGCGTCTTGCCGGTGCCGGTGCCGGCTTCGACGATCAGGTGGCGGCGCTCTTCGAGCGCTTGCTCCACGGCTTCGGCCATCTGCAACTGCCCGCGGCGAAACTCGTAGGCCGGATGCGTGCGCGCCAGCAGGCCTCCGGGACCGAAGAACTGGTAGAGCGACGGCAATCGCGCGGCCAGGCGGCGGATTGTGATGGTGGAAGACACGGTGAGAGGATCTTAGTCCCTATAATAGCTGTTCGGGTAACAGTTGCTGCTGAAAGAGCTACAGTGACTCCGCCGTAATACAACTACGGAGATCCAGTCAATACGCGCAAGGCAAACCGCCAGTTGCACTGGGCACGCTGGCCATCGTCGGCCGCCCGAACGTGGGCAAGTCCACGCTGTTCAATCGGCTGGTCGGATCGCGACGCGCCATCGTCGGCGACGAACCCGGCATCACGCGCGACCGCCTCTACGGCGAATCGAGTGGAGCTGGCCGCAAGCTGCGCGTGGTCGATACCGGCGGCATCGTTCCCGACGACAAAGCGCTGATTCCGTCGGAGATCTTTCGCCAGGCGCGGGTTGCGCTGGAAGAAGCCGACGCAATCGTGATGGTGGTCGATGGCCGCACCGAGCTGGCCTCGCCCGACATGGAGCTGGCGCGACTGCTGCTGCGCACCGGCAAGCCGCTGCTGCTCGCTGTGAACAAGATGGACACGCCGAAGCTGGAGCCTTATGCCGAAGAATTTCGCAGCCTAGGAATCAAAGAGCTGTTCCCGATTTCGGCGGAGAACGGTAACGGCCTGGCCGAGTTGCTGGACCATGTGTTGCAGTTCATGCCTGAGACTGAAGTTGCCGGAGGAAGCGAATCGCCTGCGCCACCGCTGGACTGCACTGGAACCCGAAGCAAGCCGAGAGCGATTCCGAAGCTGAGTCGCATGCAGGAAGGGCGAAGTCCGAAGCCGAGCCGCGCGAGACCAAGGTTGCGATCATCGGCCGGCCCAACGTCGGCAAATCGACGCTGCTGAATGCGCTGACCGGAACCGGTCGCGCCATCGTCTCGCCGGTCGCCGGCACCACGCGCGATGCCGTCGACGAAGTTGCTCGAGCGCGACGGCCACACCTATCGCTTCATCGACACCGCCGGCATCCGCCGCAAAGGCAAAACCGAGTTGATGGCCGAGAAGCTCTCGGTGGTGATGGCGCGCAAGCATCTGGAAGCCGCCGACGTGGCGCTGATCATCATCGATGCGGTCGAAGGCGTGACCGCAGCGACGCCACCATCGCCGGTTACGCGCATGAGAGCGGGCGCTCGGTGATCATCGTCATCAATAAATGGGACCTGGTGACCACGGCTCGCACCGATGGCAAGCCTCCGGCCGACCGCACGATCTACGAAGAACAGGTGCGGCGGCATCTGAAGTTTCTGTCCTATGCGCCGGTGGTCTTTGTTTCGGCCGTCAACCGGGCAAGAACCTCGACAAGCTTTTCTCCACGCTGGAGCTGGTGGCGCGCGAGCGGCGCAAGCGCATCGGCACCGGCGAGATGAACCGCTTCCTCAGCCACATCGATTTCGAGCGCGCCTCGGTGCCGATGTCGAAGCGGGTGAAGATTCTTCTACATGACGCAGGCGGCCGTCGTCGCCGCCCACGTTCATCCTGTTCACCGATCGCGCGGTGAAGCTGCACTTCTCCTATCGAGCGGTTTCTGGAGAACCAGATTCGCGCGGCGTTTGGATTTGTGGGCACGCCGATCTGGATCAAGAACCGGGCGCGCAACGAGCCCAAAGGGAAGCGCTAAGCAGCAGTCTCTTGCCGCTTTGCCTGCGTACGGTCGCTGTGTTTGGCCGCGGAAAGATACGCACCCACCAGCAATAACATGCCGCTGATATAAGCCCAGAACATGAGGGTCACAGATACGGCAAACGGACCGTAGACTTCCTGAAAATTCAGCCAAGGCAACGACCGAACATAGAGATGTTTCGCAGCCTCAGTAAGCAACGCCATGATGATGGCGGCGGGCAGCACGGCGCGTACCGGCACGCGTCCGTTGGGCAGAAGCCAATAGATCACGAAATAGATGGCGACGCTGCACACGATAGCGGCAATCTTCAGCAGCAGAAATTCGCCACTGCGATAAACCAGCGTCTCGCTCCCCATTTTCCACGCAAAATAATTCAGGCCCTTTGCCGTGGCGGCAACCGACAGCAGCGCTAGAGTGCCGCATACCAGTGCAAGCCCCAGAGCTACCACGCCATTCATCAGGTAAGAGCGATTCTTCTTGAATCCCCAGATGCTATTGAGTGCCACCTCAAGGGGAAGGAAGACACCTGTCGAGGTGATGAGCAACATGACAAAGGACAACGCCTGTCCGCGGCCCTTCACGCTGGCCAGGAACTGCAGGTTGCGGACGACGAAGTCCTGGTTGCTGGGCAGGTACTGCCGCACCAGTTCAATCACGATGTTGTACATGTCTGCCGAGTGAAATACCCGGCGCGTGACCGTCAGCAGCAGAACGATGAAGGGAAAAAACGACAGGATGGCATTGGCCGCAACCGAGAACGCGTAGGTGTGGACTTCTGTCCTTAGCAGGTAGCGCAGCGCCGGCAATCCGTAGCGAACGAGGCGTCCGGTAACACTGTACGGAGGAGGTTCGACCTCATCCTGGTGCTCCGCGTCGTCTGCTTCCAACAGGCGCCTGGCGGCATCACCGGTGCGCAAGGGGCCAGAGGTCGGGTCAGCTGTACCGTCTGCTTCCAGCGGGGACGCGGATGTTTCAGTAGAAGCGTGAGAGATTGAGCGGCCCCTAAAACTTTCGCTGACAGTCACTTCGGGCTTCTCGCTCATGGATCCTTCAATGCTAGCAGGATTGCGCCAGGCAGTCCGCAAGCTGATTCCGCCCGCGCGGTGTCCTCGCGCGAGTCCCATGCCGCCTCAACTACTATGACCCTAGGACTAACCAGAATCTCGCCAGGATGCTCACAAGCTGCTGTGAAGTAAGCCCTTGCGAAAATTCCGAGTTCCTGCGATTATGCTCTGCTTCCCTCTCAGAAGGACGAGCGGGAGGCTTTCAGCCATGAACGGCTGGAATGTGTATTTGGGTTGATGTTTCTGTCAGCAGTGAGAATTCTCGCATTGTCTGGGCTCAGAGGACGTGCTTGTGATGCTCTCGCATCACTCCCTTCGACATGTCCTTCGGTCCTTCCCCCATTGCAGAAGTACTGCGAGCTGAGCGGCAACCCTTGTTTAAGGAAACGTTTCCCGGCGACGTCGAGACGTCTCTCGCGCGTGCTCTCAGGGTCGCGCGTGCGTCCGCCGAGCAGGGGTATCTCATGCAGCTTAAGTGTGCGAAAGGAGTAGTTGTGAGAGAGAAAGGTACAGTTAAGTGGTTTAACGGAGCCAAGGGCTACGGATTCATTCAGCGGTCCACGGGCGAGGATGTGTTCGTACATTTTTCGGCGATCCAGGAGAACGGATACCGGAGCTTGAACGAGGGCGAGACGGTCGAGTTCGACCTCACCAAGGGACCCAAAGGCTTCCAGGCCGCTAACGTCGTGCGCGCGTAAGACGTCTCGGCGACGGGGAACTTTGCTCGCTGCGCCATTTCAGGGAGCGAAGCTAACACTATTAGCAGCCAACCATTGAACCCTCCCAAAAAGGAGGGTTCTCTTTTTTGGCCGAGTCGGCAATTAGAAACTAGCAACCAGCCATTAGCGAACGAGACAATTCGATCCCAGCACGGCAGCACGGGTATCAGGAAGTTGTGACCATAAATCGATAGACGCCGCACCGTCACTAGACTCGCGGCCTGCTACTTACCAGCTTCGCACCCAGTATGGGCATCTAAATTAACGAGGCGGTTCTATATGGCGAGAGTGGAAGGAGTCAATCCGCAGCAGACGTCGTTGCCGATGCGGCAGGTGTTCAGGAAAGTCCGCAAGATACTAGGTCGCGATCTTACGCCGCAGAAGATTACAGCGCGGGTGCCGCGAGTGTTTTGGGTCACCGTGCTGACCGAGTGGTTGCTGGGGCAGAAGGCACGGATTCCGCAGCGTTTGCGTTCCCTGCTGATGTTACGGACCGCGGTGCGTGTAGGGTGTCCGTTTTGAATCGATGCCAACTCTGCCGGGGGCAGAATGTACAGCTTGAATGACGACGAGATCTCCGCTGTTCGCGAGGGAAGCTACAGTGGTTTTCCTCCCGCCGAGCAGGTCTTGCTCCGCATGGCCGATGCGCTTGCCGATACGCCCGCCAACGTCAGCAATGAGCTCTACGCCGAATTGCGCCGCTATTACTCGGAGGAACAACTGATTGAACTGGCTGCCAGCGCCGCACAGGAGAACTTCCGCGCCCGCTACAATCGTGTCTTTGACGTAGGCAGCGACGGCCTCTACCGCAAGGGCTTACGCTTCAAGCAGCGCGAGGACGCAGCCTAACCGGCCTTCCTGAAACGGCGCATCAATTTGCTGTGAGTCGTCAGCAACTCTTCCCAACACCCTGGGTTACTTGCTTTGGTCTAGCTTCGCCTGGAATCCCTGTAAACTGCGTGAGAAGTGGAGCTCTGAATCCATGACTACGATGAGCGGAAATCGTAGGAAGGCGGCGGCTGGCCGAATGCCATTTAGGCCTCGTCTCTCTTCGGTCTTGTTGCTTGGACTGATTCCGTTCTTAGCAGTTCCGGCACTCGCGCAGTCTTCTTCCGGAGCCGTTAACGACACCCGGTCGTCAGTGCCGGCCACAACCACCGAGCCGCCGGAAATCAGCTCGCAGGAGCAGACGCAGACGTTTCAGGTCAAGGTAAGCCTGGTCGACGTTCGCGTCGTCGTTCGCGATGCGAAGGGCAATGCAGTCGGCAATCTGAAGCAAGATGACTTTGTTCTGCTCGACGACAAAAAGCCTCAGACGATCAAGCGATTCTCGGTTGAACGCAATGAGCCTGCCCCCGAGTCCAATGGGTCGACCGCTGCTGCTAAAGCCGAAACAGCGGGGACACAATCAAGCGACGGTATTCGCTCGCAGCTTGCCAGGTCGTGGCGGCTGGCTTATCTAGTTGACGATGTCAACTCTACCGCGAACGATCTTACCAATGCCCGAAAGGCTGTGGAGCACGCGATCGACTCGCTGGCCCCGGGCGAACTTCTCGGCATCTTTACCTTGTCCGGCCAGGGCCAACAGGAGTTCACCAGCGAAAAAGAGCGATTGCGTGCGGCTGTAGCGCAGTTACAGCCACGGCCCCAAGGCGCTTCAGTAGTCAGCGACTGCCCACCCATCAACTATTACATCGCCGACCAGTTCACCAACTACGGTGATATAGAGGCGTTCAAGATGGTGGTGCAGCAAATCATCGCGTGCCAATTTGATGGCAATACTCCTATAGATCCCGCAAGAATCGAGAGAGATCGACTCTTGCTGCAGGCTCAGGAAAGGTCCGCCCATCAAGCGATCGATCGCGTGTATCGCGCTGGTGAAGCCCAATCAGACTTCATCTTCCAAAGCATCAATCAGGTTTTACGTCATGTCTCCCAGTTCGGGGGGCAGCGCACAATGGTGCTTCTTTCTCCCGGCTTTTATCTCGGAC
Organism: uncultured Acidobacteriaceae bacterium; assembly: GCA_963758835.1. Taxonomy (GTDB): domain Bacteria; phylum Acidobacteriota; class Terriglobia; order Terriglobales; family Acidobacteriaceae; genus CAVVDY01. The sequence continues at coordinate 140,355 of CAVWWZ010000009.1, read as the reverse complement.
TAACCCGCCAGGCAGACTTAACGGATTCGCTGAACCGGGCCATAGCGGCAGGAGTCGTTATCAACACTTTGGACTTGCGGGGGGTACTCGCGCAGCAGCCAATGGGCGTCGACATAAGCCAGAAAGCATTCGGGTCCACCGTGTATGGCACGAATATGATCCGTTACGAGGCAGCCGCGAACATTGCTCAATCCGATCCCCTAATGCAGATGGCCAACGCGACCGGTGGCAAGTACCTGCATAACAGCAACGATTTCTCCGGTGGACTGGCTAACCTGAGCGCGCCGCCGGAGTTTTCCTATCTGCTGGGCTTCAATCCGCAAAACCTGAAGAATGACGGCAAGTTTCATGCTCTGAAGATTGAGCTGAAACAGCCATCCGGTTACACGCTACAGGCTCGCAAAGGCTACTATGCTCCGCTGCCCGGCGGCTCTAACGAGCAGTTCAAGCGTGAGATCGCCGAGGCAGTTTTTGCCCACGACGAAATCCACGAACTACCGCTGCGGGTGCAGACCCAGTTCTTTCGCTCGGGGGATGATTCCGCCAAGGTCTTGGTGCTGGTGCATGTCGACGTGCGCCATATGCAGTTCCACAAGGCCGATGGCCGAAATCTGAATGAGCTGACGGTAGTTTCGGCGCTCTTTGACCGCAACGCGAACCTGGTGACGGCGAAAAGCAACACCGTAAAGATGCATATCAAAGACGACACGCTCGCCAGCAAACTGAATTCAGGGATTATGGTCAAAAGCAACTTCGATGTGAGTCCCGGCAGCTATCTCGTCCGCGTCGTGGCTCGCGACGAGCAAGGCAAGATGCTGACGCAGAACGAAGTGGTTGATATCCAGTAGTTCGTCAACTGATCTGGTAGTTCTAGTGCAACTACTTCGACAACCGAGGGTTTTCGCTGTAGGCTTGCTAGTCCACCCGCGGCGGCCAAGCTGTCATGACTTTTGCGAAACTGCGCATTGTGCTGTTCCTCGTTGTTGTCACCTCAGTTCCGGCGTTTGCCCAGTCCTCACCCGACGCGGCAAACCAGGCGCCTCCCATTACCGGCGCAACCACCGACCTGTCGGAGATCAGTACCCAGGAGCAGGCACCGTCGTTTCAGGTTAAGGTGAGTCTCGTGGAAGTCCGGGTCGTGGTTCGCGACGGGCAAGGGAAGGCGGTCGGCAATCTGAAACAAGACGACTTTGTTTTGCTCGACGATAAGAAGCCGCAGACCATCACGAGATTTTCGGTCGAGCACAATGAGCTTGCTGCCGCTGTTCAACCCGCGACAGCAGCCACACTTCCAGGCGTTGAAGTTCGGTCGCATCCAACCGACTTGTTGCGACTGGCCTATTTGTTTGACGACCTGAACTCGACACCCAACGACCTTACAAATGCCCGTAAAGCCGCTGAGCAGGCGATCGACTCGCTGGCTCCGGGCGAGCTTCTGGCGATTTTCACCCTATCCGGACAGGGTACGCAGGACTTCACCGCCGATAAGGAGCGTCTACGTGCTGCTGTACGCCGGTTGCAGCCGAGGCCGCAAGCCGGATCGGGTCCCGGCGCCTGCCCTCCGATCGACTACTACATCGCCGATCAGATCGTGAATTACCAGGACTCACGGGCTCTCGACATGATCACTGCCGAGGTACTGGCGTGCCAATTTGAAGGTCACGCCAACAACGCAGTCCGGGTAATCGCGCGGCAAGCGGCGGACCGCGAAGTTAGTCTCGGCGAGTCCCAGGAAAATCTCGCGCTTCAGAGTTTCAACGACATCGTTAGGCGGATCAGTTCCTTCGCGGGACAGCGCACCCTGGTGTTTTTGTCACCCGGGTTCTACGTTGGACGTCCGCAGCAAGCGGCGCTCACGGATTCCCTCAATCGCGCGATCCACGCTGGAGTCGTGGTGAGCATCCTTGACCTGCGCGGCGCCGCTCCCAGTCCGTTATTGGGCACCGATATCAGCGAGAAAGCTTCTGGAACATCGATCGCCTCTGCCCAAATTCTCCAGTACAAACAGAGCTCGAACGCCGCGCAGTCCGATCCCTTGATGCAGATGGCCGATGCCACGGGGGGCAAATATTTCCATAACAACAATGATTTCTCCGGCGGCCTCGCGAAACTAACTGCGCCGCCAGAGTTTTCCTATCTGCTGGGGTTTAAACCGCAAAACCTGAACAACGACGGCAAGTTTCATAGCCTGAAGGTTGAGTTGAAGCAGGGCATCTGGTTTGACCATTCAGGCGCGCAAAGGCTATTACGCGCCTAAGCCGAAAGGATCCGGCGAAGAAGATGCGAAGCGCGAAATTGCCGAGGCGGTCTTTGCGCAGAACGAAATCCACGAGCTGCCGCTGCGGGTGCAGACCCAGTTCTTCCGCTCGGGTGACGATTCTACCACATCTCCGTCCTGGTTCATGTGGATGTCCGCCAGATGCAGTTTCAAAAATCGGATGGCCGCAACCTGAACGAGCTAACGGTAGTCGCTGCGCTCTTTGACCGCAATGCCAACTTCATCTCGGCCAAGAGCAACACCGTCAAGATGCATATTAAGGACGACACGCTATCAACGAAGCTCAACTCCGGCATTACGGTGAAGAGCAACTTCGATATAGATCCCGGCAGCTACCTGGTACGGGTGGTGGCGCGCGATGAGCAAGGCAAGATGACGACCCAGAACGATGTAGTCGATATCCCATAACGGTTGGAGGCCGTCTTATGCAGTATCGCCCTTCTCGCTGGGTAGTAATTCTTTCTTTATTCGCGGCATTTTCCTTGAGCGCGCTGGTGGCTGCGCCAGGTCTTTTCCTTCGCGTGCACGCGCAACAACCAGCGGACCAGCCCGGAACTTCTGCCGGCACAATTCAGCGCCGAATCGCGCCTGGTGCTTGTGGACGTCATCGTCACCGACAAGAAGGGCGGCTACATCGAAGACCTGAACGAGAAAGACTTTCGGGTATTCGAGGACGATCAAGGAGCAGAAAATCACGACCTTCACGCGGAACGCTCGGCACCCTAACGCATGCAAAGCAAGCGTCACCTGGTGCTGTTCTTCGACGACGACGCCATGAAAGCGGCAGATCAGTCGCAAGCACGCGCTGCAGCCGCAAAGTTTCTTGACGGCAATTGCGGGCCCTGGGCGCTTTTTCGCTGTCATCGACTACGCGGGTACCATGCGCATTACCCAGAATTTCACCGATGACACTGCGCGCCTGAAGCAGGTTGTCGGCTCACCCAAACTCTCGACCGATTCGAGCAGCACGAATGCTTCGCTTGGATCACCGGTCTTTTGCCAGCTATGACGCCTACTCCAACCGCAATGTTCTGCTGGCGTTGCGCAGCGTGGCGCGTAGCATGGCGTCGTTGCCGGGCCGCAAGAGTCTGATCTGGCTTACCTCGGGATTTCCGCTTACCCAGGACAACCAGTATGATCTGACGTCGCTAATCAGCGCCTGTAATCGCGCCAACGTTGCTGTTTATCCGCGTGGATGTTCGCGGACTTAGCGGCGCCTTGCGTGGAACGCTCAAGTCTTCGCACGCCATCGGAATTAAATCGACGACGATTGCGAAACTCGTGTACGCCAGCGAATCCCTTGACAGAACCAGGCGAGCGGACGCGCCGCGTCTGGTCTACGTCGCAAAAGGGAGGGACCGGAGGCACTGGCGGCGGAAAACCGGCGGCGGGACCACCGGCGGCACTCGGACCGTCCGCCGCCTCCGCCACCAGTACGCACTTTCCCCAATCCGTTTGATCCTACCCGGCCGAGTATCAGCATTATTCCGCCGTCTTCCGGCTCCGAACAACAGGAGGTGATGTACGCCTGGCGACGGGAACGGGCGGCTTCGTCATCACCAATAGCAATGATTTGCTGGGTGGGCTCGACAAAATCGGCAAGGAGATCAGCGAATACTACATTGCTGGGATATATCCCTCCATCGCCTGAAGACGGCTCGTGTCACGCGCTGAAGGTGCAGGTCGCACATTCGGGAGCGGTGGTGCGCTCGCGCAGTGGTTACTGCGCGGTGAAGCCGGTAGATTTCCTGGCCGGCAAGGCGATCGGGAAAGAGATGGAGAGCCGTGCCATGGCGTCGCAAACGGGCGATATGAAGGGCTCGGTTTCCGCGCCCTTCTTCTATACATCTCCCGGGAACAGCGCGGGTGAATCTGGCGGTCGATGTTCCCGGTTCGGCTCGCAAGTTCGACAAGGTCAAAGGCGGCCGCTATCACGCAGTGTTGAACATGATGGGCATTGCCACCAAGGCCGACGGTACGGTCGCCGCGCGCTTTAGCGATGCACTTGATCTGGAACTGGACAAGAAGCAGCTGGACGACCTCTCGCCAGCAACCCCTATCACTACGAGAACCAGTTCTATATTGCGAGCGGACAATACACGTCTCAAAATCGCCGTGAATACCGGGGACAAGTTCGGCAAGTTCGAGGTCCCGCTGATTGTCGATCCCTACGACAAGGCGCAATTCAGCATGAGCGACCTGGCCTTCAGCAAGGAATTTCACAAGGCTTCGGAGATGGCGCAGAACCTCGATTCCGATTTGCTGCAGGACCGCACGCCTCTGGTGACTCAAGGGCTGCAACTCGTTCCTTCGGCCTCGAACCGAGTTCAAGAAGTCCGAGCGCGCCGCGGTCTACCTTGAAGTCTACGAACCGTTGCTGCGCAGAGTCGAAGTCCGGCGAAGGTCAGTCTTGAAGCTTCAGCATTGTCGACCAGAGCACCGGCAAGTCAGCAGCTCGAAGCTGCGGTTCCTGATACCGCAGTCTTCCGTCATCCCGGGCAATCCAGTCATTCCCATGGGCGTGCCTTTGCCGATCTCCAGCCTGCAACCCGGAACCTACGTTGTAGAGCTGAAGGCGACTGACTCGGCAGGACACTCGACTGTAGCCCGCAAGGCGGTGTTCACAGTGGAGTAGTCGAAATCAGATGCTGGTGCTGCGGGAGGCGCGCCGTTCGCACTGAGCGATCACGTCCCATCCCGCCGCTCACCACTCCATTTAGCTCCTCGTCACATCTATGCGTGTCAACTATATGCAGTGTGCATATAATGATGCCGCATGGCTGAAAAAGAATCCCTCGACGCCTTCTACCGCTGCAGCCCACGTCGCTTCCACATCCTGCTGTCGCTGGCGGATGAAGACCGGCACGGTTACGCCATCATTCAGGACATCGCCCGGCGCACCAATGGCGAGATCAAGCTGAGCGCGGGCACGCTCTATCGCTCGATTCAACGCCTGCAGGAACAGGGGCTGATCGTCGAAACCAGGACCCGTCCCGCGCCGGAAGAAGACGATGAGCGCCGCCGGTACTACTCGCATCACGCCGCTGGGTAAAGCGGCAGCGCAGGCCGAAGTAAGGCGGCTGCACATCTCTGCTGAAGATGGCGCGCTCCTGCGGAGTGGTGCCGAGGACGATCGTAATGAAGCTCTATCGCCTGTTGCTGCACCTGTATCCCTCGTCGTATCGCGCCGACTATGGCGACGAGATGTGCGCCGACTTCGAGCAGGAGCTTCGCCTCAGCAGCGGCGTGCTCGTCGAAGACTGTGGCTCTGGCTGGCGGCGATTGTCGATGTAGTGTCGAATGCCGCCGCGGTGCAATGGGAGATCGCCAGGCGCGACATCTCGTATTCTTTGCGCTCGCTTAGGCGCTCGCCCGGATTCACCATCACCGCGTTGTTGCTTGATCACCATCGGCATCGGCGCGAACGCCGCGATCTTTACGCTGGCGGATTTCGTGCTGGTACGCCCGCTGCCGTTCCCGCATCCCGAGCGCCTGGTCGAAATCTGGGAGAAGCATAAGGGCTACTCCCACATGGAGCTCTCGCCGGCCAATTATCGCGACTTCAAGACGCCCAGCACCTCGTTTGAAGGCATGGGAGCCTACACCAACTTGAACTCCAAGAATCTGGTTGGAGTAGGCGAGCCGGTGAGGATCGACGGCGCCTCACGTCGACTGGCAATCTTTTCGAGGTACTGCAGAAGCCGGCATTGATTGGGCGAACCTTTACCGAACGTGACGATACGGCCGGGCGCTCCGGGAACCGTGGTTCTGAGCTATTCGCTTTGGCAAAACGAGTTCAGTGGCGATGCCGGCGTTCTGGGGAAGACGATCTTCCTCGACGGCGAACCCTACACCGTCATCGGCGTAATGCCTGCCGACTTCCACTTTCCCGACCGCGAGACGCAGTTCTGGACGACCTTCCGATTTGACGAAGACGCCTACAAGGAGCGCGACAACAACTACATCATCGGCATCGGCAGGCTAAAGCCCGGGTGTCTCGCTGGAGCAGGCGCGCACCGAGATGAGCCTGATCGCTGCGCGATTGCGGCAGCAATATCCCAAGGAGAACGAGAATGTCGACGCCAACGTCGTTTCCTTGCGCGATGAGCTGACGACCCAATCGCGGCTGCTGCTGCTCACGCTGTGTGGCGCCGCGCTGTGCATGCTGGTGATCACGTGCGCGAACCTTGCCAATCTTCTGCTGGTGCGCTCGCTGGCACGGCAGAAAGAGCTTTCCATACGCATATCGCTGGGCGCGAACCGGCGCTACATCGTGCGGCAACTGCTTGCCGAAAGCATGATTTTGGGAATCATTGGCGGTGCTGCCGCCGTGGGATTGGCGTTCGCTGCGCTGCCGTTGCTGTCGCGGCTGGTACCTAATGCTCTTCCTGTCGAGCAGGTTCCGCCGCTTGGATGTCCGCATGTTGCTGTTTGCGCTCTGCCTTACTGCCCTCACCGTTGTCGCTTTTGGAATCGCGCCTGCTATGCGTGCCTCGCGGAGTGCAGGTCTCAGTGGACTGCGCGAGGGCGTGCGCACCGGCGGCACAGGACATCATCGCATACGCTCGGCGCTGGTGATCGCCGAAGTCGTCACCTCGGTTGTACTGCTGACATCGTCGGGACTTGCTGATTCGTGCGCTGTGGAAGGTGCAGTCGACCGATCCGGGATTTCGCACCGACGGCATCCTGACCATGCGCACCGAACTGCCGCTGCCGAAGTACGAAAAAGTCAACGTCCGCGAGCAGTTCTACAACAAGGTGCTGGGCGATATTCGCAGCCTGCCGGGCGTGACCGGCGCTGCCTACACCAGCGGGCTTCCCATGCGAATGCTCGGCGGAATATGGCCGGTCATCGTGGATGGCCGCTCAGAACAGAATCGTTCCGCGGGAAACTCCGCCAGCCTGCGGTACATTACTCCCGATTTCTTCTCGACCTTGGGGATTCCCATTAAACGGGCCGCGCCTTCAGCGATGGCGATACGGCAGACCGGCAATGGGTCGCCGTGGTGAGCGAATCATTCGTTAAGCGCTACTGGCCAGACCAGCAGCCGATCGGGCGGCACTTTACCTTTGGCATGCATGATCGCGAAGTGGTAGGGGTCGTCAGTGATATCCGCGTGCGCGGGTTGGAGCAGAGGAGTGAGCCGCAGGTATATCTGCCTTACAAGCAGGTGCCTGATGGATGGCTTATCGGATATGTGCCAAAGGACCTGGTGGTCCACACATCGCAAGTCGCCAGAGAACCTTGTGCCCGCGGTGCGGCGCATCATCGCCAACGCCGATCCCCAACAGCCTATTTCAAATATACGAACGATGGAGGAGATCGTCGCCGGCCAAACCGAGTCGCGCTGCGGTACAAATGCGCGTGCTGATAACGTTCACAGCGCTCGCCATTCTGCTCGCAGGATTGGGTATCTACGGACTTCTGTCGTTCACGGTCTCGCTGCGGCAGCAGGAGTTTGGCATCCGCATGGCCTTGGGCGCGGCCCGTGGCGACATTTCCAGCTATGGTGTTGAGGCAGGGAGCCATGTTGGCTGTCAGCGGCTTGATTCCGGGACTGGCATTGGCTTACCTTGCGGCAAGATTGCTGCAGAGCTTGCTCGCAGGAGTGAAACCCGGCGACGTTGCGACATTCTCCATAGCGGCTGGCCTGTGCCTGATAACAACGCTGTTAGGAGCGTTGGCGCCCACGCTGCGCGCTGTGCGGATTGACCCGAGCTCGGTGATGCGGACCGAATAGAAGAGCAACCAGCAATTCGAAATAAACAATCCCCAACAGTTCCGATTTTTCCAGCGGTGTGATCGGTACCGTTGTGCCTGAGCTTTGGACGCTCGTGATGATTGCGTCTGCTCTGATCCCCGTCGCAGGACCTGCTTGCCGCCGGCTCCTGTAGCTTTGCAACGAAGCTGCGTTTTCTGCACTTCACGTTTTCGTACCCTTCCGGTTAGCATTGCTGTTCACGCAGACGAACAAACATGAGTTTTCCACGATCGAGCGGCATCCTTCTTCATCCCACGTGCTTGCCGGGACCATATGGCATCGGTGAGCTCGGATCCGAAGCCCACCGCTTCGCTGACTTCCTGCAGACGCGGGCCAGAAGATCTGGCAGGTGCTGCCGCTTGGCCCCACAGGATACGGCGACTCACCCTACCAGTGCTTCTCGGCATTTGCTGGCAATCCGTTGCTGCTGTCGCTCGACGTGCTGGTTGAGCGTGGATACCTTACGCAACGTGACCTCGACAATCGCCCGCTGTTTCCTGCCGATCACGTCGACTTCAACCGCGTGATTGAGTGGAAGCTACCGTTGCTGAGCAAAGCGTATGAGGGATTTGTCAGTTCCGGGGAGGATCGTGCTGCCTATGAAGAATTTTGCGCCAAGCACGCTCGTTGGCTCGACGACTTCGCGCTTTTTATGGCGCTCAAACAACAGCACAAACTGGCGATGTGGACGTTGTGGGAGCCGAAATACGCGCAACGCGATCCCGCGGCGCTGGAAGAAGCACGGCACGATCTTCACCATGAAATCGAGCGCCAGAAGTTCATCCAGTTTGAGTTCGAGCGGCAGTGGTCGGAACTGAAATCGCATTGCGCACGCAACGGCATTCGGCTAATGGGTGACGTACCTATCTATGTCGCACTTGATAGCTCTGACGTTTGGTCGCGTCCCGAGTTGTTCGAGTTGCTGCCCGACGGTAGGCCTCGGGTTATCGCCGGTGTTCCTCCTGACTACTTCAGCGCAACCGGACAGTGTTGGGGTAATCCCATCTACCGCTGGGAGCAGCACGCGAAAGAAGACTACGCCTGGTGGGTCGCACGTTTCCGTCGCTCATTGGAGATGCTCGACCTGATCCGGCTTGATCACTTCCGGGGATTTGAGGCCTATTACGAAATCCCGGGTGGTGCCACCACTGCGGTGAATGGCAGATGGGTAAAGGGACCGGGCGCGGCGCTGTTTGAAGCCCTCGAACGTGCGCTTGGAAAGTTGCCGATTGTTGCGGAGAACCTGGGCGTAATTACGCCCGAAGTGGAAGCATTACGCGAGCGATTTGGTTTACCGGGGATGGCCATACTCCAGTTTGCGTTTGGCAATGATCCCCAGGCACCCGACTTCAAACCTCATAACTATCCGCATCATCTGATGGCCTATACCGGCACACACGATAACGACACCGTCATGGGCTGGTGGCACAGCACTGGAGCCGGCGACAGCACACGTACCAAGGAAGACGTTGCGAAAGAGCTGAACTTTGCCCGGCGTTATCTCAATACCGATGGCAGCGAGATCAATTGGGTAATGATTCGCACCCTGATGGCGTGCGTTGCCGATACAGTGCTATTTCCTTTGCAGGATGTTATCGGCGTGGGCGGTGAAGGTCGCATGAATCTGCCGGGATCGGCGTCGGGTAATTGGGGCTGGCGCTTTCGCACCGGAGATTTGCTGCCGGCCATGGCTGCGCGACTGGCGGAGATGGCTGAGACCTACGAACGGTGAATGATTCGATCAGAAAAGTTTCCGACCTTAGTCAAATGCAAGGCTAGCCCTGATGTCGCCGGATGCTCGTAACTTGTTGCCGCAGCGAGGGGTACGGCGAACACTTACACAATGAATGGTGATTCATTTATACTTGCCCGTTCGCTACTAGATTCCAATTGGCTGTCGTGGCTCCGAGGACCTTGTGAAAATCCTGGTTTGCATGAAGCAGGTACCGCAGAAGGATGCGCCGTTGAAGCTGAACGAGAACGGCACGTGGATTCGTGAAGACGTTTCCTATGAAGTGAATGAGCCGGATGCCTACGCACTGGAAGCCGCCCTTCAGCAGAAAGAGAAGCACGGCGGCGAGGTCGTGGTGGTGACCAGCGGCCCGGCACGGGCGCAGCAGGTCTTGCGCGAGGCGCTGGCCAAGGGCGCCGATCGGGCCATTCACCTGGAAGGCGCCGAGTTCGTCTCGCTGGATTCGTTCAATACCGCCAAAGCGATTGCGGCGGTCGCAAAGGACGAAAATTTCGACCTGATCTTTACCGGCTTGCAATCCGATGATTATGGGTTTGCCCAGACGGGTGTGGTACTGGCTGAGTTGCTGGGTTGGCCGCACGCAACCATCATTATGCAGATCGAGAAAACCGATTCGGGCATTCGCGTAAAGCGCGAGCTCGAGGCCGGCTTCTTCCAGTTCATTGATATGCCGCTGCCGGCGGTACTCTCGATCCAGTCGGGAATCAGCAAGCTGCGCTATGCGACGCTGATCGGCATCAAGCAGGCCAAGAACAAGCCGCTGAAGAAGGTCACCTTCGACGACGTTAAGTCGTCGCTGGCTGGGAATCTGCAGAACGATTGAACGGCTCTACCTTCCGCAGAAAACGAAGAAGACCGAGGTGATTGAAGGACCTACGGGAGAAGTCGTCAAGAAGCTGGTAGAAAAGCTGCGCAACGAAGTTCGCGTCATCTGACGAGATCGATAGAAAGTCCTCTTATGGCAGACACAATTCTGGTAGTCGCAGAACAACGGCAAGGGCAACTGAATCGGGTATCCTTTGAAACGCTCACCGGCGCGCAGGCCATCGCCGCCGATACGGGATGGACGCTTGAAGCCGCGGTTGTGGGCGCCGGCGTCTCGCAAATTGCCGCCGAGCTGGCGAAAGTCAAAGTCGCCAAGGTGTACGACGTCGAGTCCTCTTTGCTCGAGCCTTATACTCCTGACGGATTCGTAGCGGCACTCAAGCAGCTCATCGATCAGAAGCAGCCCAAGCTGGTGCTCATGCCGCACACCTATCAGGTTCGCGACTTCGCTCCCAAACTGACGACTGCTCTCGATCGCATCGCTCATCAGTGACGCCATCGGCTACAAATACGAAGGCTGGAAAGCTGCTGTTTACCCGTCAGATGTTTCAGGGGAAGTTTGCCGCAGACGTGTCCTTTGCCGGAGATCCGCCATACTTCGCGACCTTTCAGAACGGCGCATTCCGCGGCGACAAAGTTGAGATGGGTTCTGCGCCCGCTCCGGTCGAAACCGTACAGATTGATATTGCGCGACAAGGTAATACGGAACAAGCCAGAGGCTCCCTTCAAGGAAGCCAAGCAGGCTGTCGATCTTACCCAGGCGCAGGTCATTGTCGCGGTAGGGCGTGGCATTAAGGAACAAAAGAACATCGAAATGGCCAAGCAGTTGGCGGATGCAATCGGCGGTGAGCTAGCGGCTTCGCGTCCGATCTGCGATGCCGGCTGGCTGCCTATGGATAGGCAGGTTGGATCGTCCGGTCAGACGGTCGCACCCAAGCTGTATTTGGCGCTGGGTATCAGCGGTGCGATCCAGCACGTCGTTGGAATGAAAGGCGCGCATACAATTATCGCGATCAACAAGGACTCAGAGGCTCCGATCTTCGAGATCTCCGATGTCGCGGTGGTTGGCAATCTGTTCGAGATTGTGCCTCCGTTGATCGAAGAGATTAAGAAGGCCAAGGGTGCGTAGGCATCCATTTGATGGTTATCCGGCTGGCGCGTGATTGATGTTGCCCCGCTCTCGGTGTTGGTTGTAGTCTGCGTGTTCCGCTGACATATAGACCTTCATCACTCACTCGATGCGCCGGCGACGCAAATTCGTACGGGTGTGCTCGCGCTCCATGCAGCTGCTAGAAGCGAGCACATATTATCGAAGGAAGGGTTAAGCATGATCGTCTTCCGTAAGCCGCTGCCGGATGTTGAGCGGCCCGTCATGGAAGCTGATGTAGTTATTGTCGGTGGAGGCCCCGCCGGCATGGCGTGTGCCTTACGTCTTTCGCAACTGATTGACGAGCATAACGCCGGGCACCCAGAGTCTCCGCTTTCCAAAGAGAATATTTACCTGTTGGAGAAAGCGCGCGACATTGGCGCGCATTGCCTCTCTGGCGCGCTACTTGATCCGCGTTCCATGCGTGAGCTGCTTCCGGATTTCGAAAAGGAAGCGCCGCTCGATGCCAAGGTTGTCAAAGAGGCGGTCTATTTCCTCACCCGTACCGGCAAATTCAAGTTCCCCATTACTCCTCCCCCGATGCGTGATCACGGCAACTATGTGATCTCAATCAACAAGTTCGTGAAATGGCTTGGCAACAAGGTTGAGGAAGCGGGAATAACGGTATTCAGTGGCTTTGCCGGCTCCGAGCTTCTTTTCGAAGCAGGACGCGTGGTTGGCGTTCGAACTGACGACAAAGGTGTGGACAAGAGCGGCAACCGGAAGAGCAACTTCGAGCCTGGATACGACCTTCGCGCCAAGGTTGTCATTCTCGCTGAAGGCACGCGAGGCTCGTTGACAAAACAACTGATTGGACGCTTCCAACTCGACCAGGCACGCAATCCGCAAACCTACGGCGTCGGGGTGAAAGAACTCTGGGAAGTTCCCTCGGGACGCATCGCTGCCGGCGAAGTTATCTACACGATGGGGTATCCTCTGACCTTCCAGGAATACGGCGGCGCTTGGATTTACGGCTCGAAAGACAACATCGTGTCGCTTGGCTTCGTGACCGGCTTGGATTATCACGACCCGCGCCTCGACCCGCAGCGTGTGTTGCAGGAGTTCAAGAAGCATCCGTTCATCGCCAAGCTCCTCGAAGGCGGCAAGATGATTCGATACGGAGCCAAGTCACTACCGTATGGCGGATGGTGGGCGATTCCCCCGGTCACGGGCGACGGGTGGATGATCCTGGGCGATTCTGCCGGCTTTCTCAATTCACAGCGACTCAAAGGCATTCACCTCGCGATTAAGAGCGGCATGCTCGCTGCGGAGACCGCATACGACGCGATGGCAAGAGACGACTTCTCGCTCGCGGTGCTGGAGAAGTATCAGGAACGTGTCGACAACAGCTGGATCAAGACCGAGCTCTGGCCGGTACGCAACTTCCACCAGGGATTCGAAAACGGCTTTCTCTCCGGCATGTTTCATGCGGGCATTCAGCAGTTCACCGGCGGACGCGGCCTGCACGAGCGCTACACCAACCATGCCGGCCATCGCAGGTTGCGGCATCTATCCAACCTCCCGGCCGATGGCGGCGCGGAAGCCAACCTCATTGGTCCGGCCAAAGGCGACGGCAAACTAACCTTCGATAAGCTGACCGACCTCTACCACTCCGGCACAAAGCACGAAGAAGATCAGCCGGCTCACCTCGTCATTCACGACACCGATATCTGCAACGAGCGTTGCGTGCGCGAGTTCGGCAATCCTTGCAAAAACTTCTGTCCCGCCAACGTCTACGAGATGGTTGAGGCGGCGGACACGCCCAGCGGGCTCGAGATCCACCTCAATCCGTCGAACTGCGTTCATTGCAAGACCTGCGACATCATGGACCCGTACGAAATCATCACCTGGGTCCCACCCGAGGGCGGCGGCGGCCCGAACTATGACGGGATGTGAAGCAGTCAGCAACTAGCAATTAGGAGCTAGCAATTAACTAACGGTCGAGAGCCCGGCTTTGTCCTTCTGGCCAGTGAACAACTGACTTTCCCGACTACTGAAAGCTGGCTACCGGGGCGGTACCCCCTCCCCTTGCTGCTCGGTAAAATCTTGATTCCATTGACCTGCCGAAAAAATTTCCCCGCAAAATCTTGAACCCGTGAGACTTACAGGCAAAATATTCATATCAAATAACTTAGCGCAATTCGCCCCGTTGAGACACTCTCAGATGTCCTCGATTCACAGTTTACAAGTTGCAGAAGTGATAAAAAGAAGAACGGGACGAAGTGAGGGTACGAAGGTAATGTGCTCTTCCTAAAACGGGAATGACTTCGATCAAAACAGGTGGGCGCGAGCAATGAAGGTCTCACTTAGTTCTCTGAAGCACACTCCAAAACGAGAAGCGGGATAGGCTTCTTGAGGAGAACGCGCCTACCCGCTCAGGTTTTTACAGAAAGAAGGGTGTTCACCCAAGAAACACCCCTTCTCGTGTTCAGACGTGCCAACCCGCTGGGCGCGGTTCAGCGATTATTCAAGCTGCCTCAGGGAAGCGCGGAGACCCATAGATATCCGTGCTGGACGTAGTTGGCATCGACATAATTCCCAGTGACCAGCCCTGAGTCGATAATCGTGCCTCCCTGCGTACCCTGCTGGTTGCTTGTGCCCGCTCCTGGAGCATCAAGGATCCTGAAAGTGCCTTGGACGGAGCGCACAAACCCGTGTGAAACGTTTGCCGAGTCCACGTAGTAGCCAAAGGAGACGCCACGGTTGTTAATGCTCCCGAGAAAAGTGCCTTGGCCGGGGCCGGTTCCCGCTCCGGGCACATCGAAGGAAGTGATGGCCCCACCAGGATCACGGATGTAAGCGTGTGCGGCATTATTCGCGTCTAGGGAAATTCCGGTGATTTGGCCGGGATTGTTGATACTTGAGGTGAAAGTTCCCACACCTCCGGGAACATCGTACGAGGTGAAGGTGAACTTGTCGCGCCGGCGATTGCGAACATAACCGTGCGATACGTTATTGCTATCAACGTAGCGGCCTGGTACTACACCGTAATCGTTGAGGCATCCGGGACAGACGAAAGTGCCTTGACCGGATGATGTGCCTGCGCCGCGCATGTCAAATAGGGTGATCTCCCCTTGTGGTGACCGGAAAACCCCATGCCGAACATTGTTCGCATCGTCAAAGAATCCGGACGCTTCTCCCGATGCGTTGATGTTATGGAGTGGCGTATCGATAACTGTACAGGTGTGGTCGCGCATCGGTGCGCAAAGGAAACCGTGCCTGACGTTCTTGCTGTCGAAAAGAAATCCCACGATCGTGCCGTTGGGGCTGATGCCGTACGGTAGGGTCCCTTGTTGATTGCCTGTTCCTGCTCCGGGTGCGTCAAATGTGACGACGCTCCCGCTGAGAGTGATGACAAAGCCGTGATACACGTTGTGGCTATCGATATAGCGGCCGGTGACGGCTCCCTTCCGGTTTAACGTGACGGGTATGGTGCCCTGCTGGTAGCCTGTGCCTGCCCCTGGGGCATCGAAGGTCAGAAACGTCCCAACAGAGCCGGGGTGAACTGCGAGGGGTGATTGCGCTGAGGCTGCGATCGATGCCGCGGTGATGGCGGAAGCCACCAGCCCGAAGAGGATATTTGAAGCACGCTTGGCCATTTGAAATCTCCTTTCGAAAAGGTGCCGCTCTGGCACCTGGTTGGTCGGCCGACCGGATGTCGGCGTGGCGTCTCAGTGGGGGCCCCCTGCGCGTAGCATTTCTGTATGCGCTTTGGGTGAATCCCACATCTGTTCGCGACTGAGGTCGTGCTGATGTGGCGAGTGTGGGGTCAAACACAAATGGAGTCGATGCCCTGTGTCTAACTTTTCTCTATCTTCGGAGTAGCCGCTTCTAAGTCTCTGCGGGTGAGCAGGTTAGTGAGGTTGAGAACGAACCTTTCTCCGGCGGCGAAGCAAGTAGTACGATGACGCACCTCCTTTTTCACCATGAAACATCGGCCATCCACGCGCGCTCGGCTGGGAATCTTTGTTCTCGACGTGCGCACCGGCGAGCTACACGGTGATGGCAACCCAATTCTGCTGCCGCAACAGGTTTTCCAAGTCCTTCAGGTGTTGGCAGAGCGCGAGCGCGACCTGGTAACCCGCGATGAGTTGAAGAAGATGTTGTGGCCCAACGATACCGTCGTTGAGTTCGAGCACGGCATTAACAACACCATCAAAAAGTTGCGCCGGGCATTGGGCGACTCCGCCGACGAACCCAAGTACATCGAAACTATTCCGCGTCGGGGATATCGGCTGATGGTGCCGGTGGAGTGGATAGGCTCTAGCGACGGTTCTTCTGCCGAGGAGTCGTCCGGTTCAGCGGAGAGGTCGGGCGCGACATCCGATTCTGACACTGAAAGTATTCCCAAAGCCAAGCTCAAGGTCGGGCGCCTGACCGGCAAGGTCGTCTCGCACTACCGCGTGCTGGAGGTCATCGGCGGCGGAGGCATGGGCCTGGTCTATCGCGCTGAAGACCTGAAGCTTGGTCGCGCCGTGGCGTTGAAGTTTCTACCGGAAGAGGTGGGCGACGATCCCAAGGCGCACGAGCGCTTCGATCGCGAGGCACGCGCCGTCTCGTCGCTTGAGCCACCCCAACATTTGTCCCATCTATGAATTTGCCGAGCATGATGGGCAGCCGTTCATCGTTATGGAATTTCTGCAGGGTAAGACCCTGCGCGATCACCTTGCCGATGGCCGCTTTCGCCTGACGCGAGCCGGAGGGGCTGGAGATCGCGATCCAGATTGCCTCCGGGCTCGAAGCCGCGCACGAGAAGGGAATCATTCATCGCGACATCAAGCCGGCGAACATCTTCATTACCGAAAAGAATGTGGCGAAGATCCTGGACTTTGGGGTGGCGAAGGTGATGGAGCTGGCAGACCGCGGCGATGCTGCCATCCTGAGCGACGAAGCTGCGCAGTGCGAGGGGGAGGAGTCGAAGGCCTCCTATAGCGACGATGATGAGGGTATAGAGGTCCTTAGACTGCGTTCATCCGCCCTGGGCGGACTTACTCCGCTCAGGATGACAACTGACGAGGAGGCTGGCTCGCTCAGCATGGCTGTTGAAAGCGGGGTCCGTGCGGCTCCGGGAAGAGGGAAACTCCCTCACTCGCACCGGGATGAAGCTTGGCACCGCGGGCTATATGTCGCCCGAGCAGATACACGGCGAGCCGCTCGACGCTCGCACCGACATCTTCTCCTTCGGCTTGGTGCTCTACGAAATGGCTACAGGCGAGCGCGCGTTCACCGGTGAGACCGAAGCCATCCTGCATGAGGCAATCACGCACCACGAGCCCAAGCCAGTGCTGTTGTTGGCGCCAAAGATATCGCCACGGATGGCCGGTATTGTCGATAAGTGTTTGGAGAAAGGGCGGGAGCAGCGGTTTCAAGCGGTGACGCAGTTACGCATCGATCTAACAGAATTGCAGCGCGCTGAGTCGCCTGCTTCGTCCTCAATGCCGGGGGACGCAGAACAAAAGAGCGAGAGCAAGCGCTGGATTGCCGGGGTAGCAACAGCCGCGATTCTGATCTCGATTATTGGTGCAATCTTCTACCAGCGGACACACCTGGCACCAAAGCTCACTGATAAGGACACCATTATTATTGGGGACTTCGCTAATCTGACGAGCGACCGCTTGTTCGATAACACGTTCAAGAACGCTCTTGAGGTAGCCTTCGGACAAACGCCTTTCCTCAACCCACTCTCAGGGGAGAAGATTTCGCAAGTCCTAAAAGCGATGAACAAAGGGCCCGACGAGCGTCTGACTCCCTCAGTGGCTCGGGATGTGTGCCTGCGTAGCAAAAGTGCCGCCTATGTAACGGGCTCGATCTCCGACGCCGGGAACCAGTATCAGCTTGAGCTCAACGCAGTTGATTGCAAAACTGACCGCATGCTGTCGAGCGTTTCATCGGAGGCGGGAGAGCAAAGTCAAATCGTCGCGAAGTTGGGTGATGCCGCCTACAGCTTGCGTGAAAAGCTAGGAGAACCGCCGACATCGTTACAGAAGTTCAACAAGCCCCTGGCTGAGGCGACGACAGCTTCCGTCGAGGCGCTGCGAGCCTATAGGGCAGCCGGTGCGCATTACGGGGACCCGGAGTCGGTTTCGGATTTGAAACGCGCTACCGAACTGGATCCGGAGTTTGCTCTGGCTTACCTTAGTCTTGCCCAGAGTTACAACCAGCTAAGGCTATCGGATCGCAGGGACCAGAATCTTGCCACAGCATACCGGCTGCGCGAGCATCGTCTTAGCCATCTCGACCGGCTCGCCGTGGAATTTGAATACTATATGTCAGTAACGGGTGAGTACGACAAGCTTGTCTCGGCCACGGAGCTAGCGATCCAGGAATTTCCCCGATGGTGGAAACCGCGCAATCAGCTCGGCCGTGCGCTGGGCTGGCTTGGAGAATATGAAAGATCGGCTATGCGTACTACGTGAGGCGCTCCGCACTGTCTCCTGACAGCCTGCCTGCCAATTCGAACCTCTCCAGGTGCTATGTCGCAATGGATCGCCTGCCGGACGCAAGGGCTGTTCTGGATCAAGCTGAGGCGAGAATTCCTGACAAGTGGCAATTGCGGATGATCCGTTATGTCATGGCATTTTTGGAGAACGACCGCGAAGGTATGGACGAAGTGGTTCGATGGGCAAAGAACAAGCCTGAGGTTGCGGACTTGATGCTGAAGGAACAATCTGAAACGGCAGCTTATTACGGACGTGTCCGCGAAGCCGGCGAGTTCATGGGGCAGGCGGTAAAGGCGGCCGCAAAGACCGGAGCATTTGAAAGGGCCACCGATTGGAAGTCGATCGAAGCCTTGCGGTCAGCCAGAATTGGGGAAACGGCTCGGGCGAGACAATTGGCACAAGAGGCCCTGTCACCGAATGCCAGCCTGCAAGCGAAGCTCATGACGGCAATGGCTTTTGCCAAAGCTGGAGATACAACGCGAGCTCTACAACTGGAACAAGAACTTCGCGAGAAATATCCGCTGAATAGTTTGTTGCGCGACCGCGACCTGCCGTCGATTCAAGCTGAGATCCACTTACAGCAGGGCAGGCCTGATCTCGCCATCGCGGCCCTCGAGCGAGCGGTTCCGTATGACTTGGGCTGGACTCAACAGTTTGGTGCCGATGTAGTGTATGTGCGCGGCGAGGCGTACTTGCAGGCGGGAAAAGGACAAGAGGCTGCGGCTCAATTTCGCAAGATGCTGGATCATCCGGGGTTACTCACAACCTCGATCAATGGACCGCTGGCGCGTCTGCAGCTTGGCCGTGCCCAGGTGATGATGGGCGACAAGGATGCCGCGCGCAAGTCGTATCAGGACTTTCTTACTCTCTGGAAGGATGCCGATCCCGACATTCCTATCTATCAGGCAGGCCAAAGCGGAGTATAAAAAGCTGCAAGCAACTAGCAACTAGCAAGGCCAACCGCGGATCCTTCGCCGGGGCTCGGGATGACACGGCGTAAGAACAAGCTCCCAGTTCAGCAGCAATGATTGACATGTGCTGAACCGGTTGGCTGCTGTAAGCCTACTGTGTCAGGCGAAGCAGTATCTGCGCGGCGATGGTTTGGAAAACCTGTTGCAGCTCCGCTGAACACGTCGAAGAGGGGCAGTTGGTAACGAACACCGCCATGCCCACCGGTTGAGCGGAGTTGTAGCTGGAACTGGCCGGGTCATTGGCAATCTGTTGAAGAAAGGCATCGTCGACCGATGTGCCCAGACCGATGGCATAAATGTACATGCCTTCGCTGCGCATCGCGTTGGCGGTCTGTAGGGCGCGATAGCGCGAGTCCGCGGTGACGTTGGTTCGGGTAAACGATTTGGTTGTGCCGTCAATTGCCGAGGTGAAACCGGTCAAGTTCTTCAGATTACAGAAGTTAGAAGGGCTCCAGGTGCGAGAGCTGCTGTTGTAGGTGGCAAGGGAGGTTCCGCTGCTTGGATCAAAAAAATCGACCGAACTGCCGGAGTCGTAGCCGCCATAGTTGTAGAGCGTCATGTTGCGATTTGCACGGGAGGGTGTCTTGTATGACATTCACCTTGCCGTCGGTGAAGTACACGGCGACTTTTACCACGTTCTGTCCCAAGAATTACGGGGACACTTTCGTTTTGAGCTTTGGCAAGAGTTATTCCTCCTGGTCCAAAAGTGCCGCCGCTGAAATGACCGGTCAGGGCATTCGCGGCGGTGGTGATCGGAGTAATGAAGTTGGTGCCGATGGCTACGTCGACCGTGGCGTTGGAAGCAAAGCTGACCATCGCGACCTTATCATTTGTGTTATCGAAATAGTTGACGAAGGTTCCTACCGCGGGAGGCAACGCTGCCGCCCCGCCATTGTTCTGCATTGAGCCGGAACGATCGAGGATCAAGCTCATGACCAGCTTACCGCGCGTGGCTTGCGCGCTGTCGCTTACAGGTAGCGTGCGGTACTCCGGCAATAAAGCCATGAATTGCGTCTTGATGGTGGCAGTAGCGTTGACGGTGACGAACCTCTGGCCGTTGGCGTCGGTGGCAAAGGTTACGGTCACGGTGGGCGGTGCCGAATCGAGGGAGGTCGCTCGGTAGTTGGCGTTAAAAGAGTTGAGCGCGAGCGTTCGCGCCGTGTCCTCGCCTTGCGACAGGTTGCGCATGGCCGTCAGGCAGGTGCCGTCAACCGCTTTCGAGAGCTTGGCCTTGGTGACATAGGCGAATCCCAAGTCAACTGACAGACCCAAGGCTAGAACCAGCGACGACAGCACGAGGGCAAAGAGTACGAGGGTTTGTCCATGGTCCTCGCGAAGATTGTGGAGTGTCGGCCAGCGTCTCAAGTTAGTGCTCCTGGTCAGTAATAGCCGATGTCATACAGTTGCGACGGCACGATCGTCGCGTTGAGGAAACTTCCCACCGGCGTGATTGAGTGGTAGGTGTAGAACACCTCGGTGACGAACACGGTCTGGCCAACCTGCGGAGCAGCGTTGACGGGCAGGGTGACGGTGCTTCCGATGGAAGTTCCAATGCGGCTGGTGGCCGCCAGCCCGCCAAGCGCGGATTGTCCGGTCAGCTTCAGTACGGTGTTGTTGTTGTAGACGGAGGAGACAATGACGCGTCCATGGCCGGCGAAATCCAGAGGAGCCGACGCGGCCATCACCGCGGTTGCGGTGTCTGACAGAGTGGTACCACGGGAGGCCAGCGCGCATCCCTCGCCCGTGAGGTTCACGATTACCTGGCCGACAAACAGGGCACGGCTTACGTCAATCACGCCGAAAAGAATGATGAACAGCACCGAAGCGCACAGAGCGAACTCCATGAGCGCTTGACCAGAATCTTCTCCTCCGTGTTTTTTCAGCCTCGGGCGCTGGAGGATTCTCAGGAACATATTCGCCTTGTCAGTTGCTGTTGCCCGGCGGAAAGGGCTCATTGCGAAACGTCGCAGTGACGGTGGTGGTGTAGGTGCCGTGAGCGAAATACTGGCCGACGAGGGCTGTCATCAGCGGCAAGTTTGCGGTAAGCGAGATGGTGACCGTGTCGCCGGGCCCGCCGGCGTTATTGCTCCCTCCGAGCACGCTTGATATCTGAATATTCGAAACGTCGAGGCCCATCGCGGACTGCTGCGCAACCTGGGTGATGGAGGCGGTGCGCGGGAGAGTGTGACCGGGATGGTTCGGGTCAGGCAGATGATTGCCCGTCATGGCATAACGTCCTGCCTCGCGAACGGCGTTTTGCAATGTAATCTGGCCGTACATCAGGCAGGCAAACTCGAAACACCCGAACATGACGGTGAACATCATGGTCGCCACCAGGGCGAACTCCATGGTCGTGCTGCCTTCGTCGCGTGACCGTGTTCGCTGTATGTGCAAGCTGGTCATCTATGTGTGTTATCGGCAAAAGGCGGGGAAGCTTGAGATCGAGGCGCCTCCGTGCGCTCGAACAGCACGGCCACGTTGTCTTCGTAAGTGACTCGCCAGCCGTTGGCGTTGCGTAGAAGATAGGCGAGAGGCTTATTGCGGGCAAAGAGGACGTAGCGGATATCGTGCTTCCGCAGTAATTCCAGCGAGTTCTTCAGGCCCATGATGTCGAGGTAGTCGGCGAAGATGCCGCTGTATTCGAAGATGTCGACCCGCGAGTCGACAAACACCGGGAGCTGCCGCGCGTTCCAGATCAGATAGCCGCCCCAGTCGTAGTCGTTCAGTAGTCGGACGTCGGGGGGAATCGACTTCAGATGACTCAACGCCGCGACTGGATACTCTTCGACGATTCCCGCGCTTAGTTGCGCGTTGGATGGTACTTGCCAAACCATGAGGGCCGCCAATGGCGCCGATCATGACGAGATTTAGGCCAGGCTTGTCCGCCGCCGCGGACCTTCGAACTTCCCGCAGGCTGAGTTCAGCGGCAAGCACCGGCGTGACGATGATCGCCGCCAGAAACAGAAAGCGCGTATACGTCAGCGCCGAATAGAAGGCGATCAAGACGAACAGGACCTCATGCAGCCGGAAGCGGCGGCGGCGAACCAGGGCAAGTACGAGGAAGCCCAGCAGGATGGCCAGCAGCAGCTTTCCCCGTATCGCGTGGAAGTCAGGACTCTGCCACTCCTCCACGTGGCTGACGTTTAGTTTTTGCCGGAAGGCCAGGTCGAAGGGATAGAAAACCAGTCGCCATCCGTAGGGATTCAGGAACAATGCTGCCATCGAGGCTGCAATGACGCACATCAGCTGCTTCAGCTCGGCCACACTGCGGCGAGCTGACTCGATCCGCCCGGCGTCAAAGTTGCAACATCCGGCGAAGGCGAAATGCGATCAGTAGCGCAAATCCGATCAACCAGGAACCATGCGTGTTGACCCACAAGACGAACAGGGGAGGAAGAAGCCACAGATAGCGTGGACGCGAATCGTACATTTCAAAAATCAGCAGCTCGACAAGTAGAAAGATCCAGCCGAACAGTAGAGTTCTGGGGCCGAACGAGACCGTCGCCAACGGTATGGCCAATCCGCACGCCAAGGCTGCGGCCTTGTAATCCCGCGCTCGCAAGTATGACAACGCATAAAGCAAAAGGAAGATGGTTACCAATGCGAGCGCCATTACCAGATACAGACCCTGCAATCCGAAACAGCGCCAGCCAAAGTAATAGGGAAGCTCTCCCAGCCACTCGTGATTGATCCAGGCTGCGCCATGCACGGTGTAGGAATAAGCGTCGGCGCGAACGAAGCGGCCGGTGTGCAGTAACTCCTCGGCGTTGCGTAGATGCCACCAGATGTCCGGGTCGGCGATGCTGCGGTTGGCGAAGATCACGACTGTCGTAACTAACGCCGCCGCCAGCACGGCGGGGAAGCCGGCCAGGGTTCGACACCAGTTCTGCGCCCGACTAACGGGCGGGCCCGATGCTAGACGATCGAGGGCATTCGAGGCAGCCATCAATGGGCTCATCGGCGCAATTGCCCTGAACGATTAAGGACGCTCTTCGCTTTCCGCCATTCGCTGTTCGCTCTTCGCCAGAAGATCGCAATAAAACACACCGAGACCCCGTGGCCTGGAACGATCCACGCTAGCCGGGCCTCCCTGGTGAATCGATGGCGGATGCCCGAAGGAATGTGGCGGAGCTCGAGAATGACGGCCGAGCGGTCTGGCCAATGGCCAATAGCGAAAGGCCAATAGCGAATAAGCGAATCGCGGGCTCTCATGCTCCTTTCAAGCTTGCCGATAAGGCAAGCAGGCCCATGCGGGAAACCGGGGGCACGAAAGCTCACGGCGGGCAACCGCCGGAGTGAAGGGAGAACTGCATGTTGAGCAAGGCCACAATTGCCTGGCGCAGACTGCTGCGGGATGAGTCGGGTCAAAACATGATTGAGTATGCGCTCGTAGCGGCACTGATTGCGCTGGGAGCGATCGTCGCAATGCAAGGGGTGGCGACCTCGCTGAGCACCGCGTTCAGCAAGGTGTCGAGCCACCTGAACGCGTCCGTCACGTAGTTTCAGGTCGCGATTCCAGCGCGGAAGGGGCCATGCCAACCACATGGCCCCTCCGCAAAAAGCCAGGCTGCTTGAAGCGAAGGAGATTGCCGGCTGTTGCGAACCAATCAGGTCAACCATGATGCCCCCGTCCTCCAACCCGTACTCGCTTGCCGGCGGAGCCTGCTTCGCCCTGGCCGGTGCCGCCTGTGATCTGCGCTGGCGTCGCATCCCGAACCGGCTGACCGGTGCCGCGCTCCTGACCGCATTAGCCGTTAACACCTACGTCGGTGGATTGCGAGGGCTTCTCGACTCGCTAGCCGCCTGCCTGCTCGCCGGCGGAGCGTTCGCCGTCATGTTCTTCATGGGCGGCATGGGCGGCGGCGACGTGAAGCTGATGGCCGCCATTGCCGCTTTCGCCGGATTGGCCCATCTGCTCTGCACTTCTGCTGGCTACCGCGCTGGCCGGAGGTGTGTTTGCAGTGGCAGTGGCCATCGCTCGCGGGGCCCTCGGCGATACTCTGCGCAACCTCTCGCGGCTGGGTTGCTGCCTCGCCAGACACGCGGAGGACGGTTCCTCCCAACGTGCCCGCCTCTACCTGCCCTACGGGGTGCCAATTGCGGTGGGCGCACTGCTCACTTTCTATAGCGGGGTGCTTGCCTCATGAACACTCGCCGCATCGTCGTAGCTCTCTTGCTGGCATTGCTGATCTCCGGCCTGTGCACGTTCGTTCTGGCGCGGCGGGTAATGCGCCATGCCGCAGGCCGTCCTCAGACTCAGCCATACGTCACCGTCAACAAACCCGTGCTTCCGGGAGAAGTGCTGAAGGCTGAAAACCTTTCGCTGATCGACTGGCCTGTGAACCTGGCCTTGCAGGGCGGCTTTGCTCGCACCGACGAGGTTGCTGGCCGGGCTGCGCTGTATCCCATCACCCCCGGCCAGCCTGTACTGGCCGGATTATCTAGCCGCTCCCGGCTCGGGCATCGGCCTGACCGCAAAGATTCCCGAAGGCATGCGCGCTACGGCACTGAAATCGAACGAGGTCATCGGTGTCGCCGGCTTTCTGTATCCCGGATCGCATGTCGACGTGCTAGTGACCTATCGCAACGAAGTGTCTCCCATACCGATGACGCAGATCGTGTTGCAGGACGCGGAGGTGCTGACGGCGGGCCAGAAGATCGAACCTGATCCGCAAGGCAAGCCGGAAACGGTCAGCGTGGTGACGCTACTGCTTACCCCGGAAAATGCGCAACGCGTGGTCCTGGCCAGTACCCAGGGAACCGTGCAGTTTGTGCTGCGCAACTCGGCGGATCACGACACCGTCGCCGATGCGCCTATCGACCTGCGTGAGCTTTCCGGAGCGTAAAGGTGAGGCTACCGCGGCGACCAGGGGCGGCGAAGCGTTGCCCCGTGTGAAGTCCTACAACGTAGAGACCCTTGCCGGAGACAAACGGCAGGTCGCGAGCTTCAACCAGCCGTGAGCAATCCCGTGAAACGAAAAATCCAATTCGCACAGCTGCTCCTGGTGCAAGCGCTCTTACTGATGAGCTGCCCCGGATCTTCGCTGCCAGAGCTCGCCCCCGCCGTCTGCTGAGACTCCGCAGGCGACACAACGCGAGACGCAAACCGTTCCGAAATCTCTATGTCCAGCAGCAGTTCCCAGGTCTGAAGCCACTACGACAGCCCGAGCGTGAACCGTTGCTTCTGTCGGTCGGACGCTCGACCGTGCTGCGCACCCAACAGCGGCTGCGGCGGGTGTATGTCAGCAATCCCGGCGGTGATCGATTCCATTACGGCGAGCCCGCATGAGCTGAGTATTGACGGCGAAGGCCGGCGGCTCGAGCAGTGTGGCGGTGTGGACCGAAGACGGGGCGACCGCCCTCTACGATGTGCTTGCCGAACTCGACCTCGACGAACCCGCCAAAGCCCTGCAGACTGGCTTTTCCCGACGAGCATATCGCAGTCGAGAGCCAGGGTGGACGGCTGCTGCTTACCGGCGTTGCCAGCTCGCCGGGCGATGATTGATGCGGCACTCAAGCTGCTGGGCTCGTATTCCAAGGACGTCGTCAGTTCGGCGCAGGTGCTTCTGGTGCATACCCCGCAAGTGCAGTTGAAGGTGAGGATTGCGGAAGTCGATCGCACCAAGCTGACGCAGTTTGGAATCAATATCCTGAGCGGAGGCAAGACCCAGGCGGTTACCCAGACGCAGCAGTTTGGAGCGGTGGGGATGCGTGATAACGGCTCGCTCGGCCTCTCCGACCTGCTCAACATCTTCGTCTACAACCACGACATCGACGTAGGCGCGATCATCAAAGACCTCGCAGCAGAACCAGGTGTTGCAGGTACTGGCTGAGCCGAATATTACGGCGTTGAGCGGCCAGACTGCCCACTTCCTTTCGGGAGGCGAGTTCCCCTTTCCTGTGATTCAGGGGTCGTCCGGCGGATTGACCAGCATCACCATTCAGTTCAGGCCCTTCGGCGTCCGGCTCGATTTCACGCCCTTCGTCAACCCCGACCACACTATCCGGCTGAAAGTGGCGCCGGAGGTCAGCGCGCTTGACTACACCAATGCCGTCACTATCTCCGGCTACACCATTCCGGCGATTTCCACTCGCCGGGCGGAGACCGAGATCGAGCTGCAAGATGGGCAGAGCTTCGCCATGTCGGGCCTGCTCGACCGCCGTACGACCGAGAAGCTGGGCAAGATGCCCGGCATTGGCGACATTCCTATCCTGGGTGAATTTTTCAAATCGCGCGACATCAACAAGTCGTTTACCGAACTGATGGTGATCATTACGCCGGTGCTGGTGGATCCGCTGACCACGCCTGTACCGGTGCCGCCGCTGCCTCACGAGGCGGTTCCTAATCTCAACCCTGGGCAATTCGACTCGTCGCTCAAGTCGGACAGCAAGCAGCCGAAGGAACAAGTGACACCGCCTGCTGCGGAGCACTAAACGGGGAGATCGCGTGAGCAGCAAAAATACCAATGCGTCGCGTAACGGGCTGTGCGTTCTGACCGTCTGTGCCGACTCGGCGACCATCGATGATGTTATGCGCGCGACCTTGCAGGTGTTTGCGGCGCAGTTTGTCGGCGGCCTCAGCGACTACCTGAGTCGCACTGCCAACCTCGATATCCTGCAGCGTGCACAGGACAGCGAAGCCTGTCTCTGCGTCATCGATTTTGATCGCGACCGCGTGGAAGCGGTGCAGACGGCCAAGGCGCTGCAACAGATGTTTGGCGCGAGCATCACCATGATTGCCCTCAGCGAGCGCGCTGACCCGGCACTCATTCTGGATGCCATGCGCTCGGGATGCAATGAATACCTGGTGAAGCCGGTCAGGATCGAGCAGCTTTCGGATTCGCTGGTGCGCTTGCAAAGCCGCTGGGCGGGGAGTGAGAAGGCATCGGCCTTACGCGGAGGAGTACTGGCATTCCTTGGTACGCGTGGCGGCGCGGGTGCGACCACGCTGGCCGTCCACATCGCAACGTTTCTGGCTAGGCTGCATCAGCGCAGGGTACTGCTAGTCGATCTTCACTCGCAGCTCGGGACACGTGGGCCTCTATCTGGGGCTTCCTGGCAGCCGGTACGATTTTCCGGAGCTGGTGCGCAACGTTGGAAGGCTTGATTCCGCGCTGCTCTCCGGCTTTGTCGCACACCATGACAGCGGGGTGGATGTGCTGCAATCGCCTGACGTGCTGGATGTCACAGCCGAAGCGGCGGTGGACGATGCTGAGCGTGCGCTGCTGTTCCTGCGCGGACTCTATGATTACGTAATTTTCGATTGCCAGCGCAGCTTCAGCGGCGCCAATCTGGCGATCATCGATCATTCCGACGAACTGTATCTCATTGCAACTCCGGATGTGCCTGCGGTTCGCGATCTGTCGCGCTGTGTCGATCGCCTGATCCAGTGCAATATTTCCCCCGGGAAACTGAAGGTCGCGGTCAACCGCTACTCTTCGGCAGGAGCGGTGACGCTGCAACAGATTGAAAAGGCTATTCGCCAGCCAATCTCGATCACCATCCCCAACTGCTCGAGCGAACTTATCCGAGCCATGAACACCGGGACGCCGTTGGATCCGCAAGGCAAATCGGAGTTTGTTACCCAGGTACGAAAATGGGCCGAGTCTCTGGTGCCCGGCACAATCCTGCCCGAGACGGACGCTGCGGTGCGGCCGGGCTGGAGATTTCCGTTCTGGAACTCTCTCAAGCCTGCCAGCTAAGGAGTAAGAAATGGCAAGCCCGCAAACTATCGTTTCCCATCGAGCGGCAGGTGTACCAGAAGTGCGGCCGCAGAAGCTGTTGCTCGGTCGCGCGCAGCAGGAGATCAAGTCGGCGGTACATCGCGAGCTGCTGACGCGCATTGACCTTGAAAAGCTGGAATTCCTGCAAGATCCGCGCTCCCGGCAAAGCTTGTTGGCTATGATCCACCAGTTGCTAGGCGAACAGAGCACGCCGCTAAGTGTGGTGGAGCGCGACCGTTTAGCGCGCGAGGTGCTTGATGAGCTGTTTGGGCTTGGTCCGCTGGAGCCGCTGCTGCAGGACCCGACGGTCAACGACATCCTGGTCAACACCCACAACACGGTCTACGTGGAACGTGCCGGCGTGCTGGAACGCACTAGTGTGGCGTTCAAGGACAATGCCCACCTGATGCATATCATCGACAAGATTGTCTCCGGCGTAGGACGCAGGATTGACGAGTCGTCGCCTATGGTCGACGCGCGTTTGGCTGACGGCTCGCGCGTGAACGTCATCATTCCCCCTTTGGCGGTCGATGGCCCGCTGCTTTCCATCCGACGTTTTGGCAACACGCCGCTTACCGAAGACGACCTTATTGCCAATCGCGCCCTCACGCCGCAAATGCTCGAGGTGTTGAAGTCGGCAGTGCGGGCTCGTCTGAATATTGTCGTCTCCGGGGGCACCGGAGCGGGGAAGACAACTTTCCTGAACGTGCTCTCCGGATTTATCTCCGACCGCGAACGCATCGTCACCATCGAGGACTCGGCCGAGCTGCGGCTGAAACAGGCGCATGTGGCGCGGCTGGAATGCCGCCCTCCGAACGTGGAAGGCAAGGGTGCCATCCGCCAGCGCGAGCTGGTTATTAACGCTCTGCGTATGCGTCCCGATCGTATCGTGCTGGGCGAGGTGCGGGGCGAAGAAGCGCTTGACATGTTGCAGGCGATGAATACCGGACACGACGGCTCGGTTACGACCGTCCACGCTAACAGCCCGCGCGACGCCCTCTCCCGCATCGAGACCATGTCGCTGATGGGCGATATCAACCTGCCCGATAGAGCCATTCGGGCGCAAATTGCCTCGGCGGTGAACATCATCATCCAGATTTCGCGTATGAGTGATGGCTCCCGTCGCGTGACCCATGTCACCGAGGTGACCGGCACCAGCGGGGACATCATCAGCCTGCAGGACATTTTCCTATTTGAAAAACGCGGTGTCGGGCCCAACGGCAAAGTACTGGGACGGTTCTATTCAACCGGTATAGTGCCGAAATTTGCGGAGAAGCTGAAGAGTGCCGGCGTGCCGTTTTCGCCGTCGCTGCTGGAGCACACCCTGGAGGTGTAGCACACCATGTTCCTGATGGTCACGGCCTTTCTGCTAGTGCTGGTGCTCAGCTTCGTCTCTCTGCTGCTAATGACGCGCCCGTCACCGGTGGAGAAGGTCATCGACACCCGGCTATCGCAGATCCACGTCACGGACGACGTGTACCTGGGAGAGGGCGCCCCCGCCATTTTCAAGCAGATGAAGCTCAGCGAAGTGGCGTGGATTGATGGCATCCTGCAACGCGCTCCGGCGGCGCATGCGCTACAGAATCTGCTCACTCAGGCAGCCAGCTCGCGGAGCGTCGGCCAGGTGATTCTTGGCTCACTGGTGGCTGCTCTGGCTGGATATTTGGTTTGCTCAATGTTTTTGCCCATCAAGATGATGGCGATTGCTGCTGCCCTGGGCGCGGCCGCCCTGCCGCTGGGATTTTTGCGTGGCAAGAAAGAGCGGCGCATGAAGAAATTTAACCGCGCGCTGCCCGGCGCACTGGACATCATTGCGCGCTCTTTGCGGGCCGGCCATGCCCTGAGTGCCGCGCTGGAGATCGTTGGCGAGCAGGCGCCGGAGCCTGTACGGTCCGAGTTTCGTACCCTCTGCCGGCAGCAGAATCTGGGCATGCCATTCCGGGAGGCGTTGTTGAGCCTGCTGGATCGTGTGCCCTCCGCCGACCTGCAACTGGTGGTGACCAGCATGCTGGTGCAGAGAGAAACCGGCGGCAATCTGGTTGAAATCCTCGACCGCACCAACGCAGGTCATGCGCGACCGCATTCGCCTGGAAGGTGAGGTGCGCGTGTATACCGCCCAGGGACGTCTGACCGCGTGGATTCTCGGGCTGCTGCCTGCGTTCCTGTATGTGCTGCTGCGGCTGGCCAATCCCGCTTATATGCGGGTGATGACGACCGATCCAACTGGGCAGAAGCTGCTGATGGGCAGCGCCACCATGATCCTGTTTGGCTTCCTGCTGATTCGCAGAATCGTGAAGGTGAAGATGTGATGAGTTCACCGGCACTGCTTGCCATCGCCTTTACCTTCTCGCTGCTCTGCGCCGTGGGCACGGCCTACGTCTTGTTGCGCAACCGCTCGTCGCAACAGCGCATTCGACGCGGACTGGAGAGCGCGGTACGCGAAGGCGAGCCGGCAAACTCGAGCTCCGACTGGGCCGCTGCCACAGCGAGCTGCTGAGCTGGATTCGGGTGAACCTCAGCTTCAAGAACTCAGGGAAGCTGCGCGACAACCTGCGGCTTGCGGGTTTGCGGGCCGAGTGGCAGGCCGGTGCGTATCAGGCGACGCGGTTGCTTCTTCCGCTGCTGGCGCTGGCGGGCAGTACCTTCCTTCCGCAATTCGGTGTCTTTGGCGCTATCACGCTGTGTTCTAGTCGCCTACCTGTTGCCCGACCTTTGGCTGAGCAGCATGGTTCGGCGCCGCCGCGAGCAGATTCGCCTCGCCTTGCCCGACACCCTGGACCTGCTGGTGATCTGCGTCGAAGCCGGCTTGGGACTCGACCAGGCGCTGAATCGTGTGGGCTCCGAGCTGGCGATTCGACACAAGGCGATGAGCGAGGAGATCGCGCAGATCAACGTGGAGCAGCGCGCCGGCAAGCCGCGCATTGAAGCCTGGCGCAGCATGGCGCAACGCACGAAACTGGAAGAGACAGAAGCTTTCGTCGCCATGCTCTGGCAGAGCGAGCGTTTTGGCACCCCGATCGTGCGCGCGCTCGCCGACCTTTGCCGAGTCGCTGCGTACGGCACGGCGTCAGCAGGCAGAAGAGCTGGCGGCGAAGTCGACGGTGAAGCTCCTTTTTCCGCTGGTGATTTTTATCTTTCCCAGCATGTTCATCGTGCTGATCGGGCCGGCGGCGCTGAATATCATTCACAACCTGGGAGGGCTGTTCGACTAGCGCGGATCGCCTTCCCGAGAGCCATCTGAAAGGAGACGTTATGGA
This sequence comes from uncultured Acidobacteriaceae bacterium, assembly GCA_963758835.1. Taxonomy (GTDB): domain Bacteria; phylum Acidobacteriota; class Terriglobia; order Terriglobales; family Acidobacteriaceae; genus CAVVDY01. The sequence continues at coordinate 109,199 of CAVWWZ010000009.1, read as the reverse complement.
TACTGTCACCCTGATTCGAGTTTTGGCGGGCGCTATGTTCGCCATCATTGCGGCGGTGCTGATCTACCGCAAAAAGAAACTCGCTTAGCCTTCGGCGGAACGCACAATGCTGCAGCTTCCAACGCTGACCGTCGTCGACCAAACCTCGGGCGCCGTAGTGGGAGATCAAGTTCGTTTTGCCAACACAGCATTGGCAGGCTGATCGGACTGCTCGGCGCCGCGAACCTCGGTCCCGGAGAAGGACTGCTGCTGGCGCCATCCTCCGGCATTCACACTTGGGGGATGTCGTTTCCTATCGATGTCATTGCCATGGATCGTCGCTGGCGGGTTCGCCGCATTTGGCGAGACGTGCCGCCCTGGCGAGTGCTCCGTCCATCCTTCTTCACCCGCATCATTCTTGAGTTACCCGCAGGCAGGGCAGAAGAGCTACATCTTCACGCAGGAGACCAGCTTTCATTTGCGCTGCATTCCTGAGAAGAACGTTTTAGAATCCAGTACTATTTCAATCTCCAGCAAGCAGTAGAAACTAACTGCACCGGCCGGAAGGTAAGTGGATCCTGTCCATCCGGTGGGGTGCCCTCTGGGACGAGAACGGTGATCGCGAGTCGCTCATGCAGATAAGGGTCGTCCACAAGTGGCTTCTTGCTCACTTGTTCGCAATTGCTGCTTGCGGTTGCAGCTGTGGGCCAGGCGGCACCGGCAACGCCCGATCGGCCCTTGGACTTCCCCAGACGGGCAGCAGATTCGCGACGTTCTCAACCAGTGTCCCTCAACCGCCATTCACAATCGATCCGAACAAAGCGTATTCTTTGCCGGAGCTGGTAGACCTCGCTGAGCAACACAATCCCGCAACGCGCTTTGCGTGGGAGCGTGCCAAGGCGCAGGCGGCAGCGTTGGGAATTGCGCGCAGCGAATGGTATCCGGTCATCAGCGCGGTGGCGGCGGCGCAGGTGCAACGCTTTGCGCTGTTGTTCAACACCGACTTCATTCGGCAAACGGTCTCGCAAGTGCAGCCTGCCCTGACCCTGAACTACACCATTCTCGACTTCGGGCGGCGCTCGGCACGAGTCGAGGAAGCCAGTTCGCAACTTCTGGCCACGGACTTCGGCTTTAACGATACCCATCGCCGGATCATCTTCCAGGTCGAGGAGAGCTACTATCGCGTGCTCAGTACCGCCGCGCAGCAGCAGGCGGCCGAGGCAAATCTGCTGAATGCGCAGACCGTACAGCAGTCGGCAGAGGACCGCTTGAACAATGGGCTGGCAACTCTGCCCGATGTGCTTGAAGCGCGCAGCGCGACCGCGCAGGCGCAGTTCGATTTGCAATCGGCGATTGGTGCGGCTGAAATCGCTCGTGGCGATCTGGCAACCGCGTTGGGAACTTCGGCGACGGTCTCCGTCAAGATCGAACCGATCACCTCACTCGCGACTCCGGACAGCGTGGAGGGACACAGTCGAGCAACTGATCGAGCGAGCTTTGCAGCAGCGTCCCGACCTGATGCAGCAGGTTGCCGATCTTCGCGCCCGGCAGGCGGGCGCGAAAGAAGCGAAATCGGCGTACTATCCGACGCTCGAGCGTCGATGTGCTTGCGGGTCCGCAGGCGTTATATGGGTTTCAAGAGCAATTTCCGGCCGGATCAGACCACTCTGCTTACCGGTTATGCCAGCGCCACGCTCAATGGACCATATTTGATGGCGGCGCGCGCCGCAGCGCTCTCGCTCGCGCCGAAGCCGATAGCCCGTGCGGCCACAGCGCAAATCAACGTCACGCGCAACCAAATCGCCGATGAAGTTTGGCGAGCGTATTCCAATGTGAAGACGGCTTTCCGGCAGCGGGAAGCGGCCACTGCGCTATTGCAGGCTGCCGAACAGTCCTATGATGCCGCACTGGAAGCCTACAAATATGGAGTCCGCAATTTGCTTGATGTGACGGCAGCGCAGCGAGCGCTTGCGCAGGCGAGAAGCTCCGATATTTCCGCGCAAACGCAGGTGCTGACCAGCCTTGCAGATCTGGCGTTCCGCACGGGAGACTTGCTGAATACACCGACGAAGCAGGCTAAGCCATGATCAAGCTCAGAGAAGGAATGGTCTTTCGGATTGCGCTGCTGTGCGTTCCATTGCTGTTGCTGTCCGGATGCCAGCAGGCACCGTCGTTTAATGTGCTGGGGTCGTATTTTCCCGCGTGGCTGTTTTGCCTTTTCGTGGCCATGGTTCTGACAGTGGTGGCACGCGCTGTTCTGCGCAAGTGTAACCTGGCGCGGCGCTCGACCCGCCGCTTCTGATGTACTCATGTCTGACGGCGCTGTTCACCTTCGCTCTTTGGCTGATTTTCTTTCGTTCCTGAGGAGAGGTTGAGATGAATGAGAATCCCAGCGCGCCCGAATCTTTAGCTCGCAAGCTCAAGATCGCGATCCTGGCTGCGACAGCGCTTACCGGGATGCTGGTGCTGTATATCCTCAATTACTATCCCCGCACCGACACGGGGGTGGTGTTCGCGAACTACATCGGCATTGCGCCGCAGGTGGATGGGCCGATCACGCACTTCTATGTTCGCGAAAATCAGTATGTGAAAGCGGGCGACCTGCTGTTTGAGATCGATTCCCGTCCGTATCAATACGCGCTGGAACGAGCGAAATCGGAGCAGGAGACGTTGGAGGGGCAGATTGTCGACGAGAGCCGCACCATCGCCTCGCAAGTGAGCGGCGTTTCGGTGTCGCAGGCCAACACTCACAGCGCGCAAGCCGATTTGAACCGCTATGCGGCGCGGTGGACGAGGCCCAGGCAGATGTCGCCAATCCCGAGCAGGGAGTGAGCCGCGCCAATGCCGAGTGGCTGTACGCGAACAACAATCTTCATCGGGTGGAGCCGCTGCTGGCCAAACAGTATGTCACCGTTGACCAGGTCGATCAGGCGCGGACGCTGGAGGTGGCACGGTCAGAGGCACTCAAACAGGCGCAGTCACAGCTGAAGCTCTCGCAGGCCCGCTGCAATCAGCCCAGGCGCAATATGAGCGCGCCAAGGCAATGGTTACGCAAAGCCAGGCCCAGCTTGAGCAATCGCAGCACGCTGTGACCACGCTGGATCCTCTGACCGCGCAACGCGGGCGCGCGGCAATCCGCCGTACAAACCGCCGAATACAACCTCAACAACTGCAAGGTGTATGCGCCCTTCGATGCGCGTGTAACCAACCTCATCCTTTCGGAAGGAGCATACGCACATACGGGCCAGCAGATATTCACGCTGATCGATGCGCGCAACTGGTGGGCGATTGGAAATTTCCGCGAGACGCAACTCAGGCACATCGCTCCCGGAATGAAGGCCGATGTCTATGTGCTGTCGCGTCCGACAGTGCGCTTTCAGGGCATTGTGGATAGCGTCGGCTACGGAGTCACGCCGTCAAATCAGGTCATCAGCAATCTCGGGACCGGCCTGCCGGATGTGGAGCGCACGCTCAACTGGGTGCATCTGGCATCGCGCTATCCGGTGCGGGTCCGCATTACCGAGCCTGCTTCGGACTCGCTTCGCCTGGGTGAGACGGCGGTGGTTGTCATTCGCGGATACTGACGTGGCCACCACCGCAACCACCCCCGCTGTTACTTCGAACCCGTCGAATTGGGTTTGGGAGTTCCTGCGCGAGGAATTCGCGCCTTACCCGCAGCGCACGAGACGGTCGGGCGCATGGTATTGGCGGCGACGCTCATCATGATTATCAACATGGCCTTTCGGATTCCGTTTGGTTTCCAGGGCCCGGTCATCGCTCTGTTCGTTTCTCGCGAGAGCACACAGGCGACTGTGAAGTCTGTGGTGACAATGTTCTTAGCGAATTCTGTTGGGCGCGATCTTCGTTCTTGCCAGCGCGCCAGTTTTCACCATTAGACCCGATCCTGCATTTCATCTGGGTTGGCGTCGCATTGTTTGTCGTGTTTTTCGCGCTCAGCACTGTCAATAACTACATCGGCGTACTGATGTTCGCCTTGGTGATTGTGGTGGCACTTCCGTTGTGGGACCGCCCGGTGACGGCGGAAACCAATGTGATCGACACGCTATGGCTGGTGTGGGAGTCGGTGGTCGGGATCGGAGTGACTATGGGGGTCGAGCTTGCTTTCGCACACCTTCGCCCAGGCGATAACGTGATCTTCACGGTGGCCGACCGGCTGGCAGCGGTGGAAGGAGTACTTCGCTGCTACGCGAAAGGCGAGCCTGTGAGCGCCTGGCGCGCAACGGCAAATCAACCGTTTTGCGATGCTCGGCACGTCGCTGGCCCGGCGCTACTCCGCACGGTCGGGATATGACTTGCCCTATGTTGCGCGAACCGGTGGCGTTATCGCACTGGTGGGTACGCTAGTAGATACCACGTCGAGTCTCACCCAGCTTGCGGTTCGGCCCGACGATCGCGACCAGCAGAGGGCGGGTGAGCTCGCCGACAAGATCGCGCACCTTCGCACCGATTTCCTCGACCGTCAGGTGCCGGTTCCTATCGCTTTCAGCTGATAGGGACTCGGAAGCGCCCGGCATGCCTCTGTTGGGTGAACTGGAGCAGACTCTCGTGCTGATTCCGCAGGTATTCGCGACACCAGCGCCTGAACCAGACGAAGAGACAGCTCCCGCGGCGGCGTCGCTCTTCGCGCGCGATGCGTTCTCGAATCCCGCACATCTGCAATTCGGCGTAAAAGGCGCTTGGCTGCGATGGTATGCTATGTGTTCTACACCGCAGTGGATTGGCCGGGGATCAGTACCTCGGCGGTGACATGTGTCTTCACAGCTCTGACAACGATTGGAGCCTCTCGTCAAAAACAGGTTCTGAGAATCGGCGGCGCGGTTATTGGCGGATTCATTTTTGGTATGGGGCACAGATTTTCATCCTACCCTATGTTGATACGATCGTTGGTTTCACGATCCTGTACGTCATCGTGACTGCGATTTCTGCGTGGATCATGACAGCGAGCCCGCGGATTTCGTATTTGGGGGTGCAGATCGCCCTTGCCTTCTACTTCATTCATCTCAGGCGGTTCAGATTTGAGACGTCGCTTGTCGCCGGTCGCGACCGTGTGGTCGGCGTGCTGCTGGGATTGTTCGCCATGTGGCTCATCTTCGACCAGTTATGGGGGAGTCCGGCTGGAGTTGACATGAGGCGGTCCTTTATTGGAAGCATTCGCAAGCTCGCGCAGCTTGCGCGTGAACCCGACGTCGGTGACCGCAAAGACGCGATACGACGCGCTTACGCTTTGGGGCAAACGATCAATGCGGGCTTTGACCAGACAAGGGCACTTGCCGATGGAGTCCTCTTCGAGTTCGGTCGGTCGCGGTCGGCTGATCTGGCCTTTCGTGAACGAGTCAAGGACTGGCAGCCGCAAGCTGCGGGCGCTCTTTCTGCTGCGAGGCGCGGCGATCCGCTATCGGCTTGAGCTTCCTGGATTTCGAACTCCCGCAGCGGATGGACGCTGCGCAAGCTGAGTTCGACGGCGCGCTCTCCGCGACCCTGGATGACATGGCGAGCCGGCTTGAGGGCAGTGCAGTTACGGCGTCTGACCGGCTGCCTGCGGCATTGAATCACCTAGAGGAAGAAGCCCGGGCATCCGGAGAAGACTCTTCGCCGCACTTGAAGGACTTCATGGCACTTTCCAGGACAGCGGCAGAGCTCGCCATCGCAGTTGCTGAGGCTGCGGACAAGACGGATGAGTCGGCCCGGGCATGAGGTAGAGCAAGGTGGTTGACGGGCGCAGTCTAAAGCGTCGGTGGCTCTCCAACCGGTGGCGTCCTCTCTGCGCGTGCCATGGCAGCCTCGGCATCGACTCCAGTCACCGCTTTGTACCACGCCGGATGATGCGTCCATGCCCAGGCTTCGCTCACCGTGCCGCGCGTCATCGCCTGAATCGTGCCCGGCTCGCCGAAGGTGCTGAGATAGATGTGGAAGAAAATCCCGAACAGCATGATCAGCGCTGAGATGTCGTGGATCACGTACGAGATCGACACCAGCACCCGCCCGAAGATCGTCGGGATACCACATGATGAAGCCGGTGATCACGTAGGCGATGCAGCCGCACACGATCTCCCAGAACATCATCTTCTGGCCGCCATTGAAGAAGCCGGTCTCCGGCGATTCCGTCGGAGTCGCTGCGGGTGACGTACTCCCTGATGTGCTTCATCCAGCGCGAGTCGGCCGGCGTCCACGTCATCACCTGCAACCAGTTGATCGCCTGAAGGCCGAAGAAGAAGACGAAGCCCAGGCCGAACCAGGGATGCAGGAAGCGCGTCATGGCTCCGCCGCCAAACAGCGGCGTGAAGAAGCGGAAGATCCACGGCAGGTAAATTCCGAATCCCGACAGCAGCGCGAGGAAGAAGAAGATGCCGACCATCCAGTGCAGGAAGCGGGTGTACACCGGGTGACGCAGCAATTCGCCGACGTAAACCACGGTCTTGCCCAGGCGATCGATGGCGTTGGGACGATGTATGAAACGATCAGCTGAGGTCGCCATCTAGTTCTCCCTTCCTGCGCGGTGCCGGCGGCGGATCGATTCTCTTGATCGGCGGAGTCGGTTGCGTGCGCCGCGGGCCTTCGAAGACGTAATGCATCACCACGCCGACAAATCCCAGCATGGCGCCGAACAGGCCGATCGGCTTGAAGACATCCTTCCAGATCGTGAACGCCAGCGGAATGCGCGGATTCTTGGGGAGAGCCGCCGTAGGCCTCCGGCTTGTTGATGTTGTGCAGGACGTAGATGACGCTGGTGCCGCCGATGGTGTCGGGATCGTACACGCCGGCTTCTTTGAAGCCGGAAACATCGCGCAGCTGCGTGGCGCGCTTCTCGGCCAGGAACTTCATGTCGTCTTTGGTGCCGAAGTGCAGGCAGCCGGTCGGACAAGACTTGATGCAGGCCGGCTCCAGGCCAGCTCCCACTCTGTCAGAGCACAGCGTGCACTTGTAAACCTTCTTGGTGTTGGGATTGAACTTCGGAATGTTGAACGGGCAGCCCGAGACGCAGAACTGGCAGCCGATGCAGTTCTCCTGCTGGAAATCGACGATGCCGTTGGCGTACTGCACGATGGCGCCATCGGCGGGGCAGGCCCGCAGGCAGCCGGGATCGGCGCAGTGCATGCACTGATGCTTGCGCATCAGCCAGGCGAAGCTGCCGTCGTCGTGCTGGTCCTCGTTGAACTTGATCAGGTTCCAGTAATTCCACTCCGTGTCCGGCATGGTCTGGTAGGTGTTGTCGAAGTGGGTCGTCTGGAACGGCATGTCGTTCCATTCCACGCAAGCCACTTCGCAGGCCTTGCAGCCGATGCAGGTGGTGGTGTCGATCAGCTTGCAGACTTTGTCCTGCCGCTGTGTGCCCTCGCCCGGCGACCGGTCCGGGGTGGGCCGAGATTTGCTGGATTCGTAAGTGTTCCGCGATCACTCATCTCGTGCCCTCCTCTAGACCTTCTCCAGCTTCACCAGGAATCCCTTGAACTCCGGCGTGTAGGCATTGGGATCGATGACCGTCGGCGTCAGCCGATTGGTCGGCATCAGCGAAGTCCTGCCTTCGCTCTCGGAGATGCCCTTGAAGCCCCAGTGGATCGGGATGCCGATCTGGTAGATCTTCTTGCCGTCCACCATCATGGGCTTGATGCGCTTGGTCACCATCGCCTTGGCGATGTAGTCGGCGCGAATGCTGCTGACCTTCACCTTCTCGCCGCCGCGAATGCCCATCTCGTCGGCCAGTTCGGCCGGAATCTCGACGAACGGCTCCGGCACCAGCTGCACGTTCATGGGATTGTTCTTCGTCCAGTAGTGATAGTGCTCGGTCAGGCGATAGGTCGTGCAGACGATGTTGTAGCCTTCGTCGGGCTTGGCGTACTTGTCCATGTCGCGTCTTGAATTTCTTCACCACCGGATTGTTCGACTGGTCGCGGGTGCAGCGGATTGGCGATGGGGCTTTCGATGGGCTCGTAATGCTCGGGGAATGGCCCGTCGGCCATCGCGCGCCAATGGGAACGAAGATGCGTCCCACGCCCTCCGGATTCATGATGAACGGGCCCATGTGCTCCTCGGGCTTGGAGTCGGGCTTGAAGTCGGGAACGTCGTTGCCCACCCACTTCTCGCGCCGTCTCGTTCCACCAGACTTGCTTGCGCGAGGGATCCCAAGGCTTGCCGGCGAGATCGCACGAGGCGCGGTTGTACAGCACGCGGCGATTCATCGGCCACGACCATGCCCAGTTCGGATAAATGCCCAGGCCCGAAGGATCGTCGGTGCCGCGCCGCTGCATCAGCGGCGCCGGCTTCGGTCCACGAGCCGCAATAGATCCAGTTGCCGGACGAGGTCGTGCCGTCGTCGCGCAGCGCGGCGAAGCCCGGCAATTGCTGTCCGGCTTTCAGCGAGAGATTGGTCTTCTCGTCGCTGATGTCGGCGATCGCCTTGCCGTTGATCTCCTTCGCCACTTCCGACAGCGACGGATTGGTCGGGATGGTGTAGGTCCACGTCGCATTCAGGATCGGATCGGGGAACTTGCCGCCTTCCTTCTTGTAGAGCTCGCGAATCTTCAGGAAGATCTGCGCCAGGATGTCCTGGTCGAGCCGGCATCGCCCGGCGGCGGGACAGCGGCATTCTTCCACTGCAGCCAGCGCGCCGAATTGACCAACGTTCCGTCCTTTTCGGCGAAGCCCGCGCCCGGCAGCCGATAGACCGTGGTGTTGATCTGCTTCATCTCCTCGGGCGTAGTGCCCGGCGCCTCCCAGAAGGCGCTGGTCTCGTCGGGATAGATTTCGCACACCACCAGGAAGTCGGCCTTCTTCAGCGCGTCGATGTTCTTCTTGCGAGTCCGGGCCGATCATGACGCCGTTCATGCCGAAGGCGAACAAGCCCTTCACCTTGCCTTCGTACATGTCGTTCCAGTTTTCTACCCAGGAATACTTGCGGTCGATCTTGGGCAGGTAATTGAAGGCGAAATCGTTCTCCTTGGTCGCCGCCTCGCCGTACATCGCCTTCAGGAACGACACCATGAACTTGGGCGTGTTCGACCAATAGTTGAACGAATCCCATTCGCCCGGCTTCGACGGCTTGGGCGTGACGCGGTCCAGGTAGGTCTTCAGGTCCTTGTCGGCGGGCGATCGGCATCTTGAGATAGCCGGGAAGGATGTCGAAGATGCCGGCCATGTCGGTCGCGCCCTGAATGTTGGAGTGTCCGCGCAGGGCATTCACGCCGCCGCCGGCGCGGCCGACGTTGCCCATCAGCAGTTGCAGCATCGCGGCGGTGCGGATGATCTGCGTGCCGAAGGTGTGCTGCGTCCAGCCGACGGCGTAGATGATGGTCGCCACCTTCTTCATGTCGCCGTCTTTGCGGACGGAGGTGAACAGGTCGGCAGGCTTTCAGAAATTGGTCTTGCGGAATGCCGGTGATGCGCTCCACCATCTCCGGCGTGTAGCGCGAGTACTGCTGCTTCAGCAGTTGATAGACGCAACGCGGATGCTGGAGCGACAGATCGTAGGCGACATTCGGCGGCAGCGATGGAGGCGGAATCGGGCCACCGCCCATGCCCTTCGCTCCTGCCGGGCCTTGCGCCTGATAGCCCTGGCCTTCGGCCGTGTGCCCGCTGCACTACCATGCTCGGCGGCGGGAGCGTTGCCCTGCGGCTGCGTGTCCCTTGCGGCGCACCCTGCGGTCGCCGGAGACGCCGACTACGGCAACAACTTTGCCGGTCTCGTTGCCGCCTTCCTGGTAGTTCCAGGTGCTCTTGTCGTAGGTCTTGGTGTCCTCATCGAAGCCGGAGAACAGCCCATCTTCAGGCAGCTTGAATCCGTCCTTGATGATGAACGCCGCGTTGGTGTAGTTGACCAGGTAGTCGTGCGCGATGCGATTGTTCTGGATCGCGTAGTTGATCAGGCCGCCGAGGAACGCGATGTCGGTGCCGGCGCGAATCTGGCAGAAGAGATCGGCCTGCGACGCGGTGCGCGTGAAGCGCGGATCGACCACGATCATCTTGGCGTTGCGATTGCGCTTGGCCTCGACCGCCCACTTGAAACCGCAAGGATGGTTCTCGGCCGGATTGCCGCCCATGATCAACATCATGTCGGTGTTCTTGATGTCGATCCAGCCATTGGTCATTGCCCCGCGTCCGAAAGTTGGTCCCAAACTTGAGACCGTGGGGCCGTGTCAAACCCGCGCCTGGTTTTCCAGGCGCACCACCCCCATACGCGCGCATGGTTTTCACGACCAGGTAATTGAACTCGTTGGTATCGGTGCAGCCGCCGGTGAAGGCGATCGCTTCGCAGCGGTTCACCGTGTTGCCCTTCGCGTCCGTCTCGATGAAGCTGGCGTCGCGCGTCTTCTTGGTCCAGCGCGCGATCTCGTCGATCGCCTGGTCCCACGAGATGTCTTCCCAGTGATCCGAGCCCGGCCGCCGTACCTGCGGCTTCAGCAGCCGCCGCTCGTTCTGGATGTCCTGCTGCAGCGACGCGCCTTTGGGACACAGCGTGCCGCGGTTGATCGGATGGTCGGGATCGCCTTCCACGTGCACCACCTGCGGCGTGACGTTCTTGGCCTTGTCGCCGATGGTGTGGATGATGACGCCGCAGCTCACCGCGCAATAGGGACAGGTGCTGCGCGTTTCGGTGGTGCGCGAAATCTTCAGGCTGTCGGCCTGCGCCAGAATCGGCTGCGCATCGAAGCCGAACATCGTGATCCCGACCGCGCCAGCTATGCCGGTCTTGAAGAATGCTCGTCTAGACACATCCATAGATCAGACCTCCTGGGTCAACCATTGAGACAAGGGAAAGAAAAGAGAGCCGAGGGAGAGCGCTCCGATACGAATGGACGAAGATACAGGTACGAACGAGTAGTGTGCGATTCATCATGTCGCCAGCCCTTTTTCGGCTGCGGCCACGAGCCCACATCGTTACTGAATTCAGGGAAGGTTACACCTCGAAACAAGGGACGGTCAATGCGAAAAACCCGCCTCGGTTTTGATCACAGTTCTCGAGTCCGACTTCGGTCAAAATCCGAGCAAATTCAGCTGGATTTTGTGGTATCCGTGCTCCACTGCCCATAGATCCAGCGCGAGCGGTCGCAATCTCATCCACGTCGGGAACCATCAGACCGTCCACAGTCATGTCGAACGACTTGAGGTAAGTATTGCAGGTGTCGCAAGCTTCCACGCGGACGGCGAGTGGCTCTTCGGCGGAGTATCGCGGCAGCTTGGTGGGGTCGACCTCATCGCAGCTTGGGCACACAATGCGGCGAAATTCCCATTCGGCGAGACAAAGTGAGCAGCAAAGATGGCGTTTGCCACCATCGCCCTCAGGGCGTAATACCGCAAACTGGGCCCAGCTGCCACATAACGGACAAGTCGCTCCAGAATAATTCGCCGGCATGCTCCGCCGGGAAGCAGAGGATTCTGCCTGGATCTGAAACAGGACACGAGCGAAGAAAGAGGATGGCCCGTATGACGAGGGCTGACCGTTACGCAAGAACTCGACGAGAATCTGTCGATGGTTCGTCGCGCCGCCGGCATTGATTCGTTTCGCCTCCTGCGCCAGTTTGGCGGTGCCCTTCTGCTGAACCATGCCAAGCAAGGCTGGTAGCCAACGCAGGGCCCGTTCGATATCGAGTTGCTCGAGCAGCGACCCCTCCTGTTCCGGTACAGCGCGTGCGTACGATTCGAGGCTTTGCCCCATCTCCCGCTGAAAGACAAGCACGTGTTCATAAAACGCCAATACTTCGGCGCTGGAGGAATTCCGTTCGAGCAATTCTTCAGCCCGTCGTATGCGTTTGTCCCAGGTGATTCGGTTTACCATGAAGGTTGTCGCGACGATTATCGCAGAGTCACGAACTGCAACTTTCTGCCAATCTCAGCCACTGATCATCGGCTACCCGATGAGGCCACATTTGCGCGCGAGTTCTCATCCAACCTTAAGTCTGATGAAGGTTAGGCCTTCGCGTGTGCGAAGACTGCACCGCTTGTCTGCGAAGTCCAGATTACTAACATCAAATGTCGAATCTGAAAAGCGTCCATGCTGCAACGCGAGTCGTGATCGAAAATGTGAAGCCCGCGGTCGATGACGGCCGTTTCCCGGCAAAGCGAATCGTCGGCGATCCTTGCGAGGTGACGGCTGACATCTTCTGCGACGGCCATGACGTGATTTCGGCGCTGGTCCGATACCGACCCGAGAGCGATGCCACATGGCGTGAGATTTCTATGCTGGAGCTGGGCAATGATAGATGGAGCGTCAGCTTCACCGCCGATCACCTGGGCGAGTATCGCTTCACAGTTACGGCGTGGGTCGATGAGTTCAAATCGTGGCGCCGGGATTTCCGCAAGAAGCTCGATGCCGGGCTGGACGTGACCGTCGATCTACTGAGCGGGGCCACGCTTATTGAGCGCGCTGCCAGTCGCGCCCAACTCAAGCCAGCGGATGGCGAGATCCTCCGGCAATGGGCGGCAGAGCTACGCTCTCAGAAGCCGCTAGCCGAACGGGCAGCGCAGGTCGCTGGACGAAACATTGGCGGCGGTTGCCGACCGTCATCCCGACCGCAGCCGAGCCGCAACCTACGATCGCGAGCTGCGTCTCTGGATCGATCGCGAACGGGCACGCTTCAGTTCGTGGTACGAAATGTTTCCCCGTTCCTGTACTTCCGACCAGGCGACCCACGGCACGTTTCGCGCCTGCGAAAAGCAGCTCGACTATGTCGCCGAGATGGGCTTCGACATTCTGTACCTTCCGCCCATTCATCCCATCGGCGAGCGCAATCGCAAAGGCCGGAACAACTCGACGACATCTAAGCCAGGCGATCCCGGCAGCCCTTGGGCCATCGGCGCGCAAGAAGGCGGCCATACTGCCATCCATCCTGATTTAGGCACACTGGAAGACTTTCACAGCCTGAAGCAGAGCGCCGAGTCGCGCGGGATAGAGCTGGCCATCGATGTTGCATTTCAGTCCACACCTGATCATCCGTACGTTGGGGAGCATCCTGACTGGTTCAAGCATCGCGCGGACGGCTCGATTCAGTATGCGGAGAATCCGCCGAAGAAATATGAAGACATCTACCCGTTCGATTTCGAATCGCAGGATTGGCAGGCGCTGTGGAACGAGTTGAAGAGTGTCGTCTTCTTCTGGCTGAAGCAGGGTATACGCGTATTTCGCGTCGACAATCCGCATACCAAGCCGTTCGCCTTCTGGCAATGGCTGATCGAAGGTGTGCGCCAGCAATATCCTGAGACGATCTTTCTCAGCGAAGCGTTCACTCGTCCCAAGGTGATGTATCGCCTGGCGAAGCTGGGATTTACCCAGTCGTATACGTACTTTACCTGGCGGAACACCAAACCAGAGTTGCAGAAGTATTTGACTGAGCTCACGCAGACGGAGGTACGCGACTTCTTTCGTCCCAACTTCTGGCCCAATACTCCCGACATCCTGCCCGAGTTTTTGCAGTTCAGCGGCAGACCAGGATTCGCAGCGCGCCTGGTGCTTGCGGCCACGCTCAGCTCTAACTATGGCATCTACGGCCCCGCCTACGAGCTGCTGGAGCATGAGCCAGTGGCCCCCGGCAAAGAGGAGTATCTCAACTCGGAGAAATATGAGATCAAGCAGTGGGACCTGCAGCGGCGTGACAGCTTAAAGGGACTAATTGAGCGAGTGAACCAGATTCGCCGCGAAAACCGGGCGTTGCAGTCGAATGAGCGCCTACAGTTCCACGACATCGACAACGAGCGGCTCATCGCCTATTCGAAGACTAGTGCCGATGGCGCGAATTCAATCGTTGTCGTGGTGAACCTCGATCCTTATCACAAGCACAGCGGCTGGCTGACATTGCCCCTAGACGAGTTGCAAATCGACGGGAAGCGCTCGTATCAGGTGCATGATCTGCTGAGCAACGCGCGTTTCCTGTGGCAGGGACCGCGGAACTACGTCGAGCTCAACCCGGAGATTATCCCGGCGCACATCTTTGCCATTCGGCGGCATGTGCGCACCGAACGTGATTTCGACTACTACATGTAACAGCCGGAGAGATGATGGCGAACTCAGTAATGACCGACATACCCATGCTGAGAGTGGAAGGCACATGGGAGAGCCTGCTGACCGGAAACGCTAAGCCTGAGCTCGAGCGCCTGCTGCCCAATGTTCTGCGCCAGCGGCGCTGGTTCGGTGGGAAGGCCCGCAACATCGCGTCGGTACAGATCACAGAAGCCGTTCCTGTGCCGCACGACGATGCGATATCGTATCTGGCGCTGGTTACGCTGGCCTACGATGACGGTATTGAAACGTACGTTCTTGCCCTCTCCCACGCTGTGGGAGAGCGTGCCGCGCATTTGCTCCAGTATGAGAGCAGCGGAGTGCTGCTGCGCCTGCAATCTCCCGATGGCGACGGAGTGGTCTATGATGGCGTGCGGGACCGTGGATTGGCGCTGGCGCTCCTGGATCTCATCGACCGCGAAGGTGGGCTGCCGCCCGGTGCCGCAATCATAGATGGAGAGCACACCAGTAAGTTCGACGACTTAAGAAGTCCCACAACGTCGGATGGCCTCGAGCCGCGCGTAGTCGGTGCTGAACAAAGCAATAGCTCCGTCATTTTTGGCGACCGACTTATTATGAAGCTTTTCCGCCGTGTGCAAGGCGGCGTCAATCCTGACCTGGAGATCGGCCAGTTTCTCACCGAGCATGGCTACTTCAACTCGCCGCCGGTTGCAGGCTCGTTAGAGCTGTCGTCGGGCGATGCCGAACCGGGAACGCTGGCAATCCTGCAAGGCTTTGTCCCTAACCAGGGCGATGCGTGGAAGTATACGCTTGACAGCCTCAGGCAAATTCTCATGCGGGCTCGCAAACATAGCAGGGAAGTGAGCGAGCTTGAAATACCTGCGGAGCCGTTATTTCAACTTGCGGAGCACGCCATTCCTTCGCTGATTGCCGAATTAAGCGGCGAGTACTTGGAGTCCGTACGACTGCTGGGACGCCGGACAGCGGAGTTGCATCTCACACTCGACTCCGACCCGCAAGATCCCAGTTTCGCGCCTGAACCATTCTCTCGGTCATACCAGGAGGCGGCATATCGCGGGATGCGTCGCATGGCGACGGCCGTATTGGCGCTGCTGCGGTCGCAAATCGACAGGTTGCAAGACACTGAGCGGGAGTGGGCCATTGAGCTGCTCGGCCGTGAGCCGGAACTACAGTATCTCTTTCGTCCCATCCTCAGCGCGAACCTAGATGCGGAGCGTATTCGTATTCACGGCGACTACCACCTGGGACAGGTGCTGTTTACCGGAGACGACTTCGTGATCATCGACTTTGAGGGCGAACCGCTGCGCAGCCTCAGCGAGCGGCGTATCAAGCGGTCACCTCTGCAGGATGTCGCCGGCATGATGCGGTCGTTCGACTACGCGGGTCAAACAGCGCTAGCTGAAGTCTCGGAGTCTTCGCCTGAACTTGCAAAGTTCGTAGAATGTTGGACCGTCTGGACCAACGCCATCTTCGCCAACTCATATTTTGAAACCTGTGGTGGGGCGCCGTTCTTGCCGAGCGACCGCACCCAGACTGCGGCGTTGCTTGACGCCTTCCGGGTTGACAAGGCCGTTTACGAGTTGGGATACGAAATCAACAACCGGCCCGGGTGGGTAAGAATTCCACTGATCGGTATTGCTCGAATTTTGCGCCAGCACGGCACTGAGCTACAAGAGCGGGCAGCGTGACAACCACGGGGTGCCTCACTTAGCGCCTCCGCTCAACCGACGATTCCCAATACTCGAACGGATAGCGCTCGTCTAACCGTTCCGATAGTCCGTGGGTCATTTTCCAACGTCGCACCCCGACTCTCTGGCCGTTGAGCTCCGTAAGCCTCTGAAAACGCCCGATGAGCTCCCGCTCCTGGCACACCACGTCACTCATTTCGATCTTGGCATCACGCTTGCACTTGTTCCCGCTGTCAGCCAAGAGGCTTCAGCCGAAAGGTAGGTGCCAAAAGGCAACAAATTCAACCGGGTTCCCGCAGTGCTCAAGGAGGCGTTATGAACCGCAAAATGCTTGGGGCCCTGGTGCTCATGGCCGCGGCCCTGGTGATGAATGTGAATGCTCAGAACAGAGAGCGCGCCGACGTTCCGTTCGACTTCGTTGTCGCGGACAGAGTGCTCCCGGCAGCGACCTACGACATTTCCGAAGTGGCCGCGAACGCGATGCTGATTCGCGACTTCAAGAACGGCAATGGCACCATGATCCAGTTCCAGCCTGCCGACGGCAAGCAGGTGATGCACGCGAAGCTGGTGTTCCACAAGTACGGCGAGCGTTACTTCCTGTACCAGGCGTGGAGCATCGACGGCCAAGGGATCCAACTGCGCGAGTCCAAGCTGGAAAAGGAACAAGCATTAGCCAGCAACCAGACTTCCGCGCCGCAAGAGGTGGTTATCGCCCTCCGATAATCCGCCTCTACCCCAGAGAGCCCGGAGCTACCCCGCTCCGGGTTTCTTCTTTGCGCAATTGGCTTCGTACCTCGACGGCACCACACTCGTCACGCATCTTGCGGTCGCCTCTACCGTAGAATCGCAATTTCATGGCGGATTCCATTTCTCCCGGCGCGAGGCCTGACCGGCTATCGTCGCGACTGCTGCGCAACCTTCGGCCCTCGCATCAGCACAGTGCCTTTTCCGCCACGCTGCTGCTGATGACCTCGGTTATGCTCGGCCGCGTCATCGGCTATCTGCGTGAGATGTACGTGGCCTGGGCGTTCGGCGCAGGGCCAAAGACCGATGCGTATGTCGCGGCGTTTACCCTGCCCGACTTCCTCTTTTACATCCTGGCGGGCGGTACAGCGTCGATCACTTTCATCTCCATCTACACGCGGCAGATCTCGCAAAAGCGGGACCGTGAAGCGCAAGAGGCATTCAACTCGACCATCACGATCATGACGGTGGTGATGATCTTCGGCACCATCCTGGTCGAAATCTTCACCCCGCAGTTTGAGCGACTGCTCTTTCCACATTTCACCGCCGAGCAGATGCAACTCTGCGTCTATCTCACGCGCATCCTGCTGCCGGGCCAGATCTTCTTTTATGCCGGAGGCGTAGTCTCGGCGGTGCTGCTGTCGCGGCGAATGTTTCTCTATCCCGCGCTGAGCCCGGTCTTCTACGGATCGTTCATCATTCTGGGCGGCGTTATCGGTGCGCATCGCTTCGGGATCGCGGCGTTGGCCTACGGAGCTCTCGTCGGGTCGTTCGTCAGGCCCGTTTCTCATCAACGCTATCGGTGCCGCAAATACCGGGCTGCGCTACCGCTGGAATTTCAACTGGCGCAATAAGGAGTTCCGCGAATGGGTGCGGCTCAGCATTCCGCTGATGCTGGGAGTTTCCCTGGTTTCGGCTGATGACTGGATCCTGCGCTACTTCGCCTCCGGCGGGGCAGGCGACATAACACGCCTCAACTATGCCAAGCGCCTGTTTGCGCTGCCGATTTCGATTCTGGGGCAGGCAGCCGGGCAGGCCTCCATGCCGTTTTTTGCCAAGTTGTTTGGCGAGGGCCGTCGTGCCGATTTTGCCGACACGGTGAACAAATCGGTGTACCGTATCGCCGCCGCCTCCATGTTGGTGACGGCGCTGATGATTCCCGCGGCACTACCCTTTGTCGACTTGGCGTTCCGCCGCGGACGCTTCACCTTCAGTGACTCGCTGTCCACGTCCGTGTACTTCGCCTGGTTCTCGCTATCGCTGGCACTGTGGTCGGCACAGGCGCTATACGCGCGTGGATTCTATGCGGCCGGCAATACGCTCACGCCGATGGTGGCGAGCAGCGTTATCACAGTTGCGTCGCTGCCGGTCTACGCTGCGATGTTTCACAATTTCGGTGTGACAGGCCTGGCAATGGCGTCGGACATCGGTATCCTCATGCACACTGTTACCCTCGCATGGCTCTTGCAGCGCGGCAACCTGGTTCGACTGCGAGGACTGCCCTGGATCGAGTTGGGCAAAGCCTTCGCTACCGCAGTCCTCGCGGGCGGCGCAGCCTATGGCGTCTCTCGCACGGTGCACATTGACGGCAGCCGCCGCGCCGACCTGCTCGCTATTGCCTTGATCGGTCTAACCTGGCTGGCGGCAACTCTGCTGGGCCTGTGGATCACACGTTCTGACCTGCCTCTAGAGTTGCGCCGGCGCGCTGCTTCCCCACCTCCGACCCTCATCACGCCCGAGCCGATGGTCGATCGAACCACAACGGGCGGTGTCGAACCGTGATGGGAAGTTGTCGGTGGTCAGTTGTCAGTGGCAAGCTGGCAGCCAGTCGCCATCCATGACCAGGACGTCGCTCGCACCGCAACGGTCCGAACTGAGGGCTGATAGCTGGCGGCTGAGAGCTTCTTTTGAAACAACTCCGCCCGCTGCTCCGTATCACCGGTAGGGATTTCCGCTTTCAGGAGGTTTCATGTTTTGCGACCGATGTGGCACCGTCGTGCAGGCCGATCAACGATTCTGCAACCACTGCGGCAGGCAATTTTCCGACGCGCTCGTCAGGGCGCGCTCCTCGCCCAACCGCGTGCAGGAGCACGTTCGACTGGTCGGCATTCTGTGGTTGGCGCTCTCAGCCTTCAACGTAATTGCCGGGTTGGTCTTACTCATCGTTGCCACTCAGCTGATCCCCCATATTCAACAGTCAGGACAAGCCGGTTCCGATTTCCCTGGCGAGTTTCTGACCACACTCCTGGGCGTGATTGGCGTTGCCATTCTGGTCAAGGCGGTCGCCGGATTTGCCGCTGGCTACGGACTGCTGCAACGCGAACCCTGGGCACGCATGCTGACACTCGTACTGTCATTCCTGGCGCTGTTCAACTTCCCGCTAGGAACCGCGCTGGGAATTTACAGCCTGTGGGTCTTGTTCCCGGCTGAGTCAGAACGCGAATATCAAGCAGCCACCCGCGTTGCGGGCATGGCGTAGATAAGGGCTGACGGGCTGGGTGCCCGATTTCGCTTGCCCAGGTGAGTCGCAGTGGCGTACTCGCGGTTGAGCAAGCTCGCGCCTACAGAGGCGTGTGGGCCAACGGGATGCCGTTTTCGTGCTCTCTCTTTTCAGTCGCTTGACTCCCCTCGCTCGCAACCGCTAGCTTCCAAACATGGCCGAGCCACGCATCGTTACCTTCACTACTGATTTCGGATTGCAAGACGCGTTTGTCGGCATCATGCACGGCGTGGTGCTGAACATCGAGCCTGAAACCCGCATCGTCGATATCTGCCATGCCGTTGCATCCTATGACGTGCTCGACGGCGCATGGACCATTGCTCAGGCCTATCGCTTCTTTCCGCCGCGCACCACGCACGTTGTCGTTGTCGATCCGGGAGTCGGCAGCGAGCGGCGGCCCATCCTCGCCGAGACGGAGAACCACGTTTTCGTCGCCCCAGATAATGGCGTGCTGTCGATGATCGAAGCGCGCGAGCCCAAGTTCACGGTACGGCACATCACCTCAGACCGTTATTTTCTTACTCCCGTCAGCCAAACCTTCCATGGCCGCGATGTGTTCGCCGCGGTGGCAGGATGGCTAAGCAAGGGCATCGAGCCGGCGGAGTTCGGCCCCGAGATCACAGACTACGTTCGCATGCCGCTGCCTGCGGTGGAGCGCATCGGAGACAACAGCCTGCGGGGCGTCGTGCTGAAAGTTGATAAGTTCGGCAACTTGATAACCAACCTCGGCGAGCAGCAAGTGCCGGAACTGTTCGCATCGTCTGTTCCTCCGCTAAATATCCTTGTCTCAGGCGAAACCATCACCCGCCTCTGTCGCTCCTACGCAGAGGGGGCTGAAGGCGAATATTTTGCTATTATCGGCAGCTCGGGATATCTGGAAATCGCCGCTCGCCAAGCCTCCGCCGCGGAGAAGCTCGCTGCTGGCGCGGGCAGCCCGGTGGGGATCGTCTTTGGAGCCTAGACTCTCCACAGTATGATTTTCTTCATGAACAGACCCCTGCTGAACCATCCTGGCATCCTTGCGGTGCTGTCGTTCCTGGTGATGTTCGGCGCAGCACACATTGGCGCGCGCGTATTGCAATTACGGCGGCTCGCCTCGAAAGAAGTCGAGCAATTTAACCTCGTGCTCGGGGCTACCCTCACTCTCCTAGGCCTAATTGTGGGGTTCGCGTTTTCCATGGCGGTTGGCCGGTACGATCAGCGGAAGAATTACGAGGAAGAGGAAGCCAACGCCATCGGCACCGAATACGTTCGTGCGCAGTTGCTGCCTGCCGCCGATGCTGCCAAAGTGCAGGCGCTGTTAAAGCAGTACTTGGGAGAGAGAATTCTCTTTTATGAAGTGCGAGACTGGGGCCGCCTGGACAAAATCAATAGCGACACCGCGCAATTGCAAAACGAGATGTGGTCTGTGGTCGCGGCTGCAGCTCAGTCGCAGCCCACTCCAATCTCGGCGTTGGCGGTTGCGGGAATGAACGATGTGCTCAATCGCCAAGGCTATACCCAGGCGGCCTGGTGGAACCGCATTCCCAAAGCAGCCTGGACTCTGATGGGAGCGATCGCGATTTGTTGCAACCTGCTGATCGGCATGCCGGCTGGCGAGGTGAAGACCCGTATTCCACTGCTGGTATTGCCTGTTGTGCTCGCGATCGCATTCATGCTGTTGGCAGACCTGGACAGTCCGCGCGGGGGCATTATCCGCGTCTCACCGCAGAACCTGCACAGCCTGCAGGATTCGCTGCGGTAACCGTTTCACGGAACGATTTTCCGAGCCCGAACGTATTTAATCGTGACCAACTATGAAACCATTACTGCGTTTTTTCGCCTGTGCTCTGCTCGCCTCCTCAGCTATCGCCTTCGCTCAAAAAGCGCAGTCGCCTTTGCCCGAGATGCCGTCCGACGTCCCCAAAGATGCCACCGTGTGGATGTTGCTGATCGACAAGGTTCCTGGTGGTCAGGACGCGTTGTGGACTACGCCCGACGGCACGGTACACGAGTTCTTCCAGTTCAACGATCGTGGCCGCGGTCCGAAGACCTACTCCACGTATCGGTTAGATAGTCGCGGCATCGTGACCTCGGAAGAGACGCACGGCAACGATTACATGAAGAACCCAGTGAATGAGACGTTCACGCTTAAAAGATGGCGTCGCTACATGGAAGAACCAGGCCGAAGATGGCCACGAGAACAACGCCGCCGGCCGCTTCTTCGTCGGAGTCGATGCCGGGCCGGCCAATGGATACCAGTTGGCGCAAGCGCTGCTGAAGAACGGCGGCAAGTTGCCGCTGCTGCCCGGAGGTGAAGCCAGCATTAAGAAGTTGCAGACGGTCGCGGTGGAAGCTGGCGGCAAGAAGGTGAACGCGACGCTCTATGCGATTGAGGGGCTCAGCTTCACGCCGCAGTATCTCTGGCTCGATGACCAGGACAATGCTGTCGCCGCCATCGATGGTACATCGGGCTTCATGCGCCAAGGTTTTGAGAGCAGCCATGAGGCGCTTCTCAAAGTTCAGGATGAAGTGCGGAACGCGCGGGCTGCAGATCTGGCCAAGCAGCTCATCCATCATCCCTCCGGCGACGTCGTCATCACGAATGTCGCGGTTTTCGATTCAATCAGTGCCAAGGTCCTGGCGAAGCAGCGCGTCATCGTGCATGGCGAACGTATTGCGTCAGTCGAGGCGGAGCAGGGCCAGCCAACTCCGTCGGGTGCGCAGGTTATCGATGGTGTTGGCAAGATGCTGCTTCCCGGCCTGTGGGACATGCACCAGCACCTTTCCGCCGATAACGCATTCCTCGACGTAGCCGCCGGTATTACCACCATTCGCGACATGGGCAACTCCATTGAGGATCTCGGCAAACTGAAGAAACACATCGAGCAGGGTGATCAGGTCGGGCCGCGCATCGTGCTTGCCGGATTCATCGATGGACCCGGCCCGTATGAAGGTCCCATCAAGGTGTTGGCGGCGACTCCGGAAGAGGCGCGGCAGCGCGTTGACCACTACGCCGACCTCGGTTATGTACAGATCAAGATTTACAGCTCGGTGAAGCCGGAGCTAGTGCCTATCATCATCGAAGAGGCACACAAACGCGGATTACGTGTCAGTGGACACGTGCCCGCCGGAATGATCGCGTCACAGTTCGTGCAGGACGGTGCCGACGAGATTCAGCACATGAATTTCGTCTTCCTCAACTTCATGGGCGATGTGAAGGAGACTCGCACGCCGGCGCGCTTCACTGAGCCGGGCAAGCGTGCTGCCGGCATCGACTTAAACTCGGCACAGGTGAATCAGTTCATCGACTTGCTGAAACAGCACCACACGGTAATCGATCCCACCATGGCCATATGGGAAGCGACTTATGTCGATCGGCCAGGAAGCACTTCGGCGGCCGATGCCACGATGTTCGACCGCCTGCCACTGCAGGCACAACGTAACGCGCGGCTGGCGGGCGAGGCGTTGCCCACGCCTGACGCGGCGACCGACCAGCTCTATCGCGCTTCGTATGCAAACATGATTCGCATGGTGAAAAAGCTGTATGACAACAACATCACGGTGGTAGCCGGCACTGACATGGGGATGGGATATTCGTTGCATCGTGAAATGGAAATCTACAACCAGGCAGGCATTCCGGCGCCAGAAGTGTTGCGCATGGCAACCTACACTGCAGCCAAGCTGATGAAGAAGGACGGCGAGCTTGGCTCGGTCGGCGCGGGCAAGCTGGCGGACCTGGTGCTAGTCAACGGTGACCCGAGTGCGAATATCAGCGACATTCGAAAGATTGACACTGTCATTAAAGGCGGAGCATTAATGTATCCCGCCGAACTCTATCCCGCGATGGGCATAAAGGCGAAGTAACGATAGTGCCGTCGGCGGTGAAACGGGTTTAAATGCTAGCGTGCGACCCAGGCCATTCCGTCGGGATCGTGGCCGGTGGCAATCTCGCCGGTCTTGCGGAGCGTTTTGAGATCGAAGATGGCGACCTTGTCATCGGCGCTGAGGGCGACGTAAGCACGGGATCCGTCCGGCACGATCAAGATTCCCTCCGCCACCTTGCCCAGGTTCACGCGCTTGGTCACTTTGCGTGAGCTGGTGTCAACGATCACTACGTCGCCGGTCTCAGCGTCGGAGATCAGAGCGAGCTTGCCGTCTGGCGTGAACCGTAGCCGGTTGGAGTGCTTAGTTCCAACATCGATCGTCTGCACAACTTTCTTGGCCGCGACATCGATCACGCTCACAGACCCGTCGCCGGAATTCGCTGCCCAAAACTCCTTGCCATTCGGCGACAGATCGCAGCCTTCCGGACCCTTGCCCACAGGAATAACCGTCTCTGTCCACTGATCCCGCCCGGAGGTGTGCTTCTCGATGATGCTGATGGTGTTCGATCCAATGTTTGCCGTGAAGATCGGATTCACATTCTTCGTCAGTACCAGCATGTGCGTGAGGTTTTGCCCGGTGCCAAGCAGCCAGTCCATCTTCAGAGTTTGGGGGTCAAGCCGTGCGATGGCTTTGCTTAACTCGGCTGTGAAATAGACTTTGCCGTCGGCGTATGCAATGCCGTGGGGTCGCTGCAAGGGTGTGACATCGACGCGGGTTTCTTTGCGGGTATTGAGGTCGATGACGGAGAGGCTGTTGCCCGGCTGGTCCGAGCCGTAGTTGGCGACGTACGCGAATCGGCCGTCACTCGAAGCAGCGACTTCATGCGGGGCATTGCCGGTGGGTGCGCTGCCGACGATCTTATTTGTCGCTGGATCGATGATGCTCAGAGTGTTGTCGTCCTTGTTGAGCACCAACAATGCGGGTGAGGGAAGCTGGGCGAGAGCGATAACAGAGCTCAATCCAACCAGCAGGAGGGCGAGGAATCCACGTAAGCGAGTGATCATGGCGGGTGCTCCGATCAAACAGCTTACTCTAAAAGGAGGGTGCCCCCCCTCCCCATGTACTCGTAAAATCTTGATTCCATTGACTCGGAAAAAATCTTCGTCCGCAAAATCTTGAGTGCGTGAGACTTAGAGGCAAAATCTTCATTTCAAAGAACTTAGCTGGTTTAGAACTCCAGGGACACATTTCGTGTCCTCAATCGGAGTTTAAGAGTTGCGAAATCGCGATGCAAAAGAAAAGCGGGGTCCGGAGGTTACGAAGGTCGCAGACGAGTGCCAAAACGGGAACGTGGGATGAGCCTACGTTTCCCAGCAGAGGGGAAATGGGGTACCCGCAGTTATTCAATCTTCCTTGTTTCTACTGCGAGCGAGAGCAGATCCCTCGCTTCGCTCGTGATGACAAATCATGAAGAGGTGGCAGCTAGGTATGCTGATGGCCTTAACAGGCAACCGCAGACCAGGACGCTTGCTTGACCGATCGGACTACATCTGACTGCGCAATATTTCTCGCTCGGCGGCTGGCATGTAATAGTCGTGAATACATATTCCCAATGAACCTGCGGAGTACAACGCGAGCCCGGGACGTGGTGCTGCTTTCCGTAATAGTTGTGCTCGGAACCTGGCTGCGATTGTTTTATCTTGGCCAGAAGAGCTACTGGTGGGACGAGATCGTCACCATACGAATCGGTAGCCTACCGTCCCCCGCCTTTCTATCAACATTGTGGCGCTACGAAGCCAACATGTCCTTTTACTATCTCCTGGTCCGCTGGTGGATCCATTTTGGCAACAACGAAACCTGGCTGCGCTCCTTGTCGGTGATCACGGCGGCGCTGTCGATACCCGTCATCTATGCCGTTGGGACGCTTCTTTCCCGGAACAGCACCGGTCTGATCGCAGCCTTTCTCCTGAGCATCAACGTCGCCAACATCGCCTACGCACAGGAAGCCCGCAGCTACAGTCTGCTCATGCTGCTGTGCCTGCTCTCGTTGTTTTTCTTCTTTCGCATTGATCGCGGTGAAAAGGCGAGCGCTGTCTGCTATGTGTTGGCATCAACCCTGGCGGTTTATGCTCACTTCTTCGCCATATTCTTTCTTTTTGCGCAGTGGACCTCGTTGCTGTGGCTAGCGAAAAAGCGGATGTACTGGAAGAGATTCTTAATACCGGTCTCGGCCACTGCTGTCCTCATCTTGCCCGCCCTGTACTACATGGCCTTTCGTCGCGCCAGCCAATTAACTTTCATTCCGCCCGTACGGCTGAGAGAACTGGCACAAGTGATCTACGTCCTGGCCGCCGACGCCGGCAAGTTCAGGAAGGCGATTGCTCTGCTCTATTTGGTGTGTTGCGGAGTTGCCTTACGATCGCTGTACTCCCGATGGCAGAGTGAGCGCGACTCTTTCGAAAACTGGCGCGTTCTGGTGGTCGCGCTTTGTGCAGCCCTGCCAATCGCGATCACATTCCTTATTTCTTTCAAGATATCTATTTTCTTCCCACGCTATCTGCTCATTTGCCTGCCTGCGCTCGTCCTGCTTGCCGCTTATGGGCTGGCCTCAATGCGTCTGCCATGGCTTCGCGTCGGAATTTGTGCGCTCATCGCGCTTCTGTCAGTTGCGACGCTGAAGTGGTATTACTCGCAGCCGAAGGATGATTGGCGCTCATTGACCACGTATCTTTCGGCGCATGCTCAGCCGGGCGATGTGGTGGTTGGAGCCACGCCGGGAACGGAGTGGCCGGTGCAGTACTATCGCTCGGCTGCTGTTTCCAGTCCCGAACCCAAGCTAACGTATCTCACGCCTGACGAGTTGATAGCGGACGTACAGAGCAAGCGCTCCGTGGGCACTTCATCTCCTGCGCGGGTTTGGATCGTAACCTGGATAGACAGTCCCGACTCCAGAGGCGTTCCGCAAGCCATCGCGCCTAAGTATCGCCGTGTCGACGACCGGCACTTCGCGGGTACTGTGAACCTTTCTCTCTACGAACGCCGTGACACGGGCAGCTAGCCCCGGGCGAGCAAGATCGGGCTGTGACAGTGAAGAAAGAGAACAGGGAAGATGCCCCACCCTCTTTTCAGCTCCGACGAGAAGGTGGGGTTAGAGAGATGTTAGGTCCGGAACAAGTCCTTCACTGCCTGCCACATCACCTGGCCGCCGACGTCGGCGATGGACTTGGTGAGCGGAATGTCCTTCGGGCAGACCTCGACGCAGTTCTGCGCGTAGCCGCATTCCTGGATGCCGCCGTCGCCCATCAGCGCGTGCAGGCGATCGACCTTCAGCGCCTTGCCGGTGGGATGGGTGTTGAACAGCCGCACCTGCGAGATGGTCGCCGCGCCGACGAAGCCGGTCTTGTCGTTGAACTGCGGGCAGGCCTCCATGCAGCAGCAGCAGGAGATGCAGCGCGACAGCGGATACGCTTCTTCCTGCTTCTGCGGCCGACTGCCGCGGGCCCGGAGCCGAGATCGTAGGTGCCGTCGACCGGCACCCACGCCTTCACCTTCTTCAGGTTCTCGAACAGCACGCTGCGATCGACCGCGAGATCGCGCACGACCGGGAACTTGGAGAACGGCTCCAGCGTGATCGGCTGCTCCAGGTTGTCGATCAGCGCCGAGCAGGCCATGCGCGCCTTGCCGTTGATCAGCATGGCGCACGAGCCGCAGATCTCTTCCAGGCAATTGGAGTCGTAGGTGACCGGCGTGGTCGGTCTTGCCGTCGCGCGTCACCGGGTTGGCGGCGATGTCCATCAGCGAAGAGGTGACGTTCATGCCGCGGCCGG
Source organism: uncultured Acidobacteriaceae bacterium (assembly GCA_963758835.1). Lineage (GTDB taxonomy): Bacteria > Acidobacteriota > Terriglobia > Terriglobales > Acidobacteriaceae > CAVVDY01. The sequence continues at coordinate 82,664 of CAVWWZ010000009.1, read as the reverse complement.
TAGGGCAGCTCGAACTCCTCCCAGTACGGCTTGGAGCTCGGGGTTGTCCTGGCGCTTGATCTTGATGATGACAGTTTGATTCGCCGTTAGTTACGCCATATCGAATCAGCTCTTAGCATTAGCCCTTCGCCAATTAGCTAAAACGCATGTTCGAACTCGTAGTCGTGCCTGTCACTTGCTAGTCCGCTGACACTGGCCACTGCTCTACGTCGCTGCGTCGTACCTTCTCGGGCGCGGCTTGATCAGCGACGTGTCCACCGGCTCGAACTCGAAGCGCGGCTCGTCGGCATCGGCCGCAAAGTACGCCTTCGTCGTCTTCAACCAGTTCGCGTCGTCGCGCTCCGGGAAGTCCGGCTTGTAATGCGCGCCGCGCGACTCGTCGCGCATGCCCGCGCCCTGCGCGATCACGCGCGCCAGTTGCAGCATGTTGTAGAGCTGCCGCGCGAAGACGAACGACGTGTTCGCCCACATCGACTTGTCGCTCAGGTTCACGTGGCGATAGCGCTCCAGCATCTCGACCAGCTTCGCGTCGGTCTCTGCGAATGTTCTTGTTGTAGCGGATGACCGTGACGTTCTTGGTCATGATGTCGCCCAGCTCGCGCCACAGCAGGAACGGATTCTCCGTGCCATCGTTGTTCATCAGGCGGTGGTTGATTTCTTCCTGCCGCTTGCGTCTCCGAGTCGAACACGTGTCCGCGCCGGATGCTTGTCCGCTCTTGATGACGTTGTGCGCGTACTTCACCGCGTTCGGCCCGGCAACGAATCCGCCGTAGATGCACGACATCAGCGAATTCGCGCCCAGGCGGTTGGCGCCGTGGATCGAGTAGTCGCACTCGCCGGCGGCGTACAGGCCCTCGATGTTGGTCCGCTGCTCGAAGTCGACCCACAGGCCGCCCATGGTGTAGTGCATGCCGGGGAAGATCTTCATCGGCACGTCGCGCGGATCGTCGCCGACAAACTTCTCGTAGATCTCGAGGATGCCTTCCAGCTTGCGATCGAGGATCTTGCGATCGATGTGGGTCAGGTCGAGATAGACCATCGGCTGGCCGTCGATGCCGAGATCGTGCTCGTACACGACCTTGTGGATGGCGCGCGTCGCGATGTCGCGCGGCACCAGGTTGCCGTACTTGGGATACCACTCTTCGAGGAAGTACCAGCGCTCGCTGTCGGGAATGCTCTTGGGATCGCGCTTGTCGCCCGGCTGCTTGGGAACCCACACGCGGCCGCCTTCGCCGCGCGCCGACTCCGACATCAGCCGCAGCTTGTCTTCGCCGGGAATCGACGTCGGGTGCACCTGGATGAACTCGCCGTTGGCGTAGAACGCGCCCTGCTGGTAGAGCGCCGACTGCGCCGATCCGGTGCAGACCACCGAGTTGGTCGACTTGCCGAAGATGGCGCCGATGCCGCCGGTCGCCATGATGACCGCTTCGGCCGGGAAGGTGTGCACCTGCATGCTGCGCAGATCCATGGCGCAGATGCCGCGGCAGACGCGCTGCTCGTCGATGACGGCGGAGAGAAATTCCCAGCGCTTCGTACTTGGTGACCTTGCCTTCGGACTCGTAGCGGCGCACCTGCTCGTCGAGCGCGTAGAGCAGCTGCTGGCCGGTGGTGGCGCCGGCGAATGCGGTGCGGTTGTAGAGCGTGCCGCCGAAGCGGCGGAAGTCGAGCAGTCCTTCGGGCGTGCGGTTGAAGGGAACGCCCATGCGGTCGAGCAGGTCGATGATGCCCGGCGCCGCGTCGCACATCGCCTTCACCGGCGGCTGGTTCGCCAGGAAGTCGCCGCCGTAGATGGTGTCGTCGAAGTGCTGCCAGGTGGAGTCGCCTTCGCCCTTCAGGTTCTTGGCGGCGTTGATGCCGCCCTGCGCGCACACCGAGTGAGACCGCTTGACCGGAACGATGGAGAAGAGGTCGACGTGACCTCCCATCTCGGCAATCTTGATGGTGGCCGACAAGTCCTGCCAGTCCGCCACCTACAACGATGATCTTAGGATGAGCCATAGAAGTAATGAACTCTTAGCTGCAAACTTAGTCTGCAACGGCCTCAGCCGCTCAGCAACTACCGCAACTGACAACGAATGCAATCGTACTGACTTCAGTCGTGCTCAACGTACGGAACCTGGTCGGCCGGCGTTCGTGACGAAGCCGCGTATGCGTGTACAGTCCCAATGCCGACCAGCAGCGATCGCCAGCGCCAGGCAGACGTAGCCGAACTTGCGCCGCGCCTGCTCGCCGACGGTAAAGCCCCACTTGGCGGCGAACAGCCACACGCCGTAGGAGAAGTGCCACGACGCAGCGACGATGCCGATGACGTAGAACGGCGACCGCCCAGGGATTCTGGAAGTCGAACCACACCTTGGAGAACGCGTAGTTGTAGCCGCCGCCCATCAGGTGCACGCCGGTGAAGCGCATGTCGATACGTGTGATACAGCGATGTAGACGAAGGCGATGATGCCGGTCCAGCGCTGCGAGGTGTAGAGCCAGTTGCCGGTCCAGGGATAATCGCCGACATTCGAGTCGCCGCGATACCAGATGTAAATGCCGTACAGCGCGTGATAGAGCAGCGGCAGGAAGATGAAGACCCACTCCAGCACATGCACGAACGGCAGGCTGGTCAGGAACTTCACCTGATCGTTGTAGGCCTGGACGCCGTTGGTCGATTCGGAGTTGGAGATGAAGTGCTCGATGAGGAATGCGCCGATGGGAACGATGCCGGAAAGCGAATGCAGCCTGCGCAAAACGAAAGAGTAGCCCTGGCCTGCACGCAGGGGAGCTACTCCTTTCTGAACTGTCGCGCGGTACTGGATTCAATAGAACTGGCTGAAGAAGCCACGAAGCCAACTCCTTATGATTCGCGGAGCGTATGAGCGAACCTTCCATTATCAAATTCGCCAACAGCGCAAGTCAAGGAAAGCAGTGACGCGCCTTGAATTTGGCGAAAGATGAAATCGCCATTTGACGGCCCAGGAACGTGACGCTATAGCGCCGCGCTACGTCTCTGAAGGATCAGACTAACTGATGCCTTGGGCGGATGTGTCGTGACGCCAATCACACCCCACTGTGAGGATGCTGGTCGCGCAGGTGATCGGCCCACTCGAGAAACTGCCGGAACGCGGCGCCGCGATGGCTGTATTGCGCCTTCTCCTCCGCGGTGATCTCGGCGAAGGTTTTGTGGATCAGCGGAAAGAAGAACAGCGGATCGTAGCCAAATCCGTTGTCGCCGCGAGGCTGGTGCAGGAGGATTCCCTCGGCTTTGCCATGAAATGTCGCCAGGGTGTGGCCGTTGCGCGCGACAGCGATGACGCAAACGAAGCTGCGCGGTACGGAATTCGTCGGGCACACCTGCCAGTTCGCGTAGCAGCCGGGCATTGTTGGCTTCGTCGTCGGAGTTGGGAGCGTCTTCGGGAGCGTGTACTTCGTCGCCAGCGTAACGGGCTGAGCGGACGCCAGGAGCACCGTTCAGGGCATCGACCTCGAGGCCGGAGTCGTCGGCTATGACCAGCTCGCCCTCGGCGTATTTGCTGTAGTGCTCGGCCTTTTTGTTCGCATTGGCCTCGAAAGTAGCTCCGTCTTCGATGACACTGGGGAAATCGGAAAATCCGGGAAGGGTGGCGATTTCGACGCCATGGGCAGCCGCGGCCCCCACCAGGTCGCGGATCTTACCGGGGTTGGAGGTGGCGACGAGGACGCGGCAGAGAGCAGGCATACGGTCATGGTAACGAAAACCGTTGTGATCCTGAGCGGAGCGGCGTCGTTTTTTGCGCTGCCGAGTCAAAGGCCCCTACGGGCGCGAATGCCGGTCGCAATATAGGTCCTTCGACTCCTCGCTGCGCTTGTCGCTCAGGATGACAAACATGGAAACTTGTTTGTCCCAACCGACGCCGCCATTTATCATCTCTCGTTTGGCCGATGCATCTCGGCCTTGTGACGCGCGTCATAGCTTGCGGGCCGTGCGGGCGTTACAACAAGCAGTAACGGTGTACGCGCCGATTGAGTCAACTATGATCTGTTCTCCGTTTCGTCTCTCTTCCCCGAGGCCCACATGCTGAGGGAACTCTTTATCGGACTTTCCGAAAATCAGCCGCTTCGTCATTTTGCCGAGAACTCTCCGGTTGGACTGCGCTTCTCCAGCCGCTTTGTTGCCGGCACGCAACTGCCTGACGTCATTCGCGCCACCGAAGTCGTCAACGCATCCGGCGCGTCGGTCAGCATCGACAACCTGGGCGAAAACGTCACCAACGCCCACGAGGCCAACGAGAGCGCCGAGCTCTATCACCACATGCTGGACGAGATCGCGGCGCGCAAGCTCAACGCGAACATCAGCCTCAAGCTGACCCACATGGGGCTCGACGTCGATCCCGACCTGGCGTTTCGGCTGGTGACCCAACTGGTCAATCACGCGGTCGACATCAATAACTTCGTGCGCGTGGACATGGAAGGCACGCCGTACACGCAGAAGACCCTCGACTTCGTTCGCGGGCTGCATCGCGAGCCGGGACACGACAAGATGGTCGGCACGGTCATCCAGTCGTATCTGTACCGCAGTGAAGACGATGTGAAGACCCTGCTCACCGAGGGCATTCGCATACGCCTGTGCAAGGGCGCCTACAACGAGCCGCCCGACCTGGCCTTCCCGAAGAAGGACGACGTCGATGCCAACTACGTGAAGCTGGCGAAGATGCTGCTGAAGAGCGGCGTCTATCACGGGCTGGCGACGCATGACGAGAAGATCATCGCCACGATGAAGCAGTTCGCGACAGCGGAGAAGATTCCGCCAACCGACGTACGAGTTCCAGATGCTGTATGGCGTACGTCGCGACCTGCAGGAACAGTTAGTGCGCGAAGGCTACGGGCTGCGCGTCTATATCCCGTTTGGGACGGAGTGGTATCCGTACTTCATGCGGCGTTTGGCCGAGCGTCCGGCGAATGTGTTCTTCATCGCGAAGAATATGCTGCGGCGCTGATACCTGTCGTACCTACGGCACTCCGCCGAGATTCGGCCCGTTGCCCCACCCCGAGGGGCGGGGCTCTCACCTGTCGCAGCCTGCCGCTGCTGCTTGTTGGTCGACAAACACCCGCCCAATCCAACGAGGATAGTCGCGCAAACCACTGTGTTCGAGCCTCGCGGGAATCAGCCGACCCAGGAGGTGCGAGGTGAAAGCCCCGTCCTTCAGGGCGAGGTAAGCGGCGCATTCATTTTTCCGAGCCGGCTTTAGCCGACGGCACAAATGCTGCTATTCTCGCCGCGTGCCGACAAAGCGCACCAAGACGAAGCCCTCCATCAGCATTGTGGGACCGGGGAACCTCGGTTCGGCGCTGGCGAATGAGCTTGCGCGGATCGGCTATCCCATCAGGCAGATCGTCTCGCGACCCGACTCTGCAGGTTTGAGCGTTGCGCGCACACTGGCCCGACGCGTAAAGGCGCAGCACGTCTTCCTGGGCCAGGCCATGCTCGACAGCGATATTGTGTGGATCACGGTTCCTGACGATGCTATCGCCCAAGTCGCGGGCCAACTCGCTGCGACGCAGTCGTGGAAAGGGAAGATCGTCCTTCATCCCAGCGGAGCCATGACCAGCGATGAACTTTCCGCGCTGAAGAAGAAAGGCGCCCGTTGCGTCCGCACATCCCATGATGACCTTCGTGCGTGGGCGTAAACCGCTGTGGCGCGACGTTCCATTCGACATCGAAGGCGATAACGCGGCCGTAAGAGCTGCGCATGAAATCGCAAGCACGCTGGGCGCGAGTCCGTTCGTTCTGCAGAAGCGGCACAAGACGCTTTATCACGCGTTTGGAAGCTTCGCGTCTCCACTGGTGATCGCATTAATGAGTGCGATGGAACAGGTCGCCGAAGCAGCTGGTGTTCCACCGGGCAAGGCGAAGCAGATGATCGAGCCGCTGCTCTCGCGGACGTTGGACAACTACATGAAGCGAGATGCCGCCAGCGCTTTCAGTGGTCCCTTGGTGCGCGGCGACGTGAAAACCGTTCGCAAGCATCTGGTGGAGCTGAAGCGAACGCCGGAGGCGCGCGCTGTTTATATCGCCTTAGCAAAAGCGGCGATTGAGCGTTTGCCGGTGAAGAAGAAAGAAGCGCTGAAGAAAGAATTGCTAAGTGGAAGGTGAGTGCATGGCGTTATTCAATATCCCAGATGGATACTATTTGCGAGCCAACGACCTCAACTCGCTAGCTGCGTGGTATCAGGAAAAACTGGGATTCGTTAAGGTGAAAGCGACCGATGAAGGTGAAGGCTGTGAGGCGATGTTAAAAAATGACAAACGGTTCCCAGATGGCATCGGTTTGGGCACTGTTGGTTTAAGCACCAATCCCACGCCCGTTCTGTACACTGGCAGCATCTTGAAGGCACACGAAACGTTGAGCGACAGAAATGTTCAAGTCGGTCCTGTGGAGCAGGACGCACAAGGAACGCGTTACTTCCGATTCACGGATTGCGAAGGAAACGTCCTCGAAATTTCAGAAGAACCCTAGACCTACCACCCGGTAAACAAATGTCCCATCTTCTCTTTCTTAGTTCGCAGGTACTGTTCGGAGTCCTGGTAAGGTTCGACCTCGGCTGAGACACGTTCCACCACTTCAATCCCAGCATTCTCCAGCGCGGCCACTTTCTCAGGATTATTCGAGATAAGCCGCACCTGTTTCACACCAAGCTGCTTCAACGCCTCGGCCGGCAGAGCATATTGGCGGTAGTCGGCATCGAAACCGAGCTGTTCGTTGGCTTCGATCGTATCGAGGCCCCGGTCCTGCAATTCGTAGGCTTGCAGCTTGGCCATCAGCCCGATGCCGCGGCCTTCCTGCTGTTCATAGAGGAGAATTCCCGCTCCGGCATCGGCGATCATTTGTAACGCCAGCTCGAGTTGCTGGCGGCAATCGCACCGCATCGATCCGAACACGTCGCCGGTCAAACATTGCGAATGTATGCGCACCAGGGCCGGAGCAGTGTGGATGTCCCCCATCACGAGCGCGACGGCGGTTTCCCTGCGGCGCTCGCCCTTTCCTTCGTGGCCAAGTGGGCCAGCGTGGCCATTGGATTTGACAGGAAACTCACCTTCGAAGCCGTAGATGCGAAACTGCCCCCAGCGCGTGGGGAAGTTGGCCTCGGCGAGTTTGTGAACAATCGGCAGAGTCACAGCTTGATTATAGTCGCCCCGTGGCGTCTGGATTGTCGGTCCAGCACTTCGTCCCGGCTCACAGCCGCAACTCGTCGCGCTCTGCTATGCTCTCTCGTTCTCTCTTCGGAGGTGTTTTTGCGTAGCGCGATTGTTTCTTCTGTCCTAATGCTGATCTCTTTGCTGGCAATGGCGCAGCAGAATTCGACCAAGCCCGCCGAGCCGAAGCTGCCGTACTCCCCTAGCCTCAACCTTGCAGACATGGACCGCACCGTTGATCCCTGCACAGACTTCTACACTTACACCTGCGGCGGATGGATGAAGAACAATCCCATTCCTGCCGACCAGTCGTCGTGGGCAGTCTATAGCAAGGTCTACGAAGACAATCTCATCTTCTTGCGCGGCATTTTGGAACAGGCAGCGGCGGAAAAGAACCGCGACGCCGTCACCCAGAAGATCGGCGATTACTATGGCGCGTGCATGGATGAAGCAAAGGTCGAAGGCCTCGGCGCAAAGCCCATGCAGCCTGACCTCGAAGCCATTGCCAACCTGAAGAGCACCAACGAGCTGGCGCCGCTGCTTGCAAAGTTGCAGTTCTCGGGAGTAGAAGCGCTATTCAGTTCAGGCCCGCAACAGGACCCGGACAATTCCGATGCCATGATCGTGGCCGTCGCCCAAGGTGGTCTGGGACTTCCCGACCGCGATTACTACCTGAAGGACGACGCGAAGTCGAAAGAAACTCGCGAGCGGTATCTGCAACATGTGCAGAAGGTGTTCGAACTGCTGGGCGACTCGCCTGAGACCGCAAAGCAAAATGCTGCGACCGTCATGCGCATGGAAACCGGCCTGGCCAAGGCTTCGCTCACTCGGGTGGAGCGTCGCGATCCCTACAAGCAGAAACACAAGATGAGCCCTGCGGAGCTAGGTAAGATCGCGCCGGCATTCAATTGGTCGGCGTTCCTCGCCACCTCGCAGGTCTCCAATGTCGAAATCGTCAACGTGACATGGCCGGCATTTCTTTGAGGAAGTGAACAGGCAGTTGAAGTCAGCACCGCTGAACGACTGGAAGAACTACCTCCGTTTCCACGTGGCCAACTCGAACGCGCCCGTATTTATCTTCGGCGTTCGTGAACGAAGACTTCGCGTTTTACCGGCAATATCTGCGCGGCGCCAAAGAGCTGCGTCCCCGCTGGAAGCGCTGCGTGCAGTATGTGGACGACGAACTGGGGGAGGCACTGGGCCAGGTTTACGTAAGCAAGACATTCTCCCCTGAAACCAAGGCGGCCACGGTGGACATGACTCGCGGCATCGAAGACGCCATGGCGCTTCGCATCCAGCAACTGGATTGGATGAGTCCCGCTACCAAACAACAGGCACTGGCGAAGCTTCATACCATTCGCAACAAAGTCGGGTATCCCGACAAGTGGCGCGACTACAGCTCAGTCACGGTTATGGCAGACGATTTCTACGGCAACAGCTTACGCGCCACCGAGTTCGAAACTCACCGCCAGTTCAACAAGGTCGGCAAGCCGGTTGACCGCAATGAATGGGACATGACGCCGCCTACGGTCAATGCCTACTACAACCCGCAGATGAACGACATCAACTTCCCTGCCGGCGTGCTCGTGCCTCCGCTCTACGATTCCAAGATGGATGCTGCGCCCAACTATGGCGACACCGGTTCGACCATTGGGCATGAGCTGACGCACGGCTTCGACGATGAAGGGCGGCAGTACGACGCCAAGGGCAATCTAAAAGACTGGTGGACCAAGCAGGACGCGGAGCAATTCACCAAGCGCGCCGACTGCGTGGTCGATCAGTACGCGCAGTACGTGGTTGTCGATGATGTCCACATCAACTCGAAGCTCACGGAAGGCGAAGACGTCGCCGATCTTGGTGGAACGATACTCGCCTACATCGCGTGGAAGGATGCGACGAAGGGCCAGGACTTGCGTCCGGTTGACGATCTGACGCCCGATCAGCGCTTCTTCGTCGGCTTTGCGCAGTGGGCCTGCGAGAACGACCGGCCTGAAGATCAGCGAGTCAAGGCCATCACGGATCCGCATTCCCCCGCCAAATACCGGATCAATGGTGTCGTGGTGAATATGCCGGAGTTCGGCCCCGCCTTCGGTTGCAAGGCGGGTTCACCCATGGTGAAGCCTAGCGACAAGGTTTGCAGGGTGTGGTGATGTGGGCGGAGCGCTGATGAGCTTTTAGCTTCACGCGTGAGCGTGGAGCAATGAAGCGAAGAAGAAGATGAGCCCGGAGCGGCTCATCTTTTCCGGAAGATCGCCAATGTGTCGCCGCTCGACTTCCCTTCGAGGTCGAGGTACCCCTCACAAACCACCCAGTAATACTTCTTCAGCAGTCCGCTTACCAGATCCAGCGCGCTATCGAGGTCGCGCAGGGTAGGACCGAGCGCGCCGGGCGTCCGTTCGTGGGGAAGAAAGTGCGGCTCAATATTTTCTTTCAAGTAGGCTGCCATGCGGTCAATCTCTGCAGCATCGTCGGCCAGCTCGCGCGGGTTCACCTTCTGGTGCAGCAGGTCGGGATAGTCGCCCAACTGGACAATCGTGCGCCGCAGGGACAGGTTAGCTTCCGGCGCCAGCAGGCGCCGCAGCCGCATGGTGGTGGCGTCGGCGTACGCTCCGCGGAACATGTCGAGAAAGGCATTGCCATTGCCCGCCAGCTCTGGATTGGGCTGCAGAGTCCCCACCTCCAAGCGGCGATAGATCTCGCGGTCCCTATTCAGTCCCAACACTTGGTTGCCGATCTCGCGTAGCTCGCGCCCGGCGCGTTCCGGAAATTGCTTCTCGTTCAGCATGACACCGCAGTGTAGGGCAGCGTCGGCTGCCTCTTCAGTGAGGTTGGTCACCGACGAAAAAAAAAGCGACGCGGTGCGTCGCCTGGGAGCGTGGTCGGATTCTACCTCTCAGTACAAGGTGTGAAGTTACTTCTTCTTTTTCTTCGCCGACTTCTTGGCGGCCTTCTTCTTAGCGGCCTTCTTCGCTGCCTTCTTGGCAGGCTTTCCTGCGCCCTGTCCAATTGATGCTCTGGTTCCGGGCTTTTGATTCCCTCCCCCTTTGGCAAAAATGCCGACGGGGAAGGAGCTAACAGGTTCCACATACTGAAGAGACATGTTATTGCTCTCCGCTGAAGTTCTCCCTTGAAGGAGGCGCACGCTCAGTTGTGCGCTGCCGAAAGATAGCATGAAGAGGCAGTCGCGAGCACCGAAAATGTGGGCGCCTCGCGGGCCGCTGCGTAACAAGAGAGTGTTACGCAGACCCTAAGTATTCCGCTCGAGCGGTCAGGGCGTGGACACAAACTACTGGCACGAGCTGACAACGAAAACAACTGCTTCAGTCATCTGTTTACTTACACCCGGGAAAGTTCAGAGCACGACAACTTTGACCGTGGGCCGCGGAGTTTACCAATGACCGCTCACGAGATTCCGAGTAACACGCCTCGTCGAGAGCCAATCGCGGCAAAACCTGCGCTTTCCTCGCAAGAACGAATCGCCGCCAAAGATATGACCGGCGAGCGTCATCCCTTCGGCCCGCAAACTCGGCTTAGACCGAAGCAGTTGTATACCAACAGCAAGATTTATTCAGGGATCTTGGCAGTTGTAACGCTGGCGTGCTCGGGACTGCTGTCGTGCGGGGGAGGTCGGAATCAGACGGCTGATCAGGCCATTCCCCCGCCTTCTGATCCCATTACACAGCTCATCGACCAGATGACGCTGGACGAGAAGATTCAGGAGGTGCATACATCGGTTCAGGACGGCCACGTGGTCACCGGCGTACCTCGTCTCGCGATTCCATCGTTAAACATGACAGATGGTCCAGCCGGATCGTGCAATGGAGGGCTTCATCACAACGGCGCTGCAACGGCGCTTTCGGCTCCGATTGCCCTGGCATCAACCTGGGATGTCAATTTGGCACACGAGTACGGTTCCATCATTGGAAGCGAGGCAAAGATTCTGGCAAACGGCCTGGTATTCGGGCCCGACATCAACATCGCACGCGTTCCCCAGAACGGCCGCACGTTTGAGGCGTTCGGCGAAGACCCTTACCTGACTGCCCAAATCGCTGTTGCCGAAGCCCAAGGCATACAGTCGCAAGGGGTCATCGCCGAACCCAAGCATTACGCCGCCAACAACCAGGAGATCAGTCGCACCACGATCAACGAGATCGTAGATGAGCGGACTCTGCGCGAAATCTATCTTCCTGCGTTCGAGGCGATCGTCAAACAGGCAGGCGTCGGAGCCATTATGTGCGCTTACAACCGGGTCAACGGACCCTACGCGTGCGAGAACGACTCCCTGCTGCGACGCATCCTGAAAGAGGAATGGGGATTTACAGGCATGGTTTCGTCAGATTATGGTGCGGTGCACAGTACCGTGCCATCGGCCACTGGGGGTTGGACCTGGAAATGCCAAGCAACTATTTTGCCGCTCCGCTGGAGGCGGCCGTAGCGGCAGGACAGGTACCGACAGATTTAATCAACGAGAAATTGTATCGCCGATTCTCGACCATGAAGCGGTTTGGAGTTTTCAATAATCCGCCGGCTCTACAGCAGGTCCCTCCGCAGCCCGATGGGAGGAAGGCACGCGCGATGGCTGCTGCCGGCATGGTATTGCTGAAGAATGACGGCAACCTGCTTCCGCTCGACGCCTCCCAACTGCACAGTATCGCTGTCGTAGGGCCGTATGCGGAAAATGCCTCAACCGGGGGAGGGGGCAGCTCGAAGGTTCACCCTCTGTACACGGTCGCACCGGTTACAGGTATCCAGAACCGCGCCGGAAGCGGGGTACAGGTAACCTACGCCGATGGAACGGACCTACCCACCGCGGTCAACGCGGCGCAGCGAGCAAACGTTGTGATCCTGATGTTGGGGGATAAAGACACGGAGGGGTATGACCAGCCAATCACACTCGGCGGAAACCAGAATCAACTGGCTACTGCCATCCTCGCGGCAAATCCAAAAACGATTGTTGTGTTGAAGAGCGGTAGCGCGGTTCTGCTTCCATGGGCTAGCCAGGTCCCGGCCATCCTGGAAGCGTGGTACCCGGGAGAAGAAGACGGAAACGCCGTCGCAGACGTTCTCTTTGGCGATGTAAACCCGTCAGGCAAGCTTCCAATAACCTTCCCGGCGACCCTCAACGATCTACCGACCAACACGCCCGCACAATATCCTGGAGTGAACGGAGCTGCCACATACTCGGAAGGGATCTTCGTTGGCTACCGTCACTACGACCAGCACAATATCGCTCCTGCTTATCCCTTTGGCTATGGGCTCTCCTACACAACCTTTGCTTATCAGAATTTCGTGATCTCTCCCGCCAGTGGGTCATTCCGCGACAACCCTACCCAGACTATTACCGTCGATTTCGATATCGAAAATAGCGGTAAACGTACCGGGGCAGAGGTAGCGCAACTATATGTCGGCATGCCGTCCCGGGCCGTTCCGGAACCGCCGAAGTGGCTGAAGGGATTTGCCAAGCTTTCGCTTGCGGCAGGACAAACAGGGCACGTACAACTTGTCCTCGACTCACGTGCCTTCTCGTATTGGGATGTGAAAAGCGGTAGCTGGCGAGTTGCGCCCGGCGATTACAAGATCATGATAGGTTCGTCTTCCCGGGACATCCGCTTACGCGGCCAGCTTAAGCTCTTCTGAATCCAATGTGACGGGGTGGGCTGATCGATTCCGTCGCAAGCGGTGGCCGCACTAACTGCCCTGTTGTGCCGCTAGCACGTCACGCATAAACGTCTGGGCCAAATGGCCGATGCCGGAGCAGGTCTGCTCACTCGGCCCCGCGACATTCAATATCTCGATGCCATGCGCCCCGATCCACTCGCGTACACGTCGTGCATCGAAGAGGTCGGCGGGATCGGCGACGAACAGGGGCTTGCCGTACCTCCCAGCACAGGCGGCCGTCCAGCGGGTGCCGGCGTCAGCGTCCTCAAGCGGGCCGAGGCAGAGCAGGAGCGTGCCGTCGGAGTCGCGAAGGTTCCACTCGGTGCGCTGCGAACGCGGAATATCTGGCGCGTCGGCACTACGCTCCTCGGGCGTCTCGATGAGGGGGAAATTATCAGGAATGGGGCCGTCGCCCGAGACGCGCCCGGGCGGGCACCAGCCTCCGATGGCGATGCCGAGCGCAGCGGCAACGCGAAGCGCAGCTTGATCGACACCAGTTTGTCCGCCGGAGATGACGCGGGTAATCATTCGAAGTATTTTGCGGCACGGGGAGTGCGAACGCCATAGGGGTGAATCGGCGCTACGCGTTATGATTTCTCAGACTATGGAAAAGCAACATTTTTACCTCAAGCTAGTGCCACCGCGTGCGACCTTCCCGGCGGATATCACCAAAGAAGAGCAGGCGTTGATGGCGCAACACGCCGCCTATTGTCAGCAGCACTTCGAAACAGGCAAGCTGCTGCTATTCGGACCGGTCATGGCGCCGCAGGCAGCATTCGGTGTAGGAATTCTGGAGGTCGCGGACGAAGCGGAAGCCAGGCAACTGTGTGAGAACGATCCTTCGGTTCTCGCCGGAATGAATCGTTTTGAGCTGTACCCCATGCGGGTGGCGGCTTCGCGCGCGAAGAGCTGAGAGGTCTGGAACAAACCGGATAGTGAGAGCGTACTTCGCGGCATGAAACAGGTCTTCTTCAATCCTCGTGGGTTACGCGCTGGGTGGCGGCTGCTGATCTTCGTCGGCATCTTCGTTGCCTTGTCTTTCGCGATCGATTGGATCGTCACAAGAGTCTTTCATCCTGGGCAGCAGCCGTTTTTCGAGCCCGTATCTCTCATCACGGCCGAGGCCACGTCATTGGTACAAGCCCTGATCGCCACCTGGACCATGGCACGGATCGAGAACCGGAGCTTCCTGGCCTATGGAATCCCGCCACTACGTAAGGCCTTTGGTGAGAATTTCTGGATGGGGGCCGCCTGGGGCATAGGCTCAACATCGCTGCTCATCGGGCTGATTGCTGCCTTCGGCGGATATCGCATCCTGGGACTCGCACTTCATGGCGGCGAACTCTGGTACTTCGCGGCGCTCTGGACGATCGCCAATCTGCTGATTGGCTTTGCTGAGGAGCTTCAGTTTCGCGCTTACCTGCTGGCCACGACCGCAGATGGTATCGGGTTTTGGGCCGCAGCGATTTTGCTCTCCATCAGCTTCGGCGCATTGCACTACTTTTTCAAACCACACGAACGTTGGGAGGATTTCGCCTCCACCGGCCTGCTTGGCTTGTTCATGTGCTTCACCCTGCGGCGCACCGGCTCGCTCGCCTTCGCCATCGGCTTCCACGCGGCATTCGACTTCGCGAATCTCTTCGTCTGGTCAGGACAGAACGGGGGAGAATATGCCGTTGGCCACTTGCTCCAAACCAACTGGCAGGGACCACAATGGCTCACTGGCGGCCTGCTTGGACCGGAAGCAAGCCGGATGGTATTCCCGGTGATTGCGATCATGTTCGTGTTGTTTGATCGCCTGTACCGGCGGAAGAGGTTCCCGATTGAAGCCTAGCTTCTCGGCGGCCGGAGAAGCCCTACAACTGGCGCATCAGCCCCAGCCGGGAACACAATGCACCATGTCCCAGATCATCCTGTCGAGGGCGGCATCGATTTCGTCGGAGGGTTCCGTGCGGGTGTTGGTGAGCCCGGCCCAGCACATTCCACTCGCTGTGCGGACCATGATGGTGGTAGTGCCGGGAAGGCTCCCATTGTGCCACCAGTTGCCGGCTCCGTTGTCGCGAACCATCCAACCGCGGGCATACTTCGCGGGAGAAGACTGCGGGTAAGCGGGCGCAGGCGTCGTCATCAGCTTGATCGTCTCCGGTTTGAGCAGCGCCGGAATTTTCCCGGCGCCAGCCACGTGATCGAGGAAGATCGCCAAATCCTGCGCCGATGCTATCCAGCCGCCGTGCGAGTCCATACGGGTAACGTTCATGTTGTAGGGATCTTCGCCGTACTGGCCGTAGTAGACCACTTCGTTCGGAGCCCGCTGTTTCAGCTTGTTCCCGGCAATCTTCATATCGGTGATTCCGCATGGCGCAAGGATTTTCGCTTTGACATAGGCGTCATACGGCTGACCTGTAACCTGCTCAATCACACGACCGAGCACACAGTATCCAAAGTTGGAATAGGCCCAGTGCTCGCCCGGAGGATAGGTGAGCGGAAGATTCGCCAACGTCCAGGTAATAAGTTTCGTATGGTCCCACGAATCGAAGCGAAACATGGGATCGGTGGAATCGTTCGGCCATCCTCCAGAGGTATGGGTTAGAAGGTTATCGACCGTGACGTCGGTTACGTATTGCTTATAGGGCGGCTTGCCGTACTTGTTGCCGAGAATGCCTGACGGGCCGAAGACCTTATCGTTGAGATTCAGTTTGCCGTGCTCAAGAAGGGTGAAGATCGTGACCGAGGTGATCGGCTTGGTTACGCTGGCAATACGAAAAAGACTGTCTTGCTGTACCGGCTGTAACTTTTCACGATCGGCCATTCCAGCGGCTTTGTCGTAGACGAACTCCCCGTGGCGGGTGATCGCGATGGAGCTGGCGGGCACGCGATACTTCTGGCGAAAGGCGCCGGCGATTCTTCCCATCTCGCCCATCTGCTGGCCTGTGGGTTGACCATCTTGGCGCTGCGCAAAAGCTTCAAAGGTGGGCAATCCGACTGCGGCCGCAGCCGCCGTGCCTAACAGATTCTGAAGCATGGTTCGCCTACTGATCCGGTTCGTCATAGTGCGTTCTTTTTTCCAAGGTTTGTGAATTAAGAGGTTTTAGCGGATTCTATATTGCTGTTAGAACAAGAGAAACTTATTGTTCGTGGCTATCGAGATCGGTCACCGATGACCACCATTCGGGCCGCACCTTCAGCAGCGTCGGAGAATCTCAATGAAAGAGCATTCGTACAAATGGATTTTGCTGTGCTGCGTTCTACTGCTGGTTGTTGCCCACTTCGGCGTATCGCAGGAACCGCCACCTCCATCTGGCCAGCCGCCAGCAAACGTGGCTGGGAAGTGGACAATCTATGCCAAGGACCCGAAGGGCGGGACGTCAACAAAATACATTGAGCTTCAGCAGGACGGAGGTACGCTCAAGGGCCATTTCAAAGGCCCGAATCAGTCCGGCGGGTTGGAGGGCACGATCCAGGAGCGCCACATCGTATTCAAGACTAAGACGCGCCAAGTGTTGGTCTTTCGCGGACGCGTGGAAGGAGAGAACGTGAACGGCGTAATCCAAGGCACGAAAATCGCAGGCAACTTTCACGCCCCCAAAGGCACAGGCACTTGGGAAGCAGTGCGCGCGAACTGATCCGAACCAGCTTTCAGCTTCTTACTGGATCACCTTATGCTCGCGCAGAATCTCAACCGTCTTGTCGATTGGCAGCGCTTCGATGGTGTGGCCGTTGCCAGTCATCGTGGTCGCGCGAAACATCGAGTTGTAGATCGCCTCTTCGGTAGCTTCGATCACAGCTTCGAACAGAGGTGAGGTGGCATCGTTGGTCAAGAGTTCAGTCGGTTGGGTCAACTCTTTGCTCAGGGAGTGGATGCGCACCTGCGGCGCAGTCGAGAACGCGATGGCATAGTCTCCGCTGCCGGTCGAGGCTGAGCTTCCGGTGCGCCCCATGCCCACCCACGCACGCGCCGCCAAGCGCTTCAGGTTGCGCGAGTCCATGGGCGCGTCGGTGGCGATGATCATCATGCACGAGCCATCGGCACCATCATGTCCTGAGCCTTGCCTCGCCAGCTCTTCGCGCAGATAGTACTTGCCTAACTCCTGCCCGACTGGAGCACCGTTGATCGTAAGCATGCCGCCGAAGTTTGTCTGCACCAGCACGCCGACCGTATAACCACCGAGTTTCTCCGGCACGCGGCGCGATGCGGTGCCGATGCCGCCCTTCCAACCGAAGGCAATGGTTCCGGCACCTGCACCGACATCGCCCTCGTCAACGGGGCCATCCTTCGCGTTCTTGATGGCTGCGAACACGTCTTCCGGAGTGATGTGCCGTCCGCGAATATCGTTCAGATATCCGTCGTTGGTTTCGCCCACGATCGGGTTGAGTGACAGCACATCTTCATTTCCCGGCAGCGCGAACATATAGCTGGCAAGCGCATCGGCCACGCGAAACACACTCATGGTGGAGGTGAGGAGAATCGGCGTCTCGATGTTGCCCAGTTCATCGACCTGTGTCGTCCCGGTCAGCTTGCCGTAGCCGTTGCCCACGAAGATTCCGCCTGGCACCTTCTCGCGATAAAGATTGCCGGAGTGCGGCAGGATCGCAGTCACGCCGGTACGAATGTTGTCGCCGCGAATGATCGTCGTCTGGCCGACCTCAACCCCCGCAACGTCAGTGATGGCGTCGAGCGGTCCGGCGGGAAGCACGCCGACCTTGATTCCCAGCTCCGGCGCGCGTGGACGAGGGGCGGGCGTCTTGTCCTGCGCAGTCAAGGCTGCAACCAGTAACGGAATGAGAGCCATAATCAGCTTCGCCATCGCCTGAGTATAGATGCGGTTTCTTCCTTGCGTGTGGACCCGAGTGGTACTATTCCGGCTGCCGGCGAGGCGAAAGCTCATGCGGGATACCCCCAAGAACGCCACGTATCTCTACCTGCTATTCACTTTGCTGTTCAGCTCGGTCATATGGACGCTCGTGGTCTGGTCGGGGCATATCGGGATGGCCTTTGGGACGATGATCGTAGCAGTCATGTGGTGTCCCACGCTGGCAACATGGGTGACATGCCGGCTGATTGGCCGCAGCTTCCGTTCGCTGGCGTGGCGCTGGCCGCAGGCTCGGTACATCGCAGCGGCATACTTCATCCCGCTGGCTTACAGCGCCATCGCGTATGGCGGGGTCTGGGTATTCCGTCTGGGCGGATGGAACTCCGAGATGGTCAGGGTGGTGGCGGAACGTTTCGGCTTGCGCGGCATGCCGGCTTGGGGAGCTTTCACGTTATGGCTACTGTTCACGGGTACGGCCAGCTTGATTCGCGGCCTCTCGACGGCGCTCGGCGAAGAGATTGGCTGGCGCGGTTTCCTGGTTCCCGAGCTCGCGAAGCAAATGTCGTTTACCAAGCTCAGTCTGCTCAGTGGAATCATCTGGGCGGCCTGGCACAGCCCGCTGCTGCTGTTTGCTGATTACAACTCAGGAACCAATCGCTGGTACGCCTTGAGCTGCTTCACGGTGATGATTGTCGCCGACAGCTTCATCTTCGCGTGGTTGCGCTTGAAGTCGGGCAGCCTGTGGACGGCGGCAGTGCTACATGCCAGCCACAACCTTTTCATCCAGACGGTATTCGACAACCTTATGCGCGATACCGGTAAGACGCTGTGGTACACCACCGAATTTGGGATCGCGCTAGCCATCGCGACTGTCCTGTTTGCCTTCTATTTCTGGACACGCCGTTCCGAGGTCGAGCAGATGCATGTGCAACCGGTGGCCTGAAGCAACGAGGGTTCGGCGACACTTGCCCCCGGGACCATAGGCTCGGTCAGGCACGTCCCGTTTTCTGTCTGCACATCGCATACGCGTCTTTCCCCGAGCGGCCGTCCCTGCATCTCAGAGACGACGCCAATCACGATGCCGCCGCAAGTGATCACGACCGATATCCACGCAAGGCTCGACCGGCTGCCCTGGTGCCGCTGGCACTGGCTGGTCGTGACCGGACTGGGCATTACATGGGTGCTCGACGGGCTGGAGGTCACGCTGGCGGGCGCGATCGGCGGCGTATTGCGCGACAGTCTCCACATCACCGACGCACAGGTGGGCCTCACGGCGACCTTCTATCTCATGGGCGCAGTCGTGGGCGCGATCGGCTTCGGCTATGCCACCGACCGACTGGGTCGCAAGAAGCTCTTCACCGTGACGTTGCTCGTCTATCTGCTGGCCACGGCAGCGACCGCGCTGAGTTGGAATTTCTGGAGTTACGCAATCTTTCGCGCCATCACGGGCATGGGCATCGGAGGCGAGTACGCGGCGATCAACTCGGCGATCGACGAACTCATCCCCGCGCGCGTACGCGGACACGTCGACCTGGTGATCAACGCCAGCTACTGGATCGGCGCAGCGCTCGGCGCGGCGGCCACAATCGTGTTCCTGAACGGGGAGCTGGTTTCCGCAAGGTTTGGCTGGCGACTCGTATTTCTGCTGGGCGCCGCGCTCGGTGTGATCATCATCTTCATTCGCAAGTTCATTCCTGAAAGCCCGCGCTGGCTCATGACGCATGGCCAGGAAGAAGAGGCCGAGAAGATCGTCGGCGATGTGGAAGCCGAGGTTAGCAAAGACATCTCGCGCAAGTTGCCGCCCATTACCGAGAAGCCTCTCAAGCTAAAGGTGCGTCACCACACGCCTTGGCACGAGATTTGGAACACCATCCTGGTAACGTACCGGAAGCGCTCGCTGCTGGGCCTGGTACTGATGATCGCGCAGGCGTTCTTCTACAATGCCATCTTCTTCACTTACGCACTGCTGCTGGTGAACTTCTATGGCGTCTCCGCCGAACGCGTCGGCTGGTATCTACTGCCATTCGCACTGGGAAATTTTGCCGGCCCGCTGTTACTGGGAAAACTGTTTGACACTGTCGGCCGCAAGCCGATGATTATCGCGACCTATGCGCTGTCCGGTCTGCTGTTGGCCATCTCCGCATGGCTGTTTGCGCATGATCTGCTGAGCGCTGTTACCCAAACCATTGCCTGGACGGCGATCTTCTTCATCGCATCCTGCGCCGCAAGCTCCGCATACTTGACGGTGAGCGAAATCTTCCCGCTGGAGATCCGCGGCATGGCGATCGCCATTTTCTATGCAGTGGGAACGCTGGTCGGTGGAGTTGGCGCACCGGCACTCTTCGGAGCGATTATCGGCAGTCATTCGCGAGCGAATGTTGCATGGGGGTATGCGGGCGCTGCCTTTCTCCTGCTGATCGCCGCCGCCACCGAAGCCTGGCTGGGCGTGAAAGCTGAAGGACA
Source organism: uncultured Acidobacteriaceae bacterium (assembly GCA_963758835.1). Lineage (GTDB taxonomy): Bacteria > Acidobacteriota > Terriglobia > Terriglobales > Acidobacteriaceae > CAVVDY01. The sequence continues at coordinate 62,573 of CAVWWZ010000009.1, read as the reverse complement.
GTCGCTGGAGGCCATTAGTGCACCGTTGGCCGCGTGTATTGAAGGAGACACAGAAGCAGCGTAGATGTTTGATTCGGGTATGCTGGGCCGAATGCTGAAAGTGCCGCCCGGCATCATAAACAACTCATACCCAGCACTTCGGTCAAACGATAGAACTCTGTACACCCGGCAACTTCTTACTCACAACTGACCACCGACAACTGGCAACTAGTTCTATCCCGCTCCTCCGCCCGAGATGAGCCAGGCAATCGTCAGCCCAATCATGATCATCGTCGTCGCCCACGCGATCACGTTGAACCACGTGCCGTTCACGTGCTTGCCCATCAGCTCGCTCTTGTTGACCAGCAGCAGCATGAAGATGAGCACGAACGGCAGCACCACTCCGTTCACCACCTGCGACAGAATGCTGATCTTGACCAGCGGAATGTTCGGCAGCAGGATCACGCCGCCGCCGGCGATCAGCAGCAGGGTGTAAAGCCAGTAGAATACCTTGGCCTCGCTGAACTTGTTGTCCAACTCCGGACTCGAAGCCCAGTCCTTCGCACACCGTGTAAGCCGTCGAGATCGGCAGGATGGATGCGGCGAACAGCGAAGCGTTGAACAGCCCGGCGGCGAACAGAATGTAAGCGTACTCGCCCGCCAGCGGGCGCAGCGCCTGGGCAGCATCGGCGCCGTCGCGAATCTGCCGGACGCCGTGCGTCACACAGCGTAGCCGCGCAGGCTACCACGATGAACCAGGCCACGATGTCGGTGAAAAAGCAGCCGAGGATGACGTCCCAGCGCGAGGCCCTGTACTCGCGCGCGGTGATTCCCTTCTCCACGATGATGATTGCAGGTAGAACTGCATCCACGGCGCGATCGTGGTGCCCACCAGCGCGATCACCATGTAGATGTAGGCCGACATCATGGAAGGCCTGGCGGTGCGGCGGCTTGAAGGTCGCGACAAATGCCTCCTTCCAGCTTGGCCCTGCCAGCACTCCGGCAATGATGTAGGCGAAGTAGAAAAACGAGGCCGCGAGAAAAACTTTCTCCACGCTCTTGTAGCGTGCCCTTCACCACCAGCAGCCACACCACCACGGCCGCAATCGGGCACGCTGATGTAGCGCGAGATGTGAAACAGCTCCAGGCTGCTGGCGATGCCGGCGAACTCGGCGACCACGTTGCCGAAGTTGGTGATCACCAGCCCCAGCATCATGAAGAAGGTGATGCGCAAGCCGTATTCTTCGCGGATAAGGTCGCTAAGACCTTTGCCGGTGACCGCGCCCATGCGGGCCGACATCTCCTGCACCACGACCAGCGCGATGGTCATGGGAATCATCACCCACAGCAGCATGTAGCCGAACTGCGCGCCGGCGGCGGAGTAGGTGTAGATGCCTCCGGCGTCGTTGTCGACGTTGGCGGTGATGAAGCCCGGGCCGATGACGGCCAGGAACATCAGCAGACGAATTCGCCAAAGTTTTAGCCTTCGCGTTTCAGACATGTGCACCGGGAGAGCAGGGAGATGGCGAGCCGCTTCAGAATAAATGGACTTCGCGGAAAGGCAAAGCGCGAGCGTTGAATCGATGGCGAAAAGGGGTTTTACAGAGGCACGGCTTTAGCTGTGCCGAAACAGCTGTCCCATTTTCTTGTCCTGATAGCGGAGTGCGCTCGTCACTCAGGATGAGATCAAAGATCTCTTATGCCGAAGCTCGCCTGTGCGTCGCTCGCTCTTGCAGGTCCATCCGCCAAGCTTCCGGCAGGGCCTCGACCTTGATGATCCGCTGCAACACGTCTGCATCGAATCGGTCGCCCGTGTATAGGGCAATGAGGTCAGCGACACTCACAGTATTAGGATCACGTTGTACGATGCTGACCGGAGCGCCTGCCTCGAGGGCTCCTTCGCGCAGCACCATTAAGTAAAACCCAAAGCGCCGGCTGTTCCAGAAAATCTTCGTCATCTCCGGCCGGTTGAAGCGCACTTGTAGCTTGTAGCAGGGAAGCCGAGGCTGTGTGACAGCGAAGCGCGCGGAGCCAATTTCCAATTCGTCGCCAATGTGGATGTCGTTCTCCAGCAGCCCTTCCAACGTGAGGTTCTCGCCGAAGTTTCCCATCTTCAGCGGCTTGATGCCGCGCTCAATCCAATAAGCGTAGTGTTCGTGCGGGTAAACGTAGACTGCCTTATGAACGCCACCGTGCACTGTGAGATCGGATTGCTCATCTCCGGCGAGATCCAGTTTTGCAACTTGTACCTCGCCCTCAATCGGCGATTTGAAGATTGAGGTGGTAACGGCCTGCCCCATCCAGTCGTACTGTTTCGGCGTGCCGACGTTTACGGATAGAACTCTCATGAGGACTCCTGCTCTGGGGGAAGACAACACGCCCTTATCATTGGAGACCTACGGACAAGTTCGGTTGCAGTCCCCACAATCCGAACCTTAGGTGTAACGGACAATTTACCCTGCCGTCAACAAATCCACATCCCCATGCTGTACAAGCAATACTAGTGCAGCGATCGTAAGCACGTTGCCGCGTCGCTCGAGAGCTGCCGACAAGGATTCGCGAAAAACTTTCGCGGACATTCGCGATGAACCCTCGCGAAAGAAAGAGCGAGAAACCCTCGCCGAACGAGCACGGTCAACCCGCCGTGCTTTTTTGTTTGGACGAAGCCGCCATTGCTTCCACAACTGTGCAACGGATTGCACTGGCCAACATCTACTGCTGAATCCGACTCGCGCAGACAAGAATTGTGGCAGACAATCGCGCGGCGGAAATTAGCGTCGAACTACTTTCAGGTGGACTTACGATGAACAACGAAGAAGCTCTGCGGCAACAACTTGCAACGATGCTCGATTGGGGCGAGGCCCACGTCGACTTCAAAACTGCGCTCGCCGATTTGCCATTTGAGCAGCAAGGACACGTATCGCCCGGCGTACAGCACTCGGCATGGCAATTGCTCGAACATCTGCGGATCGCACTCCGGGACATCCTGGAGTTCAGTCGCGGCTCCCAGCATACGTCGCCAAAATGGCCGGAGGGCTACTGGCCTGCCACCGTGGCTCCGCCTGACGACAAAGCGTGGGAGCGAAGCGCGAACTCCTTCCTGGGCGATCTTGAAGGAATGCGCAAGTTGATCACGGACCCGGCAAGCGACCTGTTCCAGCCGCTGGCTTACGGCACTGGACAGACGCTCTTGAGAGAGGCGCTGCTGGCCGCCGATCACAACGCGTATCACCTCGGCCAACTGGTGCTGGTGCGTAAAGGGCTCGACGCCTGGCCAAAGTAGCTGGAGAAGGCGCTCCGGCGCGCATCAGCGTCGGTTGTCGGTTCTCGGTGATCAGTTGCCGGGTATCAGCTACCAGGTGTCGCAATATTCTTGTCGGACACTCGAGGACTGATACCCGAACCTCTCTTTCCTCACACCGTCCTTCGCATCAGGACATTCCTCGGCCCAAACTGCTTCACTTGCTTAAATCCTTGCTTGCGAAACATCGAAACTGTTCCGTGGGTGGAGACGTTGCCGAAGGAAGCGCCTTGCCAATCCGCAACAGGATAGCCCTCAACCAGACCACCGCCTTGTTTCTTGATCGAAGCTAGCGCTGCCTCTAAAGCCAGGCTCCCAATACCGTTTCGCCGGTAACGTTTGTCGACCACGAAACAGGTGATCCTCCAGAGCGGCGGGGTATGTTTCTCGGGCGCGAGCCCTCTATAGTTGCGGTCATCATCGATGCGTGGAAGCTCTTCAGCCTGCCCATACTGGCACCAGCCAACGGGCTGTCGGTCGCGATAGACCAATATGCCGTGCGAACGATCTTTCATGACCAGCGCCTTCTTGTCGGGATAGTTTGCGCGGCTTCGTTCGGCGCGACGGAGCTTCTCGCTTTCCGGCAGCCGCCGGCATCGATGATGGTGCATGCACCAGCAGAAGTCCCATCCGTTCCCGCGAGTGAAGAGTTCCTCGAAGTCAGGCCAGGTCCCTGGAGAAAGCTCTTTGGTGACGTAACGCGGGGTCTCAGGCATCGGGTTTCAGGTATCAGAAATGATGATGCACGGCTGTTTATCTGATACCGGACACCTGAGACGTGATGCCTACAACATCGACAACGCATCCACATCCACCACCAGATTGCCGCGCGGAATCTTCTGCGCCACCGCGTGTTCGATCATCGCGCGCAGGGCGGTGTTCATCTGCTCGCGGCTCTTCGACTTCATCAGGAAGTGGTAGCGATACTCGGTCTTGAGCCGCACAATCGCCGCCGCCGCCGGACCCATCACGCGCACCTCCGGCAGGCGCGTCTCCTGGAACCACTTGCCCAGAATCCCCGACCACGCCAGCGCCTCGTCCAGCTTGGTGCTGCGCACCAGCACGTTGCTGACGGCGGTGAACGGCGGGTAATGCATCCAGCTGCGGAAGCGGCTCTCTTTTTCGTAGAAGCCTTGGTAATCGTGCGCGGCGGCAAACTGAATGGCGTAGTGATCGGGGAAGAAGGTTTGCAGCACGACCCTGCCCGGCGTCTCGCCGCGGCCGGCGCGCCCGGCAACTTGCGTCAGCAACTGGAACGTTCGCTCGGCGGCGCGAAAATCAGGAAAGCTCAGCGCGGCGTCCGATCCGACCACGCCGACCAGCGTCACGTTCGGCATGTCGTGTCCCTTGGCGATCATCTGCGTGCCGACCAGCAGATCGATTTCGCCGGCTTGCAACGCGCTCAGCATGCGCTCCAAGTCATCGCGGCCACGCACGGTATCGCGATCGAGCCGCGCAATGCGCGCCTGCGGAAACAGCGAGTGCAGAATGTCCTCCAGCTTCTCCGAGCCGGTGCCGAGATACTGCACGTACTCGCTGCCGCACTTGGGACAGGTCTTCGGGCGCGGGCCGCATGAAGCCGCAGTAATGGCAGACGAGGCGGTGCTCGCGCTTGTGATAGGTCATGGCGATGGCGCAGTTCTTGCACTGCACCGTTTCGCCGCAGCTGCGGCAGAGCACGAATGACGAGTAGCCGCGCCGGTTCAGCAGCACCATCACCTGCTCGTGGCGCTCCAGCCGCTCGCCGATTTCTTCCAGCAGCTGCCGCGAGAGGATCGCGTCCTTCTGCGTGCGCTGGAACTCCTCGCGCATGTCGAGGACTTCGACCTCGGGCAACGGCCGCTTCTCGATGCGCTCGGGCAATTCCAGCAGCCGATACTTCCCGTTCAGCGCGTTGTAGTAGGTCTCCAGCGACGGCGTCGCCGAGCCCAGCACCACGGCGGCGTTCGACATCTTGGCCCGCATCACGGCCACATCGCGCGCGTGATAGCGCGGCATCTCTTCCTGCTTGTACGAGTGGTCGTGCTCTTCGTCGACGATGATGAGCGCCAGGTCGGGCACCGGCGCAAATACCGCCGAGCGCGTTCCTACCACAATGTGGGACTCTCCGTTGCGAATGTGCTTCCACTGCTCGGCGCGCTCGTCGTCGCTGAGCGCCGAATGCAGGATGGCGACCTCATCGCCAAAGATCTGTTGCAGATCGGCAGCCATCGCCGGAGTAAGCCCGATCTCCGGCACCAGCAGAATCGCCGAGCGCCCTTTCGCCAGCACCGCCTGCATGGCCGAGAGATACACCGCGGTCTTGCCCGAGCCGGTAACGCCGTGCAGCAGCATGGGCAGGAAGCGTGCTCGTCGACGGAGGTGATGATGGTGTCCAGCGCGGCTTTCTGCGCGGGAGTGAAGAGAAACTCCAGCTTGCGCGGCTTCATGCCCGACATGTGGAAGCCGGCCGGCTCTTCGCTAGCTCGACGATGCCGCGCTTCACCAGCGTTTGCAATGTGGTGCGCGGAACCGCCAGCTCGCGCAGCTCTCCACGGTCGCGCGCTGTCTCTGGCTGCAGGTTCGAGGTAATCGACGATGGTCTGCTGGTTCGCGTTGAGCTTGCCTGCGACTTCTTTCAGCGTCGCGATCTGGATGGTGCGGCTGGCGTCGCGCACGTCGCTCAGGTCTTCGCGCGCAATCCATTTCTTGCGCAGCAGAGTCTGCAGCACGGCGCGCGAGGCGCCGGATGCCGATCGCAGTGTCGCTTCGCGCACGATTTCGCCATCCGCCAGGCGGTTGAGCACGCGTATTCCAGCATCTGGTGCTCGGGTTCTTTCTGCGAGCGCAGCGACGAGCCGACGGTCGACGCCGCATGCAGCGCCTCCATTCCCTTGTCGGTGATGCGATAGCCGATGACGCGGCGGAACTCCGCCGACAGCGGCAGCATGGTGCGCAGCACTTCGCCGATCGGCGCGATGTAGTACTGCGCGATCCAGCGGCCCAGCTGCATCAGCTCCGGGGTGAGCGCAGGGGCAGTGTCGAGGACTTGCAGGATCGGCTTGGCGGCGAAGTCGGGCTTGCGGTCGTGCAGTTCGGTGACGATGCCGGACAGCCGCTTCTCGCGAAAGGGCACGATGACGCGGCCGCCGACACAGGGCTCGGCCAAGTTCTGCGGAATGCGAGTAGGTGAACGTGGCGTCGAGCGGAACCGGCACGGCCACATCGCAGAATGCGGGCATGGCCTAGGAAAGAATTCTAACCACAGAGACACGGAGACGCAGAGGAATCGAGAGCCAAGAAATCTCTGTGTCTCTGTGTCTCTGTGGTTCATTTAGTCTGCCGATTCGTCCTTGCGTGCCGGCGGTTCGAGGCCGAGATACTTCATCACCATCTGCAAGTCCTTCCACGTTTCTTTCTTCTGCCGCGGATCGCGCAGCAGAAATGCCGGATGATAGGTCACGGCCAGCTTGCAGACCGAAGGGCTCACCGCTTTCGTCGATCTCGCCCGGCGGTGAGAAGTCGTAAAAGCGCCCGCGCATCGAGGCCATCGAGTCCTTCACGCCAAGCAGGTTCTTGGCGGCGGTTGCGCCCAGCGCCACGATGACCTTCGGCTGAATCACGCCGATCTGTCGCATCAGGAATGGCGAGCAGGTGTCGCACTCGTCGCGCTCGGGCGTGCGATTCCGCGGCGGCCGGCACTTCACGATGTTGGCGATGTACACCTGCTCGCGCTTCAGTCCCATGGCGGCGATCATGTTGTTCAGCAATTGGCCGGCGCGCCCGACAAACGGCAAGCCCTGCTGCGTCTTCGTCGGCACCCGGGCCTTCGCCAATGAACATCAGCTCGGCATGCGGATCGCCGGTGCCGAAGACAATCTGCTTGCGGCCCAGCGCGACAGCTTGCAGCGCTCGCAGTTGGGTCCGATGTCGTCGAGGATTACGCGGAGGAGCGATTCGCGATCGCTGGAGGTGGGCAGATACGCCTCTTGAGAAATGTTCGTTCTTCAACTGCTGTCAGTTCATCGGCAACCGTAGCGCGACCACGTCCAGACACGTCGACGCCATAATCGCGCAGTGTCTTTGTTGCCGGCAGAGCGCCGATACAGCGGGCCTATGCCCAGTTCGCGATAGAACGCGAGGCGGTTGCGAAGCGCAGACTTGGTTTCGAGAGTTAAGCGTCATTAGCTACGAGATGGTGACGCGACCAGTGTAGCCTGTGCCTGCCGCAGCCGGACGGCAGCTTCGCAGAATTTTCTGTGCAATTTCCAGCTTGCCGGCCTCGGGGACTGCGATCGTGTCGTCTGCGGTCACGATCGTGACTTCGTTGCGGTCGGAGTTGAAGCCGATGTCGCTGCGCGAAACGTCGTTGAGCACGATGGCGTCGACGCGTTTCTCGGTCAGCTTTGTGCGCGCGTTTTCCAGCAGGTTTTCGGTTTCGGCGGCGAAGCCGATCAGCAGCGGCGTGCGTTTGCCGCTGGCGTGGCGCAGGCTGCCAAGATCGGCGAGGATGTCGGGATTGGGCTCGAGTTGCAGCTCCAGTCGCGCTCGTGCGCTTGATCTTCTCGGTCGCAGACGCTCTTCACGTGATAGTCGGCCACGGCCGCGGCCATGATGATCATGCTCGCCTGCTCCCAGCGGTCGAGCACGGCGGTACGCATCTGCTGCGCGGTTTCGACGAAGATGGTCTCGGCTGCCGATGGCGGCTTCAATGCTGTCGGCCCGCTGACCAGAATTACCTTCGCGCCACGGCGCAGAGCCGCTTCCGCCAGCGCGTATCCCATCTTGCCGCTGGAGCGATTGCCGATGATAGCGCACCGGATCGACCGGCTCATAGCGTCGGCCCGGCGGTGATCAGCACGGTTTCGCCCGCGAGATCTTGCGAAACTCCCAGCCGCTCCAGCGTCGCGGCGACAATCGCCTCCGGATCCGCCAGGCGTCCAGCGCCCACCATGCCGCAGGCAAGATATCCGCTGCCGGGCTCGACGATGTGCACGCCGCGCTGACGCAGGATTTCCAGATTCGCCTGGGTTGCGGGATGCTCCCACATGTTGACGTTCATCGCCGGAGCGATGATCACCGGAGCCTTGGTCGCGAGATAGAGCGTGCTGAGAAAGTCGCTGGAAATCCCTTGCGCAAACTTGGCGATCGTGTCGGCTGTGGCGGGCGCGACCAGCAAGGCGTCAATCGATTGCGCGACGGCGATGTGCTCGACGGCGGAGTCCAGATTCGGCTGCTCGCCTTCGGAGCCGAACATGCCGGTGATGACCTTTTCGCCCGAGAGCGCAGCGAAGGTCAAGCGGGCGAACGAACTCCTGCGCCGCAGCAGTCATGACGACCTGCACCCGTACGCCACGCTCCTGCAGCAGGCGAACGATTTCCGCCGCTTTGTAGGCGGCAATGCCGCCGCTAACACCAAGTGCAATTTTCATTGTTCTTGTGAGCCGTAAGCTATTGATGCAACAACCCAAGCCGAAGGTACACCGGCCTGAACCCGGGTGCAAGAGACGGGTTATCCGGAAGTATGCCAAGAGTCTCTTACCCTATTGTAGGGGCCTTCGACTCGTCGCTACGCTCCTGCTCAGGATGACAAACCGTTTGTGTTGGTTTTTCTCCGTGGTCTCTGTGTCCTCCGTGAACGTCTTAGCGCCGCCGGGCGAAACTCATGTAACGTAGTACTGCGATGGGCCGCATCCACGTTCTCTCCGAAAATGTAGCCAACAAGATCGCCGCGGGCGAGGTGGTCGAGCGCCCGGCGTCGGTCGTGAAGGAGTTGCTGGAGAACTCGCTGGATGCGGGTGCGCGCCGCATTCGCGTCAACATCGAGGCTGGCGGCAAGAAGCTCATCCAGGTCACCGACGACGGCTGCGGCATGGTGCGCGACGACGCCATGCTGGCCTTCGAGCGCCACGCGACTTCGAAGATCCGCAATGCCGACGACCTGCTGACCATTGCGACGCTTGGGCTTTCGCGGAGAGGCTCTGCCCTCCATCGCTTCGGTCAGCCGCTTGCGGCTGGAGACTCATGCCGCCAGAAGACGCTGCCGGAACCGTGGTCGAGATCGCCGGCGGCAAGATTCTGACCGTCGAAGAAGCCGGCCTGCCGCTGGGAACGTGCATCACGGTGCGCGATCTGTTCTTCAACATTCCGGCGCGGCGCAAATTTCTGAAGGCCGAATCCACCGAGCTCTCGCACATCGCGTCGCTGGTGACGCATTACGCGCTGGCGCATCCCGAGATGCATTGGGAGCTGCACTCGGCCACCAACGCCATGCTGGTTGCGCCGCCGGTGGCCGATCATTCGCAGCGCATCTACCAGGTCTTCGGCAAGGAGACGCTCGACCAGCTCATGCCGCTCAGCGCGCTGCTGCCGCTGGAGCGCATCGGGCTGCCGCAGCCTCCGCCGTGGCGGCGCAAGCAGAAGACGGACGAACCGCAGGAAGAGCCGGTGAAGGGCGAGATCAAGCTGCACGGCTTCGTCTCGCGGCCGGAGATTCAGAAGCTCAATCGCAACTCCATCTTCATCTTCGTGAATGGCCGCCTGATTCGCGATCGCCTGGTGCAGCACGCGCTCACCGAGGCCTATCGCAACATCATTCCGCCGACGGTGTATCCGGTGGTGCTGCTGTTTCTCGAGATGCCGGCACCGAAGTTGATGTCAACGTGCATCCCTCGAAGACCGAGGTGCGCTTCCGCCAGTCGTCGGTGCTGCACGACTTCATTCGCGACTCGGTGCGCGCGGCTGCTGATGAAGGCGCGTCCGGTGCCGGCGTTCATGACCGAGATTCACGCGCAGCCCGACCGCTTCGGCCGTCACTGACGCCCGGCGCGCCAGGCGACTTCGACATGCGAGCGAGCTGCAGATCACCGAAGCCGATGCGGCCTTTGCGCTGCGCGCGCCAGGAGCTGCCGCCGTTCACCGCGCCGCTGCAGTTCGAAGGCAGCGGCATTCGCAGATTGATGCCAACGCCGCCATGCCGGTCGCGCGCTTTGGTCCGCAAACCTTTGGCGGAGCCGCGCAGCTCGCGCCGCCGCGATCGCTCCGCGTCACGCAACGGCTGTTCGCCGGAGTTCGCCGACGACGATGCGCCGGTCAGGCCTGGAATCGCTGGCATCGCTCAAGCCGCTGGGACAGATTCGCGATTCGTTCATCCTGGCCATCAATCCGCAAGGACTGTGGATCATCGACCAGCACGTGGCGCACGAGCGCATCCTGTTCGAGAAGATCTGCAAGCAGCGGCTGGCCGAATCGCCGGAGCGGCAGCAGTTGCTGATGCCGCTGATCGTCGAGCTGACGCCGAGCCAGATGGCGGTGTTCGCCGAGATCTCCGACGAACTGAACCGCAACGGCTTCGAGGTCGAGCCCTTCGGCTCGCGCACCATCGCGGTGAAGACGCACGGCGGCCGGCGTCGCGCCAGGCGATGTCGAGCACCTGCTGCACGAGATCCTGGAGCAGTTCGAGCGCGAAGAGCAGTCGCTGAACCTGGACAAGATTCGCACCAGCATCGCCGCCAGCATCGCCTGCCACGCGGCCATCAAGGTCAACATGCCGCTGGAGCAGAACAAAATGGAGTGGCTGCTGCGCGAGCTGGCCAAAACCGACTGCCCCATGAGCTGTCCGCATGGCCGTCCGGTGGTTCTTGCGGTATTCTGTAAAGGACATTCAGCGGGCGTTCAAGACGTATCTAGCATCAGCTTCGGCATCTCAGCACTTGGCACTTAGCTGAATGCTTCGACGAGTAGCGTTGAATCGCAGGAGCGCTAGTAGCTAATTGCTAATGCTAACGCTAACTGCTTCTTTTATGCACGAACAGCAACTCCAGGAACTGCGCCGCGAGAAGTGGCGGCTGAACGGGCAGCCTGTCCGCACGCTCGATGAGGCGCGCGCAGTTCATCGACTCGGTGGGCTTCTGCCTGCTCTATCCGCAGCGGCCGGCGGTGCTGGCGCCGACGTTCGTTGGAGCCTATATCGGCAGCGACGAGAAGCTGCCCACCGTCGCAGATGGCGTTTGCCGATCCCGCGCGCGCGAGGCCAAAGCAATTGATGGTCCGCCTGCTGCGCGAGAAGGCAGCCTACGAAGCGAACGTTTTTCGCGGACAACAATTTCCTCGTCTCGGCTTCGGTGTTTCCGTACTTCTACGGACTGGTGGGCGACCGCAATCCCAGGCAGGCGCCCAAGGCGACCACGCGGTCGGGCTACTCGCCGCTGGCGGTGGACACGTTTCACATCATCAAGAAGGAAGGCCCCATCTCCAAGTACCGCCTGCGCGAAATGCTGGGCAGCGAAATTTCGGAAGCGGCGCTGGACCGCGCGCTCGACGAGTTGTGGGCCAAGCTGCGCATCACCCGCGTGGATTACAAGCAGGACGAAGGCGTCTTCTGGGACGTGCTGTTTCGCTGGTCGCCAGACGCGGTGAAAGAAGGCATGCACGTTTCGGTGGCCGAGTCGCTGACCGCGCTGGTTTCGAAGTATCTCGACTGTGTGCTGGCCGCGCAGCAGGAAGAAATCGAGAACTTCTTTTCCCCTTTGATCGGCCGCGCACGCGTGCGCGAAGCCATCAATGCACTGCAGGCCGCGCGCGAGCTGAGCTTTGTGCACGTCGGCGGACGCGTGATGCTGCAAGTGTCTTCGCTACAGGACTCGCACTGCCCTTCAGACTCCCAAGACGCAGACAAAAGCTCGCTCGGAGATCCGCTGCTCCTCCGGCGGCGCGGCAGGCCGCTGGTGGAGCATCGGCCAGGCAGGCGCCGCACCGTCGAAACACTCCCAAGCCCAGGCCCGGTGGCAGACCGCGATGAGCGCGCGCAAGCTGGTGATCGCCATCGATGGCCCGGCCGGCTCGGGCAAGAGCACCATCGCCGCCCGGCTGGCGAAGAAGCTTGGCTACATCAACCTGGAAAGCGGCGCCATGTATCGCGCGCTCGCGCTGAAGGCGATGGAGAGTGGCGCGACCTGGACGACGAAGATGCCATGCGCCAGTTGGCAGAACAGGCTCGCGATCGACCTGATGCCGCGCGAGGAGGGCAATCGCGTTCTGCTGGACGGCCGCGATGTTTCCGCAGCGCATTCGCGAAGCAGACGTGACTGCGGCGGCGTCGCGGGTTTCGGTGCATCCCTCGGTGCGGCACATGATGGTTGCGCGCCAGCGCGACCTGGGCGAACGGGGCGGCGTGGTCATGGAAGGCCGCGACATCGGCACGGCTGTGTTTCCCAACTGCCGAGGTGAAGATTTTTCTCGATGCCGATGCCGGTGTACGCGCCGAACGGCGACTGCTGCAGAATGCCGCCACTGCCAACAACGCGCAGCAGGTCATGGCCGAACTGGCAGACCGTGATCGCCGCGATCAAAATCGCGCGGCTTCCCCTCTGGTCGCTGCTGCCGATGCCGTGCATATCGACTCTACGCATCAGTCGATCGACCAAGTGGTCGCCGCGATCGAAGCTATCGTACAGACGAAACTCGCTCACACCGCGATCCAATAGTCTGCGCGAGTCCGGAACTTACCCTCAGTCGCCCTCGTATCCCTCACACGGGAGAAACAACTTGCGCAAGCGCTGGAATGAAGTGGGACTCGGATTGCTGACACTGCTGATGGTCGCGCTTGCAGTAGCGGGCACGCAATCCACGATTCGCAGGTACGTGCCCCACGACTTCGGTCCCTTAGTAGTCGCTGCGGTCGTCTTGCTGACCTACCTTGGCTCAGTACGATGGATTGAGCGCCGCCCAGTGGTGGAATTCGCTCCTGGCGGCGCCTGGCTCGAAATACTTGCTGGGCTTATGACCGGGTTCGCACTTTTCAGTTCTGTGATGGGTATTCTCTGGGCAAGCGGTATCTATCATCCGGCGGGAATGGGTACGGCCAAAGGCATCGCAGCAGGACTGGCCCTCGCCGTTATGGCCGGGGTGTTTGAAGAGATTCTTTTCCGTGGAATTCTCTTCCGGGTGAGCTCAAGAATCGTGGGCACCTGGGGCGCTTTGTTGTTCACGGCTTCCATCTTCGGTCTGGCGCACCTTGCGAATCGCGGAGCGACTCTCAGCAGCGGACTGGCAATCATGCTCGAAGCCGGCATACTTTTGGGAGCGGCTTACGCCCTCACCGGCCGGCTCTGGCTGCCTATCGGTTTACACATCGGATGGAACTTTACCGAAGGCTCGATCTTTGGCATGTCAGTATCAGGCAATTCGGTTGCAGGAACAGCGGATTCGGCTCTGCTGCGCGGCAGCTTGAATGGTCCGCAAATCCTGACGGGAGGAGCTTTTGGGCCCGAAGCTTCCGTGGTCGCGGTCCTGTTGTGTTTGATGGTGGCGGCTTATCTGCTGTACCGAACGGCGAAGCTGGGACGCATAGAGTCGCCAGCATGGTCGCAGCGGCGCAGCGCAATCCCAGCATCGGCTGAGATTGCTTGAGGGGACTTTATTAGCAGGCTGATGCGGCATGGGTCGTTCCTTGCGCGGGCGACACACACGCGTCCTAGCCTGCGAAGCGTTCGACAACTAGTCCTGTGAGCAAGGCAATGTCCGCAGCAAAGACTGTGCCCACAAAATTGACTGCGTCGTTCCCCATACGTCCGGAGTTTTCCCAGGTAGCCCCGACCAGACTGTCGAAGATCATGCCTGCAGTTCCGGCGATCGCAATCACAGGAACCCGCGACCAATCCACGACGCTCGACGCGGCGCTCACCCAAGCGATAACGAAGGCTGCGATGATGCCGCTCAGAGTTCCTATGGCGCTGATTGCGCCGTTGGTGCCGATGGGGACCCGGCGAAACCCCACAATGAGGTAAGCCCGGCGCGCCGATGCCTGTCCAATTTCGCTCGACACGGTATCAGCCGCCGCTTCGGCTAGCGCCGCCATGGCTCCGGTAAGCAACAGCTCACGGTATTCAGGAAACCACAACACCGGAAGCGCGCAGCAGGCAGCAACGCCCAGGTTCGCCAACACCTGCGAGCCGGTGCGTCCGCCGGACCTCTCTGCCAGTCCGAGACGCTCTTTACGGCGCCGTCTCCAGCGGGTGGCAAGAACGGTCAGCACAAAGAGGATCAGCAGAGGAACGAAACCCGCGAACCCCGCCGTGATCATCAGGATGAAAGCGACGGCAATTCCCGCTATGGCGCCGCCGTCGGAGACTGAACCCAGAATGCGGGCCACCACGGCAAACAGGAGGGCTATTAACCCGGCGGGTACTGCCCTTGCATGTAAGAGATTCATTCAGAGTCACTTGCAGTAGTACAATGGCAGCCCGAACCTCGTAGCACTCCCTCGCGCCTGATGCCATGGACGGCGAACAGGCTTTGCAGCGCATCCTAACAGATTTGCTGCCCGGCGCGTGAAAAGCACCATTGTCGGTGCAATCACTTTTTGGGTATCATTCGCGTGCGCACCAAAGCCACGCAAGGTGAGAAAACAGAATGGCTTCTTCCGTGTGGTCTGGATATTTGACGTTTGGTCTGATCTCCATGCCGGTGCGCTTGTTCTCTGGCGCGCGCGGCAACCACATTTCCTTCCACATGCTGCACCGCGACTGACAACACGCGCATCAAGCAGCAGCTTTGGTGCCCGCACGATGAGCGGGTGGTCGAGCGCAGCGAGATCGTGAAGGGCTACGAGTACCGCAAGGGCGAGTACGTCATCATCGAGCCGGAAGAGATCAAGAAGATCGAGCCCAAGACCGCCAAGGCGATGGAGATCCTGGAGTTCGTGAAGGCTGACGACGTCGATCCCATCTACTTCGAGTCGTCGTACTTCCTGGTGCCGGAGGAGGCGGGCCGCCGGCCCTACGCGCTGCTGTCCAAGGCGCTGGAAGAGACCGAGTATGTCGCCATCGCCAAGCTCACCATGCATAACCGCGAATACACGGTGTTCCTGCGGCCGTACAAGGGCGGCATGATGCTGCACACCATGTACTACAAGGAAGAAGTGCGGCGACCTGGAGAACTTCGGCGCCCCGATGTCGAATTGAAAGACGCCGAGGTCAAAGTCGCGCATCAGCTGATCGAGGCGCTGGCCGGCGAGTTCGAGCCGGAGAAGTATCACGACACCTTCGAAGAAAACGTGAAGACGCTGATCAAAGCCGTCTGGAAGGCGAGAAGTCACGCCGGTCGAGAAGCCGCAAAGATGGCGCCGGTTGTCGATCTGATGGCGGCGCTCAAGGAAAGTCTGGCGCAGTTGCCCAAGAAACCGCCGCAACGCGTGGTCGAGGCGCAGAAGGCTTCCGAAGTACACGTTGCAAAGAAGGCAAAGGCCCCTCGCCGAAAGAGCGCGTAAAGGGACGCATCGGGCAGGGATGAGTCAGGGAAGGGCCCGTCCCTGGACGCGTGTTGCCGTCGGCGCAACTTAGGGCTGAAATTCGTTTCGGTTGCACTTTAGTGCCAGCTAACTTACCTGTGGGTGTTCTACAGTTAAGTTACGAGGCATCCGCCACTTTGCCCCATTCGTCAACCAACGCCAATCCTCGCCTCAAAGTCGCTGTTGTAGGCTATGACCCGCTTCGCCTGGTAGGACTTCGGGCGGTTTTGGAGTCGCAGGCCGAGTTTGCCGTGCACGAAGTCGGGCCTGAGGACCTGGCTCTTCCTTTGCCAGGAGACCTCGTGCTCATCGGACCGCATGGGCTCCCCTCGGTTTTCGACGCGATCGCGGCAATTCGCTCACTGCAGGCCAGAGGTCAAGATCATCCTAACTAGCGCCTCGACCTCGGATGAAACCATGCTGCGGGCTATTTCCGCCGGCGTGAAGGGCTATCTCGATGAAGCTGCGCCGGCGGAGGCTTACATGAAGGCCCTGCGGGTAGTGAGTGAGGGATCCATGTGGGCACCTCGCCGCATCCTGGCGAAGTTTATCGAGAGGGTAATCGCAGATCCGAAGAGGGCGAAGTCGCACAGCCTAAGCGATCGCGAGCGGCAGGTCTTGGAACTGCTGGTCGCCGGCCGGACCAATAAAGAAATCGGCAGCGAGTTGGGCATAGAAGAGCGGACGGTGAAACTGCACGTCAGCAAGCTTATGCAGAAGGCGGGCGTCGATAACCGCATTGCCCTCTCCGTGCACGCCGTCACCAACTTTCTCTTCAGCGCCGGGTAACAGAGTCCCACCTGATTGTACAGGCAAAAAGTAACCGATATAGGTTACCAAAGGGAAGTAAAATAATGTCCAATTGGACACATAACATCTTCCCTTTCGTTACCTTGCCAAAAGGTACTCCTTAACGCAAACTGTATTCACCTACCACAGAACCTGGGAGATAGGGTCGGAAACGGGTACGAGGGTCCCCGAATCCGGCCCTTCGTTTTGCTCGCTTTCGCGTTGAAGCAGCGCCACCCTCAGGCGGGCCGCAGCCAAGCGTTAGCTCGGCCCATGTGTTTGCACCATCCATTGTGCGTCACTAGAGAGTAATCATCCGCTTGTTGTTCGAGAGCGTCTGAGAGCCGAAATCGCAATAAGATGAACACGGTCGATGTCGTTCTCGCCCGGAGTGTGTGCTATGAAGACGCTCGTCTTAGTATCAACTTTGTTAATCGCCAGCGCCCTATATGCTTCCGACCAACGCGAAGCGGACATCGATCGTCTGCAGACGTCCGGGGTGATCCTCACGCAGATTATGTCGGCACCGGACCAGGGAATCCCAGACAAGATTATGGAGGGCGCGAAGTGCATCGCGGTCGTGCCGTCGATGCTGAAGGCCAGCTTCATCTTCGGGGCCAACTATGGCAAAGGCGTTGCCACCTGCCGCACGGGAACCGGATGGAGCGCGCCCGTGTTCTTCAAGATGGAAGGCGGCAGCTTCGGCTTTCAGGCTGGAGGCCAGGCGAGCGATCTGGTATTGATCATCCGCACCGAGGACGGCATGCAATACCTGCTGTCGAGCAAGTTCAAGCTGGGTGGCGATGCATCCGCCGCGGCCGGCCCAGTGGGTCGCGATGCGCAGGCCATGACGGACCTCACGATGCGCGCGCAGATATTGACTTATTCGCGAGCCCGCGGACTGTTTCTAGGAGTGTCAGTGAGCGGCGCTGTGGTTCACCAAGCTGATGGCGACACCCAGGCGTTCTATCGCAAGCCGCTTACGTTTCGTACCATTCTGAGCGGCGAGACTCCCGCTCCTCCGGAAGCTGAGTCGTTTCTGAAAACGGTAGAGAAGTACGCGCCGACGCCGCGTTCGCATGTAGCCGTGACCGCATCGGCCACACCGGCAGAGACCGCGCCTGCCGTCGGCACCGCAGCGGCGACGGCTTCGGCAACAACCTCCTCGTCAACCACCCAGGCTGCGACGACCGCAATGGCTTCCGACCCGACGGGTGAGGATACGACAGCCAATGCGGCTTCTAGTGCCACTTCAGCTGACAACTCGGCTGACGACATGCGCGGGATGATGTTGGCGCCTGATAGCGACGCAGCACATGCACAGCCTGCAAGCGATGCGGCACCGGCTCCCTCCCCGGGTGCGGCTCCATACTCTTCCAGCAAGCCAACCGTGAACGAGGTGCCTGCGCCAACGACGCCGCCCGGCAAAGGTCAGTAGTCCCGCAGGGGAACCGCAGCTACGTTGTGCAGCCTAGGGCTATCACAGGCGGCATCTCTCTTCGTTTGCCCCGAGATGGCACGCAACTGAGCAGTCTATGTCAGCGATCTCGAAGGCAAAAGGCGCCGAGCCGCGCACTCTAAACCTCCACGCGCTCTAAGCTGATAATTAGCCTCACGGTCATTTTCTGTATTACGCAACCCTAAGTAAACGTATGATAGCCTGCAGTGGCTCGGGACTGTCGCTTGCCATGGGGTGAACTATGACCGTTTTCGGCGGCGGCGCAGGAGCAGCTCGCGAAGCAACGCCAAACCACGACCCCGCCGAGACGGTGCTCTCTCGTATCCTGCTGGAAGCTGTTCCTGACGCAATCGTTGCGGTGAATCACGAAGGCGTCATTCTTCAGATCAACTCGCAGACAGAGAGTCTCTTCGGATACACCCGCGAGGAATTGATCGGTCAACGAATCGAGACCCTGGTTCCTGACCGCCAGCGCGAACAGCATCGGCATCACTTCTCGCACTTCGCCGAAAAGCCAAAGACCCGCCGCATGGGAGCTGGGTTGGACCTTAAGGGAAGGCGCAGAGATGGCTCGGAATTTCCCGTCGAGATCAGCCTCAGTCCGGTGTCGACCGAGGGCGGCATGGTGGTGCTCAGCGCGATTCGAGATGTGAGCGATCGCCAGCGCATCGAAGAGGAACTGGTACACGCCAACGAAGAACTGGCCCGCCGCAAGGATCGGGAGCTCTGGGAATATCAGAATCGCCTTGCCCTGGTTGTGGATTCCTCGAACGATGCCATCATCGGCAAGAATCTGGACGGCGTCATCACCAGTTGGAACAATGGCGCCGAAGCCATCTACGGCTACAAAGCCGAGGAAATAGTTGGGCGTTCAATCACGCTTTTAGCACCACCCGATCGCAAAGAGGAAATCACAAAGATTCTCGAAGATATTCGCGAGGGCAGGAAGGTCGAACATTTCGAAACCATTCGCGTTACCAAAGAGAGAAAGCTTCTAAATGTCTCCGTCTCCGTTTCACCTATTCGCGACGCTGTCGGTAACATTGTTGGAGCCTCAACCATCGCGCGTGATGTCACGACTCAAAAGAAGACGGAAGAGCAGCTTCGGCAGGGACAGAAGATGGAAGCGGTCGGACGGCTTGCCGGCGGCGTGGCTCACGACTTCAACAATATCCTGGGCATCATCATCTCCTGCACCGAACTTCTCCGACCCCACCTTGACAACGATCCGCTGTCGGTAGAGCTCGCGGGCTATATTCGCGACGCGTGCAAGCGGGGCTCAACGCTAACCCGCCAATTGCTGGCCTTCAGCCGCAAACAGCCTGTGCAAGCCCGTGTGCTCGAACTGAATGAGCGGTTGCAGGACGTTGCCAAGCTGCTGCGGCCGTTGATGGGTGACGATGTAAAGGTGACATTCTTTCCGCGGTCGGAGTCCGCCTTTGTAGAAGCCGACCCCGGGCAACTCGACCAGATCGTGCTCAACCTTGCGGTGAACTCACGCGACGCTATGGAGAGGGGCGGGAAGTTTGTCATTGAGACGGACACGGCACAATTCGACGAAGCTTTCGTTCGGCAGCACCCACCCATGCAGCCTGGCCGCTATGTGATGCTGGCAATCAGTGACAACGGCTCGGGCATGGATGAAGCCACCAGGAGCCACATCTTCGAGCCGTTCTTTACGACGAAAGAGGTCGGCAAAGGGACTGGGCTGGGTCTCGCGACGGTGTATGGCATCGTGAAACAGAGTGGCGGTTTTATTTGGGTGTATAGCGAATTGGGCCGCGGCACCACGTTCAAGATTTTTCTTCCTTCTGCCGACGAGAAGGCCGGCATGGCCCGGGAGACTGAAGAGGAAGTGGCATTTCCGCGCGGTGAAGGAAGCACCATCCTGTTGGTTGAAGACGATCCGGTCATGCGGCGACTCACCCGGCAGATGCTGCAAGATCAGGGCTACTCCGTGCTCGAGGCGCAGGACGGAAGATCAGCATTGGAAGTTACAGCTTCTCATCAAGGCGCGATCGACTTGGTGCTGACCGATGTAGTGATGCCTGGAGTAAGCGGGCCCGAGCTGGTTTTGCGGCTAATGGACTCGCATCCCCAGACCAAGTTTCTTTACATGTCGGGTTATACCGGAGAACTTGTGGTTGATCACGGGTTAGCCGAGGGCGTCGCATTGCTCGAAAAACCTTTCACCCGGGCCGCCCTACTGACGACCATAGAGAAAACGTTGCGCGACAGGTAGGTGGTGGCGGCTTACGTCCACTGGCGATTACCCGTGCTACCATGCCACCGTGTTCAATTTTGGCAAACCTAAAACAGCAGGCGACTGGATTGTTCATGTCGCGGGAGCAATCGTTGCGTTATTTCTTGTCTGGTGGATGCTACGGGTCTATGTGCTTTAGTAGGCTTCCGCGTTCCTTCTATTTGACGAAATAAACATTGCTTTTTCCCAACGGCTGTTCTGCGCGTGCGTGGATGGTTTGACACTGATTTTCTGCCGGTGCTACCGTCAACGTGCCCGCGATGCTCGATCGATTGCAATACGCACCGTTGGCCGTTCTGGTCAGGCTTGTCGGTGTGTTGCCCCGTCCGGTGGCACGCGGTTTCGGCATCCTGCTGGGGCAGCTAGCGTACTATCTCTATCCCCGCCTGCGGCGCGTAGGTCAGCGCAATCTGCAAATTGCTTTTCCCGACAAATCGCCGCAGGAACGCCGCAAAATTTTGAAGGGGGTATACACCTCGCTCGGCAGGTTGCTGGCTGAGTTCTGCCTCTTTCCTTATTACACCGTTCGCAATTCATCACAGGTGGCGGTTTATCAGGGCTTCGAGAATTTCGAAGCAGCCGAGCGGCGAGGCCTGGGGGTTCTGCTGCTGACCGCGCACTTCGGAGGTTGGGAAGTCGGCTCCTTCTTCCACTCGCTGCAGGGACATCCGATTCGCATCGTCGTGCGGCCGCTAGACAATCCCTATGTGAACGCTCTGGTCACCGATTACCGCACTTTGCATGGAAACACCGTGGTGAGCAAGCAGGATTTCGCTCGCGGGCTGTTACACGCAATGCGCAAAAATGAAACTGTCGGCGTGTTGGCGGACACAAACATGACTCCGCCACAAGGCGTGTTTGCACCGTTCTTCGGAGTCTTGGCCTGCACCGCAAGTGGCGTGGCGAGGGTCGCACTGCACACGGGAGCGGCTGTGGTTCCCGCTTTCACCATCTGGGACCGGGAGCTGCGCAAGTATCGCGTGCAGTTCGACGCAGCCTTGGAACTGGTCAACACCGGGGACAGCGACGCCGACGCGATTGCCAATACTGCACTATTTAATCGCGTGCTCGAGGGCTACATTCGTAAGTATCCCGACCAGTGGCTCTGGGTGCATCGCCGATGGAAGACGCGCCCGACAGGGGAGCCTCCGCTGTACTAATTCTCATCCTTGCGCTTCTTGCCCGGCATGCTTGCAGGATTCTCGTGTGTACGCTCGCGAAAGCGCGCCTTCATGCCTGCTGCCAGCGAGACTACATTCTCTCCAAACCTCTCGCGCATGCGATCGGCGGCGGACAAGGCTTGGTTCCACTTGTCGTGTGTGCCGACGCCGGACAAGCTCATTTGTTCGCTCTCGCCGTCGAAGTGCGAGGCATGAACCCCTAACAAGCGCACCGCCTCACCCTTCCAGTTCTCGCGGAACAACTCGCGGATCACCGCAAATACCTCCGAGTCCACGGTGGTCGGCTGCGGTACAGTCCTCGCGCGAGTGATGGTATCGAAATCAGAGGTGCGTAGCTTTAGCTGCAGGGTGCGGGCGGGCATCTGCTGCTCTCGTAACCGCCGGCAAACCATTTCCGATAGCCGGGCCAGCATTGATTCCAACACCTGCGCATCGGCGGTGTCTTGCGAGAAGGTATGCTCATGGCTCACTGACTTGGGCCCCTCGTCTTCGCCGATATCGCCGTCGAACCACCCGCCCGCATCCACGCCGCGTGACTTACCCGCCAGCGCCATGCCCAGGGCGCCAAAGTTCTGCTTCAGCCAGCTTTCCTCCCGCGCCGCCAGATCGCCAACTTTGCGGATTCCCTGTTCCTGCAGCCGCTTCTCCATCACTTTGCCTACGCCTGGGATCTTGCGTACCTCCAGCGGCGCCAGGAAGCTGGCCTCGCAGCCCGGCTGGATCCACAGCACACCGTTGGGTTTCGCCTGGTCCGAGCAAACCTTGGCGATGAGCCGGGACGTGCCGATTCCGATGGAGCAGTTTAACTGTGTGTCTTTCTTTATCGCCCGGTGCAGCAGGTGTGCCGCGCGGAACGGCGGACCATACAGGCGCTCTGTTCCCGACATATCGACGTAGGCTTCGTCAATGGAAACCATCTCCAGCTTCGGCGAGAATCGGTTAAGAACCTTGTAAACTTTCTCCGAACAGTCGCGGTAGCGCTCGGGATGACCCGGCACAAAGACGGCGTGGGGACAAAGTTTTGCCGCGGTGCGCAGCGGCATGGCAGAATGTACCCCAAACTTGCGTGCTTCGTAAGACGCAGCCGCCACTACGCCACGTTCGTTGGCCGCACCACCTACGACCACCGCCTTGTTTTTCAGCGCTGGGTCGTAAAGCTCTTCCACGGAGACAAAGAACGCGTCCATGTCGACGTGAAAGATGGTTTTATTCGGCACAACCATGTTGCCAAGAGTTTATCGATGTGAGGTAACATTCTGCCAACCCAATCGGAGGTAGGGACCCCATGATCCGACCCGGAATTACTCTCCTCGGCCTCCTCATCTGCACCGCGGCGCTGAGCGCACAACAGGCAGCGCCGCCATCCGCCGACATGCAGCAGCTGCAGGAAGAGATAAAGCAGCTGACCTCTTCGCTGCAGACCATGCGCTCTGAGGTGCAAGCCTGCCGCGACGAGATTCACAGTCTACGATCGGAACTGGAAGTCGCCAAGTCCGCGCAACAAAGCGGATCCGGCGGCGATGTCGATGTCTCACACGCAGTGGCAGACCTGCGCGAAGACCAGTCGGTCACCGACTCGCGCGTAGCCACGCTCTACCAGACGAAGGTGGAGAGTGGATCGAAGTATCGCGTGCGGCTGTCGGGCCTCGCCTTGTTCAACACTTTTGTAAATCGTGGAACGGTTAACACCACCAGCGTTCCTAATCTCGCGCTTCCCACCCCGGATGGGCAGCCCGGAGGAAACATCGGTGCCACCTTCCGCCAGACGTTGTTCACCTTGCAGGCGTTCGGGCCCGAGGTCGGCGGCGCGCGTACCAGTGCCTCCGTAACGTTCGATTTTTACGGTGGCTTCACCCGCACTCTCGATGGTTATGTTCTTGGGCTCGCGCATCTGCGTACCGCTGACATCTCGTTCGACTGGAACAAATGGTCGCTGAAATTCACGCAGGACAAGCCCTTCATCTCGCCGCTTTCTCCTACCACGCTTGCGGCGATCGGCACGCCGGAATTCGCCTATTCAGGAGACCTGTGGACTTGGACGCCACAAATTGTGGCCGAGCGCACATGGGAAGTGTCCGACAGAGTCAAGCCGCATTTGCAGTTTGGAGTGCTCGATCCGTTTGACGGCGAAGTGCCGACCAGCTTCTACCTAAGGCAGCCTGAGGCGGGCGAGTTGTCGCGCACGCCCGGCATTGCCGCTCGACAAAGTTTGGATTTCCCCATCGCCACCCAGGTCGCGACCATTGGTGCGGGCGGCTATTTCGCGCGACAGGACTATGGGTTTGGCCGAGTGCTTGACGCCTGGGCCGCCACTCTCGATTGGAACCTTCCCTTTGGCGAGCGCTGGGCCTTGTCCGGCGAATTGCACCGAGGCCGCGGGCTGGGCGGTATGTGGGGAGGCATAGGCGCCAGTGTGGTTTTCACCGCTCTGGAGAATAACCCTTATGCTAGCGTTGTCGGCGTGAATACGGTGGGCGGATGGTCGCAGCTTAAATTCAAGCCGGGCGAGAAGTGGGAGGTAAATGGCGCGTTTGGCGAGGAGAGTCCGTTTGCAGCCGACCTTTTACAAAACGCCGATTCGACCTATCAGCCGATTCTGCGCAACTGGACTACCATGGTCAATGTGATCGATCGCCCACGCTCGAATCTATTGTTGTCGCTCGAATATCGTCATCTGAACACCGTGCTTTTTGGCGGGCAAACGCGAACTGCCGAACACATCAATCTGGGTGTTGGAGTGGCGTTTTGATCCAACGCGTGCTTCTGTTGGCGCTGCTACTCGCGAGCTGCCTTTCAGGGGCGCAGACGGAGACCGTGGCGGGCAAGGTCGTCATTCAACAGAACGGCAAACCCATTCCTTCCGCCGCCGGCGCGGTGGTGTGGCTCACGCCGGTGAAGGGGGAGGCGCCCAGGCCGCCCGAAAAGGTATTCCGTCTCGTCCAGAAGAACAAGCATTTTTCGCCCCACCTGCTGGTGGTACCGATTGGCTCGGCTGTCCTGTTCCCCAATGAGGACCCGTTCTTTCACAACGTGTTTTCTGTGTATGAAGGCACGCGCTTCGACCTTGGTTTATACGAGAGCGGCTCGTCCAAAGAGGTGCGGTTCAACCGGCCAGGAGCGTCGTACATCTTCTGCAACATTCATCCCGAGATGAGCGCCGTGATTATGGTCATGACCACGCCCTACTATGCGACCACCAACGCAGCGGGCGATTACTCGATCGAGGCCGTGCCCCCCGGGGATTACGAATTTTCCGTGTGGTATGAGAGTGCGCTCCCTGAGCAGTTCAAGCAACTACAGCGTAGGGTAACGATTCCGGCGACCAACGCACGGCTCGATCCTGTAACCGTGCAGGCTGCTCCCAGCCTGGCGGTGAACCACAAGAATAAGTATGGCCAGGATTACGAACGGCAGCCACGTTATCCGTTGCCCTAGGGGCTAGCTGGCCATCTGCAACTCGTCGGCATCGACTTCGACCGAGAAGCTCTTCATTATCGCTTCGACCGTAAGCACGACGCGTAGGCTTGTCAGTTCCTTAACAAGGATGCCGGTTTTTCCCGCGAATGCGCCGCTGGTGATAAGCGCTTTTTGGCCCACTTCGAGAAACGGATGGGGGCGGCTGTTGCGCTCGGCCAAACCCTTACGCAAAGAATCAATCTCTTCATCTTCGAGAATAGATGGCTTGCGGCCCGGTCCGACTACGGACACCACGCCGGGAACACTCAGCACTTTGAAGTAAGACCTGGGCTCCAGGCGCGCAAAGACATAACCCGGGAAGAGCGGCTGCTCCACCTGTGCGCGGACTCCATTCTTCCATCGCCGCGAATGTCGAACCAGCGGTAAAAAACAATCAACTGAGCGGGATTCGAACTGCTTAGCCACCGACTTCTCGTGCCGAGGCGTGGTGTAATACGCAAGCCAGCAGCGATCGGCGCCCGATTGCGAATAGGGTGAAATCTTCCCGATGCCTTGGATGTCCTGACTCGGTTCTTCAAACATGAACGTTACTCCTTGGTGCGGCAGCTACGGCCCAGCGGCGTGCGCGGTTCTCGTTGAACAGACACGCCGGTTCCATGACGTGCCGGAGCACGACAAGAGACACCAACGCCTGAGGCAAGTGCCTGCTTGCGCTGAATACTTCTATTGCTATCGGGAGGGTCTTAACTTTGTTGCGAGGGTAAGCTGGGTTGAGCAGCAAGTCAAGTTAAATGCTGCACTAGCATATTGTAGATAGTTCGAAATTGAAATTTCCGTAGGGAAACTGCTCACGCAGACAAGCACTTACTCCAATAGCGTCACCATAGTGCCTATGAGCGAATCCGCCGCGCCGACAAGCTTGGAATCCAGGCGGGCAGACATAAGGAAAAGCCGACCGCAGCCGGCTTTATCCCAATACCGAAAGATCGACTACTTCAGGCTCTTTACGTACGTCGCAACAGCCTTTGCCTGATCATCGGTCAAACCAGCAACGGCCTTTCCGTGCGGGGCCTTCTTGCCGGCTGCGCCCTTGGTCAGAACTTCGGTGATCTGGGCATCGGTCAGCGAGGTCCCCTTCACTGCAGGGCCGACTTTGCCGGCGCCGTCAGCACCGTGGCAGGCAGCGCACTTTGATTTGTAGATGGCAGCGCCGTCTTCAGCGGCCCAGGCAACGCACGACATAGAAAGCAGTGCGATTACGGTCAGTACGATAATGCTACGCTTCATGAACGTTTGGTCTCCTTATGAAATATGCCCCCGTGGGTTGGCAGCTTCGTATGCTGGAAACGCATAGAATTTCAGCGGTTCCGGTTCTACGGCGCAACACAGCCTTGCGAGGTTGCTGAATATTGCAACGACTCCCGTCGTAGTCGCTTCTGTGGGTTCGTCGATCTCCCACGTAATACCCGAACCAGCTCAATGGGTATTTCGCTGCGACTTTCTATGCTTTCCCTTTTTGATAGCCGGGTCTGTGATGACGGTCATAGGCCACGGTGATGTTGACTGAAAAGGTTAGGATGGTCGCGATTACCTTTAGCGGCGGCCACAAGCTGAGAACGATTGCAGAGTTGAAGCGTCAAGTGACGCCTGCATGAACGGGAAGACGCGGTGTAGAATGACGCGTCTTGCTAATCTCCCCGCGCGAGGATTCTGATGTCAGAGCACACTCCCTCTCACGCTCCAGGAATGTTCTGTTGGATTGAACTGGCAACCAGCGACCAGGCTGCCGCGAAAAAGTTCTACACCTCCCTGTTCGGATGGACGGCGGATGACAGCCCCATGGGCCCCGATGCGTCCTACACCCTATTCCGCCTGGGAGGCAAAGATATTGGCGGTGGCTATACGCTGATGCCCGACCAGGTCGCAATGCACGTTCCGCCGAACTGGCTGGTCTACGTAGCCGTCGAGAGTGCCGATGCAGCCGTCGAGAAGGCGAAGGGTCTCGGCGCCAAAATATTGGCCGGACCGCTGGACGTGATGGAGCACGGGCGCATGGCTGTGATTGCCGATCCTACGGGAGCAGTCTTCGCCGTCTGGCAGCCGAAGCAGAACCCAGGCATGGGAGTCGTAGGCGCTGAAGGCAGCTTCTCATGGGCCGATCTCAACACTGATGACCCCAGGCGGGCGTCTGAGTTCTACTCCGCTCTTTTCGGATGGCATCTGGAAAAGGGTGAAGACGATCCTGATGGCGGATACCTGCACATCAAGAATGGCGAGCACTATATCGGGGGAATTCCGCCGGCCCGGCCGCGTGAGCCTGGCGTGCCGCCACACTGGCTCATCTACTTCCACACTTCGGACTGCGACGCCCTCAGCAAGAAAGCCAAGTCGCTCGGAGCCAATGTCTGCTTCGGCCCGGTGACGATGGAAAATGTCGGCCGCTTCTCAATCGCTGCAGACCCGCAGGGCGCGTACTTCTCGCTCTTCCAGCCAATGCGGAAGGAGTGACGGCTCGCACCCTCAGCTGCAAGAACCTACAACCGCGGATTTGCGCGGATGAACGCGGATCAGGAAAATTCATCTTGGATTTTTCTTTTGATCTCCGACCGTCTGCGGATCCGCGGTTTAAGCGTTTTCAAACCTTCCGCGCGAACCAATCACTCCCGCCCGCCGTATAACCCTTTGTAGCCAAGTGCGGCAATCCGCCGCCGGTACCTTGCCTTAGTCCTATGGTCCTGCGCGATCTCATTCGCGATGTTTTTCACACCTTATGGGCGCATAAGCTGCGTACCGCTCTCACCATGTTCGGTATTGCGTGGGGAGTGATCTCAATCGTGCTGATGGTCGCCGCTGGGGAGGGGCTGCGCGAAGGACAGGCAAAGGTCGCGCAGAATTTCGGCAAGGACGTGATGATCATCTTTGCCGGGCGCACCAGCTTGCAAGCAGGAGGCGCGCGCGCCGGCCGGCGCATCGAGTTTGTAGACACCGATATCGCGCAACTTGCAAAGCAGTCGCCTGACTGTCAGTGGATCCTGCCTGAACTAAGCCAAAGCAACGTTCGCCTTCATAGCAACTACAACGCCAGTGCGCAGATGGTCGCTGGATCGTGGCCGCCGTTTGCCGACGTGCGCTCCATCGATGTGGGCGAGGGACGGTTTTACAACTGGGACGACCTGGCGGAGTCACGTCGCGTCGCATTTCTGGGGACGGAGGTGCGCAAGCAGTTATTTGCCGGGCGTACCGCGATCGGCGAAAACGTCTACCTCGACGATATTCCTTACAAGGTCATCGGGGTGATGAAGACCAAGGACCAGGACTCCAGCTATGACGGCTTCGATGTCAACAAAGTCTTCATCCCGTACACGGCCATTCACAACGATTTTCCCAACAAGCCTCCGGCTAAGCCACACGGTCTCGATCGCCTGCTCGTAACTCCACAGTCGATTGGGCAGCACACCGCGTGCAAGAACGAGATCATCGGCGCGCTAGCGCAGGTGTACAACTTCGATCGTCACGATACGGAAGCCGCGAACGTCTGGGACACCATCGAAGAGGCACAGGCTTTCGAGACCATGACGAACGGCATGAAGGCGTTTCTTGGCGCCGTCGGCTTCACTACGCTCTTCCTCGGCGGCCTGGGCGTGATGAACGTGATGCTAGTCGCGGTACGCGAACGCACTCGCGAAATCGGCGTCCGCAAAGCCGTAGGCGCACAATCGCGCAGCATCATGATGCAGTTCTTTGTGGAAACCATCATCGTCGTGCTGGTTAGCGGCGGATTGGGAATGGCAATTTCTTTTGGCTTCTGTGCTCTATTCAACCTGATGCCCATGCCGCAGTATTTCGCCGGACTGCAGCCTACATGGCAGTCGGCCCTGCTCTCCATCGGTTTATTGGGAACGGTCGCAGTTTTGGCGGCGATGTATCCAGCGCGGCAGGCGGCGCGCATCGATCCTATCGAAGCGCTGCGTTATGAGGCGGGAGGGTAATGATGCGCGCCCTTGCGATTGCCGGCCAAATTCTTCAGGAAGCCTGGATCGCGCTGCGTCGCGGGCGAATGCGCAGCTTGCTCACCATGCTGGGAATCGTTTGGGGCATCGTGGCGGTTACTCTGCTGATCGCTTACGGCAGCGGCTTTCGCCATGTGCTGGTCCACGCTTTTGAAGCTTTCGGCAAGAGCGCCGTCACCTGCTGGCCCGAACAGACCAGCGAGCAGCCGGGGGGCCAGCGCGCCGGCAAGAAGGTGCGGTTTGAACTCGCCGATCTGGAAGCCGTGAAAGCGCAGGCTACGCTGGTAAAGCATGCCTGTCTTGAGACGGTGAAAACTTTGCCCATCGCTTACGGCGATAGGGTGGCGAATACTGCGATCCGCGGCGTGTGTCCGGAATACGGCGAGATGCGCAACGAGGTTCCTGCCGAAGGCCGCTGGATTAGCGCCAGCGATGAAGTCGAGAAACGTCGCGTGTGCTTCCTCGGTGGCCGGGTGAAGCAGCAACTCTTCAGCGGGCGCAATGCCGTCGGGGAAACTGTTCAGATCTCCGGGGTACGCTTCACCGTCATCGGCATCATGGATCGCAAGCTGCAACTGTCGAACTATTTCACCAGCGACGACCGCTCGGTTTTCATTCCGTTCTCAGCGGCCGGCGACATCTGGAACACGCGGTACCCGCAGGTGCTGATATTCGAGCCTGTGGCTCCGCAGTTCGAAAAGAAAGCCGAGGCACAGGTACTGGCGGCGGTCGCCGAACGGCAACAGTTCTCGCCCACGGACAAGAAGGCAATCCAGATGTTCGGGCGCGAGGAGTTTCGCCCCGTCATCGATGGTCTGACGATTGGGCTTCAGGTACTCCTGCTGTTCATCGGCGCGTTGACGCTCGGTATCGGCGGCGTCGGAGTGATGAACATCATGTTGGTGTCGGTTGACGAGCGTATCCGCGAAATTGGCCTGCGTCGAGCTCTGGGTGCGCGCAAATGGCATATTCGGCTGCAATTCCTCGCCGAGACCATGATGCTCATGCTGCTGGGGGGAGTGATCGGTATCGGCCTCTCGTACCTGCTCTCGGCAGTGCTGCCGACATTGCCGATGCTGGGACCGCTGTTCGAAGATACATCCGGCAGCGGCGACATTCACTTGCGAATTTCAGCGATGGCAGTGATGGGTTCTGCAGCCGTGCTGCTGTTCGTTGGCGTCATCAGCGGCATGGTGCCGGCACTCCGCGCCTCGCGGCTCGATCCGGTGGAGGCATTGCGGTACGAGTGACAACAGCTATCAGCCGTCAGCCATCAGCTCGCTTCGTTTACAATCCTGTCGCACCTCATCTCCGGGAGAAATCATCGTTCTCATGCGAAGCCTCCTTTGGGTTGTCGCTTCCTCGCTTGCACTCACCTCGTTTGCGGTCGCACAAAATGCCCCCGGCGGCTGGACAATCCCAATCCGCGCAATCGTCTGCCCCAGGCAAGCCCGCGGCGCACGGCGTCACGGTTGGTGCGCAAGGTGCCGCCACCGGTTGGCGCGCGATTCACAATTCTGCGCTCATCGTAGATACCCACGCCGATACGCCGGGCCGCTTCGTTGACGAAAACTTCGATCTCGCACAGGACGCCGGCAAGGGCCACATGGATTTCGCCAAGATCAAGGCCGGCAACCTGGGCGCGGAGTTCTGGTCGATCTGGGTCGATCCCAAGGTTTACAAGGGCCAGGAAATCAAGCGCGCGCTTGACATGATTGACTCGGTATATGAGCAGGCTCGGCTGCATCCCGACAAGATGATGATGGCCTTCAGCACCCAGGACATCTACAACGCGCGACGTCAGAAAAAATTGGCCGCGCTGATGGGAGTTGAAGGCGGCCATGCATTACAGGGCGACATGCGCGTGCTGCGCGATTACTATCGCCTCGGCGTGCGCTACATGACGCTGACCTGGTCGAACACCAACGAGCTCGGCGACTCCAGCGGCGACATGGACGACAAAAGCGTGCAGCACCACGACGGCATCACCGACTTCGGCCGGCAGGCGGTACGCGAGATGAATCGCATGGGCATGATCGTCGACATCTCGCACGTTGCCGACAAGACCATGTACCAGGCGCTGGCCACCAGCCGTGCTCCGGTGATTGCGTCGCACTCGTCTTCGCGTGCGCTGACCAACGTCCCACGTAACATGACCGACGACATGCTTGTGGCGTTGGCGCGCAATGGCGGCGTGGCGCAGGTGAACTTCTATTGCGGATTCATCTCGCAGAAGTGGGTCGACACGTCAAAGAAGCTGAAAGAAGCAAACGATCCTGATTATCTCAAGGTACAAGAGCTGTTTCGCGCAGAGCGTACGCCGCAGACAATGCAGGAGATGTTCGCGGCCGAGGCGGTGCTGGAAAAGAAGCTGCCCCGTCCGCCGCTCAGTGACTTGATCGATCACATCGATCACATGGTGAAGGTTGCAGGCGTCGATCACGTAGGACTCGGTTCAGACTTTGATGGCATCGACTGCTCGCCGCAGGGGATCGATTCGGTTGCCGATCTTCCGAAGATCACCGAGGCACTGTATCAGCGTGGATACAAAGCCGCCGACCTGCAAAAGATTCTTGGCGGCAACCTGATGCGGGTATTTGCCGATGTGGAGAAGACAGCCAAGCAGATACAAGCGGAAACGCACCAGGACACGCGCAAAGAGCTGGCGCCAAGCGGACAATAGAATTTCCACCCCAGAGTCACAGAGACACAGAAGTTTCAGATTCAAAACTCCTCGCTACCTCTGTGGTTATATTGATGTGATTTTCCCCGATACTATGAAGAAGGAATTCTGGGATTACCTTATGCTCAAACTGTTCGTAGCTGTTCTCCTGTTTTCCGTCAGCGTGTTCGCGCAGACGGCGGGTGGTGCGAAAGGCCACGCTCCCGATGCCGGCACCGTTCCCAACAAGGCATCCACCGAGACTGCGCCGGCTCAGCCCACCGCGACCATCGAAACCAGCATGGGCAACATTCACTGCACACTGTTTCCCGACAAGGCTCCGCAAACGGTTGCGAACTTCATCGGACTGGCGACAGGCAAGAAGCCGTGGACCGATCCCAAAACTGGCCAACTCATGAAGGGCAAGCCGCTGTATGACGGCACTACCTTTCATCGTGTCATCCCCAATTTCATGATTCAGGGCGGCGACCCTGAGGGCACTGGTACCGGTGGTCCTGGGTACAAGTTCAATGACGAGACCAGCGACCTCAAGTTCGATGTGCCGGGACGCCTCGCCATGGCGAATAGCGGACCCAACACCAACGGCTCGCAGTTTTACATCACGGAAATAGCGACGCCGTGGCTCGACGGCAAGTACAACTTGTTCGGGCAATGCGAAGACCTCGACTTGGTCAAGAAGATCGCGCGCGTCGAAACCGCTGGCGCCAACAAGCCGCTGCAGCCGATTACGATCAAGCACATCGTCATCGTCGATCCGCGTCATCCCGCGACCGCCCACAAACCGGCGACCACACACAAGAGCACCAGCACTACTAAGCCGAAGACGGCGCAGCCTCAGCAGTAAGGTGAGTCGCATGGCCGGAACGAGATTGCTCTCATTGTGAGCCGGCTCATCATTGACGCGCGGTGGTTGTACACCGGAATAGGCGCCTACACCTTGCAGCTCGTACGCGGCCTTCATGATTCCGGCGTTCAACCGGTGACTCTGATCACGCGACCCGAGCATCGCGCGAAGCTCGCCGAATTCGGATACGAGATCATCCTCTCGAACGCCGCGATCTATTCCTTACGCGAACAAATCGATGTCGCTCGCATCGCGCGCGATTACGAGGTGCTTCACGTGCCGCACTACAACGCTCCCGTGCGACGGCGCAAGACGCTGCTGGTGACGATTCACGACCTGAATCATCTGCTGGACGAAACCATGGGCCGCAGCCTGAAGAGCCGTGTTTACGCCCGGCCGATACTCCAGCGCGTCGCGAAAAGGGCCGATCACATCTTTACCGTCTCGCAATACTCGAAGGAAAAAATCATTGAGCATCTGGGAGCCGATGCTGGCAAAATCACCGTCACCCACAACGCAGTGCCGCCGCATTTCTATCCTGAGCCCCGAGACGAGTCGCGCGCTCACGCGAATCAGGCCTTCGGCTTCAGCGGCAACTACCTGCTGTTCGTCGGCAATCTCAAGCCGCACAAGAATGTAGCTGGCTTGCTGAAGTCGTTCGCCATATTGCGCCAACGAGGCATGGTGGATCACAAACTGCTGCTGATTGGCGACGATGCGCGCGGGCGGAACGTGCTGGCGCGCGAAGTCGCGGACCTGACGCTCGCCGGTGAGGTAGTGTTCGCCGGTAGGGTTAGCGACAATGAGGTTCGCGTCGCCTACTCCGGTGCCGACCTGACTGTCATGCCTTCTTTCGAGGAAGGCTTCGGTTTACCCGTCATTGAGTCGATGGCTTGCGGAACTCCGGTGGCTTGCTCGAATACAGCCTCGTTGCCTGAGGCCGGAGGCGACGCCGCTGAATATTTCGATCCTGCGAATGTCGAGTCGATGGCGTCGGCCATGGAAAATGTGTTGCTCTCCGAGTACCGCTGGCGCGAGTTACAAGCGCGAGGTGTCGAGCAGGCGGCCAAGTTCAACGTGCGTGACTTTGCGCAACGGCACATCACCGTCTATCGAGAGTTCCTATAAAGGCGCTCAGCGGCTATTGATTCCTGCATCACAAAGGCATAGACGATGAAGCGCCGGGCCGAAACCCGGCTTTAGCCAGCGTATTCGGCAGAGCTGAAGCCGTGCCCTTCGACCCGGTACAATCGGCAGAGCCAGTCACGCGAGGAGCAGCAATGCTATTCAAGAAAAGTAGCTCAAAAAAGTACACGAAGATTCCGGGCAGCGAGCGCCCTGCTATGCCGAACGCCAGCAAGTCAGGCGCAGTTGATCCCAATGAGCTAATGCACGTCACCGTCGTTCTACGACCGCGCTCCGGCGGCAAGAAGCAGCCCAGCCTTGAAAAGCTAATCGCGAAGGATGAGCGCCTGACGCGTGAGGAGTACCAGGCGCGGTATGGCGCCGATCCGGCTGACGTTGCTCAGGTCGCAGCCTTCGCCAGTCAGCACGGACTCACGGTCGCGCAGGTGAATTCCGCCGCCAGGACCATACTTCTCACCGGCCGCGCCGCAGATTTTTCTCAAGCCTTCCAGGTCCAGTTTGAGCAGTGCGAATACAAGGGCCGCATGTTTCGCCAGCGCACCGGAGCCGTGAACATTCCCTCCGATCTGTCCGGAGTTGTCGTCTCGGTGCATGGCCTCGACAATCGTCCGCAGGCCCAGGCACATTTTCGGCTGGCGCAAGCCAACCCCCATGCGACTTCCACCTCGTACACGCCGCTGCAGATTGCGAAGGGATACAGCTTTCCCTCCGGCAATGGTGCTGGGCAGACCATCGCCATCATCGAGCTCGGTGGCGGCTACACACAGGCCGACCTGCAAAACTACTTCACAAGTCTGAAGCTCTCCATGCCCACGGTGATTGCGGTCTCTGTGGATGGCGCGCAGAACGATCCCACTGGCGACCCCAACGGGCCAGACACGGAGGTGGCGCTCGACATCGAAGTGGCAGGCGCGGTCGCGCCCGGCGCGACGATCGTCGTGTATTTCGCTCCCAACTCAGACGCCGGTTTTCTTGATGCCATCAACGCGGCGGCTATGGACAACGTACATAAGCCATCGGTGATCTCCATCAGTTGGGGCGGCCCCGAATCAAGCTGGACGGCACAGTCTCTGCAGACCTACAACAGCGCATTGCAAGCCGCGGCGACACTCGGTGTGACGGTATGCGTGGCCTGCGGCGACAATGGTTCCAGCGATGGCGTCACCGACGGCAAGTACCACGTGGACTTTCCCTCCTCCAGTCCGTACTCGCTGGCCTGCGGAGGAACCTCGCTGCAACTGAGCGGAAGCAATATCAGCAGCGAAGTTGTGTGGAACGGCGGAGCCAGCGGAGGAGCTACCGGCGGCGGGGTGAGCGACACCTTCCCGCTTCCTTCGTACCAGTCCAAAGCCAAAGTTCCGCCCTCAGCCAACAAGGGCAAGTTCAAAGGACGCGGCGTGCCCGACATCGCCGGCGACGCCGATCCGGCCACCGGCTATCAGGTGACGTCTGACGGCTCGAGCTTTACCGTTGGCGGTACCAGCGCGGTTGCCCCTCTGTGGGCTGGATTGGTGGCTCTGTTAAATCAGGGACTCAGCAAGCCGGTGGGATTTCTGAACACAAGCCTCTACCAGACTGTGGCTGCGAAGAAGGGGACCTTTCGCGACATCACCTCCGGCAACAACGGCCACTTCAAAGCCGCGGCGGGTTGGGACCCGTGTACGGGATGGGGCAGTCCAGTCGGTACTGCGATCCAGTCGACGTTGAAGCCGCTGAACAAAAAGAAGAAGAAGTAACTTCATCGATGGCGGATTTACAAAAGCCGGAGCAGGAATTTTCACGAGATGAGTTGCGCTACCGCATTGCCGATGCAATCAATGATCGGCTGAAATCTATTCCCTTACTGCACGCGACCGCCAAAGGGGCAGCCCACTGGCTACAACATCGCCGCGATGTGCAGGCCATCAAGAAAACCCGTCATGTGACGGGAATGCAACCTGCACCGGCATCGCAGCCCACCCACAACGCGGCGAATGTGGGCGAGCTGCCTATGCCTCCGCTCGAGATGCGGCGCCTCGTGGGTCCGACGGATTTAGCGCTCTACGACAATCCAAACGGGGAACTCGTCTATCCCTATCTGGCGCCCGAAAGCTTTCGCCGGTTCTTCGACTTCGGTTGCGGATGCGGACGGGTTGCGCGCCAGTTGATTCTTCAGCGGCCACGGCCGGAGTTGTATGTCGGCATCGACCTGAACGCTCCGCTTATTGACTGGTGCAACGATAACCTGCGTCCGGTTGCGCCCGAGTTCAGCTTCTATCACCACGATGTCTTCAATGTGACCCTAAACCCGAGCCGCGACAAACCGCTCACCGCACCCTTTCCCGCACAGGATTCCCAGTTCACGCTGGTGAACGCCATCTCTGTCTTTACTCACCTGACGGAAAGGCAAGCCGAATACTACCTACGGGAGTGCGCGCGCATACTCCGCCCGGATGGGGTTCTGCACGCCTCGTGGTTCTTGTTCAACAAGGCTGACCACCCCATGATGGATGCAAGCAGCAACGCGCTGTACGTCTCCTACACGGACCCATCGGCGGCTGTGATCTTCGACCGCAAGTGGGTGCGCGATACGGCACGGGCGATGGGTCTCACGATTTTCCAGGTAATCGCGCCAACGATTCGTGGCTATCAGTGGCTGGTACTGATGACGCGGCGTAAAGACGTGCCCGAAATCGAGTTGCCGGAGGACACCGCACCGCGTGGGATTGTTCCGCCTCGAGATTAGGGACTAGAAGGCCTCGGGCCATCGCTGAGCGCCATGATAGACGGCGAGGATAACGATCCGGGTGTTTTCGATCGTGTACACAGCGATGAAGGGTGTGTTTGAAATCACTAACTCGCGCGTACTGGGCACGCGTCCTTTTCTCCCCGACAAAGGAAAGCTTGCGAGTTGCTCGACTCTATTGACGATCCGCCTCAGAACGCGAGTAGCGACATCTTCGCTGTTGGAACTCGCGATATATTCGTAGGCTTGGTCCAACTGTCGGCTGGCCTGCTCGGTCCATTCGATCATCAGCTGGCTCGGCGAAGACGTTTCCGCAGCCGCTTCACAACTTCATCATGGCTCACGATCCGCCCTCTCCCCATCTCCTCGATTCCCTTGCGTACCAGCGCATCCTGATAGGCGTGCAACTCGATGTAGTTGCTGATCGCCTCGTTGATGAGATAGCTACGGGAGCGATCCTGGGCGGCTGCCAATGAATCCAGTTTGTCGATGGTTTCAGCGACGGCGCGGAAGCTGATGGTCTTCTCGGTGGACATGATACGAGGATATTAAGCTGTATTATTCTGCAATACAACCGACCGATTTGGGTTTTAAAGCAAAAGTTAAAAGCCCCACTCCGGCAAAGATGCCGGAATGGGGCACCCGAAAAACAATCTCAGTCGCCAACCGGAGCAGCCACCGCTGCCGGCTGGTCTTGCTTCGCGATGAGCTTGCGGAGCGCAGCCTTGTCCGGATTGAGCAGCTCGTTAATCCGCGGCTGGTTCACCGCAGCGACGATAATCAAGCCGGCTTCCGTGTTGACCTCTCCAAAGATGCCCAGCCGCTTCATCTTCAGCGCCTGGTGCTGATTGTCTTCCGTCGGGCTCAGGTAATGCACCAGCGTCGTCTTGTAGCGATGAATCAGGAAGAGGTGCGCCAGCGTCATCAGCCGCTTCTTCCGCAGCGAGCCGTCGAAGGTATTCATGTCGCGGATCGACAGCAGCTTGTGTCCGTGGCGGTCGTGAACGTCGGCGAAGATGACGTTGCCGGCTTTCTCCTTCGCAGCATTCGCAGATGCTCAGTTCGATGAAGTCGGAGCCCGCAGCCACCGGCCGCAGCTTCGCCTTCCATCCGGCAGGAAGCCCATTCTGCTCCGCCCACATTTGCAGCCAGTCCTCCAGCACCTTGGGCGGAACCTCGGTCTGCACCAGGTGCTGATGCTGGGTCGAGCCCTTGCCCATGGCCTTGGTGGTCGCCGTTCGGCCTGAAGCCGCCGCCAGCGCGGCATCCAGACGCGGGCCTCCGACCAAGCGTCTGCGGCGTGCGATAGGGCGACTCCACCAGGCGCAACTTACGTTGCAGTCGCGCCAGCGAGAGCATGCCATCCTGCTTGAGCGCGATGGCGAATTCCTCGGCTGCGAGTCCGTCGATCTGATGGCCACCGTAGGTGATGAAGTTGAAGACGAAGCCCAGCTTGCCCAGCTCCTTCGGGAAACTCCTTCATCTGCTCGTCCGTCATGCCGGTGGTGTCCCAGTTGAACGATGGCGACAGGTTGTACGCCATCATCTTGTCGGGGAACACGGCGTGAATCGCTTCGGCGAACTCCTTGGCTTCGTGCAAATCCGCCGTCGCCGTCTCCATCCACAGGATGTCGGCGAACGGCGCCGCGGCCAGCGACTTGGCGATGGCGTACTCCAATCCGCCCTGCACCTGGTAGTAGCCCTCGGGAGTCTTGGCGCGCTCGGCAGTCCCATTCGACATCGATTCCCAGAGCCTCTGCCATCTTCGCGAGCCTCGTACCACGACAGCCGCTTGGCGATGCTCCAGCCACTGCTCCGGAGTGAGCTCCAACGAGTCACCCTCGGCGATGCGGAAGGCGATCGCTTCGGCTACGGCCTGAGCGTAGGTCCTCAGTTTGGCCGCCGCCTGCCATGCGTCGAGGAATTTTCCAATTACCTTGTCGAGCATGGTATCGAGCACCATGTCGGGATTGCTCTTGTACGCTCGCAATGCCTTCGTCGATCAGCGGCAGCAGCCCGGTCGTTTCCAGCCACGCGTCGGCCTCGTCGTACTCGGTCTTCGACATGGCAAACATCAGGTGTCCGCGGACCTCTTCCACTCCGGCGTCGAAGAATTTGCGATGCAGCGCCAGGAAGACCGCCTTGTAGGTCGGCACGTACAGATTGGTGACGCCCAGGATGAACGGCTGGTCGCGCTCGTCGGCGCAACCGTCGAGCAGGCTGGCCGCCTCGGCGTCGGTGCGGGCGACGATGATTCCCGGCACCTGCATGACGTCGAGTTGGAAGCGCGCCGCATTCAGCCGCTGAATCTGCTCGTTCTCCGAGACCAGTACCTTGCCGCCCTGGTGGCCGCACTTCTTCACGCCCGGCTTCTGATCCTCGATGTGATATCCGGGAACGCCCACCTCGACGAAGCGGCGGATCAGGTTGCGTACATGCGCATCGCCACCGTGACCGGTATCGGCGTCGGCAATGATGAACGGCCGATAGTCGAAGACGGGCGTCGCGGCCCGCTGCTCGGGCGTCATGCGCGAGCGGGCGAAATGCTGGTTCTTGTCGGCAGTCATCAGCGCGCGAACGATAGCGGAAGCTTCGTCCGGCACCTGGCTCAGCGGATAGCTGGCAAGGTCAGCACCGGGATCTTCGGTGATGCTGCCTTTGGCCGAGGTTGCCCAGCCGCCCAGATAGATGCCTTCGATGCCGAGCTGCTTGATGGTGACGGCCTGGCCCGGCGAGTAGGGGCCGAATGTCGTGATCGACTTGCCAGATCCGAACAATTCGCGCAGGCGGGCATAAAAGCCCTCGGCCGCATTGCGGGCTATGGGATATTCCGCGCCGAGTGTGCCGCGCTGCTCAACCACCTGGCGCGGCGAATACAAGCGTACGATGCCTTTGAAACGCGGACTGGCAAACCAGTCGATCATTTGCTCAACCCGTTGCTCGAATGTTTCCATGATGGCCTCCTGTCGCGGTGGTATGAAGGGCGTGGCGCGTTAATACTCCTGAAATGTACGCGTAAAACTGGCGATGCTCAATAGCGGGGGATGGCTATTCGACAGACGCCCATGCCGTGCGACCCTCCATGGTACGACCCTCAGAAAAAAGCGCGAGGAAGTGGGTCACGTTCTTGTGTGATGAGGGGAAAGCTGGGCGAATCTGAGCGGGCGTGATGAAGGTCGCATCGCGCTGCGGGCCATCTGCCGATCAACACCTTACGCCGCAACCATCTCCTTCACCATCTGCGGCAGGGCTTCGCCGGCCTTTGCCAGCACCACCTGATCAAAATAGTCCCGATTGGCCGGCTCTTCCGGACCGACATAAATCGTCCGCGCACCAATGCGGCGCGCCAGGCGAACAAAGCTCGCCGCCGGTTCGACTACGCCTGACGACCCGACAGTCATCAGCAACGTGCTGCGCTCCAGCTCAGCAAAGATGCGATCCATCTGATACGGCACCTCGCCAAACCAGCAGACATGCGGACGCAGCACTGCGCCGCAGGATTCGCAAACGGGCAGCTCTGTCTCATGCGCTTCGGAATCTAAGAACGGTTCGCTGGGGCAGGCCTCGCGAGAGCAGCGTGTCATCATCAGGCGGCCGTGCATGTGCAGCACGCGCTTGGAGCCGGCCTGCTCGTGCAGCGAGTCGACATTCTGCGTGCACAGGAAAAATCGATCGCCGAGCTGCCGTTCGAGTTCAGCCAGCGCGAAGTGCGCCGGGTTGGGTTTCACCTCCGCATGCTTTTGTCGCCGCATGGAGTAGAACTGCCACACCAGCAGCGGATCGGCATGAAAAGCTTCCGGGGTCGCGATCTGTGTCGCGGGATAGCCGCGCCAGATTCCGCCGGTTCCGCGAAACGTTGGCAAGCCGCTCTCAGCGCTCACGCCCGCGCCGGTCAGCACGAACAGACGATCGGAAGGCGATAGAAGCATTCGTCTCAGAATATAGGTTTGTTGTGACCGATGCCGAGATGCACGCGGTGAGTGCGACCGGCGTCTCACCGCATTGCGGAATCACATCCACGGGACATAAAGGCATAGTGGACACTATTCGTGGTTTGAAGACGACGCAGTTGCGGTGCTCCGCGTAGCCTTCCACGTTCCCTCCCTGCCCTCGGTCTGAAAAGTCCCTGCGAGCGCTCCATCCTTGAGTTCGCCGGCGAGAAGAATCGATTCATGCTGCTCAAATACACAGGTTGCCGTGAGTTTGCCATCGGACCACTTGGCGTCGTGTAGTGTTCCCGGCCCGGTGTGGGCAGTGCCGAGATTACCCGCCAGGTTTCCGGCTTCGGTTCGCAAAGACATGGTGCCTGAGGCGGTCTGTCCACTCACCGCGAATGTTATGTTCCAATCACCCACGATTGGAAGCCTCATTGGTACTGCCATGTTGTTGCTGCGCAATGGCGCTTGCCACCAGCATGAAGCAGAAGACGATGAGCGCCACAAATCTGTTCTTGGACATTGCGTATCTCCTCGACGAAAGTGTCATGTGTGCAGACTTGCGCATTAATCAAATGTCACCGATTGAATCCCTCTGGTAAGGACGATAACGAACAGAAAGTGGTGTATTGTTCGGAATGAAAATGACGCCGTCATCCAAGACAGCGCATGCCAAGCAGGACCGCAGGGTCGGGCGCACCAGGCACCGGCTCGTAACTACGCTCCGCGGGTTGATTCAACAGAAGCCTCTAACGGCAATTACCGTACAGGACGTGCTGGACAACTCTGGTGTCAGCCGCTCAACCTTCTATGCGCACTTCGACGATATCGAGGATCTTTTCCTTACTGACATGGACGAGTTTCTCGAGCGAGTGGCTATGGGTCTTACGCGCGCAGGCGACAAGTCAGAGAGACTGGCGCCAGTGCGAGAGTTCTTCACTCATGTGGGTGATGCCCAGCAAATACGACTTGCCTTGGCACGTTCGAATCGACTGTTAGATTTCTTCGAATTGGCCCGGGCGCATTTTGCGCGCGGTATCGAAAGCCGCCTGGCCGAAATGGAACGTTCGAAGCTGCTCCCGGCAACGGAGCGTGCTGTTCTTGCGCATGCCCTCGCGGGAGCGCTGATAGCGCAGCTCGAATGGTGGAATCACCACCGTTCCAAGGCATCTGCAGACCAAATGGACGTTTGGTTCCACCGGCTTGCATGGGCAAGCATCAGGGCTGCAGGAGCCGACAAAGGTTGAGACTGCCGCATTGGTCTTTTTCGGGATCGCCCATCCTCATCTTTATCTGACACCTGATGACTGACACCCAGGCAGCCACGCAATTCCGCAACATTTTATATACTGAATCTTCTGCCGCCCGAGATTCCGCTGCATGATGCATCCGTCCGGCCGGTAGGGAATCTAGAACAGTAGAATCATAAGAACAGGTCCGTTGTGGCCTAGGCCATTGTGGCCCAGGTTCGCGTCCTTCTTTCGGACGATAACCTGGGCGAAGGCCAGGAGCTCTCATCCTTGTCCACCGTAATGATGAACGTTGACAGCGAGAAGCTGGAACGGGTGATGGATTCGTTCCGCCGCTGGGGATATCTTCAAGCCAATCTCGATCCGCATTGACCACTTCAAGCCGCTGCCGCATCCCGAGCTGGATGTAACCGGCGAAGAAGCCGAAGCC
Source organism: uncultured Acidobacteriaceae bacterium (assembly GCA_963758835.1). Lineage (GTDB taxonomy): Bacteria > Acidobacteriota > Terriglobia > Terriglobales > Acidobacteriaceae > CAVVDY01. The sequence goes on along the minus strand of CAVWWZ010000009.1, from coordinate 20,893 downwards.
GCGCGCCGCATCTATGCCGGCTCCATCGGCGTCGAGTTCATGCACATCGCCGATCCCGAGCGCCGCCAGTGGATCCAGGAAAAGATGGAGGCGCAGCAGCAGGAGCCGATCGACCGCGCGCGTGTGCTCGATCAACTGGTGCGCGCCGACGTCTTCGAGCAGACCATTCCACTCGCGCTATATCGGAACCAAGCGCTACTCGCTGGAAGGCAATACCGCGCTGATTCCGCTGCTCGACGAGATTCTCGACACCGCTGCCGAGCAGGGAGCCGAGCAGGCGGTGCTGGCCATGAGCCATCGCGGCCGCCTGAACGTCATCATTAATGTAGTGAACCGGCCGGCGGCGGAAATCTTCGCCGGCTTCGAAGATGTCGATCCCCGCAGCGTACTGGGCGGCGGCGACGTGAAATATCACATCGGCGCGACCGGACTGTTCACCGCCGCCAATGGCAGTCAGGTGCGCATTCACATGGTGTCGAATCCCAGCCACCTGGAAGCCGTGAACCCGGTGGCCATGGGACGCGCGCGCGCCAAGCAGACGCGCATCGGACGCGACGGCAAGCTGAAGGTCGTGCCCATCATCATGCACGGCGACGCCGCCTTTGCAGGGCAGGGAATCACCGCCGAGAGCCTGAACCTTGCCACCCTGCGCGGCTACAACGTCGGCGGAACAGTTCACATTATTGTTAACAATCTGATCGGCTTCACCGCCAATCCGAACGAAGTCTACGCCAGCCGCTTCTCGTCGGACCTGGCCAAGCGTCTGCCCATTCCCATCTTCCATGTGAACGGCGAGGATGCCGATGCTGTGGTGCGCGTGGGCCGCATGGCGATGGAGTTCCGCAACGAGTTTGGCACCGATGTAATGATCGATCTCATCGGCTTCCGCCGTCATGGCCACTCGGAGGTCGACGACCCGACCATCACGCAGCCCATCCGCTATCGCAAGATCAAAGACCATCCGCTGCTCTACGAGATTTACGCGCAGAAGACCGGTCAGGATCCGCAAGCCGTTCATCGAGAAGTTCCAGTCGCCGAGCTCGATGCCGCGCAGGCTGCCGGCAAGAGCATGGCGAAGAAGCCGGTGATGCGCCAGCTGCCCAGCTACTGGGCGCCGTTTCATGGCGGCGAGTGGAAGCCGGAATTCGAAGTCGATACCGGCCTGACCGCCGAGCGCATTCACGAGATCACCGATGGCTTGGTGAAATATCCCGATGACTTTCACATCCATCCCAAGGTGCAGAAGCTGCTCGAGCAGCGGCACGAGATGGGTTATGGCAAGCGTCCGCTGGACTTCGGCATGGCCGAGGCGCTGGCCTTCGGCTCGCTTGCGACGGAAGGCGTACCGATTCGCCTCAGTGGACAGGACAGCCGCCGCGGAACGTTTAACCAGCGGCACTCGGTACTCATCGATATCGTCGACGAGAAGGAATATGTCCCGCTGTGCCACCTGGCGGCCAACCAGGCGCGGGTGGAGATCTACAACTCCGAGCTCTCCGAAGCTGCGGTCATGGGTTTCGAGTACGGATTCTCGCGCGACTTTCCCGAAGCGCTGGTCATGTGGGAAGCGCAGTTCGGCGACTTCGCCAACGGCGCGCAAATCATCATCGACCAGTTCATCGTGGCCGGCGAAGACAAGTGGGACCTGCTGACCGGCTCGTGCTTCTGCTGCCGCACGGCCACGAAGGCCAGGGGCCGGAGCATTCCAGCGCGCGCATCGAACGTTATCTGCAACTCTGCGCTCGCGACAATATGCAGGTGGTGCAGCCTTCGACGGCGTCGCAATACTTCCATCTTCTGCGGCGGCAGGCTCTACGCAAGTGGCGCACGCCGCTGATCGTCTTCACGCCGAAAAGCATGTTGCGCCATCCGGAAGCCGTGTCGCCGGTTACAGAACTGGAACGGCCGCGCTGGCAAAACGTGATTCGCTGATGAAACCGCGCTTGATGCCAGGCGCATTCTCATCTGCACCGGCAAGATCGGCCACGAGCTGCGCATCGAACGCAAGAAAATGAAGGGAACGAAACCGGCGATCCTGATGCTCGAGCAGATGTATCCCTTCCCAGAGGACGATCTCCGCCAGGCACTCGGTCATTATTCCAATGCGAGCGAGTTCCTTTGGGTGCAAGAAGAACCGGCCAATATGGGCGCACTTTCGTTCGTGGTTCCGCGACTGAAACGAATTGTCGGCTCCAGGCTGCGCAGCATCAAGCGTGCGGCTAACGCGACTCCTGCAACTGGTTCGGGCAAGGCGCACGAGCTGGAACAGAAAACCCTCATCGCGTTAGCGCTGGGAACCTCCGCCTAATTGTCTCGAAATTGCTGAATGGCTCGTAGTTAAGCTACGAGCCAAGAGAACCTTTTTGTTTAGAAGGTCAAGTTGGTTTCTGGCAAGCAAGCTGGGACCCCGTTGCTATTCAGAGTCGCCGGAACCTAGTCGTGTCCAAATAAGTAGTTGAGCTACGATCCTTTGCTCTCACCAACAACCCACGCGCAATCTATCTCGAGTTATGTGACTTCTCCTATCTAGTCCCACCCGAAAGTAGTGAAGCTACTAACTCAAATAGCTCCGGTCTTATCAAAGTCTGCTAGTGTTCGAAATCGTCTTTTCCTTTTGACATCTTGGAGAACGAGCGATGCGGTCGATGTCCACGGTGCAGCGTTCGTTCGTGCTGTTTTTGCTAAGTTCGCAGCTCGCAGTTCGCGGCTTTTCGTAACGTCAACCCGACGTATCTCTCAAAGTTCTGCTTCCGATGTCGCATCTTTGTTTAATCAGTTTCGGTAGTTCTTTATCGTGATTTTCAACTGGCCATATGGAGTTTGGAAGCTACCCTGGATTCCTCTATAAGAAAACAAATCTTAACGTTGGCAACCCTTCTGCAAGTTGTTGCAAAGAGGCTAGTGGAGAGTTCCTCGCGAATGGCGGCTCTCGTGCATTTACTCCGAGCGGGGTTGTTCTGCTGTTGTTGTACTCGCGAACACCCAAGTATCAAGCGCCAACGTAGAACTTTCAATTTGAACCGGAGAGTGCGATGAAAAGAAGTATTTTCACAATTCTCACCCTGCTCAGCCTGGCGTTGCTGGTGCCCGTCCTTTCCTATGGACAGGCCATCAGCGGCGACTTGACGGGCGTGGTGAAGGACGCATCGGGGGCATATGTCGCCAGATGCGGACGTAGAAGTTACGAACCTCGGCCACCGGGTTTCAAGCAGACCACCAAGACGAACCCGCAGGGCGAGTATCGTTTCTCTAACCTGCCGGCGGCACATTACTCGGTGGATGTGACTGCCACCTGGCATGAAGGGCGGCTTTCGTGACGTCGAAGTGACGCTGAACAAAGTAGCGACCGCGAACATCACGGCTGCGGTGGTCAGCGCGGGCACGACGGTTGAAGTCAATGAGCAGGCAGTGGCGATCGATACCACGACGCCTACCATTTCGACCACCTACGGAGCCAAGCAGATCTGCTGATCGCCTCTGGTGACGGCGGCACTGCGACCACGAGCAGCGGCGTGTTGAACCTCTCGCTGCTCGATGCTGGTGTTGCCACGCTCGGGCGGTGTCGGTGCTGGTATGCGGCCCCTCGGTCGGTGGCCAGCGTCCGCGCAACAACAACTTCACGATTGAAGGCGTGGACAACAACAGCTTGTCGACGACCGGTCCGCTCATCGTTATTCCGAACGACGCGGTCGACAGCTTTACCGTGTTGCAGAACCAGTACTCGGCGGAATTCGGTCACTCCTCGGGCGGCCAGTTCAACCAGACCATCAAGAGCGGAACCAACCAGTTCCACGGCACCGCTTACGAATATTTCCAGAACCGTAACCTGAACGCGGAAGACTCGCAGGTCGCGCTTGACTCAGGCAACCGGGTCCGTACACCAATCCGCGTTATGACAACAACCGCTTCGGCGGCAACTTCGGCGGCCCCATCGTGAAGAACAAGTTGTTCTTCTTCACCGACTGGGAGTACAACCCGCATCGGCCAGGTCGCCAATCCCAACACCTTCTGCGCGCCGACTGCGGCGGGCTATTCGCAGTTGAGCACGCTGTTCCCCAACAACACCAACCTGCAGCAGTTCCAGAAGTACGTGCCCGCAGGTGGCGCATCCAACGTTTGCAATTCCAGCGTTACAGGTGGCACAGGGTTCTCCGGTGATCGATCAGAACGGTCGCTTTGCCGCCGGCACCTCACGTTCGCCATTCCAATCGGCGACGTAGGCTTCATCGGACCCAGCTTCCAGAACACGCTGAGCACCGCGAACTCCTTCGACTACAACATCTCGGAGAAGGACCAGTTGCGCGGCCGTTTGGCGTGGGTCAAGTTCAATGCCTCTGACACGGCGGCTTCGTTGCCGACCTTCTGGTCGACCACGCCACAGCGCTTCTGGGTGGCGACGCTGAGCGAGTATCACAACTTCACCCCCAACATGAACAACGAGTTCCGTTTCGGCTTCAACCGTTTCTCGCAGGTCTTCCCGGTCGGCGACCAGACCTTCCCCGGACTGACGGCGCATTCCCGAACCTGCAGGTGAACGAGTTGAGGCAGCTCCAGATTGGTCCTGATCCCAACGCTCCGCAGGGAACCATTCAGAACCAGTACCAGTTCGTGGACAACCTGAGCTGGGTAAAGGGCAAGCACAACCTGCGTATCGGTGGTGAGTTCCGCTGGATCATCAGCCCGCAGACGTTCACCCAGCGCGTACGCGGTGATTACGAGTGGGACTTCCTGTCCGATTACCTGAACGACTTTGCGCCGTTCCCAGTCTCGAATGGCTTTGGCGAGCGTTCGGCCGGCAACCCGGTGTACTACGGCAACAAGAAGGCGGTGTATGCCTACGTCAACGACGATTGGCGCATTTCACCGACTGTCACCTTAAACCTTGGCCTGCGCTATGAGTACACCGGCGAGCCGCTGGCTGCCACCACTTTGCAGCCGCTGAACGCCATCTCGAGCGTACCGGGATTGATCAACTTCGCCGCTCCCACTTCACAAAAAACCAACTTCATGCCACGCGTCGGTATTGCGTGGGCGCCTACTCCGAATACCTCTGTCAACGTCGGCTTCGCCATGGCGAACGACGTTCTCTATGACAACCTGGGCATCCTGTCGTTGCCGCCGCAAGTGCAGCAGACGTGCGATGTGGTAAACCCCGGCGCTCCCACTGCCTGCGCCTACGGCAACAGCGGGTTCCTGGCTGGCGGCGGTCTGCCGGGTGCGCCGATCCCGATTACGAATGCAACCGATGCTCGCGCCGTCACCAGCGCGTATATCCCGAACCAGACTCTGCCGTATTCGGAGACCTGGACGGCCGGCGTTCAGCACATCTTCGACAACAAGTACACGTTGGAAGTGCGCTACGTCGGAACCCGCGGTATCCACCTGTCGGTGCAGACTCACATCAACAACCAGTCACCAGTCACGGCTACTCAAAGCTTGCCGACGTTCCTGTCCAATCCTGGCCAGGGCTACCTCGACTCGCTGCCGCTCACTCTCGACCAGCTCAATGCCATTGGCAACGCAGTACCGGCCTATGCAAACGCTGGCTTCGTGAACCAGATCACCTCGTTCTAGCCGTATGGCGCCTCCAACTACAACGGCTCTGCAGACGTCGTTCAAGCGCAACTTCACCAACGGCCTGCAGTTCCAGTCGGCCTGGACCTGGAGCCACACCTTCGACAACTCGACGGCTGACGTCTTCTCGACCGTCCTAACCCCGCGTCGTCCGCAGGACTTCAACTGCTTTGCCTGCGACTACAGCACCTCAGCTCTGGATCGCCGTCATCGCGTTACCTTGGCAGCGACCTACGATCTGCCATTCTTCAAGAACGACAACTGGTTCATGAAGAACGTGGTGGGCAACTGGCAGTTCTCGCCGATCTACACCTTCCAGTCGCCTGAGTACGCGACGGTGCAGACCGGCACCGACTCCAACCTGAACGGCGACTCGGCTTCGGACCGGGCGGCATTCTTCAACCCAGGCGGTGTAGCGAACACTTCATCGACGGTTTCGCCGTTGACGAACTCCGCGGGCGCGGTGGTAGCTTACGTTGCCGACAACCCGAACGCTCAGTACATCTCGGCTGGTACCGGAGTGTATGGCACAGTAGCGCGCAACACGCTCGCCACTCCGTATACCAACAACTGGGACTTCGCACTGTTGAAGCGGGTGAACATCACCGAGCGTCAGCAGCTCAGCTTCATCTTCCAGGCCACCAACATCTTCAACCACGCGCAGTATGTCCCTGGATTGATCAGTGACGTGCAGTCGTTTGGTCAGGCGAGTGGCTCGGTTCGCAACGCCCTGCTGACTGGTTCCAATACCTTCGCTCAGTGGAACCAGGTCTTCACCAACCATCCACGCAATCTGGTGCTGGTGCTGAAGTACAACTTCTAATCGCAGCTAATCGCAGTTTGAAATCTGTCGAACTTCGGGGAGCCTTCGGGCTCCCCCCTTTTTTGCCTCGCCAAATTATCCGGAGAGGCGGATCTTGGGCGGCGGCTCGATCAATACACGCCCTGATCTGACCCCCAAAAGGAGGGTTGAAGCGGTCGCAGAACCGTATCAACGGCGTACAACTTTAGTCGCAGTAACATCACTAGTCAGTCGGAAGGTTGATTGCGACAACATGTATGGATTTTGAAATTTCTGTAACCGCTTCGCTATAGAAAGTCATATTCAAGACGTGTCGTCGGTTCTAAGTTATTGAAAAATAAGAGCCAGATTTGCGATAGAAACGGCTACTCTCGTGCACTCCTCTCATCGGAGTTGTTCCGCCTGTTGTGCGCGAACGCCCGGGTTTTACGCGCAAACGTAAGAAACAAACTGCGAAGCGGAGAGTGCGATGAAGAAAAAGATTTTCACATTACTGACCTTGCTCAGTGTCGCGTTGCTGGTGCCCGTCCTTGCCTATGGACAGGCCATCAGCGGCGACTTGACGGGCGTGGTCAAGGACGCGTCGGGGGCGTATGTCGCCGGTGCGGATGTAGAAGTTACCAACCTCGGTACAGGTTTCAAACAGACCACAAAGACGAACGCGCAGGGCGAGTATCGTTTCTCGAACCTGCCGGCCGCGCACTACTCAGTGGATGTAACCTCCACGGGCATGAAGGGCGGCTATCGTGACGTCGAAGTGACGCTCAACAAAGTAGCGACCGCGAACATTACTGCGGCGGTGGTCAGTGCAGGCACCACGGTTGAAGTGAACGAGCAGGCGGTGGCGATCGATACCACCACCCCGACCATTTCAAGCAGCTACGGCGCCAAGCAGATCGCTGAATCACCCTTGTCGACTGCCGGCACCTCCACGACCAGCAGCGGCGTTTTGAACCTCTCCCTGCTGGATGCCGGTGTAGCAACGTCCGGCGGCATCGGAGCCGGTTCCGGCCCCTCGGTTGGCGGCCAGCGTCCACGCAACAATAACTTCACCGTGGAAGGCGTCGACAACAACAGCCTTTCAGTTACCGGTCCGCTCATCGTCGTTCCGAACGACGCGGTGGACAGCTTCACCGTATTGCAGAACCAGTACTCGGCTGAATTCGGCCACTCCTCTGGCGGCCAGTTCAACCAGACGGTCAAGAGCGGAACCAACCAGTTCCACGGCACGCGCATACGAGTACTTCCAGAACCGCAATCTGAATGCTGAAGATTCACTAGTGGCGCAGTCTCAGGCGCCGGGTCCGTACTTCAATCCCCGTTACGACAACAACCGTTTCGGCGGCAATTTCGGCGGACCGATCCTGAAGAACAAGCTGTTCTTCTTCACTAACTGGGAGTACAACCCAATCGGCCAAGTGGCCAACTCCGCAGACGTTTTGCGCGCCGACCGCGGCGGGCTACGCGCACGTTAGGCTACGTTGTTCCCGGGCAACACCAACCTGGCGCAGTTGCAGAAGTATGTTCCTGCCGGTGGATCGCCCAACGTTTGCAGTTCCTCAATTCAGGTCGCCCCTGGCATACATGTCGGTTGCTCCGGGATGTTCGCTGGCGCAGCCAGTTAACGTTCCGATTGGCGACATTGGGTTCATCGGACCCAGCTTCCAGAACACGCTGACCACCGCGAACTCCTTCGACTGGAACATCTCGGAGAAGGACCAGTTGCGTGGCCGACTGCTGTATTCCAAGCTCAACGCGTCTGACACGGCGCGCATCGTTGCCGACGTTCTGGACCACCACGCCCCAGCGCTACTGGGTCATCACCCTGAGCGAGTATCACAACTTCGGCACCAACGTGAACAACGAGTTCCGCTTCGGCTGGAACCGTTATTCGCAGCTGTTTCCGGTGGGCGATCAGACGTTCCCCGGACTTGGCGGCGTTTTCCCAACCTTCTGTTCACTGACTTGAACCAACTCAACATCGGTCCTGATCCCAACGCTCCGCAGACCACCGTTCAGAACCTGTACCAGTTGGTGGACAACGTGAGCTGGGTGAAGGGCAAGCACAACCTCCGCTTCGGCGGTGAGTTCCGCTGGATCATCAGCCCGCAGACGTTCACCCAACGCGTGCGCGGCGATTACGAGTGGGGCTTCACGTCGGACTACCTGAACGACTTCGCATCGTTCCCGACCACCGGTGGCTTTAGCGAGCGCTCGGCCGGTAACACGACGTCTACTACGGCAACAAGAAGGCGTATTACGCCTACGCCAATGACGAGTGGCGCATTTCGCCGACCGTCACCTTAAACCTCGGGTTGCGCTACGAGTACACCGGCAATCCGCAGGGCGAATACAACTCAGTCGCTCAATGCCATCTCCAGCGTGCCTGGCCTGATCACCTTCGGCAGACCCGGGTCCAAAGACCAACTTCATGCCTCGCGTCGGCATTGCTTGGGCGCCGACCCCGGAAACCTCGGTCAACGTCGGCTTCGCCATGGCGAACGATGTTCTCTATGACAACCTGGGCATCCTTTCGCAGCCACCTCAGCTGCAGCAGACCTGCGATGTGGTGGATCCAGGCGGATCCGAAGCCATGCAACTATTCGGATACTCACTTCCTGGCCGCCGGCGGCTTGCCCGGCGCGCCAATTCCGATTACCAATCCTGCTGACGGCCGTGCTGCCACCGGCGCCTACATCCCGAACCAGACCCTGCCGTATTCGGAAACCTGGACGGCTGGCGTTCAGCACATCTTTGCCAACAAGTACACGTTGGAAGTGCGCTACGTCGGAACTCGCGGCATCCATTTGTCGGTACAGACCCGTCTGAACAGACGCTGCCCCGGTAACGCCTACCAACAGCCTGCCGACGTTCCTGTCGGCTCCCAGCCAGGCCTACCTTGATTCGTTAGGCCTACGCTGGCCAGTTGAAGGCACAGGGCAACGCGATTCCGGCCTATGCTGATGCCGGATTCGTCGAGCAACGATTACCTCGTTCCAGCCGTATGGCTACTCCAACTACAACGGCTCTGCAGACCTCGTTCAAGCGCAACTTCACCAATGGCCTGCAGTTCCAGGCGGCCTGGACCTGGAGCCATACCTTCGACAACTCGACGGCAGATGTCTTCTCGACCGTTCTGACGCCACGTCGTCCGCAGAACTTCGCTTGCTTCTCGTGCGACTATAGCACCTCAGCTCTGGATCGTCGTCATCGCGTAACCTTGGCAGCTACCTACGACCTGCCGTTCTTCAAGAACTGACAACTGGTTCATGAAGAACATCGTGGGTAACTGGCAGTTCTCGCCGATCTACACCTTCCAGTCTCCCGAGTACGCAACAGTGCAGACCGGTGTCGACTCCAACCTGAACGGTGACTCGGCTCCGGACCGGCCGGCGATGTTCAACTCGGCTGGCGTGCCGAACACCGCGTCACGGTGTCACGGCCCTAGACGAACTCGGCTGGGGCGACGGTAGCTTATGTTGCCAACAATCCGAGTGCCCAGTACATCTCGGCTGGTGCCGGAGTCTATGGAGCGGTCTCACGCAACACGCTGGCCACTCCGCTACACCAACAACTGGGACTTCGCTCTGTTGAAGCGGGTGAACATCACCGAGCGTCAGCAGCTCAGCTTCCATGTTCCAGGCCACTAACATCTTCAACCATGCACAGTACGTGCCAGGTCTGATCAGCGACGTACAGTCGTATGGACAGGCTAGCGGTTCGGTGCGTGGAGCTCTGCTCACGAACTCCGACACATTTGCTCAATGGAACACGGTGTTCACTAACCACCCGCGCTCCGTTGTGCTGGTGTTGAAGTACAGCTTCTAACTTCGTCTGAGGTTAGCATTGCTTCGGGGAGCCTTCGGGCTCCCCGATTTTTTTTGCTCGGCAAGCGCGCTACCAATAAACGGCCTAACCCCTTCTTGGGTTCTTGTCCGACGAACCATTGACCCAAGGAAATTCAGCATCTTTGCTCCGCTCGCGGCCATCCTTCTACTAACGATGGAGATGAGGTCAATGAGCGAACCTTCGGACAACGGCGACAATGGAAATGGGATTAATCCGGATCTTGCGGCCGCTATCCTGGGCGTCAACTGCAGTACTCGGCATGGCAGTAGCCGCCGGACTGACCGGCGTCGGGCTAGCTGCTGCGTTTCCTGTGCTGGTGGTGGGAGCAGTCGGCGGGATTGTACTCAGAAGGCTGATCGGCGAATGGTAGCCGGGCGCAAAAGCCACCGATGGTTTCGATCGAACTCAGGCAACGCAGCTCAAAATAACTTGCGCAACTCTCGACGCAGAATTTTGCCGGAGGGAGTCCGAGGGATCGTGGACACGAAGTGAATTTCGCGAGGCGTTTTATATTTGCATAGTTTTTCGGCAACGAAGCTCTGCATGGCGCTGGCGATCTGCTGATCTCCGAATTGCCCTTCTCGAAGCACCACGAACGCGCACGGTGTCTCGTCACCGTCGGCTTCGATGCGTGAGACTACGCCGCAATCGTGCACTCCGGGATGCTCCAGCAATACGCTTTCGACTTCCGCAGGCGCGATAGAGAAGCCGTTGTACTTCATCATTTCCTTACGGCGATCGACGACGTAGTACTGGCCTGTTTCATCAACGCGGACGACGTCACCAGACCAATACCAGCCGTCGCGCAGCACGGCGTCCGTGGCATCGGGCGATTTCCAGTAACCCTGCATGAATTGCGGCCCGCGCATTACCAGTTCTCCCAACTCCCCCGGTGCGACATCGTTTCCGTTCTCGTCGACGACGCGGCAGTCCGTCATGGCTACCGGCGCACCAACTGACTCCGGACGGTAGCGTTCCGGCTCGAGGAACCCCATGTGCGTCACCGGAGAAGCTTCAGTCATGCCGTAGCCTTGACGTATGGGGACACCCGTCAGGTTGATGAAGCGGTGCGCCAGTTCGCCAGAGAGCGGCGCGGCCCCAGACTTCACCCACCTCAATCGATGCTCTCTGGGAAACTTGTTCTGCTCGGCGGCATGGCAATACGCCAGCAGGGCAGGCGGAACACACAGTGCCATGGTTATGCCCTCGCGCGCGATCAGCGACAGTGAGCCTTCGCAGTCAAAGCGCGGCATCAGGACCAGTGTGGCACCACAGATGAGCGATAGATTCAGCCCGATCGTGAGTCCGTAGATGTGATACATCGGGAGAAAACACAACATGACATCGTCATCCGAGATGCCGCCTGCCTCGCCGGGAATCAACGTCTGATAAACGTTGGCGACGACGTTGTGATGGGTCAGCATCACCCCCTTCGGCAGGCCCGTAGTGCCGCTGGAAAAGGGAAGCGTTGCCAGCGTCAGCCGCGGGTCGCGATCAGGAATGGGCAGGGTAATTTCGGAGCGAGGCTTCAGCAGCGATTCGAATGGCTCACTGCCATTGCAGTGCTGCCGGATCGTAAATACGTTACGCAGCTCCGGCAAACCCGCCAGGTTGATCCCGCTGAGCAGTGTGCCGTCTGTCACGAGCGCCACCGCGTCGCAGGTTTCGAGTTGGTAGCGAACCTCGCGTTCGCGGTACGAAGGATTCATTGGCGTCGGCACTGCGCCCGCCATCATCGCCGCGTGGAAAGCGACGCCAAATTCCCAACTATTCGGCAGGAAGATACCAATTCGGTCACCGGGCTTTATACCCGCTGCGACGAGGCCGTGCGCTGCCTGCTCAACCAGTTCCCCGTATTCCGCAAAGGTAATACGCCGCGCAGGATTGCAAGAAGTATCGACGAGCGCAGTCTTCTCACCGCGAATTCGGCACGAAGCGAGCACCACCTCGTGGAGGAACTTACCGTCTGGATCGCCGTACAGTCGAGTGCGTTTAGTGTTGGCGTCAATTGTCATGAGGATCGCGCGGGAGAGTTTAGCAGGAAAACGCGGAAACTCTGAAATGGTATTAGCACCATGTCATTCTGAGCGAGGAGCGCAGCGACGAGTCGCAGGACTGCTATTAAGACGAAAAAACACATGGGATTATTGGGCTCCACGCGGTTGACACTCCCGTCACGATGTCAGCGCTCCTCGGTGCAGAATTCTTAATTGAGGGCCAGCATTCATTTACGATGTGGCATTGCATACCGTTACGCTCATCGCCGGTGCCGCGTCCCTTCTCGCCTGGCTCGATTTGTTGCTTTTCCATGGCAGATTCTGGCAGGTGAGCCGCTTACAAGCGCCCAAACCTGAGTCGCCTGTTAGCGCAAGAATCGCGGTAGTTATTCCCGCTCGCAATGAGGCGACTAACATTGGGCGCGCGTTACGGTCACTGCTGGCGCAAAGCTGCACGGATGGCGTGCATATTTACGTTGTCGACGACAACAGCACCGACGGCACCGCCGAGGCGGCCCGGAATGCTGTATCGGAAGGCGATCAGCAGAAGCTGCACATCATCGCTGGCCGTCCGCTTCCGCCGGGCTGGACCGGTAAACTCTGGGCGGTGCAGCAGGGAATCGACAAGGCCACCGAACTGGATCCTCGGTTCCTCCTGCTGACCGACGCCGACGTTGAGCACGCGCCTGATAACCTCGCGACGCTGGTCTCCATCGCCGATCGTGAGGGCTACGACCTGGTTTCATTCATGGTCAAGCTGCACTGCCGCAGTCTGGCAGAGAGGCTGCTCATCCCGGCCTTCGTGTTCTTCTTCTTCATGCTGTATCCGCCGCTATGGATTAGCTCTTCCAAGCGAAAGACCGCTGGCGCGGCCGGCGGATGCATATTGATTCGTCCCCACGTCCTCGCGCTCGCCGGGGGCATCAGCGCCATTCGCCATGAGGTCATCGACGATTGCGCGCTGGCCCGTGCAGTGAAACGCGGCGGCGGGCGAGTTTGGCTCGGGTCGACCCAAAACACACGCAGCTTCCGCCCTTACGAAAGCTTTGGCGAGATCGAACGTATGATCGCGCGCACCGCCTTCAATCAGCTCGGGCACTCCATCGCAATATTGATAGGCGCGATCGTGGGCATGGCACTCCTATATCTACTGCCCTTCGCTCTGTTTTTCACCGGCGATTGGCGGCTCATCACCGCAGGCCTTCTGTCCTACGGCACCATGGCGATCACCTATCTCCCCATGGTTCGTTTCTACGGATTGGGCATCGCCTGGGCGTTCACGCTGCCGCTCGCCGCCCTCTTCTACATGGCAGCAACCCTCGACTCGGCATTCAAATATTGGAGCGGTCGCGGCGGCGAATGGAAGGGCCGCGCCCAGGATCGCAGCGCCTCAGAGTGACGGGTGCCCGCTTCTGGTTACGAATGCCGATTTTTATGGGATGAACCGCTCGATTTTAAGGACGTACGCCGCAGTCTACTCTGCTGTCGTTTGCACCCCGACCAATGTCTAAAGCCTGGGCGCAACGGTCCCGTTCTGGGACGGAACTTCCGGCAATTCAATAACGTAACTAAGTGCAGAACAGGGAACACTGCGATCATTAGTTGGAGGGGCAAGTGGCGAACGGCAAACATAATAAGAAGAAGCGCTGGATCATTCTGACCGTAGTTGCGGTTGCGGTGATCGCGCTGGTAGTGGTGGCGGTTGCGGCAACGCGCGGTGGAACCAAGATCGATCCGACGAAGCTGGCAAAGGTCGAGCAGGGCGACCTCGCAAAAAGCGTTGTCGCCACCGGTAAGGTCACGCCCATCACCAAAGTTGAAATCAAGTCGAAAGCCAGCGGCATCGTGAAGAAGCTTTACGTGGATGCCGGCGATAGAGTACACACCGGACAGATGCTGGCTGAGCTTGACCAATGCTGCATGTCCAACCTGTTATCAAAGCCGCGCCAAATCGCTTTGGAAGCCGCAGGCCGACCGTCGCCCGGCCGGGCGAATCCGGCCGCCCGCTCCGTCCCGTGGCTGCTGGCGACGCTGCGACCCACGGCCGTGCCAGATGTGCCCGGCGGAGATACCGACGCCCATGGGGCCGCAGATGATAGTGTGCACAGACGGCTGATAACGGCCCTGATTGGCGTTATTTCATTTCAGCAATCGATTGCTACTTCTTGCCCGGCTGACCGCCGCTGTGTGGCGGGACTACCCGGATGAGGCACCGCGAGCTGGGCGCAGCGGGACCGGCGGGCTGACCGCCTCGCCAGCGCCTTCCTGACCAGTCCCGGCCTCCGGCGCGAGACGTTCGGACGTGGACCCGCGGACGATGAGCTCCGGCGCCAGGTAAAGGATCTTCACCGGCCCCTCGCCCCCGTTGATCCGCTCGAGCAGCAGCTGCGCCGCCTCGGTGCCCAGCTGATAGTGCGGGAAGCGCACCGTGGTGAGCGGCGGCCGGAGCCGGTCGATGAACGGCATGTCGTTGAAGCCGATCACGGAAATGTCGTCGGGGCACTGCAAAGAGCACTCGTCCAGCGCGGTGTAGCAGCCGACCGCCAGCATGTCGTTGGCGGCGGCCACCGCGGTGAAGCCCGGCCGCCGGGCCAGCAGCTCCTGGCAGCAGCGGGCGCCTTCCTCGACCGTGTACCTGCTGGCGTACGTGATCAGGCCCTCGTCCACCTCCAGGCCGTGAGTCGCCATGCCGTCCCGGAACCCGCGCAGCCGGCTCAGGCCGGTGGACGCCTCCTGCGGGCCCGCGATGTGCGCGATCCGGGTGTGGCCGAGCCGGGCCAGATGGGTGACCGCCATCCGCGCGCCCTGCTCGTTGTCGACCGAGACCGACGGGAAGCTGTAGTCCTGCGCCAGCCGGTTCATCAGCACCACGGGGCACTTCCGCCGCGGCCGCCTCGGCCAGCAGCTGGTCGTGCAGCGTCGCGGTGGCCAGCACGAAGCCGTCGACGTGCCGCGCCCGCATCTGCTCGAACAGCGTGCGCTCGCGGTTGGCGTCGGCGTCGGTGTTGCCGATCAGGGCCACGTAGCCCGCCGCGGCCAGCTTGTCCTCCAGGCCGCGCACGATCGGCGGGAACAGCGGGTTGTTCAGGTCGGGAATCAGCACCCCGACCGTGTGCGAGCGCCGGGTCCGCAGGCTCCGGGCCACCGGATTGGGCCGGTAGCCCAGCCTCGCGGCGGCGTCCGTCACCCGGCGCGCGGTCTCCTCGCTGACCAGGATGCGGGTCTCCGGGTTGAGCGCGCGAGAGGCGGTGGCCGGGTGGACGCGGGCCGCGGCCGCGACGTCCCGCAGCGTGGCCGGCCGGTCAGGCATCGCTCATCTCCGTTCCCCCACTAACGGGCCCCGACGGGCATGACCTGACAAGCCCGTTTTGGACGGACTAACACTATCCAGGGGGCGTTACCCGCCGCTACTGGCCGCGCTGAGCATCGAGGCAGGCAGCAGGCGAGCGAGGACGTCCCGGTGCGTCGGCACCGCCTCGGCGTGGCACCGCTTGCCCGCCTCGGTCAGCACGACGTAGATGCCGCGCCGGTCGACGTCACAGCCGCACCGTTCGACCAGGCCGTGCCGGGCCAGCCGGTCGACCAGGCGAGACAGCGCGCTCTGGCTCAGGTGCACGGCTTCGGCCAGGTCCTGGGCGCGGAACTTGCGCCCTTCGCTCTCGGCAGCCGCTCCAGGACCTCGAAGTCGCTGACGCCGAGCCCGTGCCGCTCGCCGAGCTCGCGCTCCAGCGCGGCGCAGGCCGCCGCGTGGCAGGCCGCCATCTCCCGCCAGGCGGTCACCACGCTGTCCTGAGTCACGCTCACGGGCGTAGCGTAACGCCTCCCCGAGATAAATGCAAGCGCATTAATTGTTCTTGCATCTAGTGCTTGCACATACATATAGTTTCGGCTCATGACTTCATCCGATGCACATCACTCCGATGCTCATCACGGGGACAGCCTGGGCTGGACGCCGCAGCTGTGGGCCATCTTGTTCGTGCTCGGCGGCGCGTTGTGCCTCGACGGCCTGGATGTCTCGATGGTCGGCGTGGCCCTGCCATCCATCCGGTCCGCCCTCGGCCTGAGCACATCGTCTCTGCAGTGGATCGTCAGCGGCTACGTGCTCGGCTACGGCGGCTTGCTGCTGCTCGGCGGCCGGGCCGCTGACCTGCTCGGACGCAGGCGCGTCTTCCTGGTAGCGCTAGCCGTCTTCGCCCTCGTCTCCGTGTTCGGCGGCCTGGTGAGCAGCCCCGGCCTGCTGATAGCGGCCCGGTTCGTCAAGGGCGTGGCGGCCGCGTTCACCGCGCCGGCCAGCATGTCCCTGCTCACCACCACCTTCCCCGAGGGGCCGATGCGGAACCGCGCGTTCAGCGTGTATACGGTCTTCGGCGCCAGCGGTTTCTCGCTGGGTCTTGTGCTGTCCGGCCTTCTGACCGAGATCAGCTGGCGGTGGACCCTGCTCGTGCCCGCCCCGGTAGCGGTCATCGTGCTGGCCGCGGCCATCTGGCTCATCCCGCGCGGCGGGCGGGCCGACGCGCCGGGCGCAGGTTCGACCTGCCCGGTGCCCTGACGATCACCGCCGCGATGCTGCTGGTCGTCTACACGGTCGTTTCCGCCCAGCAGGCGGGCTGGGGCTCGGCCAGGACCGTCGGCTCGTTCGCGCGCGGTCGCCGTGCTGCTCGGCGTGTTCGCCATCATCGAGCGGCGCAGCCCCGACCCGCTGGTGCCCTTCGGCATCTTCTCCTCCCGGGCGCTGCGCCGCGCGAACGCCGGGTCCGTGATTCTGTTCGGCACCTACATCTCATTCCAGTTCCTGGTCACGCAGTACCTGCAGACCCTGGCCGGCTGGTCGGCGCTGGCCACCGCGCTCGCGTTCCTTCCGGCCGGCGTGGTGGTGGTCGTCCTGTCCACGCGGATGGCCCCGCTGCTCGGCCGGTTCGGCCCGGCGCCGCTCACCGCGCTCGCCTTCATTTGCCTGGTCATCGCCTACGCGGTGTTCCTGCGGGCCGGCGTCAGCCCGGATTACCCGGCGGTGATGCTGCCGTCCACGCTGCTGATCGGCCTGGCGTTCGGGCTCGGCTTCTCCTCGCTGAGCGTGGCCGCCACGGCCGGGCGTCCCCGACGCCGAGCAGGGTTTGGCGGCCAGCTTGTTCCAGACCTCGTTCCAGGTCGGCGGCGCGGTGGTGCTGGCGATCGTCACCGCCGTGGTGGACGCGTCCGGCGCGGGCAGGCTGGTCTCCGCCCCGGTCACGCTGGCCGCGTACCGGCCCGCGCTCATCTTGATCACCGGCCTGGCCGCGGTCGGCGCACTGGTCGCGCTGAGCGGGCTGCGAAGCCAGCGGGATTTCACGGTCGCGCAGGATGACGAGCCTGACCACCGGCGCTGACGGCCGGGCGGGCCAGGTCGCCGCCGCGCCCGCGCGTTCACCTCGCGACAAGGCAGCACGGCCGCTAACCCGGCTCGCGGTGACATCAGGCCGAACGGTGGGCCGAGATGATGATCACCAAGGACGAACCGCGCCGGCCGGCCTGGCCCGCGCGGTTGCCGCCCGCGGAGCCGGGCCCGCCTGCCGGGACCAGCACGGTCCGGGTCCAGCTGATGTGCCATCGCGGGAACCGGCGACGGCCGGTCCGACGGGACGCGGCGTGCCGCACGAGCTCATCGTGGTGCTGCGCGATCAGGGTCTTGGCAATTTCCGGATGCACGATGCCTCCTGCTGCCGTTTCGGTGGCTGTAATGTCCTGATGGTGAATACGATATGTCTCGAGTTGGGCAATAGTCAAGATATATCTTGATCGAGGCCGATGTCGTCGGCCGGGCCTGCCAGCTCGCGCCACGCCGTCTGCCCCGGCTATCCAGGTCAGGGCGGGCCCGGGCGGCGATAATGGCCGCGTGATGGACGAGCTGATCGCGCGGATGGCGGCCCTGCTCGGGCCGCTGCAGGCCGACGGCGACCAGCGGCGGTACTTCCACGCCACGTACCAGCGGACCACGCTCGCGGTGGCCGAGGAAATCAAGCGCGGCGGCTTCGCCGACGCCGAGTGGGTCGAGCGCTGGGACGTCGCCTTCGCCGACCTGTACCTGGACGCCCTGGAGGCGGCGCTGGCGGGCCGCAGGCCGTCGCGGCCCTGGGCAATCGCGTTCGGCGCCCCGCCAGCCTGCCCGCGCTCCGGCACGTGCTGCTCGGCATGAACGCGCACATCAACTACGACCTGCCGCAGGCGCTGGTGGCGGTGATCAGCGACGAGCAGTTCGACGACTCGGCGCTGCTGGCCCGCCGGGAGGCCGACCACCGGGCGATCGACGACGTGCTCGCCGCCCGGGTCGCGGCCGAGGACGACGAGCTGACCAGGCTGTCCGGGCCGCCCCCGCTGCTCGACCGGCTGCTGCGGCCGTCAACCGGCTCGGCACCCAGCGTTTCCTGCGCGAGGCGCGGGAAAGGTGTGGGCCAACGCGATCGCGCTGAACCGGGCCCGCAGGCAGGGCCCCGACGCCTACGCGGCCGCCGCTGGCCCAGCTGGAGGAGCTGAGCGCGGCCAAGGTCACGGCCCTGCAGGCCCCCGGGCAGGTCCTGCTGAAGCTGGCCGCCACCGGCTTCGGCGTCCGGCTGCCCGGCTAGGCCGCCGCCCGGGCGCGGCCCGCGCTGGGCCTCGTCAGGCGGGGACGAAGAACTCCAGCAGTTCGGGGACGATGGCTTCGGGGGCAACGTAGTGAGCCTGGGCCTCCAGCACCCGGTGCACGGCTCCGGGTATGGCTTCGCGACGGCCTTCCCCGCGCGGCCCATCCACGCCGGGCTGTCACCGCCGTTGAGCACCAGCGTCGGCTGGGTGATGCGGGCGAGCAGGGCGGCGGGCAGCGCGTTGTCCGGACCCATGACGAAAGCCTCGTAGGCCAGGCTCTGGGCCGCCGCCTCCATGGCCGGCCAGAACGGCTGAGCGCGCATCCCGGCGACGTCCTCGGGGCTGGCCTGGGCGGCTTCCACGAGGAACAGCTCCACCGCGTCCGCCCGCCTGCCCGCCCTGACCAGGCGCTCCAGCTGCGCCGCGAAGTCATGCGGCAGCGGGGGCGCGCTGCCGTCCACGTGATACGGCGGTTCCCACAGGGCCAGCCTGGAGATGGCCGGATTCCGCGACCGCGGCGCGCAGCGCCAGCCCGGCGCCGGACGACCCGCCGAACACCGCGGCCGAACCGCCGGCCGCCACGATGACCGCGGCCAGGTCCTCGACCTCCCGTTCGACCGCGTACGGCTGCGTGTCACCGCTGCCGCCGCGGCCCCGCCGGTCGTAGCTGAAGACGGCGAACCGCCGGGACAGGCCCGCCGCCAGGCCGGACATGACCGGATCGGCCCGGTCGTTCAGCGCGCCCTGGACCAAGACGACCGCCGGGCCCGCGCCGGACTGGTCGAAGGCGATGACGGTGCCGTCGGCTGAGGTCACCGTGCTCGTCCGGATGCCGCTCATGCTGTCCCGCCGGTCGGTCAGTCCAGCCGGCCCGGCTCAGCTGGGCCCGGCTCGACCAGGCACAGCGCTTCCCAGTGGTGCCCGTCAAGATCGGCGAAGCCGCGCTGGTACCGGTAGCCGTCATCGCGCGGCGCGCCGACAGGGCTGCCGCCCGCCGCCTCGGCCCGGTCGGCCAGCTCGTCCACCTGCTCGCGGGTCTCCACCCCGAGGACCAGGATCACCTCGGTGTGCGCGGTCGCGTCCGCGACGCCGTTGCCGCGTACGAGGCGAACGTCGCCTCGGTCAGCAGCATGACCTGGGTGTGCTCGCTGATGATCACCGACGCCATGTCCTCGGCCTGGCCGAAGAAGTCCAGGCCGAGCTCGGTGAAGAAGGCCTTCGACCGGCCGAGATCCTTGACCGGCAGGTTGACGAAAAGCTTGGTGGCCATCGGAGCTCCTTGCTGGTTAATGCGCCGGTCAGGGACGGCTCCCAGTCTGCGCGGCCACGTCCGCGCTGGCATTGACGCCCGCTGCCAGCCAGTTGACCTTCCCTGCCGGGCGTTCCAGCCCGCCGGGGTCAGGAACGCGCGGCGGTACTCGGCCGGCGGCAGCCCGTAGGTGCGCTTGAACAGCCGGCTGAAGTGGGCCGGGTCCGGCAGGCCCCACCGGGCCGCGACCGCGTTCACCGGCGTGGGGCCCAGGGCGGGGTCGGCCAGGTCGGCCCGGCAGCGCTCGAGGCGCCGGTGCCTGATCCAGGCGGCTACCGTCGTCCCCTGCGCCTCGAACAGCCGGTACAGGTAGCGCACCGAGATGTAGTGCGCGGCGGCGACGGTGCCGGGAGCCAGGCTGGCCTCGCCGAGGTTCTGCTCGATGAACGCGTGGATGCGCAGCACCAGCGCCTGCTCCCGGGACTCCGGCGGCAGCGCTCCCGCCTGGCCGGCGTGCTCGGCGATGGCGGTGGTGAGCAGGGTCATGACCACGGCGGACAGCCGGGCCGCGCTGGCCGGCCGATAGGTGTCCATGTCCTGCGCCACCCGGCGGAGCAGCGGCGCGGCCAGGGCGCCGGTACCCGCGTCGGTGCGCACCGGGACCGCGGCGAGCCCGGCCACCAGGTCGGCCGGCAGGGCCAGCACCTCGCGCGGGAAGCTGAACACCGCGAGCTGCACGCCCGAGTCGTAGGCCAGCCGTAGGGCCGGTTGAAGTCGTAGATGGCGAACTCGCCCGACCCGAGCTGCGCGGCCCGTCCGTCC
>CAVWWZ010000008.1:0-33920 GCA_963758835.1 uncultured Acidobacteriaceae bacterium | reverse complement strand
TGGTTGCAACCAACACAGGCCAGAAGAAGATGCGACCGTTAGCGCGAACCAACTTCACCCCGATGTATCCCCACACTAAGAAAGCCACGAAGGGAAGGTAAGACTTCGGTTGCAATGAGAACGTCGCGAGGAAGGCGACGTTGGCGAGCAACAGAATGAATCGGTGCCATCCGGCAGAGCGGCTCAGGTTATAGGCGACTATTACGCCCGCCGAGAAGAGCAGAAATGGGAAGGCTGCGTCCAAACGTTTTCCTCGCTACCTTTGATTTTGCAGCGCCGATAGGATGGCCTTACCGGCCGTTCGATACCCTTCGGGGGTGTAGTGCGCCGGGAAGGAATAAAAGTACCTGGCGTTCTCCGTGGCGCGCTCCGCCGGCAGGTCAGGGAAGACCGGCGTCAGATCGATCACCTTGACCCCGAGACGGGAAGCAATGTCGAGAACCTTGCTGCGATCTTCATCGTGCCTCCGACGCAGTGCTGGAGTGTAGTTGGCGATGCCAGGATACCGCCCCGCATCCGGCCAGTACACCAGTGTCAGCTCGCCACCCCACCCTTGCACCTCTTGCGATCCTTCCTGCAGGGCGCGCTCGAAAAGCGGGGCATCAAACTCAATCGGCTTAGGTGGATGCAGCCGCGCGCGATAGTCGAAACCCAACGTGCGAACATTTTTCAGCACCAGGAAGTCTTTTACCGTGACTGGCCAGCTATGCGCGTGCAGTTCCTCGTGGATTCCGGAGTCAACATAGTTCTTGATGGCTTTGTCCAACTCCGGCTGCTTCTCAATCAGCTTCTGCGAGAACGCAGCATTGTCGAGATAGCGAAGCATGAATGGCGAGTGGCTCTCTATGTCGAGGTACTGGGGAGTGTGCGACTCGGAGTAGATCCACAGCACCTGTTTTGGCTTGGCATCTCGCAGATACTCGCGGATAGATGCCAGCGAAAATATCGCTCCGTGGCCGCCAGCGCCCAGAGTCACTGTAGCCGGGAACTTCGTTCTTAGCTGGCCGGCGATGCTGGCGGCCTCGGAAACACATTCACCTACCGCGTTCGAATCACCCACCATCGCGACGTCGATCGGGTGCTGCCACAGGCCGATAGGGTTAGGGAATCCGTGTTCGTCGGTCTTGTAGGTCAGGTATTGCCCCCCCTCGTTGCAGGCCACGACGAACGCCTCGGATGTCCTCCTAGCGGGATCGTCGGCTCGCCTTCCACCTTTAGCGGATCGTTAAGCAGCAGGTAAGGATAGAAGGGCGGGTATGCGGCGACGCCCTCAGCAGCGGTATTCGAGAATTGCTTCCAGTCGCGTACGCGGATCGTATTGGATACCCGCTGCTATGGCGGCTGCGCGTACGCCCCGCTCATAAGGAAGATCGTCGTTATATACGACTCGCGAAATCAGCTCTGTCGCATACAGTCCGACGACAGCTGCCGATCATGATAGAGGCCGCGAAAATTCGAACTGCCGGCCTCAAGGCCAGCAGCGCCAGGCACGCCAGCGCCAATACCGCAGGCCCAGCTTTGACATACAGCGGCTTGTGGGCGTGGACGAAGTAGGCCGACAGCAGAAGCAACACAATCGCCGCCAAAACAAGAACTGCATTGGCAGCTCTGATCAGAGACCGTTGCGAGGCAGTGCTTTCGTGCGCAATTGTGGCGGTTGAGCTCATTTTGGCTACGGATCGAACCGATTGCGATTTCTCGCTTGCTACTGACCCTGAAGGGCGACCGATATGCGACCGATGAAGCCCTCAGAACGCACGCGCATCGGACACGGCTCAACGCTCGCCGTGGCGACGTCCAACTCCCATACTGTACTTCCGTCCGAGCGGCGCTCGACCTCGGTGAAGCCGAGTTTGCTGTAGTGCTGCTCGACAATCCTATTCTTGTCGGTCGGACTGTAGACGCCGGTCAACTTCCTAACGCCACGTTCAGCGGCGTGCTCCAACATTTCGCGCAGCACCATGGTCTCGACTCCGCGTCCCAGCACGCGGCAGCTCATCAGCCAGGTGTCGATCTCCCAAGTCGCCCTCCGGCATGGCCCGGCAGATGATGACGCTGATCATGCCATTGTCGCCGAAGCGTATCGGTCAAGCGAACCTGCAAGAGTGAAGCAGTTGCGGATCGCTTTCCATCTCCGCCACTTCGGCCTCGGTGTAGCGACGCGTCGTGAGGTTGAACTGGTTCGACTTGTTGATGAGCTGCGCGATGCGCGCGCGTCCGGTCTCGTTGAAGGGCTGGAAGGTGATCTCCATGTTCAGCGAGGCAAGGTACTGGTTCAGATCGCCGACCTGCTTCTGTAACTCGGCGCGCCGAGCGTTGCCGTCGTAGTATGTCGGCGCGGCTGAGGTCCTCCTGCGAAAACGTCGCCAGCTCGAAATATCCGGCGGCGGCCAGCGTGCGCGCATAGAGCGCCGGATCGCTCGGCATCTCCGGCACGGCGACCTGGGGCAGTGCTTTGCGCACCAGTTCGCGTTCGAAGGGATTGTCGTCGAGGAACACCAGCGACTCGAGCCCGAGCGCGAGCTCCTCGGCGATGGCCTTGATGTTGGTCGCCTTGTCGTTCCAGTTGGCCTGGAAGACGGCGAAATGTTCTTCGCGCAGCAGCATCTCGGGATGCTCGCGGAATGGCAGGCGCGCGATGTCGTCCTCGTTCTTCGACGACACGGCCAGAACGACGCCGCGCTCGCGCAGTGCCAGGCAGTATCGCTGCAGCGCCAGATAGGCCTCGCCGGCGGCATCGCCCTGGCGCGATCTGAATGCCCTTCAGCCCGTCATCGCCGATCACGCCTCCCCACAGCGTGTTGTCCAGATCCAGCACGAGACAGCGCCGGGTCTTGCCGCGAAGCGCCGCGATGATGCGGCAGACATGATCGGCGTAGAGCGGCAGGTAAGCTTGCGAGAAGGGAAGCTTCGCCAGGTTCCATTCGGAAGGCGAAAACCAGTCGGCCAGTCCCACGGTTTCGGCCAGGCCGGCGACGTCCATCAACACGTCCGCGGTTCCCAGTATGGACTCGGCCAACCCTTGATTCACCGCGTCGATCAGGTTGCGCTGTGCACCCGGAAGTACGCGATCGAGCGAGCCCATCAGCAGCTCGGGAGGAGCGGCGAGGTTCTGGACGATGCAAGTTGCGCCGCTGTTCTGCTGAATGCCGTTGCGAATCAACTGAATGTGGCCCAGAACGGCGTTAACGGTGGCGTGAGCTTCTTCCGGCTTACCGGGAGTTAGCTTCAGCGGCACACCGCGCCAGTCCAGCGCAATGAGAACTCCGTGCGGCTTCGAGCGATTGATCCCCGAGTCGGGATTCAAGCTTTCCTGGACGGCCTGGTCGTAACCGGCAGTGACACATTCGAGCGCAATGCCGTATCGCGCTGCTGTCGCGGTGAGAGCTGGAGCGATGAAGTCTACCGTGGCGTTGCTGATCAAGGCCAGCCGATACTCGGATAGAGGCTCGAGCGACTTGCCTTCGGCCCGTGCCGACGAGATGAGCTTTGCAAGACGGATAAGTTGGTTCTCGTCCAGCCCGTAGGAGGCGAGTGCTCGGATTCGCGTGCCGAGGGATTCAGGATGCCGTAATGCATCCTTGCATTGAGCGCTGAAGTCTTCTGGAGTACGCGGCAGCCAAGACAACTCAGAGTAAAGGGCCGACATGGTTTATTTCCTGGCAGGAGCCGAAAGCTTGGTGTCGATCAACTCGATGAGCTCACCAACATTTTTCAGCTTCCCCGCCTCAACCGCATTGAACTTGATATTCATCTTGCGCTCGATGGTGAGCAGCAGGCGGACGTGGGCCAGGCTGTCCCAGCCATCAACATCAGCCGCGCTTAGATCGGGGCGCAATACGATACTGTCGTCGTCAAAAACGTCGTGGAAGATATTCGTGAGCGCCGCTTGGGTCTGTTCTGCCATAGGTCAAATCGTCAGTAGTGCAAACGAAAGGTGAGCTGTCTCGACGCCATGATACACAACCAGCAACGAACGCTGTATGCAATTCCGGCGCTTGCGGCGAGCTCTTCCAAAATGATTTCTCGCATCGCGAGCGCCGCACCTCAGGTATCAATCGTAGGCCGTCATTTGCAGGTTAGTCCGCAGCTTCCAGCCGCACATCGCCCGCAGGAATCGGTTTCATGAAGGAGTCGACTGCCTGCCGATAGAATTCTTCCCGATCTGAAACCGGACTCCAGCCCAGCTTTCTCTTGGCGAGAGAACAGTCGAGTTGCGTGACCAGCGCTGCGCTCTGCAAATCGCGGAACGGCACCATGCGATTGTCCGGTTTGTTCACGGCTTTCTTAATCAAGTATCGGCTGAGTTCCGCGCCGCAGATGCCCCACATGCTTCGGGGATAAAACCTGAAGTTGCGGCGTGTGCGGTCGCGCAGCGTGGACACGAATTCAGCGGCGGAGGGTCGAACGTCACCTGCCAAGTTGAAGGTGAGTCCTTCGATGCCCGGAGCATCCTTGGCCAGCAGCAATGCCTGTGCCACATCGTCCACCAGCACGCAGGGCAGGGGAGTGTTGCCTCGACCGAAGCCAAGCAGGCAAATATCCGACACGCGATCGCCGAGCGCAGGGTGCACCATCAGCCCCCCCGGGCCCATCACCACGGCGGGCCGGGTAATCACCACTGGCAGATTGCGCGTGCGGTGCATCTCGAGCAATTTGTTTTCGACCATGCTCTTGGCCTTGCAATAATCGCCGCGATCCTGGCGTGAAGCCTCATTGCCCAGGGAGGCTTCCGTTACCGTTCCCGGCTTGCCAAGGTACAGAGCGGCAGTGGAGCTGGTGTATATCAATCGCCGCACGCCATTCTCAAGACAGGCTTCGGCGACGTTCATGCCGCCGGCGATAACGCCGCGCTCCCAGTCTTCCCATACCAGGCCGACCGGCATCGCGAGGTCGTAAACGACAGAAGCACCGGCAAGCAGTTTCGACATTTGGGCGCGGTCGGTGATCGCACCCGACTGATACTCAACCCGAGGGTTGGAGCTCTCGCGAGCGCCCGATGAGCGGCTGACGACGACGACATGGCAGCCTTGATTCGCCAGCAGGGCGGTAAGCCGCTTGCCGATGAACCCCGCTCCTCCGATAACGACGACCCGTTCAGACTGCGACAACCGATTCCTCCCTCTGTTCCGCAAAATTCAATGCTGAGTCAATCGTCATGTGGCATGCTTCCACAACCCGGGTTCCCTCGGCGCCATCAATGCGCGGCGTCCTGCCGGCCGCGAGCGCGCGATAAAAAGCTGCGATGCTGGAACGGAAAGAAAAACTCTGCTGCTCATAGCGCGGACCGAAGCCCATCGCTCCCAACGAGTATGTCTTTATGGCTCGCAGGTTGCGGCCCGCCATCGCCCAGGAATTCTTGAATCCATTGACCATGTCGTCCATGCGCAGGTAGGGAGTCTTCTCGAAAATTTGAATACTGTTCCGCCGGATGTCGACGAATCCCTGTGCGTCTTCTCCTATCACCAGCACTGTGATCGAGCTATAGGCACCACCGACTGAAAACGTGCATTGTGCGCTCCCACGCTCGCAGACCAGTGAGCTCTGCCAGTGCTTAAAGAACCGCACCCCATTCCGTAGAGTGATCTCTCCCGAGACTGCAGTGCTTGCCTTGGCGGCTCGTCCCAGCAGGCGAATCGGGATCGACAGAGGGTGAGGACCGATCTCCAGCATGATGCGCTCGGTGCTGCCGAACATCCAGTGGTTATGGACAGCGGTCTCGATGGCCGGCATGGGGGCGGTGAACATCACCTGTACCTGCTCGATTGCTCCGAAACGGCAGGCGCGAATGGCATCGATGAGTTCCAGGAATGCCGGCATGAATACCACGTTGTGATTGACGCCGATCTGTAAACCGATACGCTGTGCCAGGGTTGCTAACGCCTGGCACTCATCAACCGTTAGGCAAAACGGCTTCTCCATGAAGAGGTGGCAGCCCGCCGATAGGCATTCTTCACCTGCGGTGGCGTGCAGTTCTGGAGGCAGCAGGACGTGGACCACGTCCGGACGCGCCTCCCGCAACATCGTTTCCAGGCTGTCAAACGCTGCAGCAATTCCGTAGCGCTTCTGGACGGCTTTCGCGCGATCTATATTGACGTCGCATACCGCGACTGTCTCGACGAGTTCGGGCATCGCCTGAAGAGCGGGGCCGTGACCTTCAGATATGTTTCCTGCGCCAAGAAGAGCGACGCGGAATCGCCGTTGCGGGGTTGATGGGCCGAGTTGCGGGATGGTTCACCTCTGAGTCTGCAGCTTGGTCTAGCCACCAATAATTGTACTCAAACAGCACTGCTCAAAGGTTAACGAAATCGGAAACGAAGTCTCCACCCAACAAGAATTCCATGAGCTCTTAGCGCGCGCTGTGTGGGTGTTTCCTGATATGGGCAGCGTGGGAGGACCGAGACGAGGTCTCTGGCTGAAGCTGCCCGTCGGGTTTAGGCAAAATGCTTCCGCTGAGTGAAAAGGCCGATGAGCCCACTGCCGATGAGCATTAACGTCCCCGGTTCGGGCGTCAGGTACATGAATTCCTGGTCGCCACCCTCGCAGTGCTGATGAGTGGGCGTCACGATCTGGACTCCAGAAAAGTCGATGTCTGACATGTTTGTGTTGAGCGCGAGATCGTACCAGTATTGTGGACCCAGGCTTCCCGGCGGCACGTCTCCCGTGTCAACATTGGGCTCAAATATTTTCCAGATTGCGAAGTTGATATTGCCCCACTCGACCTGATTGCTGTCATTGAGCTGCATCAACAGGTAGCCGGCCTCCTGATACTTGGCCCGACTGTTGAATCGGGTGTCACTGAGATTTCCGCTGCTGAGATTCGTGATGTTTGCCAGCCAGGTGTCGCCGACGTTGGACTGGTGATCGAAGTCGTCGCATAGCATCGCGATCTGCGATCCACTGTCGATCGTGAGGTAGTACGGATAGGTGTATTCCCCGTTCTGGCTGCTTCCACCTAACCCAGCGAAGCGCATTTCCACCGGATTGGCAAACGCGGCGACAGTTGCGCCAACGACGAACAGTGCCGCCATCAAGAATTTTAGTGCTTTTACTTTGCTCATGTCTGTCCCTTTGCTGAAGTGTCTCGAGCGCGTAAGGCGTTCGAAACTCACTGGATCAAGCGCAAGCCTGGCGCCAGATGTGGGCGGACGGATGTAGCTAAAACATGGGATTTAAGGGGGAAATTAGCTCTGCGGTTCGGTGCAATATGCAGGTTCTTGCACAGTAGTGGAAGGTATTGTCAAGCGAGCGGGCGGGGATGGATGTCGTACTGCCTTATTTTGTAAAGCATGGCTTTGTAACTCAGATTAAGCAGCATGGCCGCACGCTTACGATTCCAGCCAGTCTTTTCCAGGGCGGTGGCGATAGCTTCTATTTCAGCCTCGCTCTTCACCGTGCGAACCATTTCCTTGAGATCGGGTTCAAGTGCCACCCTCCTCGCAATATCCGGATGGCTTGATTCATCTTCGAGCTCGCGGATGGAGGATTCTTCGTCGCCCAGAACCAGATATCGTTTGACGAAATTCTCCAGCTGGCGAATGTTGCCGGGCCAGGAGTAGTTCTCGCATGCGCTGAGCAAGCGCGGGGAGAGCGGCAGAATGGGGCAGGCATAACGCTCGGCGAGTCGCAGCATGAAGTGGCGAAGCATCATCGGAATCTCTTCTTTGCGCTCGCGCAGAGACGGCATGCGCAGCACGAAGCTGCTGAGGCGGTAATACAAGTCCTCGCGGAAGCTCTTCTCGGCAATGGCTTGCGGCATGTTGATGTTGGTCGCGGCCAGGACCCGAACATCGACCTGCACCGAGCTGCGCGCT
This sequence comes from uncultured Acidobacteriaceae bacterium, assembly GCA_963758835.1. Taxonomy (GTDB): domain Bacteria; phylum Acidobacteriota; class Terriglobia; order Terriglobales; family Acidobacteriaceae; genus CAVVDY01. The sequence continues at coordinate 26,106 of CAVWWZ010000008.1, read as the reverse complement.
CCCAGGCGGCAGAACTGGCCATCCTGCAGCACCTGCAGCAGCTTCGCCTGCAAGCGCTGGCGACATTTCGCCAATTTCATCCAGCAGCAGCGTTCCCTTGTTGCATAGCTCGAACTTGCCGGGCTTGGATTTGTTGGCGCCGGTGAACGCGCCCGGCTCATAGCCGAACAGCTCGCTCTCCAGCAGTTCGCTGGGAACGGCGGCGCAGTTCACTTTCATGAAGACGCGGTTGGCGCGCGGTCGAGTATTTGTGGATCAAGTGCGCCAGCACTTCTTTGCCGGTCCCGCTCTCGCCCAGCAGCAGCACCGGGAAATCGAACTTCGCCACCTGCATGGCCTGCGCGCGAAGCTCTGCATCTGCGGCGTGGCGGAGAAAAACATACACCCCTCGCCGAGTTCGATGGCTTCTCCGGCTTCCGGAGAACCAGGCGCGGAGTGCTGCAGACAGAAACGCAGCACCTCGTCCATCTCTGCCTTCTGGACCGGCTTGGAGAGATAGTCCTGCGCTCCCAGGCGCATGGCTTGCGCCACTTTGCGGGTGTCGCGAACGCAGGAGATCATCACCACCTTGGTGAGGGGACTGGCTTCGCGAATGCGCTTGAGGGTCTCCAGCCCATCCCAGCCCGGGCATCACCATGTCCAGCAGCACCAGGTCCGGAGCCTTCTGCGCGCACTTTCTCGAGCGCTTCCTCGCCGCTGGCGGCGGCAGTCACCTGATAGGAATCCAGTTCCAGCGACGGTCTGCAGATACCGCCGCATGCTGGGTTCGTCGTCCACGACCAGTATGTGGCCAGCGCTCATTGGGTCTCGCACTTGCGCGTTCTGCGCGGAGGGTTGAGCAACAGAAGAAAAGAAAACTTGCTGCCGTGGCCGGGATCGCTCTCCACCCAGATCTTGCCGCCGGCCGCCTGTACCAGCCTGCGTGCAATGGCCAGTCCGAGCCCGTAACCCTCGGCACGCGAGTCCTTGTGGGTCAGCCGGAAGTACTCTTCGAAGATCTCCTGCTGGAACTCGGGTGCGATGCCCGGGCCGGTGTCGGCTACGGAGATGCGGCAGCAGTTGGGAATGTTGGTAGAGCGCCTGGCGGCGGTCGACCGGCGGCCTGCCTTTTGCGGCTCGGCGCTCCCAGAAATACGGTTCGACGTGAAGCCAGACCGTGCCGCAATGCGGCGTGTACTTCATGGCGTTGTCCAGCAGATTGGAGACGACGTGCTGCACTTTGAACCAGTCGAAAGGAAACGGCGTCAGCTTTTCGGCGGGCAGGAAATAAAATGCGATCGGCCTTGTCGTGGAAACGCTGCGACCAGAGCTCCGCAATCTCCCGGACGCAGGCGTTGATGTCGCCTTTCTGATACTGCATCTCCAGGCGTTCGACTTTCAGGGAGGCGTAGGTCAGCAGGTTTTGCACGAAAGTTGGACAGTCGCACGCCGTTTTGCCTGGATCTCGGTCAGCACTTCGATTTGCTTGTGCGGTAAGAGAGCCAAGTTTCTCTGCAAGAAGCAGATGCAGGTATCCATCCATTACGGCCAGAGGAGTTTTCAGCTCGTGTGCGGCGGTAGCCAACGCTTCGCGGAAGTCAGCACCCATTCGCTGGCATCGCAGAAATTCAAGGCTTTGATTATTGCTGGTCGTACCGGAGGAATTGGCATAGACTGTTCGCACTGCTCTCCTCCTCGACGTTTTCGGTCTGGCCCCGAAAGAGGCATACAACTTTTCTCTCGACAATACCTGTGAAATGGTTTAGCCGTACGAACATCGAGAGGCTATGTCCCACCCACAAAGCGCAAGGGATTGCGGTCGCGCGTACGCGCGGCATCGGCACAGGAAGCGGAACCGCTCTTGAGAATGCTGGCAGCGTAGCGGCGGTGGGACAGGTAGCGTTTGAGTTGCCGAACAATTGGAGACTAGAGAGGTCAATTTGCGGCAGAAGGAAAAGCACGAGCGCCGGAAATGGGATCGCCTGCCAATTTCCATTCCTTTCTTCATGCGGGGGAACAAAGACAATGGCGAAGAATTCCTGGAGTTTGCCACCGCGTTGAACTTGTCAGCCGGCGGGCTGCTGCTGGCCACCCGCAACTATCTCGATCCCGGCACCAGCGTGAAGCTTGAGATTCCGGTTGCACTGGTCAACAAAGCACAACTGCCGCGCTCGGTCTCGCTGCTGCACGCCACAGTGTTGCGCTGTACGCCAGATCGCCAGTATTTCCTGCTGGGATTGGAGTTCAAGACCCCCCTGCTCGATCGAGGTAGACAGGGAGCGGATGCAGTAAGCCGAATCGGGCCAGAAGTCTCCTCCGCAAGATGAAAGAGTTTTCATTAGACTGCAATACGGCGCCCCTAGTTTTGTGATTTTGTGCTCGACTGGCAGCCGAATCTGTGCTAGAGTAATGTAACTCAGGTTCAGCGGCTTACAATCCATGTTGCAACTTGAGCCCGACTCTGACCCGAGTTGGCGCAAGAAATGCAATTCTTGGTACGAAGCTCCACATTCGAGAGAAGGATTCGGGGTTACCTTGCTGGCGAGCGCCAACAACGAGAGTGCGGTTGCGGCCCAGTCATTGCCGCCAGAGTCCGTTATTTTTGGCCAGACTCCCGTCATGCGGGATATCCGGCACAAGCTCGAGCGGGTTGCCGGGGCCGATATTTCCGTTCTGATCTCCGGGGAGAGCGGTACGGGCAAGGACATCATCGCCCGCCTGCTGCACCTTTACTCTCCCTGGGCCAAGCGGACCGTTCGTAAAGGTTAACTGCCCTGCAATTCCAGGCACGCTGCTGGAGAGCGAGTTGTTTGGGTATGAAAAAGGCGCCTTTACCGGCGCCTACGGCACCAAGCCGGGCCGGGTGGAGATGGCGCACCGCGGAACCCTGTTCCTGGATGAAATTTCGGAACTGGATGCCACGTTGCAGGCGAAGCTGCTGCAGTTGCTGCAGGATGGCCAATTCAGCCGCATCGGGGCGCAAGAAGACAAGCGAGTCGAGGTGCAGGATCGTTTGCGCCACCAACCGGCATCTGCACGCGGAGATCGAGCATGGCAGATTTCGGCAGGACCTGTTTTATCGCATCGCGGCAATGACCATTCATTTGCCGCCCCTGCGTGAGCGGGCTATTGATTTGCCGGTAATTTGTGAATATCTTCTTCAGTACTACAATGACAAGCTGAATGGGCGGGCGCCGATGGTGCGGCCGGCTCTTCTGGCGAAGATGCAGCGGTATGCGTGGCCGGGCAATGTGCGCCAGTTGGAGAACCTGATCAAGCGTTATGTGGTGATGGGCTCGGAGGACGTCATCCTCAGCGAACTGCTTCAGCCAGCCGAGAGTGACGTCGCTGGATGACTTTGTTTTCAACGGTCCGATTTCGTTGAAGAAGCTGACCCGTCAAACAGTGCGTAAGATCGAAGCCAAGATTATTCTGAACGCCTTACACGCAAACAATTGGAATCGAAAGAAGGCGGCGCGCTCGCTGGATATCAGTTATCGTGCGCTGCTGTACAAATTGAAGGACGTGGGAATTCCGACGCGACGCTCGCTTTCTGCGCCGAAGAACAGTGGAGATAAGGCGCAGGGCTGAAAAAACACTAAGGACAAATCATGCAACGTAGCCCCAAAACGATCTGGTTAGCAGTCCTGGCATTCCTATTCCTCTTAAGCCCGTTCCTGCAGCGGGCCACCGCGCAGGATACGCAACAAGAAGCTGCGCCCCAAGCTGCGCCAGCAACAAGAAGCTGCGCCCCAAGCTGCGCCACAAGAAGATACGTCGAAGCCGGCAACAAGCACCCCTCCGGTGTACGTCGCCAAAGCGCAACCGTCCAGTCCTGATACTCCTCCCCAGCGTGTTGCACCTGTAAAGCCTCGACTCCTATATCATCGGGGCAGAGGACGTTCTCGCGATCAACGTTTGGAAAGAACAGGAGTTGTCGAAGTCAGGTACCGGTTCGTCCCGATGGCATGATTTCGCTGCCGTTGCTGGGAGATGTCAAGGCCTCCGGGCTTACCCCGCTGCAATTGCAGGATCTGTTGACCACCGACTTGAAGAAGTACATCTCCGACCCGCAGGTCACAGTCATCGTCACCCAGGTTAACAGCCTCTCCTTCAATGTTGTCGGGGAGGTTTTGAAGCCGGGATACTACCCGCTCACGCGCCGCATGACGGTATTGGATGCGATCGCGATGGCCGGCGGCTTCCGCGATTTCGCCAAGACCAAGAAGATTTATGTTTTGCGAACCGATGCAGACGGCAAGCAGCTAAGGCTTCCGTTTAATTATAAGAACGTAATTAAAGGTAAGAATTCGAACCAAAATATTGAGTTGCAGCCGCGTGACACCCTGGTTGTCCCGTAGAGGAGCACGTTATGAAACGTCGATTCGGGCTGTGCATTCTGTTCTGCTGGTGGCAGTCGTGTGGGCGCCTGGGCGCAAGACGACGCGCCGCCGCCGGCATCGCGCTCCTGCTCCCGCTCCTGCGCACTTCAGCAGGAGCCGACGCAGTCGACTGGTCCGAAGCCGGAGTATACGGAAGTCGATCCCGGCAAGTCCCTGGACTTCCTGGAGGAGGCGGTGAACCACTCCAACCTCAACCTCGGCATGACAGTGCAGGCGGCCTACGACACGAACATTGCGACCTTTCGGCACAGAGCGGCTGCCGCAGGACTCATATTTGATCGCGCCGCACATCGGAATTTCGCAGTACCGGCCCAGGCTTGCGATGAATTTTGTCTACGACGGCGGTTTGGGAATCTATCAGCAACTGTCCAACTCCAATAGCTATTCCCAGACCGGCACAGTAGACATTCTTTATCAGCTTGAATTCACGCTGGCAGGCACACGCCAATGACCGGTATAGTTACTCCGCCGACCCGTTTGGCTCCTACTTCACCATCATCGGACAGCCTGCGCCCAACGATCCCAACCCCAATATCTATGTGCCATTTGCGACTACCCAACAGAATTTCGGGCAGTTGGATCTGGCTGACCAGTTGACCCAGTACGATACGCTCACCTTCACCGGCAACGAGTCGTTTCGGCGCTACAGCAACTACGCTACCAACATAACTTTCCAGGCTGGGCTCTATAACCTGATTAGCTATTCGGGCGGAGCCAATTACTCCCATAAGTTCTCCGCGCAATTGTCAGCCGGAGGGGGCTATAACTGGACTTCTCTGGATTTTAGTCACGGTCAACAGCGTTCGGGTATCAGCGCTTTTCAGGGCTTCGTGAATTACCAGTACTCACCCAGCATAAGTATCTCAGGTTGGGCTGGTCCGGAATACATCACTGCAAAAACCATCATCTTCGTATTCAATCAGTTCGTGACTTTATTGCAGAACGACTGGGTTCCGGCTTTCGGGCTGAACATTGGCTGGCAGGGGTTGCGTCAATCGTTTACCGCCGGCCTTTCCCGCCAGGTGAGTGACGGTGGCGGATTGCTGGCCACTACTACCGTTTACGACGTAAACGGTGCTTATCGCCGGAAACTGTCGGCGCGCTGGGATGGGTTAGTAAGTATCCAGTACGCCAACAACGCCTCGTTCGCCGCCAGTAACCTGAACAAGCAGCTTTTCCCCGATCGCAAGTACACTGTGTTGCAGACCGCTTTCAACGTTACCCGCCAGATCACGCAGCAAATGACGGCGAACCTGACCTACGCCTACGTCCGTGAGACGCAGAAGAACATTTACTTTCAGGGCTCCTCGCCCACGTACGACGATAACCGAATTTTGATTTCAATCCAGTACACCTGGAATCACCCACTTGGACGGTAGAACATGATGCAGGAAATTGAAGAGCAGAAATCAGCTCGTGGTGTTGAAGAGTATTGGGCCATAGTACGCCGCCGCAAGTGGTGGATTATCGGACCGTTGTTCATAGGTTGGCTACTGGTGTTTGTATCGGCGTGGATCATCCCCGCGCAGTACACCTCAGAAGCCGTCATCCTGATCGATAAGTCAAAAGTGCCGGAAACCTTTGTGCGTGCCAACGTCAAGGTTGAAATGGGCGAGCGGTTGGAGTCCATCACTCAGACGGTGCTCAGCCGTCAGCGGTTGCTGGGCATCATCAACCGCTTCCATCTGTACAACAGCGTGCTGACACCGACTCCGGATGACCAGATGAAGAAGATGCGCCAGGACATCAAGATCGAACTGGTGCAGACGCCTACCCCGGATGAATTCGGAAAGCGCGAGCTGACCGCCTTCAAGTTGCAGTACACTGGCGACAATGCCGCGGTTGCCCAGCAGGTCAACAGCGCCATGGTGTCTTACTTCATTGACGAAAACGTCAAGGCCAGCCAGACCATGTCCGAGAGCACGACGCAGTTCCTGGATAGCCAGCTGAGAAACTCGCAGGAATCGCTGGCCAAGCAGGAAGAGCGCTTGCGGGATTTCGGGAAACAGCATGCGGGAGAACTGCCGGATCAGGTTCAGGCCAACATTCAGATGCTGACCGGTGCACAGCAGCAATTGTCCGGTCTAATGGAAGCCCGGAGTCGTGCGGTGCAGCAGCAGGCCTACCTGACTTCATTGCTCGCCCAGTACGAGGCGGCCGGTGTGGGCAACGTTCAGAGCGGTAGTCCACAGTCGATCGACCAGCAAATCGAAGGGGCGAGGACAGCTTTGGCGGATCTCGAAGCCAGGTATACCCCCGACTATCCTGACGTCAAAAAGATGAAGGAGACCATCGCCAAGCTGGAAGAACTGAAGGCGAAGCAGGGCGACTAAAGGTGACTCCGGCAAGGCGGATGCAAGTAGTAGTTCCGACAAGGACAAGGACAAAGTCGCAGCTACGACGGACTCTGCTGGAACGACTCCTCCCGCCGGTAAAGCGCCGGATTCCGACACAACTGGAGGAGGCGACGCCGACAATTCTGCCGACCTGAGCGGCATCTCGTCGGGAACTACTCCTTCCCAGCTGGCGGCAATGGCTCCCGTGATGCAGATTCAGAGCCAAATCAAGTCCAACCGTATGGATATCCAGAATCGCGAACAGCAGATCCGTCAGCTGGAGGCCAAGATCGGGGAACTGCAGTCGCATTTAGGCGGTACGCCCGCGGTTCAGGCCGAAATGATGAACCTGACGCGCGACTACCAGACAACCCAGAAGGGTTATGTGGATCTGCTGGACAAGAAGAATGCGTCTGCGCTGGCCACCAACCTGCAGCGGCAACAGCAGGGTGAGAATTTCCGCATCATCGATCCTCCCAGCTTGCCGGAGAAAGCGTCCTTCCCTGATCGCTTTAAATTCTCGCTGGCGGGTTTGGCCGTCGGACTTGGCTTGGCCGTGCTGTTCGGTGCCGGGAGCGAGTACGTCGATGACCGCATTCGCAGCGAGCAGGATTTGGCGGATGCGACTCCTTTACCGATTCTGGTAGAGATTCCGCCGATTCGGACCGATCACGAAATTGCGTCGGCGCGCAGGACAGCCGCTTATCGCGTTGGCGGCAGCGATTCTGGTGGCGATCATTATCCCCTCCGGAATCTTCTACGCGTATTTCTGGGGATAGCGCATGTACAAGCAATTCTTTGGGCTGACGCGCAATCCCTTTGAGATCAGCCCAGACCCGTTTTTCTACCACCCCACGCCGCGTCATAACGAAGCCCTGGCCAACCTGCATTATGGGGTGGGCAGACGCAAGGGCTTCATCGTTATTACCGGCGAGGTAGGTACTGGCAAGACTCTGCTGGTGCGCTGCCTGCTCGCCGAACTGCGGAAGAACAACATCGCCTTCGGCTATGTGTTCAACCCGCTGCTGTCGGCGGTGGAGTTTTTTCAGTACATCATGGCGGATCTTGGGCTGCCTTATGCCGGACGCACCAAGACCGAAATGCTGCTGGACCTGAACCGCTTCCTCATCCAGCGGCACGCCCGCGGGCTGATCACGGCGCTGGTGGTGGACGAGGCGCAGGCGCTTCGGACGGAGTTGCTGGAAGAGATTCGGCTGCTGACCAACCTGGAGACATCGCAGCAGAAGCTGTTGCAGATTGTGCTGATGGGACAGCCGGAGTTGGAGACGTGTTCTGGACTCTCCGGAGTTGCGGCAACTGAAGCAGCGAGTCGCTTTGCGCTGCCAGTTGCAGCCGCTGGACGAAGAGCAGACCACGTCCTATGTACTGTCGCGTCTGGAGCGGGCCGGAGCAAAGCCGGAGGCCCCGATCTTCTCCGAAGAAGCCTTCGACAGTTGCACGAGTATTCGCGCGGCATTCCGCGCATCATCAACAATCTTTGCGAAAACTCCATGGTCAGCGCTTTTGCCCGCGAGCAGAGGCCGGTTACCGCCGATATCATTACCGAGGTAGCGGCAGACTTCCGGCTGACGCCGGCATCAGCCCTGCCGGAAGAAATCAGCCGCTTCGGTACGCGACGGTCAGGATAACAGAGAAAGCCTTTTGCGCTCGTTGTTTCGAGCGCTACGACAGTAGAGAACCAAAATCTGGAAAAGCCGATATCGTCTAATGCCGTGAGGAGAACCTAACTATGAGCCGAATTTTTGAAGCGTTGCAACGCTCCCAAGGAGAAACCCCAACGTCCCGGGCGGCAACGCCTAACCAGTCTGCATCACCCGAGGCCCTGGCATCGGCGGTGGACAACGCCGCCAGCGAGATGGCCTCGCCGAATCCGCAGCGGCACCGCGCTCGACTGCCGACTGGCTCTCGGTTCCTCCCGAACGTGTTCTGCACCCTGACTCCGACGCCCGAGCAGCGGCTTGTGACCCTGACCGACCACAATGGCCCGGGCGCGGAAATGTTCCGCGTGCTGGCCACGCGCCTGGCGCACATGAAAAACAAGCGGCCCTTGTCGAAGCTGCTGGTGAGCAGCGCGGTCGTAGATGAAGGCAAGTCGGTGGTCGCGGTGAATCTGGCGATCGCGCTTTCGCAGCGTCCCGGTGAGCGCGTTCTCCTGATGGAAGCCGATTTTCGCCGGCCCACGGCCAGCCACCTGCTCTCGTCTACTCCCACTGTCGGCATTACGGAGTGGCATGCGGGACGGCTTTCCATTGAAAAGCGCTCTTTACCGGGTAAGCGATATGCCGCTGTGGTTCCTCTCGGCGGGCGAAGGTTTGCCGGAGCCGCTGCCCATTCTTGAGTCTCTCGAATTTGCCAACATGATTGAGGCTGTCTCGGCGCATTTCGACTGGGTCGTGCTGGACTCGACTCCGATGTTGCCTATGGCCGACGCCGCGTCGCTGTCGCGCTTGTGCGACGGCGTGCTGGTTGTGGTTCGCGAGGGACATACGCGCCGCAAGCTGCTGAACAAAGCCTTGGAGTCGATCGACCGCAAGAAGCTGCTCGGGCTGGTATTCAACGAAGCGGAATCACAGCAGACGGCTTATAACCAATCGGGCGGGTACGGTACTACAGCAACAAGAAATCAGGCCGCCATTCGGCGAGTGGGGACCAGGGGAAAGCGGCTACTGCATGATCCGGTTGTTCAACGCCTATTTCCCCACCCGGACATTGCTGCTGACCGTGACGGAAGCCTTTCTGGTCATTTTCGGCTTTGTCCTGGCGGTGGTGTTATGGGCGGGAACAACGCTCGACGCCAATATCTACCTGCTCTATGAAAATGGCTTCGGGCGAATCGGCCTGGTAGTGGCCGTCTTCCTGATCCTGATGTACTACTTCGATCTCTACAACTCCTTCGTTCTGACCAACCGGCGCGAGGTTCTTACCCGGCTGGTAGGCGTGCTGGGCTGCACCTTCGTTGCGCTCGCCGTTCTCTACTACACCTTTCCCGAAATCAGGCTGGGCGGCGACGTCCTTTGGCTGGGCGTAGCCTTCATGGCGGTATCCGTGCCGTCGTGGCGCAGCTTTTTTTTGTCCTGAACCGCTCCGCTCGCTTTGCTGAGCGCGCCATCATCTATGGTGATGGCCCGCTAGCCGAACCCCTGATGGAGGAAATTGGCCGCCGTACCGAACTGGGAGTCCGCGTAGCCGGCTTTGTCGGTGGCCCGTGTCCCGTAGCCGGCATTCCCTCGCTTCGACAACAGACGATCTGACTGAGCTGGTCAAGAGGGAAGGGGTTCGCAAAGTCGTCGTTACCATGGGCGACCGCCGCGGACGCCTCAAGGTCGAAGAGCTGCTGAGGCTGAAGGCGAGTGGCGTTTAGATCCAGGATGGTCCCGAATACTACGAGTCCGTCACCGGCAAGATTCCCCTGGAGTCTCTGCGCCTGAGCTGGCTGCTGTTTTCTCCAGGCTTCCATGTGCCGGCCGGCCTCCGAATCTACAAGCGTCTGTTTTCGCTGCTGCTCGGCGGCTTGGCCATCCTCCTGACGTCGCCGTTGATGCTGATGGCCGCGATTGCGATCCGGCTCGACTCCAAAGGCCCGGTCATCTTCCGGCAGAAACGGGTCGGCGAACATGGCGACTTGTTCACCGTCTTCAAGTTTCGCTCGATGTATGACGGTTCTGACAAGAAGGACTTGAAGCCGGCAGAGCACGGGGATGCCCGTGTCACTCGCGTCGGCTACTGGCTGCGCCGCAGCCGCATCGATGAGCTGCCGCAACTGTTCAACATCATCAAAGGCGATATGGCATTTGTGGGACCGCGGCCCTTTGTGCCCGAACAGGAAGAAGAGTGCGCCGCCAAGATCCCGTTTTACCGCGAGCGCTGGCTGGTAAAGCCGGGCGCGACGGGCTGGGCGCAGATCAATCGCGGCTACAACGTCACCCTGGAAGATAACAAGGAAAAGCTGGCATACGACCTGTTCTACATCAAGAATGTGTCAGTCGGGCTCGACCTGTACATTATGTTTGCCACTCTCAAAATCCTGCTGCTTGGCAAGGGCGGACGATAGTTTTCCGCTCGCCCAGTAAGCCTCACGATCGACAGCGAGTTTCTATTTCACGTCTTTCATTGCGAGAAGCGAGCCATACTCGTGGCCGCTGCTGTCGACAGCCCGCGCAATCACCGCGTTGAAGGCCTCGCGGATCTCGGGATATTTGCCGACCACGGCTTTGATCACAGCCATATTGTCCTGAAATGCGACAGCGGTGTTGGAGGCGTCGGGCGTCTGGTATCGGACGCGCAGGTTCAAATCATTGCCGACCGGCACCGGCGCAAGCTCGGTGATTTTGAAGATCTTCCCATTGGCCGACAGGTCCATGGGCGACTGGGCCGATGGCAAGTCGGAGGGTCGCGCCGTCTCCATTTCCTGCGCGATTTTGTCCAGTTGAGGATTGCTCATGAAATTCACCGGAGCGAGCAAATCCCACGCTGTCAGATAGTAGAACCAGGCATCGTGAAGCTGATTCTTCGCCTTGTATTGCCTGGCTTGCGTCAGATACCAGTCACCATCGTGTCCGGCAATTGCATTCAGCCGCGGATAATAACCGGCCAGCTTCCAGCTCGCGCCCATATCCTGCAAAATCATGGTCAATGTGATGGGGTCTTTGTCGCCGGAAATTTTCTGAATGACGATTGCGTAGCGTCCGGTGGGAAGGCCTGGAATAGAAAATCCCACCCTCTGCGGCGAATTGTAGATGCCGCAATAAAAGTCGGCTCGCTGAGACGTACCTTTGTTTTGCGAGGCGTCGAGGAGGTACGTACCCGTTATCGCTGGCTGGCCTTCGGCGAAGTATTTCTTGTTGTCGACGACTGCCTGCTCAATTCCGCTAAAGTCGCCCGCCACAGCAGGTATGGCGTTGGCCTTCAATCCGGCAACGTCGCCCTGTGCCGACATGCTGAAGTAACGCTGGGCGGCGCTCTCAATCGCAGACTTGGTAGCCGCGTTGAGATCAGCGCCCGAATCGCATGTTTGGGCGATGGAATGGGAACTCCATAACCCCGTAAGGAGAAATGCCAGTACGAGATACAAGTCGCGACGGAATACAGCCAGAATGGGTTTCATGGCGCTGCTCGTCCTAAGAGTGCTAACAGAATAGTTCGTGCAAAGTTCCTGTTTGTAGGATGCAGGGACTGCCCGAGCCGATGTTTTGTAACGATTCTCGAGACTGGTTCGAAGTCTCCATCAGACAGGGTAGAATGAATACGGCAAACGACGGCTTAGCTGTCGCGTCCAACTCAGTATGTTACGCCTTCCGCGGAAAAGCGCATTGGTGCCATGTTTCGCGATTCTCCTGTTCGCGGGAAATGCGCAGGCACAATCGGTACCAGGGGCACCCCCTTCTGGAAGCAGCGCCGCTACGTCTGGCGCCGTGAAGCAAAGGCAACCGCATTCCGCAAAGCGAACCAAGACCTCAGCTCCTGAGCAGCAGGTGGTTCAACCACCTCCTCCGCCGCCTACTCCCGAGCAGATGGCGCCGGTCGCGCCCACCGTTTCGTATCAGGGTGGACAACTGAGCATCCAGTCGAACAACGCCACGCTGGCTCAGGTACTTAGATCGGTTCAGGCGAAGACGGGGGCGTCGTTCGATATACCGCGCCAGTGCCAGTAATGATCGCGTGGTGGCACAACTCGGGCCGGGGCAGCCGCGAGATGTGCTAGCCAACCTGCTCGACGGCTCAAAGTTCAACTACATCATTTTGGGGAGCCCCGACCAGCCGGGCTCAGTACAGAAGCTGATTCTCACCCCCCGGCAAGCTGGTCCGATCACCAACACAGCGCAGAATCGGCCTGCTCCACAGCCCGAGCCCGAGGCCCAACAGGAAGACGATTACACTCCGCCGCCGGAGCCCTCGGTGATAGAAGACAGCTCGGCAAACGGAAATCAGCCGCCGCCGGGAGCATTCCGTCCGGGCTACACTCCCACTCAGCCGAACCAGAATGCGGACGCTCAGCAGCAGGACGGTCAGCAAGGCGTCAAGACGCCTGAGCAACTGCTGCAGGAACTGCAGAGGATGCAGCAGCAACAGCAGCAGTACCAGCAGCAACTCAATCCTGCCAACCAGAACCCGCAGCCTCAGTGAAGCGTTCCGCGTTTTTGGACTACGCTTCGGCCAAAGTGTGACGCGCATACCTACTTTTGGTCAGGCTTGGACTCTACAAACAGCGCTCTTAACGATTCGGTATAAGGTGCGCGTGCCACGCCACGCTCGGTGATGATGGCCGAGACGTACTCATGCGGCGTGACATCGAACGCGGGATTCTCGACGCCGACGCCATCGGGCGCGATTTGTTTGCCGGCCATGTGCGTGACTTCACTCGCAGAGCGCTGCTCAATCGGAATTTTGCTGCCGTCGGGAGTTTCCAGATCAACAGTCGAAATCGGCGCCGCCACGTAGAAGGGAATGCCGTGCTCCTTCGCCAGGACGGCCACCGTGTAGGTGCCGATCTTGTTGGCGACATCGCCGTTGGCGGCGATGCGGTCGGCGCCCACCATGACGGCGTTGATCTTGCCCTGCCGCATGATGGCTCCGGCCATGTTGTCGGAGATCACGGTGGTGGGAATGTTGTCTTTCATCAACTCCCACGCTGTCAGACGCGAGCCCTGCAGGAACGGCCGCGTCTCATCGGCAAACACCTGCAGTTCCTTGCCCGATTCGACGGCCGCGCGGATGACGCCCAGCGCGGTTCCGTATCCCGCCGTCGCCAGCGCTCCGGCATTGCAGTGGGTCAGGACGCCGCCGCTCGCGGGCAGCAGTACCGCGCCGTGTTTGCCCATCGCTTGGTTGGCGGCGATGTCTTCCACCTGCATTCGCTGCGCTTCGGCAACCATCTCGCGCTTGATCTCGGCGACGGGCTTGTCTCGCAACTGCGCGAACTTGTCCTGCATGCGGCGAATCGCCCAGAACAGGTTGACCGCCGTGGGGCGGGTGGCGCCGAGGACCTTGCAAATCTGCGTCGAACTCGGGCTGCGAGCTCGTCGACGTTTGAGCCTTCGAGTCACGCACGCCCAACGCAACGCCCATGGCTGCGGCAACGCCGATTGCCGGGGCGCCGCGCACGATCATGGTGCTGATCGCGTCCGCCACTTCTTCGTAGGTCTTGCAGGTTACGTACAGTCTCTTCCGTGGGCAGCTTCGTCTGATCGATGAAGCGCACCCCAGCGTCGGTCCATTCCAGTGTCTTGATTATGCTCATGTCGTTTCTAAGAACGAGATTGCGTGTCTGATGTGCTCCGCGCGAACGTCGTTGGCGGTGAACAGCGCTACGAACGGCGCCGGCGCGGCCGCCTTCTCTACGTTCGCGCGTCCACCTGCTTCTTCGCGCTCCACCAGGCACAGCACGCCGGCGATCTCGAAGCCGTATTCGCGCGCCGCTTCAATGGCCTGAATGGTGGAAGCGCCCGTGGTGCAGACGTCGTCCACGATCACCACGCGCGCGGGCTTCTCGCGAAAGCCTTCGATCCGCTGGCCGGTGCCGTGCGTCTTCTCCGCTTTGCGCACCAGAAAACCGTTGATCGGCTTACCCTGCTGTGCGCTGATGACCGACGTCGCCACCACGATCGGGATCGGCTCCCATGGTCAGCCCGCCGATGGCGTCCGCCTTCCACCCGCGGCTTTGGATCTCCTGCAACACGGTCTCTCCGGTCAGCAGCGCTCCTGTTGCATCGAGCGTGGTCAGCCGGCAATCGATGTAATAGTCGCTGGTGCCGCCGCTGGAAAGTTTGAATTGCCCAGGCGAAACGATTTCTCAGCCAGCATCGGCAGTAATTGTTCGCGCGCGCTTGCCATTCACGATACCATCTCCTAGCCGGCCAGTTTTCCAGGTGGCGAAAGTGGTCGCTGCCAATCCAGAGCAGCGCAAACAGGGCGAAGTTGTATCCCGCAATGCATGAGGAACGACGGCGGCCACCGAACTGGTGCGCTCGCGCACCAGAGTCAGAACAACGCCGACCACAAGATGCTCAGAATGGGCGCCCAGGCATATCCCAACTGGGCTCCGTGGATTGCGGCGAAGGCAGCCGCTGTCAGCAACACGCGCCAGCAAGCACGCCCAATCCCCGGCGCAGTATCGGGATAGAGCATTCCGCGAAAGAACAACTCTTCCAGCAACGGCGCCAGCAGTATGCCGAAGACGGCCATCATGTACGCGCTGGTGGCGTCGTTGAAGAACTTGTCCATCGGCAGCGACTTCGGAATCGGCAGGAAACGCGCCAGGCTTTCGACCGACAAGCGCCAGCACGATCCCACCGATGTAAAACCAGGCTGCTCTGCGCGCTCGGCCAATTCCATTGGATCGCCTGCCAGAACGGCTCGTCGCTCCGCCGCCGTACGATTACGCATGAACAGATAACGATGGGATAAGCTGGCGATCTGCGCGCCGATCACAATCAGCGGCTCCTGCGCCAGTTCGTGATGGAAAGCCCGTGATAAGCTGGGAAGACTGTGGGCAATGGCCAGCGCGATCACGCTGAAGACGAGAATCGCCAACAACAGTCACGCACGAGGATGCCAGCACGTCCCAGATCGTCCAGGCAGGAAACGCTCTCTTGGGAGGCGGGGCGAACGGCTGAAGAACTCGAAAGCGGCTGCGGCTCGACTCAGGCGGAAGTATCTCTCGCCGGGTACGGGAGCGCGCTGCAGCGTCATGACATACGGTCCAGCGATCACTGTTCAGCCATTGGCGCCTACTTGCTTCGGAACGCTTCGTCACCGTTCGACATTGGACGCGCCGGGCAGCAGTTTGGCCAATGTTTGTCCGGTGTAGGACTTCTTCACCCGCGCCACCTGCTCCGGCGTGCCCTGCGCAACGATGCGGCCGCCGTCCTCTCCGCCCTCCGGGCCCAGATCGATGATCCAGTCGGCATTGCGGATCACATCCATATTGTGCTCGATGATGATGATGCTGTTGCCCAAGTCCGTCAGCCGGTGCAGCACCTCCAGCAGCTTGCTGACATCGTCGAAGTGCAGCCCGGTCGTCGGCTCATCCAGCAGATACAGCGTCTTGCCGGTCTGCCGCTTGCTCAACTCGCGCGCCAGCTTGATGCGCTGCGCCTCGCCGCCCGACAGCGTCACCGCCGACTGTCCCAGATGAATGTAGCCCAGCCCGACATCCACCAGCGTCTGCAGCTTCTGCTTGATCTGCGGAATGTTCTCCAGCACCGGCAACGCGTCGGCCACCGGCGTCTCCAGCAGATCGGCGATCGAGTAGCCCTTGTACTTCACCGCCAGCGTCTCGTGGTTGTAGCGCTTGCCGCCGCACACTTCGCACAGGACGTAAACGTCGGGCAGGAAGTTCATCTCGATGCGGCGCTGGCCTTCGCCCTGGCAGGCTTCGCAGCGGCCGCCGGCCACGTTGAAGGAGAAGCGTCCCGCCTTGTAGCCGCGCTCGCGCGACTCCGGCAGCATGGCATAGAGATCGCGAATCTGCGTGAACACGCCGGTGTAAGTCGCCGGATTCGAGCGCGGCGTGCGTCCAATCGGCGACTGGTCGATGCGGATGACCTTGTCGATGTACTCGGTCCCGGTGATCGACTTGTGCGCGCCGGCCTCTTCCCGCGAGCGGTAAAGCGCCTTGGCCAGCGCGCGATACAGAATGTCGTTCACCAGCGTCGATTTGCCCGAGCCCGAGACGCCGGTCACCACCGTCATCACTCCCAGCGGAAAGCTGACATCGAGATTCTTCAGGTTGTTCTCGCGCGCGCCCAGAATCGTGATGGCTTTGCCGTTCGGCTGCGCGGCGCGCGTAGCGATACGTGATCTGCTTCTGCCCGGAGATGTACTGCCCGGTCAGCGAGCGCGGCGCGGCTGCGATCTGCGCGGGCGTTCCGCTGGCCACCACTTCGCCGCCGTGACGGCCGGCGCCCGGGCCGAGATCGATGACGTAATCGGCGCGGCGAATCGTGTCCTCGTCATGCTCGACCACCAGCACGGTGTTGCCCAGGTCGCGCAACGATTCCAGCGCTTGCAGCAGGCGATCGTTGTCGCGATGATGCAGACCGATCGAAGGCTCATCGAGCACGTACAGCACGCCGCGCAGCTTCGAGCCAATCTGCGTCGCCAGGCGAATGCGCTGGCCTTCGCCGCCGCTCAAGCGTCGCCGCCGAACGGTTGAGCGAGATGTAGCCCAGCCCGACGGCATTCAGGAAGCCCAGCCGCTCGGCAATCTCCTTCAGAATGCGTCCGGCGATGCGCTCTCTCGCGCTCGCGACAGCTTGATCTGCGCCGCCGCCTCCACCGCCCGCGATACCGGCAGCGCGGTGAAATCGGCGATCGACATGCCGTTCACCTTCACCGCCAGACTCTCCGGCCGCAGCCGCTTGCCGTGGCACGCCGGGCACGTCGTCGCCGACATGTGATCCAGCAGCCAGTCGCGATAGCCCTCCGAACGAGCTGTCTTCCATCGCCTGCCGCAGATAGGCAAAGACGCCGAGGAATCCGCCGCGCTTCTTCTCGCCTGCTCCGGCCCGTAGAGGATCAGGTTCTGCGTCTTGCGCGGCAGCTTCTCGAACGGCGTCGACAGATCGAAGCCGTAGGCCTCGCGCCGCCAGCTGCAGCGATGCGAATCAGGTTCTGCGACGCCGAGCCCGGCCCCAGGCCGCCGTCCAGCAGCGGCTTCGACCAGTCGGTGATCACCTTCGCCGGATCGAAATCGTACTTGCTGCCCAGACCATTGCACTCCGGACAGGCGCCATACAGGCTGTTGAACGAGAACGAGCGCGGCTCCAGCACCGGCACGTTGATGCCGCACTCCGGGACACGCCAGCTTCGACGAATACAGCCGCTCTTCGCCGCCGACCACCGCGACCTGCACCAGCCCGTTCGCCAGCTTCATCGCCAGCTCCACCGACGCCGCCAGCCGGCGCTCGATTCCCGGCTTCACCAGCAGGCGATCGACCACCAGTTCGATGGTGTGGTTCTTGCGCTTGTCGAGCTTGATCTCTTCGTCGGCGATGTTGCGCAGCTCGCCGTCGATGCGGGCGCGCGTGTAAACCCTTGCTGCGCCAGCTTGTCCAGCTCCTTCTTGAACTCGCCCTTTGCGGCCGCGCACGATCGGCGCCATGACCATCACGCGATCTTCCGGCTTCAGCTCCATCACCTGCTGCACGATCTGGTCGGCCGACTGGCGCGAGATCTGCCGTCCGCATTGCGGACAATGCGGCACGCCGACCGACGAATACAGCAGGCGCAGATAGTCGTAGATCTCGGTGATCGTTCCGACGGTGGAGCGCGGGCTGCGGCTGGTGGTTTTCTGCTCGATGGCGATCGACGGGCTCAGGCCATCGATGCTGTCCACGTCGGGCCGCTCCATCTGATCGAGGAACTGGCGCGCATAGGCCGACAGCGTCTCGACATAGCGCCGCTGCCCCTCGGCGTAAATGGTGTCGAAGGCGAGCGACGACTTCCCCGAGCCGCTCAGGCCGGTGATCACCGTCAAGGTTGTTGCGCGGAATCTCGACGCTGATGTTCTTCAGGTTGTGCTGGCGTGCCCCACGGACGGTGATGCTGGTAATTCCCATCGGCCCGTTTCGTTACCCTACCTGGGCGCCGCGTCCTGCTGGGAGCGATCCAGAGAGACTCCGAGATCAGAATGTCCGGATGAAAGGCCGGAAATCACGACCGGTACCGTCCTGGAACCTTGGCGAGGAGGTGTGCGCAGCTCTACTCCAGTATCTTATTTGTCAATCTCCGCGGGCGTCAACGCGCGGTACAGTTGTTGCATCCAGAGTAGGAGTGATTGCTCTTAATAGATGCTGGCCAAGGGGCTTACGCTTCCGAGGGGATTGACCAGCGGCTATTCAGAATGAGACGGTGGTAATGACTTCTATGTTTTTGTCGATTCTGCTGTTGCTTACGATAGTCTTCGCTTTTGCCATTGGCATTGTGCTGGGGCGTTGGGCAATCTTTGGAATCCTGCATTTCTTCGACCCAGCCCGGACGCAGAAGCAGGCTGCGGCCAACGAACTCGCCCACGTCGTCGGCGGCGATTGAGCACCTCAACGGCGCTCCAGCTTTAGTATCTCTTCCGCTACTCTCACCCCACTACTAAAAGCGCCGTGAACGGTCGCATGGTGACCGTCACTCTGGGTGGCTTCTCCCGCAAAAAACAAACGACCTGCTAGTGGTCGTGCCAGTTCTTGCTGAGCGCCCATACCTCCGGCGAGCACGTAGCTGTAAGCTCCGCGAGAGTAGGGATCAGACTGCCAATCATGATGGTAGAAGTGCGTAAGGTGCTGGGCGACGAAGCTTTCTGGCAGAGAGAGAATGCCGGCGAGCGATCGTATTGCCTCGGAACAGAGCTCACCTTCCTCCGTCGACCCTTTCGCATCGGCACATGGCCCGGCGCACCAGCCCACGAGGAGTGGCACGTGTAGCCCGGGTGCGGCCGTCCACCAGGTTGGGAAGCTGGGGTCGTCGCTGAAAATGAAATGCGCGTCGCGCAGCGCTTGTTCGCCCATTACTTGAGGATCTTCCCAGAAGGCGCTGTCAAAACGAAGCGTAACCCGCACAACTGGTCCCATCGCAAGCTTTGCCAGCGCGCCACGCTTCTCGATCAGCGGAGGCTTAAACGTGACTGCGCCGAGAGGCTGAAGTTCTTGCTGCAGGACGCCAAGCGGCAGCGTGACCACCACGCGCGGAGCGGCGAACTCCTGCATCTGCTCGGAATTTTCCGCTCCGGCCAACACGACTACCAGGTCGCGTCGCCAGTCGATTTGGGCGACTGGCAGTCGAGTCTTGACAGTTACTGTGTCTGGAAGCGCACGCACCAGTGCTTCCACCAACTTGCTATAGCCACCCAAGATATGGAAGCCACGATCTTCTTCGATCTCTCGGTCGGCGTGATCGCCATAGATGATGGAGTGGGTGCTGATGCGGCTTGGGTCGGCGGCATGGAACCCTCTGACAAATGCGCGAGCCGACTGCTTTTCGTCCTCGGGGCTGTCGGCGAAACGGGTCCGTAACGTCTCCTCAAACGTCTCGTCGGGAAAAGAGGCAGGATCCAGCGTGTCCAACTTCTCAAAGATTTCACCACCCTCGTCCCCGCAGGGTTCAAGCTGGCCAGTATCGCCTTGGCAGTAAGTCTGGCCGGTCAATTCGAACAGCTTCAGCCCGTGTTTCTTTATGTACTCGTCGAGCAGCGGCGGCTTGCCATGAACAAACTCGGCTCCTAACTCGATGTCGGCCTCTGGAGCGGGGCCCGGCAGGCTCCAAACCCGGCCGCCAACTCGTGCGCGAGCCTCGAGCACCAGGACTCGCAGGCCTGCCTTGCCAAGACGCTCAGCAGCAGCAAGGCCGGCAACCCCGGCTCCGATGATGATTACGTCATACTGGGAACTGCCTTGCATATCTACCGTCTTCTTTTGTGAGTTAGCGTCTGCAAGAGTTTAGTTGGCGAAGCCAAACCAATTATTGCAGCAAGATTACTGCTGGATCCCGTAGGACAAATTGCTGTGCAACTTGCATCCAACTCGGGATGCGATACCTGGTCCTCGCCTCTGATTATGACGGCACTCTGGCATCCAATGGCAAGATCGATCAGCAAACTTTAGGAGCCATCGATCGCCTGCTCGACTCTGGCCGCAAGTTGATACTAGTAACCGGACGCGAGCTGAACGATTTGAAGAACGTATGGCCGGAGATCGACCGTTGCGAGTTGGTCGTGGCCGAAAACGGCGGCCTGCTATACAACCCGAAGACACAGCATGAGCGGCCGTTAGCCGATCCTCCCAACCCGCAGTTTCTAGATGAGCTGAAGCGAAGAGGAGTCCCTTTCTCAGTGGGTCAGGGGATTGTCGCCACCTGGGAACCTCACCAGACTGCCGTCCTCGATGCCATACAGCAACTCGGACTGGAGTTGCAGGTCAGCTTCAACAAGGGAGCGGTGATGGTGCTGCCCTCCGGCACTAACAAACAGACCGGCCTTGAGGCTGCCTTGGCGGAGCTTTGCCTTTCTCCGCACAACGTGGTTGGCGTTGGCGATGCGGAGAACGATCACGCATTTCTATCAGCATGCGAATGCGGGGTCGCGGTCGCGAACGCGTTGGAATCGCTGAAGGAGCGCGCCGACTTCGTCACCCAGGGCGATCATGGAGGCGGTGTCGCAGAGCTGATCGACCAGCTTCTCAAAGACGACCTTTGCTCTTTCGATGACAAGCTGAAGCGCCATTCCCTAACCCTCGGCAATCGGCAGAACGGCGAACCGGTTCGAATCGCTTCACAACGGGGAAGCCTGCTGTTCGCGGGCCCTTCAGGCAGTGGAAAATCTACGGCTGTCACCGGGGTGTTGGAAGCTCTAGTCGAGCACAAATATCAGTTTTGCCTGATGGATCCCGAAGGCGACTACGAGGACTTTATAGGGGCGGTACAGTTCGGTAGCCCGCAGGCTGCGCCGGATATCAAGCAGGTAATGAAGGCCCTGGAAGATCAAAAGCAGAACCTGGTGGTGAATCTGCTCGGTATTCCGCTGCAAGATCGGCCTCTGTTTTTCGCATCGCTGCTTCCGTACATCACGGACCTGCGTGCCCGGACGGCGCGGCCGCACTGGTTGGTCGTCGATGAAGCGCACCACATGCTGCCATCGTCCTGGGTGCCGGCGGCGACTACACTGCCGCAATCGATCGGCGGCATGATTTTCATCACCGTGCATCCGGAATCCATGGCGCATGCTGCGTTGGAGCAGGTTGAGATTGCAGTAGCAGTGGGAAAAGATCCGGCAAAAACTCTGGGAGAACTGGCGAAGGTCCTATCCGAACCGTCGCCCAAGGTTCCACAGCAGGAACTCCAGACCGGCGAGGGCATGGTCTGGCTGCGCAGCAAACAGGAACCGCCCTTTGTTGCAAAACTCTGCACTGCAACGATGGAGCGGCGGCGGCATCTGCGGAAATACGCCCAGGGAGAGTTAGGTCCTGATCGGAGCTTCTACTTCCGCGGACCGGACAACAAGTTGAACCTGCGTGCCCAGAATCTCGAAATCTTCGGCACCATGGCCCAAGGTGTTGACGACGTAACCTGGCTCTTCCATTTGCGTAACCACGACTACTCGCAATGGCTCCGTGAGACCATCAAGGACTCCGACCTTGCGGATGAAGTGCGGTCGATCGAGGACGACGACAGCGATTCGGACGCTCAAGGTAGCCGGAGTCGGGTTCTGCAAGCTATCGAAAGGCACTACACCGCCGCGGCATAAGTGATAGCGACGAATCGCCACAAAATTCATTACCTTGGCGGGCCTTCGCTGTTTCGCTCGCTGAAGATCGCCACAACTCCCTCCCGTCCATTCGACGAAAGCTGAAAATCGCCACAGCCGAGTGGCTCCCGTTGCGAACTACATCACGCACAAAAGTGACATGAATCACAGATTGATTTCGGGTCTCAGGCCGAAACTAGGTCTACGGATCGAAGATTAGTCCGCGCGGGTGGTTTTCAAAGCGTTCATTCATCCGTTGCCCGTTTTCACATGTCCTGCTCAGGAGAAGTGATGAAGAAAGTCATATTCGCAGTTTTTCTGGTAGCGCTTGCGTTATTCCTTATTCTTCCGAATCTGTCGTGGGCTCAGGCCGACATCTACAAGACGAAATGCGCTGGATGTCATGGGGTAGACGGGAAGACGACTACCGCCGGACAAAAGATGGGAGCACCGGCGTTCTCCTCCGACCAAGTTCAGAAGGCTTCTGATGCGCAGCTTGCCGATTTCATCGAAAATGGCGGCCCTCAGAAGAAGGCTTCGCACGCCTTTGGCGCCAAAGGTATCAGCCAGGCAGAAGCGCAAAAGCTAGCTGGATACGTCAAAACATTGGGCAAGTAGTCTTCTCTTTTTTCCAGACCGCCGGGGGCGCGCCTGCTCTCCTCCGGAGGCCGGTCGGGGTCACAGTGAATAGCCGCACCGGGATTCGCACGCAAGAGTCTCGGGCACGAATCAGCAGTCCGTGCCTCTGGGGGCGAAGCTTAACCCAAAATCGGCCGTCTCAGGCCGAACCTTCTTACTCCGAAAAGCCGCACTCACACGCACTTCCGGGCTTGCCGGAGCCGGGACTACACACGTCCAGTCGGTCGCCTCGCGCCGATTGGGGAGATCAAACACATGAGCAAGGGAATTCTCTACGATGCCACGATGTGCATCGGCTGCAAGCAGTGCGAGCAGGCCTGCGCCACTGAAAACGGCCTGCCGTACGACGACAAGATCGCAGCCCAAGAGGTCACGTCCGCGCACAAATACACGACTGTCCTGGTGAAAGAGGACAAATTTATGCGTCGCCTCTGCCAGCACTGCGACGACCCCGCCTGTGCCTCGGTTTGTCCGGTGGGTGCGCTGAAGAAAACCGCACTCGGCCCGGTGACCTACGACAAGAGCCGCTGCATGGGATGCCGCTATTGTATGGCGGCGTGTCCTTTCGGTGTTCCGAAGTACGAATGGGACAAAGCAGTACCCGGCGTTCGCAAATGCGTTATGTGCTACCAGCGGGTTGCCGCCGGCGGCCAGACCGCTTGCGCCGAAATTTGTCCGACGGGGGCGACTAAGTTCGGCGAGCGCGAAGAGTTGCTGGCCGAAGCCAGGAAGCGGATGCACGACGAGCCCGGCAAGTACGTGCCCCACATCTTCGGTGAGACTGAAGTCGGCGGAACGTCCGTCATGATGCTGTCCTCCGTCGGGTTCAACCAGTTCGGACTACGCACCGATCTCACAGATCGCGCCCTGCCTATGTACACCTACCAGGTACTGTCGCGGATCCCTGACTTTGTCCCCCTCTTTGGAACTCTCCTCGGCGGTATTTACTGGATCACCCACCGCCGCGAAGACGTTGCTGAAGCCGAAGCACGCGAAAAGAAAGGCGGTGGACAGTGACCCTGCGAGACATGCCCAAGATGCGTTTCACGTTCTGGAAGGCCGTCTTCTTGTTCATCATGGCGGCTGGCGTTTACTGCACCTACCTTCGCTTCTTCAAGGGCCTGGGCGCTTCCACGAATTTGAGCGATCAGTTCCCGTGGGGTCTATGGATCGGCTTCGACGTAATGTGCGGAGTGATGCTCGCAGCCGGCGGTTTCACCCTGACGGCGGCGGTCCACATCTGTTCAACATCAAACGCTTTCATCCCATCGTCCGGCCGACGATCCTGACGGCGTTTCTCGGTTACTTGCTGGTCTGCGCCGCGCTCATGTACGACCTCGGTTTGCCGTGGAACATCTGGCATCCGCTGGTCATGCGCAATCCGCATTCGGTGATGTTCGAGGTTGCGTACTGCGTGATGCTGTACACGGCCGTGCTGGCGATGGAGTTCTCGCCCATCGTGTTTGAGCACTTCGGCCTGCACACCCCGTTGCGCATGGTGAAGAAGGTAATGTGGATCTTCATCATCCTGGGCGTACTGCTGTCCACCTTGCACCAGTCGTCGCTGGGAACGCTGTACCTGATCATGCCCAACAAGCTGCACCCGTTCTGGTACAGCCCGCTGCTTGCCAGTCTTCTTCTATCTTTCAGCCATTGCGGTTGGACTGGCAATGACCATTTTCGAATCTTCCATGAGCTCAAAGTATTTCGGACGGGAACTGGAGCTGCCGCTGCTGAAAGACCTGGGCCGCGTGCTCGCAGTGGTGCTCGCTCTATATGGCATCCTGCGTCTGCAAGACCTTTACCACCGGGGAGTGCTGAAGCTGGTGCTCGTCTCCAGTTACGAACAGCGCTTCTTCCTGCTGGAGATATTCGCTCTCCGTTGTTTCTGCCGCTGGGGTTACTGATGATTCCCAGAGTGCGAAACAGCGCGCAAGGCCTCTACCTGGCAGCCGTGCTCGCGTTGCTGGGATTCGTTACCAATCGTCTGAATGTGGCCATCACCGGAGTCGAGAGCGCGGTTGGCGGCCGCTATTCGCCGAAGTGGACCGAGGTGGTAATCACAGCCATGTTCGTGGCTTTGGGATTTGCCATCTTCGGGTTTGCGGCGCGATATCTGCCTATCTTCGAAAAGGAAAGGGAACCCACTTCCGCGCGCTCCAACAACAGACTACATCCCTGACGAGCTGGCGGTGCCAGTACATGCCGGAGACTGACCAACTCGAGTCTCAGCCGTAATGTAGTTCGCAAGTGGAAAGACGGCCGCAGTATCAGCTTCAAGTTGATGGCATCCATGTTTGTCGTGATGGCCATCACCTTCGGGCTCCTGACCTACCTGACCATCGTCCAGCATCGCAAGCACCTGGAAGCGGCGGCATTGGTCAGTGCTGAACAGCAGAGCGAGGTATTGCGGCGCAGTGCCTCACATTACATGCTGAAGAACGACCGTGGCGGCCTGTACGAAATGATGATCAACATGGCCGACCAGCCCGGCATGGTGCGGGTGCGCATCATGAATTCAGAAGGGGTCATCAGCTATTCGACCTTCCCCGAGGAAGTCGGTAAGAACGTGGACAAGGCCTCCGAGGCCTGCTATGCGTGCCATGAGCAATCGCGAACCCTGGCTCGTTTGAAGCGTTCAGACCGCTTCCGCATTTATCGCGCGGATGGCAGTCGCGTTCTGGGAATCATCACCCCGATTGAGAACCAGCCGGCGTGCTCAAATGCGGCGTGTCATGCCCATCCGGCAAGCACCCAGGTTCTCGGTGTCCTCGATACCAATCTGTCGTTGGCCAAGGTAGATGAAAGCCTAGCCTTCAAGGGCCTGTCCTTCGAGGACGCCGAGTCCGCCGCCCGCCACGAGGCCGAGGGCCAGGCCAGCAGCCTGATCCGCGAGGCGATCGAGGAGAACCTCCCCGCCGACGCCGAGCCCGGCGAATACAACTGGATGGCCCTGGCCTCGTGGTTCAACGCCCGATACGGCACGAACCTCAAGGACAAGGACCTCCGGAAGTCGCCAGATTCGAGGGCGAGGATTCGTCTTCAACCGGATCGAGCTCGAGGACTTCCTCGCCGAGAAGGCCGTGGCCACGATCGAGGCCGTCGACCTCGCCCCGCTCGAAGGAGTTCCTCCTCGAGGACTGGGGCCGGCGGACGCTGGCCGGCTGGGCCACCACAAGTTCGGCCTGGCGATCGACCCGGCGACCTGGGCCAAGCCCTCCAGGGCCGAGATCGTCCGGAGCCTCCAGACCCAGGCCCGCGAGCTCTACGCCCGGAAGGAGGCCGAATTCCCCGTCCGCGTCGGCCTGACCCGGTTCCTGGCCGAGCGGTCGCAGGGCCAGCAGAGCCCGCGCTACGACCGCGACGGCCTGGCCGCCTGGGCGACCGAGCGGTTCGGGGTCTACATCGACCCCGAGGAGATCCGCTCCAAGCTCCGGCCCGAGATCGAGGCCCTGCTGCTCGACGTGGCCCACAGCTATCCCGGCGGCAAGCTCGCCGCGGC
>CAVWWZ010000007.1:0-38124 GCA_963758835.1 uncultured Acidobacteriaceae bacterium | reverse complement strand
CGAAAATGTCGTGCGGATTGAGGCGGAAGCGTTGCGGGCGCTGGCCGATCGCATTGCGGGTCCGATGGCGCATGCGTTCCAGCAAGCAGTGGATTTGTTGTCTCGCTTGCGCCGGACGAGTGGTGGTCACCGGCATGGGAAAGAGCGGCATCGTGGCGCGGAAGATTGCTGCGACGCTAAGCTCCACGGGCACTCCCGCATTGTTCCTGCATCCGGTGGATGCGTTGCATGGCGATCTTGGCACTGATCGCGCGTGGTGATGTGGTGCTGGCGCTCTCCGCCAGCGGCGAGACAGAAGAGATCCTTCAGCTGGTTCCACCGGCTTTTAAGCGATTGCGGATTCCTCTGGTTGCGCTGACCTTTGCCGATGCCATGAATGTTTGAAGGCCGAGATATCCACCTTGGCGGCGGGGGCGGACGCGGCGCTGGATTGTTCGATATCCCGCCAAAGAAGCTTGCTCGTTGGGATCGGCGCCGACGGCCTCCACCACGACGATGCTGGCGTTGGGGGATGCGCTGGCAATCGTCCTCTCGGAAAAGCGTGGATTCAAAGAAGACGATTTCGCCGACCTTCATCCGGGCGGCAAGCTGGGAAAGCGGCTGGCGAGTGCGTGGTCACTGATGCATAGCGGCGACGCCCTGCCTTGCGTTGCGCCTGCGGCAAGTATGAGCGACGTTATTTACGAAATGTCTCGCAAGAGCTGGGCATGACGACGGTCGCGCCGACGGCAAGCTACTCGGCCTGATCAGCGATGGAGATTTGCGCCGCCTTCTCGAGCAACGCGGCAAGCACGCCCTGGATCTTACCGCGGCGCAGTGCATGACGCCAAATCCACAGACCATCGGGCCCGAGGAGTTCGCCATTGCCGCGCTGGAAATTATGGAACCACGTAGAATCACGTCGCTTCCGGTAATTGATTCCGAGGGACGTTTGCTGGGCCGTAGTTCACCTGCACGATCTTTGGGGCACCCAGATGGTCTAGCTCCAAGCAATTGGACAACACTGGTTGTGTGGTGCGCATCCAATCGCCTGTTGTGCGGTGGGATAATTCTGCTTAAGCCGGCGAAGGTAGTACGCCGCTTCTCCACGCGCTTGCCGGCGTAGTCACCGTGTTGGTCGAACGGGGCCTCATGTTTGGGAATGCGACAAAGGTTGAAACCGTCAAACAATCCGTTGCGCATTGGCCACTCGAAGAGGCCCACGAACGCGCCACCATTCTTGATTCTGTTCTGGATACAGCCGCAGCCGGAATCCCCGCCGATGCTTACGCTGTTTGGTTGCTGGAAAGCAGCCGGGAAGAATGGCGCATAGCCGCCGGCCGGGGACTATCCCGGACTTTCACGGACCAAGTGCGGGGTGATGCCGACATGATGCCCGCGAGTCCGGTATGTGCCGGTGACGTGGAGAGTGAGGGCCTGCTGACCGATCGCGTCCTGACCTTCCGGCGCGAAGGGATTCGCTCATTGATGGCCGTACCCATCTTCATCCAGCAGGAACGCCGTGGCACAATCGTTTTTTACTTCCGCAACCCACATTCGTTCAGCGAAAGAGAAATCCATGTCGGCGAGAGACTTGCTCGGCTTAGCAGTTCTGCGCTGGCAGCCTCAGAGCTGTACCGCGAGCAGAGCCTGGCAAGGGCCCGCTCCGACTTTCTTGCCGAGGCAAGCGCCGTGTTGGCGTCGTCCCTCGACTACGAACACACGCTGGCCACGATAGCCAAGCTCGCCGTGCCTCAAATTGCTGATTGGTGCGCCATCGATCTGGTAGACGGGAACGTGCTGAAGCGGGTCGCCGTGGCTCACAGAGACGAACAGAAGCTGCAATTTGTGCGGGACTTCGGGCATCGTTACCCCACTAGACTTGATTCCGGGACCCTGCTTGCGCAAACGGTTAGCGCGGCACGTTCACAACTCGTGCCGGTGATCGACGACAGCCTGCTTGAGCGCACCGCACGCGACGCCGAGCATCTGGCTGCGCTGCGGCAGCTCCAGATGCGGTCGGCGGTCGTGGTGCCCGATGCATCGAGATGAAGTGTTGGGCCTCATCACGTTGGTAACCGCGGAGTCGGAGCGCGGCCTTACTGAGCAAGATCGTGTACTGGCTGAAGCTCTCGCGAGCCGAGCGGCGGTGGCGATTGAAAACGCCAGGTTGTTTACTGCCCTGGAAACGAGTGAGCGCAACTTCCGCGCCGTATCCGAGACCGCCGCCTGCGCAATATTCATTCATGACGGGACACAGGTGGTCTATCGCAATCGGGTCGCCGCCGAGATGATCGGCATGGAGCAGAACGAGACCAGCCAGATGTGGGAGCGAGTGCATCCCCACGATCGCGAGATGGTGAAAGCACGAGCGGCAGCGCGCCTGCGCGGCGAAGATCCCCCCGCGCGCTATGAGTTCCGAATTTTGCGTCCCGACGGTGCCCTCGTTTGGCTCGACCTCACGGCGGCGGCCATTGAATATGGCGGGGTGAAATGCATTCTCGCTACCGCGTTCGATGTCACGGAGCGGCGCTTTGCAGTTGAGCAAATGCAACGGCGCGAACAGGAAGCGCGCACTCTCCTCGACAACCTTCCTGACGTGATTTCACGGTTTGATCGCAATCTTCGCCACCTCTACGTCAGTCCTCATGTGGAACGCCTCACGGGAAGGCCCGCGTCGGCATCGGTCGGGAAAACCTTTGAAGAGATCGGATATCCTGCGGAATTGTGCGAGCGCTGGAATGCTTCGCTCCGCCGCATTTTTGCCGACGGAGTCGCGCACAGCATCGAGTTCAGCTTCCACAGCCCGGATGGGCAAACCCGTCACTTTATAGGCACCGGCGTTCCCGAGACCACCCGCGGCGGCATGGTCGAATCCGTGGTGACGTTTAGCCGGGACATTACCGAGCAACGCAACACCGTGCTGCAATTGAAGGCGAGCCAGACACAATTGCGGCTTATCATCGACAGTGTTCCGGGCCTGGTGGCTTATGTTGATGCCGAAGAGCGGTTCCGGCGCGTGAACCGTACTTTCGAAGAATGGTTCCAGCGGCCGCTGAAAGACATCCTCGGGCTCACTATTCGCGAAATCTCGGGGCAGAACTACGTTCACCTGGCTCCCAAAATCGCGCAGGCGCTTGCCGGCGAAGAAGTGCAGTTCGAGGCCACGAATCGTTACCCCGATGCTATCCGAGACGTCCTGATTACGTATGTTCCCGATATCGATGATGGCGGCAAGGTTTGCGGATTTGTGGCGCTCATCCTCGATGTCACAGAGCGGCGCAAGGCTGAAGATGCGCTGCGCAAAACCGAGAAACTTGCTGCCGCCGGTCGGCTGGCGGCAAGCATAGCGCATGAGATCAACAACCCGCTGGAATCGGTTACCAACCTGATTTATTTACTCAGTCAGGACCCGACATTGTCGTCCACCGGGCGAGAATATCTCACCCTTGCTGAGCAGGAGCTGACGCGCGTTTCGCAGATCGCGACCCAAACGCTGCGTTTTCACCGGCAATCCAGCCGGGCGGTTCCCGTCCAAGTGCGCGACCTGCTCGATGCTATATATGCTCTTTATCGTGCCCGCTTCGACCGGTTGGGAGTTGTGCTGGAGCGTCGCTACCGCGACAGCGATCCCATCACTGCGTTCGAGGGTGAACTGCGGCAGCTATTCACGAACCTCATTGCCAATGCTCTCGATGCCATGCCCAGCGGTGGGCGATTGCTGTTGCGCAGCAGGTCGGCAGTTCGGGCCGACGGGCTTCGCGGCATTCAAGTGACGGTTGCGGATACGGGGCAGGGAATTGCTGAGGAGTTGGGCGACCGCATTTTCGAGCCGTTCATCACCAGCAAAGGAATGACGGGTACTGGTCTGGGTCTCTGGGTGAGCAAGGAGATCGTTCAAAAACACCGAGGATCAATCCGCGTGCGCAGCCGCTTGAGTGGGCGGTTACGGGGTACGGTGTTCGTGGTATTCCTGGCGGACACTCCTGCGATCACAAGCAGTGAAGGCCGCCTCGCCGATTAAGGTAGGATTCGCGCCAGCGCGCCGCCGGCTATTAGCTCAGAGACCCGTGCGAAGTCCTGCGACAGAATACGGTCTTCAACAATCGAGGGACTGACGGCTCGAATTGCCGCATGGGCCTGCTGCCCACGCTTGCTGGGCTTTAGGGGAGCCAGAAAGTCAATCGCCTGCGCCACCGCCATTGCTTCGATCGCCAGTACGTTGCGCGTGTTTACCACAATGCGTTGCAGCTTGTTGGCGGCGGTCATCCCCATCGAGACGAAGTCTTCTTTGTTGCCAGAAGTGGTAATCGAATCGACCGAAGCGGGATGTGCCAGCACTTTGTTTTCGTTGACCAGAGCGGCTGCGGTGACCTGAGCCATCATGAAGCCGGAGTTCAAGCCTGCTCCGGGCGCCAGGAACGGCGGCAGGCCTTCATTCAACGAAGGATTTACCAGGCGCTCCAGCCGCCGCTCGGAAATGCCCGCCAGCGCGCTCAAAGCGATTGCCAGGAAGTCGAGCGCAAAAGCAATCGGCTCGCCGTGAAAATTTCCTCCGGAGAGAATTTCGCCGGCCGCCGGTGCCCCGATTTGCGGGCGGGGTGCACCAACTTTTTTGGCAGCGGGGAAGACCAGCGGATTATCGACTGCCGAGTTCATCTCGACTTCAAAGACACTACGGCAATGCACGATGGTGTCGCGCACCGCTCCATGTACTTGTGGAATGCAGCGCAATGAGTAGGCATCCTGCACCTTGCCACATTCGCGATGGGATTCGCGGATCTCGCTGCCCTCCATCATCAGGCGCAGATTGTGCGCAACAACGAACTGCCCGGCATGAGGACGGGCGGCCTGGATGCGCTCGTCGAAAGCCACATCGGTCCCGCGCAAGGCATCAACGCTAAGCGAGGCGATCACGTCGGCACTGGCGGCGAAGTCTTCGGCTTCCAAGGTTGCCAGCAGGCCAACCGCCAGCATGGCTTGCGTACCGTTGATGAGGGAGATCGCTTCTTTCGCCTCCAGAACCAGAGGAGGAACATCAGCCAGCTTCATCGCCTCTGCACCGGAGAACCGCTTGCCCTTGAACACGGCCTCGCCCTCGCCAATCAACACCAGGCCGAGATGTGCCAGCGGTGCCAGATCGCCGCTCGCCCCCACGCTGCCTTGCGATGGAATCACCGGATGCACTCCGCGGTTGAGCATGGAACAGAGGGTGTCGATCACCACACCGCGTACCCCGGAGAATCCTTTGGCCAAGGAGTTGGCGCGCAACAGCATCATCGCCCGAGTGACCGGCTCCGACAGCGGTTCGCCTACTCCCACAGCGTGAGACCTCATCAGGTTGAGCTGCAGGCGGCGAATATCGCCCGGCGAAATTCGCACATCGCTGAGCTGGCCGACCCCGGTATTTACTGCGTAAGCTACCTGGTCGCGATCGAGCAGGTCTTCGACCACAGCGCGGGCGCGATCTACAGCCTGACGGGCTTCGGGCGCGAGCAGCACCGGGCGGTTCTCGTACACGAGCTCGCGCACATCCGCAAGGGTGAGACTATTGCCGTCAATGTGAAGGGCTTTCAAATCAGTTGCCAGTGGTAAGTTGTCTGTTAGCCGAAAACTACTCCCGCCCCGCGGCTTGCAAAAAGGGTACGAGATACTTCTTTGCCAGGTTGCTGCGCTTCATGTCCAGGCCAAGAACCAAGTGTACCGTTTCACCTTCGGCGAGCAGCACCTGATCGTTGTCGCGAAAGATTTCATATGCGAAGTGCACCAGCGAGCCGCGAACATTCAGCAGCCGCGTGCGCACGCAAATCAGGTCGTCATAGCGGGCGGGAATCTTGAAACGACAGCGTACATCGACAACCGCCAGGCGCGTGCCTTCCTGCTGTTCCATCTCGCTATAGGTAAATCCGAGTTGGCGAAACATCTCGACCCGCCCCACCTCAAACCAGATGATGTAGTTGGAGTGGTACACCACTCCCATCTGGTCAGTCTCGGCATAGCGGACGCGTAAGCGGGTCTCGTAAATCTGCGGCTGCCGAGCAGCGTGCGAACCGCCGGTCACGGCTTGGCGGCGGTTTCTACGGGCGGGGCCTTCGGCTGGTTGGAGACCGTTTGCCCGCGCAGCGGTTCACCAATAGCCACCGGTTTTCCGTCAGCCGTGTAATCGACGAATTGCGCCGGCATGCTCTTAGGCAACGGGAAACCGCGCGTATTTTGCAAACTGTACTCCACGTGAGGGGCGAAGGAGCTGCCGCTGTTACCGCATTCTCCGATGGCCTCGCCCTGCTTGACGCGTTGCCCATTTCTCACCTTCACGCTGCCGGCCTTGAGATATGGAATCAAGGAGAATTCGCTATTGCCATGGGCGATAACGACATAGTTGCCGCGGCTCTGAACCTCCGGACCCCGTCCCGGCGGGTGGTCCGCTGAATTATTTGCCATCTGCACAATCACGCCCGCAGCAGGCGACAACACTGGCTGGCCATAGCAGTAATAGTCGCTGTTCTTCTTGCCCTGGTTTTCAAAGGCCATTCCATCTTTCAGAAACATAAAACTCACCGAATAGCGGCTGTCTTCGGTTCCCACAAAGGCGTTATCGTACACTGTGCGACCGCCTTGCATAACCGCCCAGGAGCCGTTGAACGGCAAGCGGAACTTGGTGTTGTCCTGATAGTCAGAGTATTCATCTCTCGGGCGGGTCGGAACAGGTGCGATCTGAAAATCTACCAAGTCGCCGTCGCCGTTGATTGCGACGATCGTCGTGACCGGCACTTTCGCTTTGCTATATTGCACGGTCCGGGTGTACAGCGTTGCCGGCGCTGAGAGGCTGGGCAAAAAGTTCTCACTGAGCACTTCACCTGGAGCCCCGAGCTTCTCGGTTACCTGCTTGGAAATTGTGCTGAGTTTGGCCTCAGGCGATTGTTTCTTCATTTCCGGCGAGAACGCAGCATAGAACTGTGGCATCTGGCCATGGGCAAAGTACCCGTAGATCTGCCGTGCGCGCTCTTTGCTCTTGGCGCTCATTATCGGATAGGCCGCAGGAGCCTTTGGCATGGCTGGCGCAGTGGCCTGGTCGGACTGCTTCTGCCCAGTTTTTGGAGAAACCGATGCCGGAGCGGAATCCTGAGTGCCTGAGGATTCGGTCTGCGCGTAAGCCGGTTTTGAGTCGCTCGCCTTGGATCCGGTTGTGCTCTGACCTGTTGACGTTTGCGCAAGTAGCAGCGCGGGTAGGAAAAGAATTAAGACTGCCAGCCTTGCGAATACCTTCACGGTTCACCTCACCCAATTTGGTTTGCGCTTCTCGAGGAACGAACTGACGCCCTCGCGGAAGTCGTCGGTCGTACGAATACGTGCGTTTTCCTGGACGGCCGCATCGATCTGGTCGGTCAGTTGCGCTACCGAATAATTACTCAGAAGGCGCTTGGTCGCAAGCAGAGAAGCAGGACTATTTTGCAACAAATCGGCGGCTAATTCACGTGCTCTTTGCAGTAGCCGCTCGGGAAGTACCATTTCGGTCGCCAGTCCCAGGCGATAGGCTTCCTCCGCATCGATGATACGCCCAGTGAGCAATAAATCGCGGGCCTGCTTCTCCCCTAGCTGACGAACTAGGAACGCCGACACGATGGCAGGGATAAACCCGATGCGAACTTCGGTGTATCCAAACTTCGCCTCCGACGACGCCAGAGTAAAGTCGCATAGCGTGGCCAAGCCGCAGCCGCCGGCGATCGCGGGGCCGTTTACGGCCGCAATGGTGATCTTGGGAAATTCGTAGAGTGTGCGAAACATCTTCGCCATCGCCTGCGAGTCCGCCAAATTCTCTTGCTCGCTGCGCGAGGTGATAGCTCGGAGATTGTCGAGGTCCATTCCGGAACAGAACGCCTTGCCAGCACCGGTAAGAATCAGGATGGAGGCATCAGAGTCGTCAACCTCTGCCAACACCCGCAGCAGTTCATCAATCAGCTCATAGCTGATGGCGTTGCGCCTGTCCGGACGATTGAGGGTCGCAATGGCAATGGGGCCTTCGCATGTGAGAGTCAGGGTGGTGTAGTGAGATTCACTCATCCGAACACCCGCTTAAAAATCTTGTCGACGTTGCGCAAGCGGCCGCTGCAGGTCGAAAGCTTGCTCCAGCGTCTCGCGTTTCACCTTCGAGGTAATCTCGGGATCGCTGATGACAAGCTCGTGGAAGTTGAGGTCTTCCTTCCACGCCTTCATCGCGTTCGCTTGCACCAGGCGGTACGCATCTTCGCGCAGCATGCCGGCTTCGACCAGGTCGAGCAGCAATTGCCCGCTGAAGACCAGTCCGCCCGTTGATTCCAGGTTCTTCATCATGCGCTTGGGATAGACCAGCAGCGTGTCGATCAGGTTCGTCGTCTTTGTCAGCAGATAGTCGACCAGGATCGTGGAGTCGGGCAGTATCACGCGCTCGACTGACGAGTGAGAGATATCGCGCTCATGCCAAAGCGCAACGTTCTCGAGAGCCGCCTGCGAGTTGGCGCGCACCACGCGGGCCAGTCCGCTGATCTGCTCGCAGGTGACCGGGTTGCGCTTGTGCGGCATCGCCGACGAGCCCTTCTGCTTCTCGCTGAAGTACTCTTCCGCCTCGCGAACTTCGGTGCGCTGCAGGTGGCGAATCTCGGTGGCGAATCTTATCGAGCGTCGAGGCAATCACCGCCAGCGTCGCGACGTAGAACGCGTGACGGTCGCGCTGAATCACCTGGCTGGACACGGCGGCGACCTCTAGTCCCAGGCGCTTGCAAATCTGCTCTTCGTACTCCGGATCGAGATGCGCGCCGTTGCCGACAGCCCCTGAAAGTTTGCCGACGCGCATCTGCTCCGCCGCCATCTCGAAGCGCACGATGTCGCGCTGTACTTCGGAATACCAGTTCGCCAGCTTCAACCCAAACGTGATGGGCTCGGCGTGGATGCCGTGGGTGCGCCCGATCTGCGGCGTGTCTTTGAATTCGAAAGCGCGCTGTTTCAGCACTTCGGCGAGTTGCGTAAGATCGTTGCGAATGATGGCCGACGCTTGCTTAACCAGCAGCGCCTGCGCGGTATCAACGACGTCGTTGGAGGTCAGACCATAGTGCAGCCAGCGCGACTCAGGGCCGACCTTTTCGGCGACCACTGTGGTGAAAGCGATGACGTCGTGTTTGACCTCGGCTTCGATCTGGTGAATGCGGGCGACGTCGATGTCGCCCTTCTCGCGAATCGCTTTGGCCGCGGATTTCGGGACTATGCCGGCGTCGGCCAGGGTTTCGGTGGCGGCAATTTCCACCTCCAGCCAGGTGCGGAAGCGGTTCTCATCGTTCCAGATGCGGCCCATCTCGGGCCGGGTATAACGTGCGATCAACGAACTCTCCTTCGTAAAATAGCTGCAACTCTGTATTCGACTAACCAGCTTAACCTATTGCGGGTACAACATCGGCGGCGGTTACCCAAGGACGGAAATAGGCGCTATATTTGCATGCACTGGAGGTGGCCCATGAAGGCTACTGCTTTCGCCCTGCTACTCGCCCTTTGCAGTCTTCCGGCACATGCCGCCAAGAAGTATTCCTACTTTCGCGTCGGCAATGCAAACGATGTCAGCGCCCCGACCTCAGCAGGAACCGTTCTTATGGGCGGGGGCACGGACGTAGATGCCGCCTTCCAGTGGATGTGCGGGCGGAGTGGCAACGGCGATTTTCTGGTCATTCGTGCCACTGGCACTGATGCTTATAACCCGTATATTCAGCAGTTGTGCCCCAATGAGAACTCGGTGGCCACCTTGATCATTCCCAATCTGGCCGCGGCGAATGATCCCCAGGTAGCTAGCATCATCCAGCATGCAGAGGCACTGTTCATCGCGGGTGGCGATCAGGCCGACTACATCAACTTTTGGCGGGGCACTCCCGTCCAAAGCGCCGTGCAGAACCTGATCAACCGCAATGTTCCGGTCGGCGGGACCAGCGCCGGAATGAACGTGCTGACCCAGTTCGTCTACGTTGGCGCCGGTAACAAAACCGTGACGTCGGCGATAGCGCTGGCGGACCCGTACAACAAATACATCGCCTTTGGGGAAAACTTTGTGAGTATCCCCGCTTTGCAAGGATTAATTGATGATCCACACTTTGTAACCCGCGACCGCATGGGGCGCGATCTGGCATTCATGTGCCGGGTCTATAACAACGGCTGGTCCCCTGCCCCGCGCGACATTGACGTGGATGAGCAGACTGCATTGCTGGTGGAGACGAATGGCGACGTTACCCTCGTGGGCAACAACAATGCGTACTTCTTGAAGGCACCCGGACCGCCGCAAGTCTGCCAGGCTGGCACGCCGGTAACCTACCGAAACATCGCGGTGTATCGCATTACGCCTTCGGTGGGTACCTTCAATGTCGCAACATGGACCGGGACAGGCGGGTCAGCATACAGTGTCAGCGCCAATGCCGGAGTCATGTCGTCTACCCAGCCCGGCGGAAGCCTGTACTAGCTAGCACCAATAGAACGAGTGCGATTGCCGCAGCAATCATGAGGAAAAGCCGGTCTCGAATATTATATCGTTATACGATATAATTATTCTCACATGAGTTTCGCTGATCTAAAGCAATCCGATTACGCAGGACTGGCCGAGTTTCGTTACCAGATTCGCCGCTTTCTGCACTTTAGCGAGCAAGCAGCTCGCCGGGCCGGCGTCGAGCCCCAACATCATCAGCTGATGCTGGCGTTGCGCGGGTCTGAAGGCCGCAACGGCTCTCGCATCGCCGACTTAGCTGAGCGCCTGCAGATTCAACATCACAGTGCGGTCGAGCTGGTTAGCCGCCTCGAAGAGAAAGACCTTATCCAACGTAATCGGGGCGCACAAGACCGGCGCGAAGTTTACGTGAGCCTCACCCCGCATGGCGAGGAGGTGCTTCGCGAGCTCACCCTGCACCATCGTGAGGAGCTTCGCTCGGCAGCTCCCGCGTTGATCGCCGCGCTTCGCCGTGTGAACGGCAGCGCAAACCGCCGGCCAGTCAAGAACGGTGCTGGCCAACCACGCACTGCGGCTGGGGGAAAGCGATGAGCGAACGCGCAGTCACGCTGGGCGTTAATGGCGTCAATCCTCCTGCAAGCAACGCGGCCTTGATAAACGAGGAGGTGCGCTTCCGTACGGCACTGATCTCCTTGCTGGCCGCCTTCATCGGTTTTCTTGCCGGTATCATCGCCTTCCTGCTTTACAACCTGATCGGGCTGTTCACCAACATCTTCTTCTTCCATCGCTTCTCGTTCGCTTTCACCAGTGCGCGCAACAATCATCTCGGCTTGTGGGTGATTGTCACTCCGGTGATTGGCGGAGTCATCGTCGGCATCATGGCGCGCTACGGCAGCGACAAGATTCGGGGCCACGGCATTCCGGAAGCGATGGAAGCGGTGCTGGTCAACCGCAGCCGCATCGAGCCCAAAGTCGCAATCCTCAAGCCCATCTCGGCGGCGATCGCGATCGGAACCGGCGGGCCGTTCGGCGCGGAGGGCCCGATCATTCAGACCGGCGGCGCGATGGGTTCGCTGGTCGGGCAGTTGCTGCACACGACGGCGGCCGAACGCAAAGTGCTGCTGGCGTGCGGAGCCGCGGCGGGCATGGCCGCCACCTTCAGCACTCCGATCGCGGGCGTCATTCTCGCCATCGAACTGCTGCTGTTCGAATTCAAGTCGCGCTCGTTTATCCCGCTGGTGATCGCCAGCACGCTCGCTACCAGCGTCCACTTCTGGCTGATGGGCCGTGGCCCCATGTTCGAGGTTGGCGCAGTCGATTTCGGCCTGCCGCACGCGTTGCCGTTTTACCTGGTGCTGGGCGTGCTCTGCGGATTCGCGGCCCTGGGCTTCAGCCAGCGCGCTGTACTGGGTGGAAGATCAATTCGAGAAGCTGCCAATTCACGAGATGTGGTGGCCGGCGATCGGCGCGCTGGGGCTGGGCATCATCGGCTACTTTGTGCCGCGCGTGCTGGGCGTCGGCTACGACACCATCTCCGACATTCTGAACACCAAGATGCTGCTGGGCGGCCTGCTGGCGGTGATGGTGTTCAAGTCGGCGGCACTGGTGATTTCGCTGGGCTCAGGAACCTCCGGCGGTCTGCTGGCGCCGATGTTCATGGCCAGCGCAGCCATGGGCTCGGCATTCGCGATGATCATTGACAAGCTCTGGCCGGCAGCCAACCTGTCGCCGGGAGCATTCGCGCTGGTTGCCATGGGCGCGGTCTTCGGAGCGGCCTCGCGCGCCGCCTTCACGTTCATCATCTTCGCTTTCGAGATCACGCGCGATTACAACTCGGTGCTGCCGCTGATGATGGTGACCGTCATCGCCGACGCTGATTGCAGTGCGTTACGCCCGGAACTCCATCATGACGGAGAAGCTGGCGCGTCGCGGACTGCACATTCATCAGGACTACGAGCCCGACGTGCTGCAGCAGGTTGTGGTGGGTGACAGCATGTCGCCTGACTTCGATACAGTTCCCGCCAGCATGACCGTGGCGGACTTAGCGGACCGCATAGGCCGGCACGATCCGACGGTGACGAGTCATCAAGGAGTTTTCGTGACGAACGAAGACGGGCGGCTGGCCGGCATCATCACACGCTCTGACCTGATGCACGCGCTGGAGAACGATCCCTCGGGCAAGATGACCGTACTAGATGCCAGCTCACGCGACTTAGTCCTGGCCTACCGTGACGAAGTGCTTTACGATGCCGCCGCGCGTATGCTGCGGGCCAATGTCGGCCGGATGCCCGTGGTTAGCCGTGAGAATCCATACCAACCAGTGGGATACCTGGGGCGTTCGAGCATCATGTCAGCACGCCTGCGCAGGCTGGAAGAAGAGTACGTACGCGATCCCGGCTGGATGCACAGAGGCCACGCGAGCTAGATGGGCGTGCCACACGGCTGCTCATTGTCTCGTAGCACAAAGAAAAAGGCACGATTGGAGATCGTGCCTTGAACAGCTCGTTCGAAATTTCAGACCTACATAAGGCGGCGGCGAACAACCCCAACCGCGCCTACGAGGCCCGTGCCCATCATGAGCAACGTGCCCGGTTCGGGAACCGAAGTGCCAGAAAATCCAGTCACCAAGCCGTAGCCTGTTTCCACCGTGCCATTCGAACCGCAAGCAATGCCACCGCCACAGTACACGCGGCTGAAGAAGTTACCCGTGCTATTGACGTCAAAGAAGGTGTCTCCACCCGGGTCGGTTACACCAGAGGTCACGACATCCATCAGCAGATTGCCCTGGGCGGGGTCATACAGGAAAGACTTGCCCAAGGTGAGGTGGAGAGTGTTGCCGAACTGCCACGCTTGCGTGATGTTGTCATCGTAAACCGTGGTGATGTTGTTACCTTCGTTCTGAGCGAAGTTGCCACTGAGGTTGTTGAGACCAACTTGCGTGGTGGAAAGCTGAATCTTCCAGTTGCCGGTCGGCAGGGACGTAGCGCCGTTGTCGAACTGAGTGTTGTAGAACTCGAGATCGTTAATGAGTATGGGTCCGGTGAAGTTGGAAGACGCGTACAACTGCTGGTATTCGGCGTTATATGCGCCACCGAACGGGAACTGGTTACCAGCACCGGGATCCGGCGGGTTGCCGACAATGATGACGTCGGCCATGGCAGGGAGCGTTGCCAGCAACAGCGCAAGGCAAATCAAAACTTTCTTCATGGTTTCCTCCTGAAGTGACACAGCGAAACAAAGTCAGTCGATCCGTAAGCCACAACATGCGCACAGTGACCTAGCGAACCTAAACTGACACATAACATTTTGCCAGCCATTTGGGTGATTGTGAAGGGAATTCCTACTCAATCCCTTGACTCTTGGGGGAGGCACGATTTGGCGCTTACGGGGTCCTGGCGGCGACTACGGCTGACACAGCCCTAGGCGTTCGCTCATCTCTTCGTAGAGGAAGCCTTCTCCAGGGCGATAAGGCTGCACCCATTCGCCATTAATGACGAACTGCGGAATCGCGCGCTTGCCGGTGTGGCGGATGACTTCGTCGGCTGCGCCGGGCGTCGATTCGATGTTCACTTCCTGGTACGAGATTCCGTGCTTCTCGAGGAATCGTTTGGCGGTGCGGCAATCACAGCACCACGGGGCCGAGTAAACCAAAACTTGCATACGGATTAGATGTTACAACGGCCGCGAAGAACTTTGCCAGCGGAGACCGCCGTTTTCCGGCTCACCCAGAGGTGATGGATATACCCGCCTTCAACCCGTTTTGCCATTTCCAGCTGGCTAGGGTCATCTCGTACCCGTAAACGCTGGCTACTCGCGAACCCTGCAAACCCCCGCGTTCCAGCGGCATCGTAGCTACCAGGCCGCCGATGAAAACGTCGGCTCTCATCCAAAATCAATTTGAGGTAAGTGATGGCGACCAATCCACGTGTCCCCTATCAAGAACGCAGAGCGCCGCAGCTGGTTCCCAACCGGAACCCAGTCAGGCCGAAGCGCCCGGGGAGCGGGCTGCCCAGGCTAATTGTCGGAATCATTGTTGCTCTTGCATTTCTGGCAGCGGTGGTCTATTTTGTGCCGCGCACTCCCAAACACCGCGCGCCTGGGAGTGCCGCCCAAGTTTCTACCCCGCCGGTTCCGGGCGAGTTACAACTCCAAGGCATGCAGTTAATCGCCGGTCCCGCCGACGGCTCCTTCTATCTCGACGGTAACGTCACCAACACCGGCTCGCATGCAATCACCGGAATCATGGCGAACTTGAAACTGCGAGGAACCCAAAACCGGGTCGTGATGGACGTACAGCGACCGCTCGAGGGCATGGCAATGCGCGATCGCAGCCTCGTATCAGACCCCCTGACAAAGGACCCTATCAAGCACGACGATACCCGTCCCGTTCGCCTGAGCCTGGAGAATGTTCCACCTGACTGGAACCATAACCTTCCAGAAGTCCAGATTGTGACCGTTACGGCGGAGGGCCGATAAGAAAAGCCCGCCCAGCAGCAATGCCGTGACGGGCTTCCATGAGCGTCCAGCACTCACGTTGTCAGCCAATTACGGCTTAGCCACCGAGAATACCTGGGGAACGTACTTAGATCCGTCCAGGTCATCGTCGGTGAAGCCGAAGACGAAGAACTGGTTGGGATTGCTGTTCTGCTGGTTGTTGTAATCCTGCAGAAAGTCGTTATCGTTAGCTACCCACAGGGTGTGATAGGTCTTGCCGTTGTAGGCTACATCGCCTGCCAGCGCTAGTCCCTCGATTTTGGCCGGAATCAGGTCCGAGGTGATGCCGTTGTCGTTCAGCACTTTCACGATGTCCAGGAACAGCGCTTTGGGGACCGCGTTCTTGGCAGCGTCTGTGCCATTCATGTTGGTGACGTCGACGGCATTGCTGATATCCATTTTGAAGACCTGCTTGATCTTGGCCTTCGATCCATCGCCCAAACCTTTTCCGTCGCGCTCATCGACCAGGAATTCGTGATCGTTCAACGCAACTATGTCGCTGACGCCGGAGCCCGTCGTCAACAGATAGGCGTATTCGTGGGTGGTTTTGCCGGTGGGGACATCGATGGTGACGAAGCGAAGGAGGTTCGCGGCATCGCCACCCAGCGCAGCATCCTGAAGAAGGGCAGCTTGAATCATGCCGACCAATGTGCGTCCGTTCGGGGTAATCGCCAGACCTTCCATACCCTTGTTGGCGGTACGCCCGCTGGTGTTCTTGCTGATTTCGTCGTTGCCAACCGGATACTTGTTTGCCACGTACCAGTGGTCGGGCAGCGTGAAGCTGCGCAGACGACGGCCGGTGGCGCGGTCGAATTCATACACGTACGGCCCGTACTCGTCGGAAATGTACACCGAACGTCCATTGCTTGAGACACGGATCGATTCCGGATCGTAACGGGCGTCCATCGAATCGGCTGAAGTCGTGTCGGGGTTGAAATTGTCTGAACGGCCAGAGAGGTAGTTAAGGTTGGGACCATTCTCGCTCGGCGCCCCAGGTCCAACCCCCAATCCAACGCCGCTACCGTAGGTGAGCGGGTCAGCGCTATACAAGAGGGTCGTCTTCTGCAAGGTCGGCGTGAGCGTGAAAGGCAGCGCCGAAGAGTGGCCCAGCCCCCTGCGCTGGTTGAGCTCCAGATCCATCTTGACCGTATGGAAGCGGTTAATCCAGGTCACAGTGTCATCGATCAAGCTGTCGAAAGGAACGGCGTTGGGTCCGCGATCCGGCACGGCGAGAAAGGTGTTGCCGTAGGCCCAGCCCAGACCTGAACCCAAGCCGCCGAGGAGTGTCTTGGCGTCGCCGTTTTCCAGCGTGCCCTGAAGGCCCGAAAGGTCGGTGTAGTAGCCGGCGCTGGAAGTGGTCAAGGTTCCGTTGGCCAGCAGGATCGGACCGGCGGCAAGTGCCTGCACGCTGGCGAAGGCGGCCGCCAGTAGGAAGCACGCCAGGCGGGAGAATCGTTTCTGCATGTTTGCTCCTGAAATAGAATTGGATCGAGGCCTATGAATCATAGATAGGCATCGCGCCAACGAATTTGAATTTCCTGAGAATTCAACCGGAGTGGCTGCGTCTTGACACTGTGATTGCAGCACTTTATCCTTGTACTTTGTCGTAGTTGCACACTCCCCGCCTGTCTGTACCTGCCACAGTTTCCCATCAGGAGCTTGGCCTGCCAGACCCGGTTTTGTCCGCCGGTCTTAGACCATGCGGGGTGCTTTTCGTTTGATTGAAACGTTTGAAGACTGGCCGGTGCTGCTATGCTGATTCGTGTTCGGGAACTGGAACTCCGTAAGCTGGAGTTTGACGAAAACTATCAGCCCGGCGCGATCGAGTTTGGGCCCGATTTCCGCCAGATCGGCCCGCTGCACAGCAAAGGCCGGGCCGAGCTGATCGTGGAGCATCGCGGGCATCGTCAGGATGTCGAAGACATTCGCCTGGTGGCCGGCGTCGAGGCGCAGCTGGAGTTCAGCTGTGCCCGCTGCCTGGAGCCGGTGGTTCACGACGTGAACCGAGCAGTTTTGACCTGATCTACCGTCCGCTGGGCGTGGATAAGCGGGCGGATGAGTCTTCCATCAGCGAGGCCGAAACCGAAATCGGCTATTATCAGGGCGAAGGCCTGCTGCTGGAAGATGCGCTGCGCGAGCAGGTCCTGCTGGCGACGCCGGTGCGGGCGTTGTGCCGCGAAGATTGCAAGGGATTGTGTCCGCAGTGCGGCCTCAATCTGAACGTGGAACAGTGTAATTGTGAACAGCGTCCGAGCGATCTTCGCTGGGACGCGTTGAGCGAGATCAAGAAAAAGCTGCAAAGCTAGACATTAAAGTTCCGGACCGCCAGGGTTGGCGGTCCGGTTGCGAGGTTCTCATGCCTAATCCAAAACGGCGCCATTCCAAGGCGCGCACGGCCAAGCGCCGCTCCCACGATCATCTGACGGCGCAGTCGCTGTCCGAATGTCCCAACTGTCACGAGCGCAAATTGCCTCATCGCGCCTGCACCAAGTGCGGCTATCTATAAGGGCCGCGAAGTCATCGAGATCGAAGAGGCCGCCAGCTAGTCCAGCGTTTGGCCTTGGATTCCAGCGTGCTGGTTTTGCGCGAATCAGATGTCCCGCACCTCGTTGCGGAGACCTGAGCTCCGTATTCAATCGAGGTTTGCACCTGACAGGCAAAAATGCCGACCATCATCGCTCTTGACGCCATGGGCGCTGATCGCGCGCCCAAACCCGAAGTGGAAGGCGCCATTCTCGCCGCACGTCACTACGACGTAGAAGTCGTGCTGGTCGGGAAAGAAGAAATCGATCCGCGCCGAGCTCGATCTGCACCGCTTCTGGCGCAGGCTTCCCATCAGCATCGTCAATGCCCGCGAAGTCATCGGCATGCAGGAGAAGGCGGCGCAAGCCGTGCGCTCCAAGCGCGACTCCTCCATGCGCGTCGGACTTGCGCATGGTGCGCGACGGCAAAGCCGCCGGCTTCGTCACCGCCGGCAACACCGGCGCCGCCATGGCGACCGCCAAGATGGTGCTGGGCGCCATCCCGGGCGTCGATCGGCCGGCGCTGGCGGCTGTCTTCCCTACCGCGCAAGGCACCGCGACCATCCTCATCGATGTCGGCGCCAACGTCGATTCCAAGCCGCAAAATCTGCAGCAGTTCGCCATCATGGGCGACGTCTACTTCCGCACGATTTTTGCCGGACGCTTTCCCAGCGCCGACCATCCGCGCGTAGGCGTGCTCTCCATTGGCGAGGAAGAGACCAAGGGCAACGATCTTACCCGCGAAGCCTACAAGCTGATCAAGGAACTGCCGATGAACTTTGTCGGCAACGTGGAAGGCCGCGATCTCTACAACGGCAAGGCCGATGTGCTGGTATGCGACGGCTTTGTCGGCAACGTGGCGCTGAAGATTTCCGAAGGCATGGTGGAAACGGTGCGCTTCCTGCTGAAGCAGTCGCTGCAGGCGACCATCACGCAGCCAGGTGGGATTTCTGCTCTCGCGCAAGGCGTTCGCCGACTTCAAGAAGCGCCTGGACTATTCCGAATACGGCGGCGCGCCGCTGCTGGGCATCAAGGGCGTGTGCATTGTGAGCCACGGTTCGTCGAACGCCAACGCCATCAAGAATGCGGTCCGCGTGGCCATGGAATTCGCCAACAGCAAGCTGAATCACACCATCGAAGAGCGCATCGCGGCTGCCAGCAGGAACTTGAATCATCATGCCAGCGAATCACGCGGAAGCAGGATCCGTGGGCACGGGCGTTGTTTAGCTG
The DNA here is from genome assembly GCA_963758835.1 of uncultured Acidobacteriaceae bacterium. Taxonomy (GTDB): domain Bacteria; phylum Acidobacteriota; class Terriglobia; order Terriglobales; family Acidobacteriaceae; genus CAVVDY01. Next base: position 19,446 of record CAVWWZ010000007.1, on the reverse strand, counting down.
AAGTGGCAAGTAGCTACTCCAACCTCTCAACTCATGACCCTCACACTTCTCCCATCGCGTTTCTCTTTCCCGGACAAGGTTCGCAATCCGTCGGCATGGGCAAGGAACTTGCTCGGCGCTGTATCCCGGTCGCGAGCGAAACCTTCGATGAAGCTGACGCCGCGCTGGGCTACAAGCTTTCGCAGCTGTGCTTTGAAGGTCCGGAAGATCAGCTGAAGCTGACCGAAATCACCCAGCCTGCCATCCTGACGGTTTCTGTTGCGGCTTGGCGAGTCTTCAGTCGAAGGGAATCACGCCATCGTATGTTGCCGGACACAGCCTGGGAGAATATTCGGCCAATGTTGCGGCCGGAACACTTCAGCTTTGCCGACGCGGTGCGCACGGTGCGCAATCGCGGCAAGTACATGCAGGAGGCCGTGCCGGTCGGGGTGGGCGCGATGGCTGCGGTGCTGGCCCTGCCGATCGAGAAGCTTCAAGCAGATCTGCGAAGAAGTCGGCGCAGGGCGAAGTCTGTTGCGCCGCGAACCTGAATTCCCCGGATCAGACCGTGATCTCCGGCAGCAAGGCAGCTGTCGAACGCGCCGCCGAACTGGCCAAGCAGCGCGGCGCCAAGCGCGCCATCATGTTGCCGGTGAGCGCCCCCTTCCATTGCGCGCTGATGCAGCCGGCGCAAGACCGTTTGGCCGCCGATCTGCATTCGCTGGACTTTCACACGCCGCAGTCCCTGTTATGTGCAATGTCGACGCCGCCCTGGTGACGGCGGCTGAGCAAAGCCAGGACGCGCTCATCCGCCAAGTGACCGGCGCTGTGTTGTGGGACCTATCGATGCGGCAACTCGCTACTTTGGGAGTTCAGGACTTTCATCGAGGTCGGACCCGGTAAAGTACTCTGCGGACTGTTGCGGCAATCGACCGCTCTCTCAAGTGCCACAACGTGGAAGACGAAAGCAGCCTGCAGAAGACGCTCAACCACTTCACACCGGCCTCGCCTAAAGCCGAATAGGTAGTGCGGGCTCAGGCCTTCACAAATGTCAGCTAGCAGCAACTGTTGCCGTGCGTTAACATTGCGCCATGGCAAAGAATTCCGGCCAATTTGAAGTTACCTGCCCGTGCTGCGGGGCAGCGCTCAAGATCGACGCCGCAGCGAGAGCAGTCATCGCCCACACTCCTAAGGCAGTTCCCAAGACCTTCAACGATATGGAAGAAGCTGCTCGCGCGATGAAAGACCAGGAGAGCCGCAAGGAGTCGATCTTCCGGCAGTCGGTCGAAGCACAGAAGAACCAGGCAGATTTGTTGGAAAAGAAATTTCAGGAAGCCATAAGGCGTGCCAAAGAGGTCCCGGATACCGGGAAGCCGATCAGGGATTTCGATCTCGACTGACGCGCGTCGCTGACCTCGCGCTACGTGAACATGAACTCTTTGGTCCGCAGCTCGCGGACGGTGTCGCGCAACTTCGCGGCTTGCTCGAACTCGAAGCGCTTGGCGGCCTCGCGCATGTCGCTTTCCAGCTTCGCAATGTAGGCGTCCAGTTCTTCCTGCGAGCGGAACTCCGGCATGCCGTCCGACTTCGTTGGTCAGGTCGGCGTAGTCGGCATCGGCGACAGCAACCAGCGACATGTCCAGCGGCCGCACGATGCTCTCCGGCGTGATGCCGTGCTCCTCGTTGTAGGCCTGCTGAATGGCGCGGCGGCGATAGGTTTCGTCGATCGCCTTCTTCATCGAGTCGGTCATCTTGTCGGCGTAGAGAATCGCGCGGCCGTTCGAGGTTGCGGGCGCAGCGGCCGATGGTCTGGATCAGCGAGCCCGCCGAGCGCAGGAAGCCTTCTTTGTCGGCGTCGAGAATCGCCACCAGCGAAACTTCCGGCAGATCGAGCCCTTCGCGCAGCAGGTTGATGCCGATCAGCACGTCGAACTCGCCCTTGCGCAGATCGCGCAGGATCTTGATGCGCTCCAGCGTCTCGATCTCCGAGTGCATGTAGCGGCAGCGCACGCCGACCTCGCTGTAGTACTCGGCCAGATCCTCGGCCATGCGCTTGGTCAGCGTCGTGACCAGCACGCGCTCGTTCTTCTTCGCGCGCTCGCGAATCTCGTGCAGCAGATCGTCGATCTGTCCCTTCACCGGACGCACTTCGACCTCGGGATCGATCAGCCCGGTGGGCCGGATGATCTGCTCGACCACCACGCCGGCCGACTTCGTCAGCTCATACGGGCCCGGGCGTCGCCGAAACATAGATCACCTGATTCACGCGGTGCTCGAACTCTTCAAACGTCAGCGGACGATTGTCCAGCGCGCTGGGCAGGCGGAAGCCGTACTCGATGAGGTTCTGCTTGCGCGAGCGGTCGCCGTGCCACATGCCGTGCACCTGCGGAACCGTCTGGTGCGACTCGTCGATGAACAGCAGGTAGTCGCGCGGCACGTAATCCAGCAGCGTCGGCGGAGGCTCGCCCGGCAGGCGGCCGGTGAAGTGGCGCGAGTAGTTCTCGATGCCGTGGCAGTAGCCCATCTCCTTGATCATCTCGAGATCGAAGCGCGTGCGCTGATGCACGCGCTGCGCCTCGACGATGCGGCCCTGCTTCTCCAGTTCGGCCTCCCACCACGCCAGCTCTTCCAGGATCGAGTCGACCGCGGCGTTCTTGCGCTCCGGCTTCATCACGTAGTGCGTCTTGGGATAGATGGGCAGGCGCGCATACTTCTGCTTCACCGTGCCGAACAGCGGATCGATCTGCGCCAGCGATTCGACCTCATCGCCCCACAGCTCGATGCGATAGGCATTGTCGTCGTAGGTGGGAAAGATCTCGATGATGTCGCCGCGCACGCGAAAGGTTCCGCGGCGGAAATCGCCGTCGGTGCGCTCGTAGAGAATCTCGACCAGCTTGCGCGACGATGTCGTCGCGCTTGATCTTCTGTCCCTTCTCCAGGAACAGCAGCATGCCGTAATAGGCTTCGGGCGAGCCCAGGCCGTAGATGCAGCTTACCGAGGCGACGATGATGCAGTCGCGGCGCTCGAACAGCGACTTGGTCGCCGACAGCCGCAGCTTGTCGAGCTCATCGTTGATCGTCGCTTCCTTCTCGATGTAAACGTCGCCCGCGGGAATGTAGGCTTCGGGCTGGTAGTAGTCGTAATAGGAGACGAAATACTCGACCGCGTTGTGCGGGAAGAACGACTTGAACTCGTGATAGAGCTGCGCCGCCAGCGTCTTGTTGTGCGCCAGGATCAGCGCCGGGCGGTTCAGGTTCTCGATGACCTTGGCCATCGAGAAGGTCTTGCCCGAGCCGGTAACGCCCAGCAGTACCTGGTGCTTCTCGCCGTCGGCGATGCCGCGCGTGAGCGCCTGGATGGCGCTGACCCTGATCGCCCTGCGGTTTGTACGGGCTGACGAGTCGGAATTCCATGAGCTAGTTGCCGGTGGTCAGTTGTCGGTTGTCAGTAAGACGAAGATCTCCCACGCGCCTACAGAATGCAATTTCGGCGGGTGGGCATCTCTTTATTATAAGGGGGAGTTCGGCATCCCGACCTTCAGGGGCGGTCTCCTTTGGCGGCGGCGCATCAGCCGTGCGCGATGGTGTTTGAATCGCAAAAGCAATAAGCCTCCGCGGGAGGCGAAAGGTGAGAGCCCCGTCCTTCAGGACGGGGAAACGAGCCCAATTGCGGCGGAGTGCCGTAAGCACGGCAGGTCAGCGGTGTGATGTCGATTTCTCGCCAGCTATCAAAAAGCGCGTAACGGCAGCATGATGTCAAGCGGTATGACAAGTGCCCCGGCGAGTACCATCCCGAATAGCGCCACCCGCCAGACGTACCAAGTTGGGCGATTTCGTGTCGCATACACAGCGTACAAGACCATCGCCACAAATACGTAATAAAGGATCGCGAATGGTGCCGAGTGGAGTGCGTTCGAGCCTTCCAATCGGGCGACTTGTTGAGGGCTGAACCTGACGAACGCTCTGACAAGAGCACTCGCGGCGATAGCAAGCAGAACTACAACGGTCATGTTCCTGAACGTCCAGTATGGTCGTACCTTTGGATGAACCAGAGAATCCGGGCCAACGCTTGGGCTAAGTTCGACATGTTCTTGGGAATCCCGAAAATGCCTTTCGCCGCATCGCTTACACCGCCAAAAGTATACCGCTGGAGATAACAGGCGTTATCGTTAGTAATCCCAAAATGCTCAATGAGAGAGTTCAGACCTGTCGTGCCTACGGCACTTCGAGGAATCTGGGCGGCGCTCACCCCCCTGAAGGACGGGGCTTTCACCTTCCGCGGCCTGCGGGCCGCTGGTCTTAGGTCGTCTCAACTTCTTTCTGGCAACCGACAACGGCCACTGGCAACTTCTTCCTACCGCAGCTCCTCCATGCACGCTTCCAGCACTTCGCGCGAGGGCCGCGTTACGCTCTTCCGGCAGAGTCGCCAGCGGCTGCGTCCGTCATGTTGATCATGTCGATGAAGTTGGGCGCGGTGGTGTCGAGGTAGAGCACGCCGGTCAGCACCTCCTCCGCTTTGTGCGGACTCCATCATGCGCTTGATGGCCTCGCTCTTGTCGCGTCGGATCGTATTCTTCTTCCAGCTTGCGCAGGCGCAGCGACGAGCCGTCGTGCATGGTGACGTTGACGCGTCGTGCCGGGATCGTACTCGACGTCGATCTCTTCGAAGTGCGGCACGAAGTTCAAGATCGTGCAGCGGCTCTTCGTGGTCAATCATGAACTTGTAGGACTTGGTCGAGCCTTCGTGGTCGTTGAATGTGACGCAGGGCGAGATGACGTCGAGCATCACCGTGCCGCGATGCGCCAGCGCCGCCTTCAGCATGGTCTGCAGCTGCTTCTTGTCGCCGGAGAACGAGCGCCCGACAAACGTCGCGCCCAGCATGATGGCCAGCGCGCAGGTATCGATCGGCGGCAGATCGTTGATGACGCCGGTCTTCAGCTTCGAGCCGAGATCGGCCGTGGCCGAGAACTGGCCCTTGGTCAGCCCGTAAACGCCGTTGTCTTCGATGATGTAGATCATCGGCAGATTGCGGCGCATCAGGTGAACGAACTGGCCGATGCCGATGGAGGCGGTATCGCCATCGCCGCTGACGCCGAGCGCAACGATCTTGGAGTTCGCCAGCACCGCGCCCGTGGTCACCGACGGCATGCGGCCGTGCACGGAGTTGAAGCTGTGCGAGCGGCTCATGAAGTAGGCCGGGCTCTTCGACGAGCAGCCGATGCCCGACATCTTGATGACGCGCTCGGGCTGCGATGCCCATCTCGTAGAAGGCGTCGATGATGCGCTCGGAGATGGCGTTGTGGCCGCAGCCGGCGCACAGCGTGGTCTTGCCGCCGCGATAGTCGAGCACGGTGAGTCCGACGCGGTTCGTCTTCGGCTGCGGGCGTGCGGCGCGTGCGTGGTCGCCATTTACTTGCCCTCCTGGGAAATGATTTCGTCGGTGATGGAGCGCGCGTCGATCGGCAGCCCGTTGTAGTGGCGGACGCTGCGCAGCTTGGCAATCTCGTGGAACCGCGATATCGAGCTTCAGCAGCTCATGCATCTGCGCGTCGCGGTTCTGGTCGACGATGTAAACGCGCTTGTGCGCGGCGATGAAGTCGTGCGTCTCGCGGGTGAAGGGATAGGCCCGCAGCCGCAGATAGTCGGCCTTCACGCCGTATTCGTTCTGCAGCTGGTCGAGCGTCTCGACCAGCGCGTGATGCGAGGTGCCGTAGGCGATGATGCCGATCTCGTTGCCGTCGTTGCGCACCATCTCGGGCTCGCGGAACCAGCGTGCGCGCGGTCTCGAACTTGCGCGCCAGGCGGTCCATGTTGTTCGCGTAGTCGTCGGGACGCTCGCTGTACTGCGCCTTTCTCGTTGTGTCCGCTGCCGCGCGCGAACCACGCCGCGCCCGGATGATCGGTGCCCGGCAGCGTGCGATAGCCGATGCCGTCGCCGTCCACGTCTTTGTAGCGCGCGAAGCCGCCCAGCCGTGTCCAGGTCTTCCTTGCGTCAGCACCTTGCCGCGATTGCATGCGGCTTCTCGGGATACTCGAAACGGCTCCGACATCCAGTTGTTCATGCCCAGGTCGAGATCCGACATGACGAACACCGGCGTCTGCAACTGCTCGGCCAAGATCGAACGCGTCGCCGGCCATCGTGAAGCACTCGGCCGACGCTGAACTGGGAATCAGCATGGGATGCTTGGTGTCGCCGTGCGACAGCGAGGCGACGAAGCTGATGTCGCCCTGCGAGGTGCGCGTCGGCAGTCCGGTCGAAGGGCCCACGCGCTGCATGTCCCAGATGACGCCCGGGAATCTCGACGTAGTAGCCCAGCCCGGCAAACTCCGCCATCAGCGAAATGCCCGGACCGGCGGTGGCCGTCATGGAGCGCGCTCCCGCCCAGCCTGCGCCCAGCACCATGCCGATCGCAGCCAGCTCGTCTTCGGCCTGCACGATGGCGAAAGTCGCTTTGCCGTCAGGGCCGACGCGGTACTCCTTCATGTAGTCGATGAGCGTCTCAACCAGCGACGACGAGGGCGTGATGGGATACCAGGTCACCACCGTGACGCCGGCGAACATGCAGCCCAGCGCGGCGGCGGCGTTGCCGTCAATGATGATCATGCCGGTCGTCTTGTCCATGCGCTCGACCGTGAACGGGATCGGCCTTGGTCAGCGACGAGGCGGCGTAATCGTAGCCGGCCTTGGCGGCGCTCCAGTTCAGCTCGGCGGCCTTGACCTTCTTTGGCGAACTGCTTGCGCAGCGCCTTCTCGACCTCGGCCATGTCGAGGTTCAGCAGCTTGGCCACGACGCCGACGTAGACCATGTTCCTGACCAGCTTGCGCAGCTTCGACTCGGGGCAGACGGCGGCGGTGATCTTGTCGTAGGGCACGGCATAAAAGGTCAGGTCGGAGCGCAGCTCGTTCAGCTTCAGCGGCTCGTCGTAGAGCGCCACCGCGCCCGGCGCCAGCGACAGCACGTCTTCCTTCGCCGTCTCGGGATTCATCGCGATCAGGAAGTCGATTTCCTTCTTGCGCGCGATGTAGCCCTTCTTGCTGGCGCGGATGGTGTACCACGTCGGCAGCCCGGCGATGTTCGAGGGGAACAGGTTCTTGCCGGAGACCGGCACGCCCATCTGGAAGATGGTGCGCAGCAGAACGGTGTTGGCGCTCTGCGAGCCGGAGCCGTTTACGGTAGCAACCTGGATGCTGAAATCGTTGACGACAGGCTCGCGCACGGCGCCATGTTCGGCGCCGTGTACGGCAATTTCAGTTGTGGCCATCAATACCCCTTGGTGAACCCCGCTCTGCTATTGGGTTTTGAGGGTGGGGGTGTTACGTATTATAGGTCAGCCGCAAACCTGAGCAATAGAAGGACGAGGTAATTCGGCGTTGCCGGAGAAACAAAGGCCACCCTTACGGATGGCCTGTCGTTTTTCAGCGCTTGCGTCGGGCGAGTTCTCCCTGACGCAGCGTTCGATCTTTATGCGACGGGCGCGCCAGTCAGCACCTGCTCGCGAACTTCCGCATCCTGCTTGGACCTCGGCGCGCGAGGTGGGCAGCGCGATCTCCAGCAGCTTCGTCAATCGTCTTCACGTAGTGCATGTTCAATCCCTGCAGCTGCTCCGGCGTCAGGTCTTCCTCCACGTTCTGCCGGTTTTCCGCCGGCAGAATGATGTCGGTCACGCCTGCGCGCTTGGCCGCCAGCGCCTTCTCCTTGATGCCGCCGATGGGCAGCACGTTCCCGCTCAGCGTGATCTCGCCGGTCATCGCGGTCAGCGGACGCACCGGCTTATCGGTCAGCAGCGAAACCAAGGTGGTCACCATGGTCACGCCCGCCGAAGGACCATCCTTCGGAATCGCTCCCGCGGGCACGTGGATGTGGATGTCGTGATCGGCGAAGAATCCCTCGTCGATCCCAAGTTCCTTCGCGTGCGACCGCACCCAGCTATACGCGGCCTGCATGGACTCCTGCATCACCTGGCCGAGCTGCCCGGTCATGGTGGGAGCGCCGCCCTTGCCCTTCATCTTGTTGGCTTCGACGAAGAGCACGTCGCCACCGGTCGGCGTCCACGCCAAGCCCACCGCCACGCCGGCACGCTTGGTGCGCTCGGCAATTTCGCCTTCGGTGCGGATCTTCATGCCGCCCAGCATGTCGGGATGCTGCACCAGCTCCGGCGTAACCACCAGCTTGTCGGTCTTCCCTTCCGCAATGCGGCGCGCCTGCTTGCGGCAGATGGTTCCGATGGTGCGTTCGAGGTTGCGAACGCCGGCTTCGCGCGTGTAGTGGCGAATGATGAAGCGGATCGTCTCCTCCGGAAACTCGATCTGCTCGCCGGTAATGCCGTTCTCCTCGATCTGCCGCGGGATCAGATACTGGAAGGCGATGTGCACCTTCTCTTCCTCGGTGTAGCCCTGCAGTTCGATGATCTCCATGCGGTCGCGCAGCGGCTCCGGCAATCGGATCGAGCTGGTTCGCCGTGGTGATGAACAGCACCTTCGACAGATCGAACGGCACGTCGAGGTAGTTGTCGCGGAAGCTGAAGTTCTGCTCCGGATCGAGCGCCTCGAGCAGCGCCGAACCCGGATCGCCGCGGAAGTCGCGGCCGACCTTGTCGATTTCGTCGAGCATGAAGACCGGATCGTTGGTCTCCGCCCGGCGAATGCCCTGCATGATCTGGCCGGGCAATGCGCCGATGTAGGTGCGGCGATGTCCGCGAATTTCGGCTTCGTCGTGCACGCCGCCGAGCGACAGGCGCACGAACTTGCGGCCCAGCGAGCGCGCAATCGACTTGCCCAGCGAGGTCTTGCCCACGCCCGGAGGTCCGACGAAGCAAAGGATCGGGCCCTTCATGCTGGGCTTCAGCCGGCGCACGGAAAGATAATCCAGAATGCGGTTCTTCACCTTCTCCAGATCGTAGTGATCGGAGTCGAGAATCTCCTTGGCCTTCGGGATATCGACTTCGACGCCCGAAGACTTCTGCCACGGCAACACCGCCAGCCACTCGATGTAGTTGCGGGTCAGGCCGTAGTCGGCGGCCATCGGCGACATGCGCGCCAGACGGCCAAGTTCCTTCAGCGCCTCTTTCTTCACATCGTCGGGCATGCCGGCGGATTCGATCTTCTGCCGCAGTTCTTCGGCATCGCGCGTGGTTTCGTCCTGCTCGCCCAGTTCCTTCTGGATGGCCTTCATCTGCTCGCGCAGGTAGTACTCGCGCTGCGTCTGCTGCACGCGGTCCTGCACTTCGCTCTGGATCTTGTTGCGCAGCTGCTGAACTTCCAGCTCCTTCGCCAGGTGCTGGTTGATCTTCTCCAGGCGAACCTGCACGTCGGGCGTCTCCAGCACGTCCTGCTTGTCGCGCGTCGAGAGCGACGGCAGCGACGAGGCGATGAAGTCGACCATGCGGCCGGCATCGTCGATGTTCGCCGGCGACCGTCGACAGCTCGTCCGACAACGTCGGAGAGCCGGCAACGATCTGCTGGAACAGCGTCAGCACGTTGCGCTGCAAGGCTTCAATCTCGGAATTCTTGGGGACCGGAATTTCGGGGATCGTCTCCACCGTCGCGCGCATGAACGGCGTCAACTGGGTGTACTCCGTGACCTTCACGCGCTCCAGGCCTTCGGCAAAAACGAACAGGCTCTGGTTGGGCATGCGCACAACCTTGTGCACCACCGCCAGGCTGCCGACGGCAGAACAGGTCCGTCGGCTGCGGCGAATCCACCCGCGCCTCGCGCTGAGCCACCACCACAATCGTCTTGTCTTCGCCCAAGGAATTGATCAACTGGACCGAACTTTCGCGTCCCACGGTCAGAGGCAGCACCGCGTGCGGAAACAGCACGGTGTCGCGAACCGGCAGCACCGGCAGCGTCCGGGCGCCTTCCGAATCGTCGCGCAGTTCAGGGTCGGTCGCCTCTAAATCTTTGTTTTCGTTAGACATATGACTCCTTGAGTCAATTACACTCAACCTTTAGATGTGCCTGGCTCTATAAAGATGCAGCCCACGGCAACATCCGGCTCTCTGTCCTAATCGGCCTGCTCCGCGGGGTTCTGTACTGGAATGGCCAGTAGAGCGGCGATGCGTGGTCCCGCCTGGGAGGAAGTCCGAGAAGCGAGGATTCTAGTCCTCCGAGTTCGACTCCACAACCCGAAAACGGTCATTGCGAGCCGATTTGGGAATGAACTGATCGGCGTTGCTTTCGTCGGCCGAACCCTGGGAAGAACTGACGCGATGGAGATCGCTCAGACTTGAGGTGACAAGAGAGATGTGCGGTGTTTTTCCTGGAACGATCACCAGTGATGATGCCAATGGAAGAAATGCCTCCAACCAGCCACAAAGTGAGTGACTTTCCTCACACCTGGAGTGTGGAACATCAGGAAAATAACCAGACGCACGACTAACCCGGCCAGGCATAGTACGTACCAGGCGATGGCCGCGACGAGAAGCAGGAACAAACCGAAAGTCAGCCAGCCGACAGCAACCTTTGTCAGTCGGGAGCCGGTTCCATCGCGCTTTGAGCGTTGCGCTTCCGTCGGCTTGTAGACATAGCAGCCGCTAAGGTCGGCCGTGGTATCGGGCGGGGTTGCCGGCAACGGAGAGCAACGATCGAGTTCGAGATTGCGTGGACGATACGGCTCTTCGCCGTGAACGGTGCTTTGCATCCGTCGCACAGCGGAGCCATGAATGATCGAATCCGGGGGAATCGAACGGGGTGTGCCGTAAGGAACTCGCCACTGAATCAGACCGTCTTCTTTGTCGTAGTACTGTTGCGGAAACAGCTGAAGCAGCCACCAAGGCGTTGTTAGTGAATCATGTATTTTGTGGTCCTGTCTTGGAGGTGGCGTGTAGATCACGTCCGCGGCGTACACGCCACTTGCCTTACCGAGCACCATGTCGACGCGCTCCTGACAGAGTTCTGCGTCATTACGCTGAACTTCGCCTATCATCCAGCGCAAGGCTTCATTGGCCGGGGCGGCTTCTTCCTGTGGATAGCTGCCCCCCACATCCGAGTGCACTCCGGGAAACCACACCTGAATGATGTCTTGCTGAATTCCCTTAATCGTGAGTCCCTTGATCGCAGGACCCCACAGATTGTCACGATAATACGCTCGGCGTTCATCGATGCTGACGGCGTGACGTCCGACCTGGATTATGGGATTTTGTGCCATGCTCAGCAGGCGAAGCGGCTCGTAAATCCAGCCGACGGAGGAGACAGTGTCCCAGATCCCCATGAAGCGGATGGTGACCTCGCGCGAGAAGGTTTGGGCGAACGCGAAATTGTGCTCGATACTGTGCGCCTGTTCTCCGCGACGGTTCCCCCGTAATTTCTTGAGCAAGCCGCGTTTATGCATCAGTTGGTCCTGGAACATGTTCCAGGCGTAAAGAAGGTGGCCTTCGTTGCCACGACACAACAGCCCATAACCATGGAGCATGCCGGTCAGCGCACGGGCGGTGTATGCACCGCGTGAGAAACCAAACACATAGATCTCATCGCCATCGTTATAGACATTCATCAGGTAACGGTAGGCATCGAGGACGTTATCTTTGAAGCCGTAGCCAAACGCGAGGCCTTTTATCTTGGACCAGAAGCGAGGAATCCTATGGCGAATGGTTGGGTCGCCCATCGTCCCTACGCCGGGATGATAGTAGGCGACCTGCTTGTTCGTTACACGTAGAGCGGTATACAGCTTGACGACGTTGGAATTTGCGTCCTTACATTCGTGCACGGGCTGGTCAGCAAACTCGTTGCCCGTCCCGTCGCAGAACACAAAGATCTTTTTCTTGTCGGGGTGCGGCTGCACTGCATCGAGCTTGGCCTGAGCGTGGCAGTTGATGGCGGGTGTTATGGACAGCTGTGAAGGCGCTGACATGTGACTCTCGAGCGCGCCCAACACCGACGATGCTGTCGAGCCACTCAGTCCATCGAGCAGCACCTGGGTTGAAGGCGTGCGCGAGAGTCTAGCGTCGGGTCAGTTGGAAGTCAATGAATGTTTGATGGATGGAACTGACATAACCTCGATTCGAGGTTCACTGCGAGCAACACGCCCATGCAGCTGGCCGAAGCCTGCATGGGCCATCATCATGAGCGTGCGCAGATCTACTTCCAGGGCTGCGGGCCTTCGTAGTCGCGATAGGTGCCGAAGGTCTTCCGCACGCCGAACGTCAAGTAGCGCCCCCATGGACCGTTACCACCGATGTACGCAGGGCCGAGATTCGAGTACTGCGGCACCCATATGAAGTGCTGCGTCATGCGGATGTCGAACCGCTTTGGCAGGTCGACAGCCGCGACCCACGAGTGTTCCATGCCGATCCAGTTCCAGTCCCAGGTGTAGAGCGTGTGCGGCAGGTTCTTGCCGAAGGCGAGGGTTGGACTCCACTCGAACTTCAGCGTGTGCAAGATGGTCCGCCCGAATGGGTGAAACACGAAGTTGCCGCTCATGAGATAGCGCGCGAACTTGTTGCAGGGCGCGTTGACTCCGCCGTACTGCGGCTGGCCGGCGTTGGGCGCGCAGAGGCCGGGATCGGGCTCGTTGTGCGGAGGGGCGAGATCGAACTGGCCGTAGCCGTAGATCCAGCCGGTGGGCAGGAAGAGGCGGTTGTCATTGTTCCCAGCTGCGGGCTTCGAGGCCGAAGCGGTGTTTCAGGAGTGGTTTGAGAGGTCTCGGCTGACACCGAAGCCGGCGGCTGGGTGTCGCTGGTGGTCTGGGCGAAAACAGCGCAAGGGAAGGCGAAACAGCACAGAAGGATCGAGAAAATTTTCATGGTTCTCCGCGTCGGAGCAGGGTGTAATTATCTGAACGGAATTTGGGACAGGAAACAGCAGCCCCGATCAGAAACTTGTATTAGACAGCAAACAAGATGGTTGCGACAACGTTCCATTTGCGGTGGGCGGATAAAACGGAGGACGAGAAACGGAGCACCGCGATTTGTGCTGAGTCCGTCAAAGGCTCTATGGAAATCTGGCGCCCTAGTCGCTAGTGGTGTTGCGATTGCCGTAACGGTTGTAGCTGTTCTGGTTATAGAGGTTATTCGTGTTATAAGGCGTGGGCCGCGCGCCGTTGTAGTTGCCGTTGCAGTAGGACAGAAAGGTCAACTAACTCACTGCCGGCTACGGCCTGGTCTTGGCGATCTCCGGTTCCTTCTCGCGGTGCGTTGGGTTGCTCCAAGTGATGCAATTGCAAATGAGCGCGCAGGTGTTCGAATGCCTCTTGCGGTGAATTGGCGAAATGAAACAGGCTCAAGGTCGCGCGGAGAGATTGTGCCGGATTGCACCAGCGCGTCGAAGTTGACCACCCGATCCCAATAGTCCTTACCGTAGACGATGACGCACATGCGCTTGGCCAGCTTCTCCGTCTGCGCCAGCGTCAGCAACTCGAACAGTTCGTCGAAGGTGCCGAACCCGCCGGGGAAAACCACCAGCGCCTTGGCCAGATATGCGAACCACAACTTGCGCATGAAGAAGTAATGGAACTCGAAATTCAATTCGGGCGTGATGTATGGGTTGGGAATCTGCTCGAACGGCAGATTGATGTTCATGCCGATCGACTTGCCACCCGCATCGAAGGCGCCACGGTTCGCTGCCTCCATGATGCCCGGGCCGCCGCCGGTGCACACCACAAAACGGTGCCGCGGCTGGCTGATGGTCTTCGTCCATTTGGTGAGCATGAACGCCAGTTCGCGAGCTTCGTCGTAGTAGTGCGCCATCTCCACGTCGGCCCTTGGCCAGCTTGACCCATCTCTTGTTCCTCAGGTGGCGCCGGAGTGGCTGATCCTGGCTTTTCCAGCAGCATGAGTGCCTCTTCGGCATCGGAGCGGCTGTGAAAGCGCGCCGATCCGAAGAACACGATGGTGTCTTGAATGCGCTCGCGGCGAAAACGCGCCAGCGGCTCCTGATATTCCGCCAGTATGCGCAGGATGCGGCCGTCGGGGCCATCCAGAAACTTCTTGTTCTCGTATGCCAGGGAGAACGCTGGGCTTTCGGGGAGGATTTGTTGTCTTTGTCTGTCATGCTGGGGATTGCAGCTCTATCTTTTTCGATGCAACGCGGGAAACTGATGGAGGTTGCGAGTTCATGAAACCGTCTCGCGATACGAGATGGCGCGGCTGATGCCGATCCAGAAATCCACCAGCCCCAGCCCGCTCATCGCACCGCGAACGAAACCATTCATCAGAAACTCGTGGAATGCCGGGAAGGTGGTGCTGAGCGAGTTTTCCGTCCAGGCGCGCGTCCACGGGCCCACCATCGAGAACGATGCCCACTTCCAGACAGAAGAGCACGAAGACCACCAACCAAACGCGGTGCATCCAGACTTGCGAGCGAGTGGGTTTGGGTGGCAGGCATCACCAACACCGGTGCCCCTTTGGCGTCTGGTGAGCTTCACCCGGCAAATCGGAGAACGCATTCATGAGCGACTAATGTGATTCTACAGGCAGGGGAGTTAATTCCGCCGTTGGATCACGATAAATGAAACGGCAGGGCACTTGTCCCTGCCGTTCGATTTACTGACGACGATACCTGAACACTTGCCTACAGAATCTCCTCGTTCCAGTTCTCCAGGAACTTCTTCACTTCGTCCATGAACTGGTCAGCCACGGCGCCGTCGATGACGCGGTGATCGTAGCCGATGCTCAGGTGCATCATCGAGCGGATGGCGATGGAGTCGTTGCCTTCCTTGTCGGTCACGACCACCGGCTTCTTGTCGATGCCGCCGACGCCCATGATCGCCACCTGCGGCTGGTTGATGATCGGCATCCCGAACTCCGCGCCGAAGATGCCGGGATTGGTGATGGTGAACGTGCCGCCCTGCACCTCATCCGGCTTCAGCTTCTTGGTGCGGGCGCGCTCGCCCAGGTCGCTGATGGCGCGCTGCAATCCGACGAAGCTGCGCTCCTCGGCGTTCTTCACGACCGGAACGATCAATCCCCAATCCAGCGCGACGGCGATGCCGAGATTGATCGACGGCGTGGTAGTGGATGTTGTCGCCTTCCACCGACGAGTTGATGATGGGCCACTTGCGAATGCCGTGCACCACGGCGCGCGCGAAGAACGGCGTGTAGGTCAGCTTGTTGCCGGTCGCCTGCTCGAACTTGCCCTTCATGCTCTCGCGCAGTCTTGACGATGCGGGTGACGTCGACTTCGAAGATGCCATGCACATGCGCGCTGGTGCGCTTCGACATGACCATGTGCTCGGCAATCTTCTTGCGCATGACCGACATGGGCACGACTTCGCCCGGAGTGACGCCGCCCACCGGCTGCAGCGGCGCGGTCGACCGCCGGCATGCGGAGGCGCCGGAGCCGCAGCGGCGCGGAGCCGGAGGCGCGGCGGCCGCCGGGGCTGCCGGGGCTGCGCCGGAGCTGCTGCTCCGCCTTGCCATGCTTGGCGACGAACGCTTCGATGTCTTCCTTGGTGATGCGCCCGCCGAGTCCTGTGCCGGAAACCTTGCGTCAGGTCGACGTTGTTCTCCTTGGCGATCGCGGACCAGCGGGCTGGAGCGAACGCGATCCTGCTCGCCGCCTTCTCGGTCGACCTGCACCTTGCTCGCTGGCGCTCCAGGCCTTCCTTCTCGTCTTCGGCCAGATCGGCGGGAACGTTCTGTGCCGCTCTTCGCCGACGGCGGCTGCGCGGCTTGGGCCTGGAGCGGCGCTGCTGGCTGCGCTCTGCGCAGCCGGCGGCTGCAGCGGCGGCTTCGCCGGGGCTGGCGGCGCTGGCAGCAGTCGCCTTCCTCGGCGATCGTGCCGACGACGGTGTTCACCTGACGGTAGCTGCCGGCCTGGACCTTGATGTCCTGCAACGTGCCGGAAGCGGGCGCGGGAATTTCGGCGTCAACCTTGTCGGTCGAGATCTCGAACAGCGGCTCGTCGCGCTGCACTTTTTCGCCGGGCTGCTTCAGCCACTTGGTGATGGTTCCTTCGAAAATCGATTCCCCCATCTGGGGCATGATTACATCTGTCGGCATATTTTCCTTCCGGAGATTTGATAGCTGGACTGGAGGATCGGACTGCAAACCTTTGATTATATCGGCTACTGAAGATTAATCGTAGCGCAGGCGGCCGTGTCGCAGCAGGAGCGCACGGAACCGAAACCACTCAGCGGGGCTTGTCGGCTAAACTCAGGCTGCCATCGCGTCATTCACATTGTTTTCGAGGTCCTCACGTGCCCCACATCGATCCGCTGCTCGCGCTTGGCGTTGTCTCTCCACCGCTGCAACCGACGCTGTCTACGTCATGTTCAACGCCGCTGTTTCGTCGCGGAGGCGCGTGCCAGCTGCGACGTGGAGCAGTATCTGGTATCTGCTGTCGGCATTTGCCGTTATCAGCTATACGCGAAATTGGGTGTATGTCTGCTTTGCGGCGGTGGGTCGTGGATCGGTGCATACATCTCGATGACCGTGTTGAAGCGGCCGGGAATACATCCGGGCGATGCGACGGAGTGATTGGCTAATACCACGTATACCCAGCATCAGCTGGATCGACAGCGGAACACCGGGATTGTACTTCCCGGTTTCGGCGTTCGAGACGTGATGTAGGCGTATGGTGGTGTCGAATGTACTGCCGATGCCGGGTAAAAATATGCGTTCCCAGATCGAGTGCCGGCAGTGAAGATTGAACCGCGATGTATTGCCCGGCGGGAACTTGTCGGGCCCAATGAGCACGCCGCCATCGAACCCGAGATAGGAACAAAGCGCTCGCTGACCCGCGTGAAATTCCGAACGCGGCGCAACCCCCTCGATCCCTCCCATGTAGTAACTCCGCCGTTTACGAAATACTGCACAACGGGGATGATCAGTAAAGTCCCACTCGAGGGTGCCGCGCCGCCAGCCCTCGGCGTGCTCACCAGTGAGAACACGTCCCAGGCGAAACTCGGCGCCCCAACTGCTCGGATCAGCCGGCCCGGCGCGCCAGGAATGGGAGGCGTCGCCATGGGTCCAGTGCCTCCGTAGCACCTGCAGCCGTCAGTCCATGACGGGGTCGCGTAACGCATCAAGAGCTGTGGGGGTGTGTTCTTGCCCAGCCTGCGCCGACCAGTGCGCCAGAGCAAAATGCAAGCTCAACAGTATTCGTCTCGAATTGCCGCACGGAAAAGCGCATCGACCTTAGATGCCAGGTTCCGCCTGGATACTTGTGATTTCGACGAGGAAGCTAGAACCAGCTATAGCCGACCGTAAACTGGACAGCGCCGTTGCCTGCTCACCGAGCAGGGCGACGACGTCAACGACGCCGGCACCCACATCGACCTGATCCGCAAGATCTGATCGAGGACAAGGACAAGCCCGAGGCCTGACGCCGACTTCCTTCAGTCTGGGATCGCAGTTGCCTCGCGGGGCACGTCGTCGATCAAGGCCCGCAGTCGAGCACGCCGAAGAGGACATCGGCGGCTCCCTGCGAACCGTCGACGATCACCCGATAGCCGTTGCAGGTGTCCGAGTGCTCGTCGTCGGATGGCTCGGGGGCCTCGTCGACCGGAAGGGCGACGGCGTCGACGTCCTCGTCGCCCCACTCGAAGCCGAGGAGGTGCTGGCCGTCGACGTCGTCCGGATCGTCGGCACGCTCCCGCGGGTCGACGAGGAGGCGGCCGATGGCCTGGTAGAGCAACTGCTCACCGCCCTCGGGGCTCGGCGCCCGGTGGTAGACGGCGACCTGGTTGGCCTCGCGGATCAGGTACAGGTCGTCGCCGATCAGGCGCACGTCGACCGTCGAGTCGAGTCCCAGCCAGTCCTGGGAACGTCGGTCGATGCCGATGAGACAGGTGACGACCGGGGAGGTAGTGCAACGTCGAGGCCCGCGGCTCCATCAGACCGTTGCGCAGGTGTCGTGGATTTGGTGGACGGTTCGTCGGCGAACTCAACCGTGGCCGTAGGCGGTCGTCCATCAGCCAATCAGCCGCTCGGGCACGTCAGTGCGTGGCTGCTGTCCAGTTGGCGGAACGGGACTCCGCTGACGTTCAGGACGTGGCCGTCGACGTCGAAGGTCCCGCCGACGCTCGCTCCGGCTACCGGCACGTCGCCCGCCTCGTCGTCCGGGCTGCAGAATCCCACGCTGCTCCGGTCGATCTCGGTGACGGGCCGGCCGTCGATCAGCTCCAGGTGCCGGACCAGGTGCTGCAGGAGCCGAAGACTCGGAACGACCCGCCACGGTGAACTCGATGTTCGGGCAGGTCGACGAAGTCCGCGAGGTCCTCGGGCACCCACACGCCATCGGTCAGGTCCACGTCCTCGTCGATCCCGCTCCGTCCTCGGACGAGGTGCACCGTCAGCTGGGGGGTCTCCAGCCACAGATCGTCGCCGGACACCGTCGGCCGCCCGTGGAGGACCGTGCCCAGGATGTCCGAGGTCGGACCGCTGACGAGGTCACAGGACGGGTTGGAGGACAGGATGCGACCGTCTCGGAAGACGAAGGCGAACTGACAGGGGCCGAAGTGGATCGTGTCGTCGAAGGCGATGTCGAGGTTGTTGTCGGGTGTGTGCCAGGCACCCAGGAGGTCGTCGCGGGTCGCCGAACGGCCCAGCGCATCCAGTCGCCGCAGCTCCAGATCTCCGGCGATCAGGCTGCCGTCCGTCGAGAGCGTCAGCGGTCCCGAGTCGGTCGTGACGAACGGACAGACCGTCGCTCGTGAGGACCGCAGGTCGAACTCGACATGGTCGCGGGCGATTGACCACAGTCCTCCGCAGTCGCTTGTTCGCGTGGACGGCGTTCGGAGCCGCCTGGAACTCGAGCCACGGGAGG
The DNA here is from genome assembly GCA_963758835.1 of uncultured Acidobacteriaceae bacterium. Classification (GTDB taxonomy): domain Bacteria; phylum Acidobacteriota; class Terriglobia; order Terriglobales; family Acidobacteriaceae; genus CAVVDY01. The sequence continues at coordinate 762 of CAVWWZ010000007.1, read as the reverse complement.
ATCGGGTCGTCGGTGCCGACCATGACCCAGCGGCTGCCGACCAGCGCATCCACCGTGATCGGGACCGAGGCCGACCCTTCGGGCGGACCGGCGACCACCGAGCGGGGCTCGTCGTGGCGCAGCAGGGCCCAGGCCGCCACCGCGGCCACGAACAGGACGACGAGCGCTCCGGCACCGATGGTCCGGCGTCGTCGCCGCCGGGTGCGGTCGACCCGGTGGCGGACGTCGGCGGGGTCGAAGGTCGCCTCGGGAGCAGCCTCGCGGAGCAGGGTCTCCAGGGTCATCGGACGTCGACCTCCTCGGGGTCGTCGATCAGGCCGCTGCGGCGGAGGGAAGCCAGGGCCTGGTGGGTCGCCGCCTTGACCGTCCCGTCGGCACAACCGAGGACCTCGGCCGTCTCCCGCACGTCGAGGGTCAGGAAGAAGCGGCACACGATGACCCGCGCGTTGGCGGTCGGGGAGGGCGGCGACGACGGTCTCGCACGGCGTGGGCGTCCGCCCCGTGGGCTGGGTCGTGGGCGCCGCCACGGAGCGTCGGTTCACACGGCGTTCCGCGGAACGCCGTCGGCCCAGGACGAGGCCAGGTTGAAGGCGGTCCGGTAGGTCCAGGCCTTCGGGTCGTCGATGCGGTCCCAGCGCTGCCACGCTTTGGCCAGCGCCTCCTGGGCGAGCTCCTCGGCCACGGCCGCGTCGCCGCAGTAGAGGGCGAGCGACCCGACGAGCGGGTGGCGGATGTCCCGGACGAACTGTTCCACCACAATGT
>CAVWWZ010000006.1:0-19721 GCA_963758835.1 uncultured Acidobacteriaceae bacterium | reverse complement strand
CGCCAGCGATGGCGCCTGCGCCTCCTCCCCCGCCGCAGAAGGTAACGATTCCCGCGGGAACACAGCTGACGGTACGGCTGAACGAGCCGCTGGACTCGGAGAAAAACCAGGTTGGCGACCAGTTCCATGGCAGCCTGGGTTCACCCATCGTGATCGACGATCACACGGTGATCCCCCATCGGCACTGATGTCACCGGCCGCGTGGCAGCAGTACAAAGCGCTGGACGCTTTGCCGGCAGTTCGTTGCTGACGCTCGAGCTCACCAGCCTCTCTATCAATGGCAGGACGTACAACGTCCAGAGCAATCAGTGGTCGCGTCAGGGTAAAGGCGAGGGCAAGAACACCGCCGTGAAGGCCGGAGGCGGCGCAGTGCTGGGTACGGTCATCGGCGCCCTTGCCGGGGGAGGCCGAGGCGCTGCCATTGGCGCGGCTGCGGGTGGCGCCGCCGGCACCGGCGTGGCTGCGACGAAGAAGGGCGAGCAGATTAAGCTTGGCTCCGGAATCGACCCTGAACTTCCAGTTGACCAGCGCGCTTACGGTCACGCCGCAAGGCACCAGCGACCGCAACGCAGGCCGCAGCCCGATGGGGGACTAGGCTAAAATTCAACGGGCGCAGTCACAACCTGACTGCGCCTTTTAGCTTCTATATAAAAGGGGAGTAGTACCTTCTCCGCTCAATCATGCCTAAAATCACTGCTCTCCTGCATACCCACAACGATGCTTTGCGCTTGGGACGTACCCTGGACTCGCTGCGGCCTTGCGATGAAGTGTTGATCATCGACGACAACTCGGACGACGCTACCACCCGTGTTGCACACGAAAACGGCGCTTCGGTTAAAAGTGCCATTCCCGGGGTAACTCATGGCGCGTACATAATGGACGCCAGCCACGACTGGATCCTCTGCGTTCGTCCCAATGAGGCGCTTTCTGAAGAATTGGAAGCCTCGCTACTAGAGTGGAAGTCCCTCGACCCCGGTGAAACTCTTGCCTGCTGCCAAGTCTCACTGCGTGAGCAGAACGGAGAAGGCTGGCATGTCTTCGATCCGGAGGTACGCCTGGTCAACCGCAAGCTGCTGAATTGGGTGGGAGACCTTCCCCCGGTCGAGCACTGCGATATAACTTTGAAGGGAGATTTGCTGCGCTTCAAAAATCCCTAGCGCAAACTCTGCAAGGACTCGGTGGATCTTTTCTGGCATGCGGGCTGGCGGTAGCTGGACTGGTCTTTGGCAGCTTCCTCAATGTCTGCATAAGCCGCATCCCGCGCGATGAATCGATTCTCACCCCAGCCTCTCACTGCCCTAGCTGCAACAAGCCGGTTCGCTGGTACCACAACTTTCCCCTCATCAGCTTTCTGTGGTTGAAAGGCCGGTGTGCTGACTGCCATCGGGCGATCTCGTTTCGATATCCCTTGGTTGAAGTGCTTACCGCAGCTCTATTTGTCGCCTGCTATGCCCAGTTCGGGTTCAGCCTGGCTCTGCTGAAATTCTGCATTCTCAGCTTTCTCTTGCTCGGCTTGATTTTTATGGACGCCGAAACCGGCTTGCTGCCGGCAGAATTCACTTACACCGGTATCGCTCTTGGACCATTCTTCGCATGGCTGGTGCCCGGCGACAGCAGTGGCACAGAATTTCTGTTGCGAGTGCTGGGGCTGTCGACCACGATGTCAGCCCGCCAGTTGTCGGTTCTCGATGCCTTCGTCGCCATGGTGATTGGTGCCGCATTCTTCTATTCCATTTGGGCCTTGTATTACCTGGTTCGCAAACGGCACGGCCTCGGCTTTGGTGACATTGCTCTCATCGCCATGTGTGGAGCGTTCCTCGGCCTCAAGCTGAGCCTGTTTGTTTTGTTCGCAGCGCCGATGCTGGGAGCTGTTTACGCCGTTTGCTGGATGGGTTGGAATGCGATACAGGTGGCCACGGAGCCACACACTGCTTGCCAGTCCCGGCTTAGTACAGCCGACATGTTTCGTTTGGGAGAAGTTCCGTTTGGAGTGTTCCTTGGCGGCTGTTCGTTGCTGGCAATATTCGTTGGCGAGGCAGCCTGGAACCACTATCTTCGTGGGTTGCTTTGAGCTAGAAAAAACTACGCGGATACTCGCATCTCACTCGCGCGCGGACGACGGGCGACCATCTGGCGGAAATGATGTTCGGCATGAACCCGATGGAAACGGCGCCACTCTTCTGCCGTCAGCGGCCCCAGAATGGGATGGTCCAGAATCCTTTTCTTCTTCCCGAAGCGACGCTCTGCATCGGTTAACGTTGCATCCATGGCCACCAGGGCGTCATTGAACGCGCGCAGGTTGCCGCTGGCAATCCCTGCTTGGGAGTGATGTTCTTTGTTGCTTCCCGTCCACTTGGGATCTGACCGAGAGCTAGAACATACAATCTGCTGGCGCGATCTCGTAACGTCGCGTCCCGGCAGAATGGTTCACCCGCTTGCATGGTCTTCAACATCGCCCTGGTCGTGGCGGTGAAGGTCAGCAGCAGGTGCTCCAGAATAAGCGAAGCAGACCACTGCCCATCGCGCGAATAATGCCACTCATCTGGCGAGAATTCGCTCGTGAGCTGCTCCGCTTGGGTGCGAACCTTGGCCAAGTGGGGGACAAAGCCTCTCCTAAGTTAAATTTGAAGTCTCGGTGTTTCCGCTATTATGCCTCAAGCGAGTCGGCATTCATCAAGCGCCATTCTCCGCCTGCACGAATTTTGCGATAACCTGCAGATCGCTGATGAACAGTTGCATTTCCCTGTGACGCGCCTCATCGTCCGGGGCCCGCAAAATCGATGATGGGTGTACCGTGGCCGCAATCTTCATGCCGGCACGAAAGTCCAGTAACTGTCCGCGCTGCTGGGTCACACGAAATCCGCGGCCCAATAGCGATTGCGCAGCCGTGGCTCCCAGGCAGACGACCACATCCGGCTTGACGACGTCGAACTCAGCGTCAAGCCACGCGCGGCACGCGGCGATCTCCGCCGAATTCGGCTTCTTGTGAATGCGGCGTTTGCCATGGGGCTCCCACTTAAAGTGCTTCACCGCATTCGTAACGTACGTCTGCTTACGATCGATGCCGGCTTCAACCAGCGCCTTGTCGAGCAGCACGCCTGCCGGGCCGACAAAGGGTTTGCCTTCTAGGTTTCCTTATCGCCCGGTTGCTCGCCCACGAACATCACCTTCGCATGACGAGCCCCTTCGCCGAACACCGTCTGCGTTCCGCGCAGCCATAGATCACAGGCTTTGCAATTCCTTGCCACATCGCGGAGCTGCGCCAGCGTCGGATGTGCGGGAATCAGCTTCGCCGCCGAGGTGGTCTCGCTCGCGGATTGCGCTTTACGCGCCATAGCTTCAACGATGCGGGGTAGTGGGAACAGTTGTGAGTTGATGGACGAATGTTGGAATAGCCGGAGCGGCCGCTTCCAGCTTGTATTCCGATAGACTTGAGGGCCCGAGCTCTTTGTAGAACTTCCGTCTCCGAACGCGTTTTTCTCGGCCGCACCCAAGGCGCGTCGTAAGTCAGCGTTATTTCGCCTGAACCTCGACCGGTTGGGCAAGCTTCGTCGACCCTCTTCCGGGACCCGCGATCGTGATGGATTGTGCGTGATTGGTGTACCGCGCCAACACCTCAGGTTTTCCCCAGTCCAGGTCCCAACCATTTTCGATTGCGATCACGGTGTAGGTGCCGGGGAAGACTTGTAACAGGCTGAAGGTCCCATCCATATCGCTCTGGTCGCGGCGAAAAAACTCGCGCTGTTCGGGGTCTTGCGGCACAAGTACGACCATCGCACCGGCAAACGGCTTACCGGATTGTAGGGCTACGCCTTCTACGGTCGCTTCGCCGCCGAAAAGCGAAAGTGAGACCTCCACCGACGATCCAGACGACACATCGAGCGTGTGTCCCGCAGGCCCACCTTTCGCCGTAACGATACTTACTGCGTATGGTGTGTTAGCCGATGCGGCCCGGAACTCGTATGGACCGGCGCTGACATTGTTGAACGTGACCTCGCCGTCGGTATTCACCGAACGCACCGAGATAGATCTGCCTTTGACGCTGCGTATCGCCACCCGGAGGGGTACCGGCAACTGCGACTCGCCCGCCATCCGTATCTTCGCCTTCACCGTATTCGTGAGATTGCCTGACGTCAGGTCGACCTCAGAGTTGGTGGGACTCAGTTCGATCTCGGTAGGTTCATTCCCTCGGGTGAATCCGCGTGTTGATCAATTGTGTAGTGCCCCGCGGGGATTCCGGAGATGTCAAATACGCCCGGGGAGATCATAATTGACCCGCCCGTTTCGACATGCTGCATTCCGCCGAGCGATTGTTGTTGAACGAACGGTATGTAATAGTTGCCGGTGTGTCCGTTGTCCTGTACGTGCACGACGACATGCAGCGAAGGAACCGGACTGAGGTGGACATCCGCCGCCACTTTTCGCGCCGCCGCGGATAGGGATAGGAGTGGCCTGATCCGCCTCCGTGGTGTCGCCGTAATAGGTAATCGGATACGCGACATCCAGCGACGGATCCACCGTCCGAGCTTCGTTCGTGTCCCCCGACGGGCCGCGAATGCCATGCACCGCATACCACGGCTTTGCCTGCACCGTTACAAAGTACGTTCCTTCTTCCAGTGGCGTCGCTTCGTAGGCCGCCCTGATCGTCGGTCCTGACTCGCCGCACCGGGCGGATTTGGCTGATGCCCAGACTGGCGGCCCTCCCGAAGAACGGTCACAGTTGCATTGCGAACGGGCTCGCCCGACTTCGTCCATACACCTTTCCCCTCAATACCGGGTTGGGAGCAAGCTGGAGTGCCAGATTTTCCGTGTCATAACCTGCCCCGGTGACAATCGCCGTGGAGAACTGCTCGTGCTCCTTATAAGACGTGGGAAGGAAGCCTCGCTTCTCTGCGCCCAGCGAGTACTTGCCGGCGGGAACGTGAAAGACGAATCGTCCATCATCGGCCGGTCACTATCGATTTGGTGCTCTCCCGGTTCCTCGCGTCGCCCACTGTGACGCGCGCCCCGGCCAGTGGATGTGCCGCCAATCTTGTTCACGACGGTTCCCGAAACCTAGGTAGGCCCCAGTCGGAATCTCAGACGGCGCCGCCATCAGAAAGGACGGCATGCAGAGCAGCGCCACACCAAATGCGACAGCGCCGAAGGATCGTAACCCGGAAGATCGTGGCATCTTATTCACTCGGTGAAACCAACTGCAGCTGCATTTGCTCTTTCTGCCCCGCCGCCAACCGCACCACCTGGCCCTTGGCGTCGTAGGCTCGCATGGCATCGGGGTTCTGGTATTCGAGTTCGGGTTGCACCTGAGGAAACGCCAGCACTCGATACTCGCCGGGCGGCAACGATACGGAGAATTTTCCATCCTGACTTACGAAGTTGTTCCGTGAAGCGCCCCGCGCTGTCAGTTAACGGAATGAAATAAACACGCGCACTGGAATCCTGAGCCGACGGCCCGCCCCAGCCATAAGGTCCGAGCGAGATGGGAGCCGCGGGACCTGTAAGAGCGCTCGCGCCTTCGACCACACCTTCGATGGTTGCGCTGTCGTTTCGCAGGATTACTTCGATGGAAGGTAGCAGAACTTCCGGATGGGACCACTAGCGGATGATGCAGCAAATCGACGCCGCCGGCCGTCACCGAAGCCGCATAGCCATTTGTCGGATACACATCCACCCAGTAGCGCCCCGGCGTGACATTTTCGATCTGTATCGAATCGGTTTGCGTACCGAACCATGTCATCGTCGAAGCACTCTGCTCCTGCTCTGCTGCTGCGTGCCAAAGTCGTCCACCGGTTCCAGCGTCACGCGTGACATCGAATCTCCGCTGCTGCGAATCTGTCTTGCCGTTTGGGCCTACCATCGTCGGTTGTAACCGGACTGAACGTCGGAGGTGAACTCGTCTTTCACATCCACGACGAATGGGCGGAGTGGCAGCTAACGGCAAGACTGTCCCTTCAGCTCCGCCGTGGACCGTAATATTCGCCTCGCCACTGAGCGCTCTGCTCTCCGAAAGCCGACCGCCCGCAACCGATAATTTCCGTTAGGCAGCAGTCCCACAATCGACTGCTTCTGCCAGTCATACTCCAGCGCGTATCCTGGCCCGCCAGGGCCCTGAACGGAAACATCGATACCCCCGAAACCTCTGCCGGGTGGAACATTGGTGACCGGCATGATTACCGGGAAATATGGCTGTCTCACCAGCGCCAGGTTGGCTTCGTGCCGTCTTGCCCGGTGTGAGCTCAATCGTTCCCGCTGAGGAGAAGCCGCTTGCGTTCGGGTAATAAACCGGCGGCGTAACCGTACACCTGCCCTCCCGGAGCCGAGAACTTCGGGTCCTCATCCCTCGATCTCATGGGTCAGCAGCTTGTAGGTGCCGGCAGGAAGCTCGGCAAAGCGAAATTCGCCGTCGGACCTGGTGGATTGCACTCCTGCCGAAACCCAGTGGGCGCGGCCGTTGCGCACCTGCCGGCGGTAGAGTTCCACTTCGATCGGGTCGGCGGCTCCGACGTGGGCAGCTTCGACGTGGCCTACAATCGAGCGCCTCCGGCACCAGCGCAATTTCGACCTCCTTTCCGTCGACTATTCTCTGTCCCATCTGGCCCTGCTCGTTTTGGTCGTTCAGGAACCCGGGCTTGCGGGCCGTCAGCATATACGGACGATAGGCGATACTGACGCTTCCGGCGCGACTGGGCGCCCCGGTCCGGCTCGCGGCTTGGCCTCCAGGCGCAGCCTCCGCAAAGACGAACTCGAACCGGCCGCTGCTGTCAGTCATTGTCGCGAAGCGTTCGCCCTCAGAGACGACCAGCGCGCGTGCGATCGGTTCATGTGTGACGCTGTTGATCACCATGCCGCTGACGCGGTCTGCGGGTTTGGCTGCGGCCTTGTGCGAGAACTTCTTGAGAGATCAACTGGGCAGCCAACAGTAGGGCAGCCAAAACCAGGAGTTCAACCGGACCAGTTTTACGGACGAACATTCTGGATCTATGTCCTTAGCTCAACATGCCGATATCTCAAGACTGATATGGAGATTTTTGTGTCACCTCATTGTGCGCCAACTTTCGAAAATTGCAACCGGCAACAAAGTGGCGTGTATGTTTGGGTGTTCCATCGCCTGATGGTTTGGCGGACTGGCGATCTTTCGCGACTGACATATACTGCGACATGCAACCTGCGGCCCAGCGCAGCTCTCTGTCCCGCGATCTCGGCGCCAGCCACGCCACCGCGGTGGTCATCGGCACCATTATCGGCAGCGGCATCTTTCTTGTTCCCGCCGAGATGATGCAGGCAGTCGGCTCGGCGCGGCTGGTTTACGTGGTTTGGATCGTCGGCGGCCTGCTCTCGATGTTCGGCGCCATGACCTACGCCGAACTGGGCGCCATGAAGCCGCAAGCCGGCGGCGAGTACGTCTACATCCGCGACGCCTACGGTCCGCTGCCCGCATTCCTTTACGCCTGGACGTGGTTTGCCATCGCTAAACCCGCGTCGATTGCAACTACCACCACAGGCCTCGTCCGCATCCTCGGCACCTTCAGCGCGCTTTCATTCCTGAATCATGCCGCGGTCGTGAAGCCGTTCGCCATCACCTATGGCCAACTCGTCGCCATGCTCGCTGCCGTGCTTATCACCGGCCTGAACTACATCGGAGTCAAGAAGGCCGGCGAGTTCCAGCTCTTCTTCACCGTGCTGAAGGTCGCGATGATCGTTGCCATCGCCGTCCTATGTTTTACCGCTGCGAGTGGAACCTGGGCGAACTTCGCCTCCGAGTTCACCGGAGCCACAGGCGGCCTTGCTGGCTTCTTTGGCGCCCTCGTCGCCGCGCTGTGGGCTTACGACGGATGGAATGACCTGAACATGGTGAGCGGGGAAATGCGCCATCCCGAGCGCAACATTCCCATCGGACTGCTTCTGGGGGTCGCGTCGTTGCCATCCTCTATATGCTGACCAACGCTGCTGTGCAATACGTACTGCCGGCGTCAGCTGTCGCCGGTTCCGAACGTCCCGCCTCGCAGGCCACTGCAATTGCCGTCGGCGCCTGGGGAGCCGCTATCGTCTCTGCAGGCATGGCGCTGTCGATGCTCGTCAGCCTCAACGGAACCATTATGAGCGGAGCACGTGTACCCTTTGCCATGGCGCGCGATGGCTACTTCTTCAAGGCGCTTGCCGATGTGAATCCGCGCTTTCATACGCCGTCGGTCGCACTCGGCGTGCAGCTTGTGCTGTCGATTTTCCTGCTGATGTTTGCGCGGAAACTTCCGCCAACTGTTCTCGCTGGCGATCTTCGCCGAGTGGCTTTTCTACATGATCGCCGCCAGCACAGTTTTTGTATTGCGCAAGAAAGAACCCGACCTGCTTCGGCCATATCACACCTGGGGATATCCAGTGGTCCCCGCGCTGTTTGTTCTGGCCGCCGCCGTCCTTCTCTACTTCACCTTCACCCAGAACCTGCGCAACTCCGTGTGGGGATGCGTCGTGATCCTCGCTGGCGTGCCGATCTTCCTGTATTTTTCCCGTAAGATGAAAAAACGTGCGTTGGGCTAGTAGAGGATGCGGGGTATGGCATACTTTCGCTGAGCTGCTGGCCGGCCAATGAATAAATCCTTGCGCGCCTCTCGATCACACCTCTTCGCGAAAGAAAGCCTTCCCGTTCTATATCGCTGCCTGTTAGATGAGCAGGCTATCCAGCTTCTGCCGCGACCGGCACAGGCCGAGCTGAGAAAGTCGAAGTGGCGGGGCGATCTATTTCTGAATCCATATTGTTTTCTTGATTCGGTAGAGGTTCGCAGCTTGCCATTTCTTACTGACTTCTCATCTCCAGATGAAATGATATGGATTCTAGACCCGGACAGAAATGCTCTTCAGCCTTTTTGGCTCCCGGAGCAGCTAAGAAGCCGGCTTGCCCACCTGCAGCCTGGAGCTTCTGCCGCTGCGCATCTGCCTCCGCAACTTGCCAAGCTATTGTATTTTGCAGGCATAGTGACTACTGAAAAGGACTGCCAAGCTCGAAGCAAGGAGCTGAAGCGGAGCGTCGCCAGGGCTGCGGACTTTTTTGGGAAGAATCGTCACGTGTACTCTGAAAAATCTCCTGCATCCACTGCATATTGCTGCCTGGCGACGCTACATTCGCGACTTAACCGCGGCTGGCACGCTGGAGAAGGGAAAGGGTGGTTATAAGAACTGCTACATTGCACACAACGAGCCCACCACTCGGTTTTTTCACTATCAGCTATCGTCGCTTGTAAGTGAGGTTGTTGGCGAGCCGGTGCAGCCCTCTTTCAGCTTTATCTGCTCGTATCATGCAGGAGCTGAGCTCAGCAAGCACACCGACCGTGAGCAGTGTGAATTCACCCTATCCCTTTGCGCCGACTTCATTCCTGAGCCGGACAGGATCACGAGCTGGCCATTGCACATTGAAACCAGGCACGGCCAAGTCACCATTGAGCAGGCCTTAGGAGACGGAGTCCTATTTTGCGGAAGGGAACTGGTGCATTATCGCGATCGCCTGGCTGACGGATGTACGTCGTCCTCAATCTTGTTTCACTTTGTACGCCGAAACTTCGACGGAGCGCTCGACTAGATCGGCGTGACTAGATCCATCGAATCGAGACCGGCCCACACAACCAAGTAATCAGAACGAACTTCTCGCCATCGCTGATGGGAATCGCAGAGTGGGTATAGTTTGAAGGGAAGACGATGACCTTTCCCGCTTCCGGAGTGGCAGTGTAATCCAGCCCTGGAAAATCAGTCTGCCCACCTTCGAAGCTAGAATTTAAGTAACAAAGCACCGTGAAGTAACGGCTGGCAAACGATACCTCACTGGGCTCCTCGCTCGAGTCTTTATGTGGGGCATAGAGTCCGCCCGGTTTGTACCGAATCAATTGCGTCCCGTCACAACTGGTCAGGTCAACGCCCCATAGCTTCAGAAGCAGTGGGCTGACCAGGCTTCGCACCTTTTGTTCAAAATCAGCGAAAAACCATGGCTTCGCTCTCGAGCCAAGTATCAACGCCGACCGCGTCGTAAGCAGGATGACGCCATCAGGGTTCCCGTCCTCCAGACTCACCCGAGCCGCGTGCCACGACCTGGCTCGCTTGACCTCTCGCAAAATCGCATGGCATCTCCCCGGCTGAAAAAGCTGGAGGCTGAAGATTCCAGGCGCTTCCTGCTTGTAGTCATGGGACGCAGCGAAAGCGGTGCTGCGCCTGCGGACGGCCGCCCGCTTCGTCGAAGTTGCACTCATACCCGCGAGATCATCCCAGGGTTGGAGGTTTGGGCGGTGGGTTATTCACGTCAGCCCGCCGCACAGCGCCTTTCGGCGGCGGCTTTGGTGGCGGCTTATGTGTGCCACCATTCTTCGGCGGTGGCTTCGGTGGCGGCGTGTGAGTGCCACCATTCTTCGGAGGCGGCTTCGGCGGCGGTGTATGAGTGCCACCATTCTTCGTGGGTGGTTTCGGCGGCGGCTTACGTTTCGAGCGGCTTGCCGACTGCGCTTCGATCAGAAGTTCGTCCGGCACAGCGAGGATAAGGCACGACAGCAACTCATCGGCGACCGGCACCTCGTGTTCCCGAAACAGCTTGGATAGCAGCGCCTGCGATTCCAGCTTCAGGCGGTTGTTCATGCGCAGCCTAAGCCGCAGTTTCGCCGCTTCCATCACGAGTTCCTGTTGAGTCATAGGTGCTTCTCCTCCTGCACGAGAGCGCAAATGCTTCCCAAACTACCTTGGTCGTACAACGAATACAAGATGAGCCGACGTGGAGCAAGTGAAAATCGATTCCTCCGCCTTGATGTGCTATCGAGGCAGCTCCTTAACCACAAACAATTCGGAGTTCTTTCGTACGACATGGTAGACATAGCTCTTGCCGTCTGCCGACACTAGTACGTTGGGTAGGCTGATAATGCCGGCCGGGGTCGAAGGGCTGATTTGGTGCAATAACTGCCTCTTTCCGGTCACCGGATCCAGTCGCAGCAACTGGATCATGTGATCATGGGGAAAATACACCAGTAGCGCCTGGCTATCTTCGCTCCAGCGAAGTACTTCTTCGTCTGCATTCAGGCCATTGACCGCTCGCTTGTCAGTTCCGTCAGCTCGAAGAATCACGTAGTCCTTGCCCTCCCGAGCCAGCAGGAATTTTCCATCCGGCGACATGCGCGCGCGTCTGATGCCCTCGGGGCAGAGAGGCTTGGGCTTTCCTCCGTTGATGTCCTGTATGTAACAGCGGGAGCTGTGTCCGGCCTCGGTTCCGCTAAACAGTACATGCTGGCCGTCAGGCGCCCATGTATTGTCACCTTCATCGACAATCCCTTCACGATTCAAGGGGAGAACCTGGCCAGCGCCGGTTGGCTGCACCATAGTCTGGTGTGTCTGATAAAGAATGGTGATGACCCACTTGCCGTCGGGCGATAGTGCCACAGCAGCTCCCTCGCCCAACCGTACCGGGGGAGAGCCGTCCATCTTTGCCAGGTAAGAGGTGTAGTTCGGACCGCTGCCTGGACCGTAATACTGGAACAGAAAAGTCTTTCCGTCCGCCGACAGATCGAAAAGGTAGATCTCGTCGAGCCACGACAGGTCTCGCTCAGTCGTTTGTCCCGGCGCCAAGGCGATTACCGACGTGAAGTCGTAAAAGGTTGAGATCAGAGCCCAGCCGTTCTGCGCGATGTCGTGCAGCTGAAGGTCGGTGGGGGCCCGGTATCTCAATTTCATAGTGCCCCCAAGCGTCGCGTCATACAGGGCTGAAGCCTCTCCATTGCGCGATGCCGTGAACCAGATGCGTCGGGCATCCGGGGACCAGGCCAATCCCCGCTCGCTGGCGAATTCTTCTGTAAGCCGTTTGACCTTGCTATTCGAGTCAACTACCGATACCCATCCTCGATCGTCCCATCGGCTGGCATGCTCCATGAAAGCGACCTGATTGCCTTTGGGCGACACCCGCACGTCGGTGAGCCAGCCCTGCGTACTGAATAAGACTTTGCCGATAGGGTATTCCAGTCGTTGCTCATCGTTTACCTGATGTACCACAGCCAGAGTTGCTCCGTCGGGCGACCAATCGGCCGATTGCACATCATCCAGAACCTCACGCGGCGAACCTCCTCCCATCGGGACTCGCGCCAGCGTACCTCGATCGAACCACGGGACCGATCCTTGCCGGTCGATCAATACCGCCAGCTCGCCTCCAGGAGAAACTGCCAGCAAGTCGGCGTTGCTAATCCCCAGGGAGCGCGATTCCGTGCTTCCTACCCGGGTAGAGAAGATGTCCATCGGACGGTCGGACCAGGTTGCGTTGTACAGCGCGGTGTTTCCATCACCGGTCAAGCGCGCATACCAAATGCTGCTTCGGCGAAACGTGACCTGGGTGAACGACAGCGGCGGGGCGGTTGCCGTCATCAACAGTCGAATCACGAAGAACAGCGCAGATGCCGCGACAATACCGGCCAGTGTCCACCAGATCCAGTCGGCTCTCAGAGCAAGTTTCCTGGCCTCTCGTCGCGCCGTGCTGCCGCTGCCCGAGCTCACGGCCAGCGATTCGAAATCGAACAACAGGTCGCGTGCGGATTGGAAGCGGTCTTCGGGCCTCTTCTCCAGGCAGTGGCGAACGATCGTCGCTGTCGACAACGGAATCGAGGGGTTGGTAACCGACAGATCGTCGGGCTCCGAGCTCAGTGTCGCCGAAACCAGATCGGCAGTGGTTGTCCCCGGAAACGCCCGCTTGCCGCATAGCATTTCGTGCAAGACCGCGCCCAGCGAGAAGATGTCGCTGCGGAAGTCGACGGTTTGTCCGCGCAACTGCTCCGGCGACATATAGCCTGGAGTTCCCATGGCTTTGCCGGTATCCATGGTGATGGTCGTCCCGACGGTTTCCATGCCGACTGCAGCTTTTGGGTGGGCCAGCTTCGCCAGGCCGAAGTCCAGCAGCTTCACCTGTCCGTCCTTGGTCAGGAAGATGTTCTCCGGCTTTAAGTCGCGATGCACCAAGCCCTTCTCATGGGCAGCGACCAGCGCGCGTGCGATCTGGATCGCATACTCAATTGAGCGGCGCAGCCCGATGGGTCCTTGCGCCAGTCGCTTCCGCAGCGTCTCGCCCTCGAGCAATTCCGACACGATGTAGGGGGTGCCGTTCTGGCTGCCGATATCGTAGATGGCCAGCAGGTTGGGATGGTTGAGTGCGGCTAGCGCGCGCGCCTCCAGCTCGAAACGGCGCAGACCTTCCGGATCCGTCTCATACTGCGCGTTGATCGTCTTGATAGCGACGTCGCGGCTGAGACGCGCGTCGCGGGCACGGTAGACGTCGCCCATTCCACCAGCGCCGAGCACAGCCACGACTTCGTAGGCGCCGATTTTGGAACCCGGTTGCAGTGGCATCAGATTATGGCGGAATTATACGGTGTGTCGATGAGCCGGGATGGTAGCCAAATACGTCGTCTGCTGCATTCCTGTGCCGAACCAGCTAAAACTCTAATTCCTGATCGATGCCTGCCATTTCGTCCTTCGGGCTGTGAGAGCCTAGCTAAACCTGCGCCAACGCCTCTCGTGCTGCCGCGATCGTCTGTTCGATGTCCTGCTCTGTGTGCGCGGCGCTCATGAATGCTGCCTCGAACTGTGATGGAGGTAGCCACACTCCTGCATGCAACATCGCGTTGTGAAATCTGCCGAAGCGGGCAGTGTCACAAGAACTCGCCGATTCCCAGTCCGTGACCTGTTTATCAGTAAAGAAAAACGTAAACATTGACCCCACGCGATTCGCGGTCATCGGGACACCCGCTGGGTGCCCCATCCTATCGCCTTCCGTTGGCGATAGGGTGGGAGTTAATACTTCTCGCGCAGCCTGCAATACCCCCGCTACCAACGCCGCCGAATTCTCATCCAGCTGCTTGTACAACCGTTCCCGATTATCACGCAGCTCACACAGCGTCGTAATCCCCGCCGCCATGGCCAGCGGATTCCCGCTCAGCGTCCCCGCCTGATACACCGGCCCCACCGGCGCGACCATGTCCATGATCTTCGCCGCGCCGCCATACGCGCCCACCGGCAGCCCGCCGCCGATAATCTTCCCCAGCGTCACCAGGTCGGCCTTCACGCCGTACAGCTCCGACGCGCCGCCAAACGCCACGCGAAATCCCGTCATCACCTCATCAGAATCAGCAGCGCGCCCTCGCGCTCGGTGATCGCCCGCAAGCCCGCAAGATAGCCATCCCGCGGAGGCACGCATCCCATGTTGCCCACCACCGGCTCGACGATGACGCACGCAATCTTGCCCGCGAACTTCTTGAACGCCTGCTCCACCGCATCGAGATCGTTGTAGGGCAGCGCCAGCGTAAACTCCACAAACTCTTCCGGCACGCCCGCCGAGCCGGGAATGCCTAGCGTAGCCACGCCCGAGCCCGCCTTCACCAGCAGCGCGTCCGAATGCCCGTGATAGCAGCCCTCAAACTTCACCACGAACTTGCGCTTGGTATATGCGCGCGCCAGGCGAATCGCCGACATGGTCGCTTCCGTGCCTGAGCTGACGAAGCGCACCTTCTCCACCGCGGGAAACGCCTCGGCAACCAGCGCCGCCAGCTCGGCTTCCATCGGCGTGGACGCGCCAAAGCTGGTGCCGTTGCGCGCCGCTGCGATGATCGCCTCAATCACTTCAGGCGCTGCATGTCCCAGAATGAGCGGTCCCCAGGAGCCGACGTAGTCGATGTAACGATTGCCGTCGGCGTCCCACACATGAGCGCCTTCGCCGCGGACGAGGAACGGCGGATCGCCGCCCACCGATTTAAACGCGCGCACCGGCGAATTCACTCCGCCAGGAATGAGCTGCTCAGCTTTCTTCTGCAATGCACGTGATTTGTCGAGGATGAGGGCCATGGAGTCAGTTTCAGGTTTCGAGTTCAAAGTTGCAAGGGCGAGGTGTCAGGTATCAGGTGTCAGGTGTCAGATCTGAGCTACCAGCTACCAGCTGCCAGCCAAATCCCCGCGTGTCATCCCGAACGGAGCGCAACGGAGTCGAGGGACATGCAGTTCGTCGCACCTAGCTACCAGCTCCCAGCCGCCAGCTTTTTGCTTTCAGCACTTAGCACTTAGCAATTGGCTAATCACTAGTTGCCAGTTGCTGCTCTTCCTCCATCCTCACTGACTGTGGCGGTCTGCGCGCACCGAGGAAGATCTTCTGGCTGATGGCGGCGCGCTGCGGTATCACCTTATTGCGTACGTCATTGGCATCAATGTTGTGGTCCATGCGGTACTGGAAGATAGCGACTTTCGCCTGCAGATACTGCTCCTCGCTGAGGTACATCGGCAGCTCGAAATCTTCGTCACGCATCCGGAGCCTCTTCTTGCGGGGAGAAGCAGGGACAGGCGCGCTGCCGCCTTCCTCGGATGCGGAGGCTGCTTCGCTCGGCTGCTCCTCGGAGCCATCGACAGCCGCGCTGTTCTCTTCTTCAAGTGGCTCTTCTACCCGCAAGTAGGAGGTAGCCCTCTGGTCGAGCTCGTAGTCCTGTTCAAAGCTGTCATAGCGATCGCAGACGGCGATGGGAGCTTCCTCGGTCGCGGCCTTGGCGATGTTGCGCAAGTTGCTGCTGGCGGTTTGCAAGGCATAGAGCACCAGGCCGCCGCGCTTGGCGTCGAGGGTGCCGTTCAGCAACGCCTCGGTCACCTGCATCAGCGCCAGTTGAATCGAGGCTGCATCTTCCAGCAGCGGCAATTCGATGGGCGGAGTCTGCAGGCCGTACGAGGCATAGCGCTCGAGACGCAGGCGATGTCCGATGTAGTTGATGTGGAAGAAACAGTAATTGCGGCCGCGCATGGCAGGCGATCCGCAGAAATGGCCGTTGGCCTTTACGTGTTCACAGTGGCGAGTCATTGGTTGATGTACTCCTGTATGAATTTAGGTACCAGATATCAGGTGTCAGAAAGAAGCTGCCAGCTTCCAGCCGCCAGCTGCCAGCCAGACAAGCAACGAGCCACGAGTTTCGAGCCAGAGGCGAGAAGCGAAGTGCCGTATAGCGGACACGAAAGGCGAATAGCGCCTCTGTCTGGCAACGGGGCAACTGACCCTTGGCAGCTGGCAGACCCCCTCCCCCCGGGTACTCCGTAAAATCTTGATTCCATTGGGACGGCGAAAAAGTTGGTCGGTAAAATCTTGAGCCCGTAGGAGTTGCGGGCAAAATCTTGAAAAGACGGAAGTTGCGGGGGGAAAAGCGCTCTTCGCCTTCGCTCTTGGCTCTTCGCTCCGGAAACGAAAGTGGTTCGAAATGGGAGCGGTCGGCGACAAACGGTGGAAGAGGGAAGTTTCTGGCGAACAGCGACAGGCGAATAGCGACAAGCGGCTTTTGCCCACACCATCCCCCTCCCCGACTTCTTGGGCGATGGTAAAAGAGTTGCGAAAGAAGCTGGTAGCGACTTAGTCACACGGGCCTGTGACAAGGGGAACCAAAGTAACTATTTGCTGGCACTTTGATGTTCAGTTGGGAATTCTCTTCGCGAGGAAGAACAGAGTGTTGGGTACAAGGTTCATTGCTTAGAGGAAAAGTCACCCATGCAACCAACCGACGGTTGCCTGGGGCACCCTCGTAAGCGTTGCGCGGGCCACCCACCAATCGATTTCAAAACGCTCGAAAATCAGGCATGTGCAGAAGAGCTTTCCACTGTCTCGGTGCGCCAAAATCTGTTCGCACAATTCCCAAAACTCTTGCTCGGATAGATGGGCTTTTTGCGATCGTTGACCCGCCAGGAGCAGATGACGAACCGCAAAGATCCGTCGGGCGCAGTAACATGATCCACTGTGGGCAGATTTCCGAAACCCTTGAGATAGTTCTCCGCGACCTTTCTTGGAAAGATTCATTTGTCGTAAACGCTGATCAAACTCCTTAATCAAGCGGCACACCCGTGTAGTAGTCGCGGTCACCGCCTTTTCTAACGGCGTCATGAATCATGCGCCGATAGTCAGCCCCCACACAGTTTTCACGCCCAAAACGCTTTCGGTCGCGAACAACATGCGCCTGCGCCTTTCGGCGCAGCCAACGGATGTAAGCCACTTCCTCACATTTGCCTTTCAAGCACTCAGGCAATCCAAATAATTTCATATACCACCTCACACCGGGCGAGTTCACTACTTCGGTTCACAAATCCTTCTGTTGTTGGGATCGTGACTTTGTCTTCCTCGTCCGCGGCGAGCTGTCAAGTTGACATCAATTCTCTGACAGTCATCGTTGTAGATAATCTACGGCCTTTTTCCCAGAAGATTCCCTCAAGACCGGCGAGAATACCGCGGTATTCGTTCTTATCGCACTGCATCGCCAGGCCTCCCTTTTTGTCACCGTCCGCCCAAGTCAGGCCTACGAAATGCTTCTTTGATTTGCTAAGAGCCATGAGCGCTCCTAACCCAAAGCTTGCTATTCCGCATCCGGCAATTGCGGTACCCACGCGGCGATGCACGTCTTGTCCATAGCTGATCTCTGTGATTGCTGATGCGGGAACACTAGCTACTTCCTTACCTAGTCAATCTACAAATCGCACAGAATCCCGCCCTATTAGCAGGGCGCATTCCGGTGCCAGTTTTTATGTCGGGTAGTGAACCTCCGTCGTAGATAACTTTATAGCCGGGTTGGCTAGCGCTGACGGCGAGCGGAATAGCAATGCACAACAGCACGGCCAGTAGCTGTCTCATGGCATCTCCAAGTATATGGAACTATGTCTTTGAACCTAGCATTAGGAAACCAACTCTGAAAGGGACTAAAGTGGTGGGGACAGGCATCGATTCCTGCCGTTGGGATGATTGAGATTCAGGGGCGTTGAACGTCCAGAGACAAGGATTGACCTTTATTAGTTCTTTCGCACCCTACGGCAGCTCCCAGCCACCAGCTACGAGCTCCCAGCGAAAGATCAGGAGATAAATGCAAGAACAGATTCCTCGCCCGCCGCGGCGGACTCGTAATGACAAAATAGAGGAGCGAATCGGCACCCTTTGGCTGCGCCCAAGGCAGGCTTCAACAAACTAAGGTGTATTTGGCACGCGACGAACAGCAGGCCCTTCGCTCCGCTCAGGGTGACAATCCTAGGAGGGGGAAGCCGGCGCTAAAGCGCCTTCGCATCCACGGCATTTTCTCCCCCGCATGAATGCGGGGGCTTCCACCTGAGAACAGTTGTCGGTTGTCAGTGACCAGTTGTCAGTCGAGCGAAGAGCCAAGTGCCAAAAGCCAACTGCCAGCGGCGAGCAAGAGCAGATCCCTCGCCCGCCGTTGGCGGCCTCGTGATGACAACTTGGACGGGCACCCGAAGATCCCACCCAAGCCAAACGATGGCTTGGATGGGGCACCCGCCGGCTCGTGATGACAAAGATATTAGTGACTTCCCAGGGCGGAGTTCACGAAGTTGGTATAGTCCTTGTGCATTTTGTCGTGCGCCTTTGGTCGAGATACACCATGTGCCCGAAGCGTAATACGCATACGAAATGTTCTTGTGCAGTTCGGGCGTCACCTTGAGGTGGTCCA
The DNA here is from genome assembly GCA_963758835.1 of uncultured Acidobacteriaceae bacterium. Taxonomy (GTDB): domain Bacteria; phylum Acidobacteriota; class Terriglobia; order Terriglobales; family Acidobacteriaceae; genus CAVVDY01. Next base: position 1,257 of record CAVWWZ010000006.1, on the reverse strand, counting down.
TGGTGTACTGGGCCGCCAGGAACGGGGTCGCCATATCGTAGTCGCCCTCCATGACAAGGATCTTGAGATAGGGATCCTTGATCATGGCGGAGCGAAGCGCCGTGGCCACGTCAGCGTATCCCATCTCAAAACCTCCGCCGCCGGGGAATTGGGATTCGGCCGAGCCCAATTCCAGGTGAAGGCGCCGGGGCCGAGGTCGCGAGCTGAGGTGTAGTACGGCATATCGACTTTGTAGTTCAGCTCGCGGCGAATGTAATCGTTGAACACCGCGGTGAAGGGGCCTGGGTGGCGGCCGAGGTCGGATCGAAACGCGCGGTTTCCAGCGCGCCGGCAGGAGCAGGGCTGGTGTAGCGGCCATCCAAGCGGCCCACAACTTTTTGCTGATCGGCGAGCAGCCACTGCATGAAGGTGCGCACGTCGATGCGCATGTTGGCCATCTGCACCACGTTGCGGGGCAGCCGGTGTACAGCACCACCTTGTCGGTAATGCTGGCAGCTTCCTCGGGCGTGAGCGCGTCGCCTTTTTTCAGCGCCTGCCAGTATTGGTTCATGGCGAAGTCGCTGACTTCCTGCCGCGTGTGTGTCATGTCCTGCGTAAGGTTGGGCGGGAGCTTGTGTGATAGCCCGCAATCATTGTCATCGTGGGCAGGATCAGCGGGTAAGGCACGTCGTTGATGGGAGCAAACTCCAGGCTCTCAAAGTTGAGCACCATCGAGAGCAGGCAGATGCCGTTGAAGTTGATGCCCTTGTCGGCCAGGTATCCAGCGACGCCCGCCGAGCGCGTAGTTCCGTAGCTTTCGCCCAGCAGGTAGAGCGGCGAAGACCATCTCTCGTAGCGCGAGATGTACATGCGGATGAATTCGCCGAACGATTCGATATCGCCCTGCAGGCCCCAGAACTTTTTCCCTGCTGCATGTCGGCTGGTCGGCTATAGCCGGTGCCGATGGCGTCGATCATGACGATGTCAGTGGTATCGAGCGGGGTGTAGGCGTTGTCGTGCAGCCGGTACGGCGCCTGCGGCAACCAGCCTTCGGGTTGCATCACGACCGTGCGCGGACCGAGAGCGCCCATGTGCAGCCAGATGGAAGCTGAGCCGGGACCGCCGTTGTAGGAGAACGTCAGCGGCCGTTTGGCGGGGTCAGCGCCATCGAGCGTGTAGGCGACGAAGAACATCTCGGCTTCGATTTTTCCGGTCGGATCTTTGATGGGCAGGCGCCCGGCGGTGGCGGTATAGCGGAGCGTCCTGCCGTTGACGGTG
>CAVWWZ010000005.1:0-30455 GCA_963758835.1 uncultured Acidobacteriaceae bacterium | reverse complement strand
CGCTCGCAATCGTCCTATACAATGCCTCCGATGCCCAAACCAACCTCCTTCCTGCGCACTGTCCTGCTCATAGCGTTCGTCGCCTCCACCGCATTAGCCAAAGACCAGTTCACTCCGGTTATCGTCTCGGCGCTCACGCCCACCGTGACGCCCGTCCTCGGCACCGACGACAAGCAGCACATCGTCTATGAGCTGGTGATCACCAACACCAACGCGACGACCGCCACGCTGAACCAAGTCAGCGTGCTCGATGGATCCGATCCGAGCAGAGTCATCGCCACCTTCGAAGGCAAAGACTTGCTCTCGCGCTTGCGAATGGCGATCGGTGCTCCAGCGAAAACCGCCGACATCGAGCAGGGCGCAACCCGTCTGTTCCTCATCGACGTTGCCGTCGCGGCGAATGCAAACATGCCTTCACGCCTAGTGCATCGCCTCGGTCTGCTGGGCGGAGCCTCGCCCTTCCCTCAACCCGCGGTTGCGATGGACTATGTTGCCGGACCTATAGCCATCTCGCGCGCTTTGCGCGTCATCGGCCCACCCCTGCGTGGGCAGCATTGGATCGACACCAATGGTTGTTGCGAGCCAGGCAGCGCGCATCGTGCCAGCGGTCTTGCGGTGAACGGCGAAATCTTTTACGCGCAGCGCTTCGCCATCGACTGGATGCAGCTCGATAAGCAAGGCCGCCTGGTACATGGCGACGCTTCGGACGTGAAGAACTACACCTGCTATGGCGCCGACATTCTGGCCGTTGCTGATGGTACGGTGATCGCGACGCAAAACGATCTCTCCGATCAGAAGCCCGGCACGCTGCCCGATCCGAGAACCATTAACGTCGACAACGTCGACGGCAACCATGTGATTCTCGACCTAGGCGAAGGCGTGTACGCCTTCTATGCACACATGCAGAAGGGCGGAGTGATGGTCCGTGTAGGCGACAAAGTGAAACGCGGGCAAGTACTTGGCAAGCTCGGCAATACCGGCAACACCTCAGCCCCGCACCTGCACTTTCACTTGATGAATGGACCGTCAGCCTTGGGGTCGCAAGGTATTCCATACTTGATCGACTCGTTCGAACTCGCCGGCGAAATAGATAGAACACAGTTCGATGCCGCTCCCGGACTCGATGGCGACTGGAGCAAGGGAGTGCTGGCCACTCCCAGCCCGCGCACGAAGCAGTTCCCGTTGGACTTGAATGTGGTGAACTTCTAGTTCAGCTTTTGGCTTTTTCACCCTTGAATGTTGGCTCAGTCTCTTCAAGCCGTGTCATCCTGAGGGACGAGTCCGCCGCGGCGGACGAGGAGTCGAGGGACCTGTAGTTTGCGGGTGCAGCAACGAGCGCCGCATCCCCGTCACCAACTCACGAGAATGGCCTGTTAAAAGGGTACCGCCCTGAAGGGGCTCTGGAAATTAGAAACGATCGCTTACCCAGGACTTCCGTCCTGGGCTGCCGATTGTTTCGCTCTTCGAGCTTGGGTTCGTGGGGGCTTCACCATTCCGACATAGGCGATCGACCACTCATCGTCGCCCCTTTACCGTATCCGGATCAGCTCGATATCGAATACCAGAATCCCATAGGGCGCGCTCTTACCTTTATAGGCAAGTTTCTCTGGAATCCAGAAGCGCGTCTTCTCACCTTCGACCATCAACGGTATTCCTTCGGTCCATCCGGCAATGACGCGATCGAGCGCGAGTGTCATGGCCTCTCCGCGGGTGTAGGAGCTGTCAAACATTTTGCCATCGGTCGTCCAGCCGGTGTATTGCACCACGACTTCATCGAACTTCTTGGCGTGGCGTTGACCGGTGCCGGGCTGCAGCACTTTGTAGGAAAGGCCGCTCTTAGTTTGCACAGCGTCGTCAGAAGGAGCTTTCACATCAGCGGGAACTCGCAGCGGCATGTCGAGCAGGGTTACGTCGAAGACCACCTGCCCCGCCGGTTTTCCCGGTAGACCTTTGAAGGCCAGCCCCTGAGGAACCCACAGTCTGCGTGTCTCGCCGACCACCATCATCTGAACACCCTCGCTCAAGCCAGGAATGATGCGGTTGAGAACCAGCGTCCTGGGTCCGCCTTGGGCCTGGGTGTTGTCGAACATCTTGCCATCGCTGGTCCAGCCGGTGTAATCGACAACGACGGTCTCGTCCTTCGCCGGATGATCAGTGCCGGTGCCCGGCTTGAGTACTTTGGTCGCCAAGCCGGATGGGCTCTTTGAGGCGTCGGCCGGAACGGACGCAACGTCCGCAGGCGCCGGGGTGCTTGTGGGTGGTTGCTGGGCTGGCGCCACCGGAGCAAAGCCGGCTGCCAGTAGAAGGATGAGAACAGTGCGAAGAAGCTGCATATCGGGATTGTATGGACCTGAAAGTAGATGAACGTTGGATTCTAGCGCCACATCCAACCGTTCACAAGACAGTCACATTTCCGTAGGTCGGTTACCTGGTTATTAGCCGATGGCGCACCGAAATCAAGCTGTTTTTGGACAGCTTCTCTCACAATCCCGTGCCATAATCTCGGCGCCTTTTTTTTCGCAATTTATCGGCTTTTTTCGCTCGACGCTCGATCAAGGCTCTACTTCGAACCAGTCGCAAGGAGAAGATCATGAAGACAACCGATGACACACAGTTTAGAAGTCTCGCAATCGACAAGAAGACATTTTCGGCGCTGCTTTTGAAGCTGTCGGTTGTTCTCGCGCTGACGCTGCTCACCGGCGCCGCAGCCCACGCCCAAACCTTCAGCGTGATTCACGCCTTTAACGGATGGGACGGCGCACGGCCCGAATCAGGCGTAACCATACGGGGGAACACTCTCTATGGCACGACACCAGACTCGTGCGTGCAGCAGTGTATGGTCGGACCGGGCTCCGTCTACCAGATCGCCCACGTCGGCTCGAGTTGGATCACCACCCCTTTCTTTTTCTTTCCCAGCGATTGGTCTGGCGGGAGCGTCCCTACGTCCGTGGTACAGTTCGGCCCCGATGGCCATCTTTACGGCACCACCCCTTATGGCGGTAATAGCATCGGCGGCGTCGTTTTCAGTCTCATTCCCCCGGCTTCAGTTTGCAAAACTACGAGGTGTGTGACCGAAAAGATCCTGTATAGATTCACCGGCCCACCTGACGGGCGCGAGCCTTATCGCACCAACCTCGTATGGGACTCCATGGGCAATATATTCGGCACTACCCAGATCGGAGGTACCTCAGACCAAGGCACGGTGTTTGAGATGACAAAGTCAGGAGACAATTGGACGGAAACGCCGATTCACAGCTTCAATGGATCGGATGGGCAATTTCCCGGGGAGATTCTTCGCGACAACAATGGCAACTTGTTCGGCATGCTTTCGCAGGGCGGCTTGCACGGTTTTGGAAGTGTTTTCGAGCTGACATATCTGAACGGCGTTGGCTGGACAGAAACGAATATCTACGACTTTCAAGAGACCAATGACGGCGGATTTCCCTCCGCAGGCCTGGTGCAGGATGGCGCCGGCAATCTCTACGGGAGCACCGGCGATGGAGGCAGTGGTGGCGGCGGAACCCTCTTCAAACTTTCACCGATGGGAAACACCTGGACCTACACACTGCTGTACAGCTTTTCCGGAGACCCCGGGTGTGGACCCGAGGCAACTCTGACCTTGGACGCCGCTGGCAATCTCTACGGCACGACGTATTGTGGCGGCGCAAATAAGCAGGGCAACATCTTCAAGCTGGCAAACACGCCCAATGGCTGGGTATATAGCTCGCTTTATGACTTTACTCGGGGAGCCGATGGCGGCTGGCCGCTTGGCGCCATAATCATCGACACCGACGGTACTCTCTACGGCACCACCCGGTTTGGCGGCAACCTCCAAGGTGCCTGCGGAGCGAATGGTGGTTGTGGAGTTGTCTGGATGATCAAGCCGTAGCTGCCGCCTTACTACTGGGGCCGGGTGCCGTCGGTATGATCGGGAAGTTATGGCGCAGAGTATTCTTGCGATTCGAGGATGATGGAGGAAGTATGAAGAGGGCGGTTGTGCTGTGTACGTTTGGCCTGCTGTGCTTCACGGCAGGAGCTTACGCTGAGAATCCATACTTCTATGGCGGTCAATTCGATCCCACCAACCAGTTCGCCAACGGCGTGGCAAACGAGAATACCGCTACCGTGGGCGGCGACCCGTATGGAGCAGCGGTATATCAGAACTTCTATGCCGAATCCAACATCACCGTTACTGGTCTATTCACCAACAACCTGAGCAACTTCACTCCAACCTCGGGCTACTGGGAAATTCGCAGCGGGGTCTCGGAAGGCAACGGAGGCACCCTGATCGCGTCGGGCACTGGAGCTGTGACCAACGCTCCCACGGGACGCAGCTTTAACGGCCTCGACGAGTTCACCAATGCGGTGTCCGGTCTGAGCGTGGACCTCCCGACCAACCAGTACTGGTTCGCGGTCGTTCCGGTTTGCACCACATGCCAAGGCGAGGCGTTCAACACCAATACCTTCGGTCTGTTCATGATTGGCAAATCAGACCCGAACCAGGAGTACTTCAATAGTCCCTCTGGTCCTAACTTCACCAACGCTAACAACCTTTGCCCGCATTGCGAATTCCCGACTTTCTCCAGTGGTGTGTACGCAGTCCAGAACGTGCCTGAGCCGGGAAGCTTGCTGCTGCTGGGAACAGCTGCACTCGGCGCTATAGGAGTGCTCAAACGCAAGGTGTTCTGAGCACGCAGCCGCAACCGTCTCTCTACTACGGTGGTAGTAGCTGCCGTTTATCCATACTCTAACAACGGCATGGGGACAGGCGACCTCCAACACAATCCACTGGTACAAGTCCGATCTATCACGAAGTCGTACGGCCGCTTCACCGCCGTCCGTGACGTGTCGTTCTCTATTCGCCCGGGCGAGGTTCTCGGGTTAATTGGCCCCAACGGAGCCGGCAAGACTACGCTTTTTGAGTGCCTGGCAGGCGTGCAGCCGTTCGATTCCGGCTCGGTCTCATTCGGCGATCCTGCTACCCCCCGGGAGCGGTCGGCTACCTTGTTTTATGTGCCTGATGGAATCGCGCCGTGGCCGCAGCAGTCGGTGGCCTGGGGCTTGGAATTTGTTCTCGGCTTTTGGCGAGGACGAAGAGATCTGCGCGACGAAGTCGTGAGCGAGCTGGGACTAGCCTCCCTGCTTTCGACACGGATTGGCACACTCTCCAAGGGCCAGCGAAAACGTTTTCTACTTGCAGCCGGGCTGCTCGCTCCGCAACCTCTTGTCATCATCGATGAGCCCTTCGAGGGCCTGGACCTGCGGCAGAGTCGCGAGCTCGAGGCGACGCTGCGCCGGCATGTCGCTCGCGGTCGAACTCTGTTTCTCTCCATCCATCAGATAGCCGACGCCGCCCGAATCTGCGACCGCTTTGTTCTGCTGAGCAATGGCCGCCTGGTCGCAACGGGAGCACTTGAGGAGTTGACGTCCATGGCCGTCCAGCGCGTGGGCGAACTGGGTAACACGGATTTCGAGGAGATCTTTCTTGCCCTTACGTAACCGGCCTTGGGTCTGGCTTGTGCGCAAGGAATGGCAGGAGTTGATGACCTCGCGATCGTGGTGGGTGTTCCTGATTCTGATAGGTCCGCTGGTCGGCGTTTCATTCATCAGCGCCGTTCGCACCTACGCGGAAGCCAGCGGGCTGGGCGGCTCCTCCGCCGGCGTGGGCGAAGCCTTCTCACCTCTGATCGGCGTTTGGGCGCCAACCTTCAGCGCCTGCGAGATCGCCGCTGCTTTCCTGCTGCCATTTGTGGCGATACGCGTCGTGGCCGGCGACAAGCAGAGTGGAGCTTTGAAGTTAGAGGCGCAACATCCGATGTCGGCCATCGCCCGCATCATGGCAAAGACTGTCGTGCTGTCTGTGGGCTGGCTCATCGCGTTGCTTGCACCATTGGCGGCAGTCTTGTTGTGGAAGGTATACGGCGGCAGCATCTATCTGCCGGAGGTACTGACCGTCGCCGCCGGACACCTGATAAACGCGGCACTCATTATCGCTTTGGCGAGCGCGGCTGCCACTATGGTGGACCACCCTTCCACCGCCGCCATCGTGACGCTGGCGGTCACGGTGGGGACGTGGATCCTCACATTTATCGCCGCAGTCAACGGTGGAATCTGGGAGCGGATAGTCGGCTACACACCAACCGCCATCGTCGCCCAATTCCAGCACGGGCTAATTCGGCTTGATGTCGTGCTGATCGCAGGCGCGCTGATTGCCACTGGCCTGCTGCTGGCGGCGATCTGGATCAGGATCGGCATTGCCCCGCGACGACGCGCTTATGAGTCTCTGGCGCTGGCTGCAATTGCCTGCGTCGCGATCTTTGCTTTCTCGTTTGTGAATGCCAGCTGGGACACATCTGAGAATCGGATGAACTCATTCCCCCGGGCGGATGAGCAGGCCCTGCGCCAGATTCGCTCGCCACTGGAAATCGAAGTACACCTTGCGCCGGAAGATCCGCGCCGGGTCGACTTCGAGCGGAGGGTTCTGTCGAAGCTTACTCGCGTCATGCCGAATCTTGAAGAGCGCTACGTCTCGGCAACGTCGATTGGATTGTTCGAGCAGTCGAACCCGCATTACGGAGAGATTTGGTATCGCTTGAACGGCCGCGAAACTATGAGCCGCGCGACCACCCCCGAAGCCGCCCTCGAAAACATCTACTCGCTCGCCGGCATCTCGCCTCCGCAGGAGAATGACGCCGACATCTTCCGCGGCCATCCACTTACGGCCCCGCCAAGGGGCGCGCCCATTGTCTTTTACGTGTTATGGCCAGCTCTGGTGGCCACATTCGCGTTTTTATCGCAAAGGAGAAAACATGAACCCATGGAAGTCGCTTAGCCTGACCTTGCTCGCAGTACTTCTCGCCACGCAGTCATTCGCAAAAGATCTCAAGGTAAACCTGAGCGATCAAAAGCCCGGCGCACCCCCGACTGTCTTTGAGCCTATCGTCGGAACGTGGCTTGTAGTGAAAGACGGCAATGAGAACGTGGTCGAGGTGGATGGCCGTCCGTGGGTCGCAAGCAAAGACAATCCCACGAAGCTTCTGGTCGAAAGCGCTCGCAAGCTCTATGGCACGACCAACGAAGAGCTCATGGACAATGCCAAGCAGTTTTCCTACTACCCGGTCGCTTTGCTCAAAGGGGTCGATAATTTCTCCGACGGTACCATCAGCATGAAATTCAAGACCGTCGCGGGCGATGCCGATCGCTGTTCGGGAATCCTGTTTAACGTAAAGCAAAACGGCGATTGGCTGGCCGTGCGCTACAACGACACGGAAAACAATGTTGCGCTGTGGGAGTTTCATAACGGCATCCGGCGACCGGTGAAATTCAGCGACCGCGCAAAGCCCTTCATGCTCGATCGCAACGCTTGGCATGAGCTGAAGATGACCGTCGACGGCTCAAGCTTTAAGGCGTGGCTCGACGGCACTCTGGCGCTCGATATTACGCTTGGCGCTGACCCGGGTCCCGGACGCAATGGCCAGCCACCGAATCCTGACCTCCTTCCTGCTAACAATCCTGTACTTCGGCCGCCGGTAGCGGGCCGGATCGGATTGTGGTCGAAGACCGATAGCACCAGCTACTTCAAAGACTACGTCGTCGAGACCAAGTAACGTGCGGAATGGCCGGGTTTGCGGACACCACCTACTCTCGAGATTGGAGTGTGTGGTGTTTCGTTATTTTGGTAAGCGGCTGTCGATACATCCGGCCATGCGCCCACACATTCAAAAAGGCGAATGTGTGGGGCAGTCGGGCCGACAAACGATCGCAACGGGCCGTTACGGATTCTCCGATTTGATGACCTCAGCGCCTTTCATCGTAATGGTGACGATGCCGTTGGCGTCGAGTTTCATCTTGCTGAGATCGACCATGCGGATCTGGCTGTTGTCGTAGGTTCGGAAGTAGAAGCGCTTGGCCTTGAGATCGATAGCGCTGGTCCATTCGGTGTAGTCGGCCTGAATGTTGCCGTGCTCGTCCTTCTGCGGTTCGCGAGCGGTTCCCTTGGGAATATCGAAGTTGTTCAGAATATGGAACGCTTCAAGCACCGCGTCGTCACCGGTCTTGGAAGGAAAGATCGACTGGCTGAAGGCGACGGCGCGAACAAAGCGTGAGGGCGGCGTGAAGTCACCGGGAATCCCGAGCATGCCTGAGCCCTGGCCGAACGGCTGCAGTGTGACCGGCCCCAGTTTCACCGGGGGAACGTTGGTCATAGAGAAGTTCACATAATTGCGAAGGTTGGTCATCTGCCAATCGAACGTGGGTGAGTTGGTAAGCACTCCCAATGGGTTGTCGTACAGGTGGAGCTTGCCGCCGGCATACTCGATTACGATGCTCTTGCCTGAGCTGTCGCTCACAACGTAATGAACTTCCGGAGAGAAGCCCCACGCCGGAAACACGACAGCAGGAACGACGACCTTGCCGATGTTGGCTTTCACTTCTTCCACGCTGGCCTGGTTTTCCAATATCCACGAACCCACCTCCCAGGCAGCGATGGTTTGGCTGGCGTCCGCTGGGGTGTAGGGCATGTATCCGGCTGAGGTCGGAAAGTAGAAGGTGCCTACTGCGAGGCCCTTCTCATTGAACCCGTCAAACAGGAATGGTAGGCCGACACCGTTCGCTCCAGCGGTGGCGTATTTGGACTTCCATTTCAAGCCGGGCTTGCCGTCTGGCGTGGTGCCTATTCGCTCATAGCCGCGTGGAATAACGATCACGTTGGATTGAATATCGCTGGCGAATTCCATGGTTCGTGCGTGAACCACGGTACCGTCGGCTGCTACTAGGGTGATGCCAGTGCAGGCCTGGGCCGCCTGTGAGGCGCCGATCAACAACATCGAACTGGCGAGCGCGCAAGAAAACAACTTTCGTACGACTGGATGCTGCTTCACTTTGTTTTCCTCTTGTGTGAAATGTGAGGTGGGTTTGACGGACGAAATCCCGTTTTCTCGAATTGCCCGCTTAACTTTGCTTGGCCTGCTCTTGATCGCCCCAGATGAGGCAACCGGGAAGCTCTTACCGAACGATCAAAACCTGCGGACTGAATCCGATCCATGGGCAAGGTTTATTGGGACAGGCAGTCGTATGCGGAACGCTGCCAGCATCCCAGCTTGCAGTGAGGGGCAACGCCTCTTATCTGTTGCGCTTGCGGGCACCGCTAATTTGTTCTAGTTGGTTTATCGTTAAGGCTTCGCTTTATTAAGTCCGGCTTTCCTGTCGCTCGACTTCGATTTCTTCTGATCGCAAAATTCGACGTGAGGAAGCGCGCTTCCATGTGTATTTATCAATGGGTCCTTTTGCAGTAAGGACAGGGGCGTAAATCTGGTCTTCGCGCCTTAACCGTATTAGGGTGTATCGGTACTAACCAGGTGGCCAGGAACTAGTAGTGGAGCCACAAACACCGACCATTGCACAGGTCTCAACATCGCATGGTTAGAGTAAAGGAATCGCGCAACAGCGTAAGTGATTAATGTCACAATGTCGGGCCGATTCCTGAACGAAGGTGGATTACTTTCGTGCTATTTGTTAGTAGGAAGGAACCGCAAAGCGGGGCTATGGTTCAGGCTCTGAGCGCAAGCCCAGAGTAGTAAGCGGGTAAGGATCTTCAGGCCCAGACCAGCTCTTAAGGTACGCCGCTCCGCGGCCGCAGAGTCGTAGAGGGCACGATCACCCCGGGCTCGCCCGGGGCTAACTTCGAAGTCGCTGCTACGCAGCTCGGTAGTTCGCCTAGAAAAATCTGTTGGAACCCCATGGGAAGCAGCGCTAATTGCTAGTTGCTAATTGCTTCCCCTCACCCACACTTCCCCGTGCCATGGCATGCTCGTCCGGACGACGAGCAGTTGCCCGGCTCGGCCAGCATGCCGTCGGGGCCGATGCAGGTTTGGGTGTGCAGGCACCAGAACAGGCCGTCGTTCGTCGGAGGCACGGTCGGGTCGTGCTCGACTCCGATGAACTGCTGCTTCCAGCGCAGCGCGGTGCAGAGTCCTTCGCAGGTGGTATCAAAGCGCTCGTGATCGGGAAGCATCATCATGCCGCACCTCCGAGCCTTGAGGATGGCGCGTTTCACCGCCACCTTGGCCAGCGTGATCTTGTACTTGTTCATGCTGAGCGGCTTGGCTTGCGCGACGGCTGCATTGGCCGCGGCCATCGCGGTTTCGGGCGTGATCGTCTTGCCGACCAGCGCCGCGGCGGCTTCGTCGGAAACCCACGGCACCGGCGCAACGTGCCCCAGCACCACGCGCGCGCTCTTCACGCGTGCTGCCGTCCATCTCGAGCGCCACGGCTGCCATCGCCAGCGGCCAATCGAACGCGGCCTTCTGGCGAACCTCGTAGTAGCCGGTCTTCAGGTTTTGCGACGGCGGCGGCACGATCAACTCGATCACCATCTCGTCCGGGCTTGAGATCGTGCTCGCGTTCGTTCGCCGACTTCGGAGTGACGAAGAAACTTCTCCAGCGGAATCTCGCGCACGCCGCTGCCGGCAGCTTTCGCCGAGTAGATACGAATCTTCGCGCCATAGGCGATCAGCGCGGGAGCAATGGTCGATGGGCTGACGAAGTATGCGCCGGTCTGAGTGCCGAGGATCGCCGCGTAGCGATTGTCGCCGGCCACGACCATCGACTTGCCGTCTTTCGTCTTCGGCAACAGGCCCATGCCGTTGCGGAAGTACCAGCAGCGCGGGCGCTGGCACATGTTGCCGCCGATGGTTGCCAGGTTGCGAATCTGCGGACTGGCCGCTTCGTTCGCTGCTTCGAGCAGCATAGGATACGAGCGCGAGGTCCTTCGACTCAGCCAACTCGGCGATCGTGGTCAGTGCGCCGATGCGCAATCCGTTGCCCGGCTGATAGCTGGTGCCGCGCAGGGCTTCGATCTCTTTGATGTTCACCAGCCGCTTGGGCGTGACGACGTCGTCCTTCATCAGCGCCAGCAAGTCGGTGCCGCCGGCGAGGATCGCGCCCTGCTCCCATGAGTGCCGAGCAGCGCCGCGACTTGTTCCTTGCTGTTGGGACTGGCGTATTCAAACGGTCTGCATGCGGCACCTCCTTGCTCCAGCGCTTCCAGCACACGCGCCGGGGTGAGCGGCAGGAACGGCACGCGCACGCCGATGGCATTGGCCACGGCGTTCGAGATGGCCGCTCCGGGCGAGACCACCGGCGGCTCGGCCAGGCCGATGACGCCGCGCTCGTCGTAGCCTTTGCCGGTCATCATGTGCACTTTCAGTTCGCCGATGTCGGCGATGCCGGCGAGGCGATAGAACTCCATGTTGGGATTCAGCATGCGGCCGGTCACCGGATCGAGAATCTTCTCTTCGTACAGCGCGTAGCTGATGCCCATGATGAGCGCGCCCATCACCTGGCTCTCGGCAGTCTTCACGTCGACGACCAGGCCGCAATCCTGCACCGCGACCATCTTGTTGACGCGCACGATGCCGGTTTCGGTGTCGACGGAGACGTCGGCCATCTGCACGCCGCCGACGCCGCTGTTGGTCAGGTCGGGCGGCTTCGACTTGTCGGGATTCTTGCCGCGCACGGTCATCGGCATCGCGCCGATTTTCGCGCAGGCGTCTTTCCACGACAGGCTGCGCGTGTGGATCGGACTTCACGCGGATGGTCGCGTTCGACGGCTTCCAGTTCTTCCGGCTTCGCCTTCAGCGCAGGCGCGACTTTGGCGAACAGCTGATCGCGCGCATCCACCGCAGCGCGACGGGTCGACGAGCGTAACGCCGCCGAGGTCGTGCTTCCGCCGCTGGCGCCCGAGACGCGGATAGCGGCTGTCGCCGATCAGCAGCTTCACGTTGCTCCATCGGAATGCCGAGCGTGTCGGCGGCAACGATGATGATGATGGTGCGGGCGCCGGTGCCGAGGTCCTGGCGTGGCCATCTTGATTTCGACCGAGCCGTCGGGATGAATCGTCAGATCGCAGATCGCTGTTGTGGCCGCGGCCTCCCCAGGTGTGGATCGACAGCCCAAGCCCGCGCTTCACCGGGCCGGCAGTCTTGTCGCCGCGCGGATGCCAGTTCTTCTTCCAGCTCCATCAGCTCAGTCGGCAATCGGCAACTCGTCGCGATAGATCTTGGCGCGCGGGCCGGTGAGATCCAGGTTGCGCGTCAGCATCTCCACCGGATCGATGTTCAGCTTGGCGGCGAGATCTTCGATCGCCGCACATGGTGATGAGCGCCGCCTGCGGATGATTCGGCGCGCGCCAGGCGCGAGCGCTGCCCTGGTTGGTGGCGATGGCGATGTTCTGCTTGCGCTGATTGGGAATTTCGAAGATGTACGGCAGGGGAGGCGTGCCACCGCCGCCCATTCCGCCGGTTCCCCAGGAGCGCGATTCCCACGCCACGAGCTTGCCGTCTTTGTCGGCGGCGATCTTCACGCGCGCGAACGACGAAGGACGCATGCCGGCGACTTCCAGCTCGGCTGCGCGCTCCAGCATGATCTTGACCGGCTTGCCGCCGGCCGATTTCGAAAGCTGCGCGGCGGCGATGCCCCAGCGGTCGGGCGCGAACTTGCTGCCGAAGCCGCCGCCGATGTATCTGCTGCATCACCTGAATGTTGCCTGCGGGAATGCCCAGCGGCTCGGCAATCTGCGGCGCGATGCCGGACAGATTCTGCGTCGAGATGTGGACCAGCAGGTCCTTGTCGGTCGGCCACTCCGACGCCATGCCGTGCGATTCCAGGCAGCAATGGGTGATGGCCGAGGCACGCCGTACAGTCCTTCGACGACGCCGCCGCTGAGGCGAACGCCTTGTCGGGCTCGCCCTGCGTTTGCAGCGCGGTCTGTCTTGTAAGGCGACTTGATCCGCTGCGGCGGCAACATACTTTGCCGCTCGCAAGGCCTGCACCACGCTTGGGATCGGCTCCCGACGCCTTGCATCGATCCTTCAGATACTTCTCGTCGGGATGAAGCTGATGCCCTGCTGCTTGATGGCCGCGATCGACCTGCTCGTCCGGGACCTGGTTGTCCTCCATGTCCTCGAAATCGTCCTGGCTGATCGGGCCAGTTGTCGGGCGCAATGTTCTTCGGCGGCTCGGCGTCGGAGACGAAATGCGGCAGCACCTCGTACTGCACCTTGATGGCGCGAATCGCATCTTCGGCCGTGCCCTCATCGACGGCGGCGACGCCGACAACCTCATCGCCGGCCCAGAAGATCTCCGTGCCCGGCTTCTGCATGATCTGCGACCGCCTTCACGCCGGGCATCTTCTCGGCGGCGCTGGTATCGATGCTGGTGATGCGGGCATGCGCGTAGGGACAGCGCAGGATCTTGCCCGCCAGCAGTCCGTCGGGATTGTAGTCATAGGTGTACTTGGCGCGGCCGGAGACTTTGACCGGGCCGTCGACGCGCGAGATCTTCTTGCCGAGCAGCGGACGGGTTGCGGGATCAGGCCACTGTATTCGCTCATGACTGCTTACCTCGCTCGCGCTTGCGCTGAGTGCGACGGCGCGAATGCCGTCGTAGGTTCCGCAGCGGCAGAAGTTGCCGCTCAGCCCGTGACGAATCTCGTCCGGGTTGGCGTGGGATGCTGTCTGCAGAAAGTGGTGGTCGCGACGATGAAGCCGGGCGTGCAGAAGCCGCATTGCTGCGCGTCGTGGTCGACGAATGCCTGCATCACCGGGCTGAGGGAATCACCTTCGGTCAAGACCTCGATGGTGTGATGTTCTTGCCTTGGGCATCGATCGCGAGCACCGAGCAGGCATAAACCGGCTTGCCGTCCAGCAGCACGGTGCAGGCCCCGCAAGCACCGCGATCGCAGACCCGCTTGGCGCCGGTCAGGTCGAAGTTGTCGCGCAGGGCGTCGAGCAGCGTGACGCGCGGCTCCAGTTGCGCGCTCAGCTTCTTGCCGTTGACCTGCAAGGTGACCGGAACCTTGCCCGGACCGTGTACGGGAACTTCCTCGCCGGCGGCGTCGATAACCGGGCCCAGCACAACGGGCACGGCAACGCCGACGCCGAAATCTTCATGAAGTCGCGCCGCGTTACGCCGGATTCGGACTCCGGCTTGCGCGGACGGTCGTCTGCCATGATGCCCTCCGATTCGACTCGGCGAGTATAACTCCGCGGAGGTTCAGGAAAGCACCGAAGACGGGATTGACGCAGGAAAACGGGGACGAAAGAGAATTTGCGACGGACTGGGCGCTATCCGTCGCAGAAGGTTGTTGAAAACTGGCTTATTTCTGCAGGGTACGAATGTATCCCACCAGGCCGGTGATCTGGGCATCGGTGAGCTTGCCCTTGTAAGCCAGGCATCTTGCCTTTGCCGTTGGTGATAGCGGCATTCAGTCGGCGTCCGACATCGCCTTGACATCGGCTCCGTTGAGGGGCTTGCTGCCCATCATCGACTTGCTGCCATCAGCGCCGTGGCACCCTGCACATTTCGCTTTGTAAGTGTCTGCCGGATTGTCCTGAGCGACCGCCGGAACCGCAAGCGCAAACGCCAGACCCAAGAAGGGTGATACACCACACAACTTTCATTCCATTTCTCCATTTCACCCCCGACAGAATCGTGGGCGTTGATGATATTGCCTTCGTGGGTAATCTACTACCCAGACCATTAGGCCGCCAACATAATTTCAAAACGAGGAAAAAAACCCGGCAAACGGGGTGATATCCCACAAGAGATTCGGACCAAGGTTTGAGGCCGCGGCTCCATCAGCACCCAACTGGCTGTAGTGCAGCAGTTTACCTGTGAAACGCTCGCCCACACTGTTTGGCCCCCATGCTGCCTATACACCTGTGGGAACGTATCCCCCGGGGGCCCACTTTGGAACCGACGCTGGCAGTGATTGGCTTGAACTTCCGCACTTCGACAGTGGCCATCCGCGAACGGTTCTGCCTCAGCGAGCCGAGGCGCAGCGAGGCACTGTATCATTTGGTGCGTTCGGAGGGGATCGACGAGGCCATCGTGCTGGCGACTTGCAATCGCACCGAGTTCATCCTCTGGGCCAGCGATGTGGCAGGCGCGTCCGATTCAGTTCTTCGGTTTCTGGCGCACGAATATGAGCTCAGGTTGTGTGAATGGTCACACTTCTACCGGCTGATGGACGATGTTGCGCTGGCTCATATCTTTCGCGTTGCCTCTAGCCTCGATTCCATGGTCCTGGGCGAACCGGAGATCGCAACCCACCTGGATGAAGCGTGGAAGCAGGCTAAGCAAGGCGGCTGCACCGGCCGATTTCTGGATTCCATCGTTCAGAAGGCGCTAAGTGTTTCCAAGAGAATCCGCACCGAGTTCGCGATCACTGACGAGACGTTTTCGATGCCCTACGCCGCTGTCGAGCTCTCGATGCAGGAACTTGGCGACCTAACCGGTCGCGAGGTGCTGCTGATCGGCGCAGGCAGAATGAACGAGCTGGCCGCACGCTGTCTGATGAGCGCCGGAGCACGAAAAGTAAATATCACCAGTCGAACTTCGGCGAGGGCCGAGGAACTCGCAAGCAGACTGAACGCTCGCCGCGTGCCCTTCGAGGAGCGTCGCCGATATCTCGAGACCGCCGACATTGTCGTTAGCTCGACCTCGTCTCCTCACTACGTCATTTCCTGGGAACAGGCGGAAGCGGTGGCGCGCACCCGTGAGCACCGGCCCATGGTGTTGATCGACATCGCCGTACCCCGCGACATCGATCCTGCTGTGCGTGAGATTGAAGGCATGCGGCTGTTCGACATCGACGACCTGGAGCAGGCACTGCGGCGCAATTCAGGAGAGCGGCAGGCAGCCGCGGCAGCGGCAGAAAAGATCGTTTGTGCCGAGGTCAGTGGATTCCGGCGTAAGCTTGCGGCTGAACAATCTGTGCCGGCATTCGTGGCCTTGCGCCAGCATCTGGATGAGCTCTGCCGGCAGGAATTGGAACTCCTGCGCGAAGAATTTGGGCCATTCACCGCCGATCAGGATCAGGCGATAACGGCCTTCGCTTCGCACATTACGCCAGCGCATCGCCAGCTCGCTGGCACGGGAGTTGAAAGAGTCCGCCGCACAGGAGGATCCCAACGTGCTCGGTGCTGCGGTGTCTCGCTTTATCGGAACAGAAGAGTTGCATTGTATTGCAACTGGAAGCGAAAAACTGACTGTAAAGACGTAAGGAGTAAATATGACTGAAACTGCGCAAAATCAGAAAAGCAATCCCACCGCATTCACCAGCGTTCAGGCTTACACGCTTGCCGTGATTACCCTTGTCATTGGAATCGCGGTTGGCTATTTCGCCCGCGGCTCTGCCCCTGCCACCAACGGCGAACCTGCCTGAGAATGCGCAAGCGGCGATGTCTACTCCCGCCGCCGGCATGCCAGGCCCGGCGGCAGCCCCGGGCAACATGGGCCCCGGCCAACTGCCTGGCAGCGCACCGCAGCAACAAGCCTCCTCTCCCGAGGCGCTTGCCAAATCGGCAGAACCACTGCTGGCGCAACTGAAAGCCAATCCCAACAACGCCGAGGTGCTGGTACAGCTTGGAAACCTCTACTACGACGGTCAAAGCTTTCCGCAGGCCATCGACTATTACGAGAAGGCGCTGAAGATTCAACCCAACAATGCTGACGTTCGCACCGACCTTGGCACCGCTACTGGTACACCGGCGATGCCGACAAGGCCATCGCGAGCTTTGAGAAGTCGCTGGCGATTCGCCCTAATCATCCGGGAACGCTTTTCAACCTGGGCATCGTGGAGTGGCAGGGCAAGAAAGATCCCAAGGCGGCGATAGTGGCCTGGGAGAAACTGCTGCAAACCAATCCTGACTATCCGCAGAAGGACCAGGTGCAGATGTTGATTGAGCGCGCGAAAATGCACGGAGCCGGCGCCGCCAAGGGCTAATTTCGTGTAGCGATTGCTCACCCCGGAGACGAGCCCGCGCAGAGCTCGTCCCGGGCTTTTTTTGAAGGCGATGAGGGTGACGTCGCCCTTTATGATCCGGCGGCCGCCATCTTGGCCATGGCTTCGTCGCCTGCGGCTTTCAACTCTTCCATGGTCATGTTCTTGACGTGAGTGGCGATCGACCAATGATGGCCAAACGGGTCAACGACCTGACCATAACGATCGCCCCAGAACATGTCCATCATTGGCATGATGACCTTCGCGCCCGCTTGTACGGCGGTGTTGAACACCTTATCCGCATCGGGAACATAAAGCTGAAGACGCACGCAGGTGTCCGCCTTGGTGGTTGCCGGCGAAGGTGATCCCATCTCCGGGAATTCGTCATTCAGCATGAGGGTGGAGTCGCCGATCATGATTGCGGCGTGCATGATCTTGCCGTTGGGGGTCGGGAACATGGCGCAAACCTGAGCGCCAAACGCAGTTTGATAGAACTCAATCGCTTTCCGGGCATCGTTCACCACAATGTGAGGAGTGAGACTATGCAGGCCCTGAGGAATGGGGGAAACCGTTTCGCTCATGGGAAGCTCCTTTGTGTCCGCGGCGTCAGCAACGCTGCGTGGGCGTACATCTTATCGCATCCCGCACCGGCTCGCGAGTCGATACAATGACGGCGGTGAAACGCGATTGGCTGGATCCACGTGCGGTAGTCGTCTGTCTCATGCTGATCTTCCTGCTACGCGGGTTCTTCTATTGTCTTGCGTTGCCGCTGTGGGAGGGATTCGACGAGCCTTATCAGTTTGCGGCGGTGGAGCATGTCGCCGCGACTGGGCACATGCCTGCGCCAACGACACCGATCAGCCGGAAGGTCGCGGCCTCGCTTTATCTTTCGCCGGCTCCCTGGATGCTCCGCCTTCACCAGCTGCCGAAGCCGGTCATTACCCAGGAGCAATATTGGGCACTGCAACCAGAAGAACGCGAAAAGATGCGCAGCGAACTTCTGTCTCTACCCCAGTCCTGGGCAGCTGAGGATTCGACACCCGCGATCGCGAACTATGAAGGCCAGCAGGCTCCCTTGTACTACTTCGTCGCTGCCCCGATCTTGCGCGCTGTGTCGAATCTGACGCTGCCTGGACAAGTGTTCGCACTCCGCTTGTTCGGGCTTTTTCTCGCCTGCGTGGCGCTGCCCGTGGGATACATGTTTTCGCGCCGGGTGTTCGGCAATACTCGCGTGGCGTTGCTGGTGGTGGCTCTCGTCGTTGCTATGCCGGAGTTGTTCATCGATATTTGCCGCGTCTCCAACGAACCGCTGGCGCTGCTGCTTTGCACGGTTCTGCTGCTGCTCACAGTCAGGTTCGTGCAAACGAAGCAGCCGGTTTTTTATGTGCCAGGAATTGCGCTGACACTGGCGTTGGCGCTACTTACGAAAGCCTACGTTCTCGCTCTCCTGCCGGCGCTGGTCTTTGTGTTATGGCTGCGGCTGCGAAATTCGGGAGCCGGAGCCCGTTTGCTCTCCTCGCTTGCGATTTCTGCCGCGGTGCTGGTGGCGGTTGCCGGCCCGTGGTACTGGCACGTTCACCGGGCTTCCGGTTCTTGGTCCGGACAAGCGGATGATGCCGCGAGCGTTCACATTTCGCGCATGGCACTCCTTGCGCAGGTGGTGCACGTGAATTGGCGGAGTGGCTTCGCGTCGATCCTGCTGTCGCACGTGTGGTTTGGTGGTTGGAGCTTTCTTCGTTTTCCGGCGTGGATTTATCTTTGCGCGCTGTTGCCGGTCGGCGTTGCTGTGCTCGGCATGTGCCTCTACGTTTGGAAGTGGCTGAGGTCGGGAAGCCGACCCGACCCGGTGATCGCGAACGCCGCTTTCTACGTTTGCTTCTGGATCGGCCTTTGCTACCACGTGCTGGTCACCTATGTTCACTTAGGCGTCTCAGCGTCGACGGGCTGGTATCTCTACTGCCTTGTGTTTGCCGAGGCCGCCTTGTTTGTGCAAGGGATGGCCCAGCTCTTTGAGTTGAAGACCCTCCGCTGGGTTCTTTCGGGAGGGATAGCACTACTAGCGGTTATCGATCTCTACGGCGTTCATGCCTACATGCTGCCTTACTACACCGGTCTCACGACACACGTTGGCGATCGCGTTCCTCCTCTCAAACTGACCGCATTTTCTGTCTCCGAGGTCTTCTCCCGGCTGGCGAGCTTGGGCCCTCCCTGGGCAAGTCCAGGAGTTCTGAAGTTCGCTTGGGGAGGGTACTTGTTGTCGACCATAGGCTTGGTGTTGTTGAGCTGGGCGTTGGTCCGCAACATGCACTATCGCGACTAAAGAGCCTTCGGGCTTTGTTATCATTGACGTGTGGTAGATCTCGACCTGTCTCCGCCACCCGGCATTGACATGCCGCTGTGGCGTTCGCTGATTCTGAATCTGGCCGACCGCATTTCGCCGGAGCGCCTTCCTCCGCTGGAGTTGACCTCGCGCCCGGTCGATACCGGCATGATGTTTGGAGACCGGCTTTCCCTGCCCTGGTATCGCACGGTATTCGCGAATATCTCGGATGTAGTGTCGGCCGATACTGGTCCGCCGCTGGAACTGACTTCTCGTCCGGTGAACGTTGGCGAGTTGCTGGGAGACGACCTGAGCCACGGCTGGTGGGTTTCCCTGCTCGACGGCTTGCGCTATCGCTTGTCGCCCGAAAAGCAGCCACAACTTTCGCTGACTTCGCAAGCCCATCGCGGCTTACGGCGCGAACAGCTGGCTGCAACTGCTGGACTGGTCTTCGCTGCTCGAGCACTCCCAAAATTTTCCTGCCTGATGTTCCGGTGCGAAGCTCAGATGATTGCCGCAGCGGTCCTGGAACCGGCGATCGTGCCTGTGCCGGCGACTGGCTGCGGCAGTTCCCCTCGATCAACAGCTGTGGGCGGCACAGATGCAATTCAAGCGCGACCTGTCGCGCAGCCGCTTCCGGCAGAAGATCTGGATGACGCTGGTCGCAGCCGAAGCCATCTTCCTGCTGACGTACGTGTTCAACTTCAAGTTCTAGAAGCCGAGTTGGGTCTCAGACCGAGTGGAGCACGCCTTCAGGCTGGAGTCGCTCCGCTATCAGACTGTTGCACAGCTCTATAGCGGCAGTAAATCGCTCGCGTTATGCGGCCTGAAGCGCGTGCTCCACCCATCTACAGCTCCGCGGTGATGTGCTCCAGTTGATTGGTGATCTCTTCCGCCGGAGTGTCGCGGGGAAATCGCACCGGCTTGCCGATGACCACGCGCAGCTCGCCGCGCCGCGCGATCTTGCGGCCCGCCAGTTTCATCTCGTACAGGCCGTGGATGCGCATCGGCACCACCGGAACATCGAGCCGCGAAGCCAGCATGCCGATTCCCGAGCGAAATGGCGACAGCTTGCCGTCGGCGTGCGGCGGCCTTCGGGAAAAACCAGCACGCTGTATCCCCGATCGACGCAGTCGCCGGCGAAGGCGAAGCTCTCGCGCACGCCAGATTGCTGCGGCAGCGGAAACACATTGAACAGCGCGACGACGAGGTAGTATCCCGCCTGCTGCCACCAGCGCGCGAACAGGTTCATGCTGCGCGGAGGCCGCCACATCCCCCACAGGCGTTCTCCGTGCATGCCGACCGCCAGCTTGTGACGCAAGCGCGGCGGCAGCGCAAGCAGCACGAATCCCACATCGATGTAGGTCACGTGATTGCACGTGACCAGGATCGGACCGTCAGGCCGTCGCAGGTTCTCGCGTCCTTCGATGCGCGGATGCGCCATGATCAGCGTCGCCGGCAGGACAGCAGGTTGTAAATCGGCGGTGCGGATCCAGGTGATCGGCCAGCGCAGCGCCCAGCGCGGATAGCGGTATCCGCTGCGCGCCGGCTTGTCCGGCTGCTGCAGCAGGCGCTCGAGTTCGCCGACGGTGGTGAGATTGGCGAAGTTCGCTTCGCTCAGATCGACCTGGTAGGAGTCTTCCAGCGCGCTCATCAACTCGACCCGGTCCATCGAGCTGAGATTCAGCTCGTCTTCCAGCTTCGAGTCGGCGGTGAGGGAGCCGACGTTTCGGCCCGGTGATTCGGCTGATCAATTCGGCGAGCGCTCCCTGCGATACGGCAGCGCCGTCGCCGCCCGCGAACTTCGCTTCCGCATACGCCTGAATCACGTTGGTTCGCGGCTTCTGCGTTGGGGTGCGCGGAAAGTCCGGCTCCGGCCATACCAGCCAGCGGCGCATGCGCTGAAACTCCGCAAGCTGCTGGTTGGCCGCCTGCACCACCGCCTCGGGATCCGCGGAATCGCGCAGCAGCAGCGCGGCGCAGGGCTCGGCATTGCCACCCTGCTCCAGCGGAACGACCACGCAATCGCGCACCTCGGGCTGATGGCGCAGCGCGGCTTCCAGATCGTCGGGATAGATGTTCATCCCTTCGCGCGTGACGATGACATTCTTCTTGCGCCCGTGAAATACAGATTGCCCTCGGCATCGAGCTCGCCGAGATCGCCGGTGCGGAACCAGCCTTCTTCGTTCAGGACCGGCTTCAGCTCTTTCCCTTGCCAGTAACCGGCGGCGACATTGGCGCCGCGAACCAGGATCTCGCCATTCTCGTCGAGCTTCATCTCGCGGCCTTCCAGCACCTTGCCGATCGATCGCTTACCGGTGCGGAAAGGATGATTGAGCGAAATCAGCGAGGTGGTTTCGGTCAGGCCGTAGCCCTGAATCACGACGAAGCTCAAGCCGCCGCCAGAACTCTTCGGTCTCGGCGTCGAGCGCCGCGCCGCCGGAGATGAAGGCCCAGAACTTCCATCCGAACTGGCTGTGAATGCGGCGAAAGCGCCACCAGCGCCGGACGAAGTGCTCACCGCTTGGCGGCGTGCGAACTGTTGCTCGAACCACTGCCTGCTTGCCCGCGGTCTCCATGTCGCGCTCGATCTTGTCCTTCAGCGACTCCATCAGGCGCGGCACGGCGACCACCACCGAATGCGCTGCTCGCTGAACCAGGCGGATGATCTCGGTCGGATTCAGGCTGTCCTGGAAGATCACCGTCGCGGCCAGCAGTTGCGGAAGGAAGATACCGAGAAACTGTCCGAAGACGTGGCTGAGCGGCAGCAGATTCAGAAATCGGATGGGATGGAAGATGCGCTCGTACTTCAGGTACTTGCCGATCTCGCGCTCCAGCGGCTCGAGGTTGGCGAGGATGTTGCCATGCGTGATAACTACGCCGCGCGGCTCGGCCGTGGTGCCCGAGGTGAAGACGATTTCAACGATGTCGTCGCGGGTGAGATTCGGCGAAGAGACAGGATCGGCGGAGTGCTGCGAGCACGCTCTCGCGCAGAGTTTCCAGATCGAAGCGGGGCACGCCGGGAATGTCGTTGTCGTCGCCGCTGACGCAGAGTTTTGCATCCACCTGCTGCGCCACTCGCTGGGCAAAGTCAGGAGCGGCGATTTTGTCGATAGGAACGACAATGGCGCCGCGCAGCAGGCATCCGAAGAAGGCGGCGACCCACTCGGCGCAGTTCTCCCCCCAGAGCAGCACCTTGTCGTTGTGGCCGATGCCGCGGGCTTCCAGTTCGCGGGCAAAGCGGTAGGCGCTGGCCGAGGACGTCGCCGTAGCTCCAGTGCTGCATGCGGTAGCCGCGGCGATGGACGTACGCCGTCTCCCTGGCGTGGCGGCGGAAGTTGTCCAGGTACTCCAGTATGGTGGTGCGCGGCATTCAACAGCAGTCTAACGTGTCATGCTGTGAAAGCAGCAAGATCGGATCAGCGCGTCGCCCAATGCTCTGACCAGCCTTAGGCCCAGCGGCGGCTCTCGCGCATCTGCGACTTCAGCATGCTGCGAAACAGAGCTGTCGCCTTCCTGACTTCAGGCATGGCCAGCTTGCAGAACAACTGCTTGCCGTCGCGCCGCGTCTGCACGATGCCGGCGGCCTTGAGAATCGAAAGATGCTGGGAAAGATTTGCCTTGGAAATATCCAGACCCTGTTGTAGTTCCGACGCCCAGCAATCGGATTCTTCAAGCATTCCGATTAACTGCAGGCGGGTAGGATTGGCGAAAGCCTTACAGAGGTTAGCCTGACGCTCATAGCTTTCTTTATCAGCCCGGTTTTTCCGCTTCATCGCCTTTGTCCCCTGACTGCCGAATGAGAGTTACTTGGAAAATCTAGATTTCAAGGAAGAGACTCTAGTGCCCATCTATCCAACTTTCGGATTAGCTTGGAGCTACCAGAATAGACCAAGCCACTGAGTCACTAGTGCGCAGCCTAAACTCTCTTTTCGAGCACTTGGCCGCATACTCTGCGCAGGAAACGCGAGTAATCTAATCTGCTGTGCGATCTGCAGGTCAGTTCGATTGTGTTATATCACACTTTCGCAAAAGAATCACCGACTGAAGTTGTATGAGGATAGAACCGCAAGAGTTGCTACAGAACGTCTGGATAAACTAGAGGTTACTACTCGTTACCTTTGCGAAATCTCTCGATAGATATGGCTGAAGCGACTACATGATTTTGAAATTGATTGTCTACTTCGCCTCGCCATGGTCCGCCTGGAGAGAAGGTCCTGATAGCTACCGAAAGTAAGATCTGGAGTGGCGCAAACGAGGTATCCGAAGCTGCACGCTTAGGATTCGGCGTAAGTACGACGGCGATCCAGTGATTGTCACTGAACGCTATCCCGGACAGCGGCTGAGTCCGCAATGGAGATAGGAGCCTTAGCCGATTCAAGGACTAGCGCCAGCAGGCCGATCCCAGATTTTCCGTGAAGCAGAGGAAAACCTCCTGAGTCAGGACCGGCCTTGCATCGTGGAGGCCGGAACTTTTTGGAGTCGAGCCGTTCGGATTGCCAGCCTCGGCGGTTGTCGCCGGCTAATACGGGTAGTGGGCTCCGCCGTGACGCACGTCGGCGCCGCGCACCCAGAAGATCACGTCTTCCGCGATGTTGGTAGCGTGATCGGCAATGCGCTCCAGGTTGCGCGAGATCAGCAGCACATTCAGCGCCGGCCGCGTGCAGCGCGGATCGCTCTGCATCTTCTGCACCAGGACAACGAAGGCCTCGTCCTTCATGCGGTCGACGATGCCGTCCATCTGCAGCACGGCCTCGGCGACTTCGGCTTTGCCATCGAGGAACGACTCCAGCGCGCGCTGCACCATGGTGCTCACGCTGTCTGGCCATGCTGGGAATATCGACCGGCAGTTCGACTGCGGGCTCGCTGATCAGGTCGAGCACGCGTTGCGCGATGTTGACCGCCTGGTCGCCTACGCGTTCCAGGTCGGCATTGATCTTGATCACCGCCAGGATGAAGCGCAGATCGATCGCCATGGGCTGCTGCATGGCCAGCAGGTCGAGCGCCAGTTCATCGATTTCGCGCTCGGCCTGGTTGATGGCGGTCTCGCCGGTAAACACCATCTGGCAGAACTTGGTGTCGCGCGTGCGATAGGCTTCGGTGGCGCGGTCGATGGCCTGCTCGGCAAGGCCTCCCATGCGCAGCAGTTTCTCCCTGAGTTCGTCCAATCCCTGCTGAAAGCGGCTTCGCATTATCCAAACCTGCCTGTGATGTAGTCTTCCGTCCGCTTGTCGGCGGGAGTGGTAAATATCTTTTCCGTCTTGTCGTACTCGATCAAACTGCCCATCAGGAAAAAGCCGGTAAACTCGGCAACGCGCGCCGCCTGCTGCATGTTATGCGTGACGATCACGACAGTATAGTGCTGCTTCAACTGAAAAATCAGCTCTTCGATCTTGCTGGTCGAGATGGGATCGAGCGCCGAAGCCGGCTCGTCCATCAGCAGCACTTCGGGCTCGACCGCCAGCGCGCGCGCAATGCACAGTCGCTGCTGCTGGCCGCCGGAAAGGCTGGCTCCCGACTTCTTGTGCAGAGCTGTCCTTCACTTCTTCCCACAGCGCCGCCAGCTTCAGCGAACGCTCCACCAGTTCGTCCATCTGCTTGCGATTGCGCAAGCCGTTCAGCTTCAGGCCGGCCGCAACGTTGTCATAGATCGACATCGTGGGAAACGGATTCGGCTTCTGGAATACCATGCCGATGCGTGCGGCGCACTTCGACCGGATCGGAGCCGCCGCCGTAAACATCCATTTCGCCGACCTTCACCGAGCCCTCGGCGCGCGCATCGGGAATGGTCTCGTGCATGCGATTCAGGCAGCGCACGAAGGTACTCTTGCCGCAGCCCGATGGACCAATCACCGCCGTCACATGGTTGGCCGGCACCGTCATGTCGATGGATCTTTCAGCGCCTGGTTCTTGCCGTACCAGGCATTCAAGTCCACGCACTTCGATTCCGACGCCCATACGGCTACGACGCTCCCTTCAACATTCCGCGGCTGGTGGTAATGCGCACCGCCGCCACCGCGCCGACGATCATGACGATCAGGATCAACGCTCCCGCCCAGGCCTGCTTATGCCAATCGTCATAAGGCGAGATGGCATAGGTGTAAATCTGCAGCGGCAAAGCCGCAGTCGGCTGATTGAGCTTCAAGTTCCAGAACTGGTTTCCGAAGCGGTGAACAGCAGCGGAGCCGTTTCGCCGGCGACGCGGGCAAAAGCCAGCATGCAGCCGGTGATGACTCCGGCCGAAGCGGTGCGCAGGGTAGATGGAAAGCGTCGTTCGCCACTTGGGAATGCCCAGTCCCAGGCCGCCTCGCGCACCGACGTTGGGCACCATCAGCAGCATCTCTTCGGTAGCGCGCGCGACGGTGGGCATCATCATGATGGCCAGCGCCACTCCGCCCGAGAATGCCGAGAAATGTTTCTGCCGAATCACGATCAGCGAATAGGCCACGATGCCGATGACGATGGAGGGAACGCCGTTCAGCACGTCGGCGGTGAAGCGCACCAAGTCGCCGAAGCGGTTGCGCCCGTATTCGGCCAGATAGATGCCGCAGCCGATGCCCAGCGGAATGCCGATCACGCTGGCGATCGCCAGGATCAATCCCGAGCCCACGATGGCGTTCGCCATGCCGCCGCCCGGCTCGCCGACCGGCTTCGGAGTCTGCGTGAGGAACGCCAAGTTGACCGAGCCGATGCCTTTGATCACCAGGTAAACAAAGATCGCGAGCAACGGGACCAGCACCAGAACCGCAGCAGCGACAGCAAAGCCGGTGGCGCCCAGATTAGCGAACTTGCGCCAGAGACTCAGCTTCGCGGAATGCGACTGCGCGGGACTAGGCACTGACCCTCGCTGTTCCGCCGGTGATGCTCCAGACCAGCAAGCGCGCCAGGGCGTTCACGATCAGAGTGACAATGAACAGCGCCAGGCCGATTTCGACCAGCGCGCTGAGGTACAGGTCGCCGGTGGCTTCGCTGAATTCGTTGGCGATGACGCTGGCCATGGTGTAGCCCGGCGCAAACAGCGACTTCGCGATCTCCGGACGGTTGCCGATCACCATGGTGACGGCCATGGTTTCGCCCAGGGCGCGGCCCAAGCCGAGATGACTCCGCCCACGATGCCGATGCGCGCGTTGCGCAGCACGCCCATGCGGATCATCTCCCAGCGCGTCGCGCCCAGCGCCAGCACCGCTTCGCGCTGGTTCTGCGGCACGGCGGTCAGCACCTCACGGGTGATGGAGGCGACGATCGGCACAATCATGATGGCCAGGATGATGCCCGCCGCCAGCATGCCCAGGCCGTACATGCGGGCCCGTGAACAAGCCCGTCCAGCCGAAGTACTTTGCCAGGAATGGCTCGACGTACTCGCGCAGCAGTGGCGCCAGAACGAAGATCCCCCACAGGCCGTAAATCACGCTGGGGATTGCCGCCAGCAATTCCACCAGGAAGGAGATGATGGCGCGCAGCGCAGCGGGCACATCTCGGTGATGTAGACGGCCACCCCGACCGAAAGCGGAACCGCGAGCAGCAGCGCCAGAAACGAGGAAACCAGCGTGCCGAAGATAAACGGCAGGGCCCGAAGTCACCGTTGACCGGGTCCCAGTCGCGCCCGTAGAAAAAGCTGATGCCGAACTGGTGCAGCGACAGCTGCGATTTGTCGACAAGTTCCCAGACGACCAGAACGACGATGACGAAGACCGAGAGCGCCGCCAACGAATGATGACGCGAAACACCGCATCAGGCATCCGGCTGCTGCGCGGGTACGTGGGTCCTGATCCGTTGGCAGCGCAGTCGGGCTGCCGCGCGTGCTTGCGCTCCGTGCTGGTGTGGCCAGCGAGGGCACGGAAGTGACCGGCTTCTGGCTCGCAAGAGGATCAGTGGAATTCATGACTTCGACGCTATCAAAGACGATTACAGAACGGTTACAAACAGGCGTTGGAAGATGCGAACTCCGGCCTGATATCGGACCGGAGTTCGCAACTGCGACTGTAAGTCCGAGAACGAGCTACTTCAGCTGCTTGGCTAATGGCCGCCTTTTCCGCAGTCACCACGTCGGCCGGCAGCGGAGCATAGGACAGCGACGTCACCATTCCCTGTCCCTTGTCCAGCATCCAGACCAGAAAGTCCTTGATGATCTTGCCCTTGTTGGCGTCCTTCGGCGGTATGCGGAATCAGCAGCCAAGTGAAGCTGGCAATCGGATAAGCGTTCTTGCCCGGAGGGTTGGTGATGGAGACGCGGAAGTCGGCAGGCATCTTCACGCCCGCCGCGGCCGCCGTCGTGCTTTCCAGGCTGGCCTTGATGAAGTTCTTGGAGGAGTTCTGCACGCTGCCGTAGGGGATCTTGTTCTGCAGGGCGTAGATCAGTTCGATGTAGCCGATGGAACCCGGCACATCTTGAGATTGCCGGCAACGCCTTCGTTGCCCTTGCCGCCCATGCCCACCGGCCACTTCACCGAGGTGCCTTTGCCCGGGCCGCTCGCCCAGTCAGAGCTCACCTTCGAGAGATAGTCGGTGAAGATGTAGGTGGTGCCGCTGCCGTCGGAGCGATGGACGACCGTGATGGTCTGGTTGGGAAACTTGATGTCAGGATTCGCCTTGGCGATCGCCGGGTCGTTCCAGTTGGTGATCTTGCCCAGGAAGATCCCAGCCAGAACGTCGGGAGTGAACTTCACTTCGCCAGTTGACGCCGGGAATGTTGTAGGCAGGAACGACCGCGCCCAGAACCGTGGGAAGATGCAGCACCTTCACCTTGGATTCGGCGATCTGCTGATCCGTCATGGACCATCGCTGGCGCCGAAATCGACCGTACCAGCCTGCACCTGGCGAATGCCGCCGCCGCTGCCGATCGACTGGTAGTTGAACTGCATGTCGGAATGCTCGTTGTGATACTCGCTGAACCACTTCTGGTAAATAGGATTGGGAAAGGTAGCACCCGCCCCGTTGATGTACTGTCTGCGCCAGTGCGCAGCTCGCAAATACGGCGAGACACAGCAACACCCTGAGTGTGCGAATCACGTAGATTGCCTCCTGAGAACCCTTGAGAATGAGACCTTGTACCTCATCCGTTTTATCGGCGGGCGGTTAATTTACTGTTACAAAACGGTGAATTTCGAGTGAAGAGGCACTCGTGGCCGCTCAAAGTGCTTGTGCACCAAGGGTTTTACCGAATGTGAAGGCTGGCGAGGCTCAAAGCATAGAGCAACTGCAGTAGCAGATAATGGAACTTACAGTAAAAATCGTATGACTACTTTGCGCCTTGCTGTCTTCGCAAATTTTCGATGAAGCGCTGCTCATCGGACTTATCATTGGAGCGCATCACGTGCCGGACACTCTGCCCGCTGATAAGGTGACAGACCTCCTCGGCAAGGTTCTTGGCATGATCTCCCGCCCGTTCCAATGCCTGGGTCATAAAGAGGACATGGAAGCTTTCCTGCCGCGGAGCATCATCGTGGTGCTCCAAATGCCTCAGAAATACGAGATTGCGGATCCGGTCCAGCTCAGCATCAGAACGCAAGACGCCCATCGCACGGTTCAGATCGCGGAGCTTCATGGCATCATGCACGTCGCCCAGCATCTTCTCTAGCCGCGACGCCATCATGGTGAGATCGCGAATGTCCTGTAGCTCGATGCGGCCGCCCACGGCGGCAGCTCGGTTACTGCAGTTCAGCAGCAGGTCGCCTATGCGTTCGAGTCCGATGTTGAACTTCATGCAAGCCAGCAGCTCGCGCGCCGTCTGCTCGCTGACCTTAGTAATGATGTTAGTGACGCCCTGGTCAATCTCGCGATCCAGCGCATCCAGCTCTTTTTCGCGTTCACGAACGCCGTCGAGCAACGAAGCTACGCCGGTTGCAATGCCCTCGGCCACGATTCCCGCGGCTTTGCGTGCTAACTGACAAGCTTCCAACGTGCGTTCTTGCAGGTGCGCTGACACCTGCTCCGGCGAAGACGGTTCCACATTGGCGGCGCTCATAATTTTGCGAGTCGTAAAGTACTAACTATTTCATAACTCCCAGGGGTGAAGTTTCAATGAAAATCGCAACAAGAAAAGTTAATTCACCGGGCACGGCCATTGAACTGGCAGTTAACAGCCGGTACGCGCGGCTGACGGTGCGCCACAGATGACTCGTCCCCTTGTTCGCAGTAATGCGCTTCCTTGAGGCAGGTCCAGCCGTCTAATGAAGAACACGGCACACCAGCTATGCTGAGAATCGATATTCAGAGCAATAGTCGCACCGCCACTCTTTATTGCAATGGCAGGATTGTGTTTGGCATGGAGATTGAGACCCTGCGCAGCGTGGCTCTGGCCCGGCCGGAGCCTGTGCTCGAGATTGATCTCGGACGTATCGAGACCATTGATGCCTCGGGCTTGGGGCTACTGGTGGAGCTGCAGCACTGGGCGGCGGAAGCTGGCCGCATACTGCACTTCACCAACGCATCCGAATTCGTGGCACGTCTCGTCGTGCTTACGCGCTTGCACTGTGTGCTGCAATTCCCGGTTACCGCCGGGCTCGATTCCAGAAGAGCTGCGGCCCTGACCGCCTGCTGACAAGACGATTCAGGTCATCGTTCGAAGTGCCTCCGGGGCTAAAGCCCTAACGTATTTTCAACGGCATAAACGCTGGCCTGAAGGCCAGCACTACCCGAAATCCGAGTTTTCAGCAGCCTGTGAAGCCCCCTACTCGCATCGCAGTGCGACGGTGGGCGAAACGCTCAGAGCACGGCGCGCGGGCAGATAGCACGCGACCAGGGCGACCGCTCCCAACAAGACAGCGACTACACTGAACACGACCGGGTCGGTGGGCTTGACCTCGAAGAGCAGGGTTGTCATCACTCTCGTGATCGCCACTGCCCCTAACAACCCGGCGATGATCCCGATGCCGGCGAGCCGTGCACCATCTCGCATAATCAGCCGCAATACATCTGTGCGGCCCGCTCCGAGCGCAACATACACCCCGATCTCATGCGTCCGCTGAGTGACGCGATAGGCCATCATGCCGTAAATCCCCACTGCGGCGAGTAGCAGCGCCAGACCAGCGAACGCACCCAGTAACATCACGTTGAAGCGCTCCTGCGCCAACGACAGTGCCATCAGGTCGTCCATCGTCTGAATGTCGCTGACCGGGATCTGGCTGTCTAAACTCCAAACCTGCTGCTTCACGTTCTCTACGAGTGTTGCTAGCGGGCTACGCGTACGGATGGTTAGTGTCGTCCATGTTCGCCACGCCTCGTCGTTCTGAGCGAAGGGAGCGTAAACGGCCGGATCCACAGGCTCGTTTAGCCCAGAATGCTTCACATCCGCCGCCACCCCAACGATGGTCATCCACTTATGCGGCTCGTCGCGTCTGATCCAGTCGATCC
>CAVWWZ010000004.1:0-21062 GCA_963758835.1 uncultured Acidobacteriaceae bacterium | reverse complement strand
CTTGGCGTTGTTCTTCTCCACCGCTGCAACCCCAAGACGCTATCCAAGTCATGTTCAAACGCCCCCAGCTGTTTCTTCGCGGCGGCGCGCGTCCCCAGCTACGAGGTGGAGCAGTATCTGGTATCTGCTCTCGGCGTTCGCCGTTATCGCTACCGCGCAACTGGGTGTATGTCTGCTTTGCGGCGGTCGGCTCGTGGATCGGCGCATACATCTCGATGACCCTGTTGAAGAGGCCCGGCCTGCACCCGGGGACGCGGCGGATTGATTGGCTAATACCACGTATACCCCAGCATGAGCTGGATCGACAGCGGTACGCCGGGATTGTACTGCCCGGTGTCGGCGTCGAGAGATGTAGGCGTATGGTGGTGTCGAATGACTGCCGATGCCGGGTAAAAATATCGTTTTGAGGTCGAGCGCCGGCAGTGAAGTATCGACAGCGCGATGTATTGCCCGGCGGGAACTTGTCGGGCCCAATGAGCATGCCGCCATCGAACCCAAGAGGAACAAAGCGCTGCTGACCCGCGTGAAATTCCAACGCGGCGCAACCGCCTCGATCCCTCCCATGTAGTAACTCCGGCCGTTTACGAAATACTGCACAACGGGGATGATCGTGAAGTCCCACTCGAGGGTGCCGCGCCGCCAGCCCTCGGCGTGCTCACCAGTGAGAACACGTCCCAGGCGAAACTCGGCGCCCCAACTGCTTGGATACCGGCCCGGCGCGCCAGGAATGGGAGGCGTCGCCATGGTCGCAGTGCCTCCGTACACCTGCACGCCGTAGATCCATGACGGGTCGCGCAACGCATCAAGAGCTGTGGGGGGTGTTTCTGCGCCCAGCCTGCGCCGACCAGTGCGCCAAGCAAAATGAAGCTCAACAGCATTCGTCTCGAATTGCCGCACGGAAAGTGCATTCGACCTTAGATGCCAGGGTCCGCCCTTGGATACGTTGCGATTCCGCGAGGAAGCTAGAACCAGCTATAGCCGACCGTAAACTGCACAGCGCCGTTGATCCCGGGATTTTGATTTCCGATGAAGCGTTGGAAAGGTGATAGACCTTTACCGCCAAATCGAGGGCCTTGCGGTCGGCACGAAAGATATGCGAGCCCAGCTCGAGACCGCTGGTGAAGTTCACCACCGAGGTGTCTCCCGGCGGCAGGTTGCTGGTGCTGAAGACGATGCCGCCAACGGCGGCGCCAGGGAGCCAACTTGCAGTTGTTGGTGAAATTCCACTTGGCGATAAAGGGATTGATTGCCGCCGCATACTGCGCGTTGCCGTTGTACCAGAATTCGTTGATGGGAATGACGTCGACGTCCATCTCGAATGAGCCGCGCAGGAAGTTGCTGCCATGCTCGTTGGTCAGCACGCGGCCGAAGCGCACGCCTGCCAGTAGTGTCTGGGCGCTGGGTGTATTTGCGAATGAGGTGCTGCCGCCGAGGAAGACTCCTTTTACCCAAACGGG
This sequence comes from uncultured Acidobacteriaceae bacterium, assembly GCA_963758835.1. Lineage (GTDB taxonomy): Bacteria > Acidobacteriota > Terriglobia > Terriglobales > Acidobacteriaceae > CAVVDY01. The sequence continues at coordinate 19,605 of CAVWWZ010000004.1, read as the reverse complement.
ATGGCGAATCACGTCAACCGGACTGTCAGTTGGGAGTTGTGCCAAGAGCGGCGCGCAGAACAGAAAAATGGCGCGGAGCAGACGTGTGGCTATCTTCATGTGTGGTCTGAGAGAAACGTAGAAAGTATCAGGTAGCCGGGACTTAGGCAAATCGATCCAACCTGGAATACTCCGTGTGCCGCTCGACTGTTATCCATGAAGTCGGCTGCCAAAAAGGTAGAAGAACCATACCGCGCCCGTTAAAACGCCTACGCCTCAGTCGCATTCCCCAAACAGGAAGGCGAGTCCAAGGCCATTGTGTGTTACGGAGCGCCGATTGCGGTTTTGCGACCATGAACGCGCCGAATCCCAGCCACGCGACTCCAAAGAGCAAAAACAGAGCCTTCTCGACCATCGTATGGGTACTCAGAGTTCGGGATTCCGATCTACCAATTCCGCTACAGTCTCCCGACCTCACACCGCCAGCAGCGTCGCTGTTCGGATCGACGGCGACCTTCGCAGAGTTTCCAGCGCCTCCGCCGGTACCTCGCCGTCAACCTGTACGATGACGAGCGCTCCCAGCTGATTGCGGCCCAGCGACATACGCGCGATGTTGACGCCGGCTTCGCCGAGTATGGTTCCGATGCGGCCGATTACGCCGGGCGAATCAACATTCGAGATGGCAATGAAGCGGCCCTCAAGCTGCGATTCGATTTCAACCCCATTCAGTTCGATCAGCCGAGGCTCGTTGTCATGCACCAGCGTGCCGCACGCCACCACTTGTCCGCCTACGCCTGACAGCGTCGCGCGAATCGCATTCGGGGCTCCACGTTGCGCAGAACGAACTTCCTGCACCAGGATCCCGCGCGCCTCGGCCATCGCTTGCGCGTTAATGACGTTCATCGGTTCATCGCTGCCCAATTGCAGGACTGAGGCCACCAGCGAGCTGCGAATAAGGTTGGTTTTCCAGTTTCCAAGGTCTCCTTCGTACTCAATCTGGATCTGCTGCAGGTTGGAACGAAAAAGTTGCGCCAGGAATTTGCCCAGCCGGGTGGCTAGGTCAAAGTAGGGCCGAAGCTGCTGATACTCGAGATCGGTGAGCGACGGAAGATTCACCGCATTCTGCGCGATTCCGTCGCGGAAGTAATCGCAAATCTGTTGCGCGATCTGGATGCCGACGGCTTCCTGCGCCTCTTTGGTCGAAGCTCCGATATGCGGGGTCGCGATCACGTTGGGCAGCGTAAGCAGCGCCGATCCCTTCGGTGGCTCTTGCTTGAAGACATCGAGCGCTGCTCCTCCCACTTTGCCGGAGCGAAGCGCCTGCTCGATGTCGTGATCGTTGATGAGCTCGCCGCGTGCGCAGTTTACGATGCGCACCCCATCCTTCATCTTCGCGAATGCAGCGGAATTCAGCATTCCCTCAGTCTGTGGAGTAAGTGCGAGATGAAGTGAAATGTAGTCTGCGACCGGGTATAACTCATCGAGGCTGAGCAGTTGCACGCCTAACTCGTGAGCGCGGGCAGGGGAGAGATATGGGTCTGCCGCTACCACCTTCATTCCGAAGCCGAGAGCGCGTGTGGCAACCTCAGTGCCAATCCGTCCCATGCCGATGATGCCGAGTGTCTTTCCGCGCAGCTCGCTTCCTTGCAGCGTTTTCTTTTCCCATTGCCCGGCGCGAGTGGTCTGGTCGGCGCGCGAAAGATGGCGCGCCATGGCGAGCATAAATGCGAGTGTGAGCTCGGCGACCGCTACCGAGCTTGCTCCCGGCGCGTTCATCACGACAATGCCGCGGCGGGTTGCGAACTCAACGTCGACGTTGTCGACGCCAACGCCTGCCCGTCCGATGACTTTCAATCGCTTCGCGTTCCCAATGAGTTTGTCGTCGGCCTGCACAGCAGAACGAACGATTAATGCGTCGGCATCCTCCAGGGTGGCTGCGGGATTGGCGGCGAACTCCTCCGGGCCGACTACTTGATACTCAGGCGCAGGAAACACCTTCAACGCCGCGTTAGCTATCTTCTCGGCGATAACGATTTTCATCGCGCGCCTCCCGCGGCTTCGTGCGCATTGCGAGAAGCAAATGTGTGCTGTGCGGCGCGCACGCCATCACCCAACTCGAACTTGCCATGACCTAGTCGAGCGAGGACCTGCTCGAGTCCGGCGATCACGGCGATGCAGTCGAGATAGTCGAGATAGCCGATGTGGGCGATGCGGAATAGATGGCCTTTCATCTCGCCCTGGCCATCGGAGAGGATGCCACCAAACTCGGACTTGAAGCCTTTGACGATGTCAGTCGCTGAGATTCCTGCTGGCGCTTTCACCGCGGTGACGGCTGCACTGGGCCTGGAGGAAAACAGTTCCAATCCAAGTGCCTCGACGGCAACGCGTGTGCACTCGGCGCAAAGTTCGGCGTTGGCCACAAGTCGATTGCGCCCCTCGACCAGATCACCCTCGCCTTGCGACACAAGATAGTCGAGCGCTGCCCCCATGGCAGCGATGAGCGCAACCGCCGGCGTATAAGCCGATTCGCCTTTGGCGACGGACTTCCGCTCCTTCTGCAGGTCGAAGTAATAGCGCGGCTGCTTCGCCGTTTCCATTCGCTTCCACGCCCGCTCGCCCGCTGCGAGAAAGGCGAGCCCCGGGGGAATCATCAGCGCCTTCTGCGATCCGCCTATGACGATGTCAACTCCTGCCGCGTCGACGTCAATGGCGGTCGTCCCTAACCCGGTGATCGCATCGACCACGAGCAGTGCTTCGCTGCCTTTGAGCAGCGCTCCGATCTGTGCCACATCGTGACGCGTCCCGGTCGAGGTCTCCGTCGCCTGCATGAAGATCACCCGCGTTTGCGAACTGAGTTGCGCCCGTACTTGATCGAGCGTGAACGTCTGTCCGTACGGTGCCGAGACGACTTTCGCGTTGCAGCCGAACGCCTTCGCCAGACTCGTCCAGCGCTCGCCGAACTTCCCGGCGGTGAGCACCAGGACTTCGTCGCCGGGGCTCGTAAGATTACTCACGGCAGCTTCCATCGCGCCGGTTCCCGATGACGCGAGCACCACGACATCGTTCTGGGTTCCGATGAAGAGCTTCAGTTGTTCAATAACCTTCTTATAGAGGGCTCGAAATTCGGGTGTGCGATGATGCAGGTCCGCCGCTGCCATCGCGAACTGGGCCTGGGGTAGCAGGGGAGTAGGGCCGGGAGTAAAAAGACGCGTTTTCCGGAACATGGAATCACCTGGATAATTGAAGTCGGTTGCAGATGGATACTTTCCAGTGTAGTCCGGGACTCTTCGGCGCTGACGACCGTCGCGTATTGGGCCTTAATCGATGTCCCACTTTGGGCTCAGAGCGCGTCAACGATGGCCTGCGGGCATCCGCTTCTCAAGTACGCCGCTTGCGCTGCGTTCATCCAAACCTGTTCAGGTAAGCTGGTCGTTAGCTCACGCGACTGCCTTCAATGCCCGAATACGTCGTTACCGTAATTACCACGTCACCAACGCACGCCGTTCTCCACCAATGTGTTCAGCATCTATCGCGCTGTTTCGAGTTTTCCTCACGACGGCAATTGCATGACCGATATGCCTCCTGTTCCGCCATCTCGTTCGATGTCACTCGCAATCACGAGCTCTCCGACGACGATCGCCGCGAACTCAACGACGCGGTTGAAACCTTGGAAGCCGATGTTTTTATCCGTCCGATCGAGGCTCTTCAGCAACCGCCCAGGCTGTTCGTGTTCGATATGGATTCCACGATCATTCAGGCCGAAGTAATCGATCGGCTCGCGGCACTGGCGGGAGCCGGACCACAGGTTTCGGCCATCACTGAATCCGCCATGCGAGGTGAAATCGACTTCCGGAGCAGCTTGCAAAAACGCGTGGCATTGCTTGAAGGCCTGCGCGAAGAAGTATTTGCTGAACTGGAGCAGGGGATTGAACTAGGTGTCGGACTCGAAGCATTGATGCGGGGCCTTCGCGAGCGCGAATGCAAGACTGCTGTGATTTCAGGTGGTTTCGGCATCATCGGACGCAGGCTTCAGCAACGGCTTGGCTTCGATTATGTATTCACCAACGAACTTGAGGTCGTTGATGGATCGCTGACCGGCCTGTTGGCGGCCGAGATCATCGATGGCCAGCGTAAAGCCGAATTGCTCCACGAGGTCGCGGGTCGCGAGGGAATTCCTTTAAGCCAGGTCGTCGCCGTCGGAGATGGTGCGAACGATCTTCTGATGCTGGCGCAAGCCGGCATCGGAGTCGCCTACCACGCCAAGCCCGTGGTGCGCGCCGCTGCGAAGTACCGGCTGACACACGCCGGGCTGGACGCGTTGCTTTATCTGCTTTAGGGGGAGTCACGGCAGTTAGGTGGGAGCCATCGCTAACTTACTGATTCTTGGGCTTGGTTCGGGCGTAGCGTTCCATGCGGCCAGTCCACTTCAGGAAGCGCAGCAGGTCCTTTCGCTCGTGCCAAAGGAAGCCGCAGAACTCCGGGAATCCGATGCTCTGCATCTTTACCCCGCTGTAAGTCTCGATACGCCAGCGCAGATACGGACTACGCCAGGGCGCAAGATGATGACCTCGAGTGGCGTTCCACAGGAACCGCAGAATGTAACGCATTGTTAATGGCAGTATATTCTGCGTCCGCAGCGCGTCTCGGACTCACATGCTAACCTTCAAATATGGGCGATGAGCAGGCGCGAAGAGCCGCTGAAGACCACTATTACAGCGCTCTCGACCACTATGCAGAAGGCCGTCACCGGGAGGCGATCGTCGAATATGAGGCCGCGATCGCCGAGGACGACGCGTTTCTCGACGCCATGCACGGGTTAGCGCGCGTGCTTCAGGACACCGAGCAGTACGACAAAGCTATCGTCATCGCCAGCCGGATTGCGGAGTTGGATCCCGATGATGTGCTGGCGCATACCAGCCTGTCCATCCTTTACCAGCATAAGGGCATGGTTCCCGAGGCAGAAGCAGAAGCCGCAAAGGCGCGGGTCCTGGGCTGGAAGCAACAGTTGAAAGGCAAGCCTGCACTGTAGTGAAATCGTTGCAATCCAAACAAAAGAAAGCCGCTCGACCTATTGGCTCCAACGCCGAAGAAAAGGTCCGGCTGATCTATCGCAAGCTGGCGCAGGCGTGGGGTCCGCAACACTGGTGGCCGGCAGAGACACCACTCGAGGTCATCGTCGGCGCCATCCTCACCCAGAACACGTCCTGGACTAATGTCGAGCGCGCCATGGCGCAACTGCGCGAGGCGGGCGCGCTAAGCCTGGAAGGAATTCGGAACATTCCGGTCACGCAACTGGAAGTCCTAGTAAGGTCGTCCGGCTACTTCCGGCAGAAGGCGCAACGGCTGAAAGATTTTTTGGCGTTCGTCGACGCCAAGCATGGTGGCTCGCTGGAACGGATGTTCGCGACTCCTTCTGAGGAATTGCGGGCAGAGTTGCTAACACAGAAGGGCATCGGGATGGAAACCGCCGACTCTATCCTTCTATATGCAGGCCTGCACTCGGTATTCGTGGTCGACGCTTACACCCGGCGTGTCTTCGAGCGTCACGGAGTGGTGAATGAGCCGGCGAAGTACGATCAGATTCGCTTGCTGGTGGAACGCGCGCTGGCCGCGGAGGAGATTCCGGGCGCTAGCGCGGGTTTGGATGGCATGCGCCCAGTTGTGCACCCCGCCTCTGCGATGAGCTCGGCGCAACAATCGAATCGAACGAGGGTCTACAACGAAATGCACGGGCTACTGGTGCAGGTTGCCAAGCATTACTGCGATAAGAGACGACCGAAATGTGATACGTGCCCCTTGGGAGACTTTCTATCTGTGAGACAACGCGCTCACTTGCAGGTTGCTGATCAGTAAGCAGCCGATAGGTAAACAGCGGACTAGACTGACGGCGACCGAGGGTTATAATAGCCATCTACCCCGCTGTCCCCGCGCGCCGCTCGAAGTTTAGCCATAGTCCGGAGAACGCAGTCCGGAGGACAGACGATTGATGCCGTCAGCGACGCCTTCTAAAAGCACGAAGAAGAACCGTACACCCGCGGTCATAGCACTCTCGATCACGACATTCCTGCTGTTTGCGATCATCTTTGCCCAGGCGACGTTCAAGCTGACTCTGCTTGATCCGGATACCAGCGAAGAGACGCTGATCTTCGCCGCACTCTCGGCACTCATATTTCTACTGTTCGTTGCCTTGGTGGTTGTCCTTATCCGCACGTTGTTACGGCTGTATGCCGAGCGCAAGACCGGAGTGCTGGGCTCCAAATTCCGCAGCCGCATGGTCATGGGCGCGCTGTTGATGTCGCTTGGTCCGGTGATTTTCCTATTCATGTTTTCTTACGGTCTGATGAATCGCTCGGTTGAGCGATGGTTCTCGCGACCGGTGGAGGACGTGCAGTACCGAACTACAACCATCGCAGCCCTACTTACCGACTACGCTGCCGCCAACGCGAGAGCCGAAGCGCAGCGCCTGGCCGCCACCCCCGCCGCCCAGAAGTCTTACCAGACCGGCAACTTCAGCTACATCATGGATGAGTTCCGCCACAGCGAACTTACGCTGCAAGGCGGCTTCGCCTTCGCCGTTGAAGACGATCGAGCGGAGGCGACCTTCCATTCGCCCGATCCCTGGCCGCTGGTGCGCGACCGCCTGCCGCTGGATTCAGCTGAAGGGCAGGCGAAGAGCTTCAACATGGGAGGGGTGTTGTATGTCCTCGGCCAAGCCAACGTTGGGCACGAGGGCAAGATCCTGGTGGCGATGCCGCTTCCGGCAAATTACTCGGCGATGTTGAGCGACATCGAGAAGAGCCAGCAGCAGTATGACAATCTTCGCAAGCAGCGGCGTCGCCTGCGGCGAGCATATTTGGGATACCTGCTGTTTCTCACTGTCGGCGTTCTGTTTGCATCGCTGTGGCTGGCGCTGTTCCTCTCGAGGATGGTGACGCGACCGCTGGTCGCGCTGGCGGAAGCCACGCACGAAATCTCACGCGGGAGGCTGGACGTTCGTGTCGACGTCGCCGCTGACAGCGAGATCGGCCAGCTGGTGCGCTCTTTCAACCAGATGGCTGAAGATCTGCAATCCAGCAGCAGCAAGATCGAGGCGTCGCGTCGCGACCTGGCCGACGCCAATGTCGAGCTGGAACATCGAACCCGGCATATCGAGACCGTTCTGGAAAGTATTCCCAGCGGCGTGCTTTCCGTGGATTCGTCGCGAGTCATCACTCGTATGAACAGCGCGATGCGACGCTTGCTCCGCCAGGAAGAGAATGGCCAGCCAGGCGAGTCATTGCGTGACCTCTTCTCCAAGGAGGTAGTTGCCGACCTGGAACACATGCTCCGTCGCGCCGATCGCATGGGCTCGACCACCAGCCAGATGGAGATCCCGACGGCGCACGCCAACCTGAATGTTGCAGTCACAATCGCAACGCTCGATCCGCCACAACGCTCGCCCATGACGCCGCGCGTTAGGGCTACGTGATGGTGTTCGAAGATATGTCCGACGTGCTGCGCGCGCAAAAACAGGCCGCCTGGCGCGAGGTGGCGCGGCGGGTCGCGCACGAGATCAAGAATCCTCTGACTCCTATCGCACTGTCGGCGGAACGCATACGTCGCCATCTGGAACGAGGCAGTTCGCCTGACGCAGCTTCCCTCGGCATCATCCGAAGCTGCTCTGAGACCATTGGTTCCTCAGTGGAGACGGTACGAACCTTGGTCGATGAGTTCTCGCTGCTGGCGCGTTTTCCGGCATCGCGTCCGGAGCCGATCGACATCAATGGTGTCATCGAAAGCGCGCTCAGTATGTTCAACGGCCGGCTCGATGGCATCCGGGTCAGCAAATATTTGAGCGAAGACCTGCCGCGGGTTCTGGCCGATGCCGCATCGATGAAGCGGGCAATAGCCAACCTGGTCGACAATGCCGCCGAGGCCATGCACGACTCGCTGGTGAAGGAGATTCAAATCTCGACCAGCGTTGCCGGTGAGCGCGATACCGTCGAGATCGTCATCGCCGATACTGGACACGGGGTTACGCCCGAACTGAAGGAAAAGCTCTTCCTGCCTTACTTCTCCACCAAAAAGCGCGGAACCGGCCTCGGTCTGGCAATCGTCAGCCGAATCGTTGAAGACCACCACGGCTCCATTCGCGTTGAGGAAAACCGTCCTGTGGGCGCCCGGTTTACATTAGAGTTGCCGGTGCAACCCGAAATGGCTGCCTCGGCCGCGCAATCGAATGCAAACCATACTGATCGTGGATGACGAGTCGCAAATCCGCACTTCCCTTCAAGGGGTGTTGGAGGATGAGGGCTACCAGACGCTGCTATCCGAGACCGGTGAAGACTGCCTTGAGACCTTACGGCGCAAGCCGGTCGATGTAGTCCTGCTCGATATCTGGCTGCCGGTGTTAGATGGGCTGGAAGTCCTGGAAGAGATCATGGGGACCAACGATCCGCCGGAAGTCATCATGATCTCCGGCCACGGCAGCATCGACGCGGCCGTCCGTGCCACCAAGCTCGGGGCCTTCGACTTCCTGGAGAAACCGCTATCGGTTGAGCGCACCCTGATCGTGTTGAAGAACGCGCTGGAAGCCAAGCGCCTGCGCAGCGAGAACCTCGAGTTCAAACGGCAGTTCCAGTCACGCAGCGTCATCGTTGGCGACAGCGTTCCGGTGAAGGCGCTGCGGCAGCAGATCGGGTTGATGGCGCCTACCAATGGACGGGTGCTCATCTACGGCGAGTCAGGCACAGGGAAGGAACTGGTCGCGCGCGCCATCCATTCGCAGAGCCTGCGCAAGGAGTCGATGTTCGTTGAGGTGAACTGCGCCGCCATTCCCGAAGACCTCATCGAGAGCGAGTTGTTTGGGCATCGCAAAGGAGCTTTTGCCGGAGCGGCAGCCGCAAAGGAAGGGAAGTTCCGCAAAGCCGACGGAGGTACGCTCTTCCTTGACGAAGTTGGCGACATGAGCCTGAAGACGCAGTCGAAGGTACTGCGCACGCTGGATGAAGGACGCTTCGCTCCGCTTGGCGAAGACGAGTCGGTGACGGTCGATGTTCGCGTGATCGCCGCTACGAACAAAGACCTGGAGGACGAGATATCGAAGGGCAACTTCCGCGAGGACTTGTTTTACCGGCTGAACGTGATCCCGTTTTATGTGCCGCCGCTGCGCGAACGCAAGGAAGACATTCCCGTGCTGGCGCAGTATTTCCTGAAGGAGTTCTCCCACACCTATCAGCGACATCCGAAAGAGATGGCTGAGGAGGCGATGGAGGCGCTGTTGCGTTATTCGTGGCCGGGCAACGTGCGTGAGCTGCGCAATGTCATCGAGCGCATCGTCATCATGAATCCCACGACGAGCCGGCTCGATCGCAAGCATCTACCATCGCTTATCTTCCGCGATGGGGGACGGCGACCCTGGGCCGAGTTCTCCAGCCTGCACGAAGCGCGCGCCGCCTACGAGCGCGACTACATCCTCAAGAAGCTGGACGAGAACCACAGCAATGTCAGCCGCACCGCCGAGGTGCTGGGGCTTGAGCGCAGCCACCTCTACCGCAAGATGAAGGCGCTGGGGATCGCCGTGAAAGAGTAGGGGCCTGGCACCCAGACGGCTATCGAGCACTGAAAGTTAAGTCCCCACGCAGTACAGCGTCACAAATCCTTTGTGACGTACGTCATATCCACTTGGGCAGCGAAAGCGTACCGTGAAGTGTTTGCGGTGAAGCAGTTATTGTGCGCTCCTCTGCGCGGCTGCGACGCGAACGTGGAGAATCAAGTTGCGCGACGCTGTACTCGAGTTGTGGCCCGAGATCGGGTGGATCGCCGATCCCGGCCTGCGGGAGCAAGTCACTCAAACCTGGATACGCGCCCTCGAACTTAGCCCGCTTACGCCTGGGGATCTGAATCACATTCCGTTCACCCTGCTTGTTCCGAACTGCCCCACTACCTTCATGGAGCACAAGCGCTGCGTTGTTCACATCGCGCGCAAAGCTGCTGAGAGCATGAAGGAGTTCATGGGCAACGCGCTGTCCATCGATGCAGACACAGTCATCGCCGGAGCCATTCTCGCGGATGTGGGCAAGCTGCTGGAGTACGAAAAGGTTGATGGCAAGTGCCGCCAGAGCAAGCGAGGCGAGATGCTGCGCCACCCTTTCACCGGGGTTGCGTTGGCAATGCAATGCGGCGTGCCCGATTCGGTGTGCCACATTATTGCCGCTCATGCCGCCGAAGGCGACCTGGTCAAGCGTTCAACCGAGGCCTACATCGTCCACCACGCCGATTTCATGGCGTATTTACCGTTTAAGAACCTGAGCAAGTAAGGAGAACTCATGCCCACCCTCACCGAAGCGCCAGTTGCCGCAGCCAAGCAGACTGTGACTGCCTCGATGTCGCAATGGGCTGCCGATCTGCGATTCGAGGATCTCTCGCCCCAGGCCGTGTATCAGGCAAAGCGCTTCCTCCTCGACAGTATGGGCTGCGCCCTTGGTGGATACCAGCAGCATGACGTGACGATCGCGCTGGAGGTGTTGAGCGAGATTGCCGGACCCGGAACGTCCACGATCATCGGCACTGGCTTGCACGTGGATGCGGTGTCGGCTTCGCTGGCCAATGCGCTGATGATCCGTTGCATGGATTACAACGACATCTATTGGAAGCAGGATCCGTGTCATCCTTCCGACATCTTTCCCGCAGCAATCGCCTGCTGCGAGCGCGCCAAGAGCGATGGCCGCGAACTGATTGTCGGGCTGGTCCTGGGCCACGAGTTCGAGATGCGGCTGTGCGAGGCGGCTTTCCCCGGCATCCGCGAGCGGGGCTGGCATCATGCGACCTTGACAGCGGTTGTCTCACCCATCGTTGCCGGACGCATGCTACACCTCGACTGGCAGAAGATTCAGCACGCCATCGGAATCAGTGCCAGCGCACGGGCCACACTGGGAGCAGTAACCGCAGGCAAGCTGAGCATGATGAAGAACACCGTCGATCCGCTGGCCACGCAGAGCGGCGTGCTGGCGGCGTTGCTGGCGGAAAAGGGTTACACAGGTCCCGAGCACGTCATCGACGGAAAAGAGGGAATCGTTCACTGCTTCGGTCCCGAGTGGAGGCTCGAGGTTCTCACCGACGGACTGGGGAGTCGTCGTCCTGGCGTATCACACAGTGTGGGATGAAAGCGTTTCCCACCGAGGCGCTCACTCACACTCCGATTTCCGCGGTGCTTCAGTTAATCAAAGACAACGATCTAACGCCGCAGCAGATCGCGCGAGTACACATTCGTACTACTGCGCGGGGGGCCGACATCCTTAGCGATCCCAGCAAGTACGATCCGCATACCAAAGAAACGGCCGACCACTCGCTTCCCTATGTGATTGCGGCCGCTATCGCCGAGCGGCAGGTAACGCCGATCCAGTTCACGCCGGAGAAGATCAACGATCCGCTTATTCGTGAACAACTGAAGAAGGTAGTTGTGGTTGCAGACAAGGAGATCGAGAAGGTGTTTCCCGCCTTGCAGCGCGTGATTGTCACCATCCGCACTAACGACGGTAGCGAATTCATGACGCAGCTGGATTATCCCAAGGGTGATTCGCGGAACCCGCTCAGCGACCAGGAAGTGGAAGAGAAGTTCGAAGCGCTGGCCGAGCCGGTCTTGTCGAAAAAGGCGCGCCGTAAGGCTATCGAAGCGATCTGGAATCTGGAGAAGCAAGCGAGCGTGACGGAGTTGATGCGGCTGTTCCGCGTCGATCGGAAGGGCCATTGACCATGAAGCAGACGGTAGTAGAGAAGATCGCACAGCACCACATGGCCGAAGGCCCCAAGCGGCCGCTGCGTGCCGGTGACTTCGTCTCCATCCGGCCCACGCACGTGATGACCCACGACAACACTTCGGCGGTGATGAAGAAGTTTAAGGCCATCGGTGCAATCCGGGTACACGACCCCGCGCAGCCGGTGTTTGCCGCCGATCACGATATCCAGAATACGGACGAGTCGAACCTGGCGAAGTATCGCGGCATGGAGGTTTTCGCGCGCGAGCAGGGAATCGACTTCTATCCTCCCGGAACAGGAATCGGCCACCAGATCATGGTTGAGCAGGGCTACGTGCAACCAGGCCGCTTTGTGGTTGCTTCCGACTCGCACTCCAACATGTATGGGGCGCTGGGCGCGGTGGGCACCCCCGTGGTGCGAACGGATGCCGCTGCTATCTGGGCTACAGGCGAGTTTTGGTGGCAGATACCGCGAACTATTCAAGCCTTACTTGAAGGCGGTATTCAGCCCGGAGTGACCGGCAAAGACGTAATCATTGCTCTGTGTGGTCTGTATAACCATGACGAGGTGCTGAACGCGGCAGTCGAGTTCAGTGGGCCGGGCGTGGCGTCGCTCAGCATGGATGCTAGGTTCACCATTGCCAACATGACGACCGAGTGGGGCGCGCTGGTGGGCTGGTTTCCGGTGGATGCAGTCACCATTGCATACCTGGAAGGACGCAACCTGCTGCTCCGCAAGCATGACATCCGCCGCATCACCGAGATGAACCTCCTGAAGTGGCGCACCAGTCCTCCCATGCCCGACAAAGATGCGGTCTACGCCGGTCGCATTGTGTTGAATCTCAACGACGTGACCCCGCATGTCTCAGGTCCGGACACGGTGCAGGTGATGCAATCACTGCCTGCAATCGAGCAGAAGAAGATTGCCATTCAGAAGGCGTATCTGGTGTCGTGCGTAAACTCGCGGCTGGAAGATTTGTCAGCGGCGGCGCGCGTGCTCCGCGGAAAAAAGATTGCGCCGGGAGTGAAGTTCTATCTGGCGGCAGCCAGCATGGAAGTCGAGGATGACGCGGTGAAGCGTGGCCATCTGGCAGACCCTGCTCGATGCTGGGGCCGAACCGCTTCCTCCGGGATGCGGGCCCTGCATCGGGCTAGGCACCGGATTGTTGGAGGCGGGCGAGATCGGGATCTCGGCCACCAATCGCAATTTCAAAGGGCGCATGGGATCGCGCGACGCGCAATGTTATCTCGCTAGCCCAGAAGTCGTTGCCGCGTCAGCGTTGGCCGGATATATATGCGGGCCAGCGACGTTGCCGGGTCGTGAGGTGCAGCACCGATTCGAAGTTCTTGCTTCGCCCGACCGGGCCGAAGAGGCCGTCGACATCATGCCTGGCTTCCCGGATGTCCTTCGTGGTCGATTGGTCTTTCTTCCCCAGGACAATCTCAACACCGATGGCATCTACGGCAAGGACTACACCTATCGCGAGGACATGACGCCGGAGATGATGGCGAGTGTCGTTATGCAGAACTACGATCCGGGATTTGCGCAGTGTGCGAAGCTTGGCGACATCGTCGTGGGCGGCTTCAACTTCGGCACTGGCTCCAGCCGCGAGCAGGCGGTTACCGCTCTGAAATGTGCCGGCATTCCGCTGGTGATCGCAGGCAGCTTCTCGCAGACCTATCTGCGTAATGCCTTCAACAACGGCTTCCTGTGCATCGAAGCGCCGGAGTTGGTGGCGTTCCTGCGACAGCAGTTTGCGGACAACATCGCAGCGGGCGAAAAGACGATCATTTCTGCCGACAGCATTGAGGTGGATTTTCCGACCGGCACGATTCTCTACAGCGAAGAGCAGTTTCCCTTCCCGGCGCTGGGATCGGTGCCGCAGTCGCTGGTCGTGGCAGGAGGGATCGAGAATCTCGTAGCGGAGAAGCTGAAAACGACGCTGGAGCCGGCGGCGGTGTAGGCCCTTTTACCACGAGATTCGCGGGCAGGGAAAGAAACAGCAGGTCCCGCACCGACTGAGGTCGGTTCGGGATGACAGATCCAAACAGAGGCTGCAGAAGGAAGTTGCGATATGCCAAAACATACGATCGTTACCATGCCGGGAGACGGCATTGGGAATCAGGTTCTGCCGGAAGCCATTCGCGTGTTCAGAGGCGGTCGGCTTTGAAGGCGAATACGTGCATGCCGATATTGGCTGGGAGTGCTGGCGCACCGAAGGCAACGCGCTGCCCGAGCGCACGGTCGAACTGCTGCGCCAGCATAAGGTCGGCTTGTTTGGCGCCATCACCTCGAAGCCCAAGAAAGAAGCTGAAGCCGAGCTCGCACCTGCGCTGAGAGGCAAGGGCCATCAGTACTTCAGCCCGATCGTGTCCATGCGGCAGATCTTCAATCTGGATATCTGCATGCGTCCCTGCCTGTCGTTTTCCAGGCAATCCGCTGAACTTCATCCGCAAGTCGCCCACCGGTGGTTATGAAGAGCCACGGGTTGATGTCGTGGTGTTTCGGCAGAACACGGAGGGCCTGTACGCTGGCGTGGAATGGACCAATCCGCCTGAGAAGGTACGCGAAGGGCTTCGCATTGCACTCCAAGTTCAAGCGCGTTCGAGAAGGTGCCCGGCGAAGAACTGGCGATCTCAGTTCGCATCATTACCCGATCGGCGGCGCGGCGCATCTGCGAGGCTGCCTTCCGCCATGCTGCGAAGTTCGGCTACAAATCGGTCACCATCTGCGAGAAGCCAAACGTCCTGCGCGAGACCTCGGGGATGATGGAGGAGGCGGCCAAGGAAGTCCAGCGGCAATATCCCGGATGTGCAGCTCTGGTCCACCAACATCGACGCGCAGACCATGTGGCTCACCAAGAATCCTGAAGACTACGGCGTGATCGTGGCCAGCAACCTGTTCGGCGACGTCATCAGCGATGCATTTGCCGGCTTGGTCGGCGGCCTGGGCTTCGCCGCTTCAGGCAACATCGGCGAAGAGGTCGCGGTGTTCGAGCCGACACACGGCTCGGCTCCGAAGTATGCCGAGCTCGATCCGCCGATCGTGAACCCGATCGCGATGATCCTTTCCGCGGCCATGATGCTCGATCATCTTGGGCGAAACCGAGCGAGCCGACCAGGTGCGCAAGGCGATTGCAGCCGTCGTTGAGGAAGGCAAAGTCCGCACCTACGACATGATGCGGCTTGCGGGCGGAGCGAAGGCCATCGCGCGGGGCGCCGCGTCCACCACCGAGATGACCGACGCAATTCTGCAGAAAAGCTTGGCGCGCCGGTGGAGAAGGCTTATGCCGTCAGCAGCCGCAGCTAGCGTGCGCCGGGGCGAGGCGGGACGCGCCGGCAGAGACGTGCGCTCCGACCTGCACGTGATCTTCGAAGAGCGACACGACCGGCGGCATTCGAGGTTGAGCTGCGCTCGCGCGTCGACCTGTACTACGGCGAGGCGATACGCCTGCAGGCGACGAATGTCCTGCACGCGCTGGGCGTCTCCAACGCTCTCGTAGAAATCGTGGATGAAGGCGCGCTGCCGTTTGTGATCGATGCGCGCCTGGAAGCAGCGGTGCGGCGCGCCGGCATCACGCCGACCATGGCGGCACTCCCTGACGCTGTTCCGCTGCCTCCGCCGTCCACCCGTGATCGTTTGCGGCGCTCGCGCCTGTACCTGCCGGGCAACGAGCCAAAGTACTTCATCAATGCCGGCCTGCATGCTCCCGACGCCATCATCCTCGATCTCGAAGACTCGGTCCATCACGCAGAGAAAGATGCGGCGCGCCTGCTGGTGCGCAATGCACTGACGAGCGGTTGATTTCGGCCATTGCGAGCGCATGGTGCGGATCAATCCGTTTCCGCTGGGGCGCAGTGATCTGGAAGAAATCGTTCCCGCAGAATCCGGACCTCATCCTGATTCCGAAGGTGGAGAGCGCGGAGCAGGTGCGCGAAGTGGATGCCCTGATCACCGCAATCCAGGGCCATACTGGCGCGATTCGTCCGATATGGCTGATGCCTATCGTGGAAACTGCGCTCGGCGTGGAGAACATGTACGCCATTGCGCACGCCTCCGAGCGCAATGCGGCGATCACCATCGGCCTTGAGGACTACACCGCCGACCTGGGCGTGGTGAAGACCGCAGCCGGAGCCGAGTCGCTGTATGCGCGCATGCGCCTGGTCAATGCGGCAAAGGCTGCGGGCCTGCAGGCGATTGATTCGGTTTATGGCGATGTGGCCGACAGCGAAGGCCTGCTGCGCTGGGGAGAAGCCTCGCGCGCCATGGGGTTCGAAGGTATGGGATGCGTTCATCCGCTGCAGATACCGATTATCCATCGCGCCTTCGCGCCTTCGGCGGCGGAGATTGACAAGGCACGAAAGATCGCCGAGGCGTTCGACGAAGCACAGGCGCGAGGACTCGGAGTGGTGAGCGTTGGCTCCAAGATGATCGATCCTCCCGTCGTCCATCGCGCGCTGAAGCTGATGGAGCGCGCCCGGCAGATGGGGCTTGTGCCCGACATGCCAGGGACAGGAGTGGAGCAATGAAGGTGATGCTCGAAACCGAAACCATTACCAATGCGCTGGGCCGCCGGGTTCCCACGGTAGTGAACGGCCGCGAGCAGATGCCGTTTGTCGGCATCGACGGCCAATCGCCGACCGGACGCAAAGACTGGGCCGCCCATCCGCAGCAGCAACGACTATCCCGCGAACGGCGACAAGCGAGTGCCCGACCTCGAAACCGCGCTGCGCCTGTGCGGATTGCGCGATGGCATGACCATCAGCAGCCATCATCACCTTCGCAATGGCGACCGCGTGGCGCTCACCGCGCTGCAGACCGCCGCCGGCATGGGCGTCAAAGATCTCATCTGGTTTCCCAGTGCGTCGTTCCCATGTCATGAGCCGGTGATCGATCTGATGAAGTCGGGCGCGGTGCATCACATCGAAGGCAGCATGAACGGCCCGCTGGGCGACTTCTGTTCGCACGGCAACATGCGCGGGCTGGGCGTGTTGCGCTCGCATGGCGGACGCTGGCAGGCGATTCAGGACGGCGAAGTTCACATCGACATTGCTGTCATCGCCGCTCCCACGGCTGATTTCTTCGGCAACGCCGATGGATCGCATGGACCGTCGGCTTGCGGCTCGCTGGGTTTCGCGCTGGCTGATTCGATCTACGCCGATCGCGTCATCGTCGTCACCGATAACCTGGTGCCGTTTCCCTGCGTGCCGTGGCAGATCCAGGGCAACAACGTGGATTATGTGGTCGAAGTGCCGTCGATCGGCGATCCGGCAAAGATCGTCAGCGGCACCACGCAGATCACGCGCAGCCCCGACCGCCTGCGCATTGCGGAACTGGTCGCGCGTTTCCTGCGCGACACCGGCATCATGCGCGACG
The DNA here is from genome assembly GCA_963758835.1 of uncultured Acidobacteriaceae bacterium. Lineage (GTDB taxonomy): Bacteria > Acidobacteriota > Terriglobia > Terriglobales > Acidobacteriaceae > CAVVDY01. Next base: position 2,514 of record CAVWWZ010000004.1, on the reverse strand, counting down.
GCTTTTCCTTCCAGGCGGGCGCGGGAGGCATTGCGCTAGCCTTCGTCGACTATCTCGCGCGCATGATGCGCGAAGCCAACGTGCAAGCCGGCTTCGTGCGCGGCGGCTCGACCAAGTATCTGGTTGACATGCTGAACGAAGGCCTCATCGGCTACATCCTCGACGGCCAGACGTTCGACCTCGATGGCAGTGCGATCCATCGCGAGCAATCCGCGGCACGTGGCTACGTCTCCGTTCACTTCGTACAACTTCCACGGCAAGGGCAACTTCGCCTCGATGATTGATGCCTGCGTGCTGGGCGCGACCGAGGTGGACGTCAACTTCAACGCCAACGTGGTCACGCACTCCGACGGGCGCCTGCTGCATGGTATTGGCGGCTGGCAGAACTGCCTGTTCGCAGGCTGCACGATTCTGGCTGTGCCCTCGTTCCGCGACCGCATCCCAGTGATCGTGGACGAGGTCACGACCGATCACGGGACCGGGAGAACTGGTTGATGTTGTGGCCACCGAGCGCGGCATCGCCATCAATCCGCGGCGCCAGGACTTACTCGATGCGGTGAAAGGCAAGGGCCTGCCAATTCGCCCCATCGAAGAGATCAAAGCCGAGGTCGAGAAAATCTGCGGCGGCAAACCCGCCAAGCCGCGTCTTGGCAGATCGTCCGGTGGCCGTGGTGAAGTGGGTGGACGGAACGCTGATCGATACGGTGTGGCAGGTGCTGGCCGACAATCCTTATTCGGCACCGGTCGGCGGCGGGGAATAGCTCCCTGCGAACGACTCAGATCGGCAGCGGCCTTCCTTCGACGAGCGCTGTGGGTTCTGGTCTACCAGGCCTCCCCAACTTCTCCGCTGAGCATGTTTGCTGAACATCCCTCATAGAAAAATGCACCATAGTGGACGGGCGGCTGGAGAAAGCCGCACAATCGCAGAGGCTGGAGCACAGATAATGAGTTTCGGAAAAACGCGAAATCTTACTCAATCCCATCCGGTGACGCGGACGGTCGGGTCGCAACCGTTCCGGAGGAGGCACGCCATGAGGAAATCGATTCTGTTGCTGGCAATGATTCTGGCAATAGCTACGGTGGCCGGTGGCAAATCGACGAAGTTGATCGCGAGCTGGAAAAATCCTGAATATTCAGGACCAGCCTTCCACCGAATTCTGGTGATTGGCATGAGCGCCAAGCCGGGCGTTCGCGCCGATTTCGAAGATGCGTTATCGAAACTGGTTGCGCGTGACGGTGTCGAGGCGGTACCAGGAAACACCATTCTGTTGCGCCCTGAAGACACCAAGCTCGACTTGAACTACCTGAAGACACAGGTCAGAGAATTCAAGATAGATGCTGTCATCGTCTCGCGGCTGATCAAAGTGGACAAGACGGTTACCTACATTCCCGGCCAACCCTACATGCCGTACCCCTACTACGGATCTTTCTATGGCTACTACGGGGCGATATATCCCGTGGTTTACTCGCCGGACTATCTTCGCGAAGACACGACGGTTCGCGTGGAAACCAACGTCTACGCCGTGACCTCCGGCGACGGACAGCTGGTTTGGACAGGAGTCAGCGACACTTTTAATCCCCGTTCGGCGGACAAGGTGATCGACGGTCTTTGCAAACTAATTGTGAAGCAGCTCCAAGAACAGGCGATTATCTGAGCGGGAACAACAATGCAGACAGCAATTGATGATCGGACCCCGACATGTTCTCAATCGTCAGCGCAGGCATGAGTCTTGTGAGTTCGACATATCATCGGATAGCATACCCGCCGTCGACGCGAATCGTCGCACCGGTTACGAAGTCGGACGCCCGCGAGGCCAAGTATACGGCGGTTCCGGCAATCTCCTCCGGTTGACCCCAGCGCCGGCCGGGGTGCGCGCAAGAATCTCGTCGTTCAGGGGCATGGTATGTACAGGCACCGTCATGTCGGTTTCGATCCATCCAGGCGCGATCGCGTTCACTTGGATCTTATGCGGGGCGAGTTCAATGGCCATGGACTTGGTCAACTGCACGATCGCGCCCTTCGCCGCGCTGTAGAGGGGACCAGCCCGGATCCAAAGTATGAGTACATGCTGCCAATGTTGATAATCTTTCCCCTCTTTTGACTCAGCATCGACTGGGCGGCGAGCTTCGAAAGCAGAAAGGCGGCATTGAGTTGGAGTCTCGATGACGTTGTCCCAGTCCTCAGGTTTTTCGTTCATACACCCGCCGCTTACGGACACGTTGCCGGCATTATTGACCAGGATGCCGATGGGGCCGAGTTCGCTCTCCACCTTCTTCAGCGCCGGCTCCAATGCGCCAGCGCTGGGTTAGATCCACCTCACGGCAAGGGAAGGAACGACCGATGGCTTTAATTCGGCAAGACCTCGCTGGTTCTTTTCCTCGTTTCGTGCCAATATCGCGACGGCGGCCCCGGCTTCGGCTAATCCCGAGCGCAATGCCGCGGCCAATTCCACCATTACCACCAGTCACAACGGCCACGCGGCCGCTTAAATCAAACAATGCTGACATCTTCAT
>CAVWWZ010000003.1:0-44139 GCA_963758835.1 uncultured Acidobacteriaceae bacterium | reverse complement strand
AACCATTACGAATGCTCTGGGCGCAGGGTTCCCACGAGCCGTGAACGGCCGCGAGCAGATGCCGTTCGTTGGCATCGACGGCCAAGCACCGAGCGGACAAAAGACGGGACCGCGATTCGCAGCAGCAACGACTATCCGGCGATCGGCGACAAGCGAGTGCCTGATCTCGAACCGCTCTGCGCCTTGCGGGTTGCGCGATGGCATGACCATCAGCAGCCATCATCACCTTGCGTAACGGCGACCGGGTTGCTTTGACGGCGTGCAGACGCAGCCGGCATGGGCGGAAGATATCGTCTGGTTTCCCAGCGCTCGTTCCCATGTCATGAGCCGGTGATCGATTTGATGAACTCAGGCGCGGTGCATCACATCGAAGGCAGCATGAACGGCCCGCTGGGCGACTTCTGCTCACACGGAAACATGCGCGGGCTCGGCGTGTTGCGCTCGCATGGCGGACGCTGGCAGGCGATTCAGGACGGCGAAGTCCACATCGACATCGCGGTCGATCGCCGCGCCCACCGCTGACTTCTTCGGCAACGCCGATGGTTGCACGGCCCCTCGGCTTGCGGCTCGCTGGGTTTCGCGCTGGCCGATTCCGTCTACGCCGACCGCGTCATCGTGGTCACCGACAATCTCGTGCCATTTCCCTGCGTCCCTGGCAGATTCAGGGCAACAACGTTGACTACTGGTGCGAAGTCGACTCCATCGGCGATCCGGCAAGATCGTCAGCGGCACCACGCAGATCACGCGCAGTCCGACCGCCTGTGCATCGCCGAACTGGTCGCGCTTTTCTGCGCGACAGCGGCATCATGCGCGACGGCTTTTCGTTCCAGGCGGGCGCGGGAGGATCGCGCTGGCCTTCGTTGACTATCTGGCTCGCATGATGAGTGACGCCAACGTGAAGGCCAGCTTCGTGCGCGGTGGCTCGACCAAGTACCTGGTCGATATGCTGAACGAAGGTCTGATCGGCTACATCCTCGACGGCCAGACGTTCGATCTCGACGCGGTGCGTTCCATCGCGAGCGATCCGCGCACGTGGCTACGTCAGTCCATTCACCTCGTACAACTTCCACGGCAAGGGCAACTTCGCTTCGATGGTTGATGCCTGCGTGCTGGGTGCGACCGAGGTCGACGTGAACTTCAACGCCAACGTCGTCACGCACTCCGACGGACGCCTGCTGCACGGCATCGGCGGCTGGCAGAACTGCCTTTTCGCAGGCTGCACGATTCTGGCGGTGCCCTCGTTCCGCGACCGCATCCCGGTGATCGTCGATGAAGTCACGACCGTCACCGGCCCGGGCGAACTGGTTGATGTTGTCGCCACCGAGCGTGGCATCGCTATCAATCCGCGGCGCCAGGACCTTGGAGGCGGTGAAAGGCAAAGGCCTGCCAATCCGCCCCATCGAAGAAATCAAAGCCGAAGTGGAGAAAATCTGCGGCGGTAAACCGGCCAAGCCTCGTCTCCGATCGCCCCGTCGCCGTGGTGAAGTGGGTCGACGGAACGCTATCGATACGGTGTGGCAGGTGATGGATGACAATCCGTATACGCCGCCGATCGGCGGCGGTGAATAACTTCCCACGGTGATCGAATGCCTCCGAGACCGCACACGTTTACCCGACCAGATTTCGACTTCATCTGACAGCAAACCTGACGAAGTTCACCCTGGTGAGTGTTCTGCTGGAAGGCCGAGTCGATCCGCTTTTCAGCCCCGAAATCAACTCGATCAACACGGCCGACTGCTCGCCCACAACCCAGCCATCATGACCGGGCGGGATAGCAACCACCTGCGGCGCCCGGAACTCAACGTACTGTCGGGGAACTCCATGTGGATTTGGCCTTGAGCGAGAAATCCAACATGCGTATGCATACACAGCTCCGTGCCTACCAGCGGTTTCATATCCTTCGACCAGCGAAATCCGGTGGAGACCACCCGTCTGACCCGGCAATTACCCACCTTTACTAAGTCGACCTTCACGCCGCCAGCTTCGCATTGTTGCCATCGGCTTCAACAGAACATTTTCTGCGGTCACGACGATGCCTCCTGTGACTATTCATCCCGTGTTATAACACCAAGGGCCAGCGCGTCTGTTTCCTTAACCGGAGCCGTCGCCAACTCTGAAATAATGGTAAATATCGACATGATAAATAGGGTGATGGAGCTTCGGCGAGACAGCCTGTTTTATCAAAATTGAACGGGTGTCTTGGTTCCACTTCGCAGATACTCAGCGGCCTTATGAACATGGACCAGGCGGTGGACGGGCGGCCAGAGGAAGCTGCACAATCGCACAGGCCCGAGGCGAGATGACGAATTAAGGAAAATATGACAAAGTGGCACGCAATCCCTGTCCCGAGGAAGCGCAGAGGCCAATCGCAACAATTCCGGAGGAGGCACTCCATGAAGAACTTCATTCTGGTGCTCGCGGTGATTGTAGCGACGGCCATGATTGCCGCCGGCAAATCGACGAAGTTGGTCGCGAGCTGGAAGAATCCTGAATATTCAGGACCGGCCTTCCACCGGATTCTCGTGATTGGCATGAGCGCCAAGCCGGGTGTTCGTGCCGACTTCGAAGATGCCTTATCGAAACTGGTGGCGCGTGACGGTGTCGAAGCCCTGCCAGGAAACACGATTCTGTTGCGCCCTGAAGACACCAAGCTCGACTTGAACTACCTGAAGACACAGGTCAAAGAATTCAAGATAGATGCTGTCATCGTCTCGCGGCTGATCAAAGTGGACAAGACGGTTACCTATATTCCCGGCCAACCCTACATGCCGTTTCCTACTACGGATCTTTCTACGGCTACTACGGGGCGGGATATCCCGTGGTTTACTCGCTGGACTATCTTCGCGAAGACACGACTGTTCGGGTGGAAACCAATGTCTACGCCGTTACCTCCGGCGAGGGACAACTGGTATGGACAGGAGTCAGTGATACTTTGAATCCCCGCTCGGCGGATAAGGTTATCGACGGTCTTTGCAAACTAATTGTGAAGGAGCTCCAAGGAACAGGCGATTATCTGAGCGGGAGCAACAACGCAGCAGCAATCGATGATCTGACCCCGACATGTTCTCAATCGTCAGCGCAGGCATCAGTCTGCGTGAGTCCGACATATCATCGGATAGAGACCTGCCGTCGACGCGAATCGTCGTCCCAGTGACGAAGTCGGACGCCGCGAGGCCAAATAGACGGCGGTTCCGGGAATCTCCTCCGGCTCTCCCTATTGCGCCGGCTGGGGTGCGCGCAAGAACCTCATCGTTCCAGGGCAGTGAATTAAGGCACCGTCATTGGTTTCGATCGATCCAGGCGCGATCGCGTTGACTTGAATCTCATGAGCAGCTAGTTCAATGGCCATGGACTTGGTCAGCTGGACAATCGTTCTCTTCGCTGCGCTAGACGACGGGGACCAGCTATCTGAAATATGAGTACATGCTGCCGATATTGATGATCTTACCGCTCTGTGATTGACCATCGATTGGCGGCGAGCTTCAAAAAGAAATTCGGTATCAGTTGGATCTCGATGATACCGTCCCAGTCTTCAGTGTTTCCTTAAAGACCGCCGGAATATGCTCGCTGCGTTTATTTACCCAAACACCGATGGGCCGAGGTCGCTGTCCACCTTCTCCATTGCCGGCTGCAATGCCGAGCGATCGCTCATATCGACCCTCAAGGCCATCGATGGGACGCCGATGGCTTTCAATTCGGAAAGCACCTCCCGGTTCTTCTCCTCGTTGCGTGCAAATATGGCGACGGCGGCGCCGGCTTCGGCAAGCCCGAGTGCAATGGCGCGACCAATCCCACGATCGCCACCAGTCACGACAGCTACGCGGCCGGTCAAATCAAACAATGCAGGCATCTTCATTCCGCACTCCCTTTCTATTGCCGTAGACAGACCTAACGCCTGCGGAACAACCCCACTCAGTTCGTTAGGGGAATCCGCCGGGCCTTAGCGTGGTGCCCGAGATGTAGCTGGCCTCCTCCGAGCACAGGAAGACGATCACTTGGGTGATCTCTTCAGGAGGGGGGTTCATTGTAGCGAACTCGGGTCGATTGGCATGAAATTGGCTGATCGTGCCATGAATCCCAGCATTCCCGAAGCTGTGGACGGATAGGTCAGGGAATCAGAACCGCAGAGTCATCAGATACCCCACGCAGGATTCGGTGATACGACATTTCCTTGACTGACTGGCAGGCAAAGTTCGGGACATTATGGCGCTTCACTTCTGCAGGAACATCTTCACGGCCATTCCGGCCAGGCACACGGCAAAGATGCGGCGGAGTTGAAAGCTGGTCGCCATTTGCGCCAGAGAGCCTCCGAAATATCCGCCGATGAAAAAGCCCAGCGCCAGCAGCGCCGCCAGCCTGATGTCGACGTGGCCGGCACTGTAGTACTTCCAGAACGCCAGGGCGCCGATCGGCAGAAGCAGGGTCGCAATCGACGTACCCTGAGCGCTCTTCTGATCCATGCCATAGCCGTACACCAGGATGGGAATCAGGAAGATCGCGCCTCCCAACCCAATCATCCCGGAAATCGTTCCGATCATTACTCCCAGTAGCAAGCGAAACCAGCGTCATCACAGGCACCTCCATTTTTTTCTTGACTCAGTCCGCAAACGAGCATATAAGTCGTGTCACGTACTAATACACCGTGTGGCATGTGAATGCAACGGGAATCTGATGAAGCACGCGCGCTTCGTGAGGCGCAGTGCCGACAGACTGAAACGTGAAGGAGTGATTCCGTTGGGAAAGAAACGAACGATTGAATCCTATTTGCCGCTGACGCCGGCGCTGTTCCATGTCCTGCTGGCGCTCGCCGATGGCGAGAAGCACGGCTACGTCATCAGCAAGGAGATTGCGCGCCGGACCAACAACGAAGTCAAGCTGAGCACGGGCACGCTGTACGGCATCATCAAGCGGCTTCTCGATGACGACATGATCGAAGAGTCGCCGGAGCGTCCGGACTTCAGCCTCGACGACCAGCGCCGCCGCTACTATCGGCTGACCAAGCTGGGCAAAGCGGTGGCCGAAGCCGAAGCCGAACGCATGGAACGCGTGCTGGCCTTGGCGCGCCTGAAGCATGTTCTGGGCCCGCAGAACGCCTGAGGTGAAGATGGCAACCAGAACTCAGATCCGGACGGAACTTGCCGGAGCGATTCTTCGACGCGCTGCTGCGCCTGTCTTCCGGCGGAGTTCCGCGAGCATTTCGCGGGCGAGATGCGGACGCTCTTCCGCGACCAGCAGAGGATGCGCGACGAGCGGGGCGCACGGCATACGTGCGGTTCTGCTGGGACACGTGCCGCGGCCTGCGTCGCCACCGCCTTTCGCGAGCATCGGGAAATTCTCTTTCAGGATGTGGACTATGCGCTGCGCCTGATGCGGAAGGACCTGTCGTTCACGGTGGTGGTGATCGCGATTCTCGGCATGGCCATTGGCGCGAGCACAGCGGCGTTCATGGCGGCGAATGCGATTCTGATCCAGCCTCTGCCGTTTTCCGGCGGCAATCACCTGATTCATCTGCAACAGCGCAGGCCCGCGATCGGCGTGGAGAACATGCCGTTCTCGGTGAAGGAAATCGAAGACTACCGTTCGCAGAACCACACCCTGGATTCGGTGGTCGAGTTCCACGAGATGACGTTCAGCCTGCTGGGCGGCCGCGAGCCGGAGCGCGTGGATACCGGAGTGGTCTCGGCCAACTTCTTCCGCGTGCTGGGAGTGACGCCGCTTTACGGACGCACGTTCATGGACGAGGACGATCAGGCCGAATGCCCGTCCGGTGCTGATCCTCAGCTACAACTTCTGGCAGAAGGCGTTCGCGGGCGATCCCAACGTGGTCGGCCGGAAGTATTCCATGAACGACAAGGAGCACGTCGTGGTCGGCGTTCTGCCTCCGATCCCGCAGTTCCCGGCGGAAGTTGATGTGTACATGCCCACCGTGGCTTGTCCGACGCGCTCCGGCGAGCACGCGATGCATGAGCGCTCCTGGCACATGATGAATGTGTTTGCGACGCTCAAGCCCGGCGTAACGCTGGCGGAGGCGCAAGCCGATCTGAACCGGCATCGCGAACGCTTGCAGAACACCTATCCGGATGAATATCCGCAGGCGAAGGGCTACGAGATCAGCCTGCAGCCGGTGCATGAAGAACTGTCGCGCGACATCCGGCCTGTGCTCATCGTCCTCGCGGCAGCCGCCGGGCTGCTGCTGCTGCTGGCATGCGCCAACGTGACCGGAATCATGGTTTCGCGCATGTTGGCGCGCACCCGCGAGCTGACGGTTCGGACCATCCTCGGCGCAAGTCGCGAACCGTATCGTGCGCAGCCTGATCACGGAAGGGGTCATGCTCGCGATCTTTGGCGGCGTTGTCGGATTGGTGCTCGCGTACTCGAGCCTGGGACTGCTGGTGAGTTTCACCTCGAAGTTCACCAGCCTTGCCTCGCAACTCACAGTTCACGCCGCAGGTAGGTGCCTTCTGTCTTCTGCTGTCGGTGGGCTGCGGAGTTGTGATCGGAATTGTTGCCGTCGCTCGGAGTGCGCTATACGCCGCTGTTCACGATGGAGGTCGGCAATGCCAGCCTCCTCCAGCCGACTCAGCTCGAAGAGCCGTGGCGTGCTGGTCGCGACGCAGTTGGCACTTTGCGTGATCCTGCTGGTTGGAGCCGGACTGGCGCTGCGTACGGTACTGCACTTGGAGCGGGTCGATGCAGGCTTCCAACCGAGCGGGCTTCTGACGGCCCGAATCTACATTTTGAATGGAAAATACCAGGAATTCTTCAAGCAGCTTCTGGAGCGTACCCGACAGCTGCCCGGAGTCGAGTCTGCAGGGTCTGGCCAGCACGATCCCGCTGCACGACGCATACATGCGGACGGGCCCGTGCCCGTTCGAGGTTCGCGAAGCCGAAGCGCCGCGAAGCGAAGCCAAGCCCAGTCCTCCAGTCATTCGAATCGTGACGCCGGATTACTTCCGCACGCTCGGCGCCAGCATCCTGCAGGGCCGCGATTTCAACGATGACGACACGAATGAAGCGCTGCCGGTCGTCGTCGTCAACCAGCACATGGCCAACCACTATTGGCCGCACGGCGACGCGGTGGGAAAACAAATCGCCGTCTCGGACGGCAAGTGGCTTCCCATCGTCGGAGTAGTGAGTGACATCCGCCATCACGGCCTTGACCAGGATCCGGTCGATGAGGTGTACGGATCGTTCTTGCGGAGTCGCCGCAGGCCGCTATGAGCATTGTCATCCGCAGCTCGCAGCCCTCGCCGGAACTCGCACAGCAGCTCGCATGGATCGCGCATGACATCGATCCCAATGCCGTTGTTGCGGACGTGCAGCCGATGATGCAAATGCGCGAGGACTGGCTTGCATCGCGGCGAACGACCGCGATCTTCCTGGCGTCTTCGCGGTGGTCGCGTTGTGCATCACGGCATCCGGCATCAGCGGAATGATGGCGCTCGCCGTGGGAGAACGGAAACACGAGATTGGCGTGCGGCTGGCGCTGGGCGCGACGCCGAGCACCGTCATCCGCTCGATGATGAAGCAAGTCCTTGCTACTCACGAGCGTCGGATTGGGAGCAGGGTTTGCTGCGGCCTGGGCGATGTCGACTTCGATGTCGCACGTCATCGCCGGTATCGCGCCTCGCGACGGCATGACCTTCGCAGTTTCGTCAGCGCTGCTGATTGCAGTGGCGACGGCTTCATCGTTCGTGCCACTGACACGAATCTGCCAAGCTCGATCCAGTCGTGTTGCTGAAGACCGAGTGACACCCATGCCGGAGAAGGAAGCAATGCTGAAAGATGTAGCCAACAAAGCGGCGCTTGCAGTGATTGGAGCCGCCGTCCTGAGCCCGGCCTGTCATCGCGTTGCGCGCGCAAGAAGTCAGCCGGCCGGCGGTGCGCTCGGAGATGCTGGTATCGACTCGATGGCTGGAGCAGCACCTGAATGACCGCGACCTGGTTGTGCTCTACGTTGGGCGCGATCGGAGCCAGCTTCGATTCCGGGCACATATCCGGGCTCACGTTTTGTCCGCCTCGACGAACTGGTCGAACAGCACAAGGACTCTTTGAATGAGCTGCCTCCGGTCGCCGACTTGCAGGCGACTTTCGAAAGCCTGGGAGTCGGAGACGACTCCCGCGTCGTGCTGACCGGCGATGCGCGAGGCATTGCTGGCGGCACGCGCGTACTTCACGCTCGACTACCTGGGACATGGCGATCAGTGTGTCGCTCCTGGACGGAGGCGTGGAAACGTGGATCGCCGAATCGAGAGCGTTTCCAAGGACAGAAGTGCGGCACCAGCGCGCGCACTTCACTCCCCATGTACAGCCCGACATTCTGGTCAGCACAGCACAAATGCGCGAATTGAGTGTGCAGGCCGGCAAAGGAGCCCCTGACTTTGTCCTGCTCGATGCCAGGCCGGTGGCGGAATACGACGGCGTCGTGAATTCCGAAGCCATTCCCAAGGCCGGACACATAGCGGGCGCGCAGAGTCTGTACTGGAAAAAGCTGATTCGCTCCGACGCGGACCCGCAGCTGCTACCAGTCGGAAGAACTGCAACAGCAGTTCCTTCGTGCCGGCGCCACCCCCGGCAAGTCAGTCGTCACCTATTGCCGCACCGGCATGCAGTCGTCGTTTACCTACTTCGTCGCCAAGTACCTGGGATACGACGCGGCCATGTACGACGGTTCGGTCTACGAGTGGGTGCACGCTGCCGGCAACAATCTTGTGGTATCGCCAACCGTTGACCGCAACGCGGAGCGTAAGGGCACCGCACAACAATGAACAACATTCTTGCTGATCTATCGGAGGTAACGATGAAACGCAACTCTGTTCTTTTCATCGCTGATCGCCTTGTTTGCTGATGAGCCTTGTCGCCTTTGCTGCGAGCGGCACGCAGTCGTTCCACTGACGACAGCCCCCGCCCATCCCGGAACTGGTCGTCTCGACGCAGTGGCTGGCCGATCATCTCTCCGATCCCAATCTGGTGATCGTGCACATCGGCCATGACGAGAGCGACTATCGCGCGGCGCACATTCCGGGCGCGAGATATCTGGCCATGGACAAGTTCGCCACCGGCCACGAAGCTCCCGGCACAGAACTGCTGCCGCCCGACCAGCTGAAGAAGAACCTGGAGGCGATCGGCATCGGCGACGACTCCCGCGTGGTGTATTACGCGCCTGACTGGGATCCGATGGCGACCCGTCTCTTCTTCACCATGGACTACCTGGGACACGGCAACCAGGCGGCGCTGCTCGACGGCGGCCTCGACCAGTGGACTCGCGAGAAGCGGCCGACCTCGACGGAAGTCAGCACCGGGAAACCCGGCAGTCTGACGGTCCATGTGCATCCCGAGATCGTCGCGAAGATGGACTACATGAAGAAGCTGGTCGAGCATCCCGAAAAAGACGTCGTGATCGTCGACTGCCCGTCCGTCGAAGCGATATCGCAATGGTCACTTGCGCGGTGCTGAATCGCTCTATTGGGAGAACGCGCTGGTCAGCGAGAAAGAGCCGTTGCTGAAATCGCCCGACCAGATTCGACAGCTCTTTACTGCGGCCGGTGTCACTGGCGACAAGAAAGCCGTCTCCTATTGCGAAGTCGGGCTGCAGGCTTCCTATGTCTACATGCTGGCGCGTTATCTGGGATTCGATGCCGCGATGTATGACGGCTCCTACAGCGAATGGAGCGATGCCAAACAACCTGTGGTTCGGGGAGATTCGCCCGAGTAGCCCAGCGGACGCAGCTAAGAGCCGGCGTTCAGCAGACGATCCACCGCCGCTTGTAATTCCTCGAAAGGCTGGTCGGGACCGGGCGCGGGTTGCAGCCGTCCCTGGCGGTCAATGAGGAAGGTCGCTGGGTAGCGTGCAATGTCGCGGTACAGAGTGGGAACCTCGCCGCTCATGGTCAGCAGCGGGTAGGTGACCGGAACGATTTGTCGAAACTGCCGCTGCAGGTCAGCGTCCTCGTTAGAGATACCGAAGACAGCGAGGCCCTGGTCCTTATGCTCCTGGTAGAGGCGGTCGAGCGCCGGCATCTCTGCCCGGCAAGGGCCGCACCATGTTGCCCAAATATTTACCACGACCACTTGCCCTTTATGATCCGCCAGCCGCTGCGGCTTTCCGTCGAGATCCAGTGTGTCGAAGGCAGGCGCTGGCACTCCACTCATTGCCATATTCCGTTGCTGCTTCCAGCGGGAAGTGCCGTCCGTGATCGGCTTCCACATCAGCAGCAGGGACAGCGCCGCCACAATCAAGCCTATCTTCGCTGCCAGCGGAGTCCGGCTCGAACGCGCCGACGCTGCCCCAGCAGTCGAACGCTCCTGGCGCCGTTTTTCAGACCTGGAGGTTGCTTCCTGTCCGCGCTGTTGTCGCCAGCCCAGCCACGCAAAAAATAGGGCCGCAAAGAACGGCAGTGTCATGGCCAGAGTCGATATGGCAAGACGAAATAGCCAGTCCCTTTCCCGATCTGTGCTGGCGCGTGTCAACGTCGTATACGTCAGCGAATACAGCTTCTGTGCCAGGAACGGTGAAAGAAGGCCGATGATCAGCACGAGGTATTGGAACGGCTTCGTCATAGTGGGAGAGCGTCCTGAGAACAGATTTCAATATAGACAGGACGTTGCCGCCGCCGCAACGTGAGGCTCGATGATGCGTGAATCACATCCGTCGGGACCGACAGCTGGATGAGCGCCTGCTGTATCTAATGAGACGTCCAAGCATCTGATTGGTAGACCTGGAGAGCTCACATGTTCACACGCCTGAATCATGTCATCGTCGCGACTTGCATAACCATCTCAATGCTAGCCTGCTCGGCCAAAGGACAACCGAAGGGGCCGATTCCAGCGGCCAAAGTGGATGCGAAACTCGCGGCCAGTGCCGGTAAAGAAACGGCTGTTTTCGCCGGTGGCTGCTTCTGGGGAACCCAGTCGGTTTTCGAGCGTGTGAAAGGCGTGCTGAAGACGACGGCAGGATACTCCGGGGGTTCGGCCGCAACCGCCACTTATGACCAGGTGACGACGGAAACCACGGGACACGCCGAGTCGGTCGAGGTGGTATATGACCCATCTAAGATTACTTATGGTCAACTGCTCCGAATCTTCTTTTCTGTGGTCCACGATCCCACGCAGCTGAACCGGCAGGGACCCGACGTGGGAACTTCCTACCGCTCGGCCATCTTCTATACCAACGACGAGCAGAAGCGCATTGCCGACGCGTACATCCAACAGCTGGACGCAGCTAAGGCGTTTCCAGCGCCGATCGTAACCCAAGTTACCCCGCTCAAGGGCTTCTATCGCGCAGAGGACTATCACCAGGATTATGCCCTCCATAATCCCGATAATCCATATATCCAGGTTTGCGACCTTCCGAAGATGAAGGCCTTGAAGGAGCAATTCCCCGAGCTGTTTGTGGAGTACAAAGGGAAGTGAAATAGGCCTCGGTCAGGTTGCCAACCTGTGTCATCCCGAGCGCAGCCGAGGGACCTGCAGTTCGTGCCGCGACCAGAGCCTCATGATCTTCCGCTCTGCGACTGACCATTTTTCTTTACACCCGCAGTAACTCTGCCTAACATACTTGCCGTCAGCAAACATTCGAGGCGGATTCCGCAGGTCGCTCGCTGAGACCCTGGAGGGGGAGCTATCAATCCATACGTACGGGCGCTGTTGCGGTTGCTGACTGTTGCGAAGGTCGCGGAACTGCGGCGGCTGTGGCATGGGCGAACTCTGGCGAGCGTCAGCCTGTTTCTGGTGCTCGTGCTCTCGCAGTTGGGTTCTCTCGCCGCGCAAGACAGTGTCGTATCGCCCGACGTTCTAAGCGTTGACGACGCGGTCAAGATCGCATTGGCCGACAACCGTACCTTGAAAATTGTTTCGCTGAATCTGGACGTCCAAAAAGAGAAACTGGCTGCCGACAAGACCCGCCGTTTGCCATCGTTCAATACTTATATCTTCGGCTCGGAGCTGCTTAGCCCTATCTCCTATTTCATACCGCAAGGACAGTTCGGTTGTTGTTATCCGGGCATCGGACCGATTCCGGCGCAGAACACCTACCTGACCACTCCTAGCAAGCCGACCGCGACGGTGCTGGCCTCAGCTTCTCAGCCTCTCATACAGCTTTACAAAATCAACTTATATCTGCGCGGCCAAAAGCTCTCGGTCGAACAGGCCGAGCAGCAATTGCGCGAGCAGAAGGATACGGTTGTCGACGATGTGCGGCAGGCGTTCTACAAGGTCGTTGAGATCGAGAATCAGATTGAATCTACCCAGGCCAGCATTAAGCAGTATGAAGAGCTTGACCGCATAACCCTGCAGTACGTCTCGGAACAGGTAGCACTTCAATCGGAGAATCTTGAAGTGAAGACGAAGTTGGCCGAGGAAGAGCTCTCGCTCCTGAAGTTGCAGGATAAAGAGCAGACTGCGAAGGAAACCCTGAACGACCTGCTCGGCCGCAACATCAACACGCCGTTTCATACCGCGGCTGTGGCGCCGGTCTCGCTCGACGAAATGGACCTGGCGTCAGCACAGGCGAAAGCGCTGGTTAACAATCCCAAAGTGAAGGAAGGGGAGATCACGGTCAAGCAAGCCGACAATGCGCGCGCGCTGGCCAAGTCGCAGTATCTGCCTGACCTTAACTTCTCCATCCAGTACACCACGCCTCTCGGTTACACCTTCGTACCGACAAATATCGCGAACGCCGGGCTCGAGTTCCGCTGGGAACCTTTTGAATGGGGACGCCGGAAACACGACGTGAATGAGAAGACGATCAACGTAGAGCAGAGCAAGCTTGAGCTGGAGAATACAAGAGCGAAAATCCTCATCAACGTGGGTGACCAGTTTCGATCGTTGAAGGAGGCGCGCGTAGCCCTCCTGGTGGCGCAGGCGGCGCAGACTTCATCCCGCGAGAAGCTGCGTGAAGTCACGCTGCAGTACGGTCAGCAAACCAAGCTCCTGCGCGACGTTCTGCAACAACAGTCGTCTGTCGACAAAGCGAACTCTGACTATGATGATGCGCTGGCTTCCTTTTGGAGCGCGAAAGCGAGCTTCGAGAAAGCGATTGGTGAAGAATGATCCTTTGCAAACCACGCCATTCGAGTCTCACGGTTTTGTGGATGGTCGGCTGTGCGGCGGTAATCATCTTGAACACCGGGTGCCGGCAGGCTGATTCATCGGAGAAGCCGCTTACCCCAGTGCGCATAGACGTCGTGCAAGCGATTCCTGCCACTGGCGCAAATACATATTCGGCAAACATTCAGCCGTATCAGCAGGTCGAGCTAGCCTTCAAGTCCAATGGCTATTTGGCTAGCATTCGCCAGGTGAAAGACGCCACCGGCAAAGTGCGCAACATCGATCAGGGCGACTGGGTTACCAAGGGAACCGTTCTCGCAACCGTGTCTCAGGATGACTACAAGGACAAGCTGCAACAGGCGAACGCGCAGCTTGCACGCTCGCAGGCCAATTACGATCGCGCCAAGCTGTCCTTCGATCGCATGTCCGTTCTATACAAGAATGGGGCTGCGACGGTCTCAGACTACGACAATGCCAACGCGCAGATGCTCGACACCAAAGCTGCCATCGATAGTGCCAAGGCGAGCGTCAGCGAAGCTCAAATCGCTCTTGCTTACTGCGAACTGCGCGCGCCCTTCGATGGCTGGATCGTGAAACGAAATGTCGATGAAGGCCAGTTGGTCGGGCCCGGCGACGAACGGTTTCACCATCTCGGATGTGCGCTCTGTCAAGGCAGTTTTTGGCGTACCCGACACGGCGATGGAGCACATCAGGCTGGGCAGTCCCGAGACAGTCACGACCGACGCGGTCTCCGGCGATTTCGCCGGACATGTGACGTCGATTTCCCCTTCGGCTGATCCCAAGAGCCGCGTGTACTCGGTCGAGGTGACGATACCCAATGGAAACAATCGCCTGAAGGCGGGCATGATCGCGTCAATCACCATCCGATCGGGCAACGCAGGCCAGCAGGTCGATGTTGTCTCGCTTGCTGCTGTCGTGCGTAGTCTGAAGCGACCCGATGGCTTCGCCGTGTTCGTGCCCGATGGCAATGGCGATACGGTGCGAGTTCATTCGCAAGAGGTTGAGTTGGGTGGCACATACGGCAATACGATCGCGGTGGAGCGCGGCCTGAAGCCGGGCGACCGGGTGGTCACCTATGGCGCGACCATCATTAAGGATGGAGAAACCGTTCGGGTGATCCAGTAGATTTTCGCTGACCCATGGCACACATCCACAAATCGGACGCGGAGTACATCGCCGGCACGCACAATGTTGCGCGCTTCTTCACCGAGCATCGGCAGATCGGTCTCGTCCTTTTGCTTACGGCATTCGTATGGGGCTGGTATGGATACCACCACATGCCGAAGCGAAAGGACCCTGACATTCCGGTGCGTGTGGCCTCTGCTCAATGCCCATGGCCGGGAGCGACCGCCGAACAAGTGGAACAACTGGTCACTCGTCCGATAGAGCAGGCTATCGCACTGAACAGCACCATCAAGGCGCCCTCTCCCTCCGACTTCGGTATTCGATCGATCAGCTTCCCTGGCCAGGCAGTCGTTTACGTGCAGCTTGCAGATAACGTGAACGACAAGAAGGTGCAGTTCTCTGACATCAACCTCAAGCTGCAACAGCTCAACAACAACCTGCCGAGAGGCGCGGGACCCATCCAGTTCAACAGCAATTTTGGTGACACAGCAGCACTGATGCTGACGGTCGCGAGTCCCATCGCGTCACCCACCGAGATATCGCTTCGTGCTCGCGTGGTTCGCAGCGCGATTGAAAAGGTGCGCGCCTCAGAGGGACGTGACGCGCCGCAACCGCGCCGGAGCATCATCTACTCGTTTCCTATGGCGGTGTCACCAAGCCTGGTACGGCAATCATTCCAGGAGTTGGTGCGAGCTGCCGCCGAGCAAGGAGGCCTGCGGGACGTACATTTCTTCGAAGCGCCCGGCTTTGTAGGGGCTGATGTTTCTACAGTTCTCGATCCGAAGGAGCTTCGTGCTCTGGGCGATCGGCTGATGAGCGAACGCCTGCATCGTGACGAACTTCCGCCTGACGCTTGGCAATCCACTGTTATCGGCGATCCCTCGGAAGCCGAAGCCAAGCTGACGGAGATCGCAGGCGCGAAATACACGTATCGCCAGCTGGACGACTTCACCGACCTGATCCAACGCACCCTGCAAGGCGTGCCTGAGGTTTCACAGGTTACTCGCTCCGGAGTGTTGCAGGAGCAAATCTACCTCGACTACTCACAGCAGCGGCTGGCCCAGTACGGCTACGACCCGTCGAAGCTGAAGGACGCGCTGAACGCGCAAAACATTACGCTGCCCGGTGGCACCCTCGAAGTTGGCACCAAGAACATCGATATCAACCCATCTGGATTGTTCCCTGATGCGCAGGCTATCGGCAACGTCATCATTGGCGTTTCCGCTTCGAATAGCCCGGTTTATCTGCGCGACCTCGTCGACATTTCGCGTTCGTATCAAAGCCCACCGACGTTTCTGAATTTCATGACGTGGCGCAACGCCGACGGCAAATGGATCCGCAGCCGAGCCATCACCTTGGGCATCAACATGCGCTCCGGGCAACAGATCGAGCTCTTCGGCCAGCACGTGACCGCGGCGTTGGACAGCGTCAAGACCTACATCCCGGATGATGTGGTGATGGTCCACACCTCCGACCAGGTCATCCAGGTCAGGGAAAACATCGACCTTTTCATGGACGCTCTCTACGAAGCGATCATCCTGGTAGTGATCGTTTCGCTCATCGGATTCTGGGAGTGGCGTTCTGCCCTGCTGATGGCTGTCTCTATCCCGATCACGTTGTCCATGACTTTCGGGATGGTCTATCTGTTGGGCATCGATATTCAGCAGGTATCGGTTGCTTCGCTCATCATCGCTCTGGGGCTGCTGGTTGACGATCCGGTGGTCGCCAGTGACGCTATCAAGCGAGGGCTTGCCGAGGGAGAGGCCCGAGATGTCGCCGCCTGGCTGGGACCGACAAAAATCGCGACGGCTATCTTGTACGCCACCCTAACCAACGTAGTGGCATATCTGCCCTTCCTGTTGATTACCGGCACGACCGGCGAGTTCATTTATAGCCTGCCGGTGGTGATGACCTGTGCTTTGGTTGCGTCCCGCCTGGCGTCGATGACCTTCATCCCGCTGCTGGGATATTTCATTCTTCGCCCCGACAAAAAACCTGAGCCGCCAATCGAGGAGCGCCGCACGCAGGGCTTCACGGGCTTTTATGCCCGAACCGCCAAGTTCGCCATCGAACATCGCTGGAAAGTCGCGATCGCGTCGCTGTTGTTTCTGGTTGCAGGCGGCTTTTTGTTCTCGCAGCTCAACACTTCGTTCTTTCCCGATGACGTGCAGTACTGGTCGTATGTCGATGTCTGGCTGCCGAACGATGTGAACTTCGAGACTACTGCACAGGCCGCGCAGCAGGTCGAGTCGATCATTCGTCAACAGGCGGCGGAATGGGGAAAAAAGCATCCCGACAAGAACGGCAAGCCCGCCGAAATCCTGCGCTACGTTACGACCTGGATCGGCGGAGGCAGTCCGCGCTTCTGGTTCTCGTTGTCGCCCCAAGCCCAACAACTCAATTACGCCCAGGTCCTGGTGGAGGTGACGGACAAAGACATTACGCCGGCATTTGTCGACCAGGTTCAGCCCATTCTGACCGCTTCGCTGCCCGGGGTGCGAAGCGATTACCGCCAGTTGCAAACCAATCCGCTGAATTATCCGGTCGAGATCCGCATTGCGAGTCTTGCCGACGTGAGCACCAAGGACAGTTCGCAAAACATTCATACGCTTCACGTGATCGCACGTCAGGTGGAAGACATTCTCAACAGCTCGCCGGTGGCCAGGAGAGTGCGCAATGAATGGCAGAATGAGAGCTCGCAGGTAACCCTCAGCATCAATCCGGATCGCGCTAATTTGGCGGGTATCTCCAACTACGATGTTGCTAATTCAGCCACGGGTGCGCTGAGCGGGGTGCCTGTGACCACACTGCAGGATGGCGATCGAAACATTCCGGTAGTCGCTCGCTTGCGCATGGACGAACGGGCGCAGCTCTCTGACATACAAAATTTATACGTCTATGGCTCGCAAACTAATACCAAGATCCCTCTAGTTCAAATTTCCGATGTGGACACGACACTTCAGACGGAGCGAATCATTCGCCTGGATCACTTCCGGTCGATGTCAGTTTTCGCCTATCCGGCTGCTGGCCACCTGGCATCGGAAATTACAAAAACCGCTTTGCCCAAACTGAAAGAGCTGCAACAGAAAATGCCCCCCGGGTACGGCATGCGCATCGGAGGCGAGTACGACAAACAACAGGATGGTTTCAAGAACCTGAGCGTCGTACTTGCTATCTCGGTCTTCGCGATCTATCTGGCATTGCTCTTCCAATTCAACAACGCCATCAAACCGTTCCTGGTGTTCGCGGCGGCTCCCTACGGTGTCATGGGTGCAATCTTCGGGCTGTGGATCATGAAAACCTCGTTCGGCTTCATGGCATTTCTTGGCATTGCCAGCCTGATCGGAGTCATCGTGAGCCACGTCATTGTCCTGTTCGACTTTATCGAGGAAATGCACGCTCGTGGTGAGCCCTTCGAAGAAGCCGTCATCGACGCCGGCATCATTCGCCTTCGCCCCGTGCTGATCACCGTCGGCGCAACCGTGCTGGCACTGTTCCCGCTCGCAATGCATGGTGGGCCGTTGTGGCAGCCGCTATGCTACGCCCAGATTGGCGGATTAACTGTCGCGACCTTCATCACCCTGCTGATGGTTCCCGTGCTCTATTCCATTTGCGTACTTGATCTGAAGATTCTGACTTGGGAGACAAAACCGAAAGCAGCGAGCGAGGGTTCGGAAGCTGCTCTAGGGCAGGTGCAAAGCACACACGCAGGGTAATGTAGTAAGAGACAGCAGCTATGTTGTATTTGCCCCGCCCGGATGACGCCGAGAAAATCGAGGGAGCCGCAGCTACCCCTTTACCTGAATCTTTGAAAACGACAAGATAGCTCGACCCGAAGTCGGACGGCCGAAGCTCGTGGCCGGGCGAAACGTCGTGAAGATCAGAACGTTTTTCAGGTCTGCGGGAAGCGACTTCATATTGTCAGGGCCAGAGAGGATGCGATAATCCTGCACGCGACCATTGGCGTCGACATAAGCCTCAACTACCAGATCGTCGGAATTGGAGAATCCCGCTGCCAGTTCAAACGGCGCGAACTGAAGCTCAGGTGGCGTGTAGAACGCAGTCGGAACGTCTTCAGCGACGGAGAGCTGCCCTGGGTAGTACAGGAAGCTGATGAGCAAGCCAAAGATGATGACCGTGGTGACCAGGCCGGCGGTTGCCGGAACCATGACGGCATTGAATGCATTCTGCCAACGAACCGCCAGCGACTCCCAGCGCGGATGGCGGGCGTTGGCTAATTCGCGGGAGATGGAGACCCGAGCTCGCATTGCTACTTCCGGGGGAGCGGGCTTGCGACCAAGCGACCCCACCATCTTCTGCATTTGACGTAGATTCTCGTACTCAACCGAACAGTCGTTGCAGCCCGCAATATGCTCGCTGATCTGCGCTAACTGGCTGCGGGTAACTGCGCCATCCAGATAAGACGACATGTGCCGTTGAACGACCGAGCACTTCATGGCAACACCTCGGCTCCTTGTCCTGCCACAGCGCTGTGCTTGGGTAACTTGCGCCGCCTGGTTTCACAACTTAGCCCGAATGCTGGCATGTGCTGTTCCAATCGCTTACGCAAAGCATCACGTCCCCGCACCAGGCGCGATTTCACTGTGCCCAGAGACGTGCTCATGACTTCGGCAATCTGCTCGTACGACAACTCTTCGATATCGCGCAAAATAACGGTCGTGCGATACGGCTCAGCCAAGCTGCGCAGCTCTTGCTCCACCCGCGCTTTCAGCTCTTCGTCGTAGACGTTGTCGAGCGGGGACTTGCTCTCGTCGACCAGGAGGTCTTTGATGGCCAGCGCTGGTTCGTCACCGCTTTCCGTTCGGGGCTCGATCGAGGTTTCCTTCACCTTATGCCGGAAGTGCCAGCGCCGCTGATTGGAAGCCTCATGCAGGGCGATGCGGTAAATCCAAGTTTTCAACGTGGAATCGGCATTAAAGCGCTTTATGCCTCGGAAGATCTTGATGAAAACTTCTTGTGTAGTGTCGGCTGCATCGGAGGGATCGTCCAGCATGCGGTACAGGAGGCTGTAGACCGGCTGGTTGTACTGTGCGATCAGCCACTCGAAGGCCGCCTCCGATCCGGCCTTTAACTCGGCCACGATCGCGGCTTCCTCTGTGCGGATCCCCATCGCACTCGCGAGGTTACTCAATGTTGTTACTCCCGCCATGTATGCCACACGGCGTCAACCTCATAATAATAATGAGTTCACGAATCCGTAACAACTCCGTTGCGAATCCGCTGTTGACGATCCTCCTTCGAGAGACATTGACCCCTTGACGCACCCCGAGGCGCAGGTAAGGGAACCCTCAAAGGAATAGACTCCGGCTGAGTACGATTTGTTCCCGAAACTGGGCCTATTGCGGCGGAGGGGGTGTGCTGTTGGGAGTCCCGGAACTGGTGGGCTTCGAAGCCTTCTTCTTGTGGACCGTGGTACTTTTCTTTGCCGGCTCGCTGTCATCGACCACCGTCTTCTTGGGAGGTGGGGCGACAGTCGCCGCGGCCTGTAGCGTCTTGACCTGCGTTCTGAGCTGATCGAGTTGCGATTGGGTGGTTGCTGCCAACTGCTCAAGCGAATCTCCCAAACTGCGCCGGACGCCGTCCAGACTGTCAAGCTGTTGCGCCAGGGCGTCATAGTCGCTCTTCGGGCCGAAGGCACCGGTTGATTCCGTCAGTGAGCTCATGACGTCGTACAACGCGTTGACATTGCGATACAGCTTGAAACTCGCGCCGAGATCCTGTGGTGCTGAGCGCACACCGGTCATCATGCCGGGAAGCGCCGACTTCAGATTTCGCTGAATTGACTCTGCGTTGGACTGGGCCTGTCGCTTTGAGTTGGCGTCCGCCTTCCACTTTTCGATCTTCAGCCGGGAGATGGCTGAATCGATCGCGGCACTTGCCGCCTGCAATCGATCAAGCTCCGAAGTCACTGGCGTCGTTGAGTAGCTGCCTATTGGCGGTTGCGCCGCTTGGCTCGGCGCATTGACAGACGAGCTTGCCGGCGCTTGCGCCCACAGTGAAATAAAACATGAGAGCAGCAGACCCAAAAGAGCAGGAAATCGCATTTGCTTTCTCCGGGCCAGAGCTGGTTTCTTGCTATCTAAAGCGGCAGGTATGCTCACAACGATAATTCGATGCCAATAAGGGCACAAGTGGAGCGGGTCGTAAATCAGATTACCCGCACTGCACGAACATCTTGCGTTGGCGCAGTACTTTCAGCACAGGTTTGACTCAGATGTTCACGTGCGAGAGAATGTCAATGCGCGTTCGCCAGCGCCGTCCTTCCTTAATAGTGGGCCTGTGGCGCAGCTGGGAGCGCGTCCCGGCATAGCCGGGAAGGTCGTCGGGTCCATCCGACCAAGTCCGCGACGAGCTCAACTTTTCGCGCCTTGAACTAATGCCAGAATAAAACGATGCGACTTCAAGTTCTTCAGCTGCAATTCGCGTTTTCGTGCTTCGCCTAATGTCTTGAAGTGCTCCAGCGTCCACGGTTTGACTCTGCAGTTCGCGTGCGAGAGAATATCTATGGCGTGTTCGTCAGCGCCGTCCTTCCTGAATAGTGGGCCTGTGGCGCAGCTGGGAGCGCGCTTCCATGGCATGGAAGAGGTCGTCGGTTCGATCCCGACCAGGTCCACCAAATTTCGGCCGATGCACAGCGTCGACATCCTGCGCAGCGAAACAACTCACCGGCTCTACATCGGATGTACGTCTCGGCTCATCGAGCGCTTGGCAGAACATCGGCGAGGGCAGACGGCATCGACCCGCGCTCGTGGTTCCTGGACACTTATCTACGAAGAACAGTTCGCAACTCTGGATGAAGCGCGCCGGCGTGAGCGCCAATTGAAGAGCTGGAAGTCGCAGCGATCGATTCTCCAACTTGTCTAGAACTCGAGACGGTAAGCGCGTCCCGGCCCCGCCGGGAAGGTCGACGGTTCATCCCGACCAGGTCCACCAAGTCTTTTCAGTCGCTTAGCATCAACTTCGGCCTTCCGCGATTGAATCGTCAACCCAAACTCCGGCCAGGTGCGTAGCCGTAGGCGTTCTCACGCCGATCTCACTGCTCTTCAAATCGTCCGAACGGGAATTTACGCAAAACCGCCGGATTAGAGCCTTGGGTTACCTGTGGTTTGAGGAATGAAGTCGGACTACCGCAAGGTCCACGAGACTCCACCGTCGGAGGTGCTCCAGCGTGCACCTTCAGCGGTTAGGACGGTTCCTTGCTGGGAATCCTCGAATTGAATCGAAGTAATCGTTCCGGTTTCAGTGCTTGAGCTGGCAATCAGCGGAACCTGTTTCCAGTGCTGTCCTCGGTCGTCGGAGTGAAACAGTGCGCCGCCTCCGCCCCCGGCCCAAACATTGTCCCCCAATACCGACACGACATGAAAAATCGTGGCTTCATTGTTGAGCACGCGGGTCCATCCATCTGCGCCTGCCCTACGTTCGAGGTGACCATCAGTGCTGATGCGCCACTGTGCGGGCGCTGATTGAAATGCTCGTATCGACAGTGACGGCTTTGCGATGGCCGCAGCCTTACCAAGGCGCGAAAGTGCGTCCGCTTGAGATTCCACAAACGCCTTGCGCGAGTCGAGTGCCGGCGGAGCCAGCTCGGGGGAGCCCACGACGCTCGGTAGAGCTAGGGCACCAGCGGTTGTCGGAGCAGCGCCCAGGCTGGTCTCAGGTTGATGTTGCTCGTCGCTCTTTTGCCCGCTGCTTGGGATATCGGCCGGGCCTCTTGGCGGAGTAGTTTTTGGCGGGGCGGTCTTCGCTGTTGCGGTCTTCTCCTTCGTATTAGCTTCAGAAAGAGTCGGCGAAGACGCTGGTCCAGCCGGTGCCGCCACCGCCGCTGCCTGATTATTGCTGGCGACGGTGGAAACGTCAGGGCGCGCAGTGCCTACTGGGCCCGAGCGCTGCCACATGAATCTGCCACCCACAGACAACACTGCTATGGCCACACTTGCCCAGGCGAGCCCAAACCTCCATCGGCGCCGCGGCTTCACCCAGCCAAAAGATTCACCCTGTGCAGCCGCCCCTGGTTCCTTCTTATCTTCTATGACGCCGGCAGCGTTGCTGGCCAGGAAAACCGCCTCGCGACAATCGCCGCACACCGCGAGGTGGTCGAGTCACACGACCACGCTCGTCGCGCGACAGGGTGCGTTCCATGAACGACGTCAGCACATCAGGTGAAGGATGGACTTCACCCCGTGCGGGTTGTGCGAGCGCGTTTCGTATCGGCCTTGGTAGTTTCTGGTTCATCCGCACTCGTCCTTCTCTCTATAGAACGTGCCTTTGGCAGTTTCTTGCCGTAAAGTCTGGTTTACGTTGATGCGTAAGTCGCGCACGTCTACATCCTGCATCGCTTCGTCCGCCTGGCGTGGCGACATACCTGATTGCATCATCCGCTTGCGGATGCGCTTGCGCAGAGCCGAGGTCGCGCGCTCCAACTTTCGGCTGATGGTGGACTCGTGTACCCCCATCAGCTTGGCAATCTCAGCCAGCGTTCGCCGGTCGAGGTAGTACGCCGCCAGCAGAAAGCGATCCTCTGGATCCAGCGCAGCCAGTTCTACGGCCGCGGCGGTCTCGGCACGAGCATCGACAACGCTGACGGTTTCTTCCTTGGCCGCAAACTGGTGCCCATCATCGAGGGCCTCGTCGAGACTGGTGTCGTGCCTGGTGCTGCGATAGCGATTGATATACTCCTGCGCCACAACCATCCGCAGCCAGCCTTGCAGTGAGCCGCGTCCCTGGTAATAACGAAGCTTGGAAGTTCGTTCCTGGCCCTTCGCGTCAATACCGTAGAGCTCAGCGTAGAGTGAATCTGCGAGGTCGCGGGCGGTAGTCTCTTCTCTTGCGATCTTGTATGCCGATTCGTAGAGCGTAACGCGGTACCGCGACAGAAAAGTTTCCCAGGCGGATTCAGATCCATTTACGCAGGCCCGCGCCAGAACCAGCTCTTCCACGTGTAGGGATACGAGGGTGCCTCGCACTTCGATTTCTGAAGCCGTACGGCTGCCTTGGCTTGCCACGTCCGCGAGTAATTCAACGAAAGCTGCCTCATCGATGCCGAAGCCTCTCGCGCCGCTAGCTTCGTACCGTTGAGCGCAGAACTCCTGCAAGGCAGCGAGCACCTGCACATCGAGCGGGCCGGCAGCCGAGGGAGAAGCCATGCGAGCGAATCCTATCAATTCCTGTGCAAGGAAGACACCAACTTGCGTTCTTCTCCTAGAGACGCTCCAGGGCCTCGCACGTCACCGACGCAAATCCGCAGTCGGTTAGTCATCTGAGGCGCGTGTCTCCGAGAGGTGAACTATGAATCGCCGCATGCTGGCGCTGCTCGCTTTTGTCTCCTTGACTACTACGTTCGTTAGCGCAGGAACTGTTGCTCGCGACTACCACGTTTTGCCACCGGTAACCAAAGGGAACCTGAGCATCTTCCCCATCGTCGGAGGCGACGAGGAGAACACTGCGCAGCTTCTGACGCTCGATGAGGGAGTTCGATCAGGATTGGTCGTGGTCGCCGAAGCAGGTTCGTTGCAGGGGCTGATTCGTCCAGGCTCCAACATACGGCCTGCCACTGGAGCCGAAGTCAATCGCTTGATGCTGGTCAATAACTCGGAGCGTCCGTTGCTGTTGCTTGCCGGAGAGGTGGTGACCGGTGGCAAACAGGATCGCGTGATTGGCCTCGACAGTATTGTCCCACCTCATTCCCGCCCCATCGATCTGTCGGTGTTTTGTGTGGAACATGGGCGCTGGGTTGCCGCGTCTGATCATTTCGGAACTATGAAGGCGCAAATGGCTCAGCCCAGCGTGCGTATGCCGGCCATGGCAACTCGCAATCAGCAAAGTGTCTGGGACACGGTGTCTTCGGCGGTTGGCGCGATGGCCTTGGCAGCGCCACAGGCAAGTGCCTCGCTGCACGCAAGCACGTCGTATGCGAAGGCCATGCAGAACCCCGAAGTGGAGAAGAAGGTCACTTTGATCGCTGCCGACTATGACGCACTGTGGCGCGAACTGCGCAAGGCTGGCGCGAAGGGTGTGGTCGTGGCCATCAATGGCCGCATCACTTGGGCAGACATCTTCGCGAGCACAGACTTGCTGGAAAAGTACTGGCAAAAACTGATCCGCTCCTACGCTGCCGATTCACTGACAAACGCCGCGGCTGGTCGACCGATTGACCAGAAATCGGCTCAATCGTTCCTCGACCGCTTACAGGGCACGCGTGAGGTCGCCGAAACCGAGCCGGGACTCTATCGCCGCAGCGAGATTTCGGGAGATGGCTACAAAGTATTCGCATTAACGTCGTTGTTGCTGAAGCACGACTACACCGTTCATCTGGCAAAAATGGCCTATGGCGAGGCTAACGAGCAGTATCTGCATCCGGTGCCGCTGGTGCGATAAGCGGAGGCCACTGCTCTCTTGCTAGGGACCAGCTTTCTCGCGAGGCTGCAAGTTCCGATCGTGACGCGTAGGTTGGTGGGCGCGGCCGCCGGCCAGCGCTCATCACCGCGCCACCATGATCTCTAGAAATAACTATGCAAGTTCCTAAACCTTCTCCGTTCTATGTATGCCAGTGCCTACCGGGAAGAGGTATCGCTCTGTGGTCTGTACTGCGCTTAACCCAGTCGCTACTTAATGGAGGCACATCTTTATGCGAAGCGCTCGTCTATTCCTGCCGGCTTTCCTCTTCCTTTATTCGCTAAGCTTTCCCGTTTTTTGCAGGGCACAGGTGCCAACAGAAAATGGCCTGACCAACGCAGACATTATGCGGATGATGAAGGCTGGCGTCCCGGAAGCCATCGTGGTTCGCGAAATCCAGATGTCACGGACCACATTAGCTGCCGGCCCTGCTGCACTGATCGAATTAAAAAAACATGGCGCTTCAGAAAATATTCTAGGAGCCGTTCTCGACAGCCGAAACAGGACAGCAAGCTTCGTTTCAGACACGCCGGGGAGCCCCGATATTGCCGAGCAATCCACATCGTCCGGACCCCACCGGTTACCTTCGTTTGAAGCGGATGTACGGCTCAACTCGACGCAGCGTGAAAAGATTATCGTGGGACAGAACCACATAAAGTTGGAACAGTCTGGCGTACCTGTGTTCAGTCTGAAGTGGAAGGAAAACAGCTCCGCTAAGTGATTGAGCTGCCGGACCTGCCCGCCGATGATAGCCGGATTGCCGGCATTGACCTTCTGTTCGCGGATGGCCAGTGTTTGCCGCGACAGGGGTTCCGCTTCCGCCGCTAGGTGCTGGCCGCTTGTGTCATGGGACGGACAATATCGAAACGCAACCCTGACCAGCCGGGTCCGCGGCCCGGACCTGACACTCGAGCCAGCCACAAGAACGTACTGCCGTCGGCGGAGCGAGTGCGCCGGAAGTAGCGATCGGCGATGACCCCGGCGCGCGGAATCACGCGGTCGGCCACCAGGAAGGCGTGCTGCGGTTCGAGCAGAACAGCTCGCGCGGTCAGCAAATAGAAGCCGCTCTGTGTCGGAACCTTCATGGTCCCGCGACGCAGAAAGAGTTCGTTCTGCGGTGACTGTACCGGGACCATCGGAATCCAGTTGTCCGGCGGCGGAACTTCGAGCGTGTAGTAAGATTTGCGGTCCTCCGGCTTGCGCAATCGGAGCCGGAGGAGGTGTAGCCGGGTTTTGAAGATACGATTCGTAGGCATCGATGGCCGAATCGAGATCGCCTTGCAGCTTATGCTGAACCGCCCATGCCATCGCCGCCTGGTCGTCGCGCAGAAACAGGACTTCCTCGATAGCGTCCGCGTCTTCGGCGATGCCCAAGGTCGGGGCCATGGTGATGAAGTCAGAACGCGTGCCGTCCTCACCTGAGAGCTTGAACATCGACCACGGCGTTTCGCCGGGATTGACCTGCGTCTGCTCGGACGGTCGAATCACGGTGCGCACGCCGAAGGTGTCGGTGACCACCAGCGTCGTCACTCGCTCCAGAGTCCCGATTGGAGTCGGCACCGGAATCGAGAACCAATCGTTGCCGTAGACCAGCGCAAACTCCATGACCAGCAGCTTGGCCAGGTCTACATGGTCGGCATCCAGTTGGCCGAAGTCCGTGACTGCGTCTTCGAAGTTCCACCAGCGCGGATCGGGCATGCCGCGAAAGACCACATGGTTGGGAAGAAAGTTGAAATCGACAGGAGTTATTTGCGCCGGGATTGGCCTGCGCGACATCATTCGTCTGCGCATTGTCGAGATCGAACGAGTACCAATCGAGATGCCCCCCGGGAAACTCAGGTGCATTGAGCAGCAGATTCTGCTCCGGCGCCGGAGAGCCGAGGGCGAAAGCGTAATCCAATTTCTGCGATTGCCATGCTGGGTCGTGATCCGGTTCGCTAAAGAGCGATTGGCGATAGGTGACAAACGCAGATAACGCTGTGGCAACCTTCGGATCAGACGCTTGCGGGGGCAGAGGAATCGGCGGAGTCTGTCCATTGGCAACCGCCAGCGCGGAGACGAAGAGCGATTCGCCATCGGTGACACGACCCGCCGCAAGCGAACGGAATCGCAGGGAGTCGCTGTCGGTCGAGGTCGACGCTGGAAGCTTTGGCTGCGATGGAAAACGTCGGTACGAAAGGCAGCGATTACGGCCGGCAGGGAAGCCACACCGGAAGCCCGCAGTAACTTTTCGAAGTAGAGTCCGTGTTGCACCGAACCGCGCAAGTTCAGGGTGACGGCTTCGCGTTCCACGTGCACTTCTATAGGGAGCTTGGGGTCGAGAGTTACCGGTGGAAGAATCATCAAGTCCGGGACGGTAGGTAGTGATGCTTCGCTGCTCGAGCCCGAGCGTCGCCTGCACCGGTGATCCAGCATCGCTGGCGAGGAATTCGCCCACCTGCCACTGCCGCGTCAAAAACCATAATGGATCGCGTACCTGCGCCTGAAGACTTCGTGCCATCGAGCCTTCGCGCGGCAGCGGCTCCAGCCGCGTCCACGTCGTGATGGACGGGAACTTCAATACCGCGCTAACGAAGGATTGCAGTGACACGTGCGAACTCCTTGACCGTGGCAAAGTTGGTTGAGATCGTCGCGCCCTGCAAGTTCAGGGCGAAGTACAAGGCGGGAAGAATTTGTCCTACCTGAGCGACGCTATCGAGATCGACGGCGCGAATTTTCGCCAGCTCGAGTGTCTCCTGCAAAATGCCGGTGATGAGATCGTCGTCCCAGAAGGCGCGATTGTCCGGGCACACGGCCAACAACAGAGTCTGCGGCGCGCGCGCCTTCGGCTCCTCGTAGTGGAACGCTACCGCTGCGTTCTCCTGCGAAGATGGGATGCGCTCCGGCCACTCGTCGATCAGAAGGCCTGCGTAGCTGTTCTGGGTTGTCGGATCGCCGCTGCGTGAGACAAGCGAATGCAACCCGTCCTTTAGCTGGAGGGTTGGCGGGATCGATTCCTAACCCCAGCCATTTGTCGCCTGCCGTTGCCGGAAGCTGGCCAAGCAGGAGCGCAGCCGGATCGGCATCGGTCGCCCCCAGAAGTTGTGCCACCGAATAGGCGGCGTCCAGTCGCGAGATGCCGGGACGCACGTGTGTAAGCTGCGTGAGCCAGCGTGCGGGAGCCTGCGGATCGCTGGCGACCAGCGTAGTTGATTGCGCGAACGCCGACTGTAGCGAGGCGAAGTCTGGCGGCGTGAATCGCGGCAGCACGACATAGTCGGCGCCGAAGATGGTTCCCAGCAGGGCGGTCAAGTCCGCCGGCTGCGCGCTAGCGATGACGACCGCGGAGGCTTTGTTGAGGCGATCCTGCAAGATCGCGATGACCGACGTTGCCTGCGTGCCGAGATTCGCGTCCGGTCCGGTGCTGGTTAAAGGAATCGAGCCCGCAACCCCGTAGAAGCTGCAACGCAACAGCGCGGCTCGCACCGGATCGGGATTGCCTGGCAATCCAGCGATCGCCGAGGTGAGCGCCTGCAAGTCAGTCGTCAAACTGTTTACCGCGGCGGAAGCGCGCGTGCGAAGATCCACCAGGTCAACAACGCCTCCGGCGGCTCCGGCGTCCACCTCGGGTACCGTCATGTCCTGCGGAGTCAGCGCTCGCGCCGAGCTGATCAACGTGCGTAGCGACTTGGCCAGGAAAAGCGCATCGGGGAAGGCGACGTTTGCTAGCGAAGCCGGCGCAAAGTCGATAGCCACATCGCTTGCATCGGAGGGCAGCGCTGCGGCAAACAGAATGCGCGTTTCCAGTTCACCCTTCTGTGGCGTGCTGCTGATGTCAGCCAGCGCCAGCACATCTTGCGGACGAACGGCGAGGTCGCGCAGGGAAATCACTTTTGAGTGATCACCGCCACCGTCGTGGTAACTAACCGTGCAGCTCACACTGGCTGGATCGGGCAGTAGCTGGCTCAGCCAGGCATCTATCCAGGGCTCGGCTGCAGCCCGGGGCCGCACAGGGATAGCGTTCCAATCGGCATTCACTGCCGGATTTCCGGCGAAGAGCAGCGCGACTCGATGCGTGAGATCGATACCGCCGCGAGGTGTATCCACCACGTCGGGCGTGGGAGGTCGCTGTCCCTTCGAGATGGCATCCAGCAGCGTTCCGGTACGTCCAAAGTTGCCGCGCATGATCTGGAAGACAGCTTCGGAGATAGACAGGTCGCCCAATGCGTCGGCGTAGTCGTCAAGCGTTTCCAGCAATCCGATGACGGCGTTCTGGTCGGAGCCGGCAGGAGGTAGGTTCGTTCCCCAATTTCCGCCGGCTGGAAGCTGCCCCGTATCCCAGGCTGTGCGCAACGCCATCCCATCGACGACATTCGACGCGGCCACCGATTCGCTGGGATCGCTCGACGGCGTCAGCTTGTTGGCCACGACGGGGAAACGGTCGCGGAACGGCTGCGCGTACTTGTCGAGATTGAGATCGTGCAGGCCTTCTTCGAACAGGTAGCCGAGCAGCGCGCTTAGACTCTGTCCCTGCTGCACGCCTTCAAGGAGCGACAACGCCTTGCGTACACGCTGAGACGAAAGATCGATCGCGAGTAAGCCCTCCTCCGCGGTGCCCTTATGGGTCATGTACCCGTTGCGCAGAACCGCAGCCACCGACGCCTGCGCCAACGAGGGCGCAAGAATGTAGCCGCCGTTGTCCTGTTCGGGTTGAACCGGAACCGCCAAGGCTGCCGAGGTCTTCAGCGTTTGAGCGCGGCGCTGATCGAGCTGCCGAACGGTCTGTAATTCGACTCCGGCAATGGGCGCGGGCGAGGCGGACCGCCGAACTTCTTCCACCCAGCCAAAACCGCCAAGATGAACTCCCGCCACTTGCGCTGATCGTTTGCGCTGTAGCAGAGCATTAGCAATCGCGGTGGCCCACACGTCGAGACGATGACTACAGGCATCGAGCGTCTCTGTCAGCAGGCGGTCCAACTCGGCGGTGGGCAGTTTCGCGAGCCGGTCTAAGCTGGCGCGGAGATCAGCCAAGCGAGCAAATGGAGACTCCGGCTGGGGATCGAAGCTGAGCAGAAAGTCGGCCCATGTGAGTTCAGGATTCG
The DNA here is from genome assembly GCA_963758835.1 of uncultured Acidobacteriaceae bacterium. Classification (GTDB taxonomy): domain Bacteria; phylum Acidobacteriota; class Terriglobia; order Terriglobales; family Acidobacteriaceae; genus CAVVDY01. Next base: position 14,452 of record CAVWWZ010000003.1, on the reverse strand, counting down.
GAATCGAAGGACGCGCCAGGATCTCCCACGTTGTCAGAGGCGGTGCCGTGGCTGGCGCGGGAGCCACGGCGAGGATCTCCTGCTCGCGTATCTGCGAAATATTCAGACGCGCGGCTGAGATCTCGGCCGTTGCCGCCAGGTCTGCATAATCGAGAATGATCGACTGGCGAAGAATCTTGTACAGCAGCGACGTTGGTTTCGGTCCAGGATAGTTTTCTGCCTGGATATCAGCCGCCGAAGCCTGCCGCAGCCACTGGATGTAATTCACCTTATTATTGCCGCCCAGGTCGGCATCGTCGGCCAGCGGATCGGTCTCTGACAACGGTGCGGTTTGCACCGTGGGAAACGGCACCGGGAAGCTGCTGTTTTCCAGCCCCAGATGAATGATTCGTGGGTCCCAGCTGTTGAAGCCGAAGGTGTTCAGCAATTGCCTTCCCGCACTGAGGTGTGTCGTCCACCAGATGTTGAAGGTCGCAGGAGTAACGCCGTTGAACAGCGCGTAGTTCCACAGGAAGTCGTCGCCCAACACTTTGCGGCCGCGGAAGGTCATGGAACTGGCGTCCATACCGAGCAGGGCGACCAGTTCTGCGTCGGGATCGCCGCTGTTCTGCATGTGAGGCGCTGAGTTCGAACTCGCCAGCCAGTTCTGCCACAGTCGCAGAATGAAATTCACCAGACTAGGTTCGATCGAACCGGCTTCACGATTCTCAGAGGGATAACGGCGCAGCGAAGTGACGGGAAGCACGCCATACGGAGTCTTGCCCACAGTGAAAGCGGGTACCGCCCCACGCGGAATCGCGTTGGCTAGAACATACTGCCGCGCCGTCTCGATCTCTGCGGGAGTGAAGACGCTGGCCATCATCTGCTTGAGGAAGTAGCCGAGCGTCGCGGGCCACAGCGCCGTAAACATGTCGCGCCCATTGCGCACGCCAAAGCCGTCGGCGCTGCGCACGTGTCCGAGGCGCGATGGATCAATACCGATCAGGTTGGCGAACGCATTGCCATCGTCGGCAGCGTCCGCGTTCAGGGGATTCTGGCGTTCGACCGCGAAGCCGATTTCAAAATCAGGATCCTTGCGCGAGTAAAAAGAAGATGCATCGGTGGTGTTGTTCGTCGGCGCGCCCTGCGGCACCAGCGAAAAGCCATCGGAATAATGATGGTCATCGAGCAGCTCAGCAAGCGTCTCGCTACCGCTGGCCTGTGCGGGCGTATTGCCATCGTTCCCGTCGTTCGCAGGCTTCTCCGACACCAAACCGTAAACGAAAATGCGATCGAAGCCCGTCGTATTTTGTGCCGCGGTAAGCGGAATCCTCAACGCCATGCCTGCCTGCACAGCGGTATCAAAGTCCACCAGCCACAGCATTCCCGGGTCGACCGGGGATCCCGGAGGAAATCCTGTCGCGGGCGGCGTCAAGCTGACTGCCAATTCCGGCGTAATCGCGGAGCCGCGAAACAGCGACGTCGTGTTGCCGCTAACGGTGACGACCGTCCAGGCATCGGGCAGCGCCTCGGTGATGGCCGGCTTGGTCCACGAAGCCGAGCGCGTCGGCGGTGTGGGATACATCGGAGGAGGGCTGGGAGTCTGTCCGTCCGGCGTCGCGGTTGCCGGTTGCGATGCCAAATTGCTGGGCGTCATCTGCAAGGCAATCCAGGCGGCCCGCGGCGATCCATAACGTTGGGCCAGACCTCGCCAGGGAGCTTTCAACGTGTCGATCGAAGGTGGATTCTTGCCGGCTCGCCACACGGCGTCCCAATACGCTTGGCCATCCGTGATTTCCTGTGCTGTGAGCTCGGGTTCGTGCGAGTTGATCGCGATCTGGTCGGGATAGATGCGCACCCACAACTCCGGCGCACCTGCGGCCGAGGTCATGAAGCGCGTTTCGATGTTGACCGGCAGAAAAACGACAGGCACGGCCGCCGACAATCCTCCCTGCCGGGCGGCTGCGTTGGAGATTCCGGGATTGATGATCGCGTTCATCAAGCTGGCAACATGTTGTCTGCGTGAATCAAAATTCGGAACGGCAGGCGCAACAGGATGTACGCTGTCTGCGCGCTGTTTACGCCCCATTTGTTTGCCGGGTCATTGGGATCACTGGGGTCGGCAACGATCGCAGTTCGCACCGGCGTCAGGCCGGGCGAAAGAAAATCCGGTACCGACGTCCCGCTTACCACCAGGCCGAAGACTTGCGAGGCGAGCCGCCAGGGAGCGAGTTTGATCGTTTGGGCACGCGTCGTGAGCCCAAGATCAGGAAGCTGGAACGGCGGTCCCTCGCCGCCTCCGAAGTTCGTCCACGCCAGGTCGGCCCAGTGTGTGATCGGGTTGCTGTCCTCCACCGGCTCCAATCCGAAGCGCGGCTCCGACGGCTGCTGCTGGAAGACAAAGAAGAAGCCGTGCGGCGATTGCGGCGTGCCACCCTCGGCATCTTCCCGGCTCAGGTTGAAGCCGAGGAACGTTATGTCGTTTGGCAAGGTGCCGCGGAAAATCGGGTAGCGCTCATCCGTGTCGTCGAGCACGCGATTGCCCTGGCCATCAAGCTTGGCCTTTCCCGCGTACACGATGGCGGTTGGGTAGCGCTTGAACAATTCACCCCGCACCAGCAGCACCAGATTGTCGGGCACGATGTCGGTGCGATTGGGATGCGTCCCCAACCCGGTAGGCGGCGGCCACGTGTTGATGGGCGGAATGTCCTTCAGAAACTCCGTCAAGGCGGCCGGGTCGGTTGGATCGGTAGGTTGCGGAACATAAGCACTCACGTCCCAGAACTGCCGGAAGTAACTGCCGCGCTGGTCGGTGGGGTAGTCATTCCACAGAAGCTGCCGCGCCATCTCGAAGTTCAGGCCCACCATGTAACCCTCGATGAAGCGAGGATTAACCACCAGCAGGCCGAGCGTATCCGGCTTCACAAATTCAACGCCGGGCAGTACATAGTCGGGCGAGAGGTCCCGCAGAGGTGCGTACATCGGCTGCGGGAAGGTGGGTGCGGCCATGATCGGCTCGAGCGCATCAGGCGGCTTCCAGGTCAGGTGTGCAGAGAACGTAAGCAGCGACGATATCCGCCGCGGTACGGTCGTCAGCGGATCGAGCCGCGTCATCAACGTCGTCTTGAGAGTGGCAAGCGCGAGCGCTGGAGACGGAGCGGGATCAACCGGAACCTCGAGCAGTCCGGTAAACAAATCGGAGGTGGCGGTGCGGAAGGCCGCTGCCTGTGTGGAGTCGCCGCCGCTGGTTGGCCCTGCGGCAGGTGCGGCCCCGGCGGCGGTTACGGAGAATCCGGGACTCGGCGGAGCAGCGGCTACCGTCTGCGGCGTCATATTCGCGGGATTGAAATCGTTCAACACCGTGGCCTGTTGCGAGATGGTTTTCAAGCGAGACCACACAGCTACTCCGACGCCGACCGCAACAACAGCTGCCGCGACAGCCGCTGACAGTCCTCCAGCCAGGCCTGCGATCACAACCACGAGCAACAGCAATATCACCAGCGCCAGCAGAATCCATTTGCGATACTTCAGTACCTCTGTCACCCATGAAGGCTCGGAGTTCTGGGTGATGGTGTCGATGGAGGTCATGCCGTCCGGCGGCTTCGGCGGCGGGACAAAGGTCAGCTCGCCTGAACTCACTCGCGCTAACAGCGGCGTACGCGTGACCGGGAGGGCGCCTAAGCGCCGTCGCGGACGGGTGACGCGGCGGAAGCTTCCCGACAACATGCGCTCGGGCACACGGCTGGAGCGTACGGTCGCGAGAACCGTGCGCGGACTGGCCAGCAGCTTCGAATGCAGGGGCGAAGTCAGTGTCATCGCGGTTTCCGACTGTGCCTTCACGAACTGCGCGCGGAAAATCTGCTGCAGGGTGGCGCGCGCCAGTTGCGCCTGATGCAGCAACTGGTTGGCTTTGATGACGCCATCCACCTGCTGCCAGGCTGAAGCCATCAACGAGATGCGTTCCGTCTGCACCACCTGCGTACCCATGCCGCCGGCGCTGCGGTCGCGAGGATCAAGATTGAGATCGTTCACCCATCCCGCAGCGGTACGATCTACGGCTTCGACTGCCGCATGCCACCGCCCATAGATTGGCGGCGCGATGATCGGGTCCGGCTGATTGGGATCGAAACTGGCCGGAGGATTATTGATGAAGGCCTGCACGTCTGTCTGAAACGCCGCCTTTTGCGGATCGTCCCACTCGGTACGCGTGGTTAGTAGACTCTGCAGCGCTCCTTGTAGTCCAAGCGGCGGCGGCCCTGCGCCGGCAATGTCCAAATAAGGATTGGAAACATCCATCAGACTGATACCGATGTTGGCGGTAAGCACCTGCGGCACCAGGCGGCGCACCAGCGACTCGAAATCGCCTGCATCGCTGGTGTGAAAGGCGAACTGGAAATAGAAGGGCAGCCGCAAGGGAGCAGCGGTAGCAGAAGTCCACGCCGGATCGGCAGTGGTGATCGCCGAGACATCCTGCCCAATGCCGGCTTGTCGTCCAATCTCGAATGCGGGGACCAAGAACGCGGTGTAGGAGGTCTCGGGATCGAGACGGCGCGGACATAACAGCCGGGAAATTACATTGCCGGGAGCGGACGCCATTGCATTGGCAATCGGAGTATCGCCACTAACCTGGACATGCGCCCAGTTCCAGGAGTCTGCCAGGTTTGGCAGGACAGCGACCTTGCTCACATCAAGCACGGGAAGCGGATGCGGCGCGATCGATGGAAGCGAAAACTCATCTGACTTGAGAACGATGAGCGCAACCCATGGTCGCAGACGATCGCCGTTGGCCGATGCAGGGGTGAAGAGCCAGGGAAAATCGGGTGTGTCGAATTCGATTCCGCAGAGATAGTTGGGCTCATAAGTGACGGTGCCGTCCCGCGGTTCGGTGCGGATGACGTGCCGCGGATCGACGCCGATGACGTCACCCGGGCCGAACATCTGTACCGGCAGCGCCGGCGGCTGAACCGTACTGCTCGAGCTCCCCTGCTGTACGTTGACTGAGAGCTGCACGCTGAGGCTGGCGCGACTGGGCAGGGAACCGCCGTCGGGATTGTTGACGCTAGCGCCAATACCCCGGCGAGCCCAGCTCAGGAAATGGTAGCGGCCCAGCGGTGCGTCGCTCATGCCGCCACCTCATACAGGGCTTGTATTTGCAGATTGCTGCTCTCTTCCGGATGAATCGCGAGATAGCTATCGAGAGCCGCTCGGGCGTGGAAATATGTACTGCCAGATATCGCGATTTCGCTTCGTACCGAAAGATCTTCGACGCTGGTGATGACGTAAGACGGATCAGCCGTCTTGACGGCGACACCACCTACTTCAGCTCCAAACTTAAACAGCCCGGAATTCTTCACCGGCGAGGCGAAGCCGGCGCCTAGACGGGTCATCGCCAAGTGAACCGTGGCCGGCATTCCATAGAAGCGAGTGAACCGCGAGAACCCGGCAGGCTCATCGATGTAACGCTCTTCATAGACGACGGTTCGCGGCGAATCCGAGCCGGCGACAATATCGGACGAGCCGATTGTGACTCCCGCATCGTATTTTTCGAAGCTCGGCGCGCTGACCTTGTCGGCATCGCTCAGGTCGAGGAACTGGCCAGAGGCGAAGTAGTCCTGGATTGGTTGATGAGGCTCTTCGTCGTTATTGATCTGCACATCGCTGATCGAGAAGAGGTCTCCATCTGAAGGGGCTGCATTGGCGTAGCGCGAAATCTGAAGATCGAGGGGCACGATCTTCTCGCGCACGCTGAGCACGCCGATGGGATGCACACGCAGGGTCTTGTCGTCTGGTTTAGGCGCGGAGAGTGTCACCGCCTGCGAGGTGTTGCTGGGCAGAATCGCACTCCAGTTGCGGGGATCGGCAAGCGCCGGCAGCAGGTCGGGCAGTACCGGCTTCTGCGGGAGAATCGCCGGCGTGCTGTCCCCCCACGAGATATCAAGCGAGACGCTGACTGAGAAGAAGAAAATGTCAATGGAAGCGTCGCCGTGGATATGCCACGGGCGCGGGCCCGAGAGAACTCCGTCAACGTGCAATCCACAGAGCGAGTGACCTTCGAAGGAGACATCGAAGCCTGCCGAGAAGTCGAACTCGAAGGAGAATGGCGACTCGATGATCAGCACGTCGTAGCCGAGATAGCCGTGTATCGAGAAGCCCGCGGCGGAGGCATAGGCCTCGACATTCGCGCCGAACTGCACCGTGTTGGAAGTGATGGCGAAGTAGCTGTTGGCGCTGATGCGAGGATTGTCGCCATCGCCAATGCTCACGCTCATCCGGTGCATGTCTGGGATGGCCAGGCCGTTGGTGTTGAAGTGAGGATTGAATCCGCCCAGCGAAAAGACAAAGTTGGGGTCGTCGCCCCAATTCAGGCGCAGCGCCAGGTCGCCGGCCAGCGAATAGATAAGGACGCGGGAATCGTAGAGCGAGCCATCGATGGAAAGTGTTTTGGCGCCGAAATCCAGAACACCAAGCACATCGATGTGCAACTCAATCAGCGCCTCATCGGCTGTAGGCAAGCCAGCGTCGATCAAACCAAGCAGCACCAGGCGTATCGGATCGGGCACTTCGAGAATTACGCCCACCGCCAGCGTAATCAGCGTAGGAGTTCCCCAGCCGATCTCCAGCATGGGCCCGAAAAGGTAGCGGCCTTCTGCGGGCGGGAAGAAGCTTTCGATGCTGCTGATGATCTGTGGCGCATTGACGATAGGATCGGGCGGGAACAGAACGTTGTTGAGCGTGTGCGCACGAAAACCGGCGTGCAGCGCGTCGGTATTCATCGTGCGGTTGACGCCACCCAATCCGCCGACACCGTTCAGAGTGAAACCGAAGCCCAACTGGATCGGCGGAAAATCAAAGGTAATAATCAGCAGGAAGGCGAAGCCGGATGAGCCGTCGGGAAGCTTCGTATCCAGGACCGCAATCACTTTGACCTGGATGATCTCCGCCAGCGCGACGTCGAGCACACCAGCATACTGGCCCTTGTCAGGGTCAAACAGAATGTAGCCACCGCCGGCAACCACGCCCGCATCAATGGCAATGCCCAAACCGTTTGGCGGCTTGAAGCTGATCGCAAAGTCGGCAGGACCAAGATTGCCGCCGCTGTCGGGAAAGCTGAGCAGCCCCTTCACGCCGAGTCGATCAACCGAAGCCTGAAATGGCCCCAATGTCAGGCCGAGCGCTGCCGACAGTTCGATAGGAATACCCGCATCGCTCGCGCCGGCGATGATGTATACCGTAGGGATCGTGATTGGACCCAGAGTGAGGTGCAGGGGAAGATCGATTTCCAGCTGCGCGCCACCGGTGATGTGAATGCCAGTGTCAGGAGCCCAGGTCGCGGTCAGATCAAATCCGGCTTCGACATGGATTCCCGAGAGCACCGTTGCGAGGAAGCCATCAGCATCGGTGGTATCGATGACCAGCTTGCCGCCCTTTACGGCCATCGTGACGGTGGGCTCGGCCGTGGCGACATTTGCAGTGGGTTGCCAGGTTATCTTTATGCCCGCGCCAAAACTCAGCGAGTCCGCCTGCAGGCGACTGCCACCGGTTTCACCGATGATGATGACCGGATGTGTGGCGTCGGTACCCTTGGCCGTTAAGTCGCTTTCTATCGGCCGCTGACGGTACCGGAAGGAGGCAGCAGAGTTTATGTTCGCTGGAGGAACGATTGTTGCTTGCAGCCCGGCCGTTACGTTTGCCTTTACACCAACCCCGATGCTCCAGACACTTCCCAGCGGCAGGCTGAAAGTGAAGTCTTCCGGTAGGTCGTAAGTCAGTGAGGCGATGAGACCGGGAGGATTGCTCGCCGGGTTCGCCTTGATCGAAAACAGCGAGAACACCCGCGGGTCCTGCGAATTTGGCAGGAAGTCGGGATCAGGCAGAATTCCTATCAACGCCAACGAAGCGCTGAGCCGCTCCAGCAGTGCCTCACCATCAAAGGTTGCGTTGCCCCAGTTGTAGAGAATCTGCAAGGCATCTTGCGGATTGGTGACAGCCTTGCCAAACCTCGCCAGCTGCAACTTGCGGGTGGTGAAAGGAGGATGGGTGGGATCACCTGGGATGCCGGAGTTGGGAAGGTAATCCACCGCTCCCAGCAGATTGGCTACGCCGACCAAGGTCGGGGCTACCGCTTCCAGGTAAGAAATGAGCAGGTAGCCGATAAGGTTCTCGGCGAGGCTCTCCGCAAAAGCCTCGACTTCGGCGGCGTCCATCCCCAAGCTGCCGGCGAGGTTCTTGAGTTCTTCCCCGAGTTGCTTGAGCGCCGCAATGATAGCCGTAATTTGTTGCAGGACTTGTAAACCGACGGTGGCGATTGCATTTTCGTCGTCATTCTCAATCGCGGTGCCGAGTTGAACCAGCGAAGTACTCAATGCCCCGGCTGCCGTGGCGCCCTGGTTCATCGCGGTTACGAAGTTCGGTTGCAAGAGCTGGGGAGGAAACTGCAGCCCAAGCTCGGCAAGGAACGAAATGATGTTCGCGGAAGTCAGCTCCGACTCGAGTGGCTGGAGAGCCAGCCCGACCTGCTGCGCGAGTTTCTCGAGGGTTCCGGCTGGCATGGCTAATCAGCCCTCGACTGCAGCATGGCTAGCAGCTCAACGTAGGTGAGGTGGGCCGCAGCTTCCATGAACTCCACCTGGCTGGCGAGGTCGGAATAAAGTTGGGCGCTTCCGTAGCGAAATAACGCGCGCTGTACGGTGCTGAGGTACTCCAGCAGCGGCTTGCCGTTGACGGCGGTGGGGAGCGACTGGTCGCGATATTGCGGCATGCACAGAATGGCCTGCAGTATCTGGCTGCCTCCGCTGCGTTGCCAGGCGGCGGCGAACTCCCGGTTCCGCACGATGAGCTTCTGCGCTTCCGGCAAATGCTTGCGTAGCATATCGAGGAATTCGCCCCCCAGTCGAGTAGCCGCTAATTCCTGCTCTGCCTGAGACAGTTGGTTCCAATCCACTCCCATGCGAATCACCGGCGCGGCGACGGCGGCATGAGCCACCCCGATCTCTGCCGGGGCATGCTGAGGAGGGGCCGGAGGCTGCGGCACAACTCTCACGTCGTTCGCCTGAGTCGCCGACTCGATGGTGATGTTGAACGCGTCGGTGACCTTCTTGATGGGCATGGCGTGGGCTATGTTGCTGGAGCCTGCAAACAAGATCCCAACGATCTCGTTGGACGTGTTGAGCACAGCCGATCCGGAGTCGCCTTCGCCGGAGAATGTTCCGCCAACAATCTTGATAGCATCCGAAAAATGCCGATGAAAGACCGTTGCCGTGCCAATGTCGCCGTCGGCGTGAAGATACTGAACCCCTCCGTTGGTGACGCCCGTCGTGCGGCCCCGCTTTTTGACGCGATAAGTGAAAGGAGTAACGACCTCGGCGTCGGTAATCTCGTGAGTCCCGGCGATGACCCAGTTGCTGGGTGTTGCGACTACTTCCGCCATGTATTGCAGGCCCGGATCCAGCTGCACCAAGGCGATGTCCAACTCGAGCCTGGCATCCAGCACTCTGCCGATCTTTCTGTCGAGATAGCGCAGCCAAGAAGGCGTAAACAGGTTCACCGGCTGGCCAACGCGCACATCACTCGAGATGACGCACTCCAACTCTTCCGCTCCGGTGATGGTGATCTGCTGTGCACCCGAGGCTTGCGGAGTGACATTGGGAATGTTCTGCGCCTTGATCAAGTCCACGATCTTGGTCGTCATCGTAGGGGCGTCGGTATTGTTGGGCGGTTGCAGAAAAAAGCCGGTCGTGGCGGGCTGGCCGCCGGTATTGATGTTGGGATACACGCCGTAGTTATCACCATTGATATTTCCGCTGAGATCGATGACGTTGTTGGTGATGACGGCTTTCAGCTTGGCGTCGGGATCTTCGATTTCCGGGAAGTAGACCCGGGGGTTCTCGTCGGGATCGAAGGCGGCAGCGAAGTTTCCACCCGAGCTGATGGTGACTTCTGTCCCATTGGGGGTCGAAGGTCCGGCCGCGGATACCCCCGGATTCGCCAGTGCGTTGATGCGGTCGGCGACGGCTTTCGCGACGGAGGTAAGCGTATCGCTGGCCAGTGTGCGATAGAGAATGTCGAGATACTGGAAGTCGCCGGTCGGTACGGGAATCACAACGATGCGGGCAAGAACAATCAGTCCCGCAACATTCTGCCCCTGGAAAGTCATGACCTTGGTACCCGTCAGGTCGATCCACATGATCTGTACCTGGCAGGTCATTGCGGCAGTGAAGCCGGCTGCAGGTTGCAGTGTAAGATTCCCCGCAGGCTTGTGATCGACGGTGACCGCGGCGCCCTGTGCCGTCGCCATCCCGGTTGCGGCGGCGTTGATGGCGGTCGCCAGTTGTGTGACGACCGTACCCGGAGTGTCGGCGTTGGTCGTGGTCACCCGGAACGGCCCAAGTGATTGTGACGCGCCGTTGGTCGGCGTCGCTGAAACGGAACAACTAACGCGCGTTCCGGTCAGATTTTTCCCGTAGAGAATGACCTGATGCCCATCCGGGCTGACATAGGCCACCAGCCCGATCTCCTTCGGACCCCACGCGGTGACGACGTGCTGGTTCGTGATGGCGACGACCTTGGGATTCGGATCGTTGGTTTTGGCGATGCAGCCAAGCGTTCCTTTGCCCGAGAGCTTGTTGCCCGCCTGAATCTGAATTCCACCGACCAATACCGGGTAGTGCTGCTCGTCGGGCAATCCCCCGGCCAACAACTGCGGCAGCTCCTCCTCGACAACATCCGTCTTGATGCCCTCAATCTCCGGCGGTATGACCTCCGCCGGACTGATCTCGGCGAGCGGCTTTTTCTTGGTCACGAAAACGGCAATCACCGGCTCGGTTGTCAATTGGCCGCCGACCACTTTCGGCCCGACGGCAACGCAGTGCACCCCTGGGATGGCCAGCAGGCGCTGCCGGGCGCGGGCCTTGACGTCGCGGATTGTGCCGAAGTCAGGCATACGATGAATGAAATTCCGGCCAGAACGGGGACAGTTGGTGGCGCACTGCTTTGACCGAACTCAGGAAACCAAATGAGTTCTGCCATGCGGGGATAAACACAGAACCGCGAAGCTACCTGCAGAGGTGCTCCGCTTACAGAGCGTTCCGTTTTCAGGTTGAATCCCGACTACGGACGCCCTGAATATTTGCGGCATCTTCTTATGATCGGGCAGGCAAGTCAAGTCAAATATGACTTGGCGCGAAGGATTCTGAAGTAGTTTTTCTCAGTCGGAGCGCTGCTATTCCGCTACCGCAACCATGGGTCGTAGCGATGAGCTGTGAATACTATTGCCGCGTCCATGTTTAAAGGTCTCTTCCTCACGTGATGTATCTCACCGCAATTGTTTCCTCCGCGAAGTAAGGTCACGCCAGACCCATCCCGAGGCTGATATAGCGATGCATTATCCGGCGGCAACACGCTACTCCACACAGACTCTTGAGGGCTCACGCGTGTCCATCGGTTCGGTGTTACCACGAGGCTTTTTCCGCAATTGGGAAAGTGGGTACGAATGTTGGCCGGCGCGGACGAATCTTCGTTGACTTCATATCGTTGCGCGTTCGACCATCAGAATGCTGGACTTATCATATGACCAAAAACTGGGCTATCTGCTCGGTTCCTTCCTCCGCTTTACCAAGGCTGGTACAGCCTGATCGGCAAATCTCACAAATCAATACGTAGTTGAACTCATGGAGAAATGTGTACTCATGACAGACCTAAAACAGCTGAATAAAGCGATCGTCGAAGGCGACGCCAAGAAGGCGGTTGAGGTCACAAAGGCAGCTCTCGCCGAGGGAGCAAAGCCTCTGGACCTTATCCAGAATCACATGATTCCCGCCATGGACGAAGTCGGAAAGCTCTTCGAAGAAGAAGAGTATTTCGTCCCCGAACTGCTGCTGTCGGGCAGAGCCATGCGTGGCGCATTTGACCTGATCCGCCCTTTGATGGTGGCGCAGGGCGTACAGCCCACCGGCCGAGTGGTTATCGGAACGGTCCAGGGCGACCTGCACGATATCGGCAAGAACCTGGTAGCGGCCATGCTGGAAGGCGCTGGATTCGAAGTTACGGATCTGGGCGCTGACGTAAAACCCGAAGCATTTGTCGAGGCCGTGAAGGCGAAGAACGCCAACATCGTGGCATTCTCCGCCATGTTGACCGTAACCATGCCGAAGATGAAGACCACCATCGAGGCCCTGAAAGCTGCCGGCCTGCGTGACCGCGTGAAGGTCATGGTCGGCGGCGCTCCTATCAGCCAGGCTTATTGCAACGAAATCGGCGCCGATGCTTACAGCGACACCGCTTCGGGTGCCGCAGCGCATGGCTCGCGACATCATGGTCGGCACCACGGTCACCGCGCAGTACGAGGAAAAGGGCGAAAAAGCACTGGCAGGCGTCGCGGCCGCTGCGAAGGGGGACCAAATGAGCAAAGAAAAGATCTATCCGCACCTTGGCCGTATCCAGTCCGAAGGACCTGCTGTTTGGGTTTGCTCCTAAGCCAGTAAACTGCGGCTTTGATCTGACCATCGGAAACGGAACCGTATTTCCGGAAGTCAACTTCACCCTGCCCATAATGGACGTCAGCGCGGCCACCTGGCCTGAAGTGCTGGCCCATTACGAAGAAATGGCCACCAACATTCTGAAACGCGCCGTTGCCATGAAGGTTCCCGGCATCGTTCTGGAATTCGAACAGCTGCCGCAGATGACCGAAACGCCCGGAGTGGGGCGCCGAGATCACCGCCCTGCTGGAGCGGCACCTGAAGCAAGCCTACGAGAAGTATGGCTTGAAGGGCGCAGCCCGCATCACCCCGGCTGACATTCGCGGCCCGGCTGGCGTTAAAGGCGTAAAGCCGGTCATGCGTCATGGCGAGCTGTGGGAGAAGCTGAACCGCTCCTTCGATCTGTGCATTGCGGCCGGCGGCGACCTTATTTCCATCGAATCCATCGGTGGCAAGGAAGTGCACGACGAAGGCCTGATGTACGGTGACGTTCGCGCCATCGTCTTCTCGCTCGGCGTTCTGGCCTGCCGCGATATGACCTGGCTGTGGAGCCAGATCTCCGAGAAGTGCGAGAAGAGCGGCCACTCGGTTTCCGCCGGCGATACCGCCTGCGGATTTGCCAATACCTCCATGGTTCTGGCGTATCAGAAGATGCTGCCTGATGTTCTGGCAGCGGTCGATCGTGCCATGTGCGGCGTTCGTACCCTGAAGGCCGTCGAAAACGGCGCCAAGGGTCCGTCGAAAGACTGCGGCTACGAGAACCCGATCGTCAAAGCCATCAGCGGCATCCCGATCTCGCAGGAAGGCAAGTCGGCTACCTGCGCGCACTTCAGCGATGTAGGCAACATCTCCGCCACCATGTGCGACCTGTGGAGCAACGAGTCGGTGCAGAACATCCGTCTGCTGTCCGGCAATGCTCCTGAGGCTTACACCGAGTTGTTGGCCTATGACTGCAAGCTGATGAACATCGCCAACTCTCACAAACAGGGCCATATCTTCCAGTCCTGGATGGTCGAGTCCGACGAGAACGTTACCGCTATCGGCACGATTCTCACGCCGGACTCGGTCTATGCCATTGCCAAGGCAATCGTTGCCGAGGATACCGACTATCACCGCACCGTGGCCGCCGGCAAGGCCGCGTTGACCATCATCCAGAAGGCTGTCGACAGCAAGAAACTCAACCTCGGCAAGAAAGAACTCAGCTGGCTGATCGCCTGCACAAAGAGTTCGCCAACCTGCCGAAGGATGAGAACGTGCTGGCCGAAGAGATCGACGAGCCATGGGTCATCTGTTTGATCCCGAGTGCTACGGCCTGGCAGTCCACGCAGCTCGCGAAGTAGTCCGGCATTGTTCCTAGTGTCGCTTGACGGCACTGCTTCCGCTTCCCCCACGGAAACAGTGCTGTCGAGCGGCGAGTCTCGATCAAATAGAAAAGTGTTCTCGATCACAGCAGCATGTGCGGGCCGACACCGTATCTGCTGCTTTTTTCTTGCAGACTCTTACCAACCAGCAAGCTACACAGGCGGGTGCCACATGCCGAATAACGACAGTAAGAAGTCCGAAATGGTGCGGATCGAACTGATTCCTCTGGGCGCGATCTGGAAGTTGAGCGGGGAACGCCGCTGCAGAACTGCTGAGCAGCCGCGGCATGGAATTTCCCTGCGGCGGCATTGGGCACTGCGGCGGATGCCGGGTGCAAATTCTGGAAGGTCATGTCGAGCCGACACCGGAAGAGCAGGCCGTGCTTTCCGAGCGAAGAGTTGCGGATGGATGGCGGCTGGCGTGTTATATGCGCGCCGAATCGCCGCTGAAGCTGAAGGTCGAGCAGTGGACGATGGCGGTATCTGGTCGACGACACGCAACTCTCCGGAACTCGCCGCCACGGGCTTGCCATCGCGATTGATCTCGGCACCACGACCATCGTCGCGCAGTTGCTCGACCTTGCAAGCGGTAAGCTCCTTGGGCTCCGCACCGCGCTTAATCCGCAGGCAGTGCACGGT
>CAVWWZ010000002.1:0-102442 GCA_963758835.1 uncultured Acidobacteriaceae bacterium | reverse complement strand
GTTGCTCGTCGAAGCTACAGGGGCAGAGATTTTATTTAACCGAGCTACGTGGACAATTCTGAACGACGATTGATCCACCAATCGCAAATTAGCATGCCGTCTCTAGCGTCACCACGCAGTCATAGCTCTTTGAACTGCTAACCAAGGTTTGGCGCGTAAACAGGCTAGCGCGCAACGCGCCAATTTGTCTTCAGAAATCCGGAGTGACGTTGAACGTTCAAGGGCATTCGACAGTGCGTTTTGCAGGACTTCATCGCAAATGGACGGCCAACGGCTCCGCGGCGGATGGGGAAACGGCACGTGTTGCTTAAGTTCACTGAAATCCGCTATTTGGGAAAAGGCGCTGCAAATGAGTTTTTGATTCCGCTTTTGGGCGCGGCGCAGTAGAAAAGCCGAATCCAATCGAGGAATTATGGCGAATTTTTTTGCTGTGGCGAGTTTGATCGACGCTGGTTTTTTGGCGGCGAACGTGGTAGCGGTGGATGATTACAAGCTGGGCCGGATTCGCAGTTCAAGGCCGATGTGCCGCACGGTCATGTCGAGAAGTTTCAGATCACGAATTCGACAATCTTTCCGGCACGGTTCGCGATGGCTGGGTTTATGTGCCCGCGCAATATGACGCCTCTAAACCGGCGGCGTTAATGGTGTTCCAGGATGGCGGCGGAAAACGCCAGGACGAACGGCGCGTGGCGAGCGCCGCTGGTTTTCGACAATTTGATCGCTGCCAAGGAAATGCCGATCACCGTCGCGATCTTTTTAAATCCAGGCACGCGCTCGGCCCAAAGCAATCGCAGTTTCGAATACGATTCGCTAGGCGACGCCTACACGAAGTTTCTGTTGAATGAGGCCATTCCGTTCGTGACGAATAAATATTCGCTCGCGATCACGAGCGACCCCGAAATGCGTGCGACGTGCGGTTCGAGTTCCGGCGGGATCTGCGCCTTTACGATCGCGTGGGAACGCCCCGATTCATTTCGCAAAGTTCTCTCCACGGTCGGAAGCTTCACGAATATTCGTGGCGGGCATAATTACGCGGCTCTCGTTCGCAAAAAACGGAGCGCAAGCCGATTCGCGTTTTTCAACAGGACGGCACGAATGATCTGAACAATCTTCATGGCAATTGGCCGCTGGCGAACCAGGAGATGGCTTCGGCGCTAGGTTTCGCCGGGCGACGATCACAAACTCGTTCTCGGCGACGGCTCGGAATAATAGAACACGGCGGATCGATCTTCCCTGGGGATGCGTTGCGCTGGCTCTGGCGGCCGGCGTGGAAATTTCCCGATCCGCTCACCAAGGACAATTTGGCTGGCGACGACGCGCTCGTCGGTTTCGCGTTGGATGAGAAAGGCGAGGGAAGGGACGGTCCGTCGTGCGGTTTCCGAGGCTGGGTCGACAAAGAATCGTTCAGGGAGCGTTAGATGCCCCGCCTGAAGGGCATGAACTTGCACTGTAACTGGGTCTTGAGGAGGTGTTGGTGGGCCTCTTTGCGCGAAGAACAAGGACGACATTGCGCGAGGAGATCGAGGTGATGTGATAGAGAAGAAGGATGTTGATAGACATGGCGGAGGCGAAAGGTACAGATGTACATATGGATTAGTAGCTTATCTGAGCCCGAAAAGGCAATCCTGCCTCGCTCAGTCAGTAAACCAATTTCCGAAGTCCGCGGGCCATTTGGGGTAATTCCGTTAGGCTTGTGAAGATTTCCAGACTTGTACCGCGCACACGGAGTGCAAAATAGGCGGTACCCCACTTGGTCAGCCCTGGAAGTTGAAGGCTGGAGGGTGGGGAGTTGGGGTAAAATTGGAGAAATCCAACCCCACATTCCCTTCTTTAGGCACTTGGAACGGGTGTAGATGTCACGTAGAAAGGCCCTGTTTCAGGCCACCATTTCTGCCTTTAGACCGATCAAGATATAGCCCAGAATCCCTGGCCGAGTAGCCCCGCGATGCCGCGGTCGCGCATCTGCCGGGGCTTCTCCAAGACTCCAACGGAGGGAATCTGCTCCCGATCCTTCTCGTTGTCGCGTAGATCTCGTTCTTTTAAATCACAATTGCTTCGTCTCCTTTTACTAGCAATACACAACTCATATCTTGAATATGCCGTCATTCGAATACAAGAACGTAGGCTTCATTGGCCTGGGTGCTATGGGAGGGCCGATGGTTGGCCACCTCGCCAACAAACTGCCTGCAGAGACGCGCATCTACATCTTCGATGTTGTAGAGGCGATGGTGGATGATATGTGCGCAAAATATCCCAACAGGATCTCGAGAAGCGCGAACGCGAAAGCTGTTGCAGAGACCTGTGTGAGTACTCTCACCGAGATTCTCGAATCTGTCACTTTCAAGCTGACCAGAGCAGGAAGTCATATTCACGATGGTTCCAGAAGGCTCGCACGTTCGATCGGTCTACTTGGACGAGAAGACGGGCATCTGCTCCACTGATGTCTCGACTCGACTGCTCATTGACTGCTCAACCGTCGACACGGCAACAAGCCTGCTCGTCAAAGACCACATCGCCAAACGCTTCCCCACGGCCTCATTTTACGATGCGCCCGTAAGTGGTGGCGTTGTGGGTGCGAAGAAAGGAACAATTGCTTTCTTCCTTGGCTGTGCGGTCGATGATCCAAACCTTCCACGCCTGACGCACCTGTGCAGCATGATGGGCAAGCAGATCATCCCATGTGGCGGCGCCTCATTCGGGCTTGCGGCCAAGCTGTCAAATAACTATCTATCGGGTTTGATAGCGATTGCGTGCTCGGAAGCGATGAACATGGGAATGCGCTCGGGACTTGATCCAAGAGTTCTTGCACACGTATATTCAGCAGGAACAGCACAGAACGCTATCTGTGACAGATTCAACCCAGTTCCAGGGGTATATCCGGAGGCCCCCTCAACGAATGGGTACAAGGAAGGTTTCAAAGTCCAACTGATGAAAAAGGACGTTTCGCTGGCAGTCGAGATGGCAAAGAGAGTGGGTGCGAAGACTGTCCTCGCAGACGTCTGTCTGAAAACGTATGAAGGTGCCGCCAACGATCCTAGATGTAGAGACTTGGACTCCAGAGTCGTGTACCGGTACCTGGGTGGTGTTGAGGATTGGGAAGGGAGGGAGCTTATGGATCAGTCGTCCGCTCCAAACGGACACGCGTGACCTCGAGCCGTTTTGTCCATTATTATTAGTACTATTAGTACCGCATGTAATTATAGACGCATCCTGAAAAGGGCAATAATGGACTCATCATCGATGTACAATCCTACTGACGACCTCATCGGCGATGAGCACGAGTCAACGACGGCAGCTACGACGCGGCCTCTGCCGAGAGAGAAGGGCGTGGAAACCGACATAATGAAAAGCTGGGGATGAAACGGACGGGTCAGGCCACTCCGCAAAGAGGCCCGAGCGTGCCCCGGCCAGGCCATAGCATCTCCGCACTTCGAGCTTCCGCCTGCATTTCCGATTCCAGATTCCTCCTCATTCGCGCATATGACGACCCTCGCAAGACGCAACCTCTATTGACCTCACTCATCTGTATGCGCATCTCCGAATCTGCTATTGTAGAGCCTCAATACTCGACATATGGCCCAATGTTGGGCGTTATTCCAGCCAAGCACCACGAGGGTCCGTCGGCCGAGGCGCCCTCTGATAATACCTGGGCAGCCAGCAATGCCAGGGAGAAAAAGAAACGTTTCCAATGTCCGCATTGCCAACGACTCTTTGCGCGCCTAGAGCATCAACAGCGTCACGAAAGAACCCGTGAGTGCCCTATTGAATGACCCCACGCGAGCTAGGAGACAGAGTAAGCTGATCCGCCTCGGTCAAAGACACCCAGGAAAAGCCCTTCTGTTGCCAACTCTGTAATCATCGGTTTTCTAGAAGGTATCCTTTATTTCACCAGCCAAGCAGCGCTCCCAATTGCTGATCCTTCCTAGCGACCTTCTGATACGGCATGAGAGGCTTTCGCATAAGGATGAGCTCCACAACTCAGGACACGGAGGCATTTCCATGCCAGAGAGTGAACCCACGCCCCCAGACACCCGCCCAAATGCACACAAGAGGACATCAATGGATGCTGGGCTGGACGACTCGTACCCACAGATCATCACATCATCTCCGCTGGCCAACTTTGACCATACTCGACGGTACTCTGCACCAATCGAACCTGTACGTTCGAGCATCGAACAGACTCATGAGATGCCGCTCAATGCTCTATCCATGGCCGCGGAGCAAGCGGCGATGCAGGATGCCCTCACAGG
Source organism: uncultured Acidobacteriaceae bacterium (assembly GCA_963758835.1). Taxonomy (GTDB): domain Bacteria; phylum Acidobacteriota; class Terriglobia; order Terriglobales; family Acidobacteriaceae; genus CAVVDY01. The sequence goes on along the minus strand of CAVWWZ010000002.1, from coordinate 98,192 downwards.
AACTCCAGTGCAGACGCACGACACTCCCCTGGATATGAATTTGGTGCCAAATGGGGCCATACAAAGGCTGCCATACCCAGCTGGAACCATTGGCGGTCACATGCTGGGGCTGGATTTCGAAGATTCGCTGGAGAATCTGAGTGCTTTTCTGGACAATGGACCGCTGGCCTCGTACCACTACTCTACCTCCATTATCAGCACAGAGCAGCCAATGCCTTTCTTCTCCCCAGAGTCAATTCGGCAGTTTTCTGATCTCCATGCATGGTGAAGGAGCTCTTTCATTACCTGTCCAGCCCAGTTTGGGAGGAATTTCGGGCCAACAAGACGAGAAGCAACTCTTTTTCTCGCTTCGGGTCGCGGCTTCCATCACTCCAGCCAGAGGAACGCCCGCGCGAACTACAGCAAGCTGCCGGGACGCCGGCCCTCTGTATGAAGTGTCGCTTGGGGATCGACAAAACCTCGTTGCGAAGCTTACAGAGTTCTCGATCGGTTGTGCCACCAAACTTCCAGTTTCCCTCAAGGCTGGCGATGTCACGGTACATTGCCGGTTTCATCAACGGCTTCCACGAGCATCTTCCTTTTCTACATGTACAAACAATGTCTATGGCAGCATTCAAACATAGAGCTCATTCTGGCCATGGCAGCTATAGGCGCGCAGTACTGTTTTGAAGGCGAGAAGGGAGTAGAACTCTTTCAAGTCAGTCAAGCCATTGCCGGGCAACGAATTCGACGAAGAGATGCAAGGTTGGCTACTTTTCATCAACGAGAGGATTCGGAAATGTACTGATTCTCTACGAGCCGCCGATGGAATGTCAAGTAGGCAAAGCTCCGTGGCAGCGCGTACCCACCACCTTAATCAATGCCGGGACCACTTGGGCTGCCATCCGAGCCGGAGCACTCTCACGATTATTATTCGGAAAGAGAAGACCTTATGCATACTTCTCAAGCTCTCCTCCTCCTTATGGCCATGGCAACGTGGGCAAAGCATAAGGAGATTCTTCGGGAGGCTCTCGCAATCCAGAGTGTACTAGCCACACTTGTCCGTGACGACGGTCTTAGGGGCTCTCCGATTACCAGAGGAAGTGTCATGGGAGGAGTGGATTGCCGTCGAAACAACAAAAAGGACCAAACTCATTGTATTCTGTTTCTTTAATCTTCACTGCATTGTCTACAACATACCGTCGCTCATTCTCAGCTCTGAAATCAAATTAATACTACCGTGCAGCGCATCCGAATTCAAAGCTCCCACAGCCGCCAGATGGCGAGAAGTCCGGAAGAGGTCCGCGCCCGAGATAAACTTCCAAGATGGCTTCCAGAGACTCTTCTCCAAGAGCGGAAGGGACGTCGCAGAGTGGAATTCGTCGTTAGGCAACTACATCTTGATTCACGCCGTGATTCAACATATTTTCCTCGTCCGCCAAATTGCTCGAACTCGCTTCGATGGTGACGGAGATATCGCACTGGAGGATATGGCCTCGTTGGAAAGTGCGTTGAGGAACTGGCAACTTGGATGGAAGCGCAACCCAGAGTCCTCGCTCGACCCGCTAGATCCCAATGGACCAGTGGCTTTCAACTCCACCGCCCTCCTTCGTCTGGCCTATATCCGCTTGAACATGGATATTGGCCCTGGTCGGGCCCTTGATACGCGGGATCCTGTCCAGATTGCAAACGCTTTCCAAGAGAGTCCTCCCATCAAACGGACACCGAAACTGGTGCGCGCTGTGTTACACAGCGCACATGCCCTTAGCATCCCAGTGAAAATCGGTATCCGGCTCGTGGCGCAGACCCAGACCTTCCATTGGTCAATCCAGCACTCCTTGTGCTCGCTGGAGTGCGCATTTCTTCGAAGCAAGTGGTTAGGGGCACTCGCATTACCGAATCCAGACCCTGTTGTCACCGATGACGAACGACGGATTAGTTCGCTGGTGAGGACCATGTTGGATGAGACTGAATTTGCGGTCTCGCCGGATATAGCCTTGGAGGACCCGGTCTTGATCAAACAGCTGAGCGCTGGAGTGCTACGCGTATGGGCGAAGATATTTAAAGGTGCCCAGACTTGGGCTATTGTGGATGTTATTGGAGTTCTCTGAACATATATGCGGATGCACTGGAGGCCGCATGATATGAAATTAATGAATTAGTCCTTCGATTAGGGACCCATGTGAGTCACCTACCGAATAGGTGGAAATTTTCTCACTTTTACAGTCATTATCAGGGAAAGATATCAGGGTTTATGCTATGGGTCATGTGTTCATGTACCATATCAAAATATCTATATTGATACCCTCTGTCAACTTTTGTGTCAAATACCTATTCATTCTCTCTGAACACCGCCCTGTCCTTCCCCATCTTCCCGTCACTTCCTCCTCTCACTCTCACTCAACCACTTATACACAACCCTCGCATCCTTCCCTTTATACCTTTCATCGTTAGCAGCCTCCTCAAAACCGGACGACTCGATTGCCGTGCAGCGCGTGATCAATAATCCTCCCCGAGGCATCGGCAAGAACACGATGGAGACCCTGGAGCGGATCGCATTGGAGACAGGCGTATCGTTGTGGCGGGCCATCGGCGAGGCGGTACGCGGACAACTGTTGCAACCGCGTGCGCTGGCGGCGCTCAAGGCGTTCAAGGAACTGATCGACGATGCGCGGGCCATGCACCTGGGAACGTTTGGCGAACGCGTTGAGGAAACGTCTACGGCGGAGCAAACCGAGCCGGTTCTGTCGGAGCTGGAAGACGAGCAGCACTCCATCGACTTTTCGCCCGAGCTCTTCAGTGACGCCGACGAGACGGATTTTTCGCCCGAAGCTTTTGCCGGCGAAGGCAGCGATCTGCCAGCGCTGCCGCGAAGGCGAAGAGCGTGTCGAGGGCTTTCGCGCGCCAGGCGACGCGGCTTCGACCGCTGAGTTGCTGAAGTTCCTGATCGATCGCACTGGTTATATCAAGGCCTTGGAAGCGGAAGACACGCCGGAAGCACTGTCACGCATCGAGAACCTGCGAGAACTGGTGAACGCAGCGATGGATTCGCGCGATCGCGGCGAAACCCTTAACGAGTTCCTCGACCACGCTGCGCTGGTGAGCGATGCCGACCAGTACGATGAAAGCGCGCGCATCACGCTGATGAGCCTGCACGCCGCCAAAGGACTTGAGTTCCCGCTGGTGTTCCTGGCCGGCATGGAAGAAGGCCTGTTTCCGCACTCGCGCACGCTGCTGAACCCCGACGACATCGAAGAGGAGCGCCGGCTGTGCTATGTCGGAATGACCCGGGCGATGGATACGCTGATTCTGTCTCGCGCGCGCTACCGCCGCCGCTATGGAACCGACATGCCTGAGGCGAGCGTGGCGTCGCGGTTTCTGGAGGAAGTTCCTCGCGAGCTGATGCAGGACCTCGGTTCGCCGCGGCGGCCGTCCTATCGCGACACCACCGACTACGGAACCTCGACCCACTATTCCTACGAGGATGAAGACCAGCGTCCGCAATATGCGACAGCGCGAACCGGCGAAGCGCAGCAGCTATACACGGCCCGGCATACAACTCGATCGACAACATCGCCGAGTTTTTCGCCTCACGGGGAAAGAAATTCACGCGGCCGAAGGTCGACGTCCCAGCGCCCACAGGCCACACCGGGTTTCGCCCAGGACAGCGGGTGCGTCACCCGAAATATGGGGAAGGAACGGTGTATCGGCGGGAGGGCGACGGAGAGAGCGCCAAGATTACGGTACAATTTCCAAGGTACGGCTTGAAAAAGCTGGTTGAAAAATACGCTCAATTGGAAAAGGCCTAAATCCCACCCCTACCTCCGCTTTACGTCCGGTAGGATGGGGCACCGAGGCGAAGGAAACGAGAGTTCATGGCAAATACGAAAACGATTACCGACAAAATAGAACGCAAGAAAGTTAAGCGCACAGCGCGCAAGAAGGCCACTCCCAAGGCGAAGCGCACCTATGCGCGTGGCTCGCAAAAGCAAGAAGGTTAAGAAGCTGGCGCGCGGACAGTCGAAGCGCTAGTCTCCGAGTTATCGAACGCAAGGCTCCGGTCTGCCGTCGCAGGCCGGGGCTTTTCTATTGCGGCGCCCTGACGGTTATTGGTGCGATGTGTTTTTGGCTGGCGGGGCTGCATTGCTGCCGTTTGCCCCAGTTCCGGCATTCACCGGCTGCTCGTCGAGATTCACCAGCAACGATCCTGGCGGCTGCTTCGAGAGCAAACTGGTCATCTTTCAGCGTCTCGTTCAGCGTGGCCTTGGTGATGGCTAATGTTATGTCGTACTCTTCCTGCGGCCGCTTCATGAGGATGATGGTCGGAAAACGTACGTCGCCGAAGTACTTGAAAGCCTGATATTCCGCCTGCGTGATGACCGTACCCTTCTTGTCGTAGAACACCTGGTGGTCCGGGATGAGATCGACGCGATCGAAGATGACTTTGCGGTGGAGATAATACTTGCCATCGGTGTCCTTGCGGATGACATCCACGACGTAAGTTGCCCCTTCGAAGATGCGCTTGGTCTTCTCATCCACCGTCATCGGGTTATCGGTCTCGAGAACAGCAATCTCTTTCTCGGGATCGATGCGGTGCAACAGAAGGGCGTCATAAATCGCCTGCGGCCGCAAACTCTCCAGCGTGCTGGCTCCGGGCCTGACGACGTCGTTATGGCCGATATAGAACTTGTTCTTCACCGGAACCCACAGTTTGAATTCCTGGCCATCGCTCACCATATCGAAGGCTTTGTTTCGCACCAGGGGAAACAGGCCAATCATGCGAATCATGTTAGGCCGGCGAAGCAGCAGGTATCCGCTGATCTGCTGAATGTCCGTGATCTTGCCCTTGGTCCTCGCGCCGCCTACCGAGGTATCAATGTTGACGGTGGCGTTAAGGGTCTGTACCTTGGCGGCTTCGGTATTGATCTTGTCGACCAGCTGGTCGAGGGTCGCGGAAAGCAGGGTTACGCTGGCCTGGTGAATTTCAACGGTACGAGTACGGAAGAGGCACCCCGGGGCAGACGTCAGCAAGGCAGCCGTCAAGCCAAGCAGGAGAAGTCGGGACGGTCTCATGAACGCACGAGGCACGGTCGAATGGTTAAGTATAGCGTGATTGTGAAGCCACAATTTTGCGAACAGCCGCGACCCATGAGCGCTTCGCGTCATTGCGCCTGGGCGACGGCCCGCCGGTAGGCTGCCACGTTGCGCTCATGTTCCTCCGCTGTTCGTGAAAAGCGGTGATGCCCGTTGTTGTCGCTAACAAAATAAAGATAGTCGGTCTGAGCAGGATTCATTGCCGCTTCCAGCGAAGCTGCGCCCGGATTCGCAATCGGACCGGGCGGCAGGCCAGGGTACTTATAGGTGTTGTACGGAGAGTCGAATTGCAGGTCCGACTGGTAGATGGTGCCGCGATAACGCCCCGCCACCAGCGCCGCATAAACAACGCTCGGGTCGGCGCCCAATAGCATATTCTTGTCGAGCCGATTGTAGTAGACACTGGCTACCACGGGACGCTCCTCGGGGACGGCGGTTTCCTTTTCTATGATTGAAGCGACCGTCACGATGCGATGGACGTCTCCCTGGCGCAACAATCCAATCTTTTGTGCCTCCTGACGGAAGTGATGGACCATACCCGCCACGATTTCGTGGGCCGTGTCGATGCGGGTGAAGTGGTAGGTATCAGGAAAGAGATAGCCTTCAAGCGACTTGGCGCTGGGATCAAGGTCCTTGATCAGGAACAGATCGCCTTTGGCCGCGGTGATGAAGTCCGCAGCAGAGCCCAGTCCAGCCTGTTCCACGACGGCTGCGATGTCGTAGATGTTGTAGCCTTCTGGAACCGCAACCGTACGTGCGTAGACGTCGCCGCGCATAATGCGGCGTCGCACCTCGAGCGCGTTCGCCGGATTTTCAAACTTGTATTCACCCGCTTTGAGGCTGCCCAAGCCCTGAACGTAATGCAGTACAAGAAATGCATTGGCGCTGCGAATGATGCCATCATGTTGCAACTCGCGGGCGATGTGACGGGTCGTCCAGCCAGGACGGAGCAGCACGAACGTTGTCTGCGACGGACTGACGGGCAATAGAGCTGCCCAGGTAAACCACCCGGCAACCCCGAGCACCACGAGGAGGACGATGATGAAAAACGTACGCATGAAACTTGCAGCTTAGATGATAGCGGGAGAAGCCGTGTCGCATCGCGAGAACCTCGTCAGCGACTATTCAGCCCGTCGTGACCGGCGAAACTCCAGAAAAGCCTGCAGGATGAGCACGGCCGCCAGTTGATCGACCACTTCAGCGCGACGCCGAATGCTCATCTCAGACTCGCGTAATACCCGGTTCGCCTCGACGGAGGTCAGCCGCTCGTCGAACAGGGAGACTGGCAACTTGAACCTCTTTCGCAGCTCCTCGGCGAAAACCTCGACCTTATCCGACTGAATACCGGTGTCGCCACTGAGCCGCAGTGGCAGTCCCATCACCAACTCGCCTACGCCATACTGCTTTATGGTGCGCCGCAGATGATCGAAGTCGTTGCGCTTGTTGGTGCGCCGCAGCGTCGGCAATCCCTGCGCCGTCAGTCCTAGCTCATCGGTGACGGCCAGGCCAATGGTCTTTGAGCCGAAATCGAGGGCCAAAATGCGGCGTTGTTCGCTCTGATGCTCTGTCGACAAGGTATTTTTCCATTTTTCGACACAGCAAACGTATCATGGACAGAATCTTAAGTTGATGTGAGTACCCTCAGGTCGGCAATGCCCGAAGACGCGGTCGACAAACTGGCTCCTCCCTTGTCCGATGATCTGGACATCGAGCAGAACGCTGCCGGAGGGCAGCGTGAGATTCCCCAGGTTTCGATCAATCGCTCAACCGTTGCGGAACTGGAGCGCCGCCGCCTGCTCCGAATGCAGACTGCGTCCGTCACCATTCTTGCCGTGGCGGTTGTGCTTTGCCTGATCTTCGTCGCCAAGCTCATTCTGGTTGTGCTGCTTGTTTCGGTTCTCCTTTCCTTCGTCCTCGCTCCGGTGGTGGATTTCCTGGTTGTCCAGCAGGTCCCCAGGGCAGTAGCGTCCGGCATGGCGGTAGCGATATTGGTCGGCGCCGGCCTTGGCGCGACCTACCTGTCATACAGCAGGGCGATTGATTTCGCGCACGAGCTGCCGAAGTACAAGTCACATATCAAGGGAATCGTAGACAAAGTTCGGAAGCAGGCCGAAGAGCTGGAAAAAACAACTGAAGCGGTGGTGCCGCCTTCCGGCGAGAAATCTGTCCCAGTTACAGTAACCCAAGGGAACGACTGGACCGACACGCTGACGCGCAACGCTGGAGCTGTATCAGAGCTGGCGCTGACTCTAACGTTTGTGCCGTTCCTGGTTTACTTCATGCTGAGCTGGAAGGACCACGTCCGAACGGCTTCCGTCATGCTTTTCAGAATGGAGAACCGGAACACGGCCTACGTGATGCTGGGACTCATCTCCGGCATGATTCGCTCATTCATTGTCGGCAACTTCATCATCGGTGTGTTTCTCAGCGTTTGCAGCATGGCGGCATTCGGGCTGATGGGCCTTCCTTATTTCTATTTCATCGGAGTCATCAGCGGTTTTCTCAGCCTCGTACCCTACCTGGGCGTGATACTCGCAATCGTTCCGCCGCTATTCATCGATATTGGCCATCTGACCCTGCCCTCGGTAATCATCACTTTCGTCATCGTGATTGGGCTGCACCTGGTCGCCATGAACGTGCTTTACCCGAAAATACTGGGCAAGCGCCTGCAGTTGAATCCGCTCGCCCTGACCATTTCCTTGCTGTTCTGGGGATGGATGTGGGGAGCTAGCGGACTGATCCTGGCTGTTCCCATTACCGGCGCCGCAAAAATCATCTTCGACCACGTTGAGCGGCTGCGACCGTTTGGAACTTGGCTCGGTGAGTAGCTATTTTGTCGAGACTTGCGGGACATCGCCCTGGCTCGCATTCTCTGCCCAATGGCACAGCGCCTCTACATCCCCAGGAGCTAGCGTTGACTCGCTGTGCATCATGCGATAGCTCCGTGGCGGCATGCTGCCGTCCGCGGCTGCATCGCAAATCTCCTGCAACTGGTTTCGCGTCGGTGCAGTTGATCCGCTTGCCCACTGAGAAAAGTTGAACTTGGCTCGTCCTTGCTCGACGTCGCGCCTGATCACTAACGACATAGGCGGCACGTGGCTGTACCACGGCCAGACTGTCTGATCCGAATGGCAGTCCCCGCAGGCCCGTTGCAGCACGGGCGCAACCGTGGCAGGTAGGTGGCTTCGTCCAGTAGCTGCTCGCAAGTGCTGAAACTCAGAGCGGGGCAGGGTTACCGTGTTCATCCTCGACCCGGCGAACCCGATAAGAATCGGCAGCAGCGCCGCAAATAACAATACGATCTTCATGGCCCTTATTTTTCTACGATCAACTTCATGCGCATGTCGTCGTGGCCGCATCCTCACTTGATGGTGCACTCGATCAAATCGAAATTCAGCCCCCGAAGACACGGGTGGTGTCTACCACGGGCAGCTCCGTGTCTTCCAGGGGTGTGCTGGGCGCGAAGTATTGCTCCCGCCGCAACACCGCTTGCGACGGGCACAACACGCGTGGAACAGGCTGCTAGTTAGCTACCACACGCTCCTTCTACCCAGTACCCGCTGCCGGCTTCGGCGAGATCAGCGACTCGGCGCGCAGATGGAGAGGAATTTTCCACATCGTCCAAGCGAGATCTGTTCGAAGCCGGCGGTGTGCGAGTTTTGAAATGCGCGATTCGACCAGAACCCGATCTCCAGGGTGGCTCTCCCATGCCAGCTGTTTCGAAATCTGCAGAAAATCGGGCACCGCTGCTCTCACGGCAAACAGCCATCAACTGAAGCGAGAATAAGCCGGATGCGAGGAGTGGTTGTCGTCTCGCCGTCAGATGGCGGTCAAATGCCGGTCAAGATTTTGTCCCGCGATTTTGGTTCAAGCGAGATGCCCGTTAGAATCAACTGTTGGCATATACGTTCGATTGGCAGCCGGAGGATTCTGCATGGCGCACATGGTGAAATGCGTAAAGTTTGGCCGAGAGATGGAGGGACTCGACGAGCCTCCCTTCGATAGCCCCCTGGGTCAGAAGATCTACGAGAACATCTCAAAGCTGGCTTGGGAACAGTGGCAGGAGCACATGAAAATGCTGCTCAATGAGTATCGCCTGCAGCCTTGGAAGAAAGAACACCAGGAATTCATCGTGCAGCAGATGGACGCCTACTTCTTCGGTGAGGGCGCTGAGAAGCCAAAAGAATACGTGCCGCCGGCGCAGTAGTTTGCGCTATCGGCCTGCGTGCAGGGCTGTAACTACTCAAGCACGCGCGTGAAGGTCATCATTCAGACCGCAACGCTTGCACGGGGTCGACTCGCGTGGCGCGCCGGGCAGGAATATAACCGGCGATCAGGGCCACTCCACTAATCGCCACAGCAGCAGAGACGTAGGTTGGCAGGTCCACCGGTCGCACGCCATATAGGAAGGTGGACATCATGCGCGTGAGCGCGACTGCGGCCACCAATCCGCAGAACGACCCGACCACCGCCAAGGTCATGGCTTGCCGCACCACCAGCCGCACTACATCGCCTTGTGCCGCACCCAACGCCATGCGAATGCCCAACTCATGGATGCGCCGCGAGACTGAATAGCTCATCACGCCGTAGATCCCAAGTGCAGCAAGCAGTACCGCCAGGCCCGCGAAACTCCCTAGCAGCCAGAACTCGAACCGCGGCTGCGCGTTCAGGTCAGCAACCGCCTGGTCCATGGTTTCGATCTGCGAAACCGCGACATTCTTGTCCAGGACCGCAACCGCAGCCTTCACATCGTTGGCTACTGCCGCAGGCTCACCCATGGTGCGTACCACCAGAGTTAGGTATTGGAAGTGGCTGGACGTGTCGTTCAGATACATGCGGCTCTGCAACAGCGGCAGATACATTTCCGGACGGGGAACCGTCGTCCATCCATCCTGCTTTGCATCTTGCGCGACCCCGATAACAGTCAGCCAGTTTGGGCTCTTCGATGGATCATCGAGCGTGATTCGCTTGCCAATAGCTTCTTCCCCGGCCAGTAAGTCCGCGCCATTCGTTGGTTGACGATCACGACTCCGGGAGCTTCCATACTGTCACTCTCGCTGATATCCCGTCCTCGCAAAAGATTGAGACCCATGGTGCGGAAATAACCTGGCAGAATGACACGGTAAAGCGAATTCGGCGACTCACCTGGGCGTGATGGCGGCCGACCTTCGATGGAGAAGGGAAATCCCCAGGTATCGCCGGCGAGGGGAACGTGATTGATTGCGCTGGCCGACTCGACGCCCGGCAATGCCGCCACACGCTCCAGCACCTGTTGATAGAAAGCAAAGCGTTTTTGCGGCTGTGCCTCTTCGGAGCCGGCGACCGACACGACTGCGCTCAGCACGTGGTGCGGCTCGAATCCGGGGTCGATGGCGTGCAGGGCAATTAGCGTGCGTACCATCAGCCCGGCCCCAATCATGAGCAGGAACGCCAGGGCGAATTCCGAACCCACAAGCACGCTGCGCAGGCGGTTGTGACGCAGACTCTCGCCGCCTCCTCGTCCGGTTTCCTGCAGCGCATCGCGCAGGTTGAGGCCACTGGCCTGCAACGCAGGCACAACGCCAAAGATGATCCCCGTGAGAATCGAAACCGCCGCGGTGAACAGCAGCACCGGCGTATCCAGGGTGATCGATTCGGCGCGAGGCAACGACGCCGGAATCAACGCGGTCAAGAGCGGCAGTCCGCGGAAGGCCAGCAGCAGCCCCACAGCGCCCCCCATCAAAGCCAGTAGCAAGCTCTCTATGAGGAACTGGCGAATAATCCGCCAGCGTTCGGCCCCAAGTGCAGCCCGCACTGCGATTTCCCGTTGTCGGGCGGCGCCGCGCGCCATCAGCAAATGCGCCACGTTCGCGCAGGCGATGAGCAGTACGAAGCTTACAGCCGCCAGCAATACCAGCAGTGCCGGGCGAACATCGCCAACCACTTTGTCCTTCAGAAGCTGCACTGTGATGTTGCGGTTGGTGCCGGGAAACTGCTGCTCCAGTCGCGCTGTGATGGTCGCCATCTCTGAGCGCGCCTGCTCCAGGGTGACACCGGGTTTGAGCCGGGCGAACGCACGCAGGCTCTGCATCTCGCGGCTGGCAGCCTGTTGCCCCAGGGCAAGAGGCACCCACAACTCGGCCTTCGTCACCCAGAACGGCGCGAACTGAAAAGCGGCCGGCATCACTCCCACAACGGTGAAAGGTTGGCCTTGAAGCGTAATCGGTTGTCCCACAATGTCAGGGTTGCCGCCAAAGCGCCGTTGCCAGAGCCCATGGCTCAGGATGACCACGTGGGCGTTCCCGTCCTTGTCCTCGTCGCCTCCAAAGAATCGCCCGAGCAGGGGCTGTACCCCAAGCATGGGAAACAGGTTCGGGCTCACCCTCAGCGCTTTTATCGACTCAGCCTGCCCCGTCTTGCTCAGGTTTGGCGTCCATGCCTCGGCTGAGCCGATGTCTTCGAAGACATGGTTTTGCGTGCGCCAATCGGCGACATTGCCGGGAGCAACCGGACTATCGTAGTTCTCCAGGATGGTGACCAAACGGTCGGGATCCTGATACGGCAGTGGGCGGAGCAATACTGCGTTCACCACGCTGAAGATGGCCGTGTTGGCCCCGATCCCAAGAGCAATCGCCAGGACCGCGACGAGCGTGAAGGTGGGTGACTTAGCTAACTGTCGAATGGCGTACGAAAGGTCCTGAAGCATAGTTTTGCAGCGGCTTGAGTTACGGCAGGGTCCGCCACTGATATCGCTGCAACGCGCCAGCCAACGCCGCTGGAGCCTAATCAACTACTTAGGCAGGGAAAACGTGCGCCCGACGTCCATCGGAGGGATAAACTGTCCGCCCGTGGACGAGATTCTTGCGTAGCTACAGGATCTTCTTCCCAAACGCCGACAGCGCCAGCTCGACCGCCAGCTCCGCCGTCTGGTTGCGTTCGTCGAGCACCGGATTCACCTCGACAATCTCGAAACTCAGCAGGCGGCCGTGGTCGGCGATGATCTCCATGGCTAGGTGTCCCTCGCGATAAGTAGCGCCACCCCATACCGGAGTGCCGACGCCCGGAGCATCCTCCGGGTCGATCCAGTCCATGTCGAGCGAGACGTGATAGCCGACCGTGTTGCGCCCGGCGAGCCGCAGCGCCTCTTCCATCACCACGCGCATGCCGCGCTCATCGATGTCGCGCATGGTAAAGGCGTGGACTCCGGCCTTGCGGATGTTCTCGCGCTCGACATGATCGACATCGCGAATTCCCACCAGTACCACATTGTCGGGCTTCACCTTCGGACAGAACCCGTACATGTCGGTGAGCGGACCCGGAAACAGTCCCATGATGGCGCCCAGTGGCATGCCATGCACGTTCCCGCTGGGAGAGCTTTCTGGAGTGTTGATGTCGGCGTGCGCGTCGATCCAAAGTAGGCCGACGCGTTGCTTCGAGCGGCGATAGAACTCAGCAACGCCCGAAACGGTTCCAGCTGCGATCGAGTGGTCGCCGCCCAGCACTAACGGGATCTTGCCGGACTCCAGCGTCTGGATGACCAGGTCGGCTTCTTTCGAGCAGGTCTCGGCGATTTCCTTCAGATATTTGGCATTGCGGATCGCCCGAGGACTTGGTTTCGGCCAGCGCGACCGGCACGTTGCCTTTGTCTTCGACGACGTAGCCGAGGGCCTCAAGCTTGCTCTCCAGTCCGGCAACGCGCACTGCGGATGGACCCATATCGACGCCGCGTCGCGACTGCCCCAGATCAAGTGGCACGCCGATAATGCGGATCTTCTTGGAATCAATGTTCTCTAGCGGTTTAGTAATCGGTGGACTTGCCATGGTCTTTGTCTCTCGCCTTACGGATATAAACGGTGCAACATACGGGGGAACGGAATGGTTTCGCGGACGTGTTCCAGGCCACAAATCCACGCGACGGCGCGCTCAATGCCCATGCCGAATCCGGCGTGCGGCACCCCGCCATACTTGCGCAGATCGAGATACCACTTGAAAGCTTCTTCCGGCAGCTCATGCTCGTGAATGCGCTGCAGCAATAGCTCGTGGGATGCCATGCGCTGCGATCCGCCGATGATCTCGCCGTATCCTTCAGGCGCAAGCACGTCCACGCAAAGCGCCAGTTCCGGCCGCTGCGGATCGGGCTCCATATAGAAGGCCTTCACCTTAGCAGGATAGCGATGGATCATCACCGGACGATCGAACTGCGAAGAGATGTAGGTCTCGTCCGGAGAGCCGAAGTCACCGCCCCACTCGAACTTGTTTTCCACCAGACCCTTCTCGTGGGCATCGTTCAGCATCTTCACCGCTTCGTCATAGGTGATACGCGGGAACGGCGTCGCAACCTTCTCCAGCTTTGAGATGTCGCGGCCAATCGTGTCTAGCTCAGGACGCCGGCGCTCCAGCACGCGCGTAACGATCTGGTTGATGAACTCTTCGGCGAGCTGCATCAAGTCATCCAGCGTCGCGTAAGCGACCTCAGGCTCGACCATCCAGAACTCGGTAAGATGGCGGCGGGTCTTCGACTTCTCGGCGCGGAAGGTCGGGCCGAAGCTATAGACCTTGCCCAACGCCATGGCCGTCGCCTCGACGTACAGCTGGCCCGACTGGGTGAGGAACGCCTGCTCCTCGAAGTAGTCGACCGGGAACAGCGTGGTGGTGCCTTCGCAGGCGGCGGGGGTGAGAATCGGCGGATCCGTCAGCGTAAAGCCGCGGTCGTCAAAAAAGTCACGCGCAGCCTTGATGATCTCGGCGCGAACCCGCAGCACCGCAGCCTGGCGCGGCGACCGCAGCCAAAGGTGACGATGCTCCATCAGGAAATCAACACCGTGTTCCTTCAGCGAGATGGGATAGGGATCGTCCTCCTTCACCTTCTGCACCACCTGCGCATCGGTGACGTCGAGTTCATACCCGCCGGGGGCGCGCTTGTCGGCCCGCACCTTGCCGGTGACGATGACACTCGACTCCTGCGTCAGGGTCTTGATCGCGTCGAACAGCTCGGGTGAGACCTGGCTCTTCACCACCACGCCCTGGATAATGCCGCTGCCATCGCGGAACTGCGGGAACAGCAGCTTGCCGCTCTCTCGCAGGTTATAAAGCCAGCCGCGGATGGTGACTGCCTGGCCTTCGTGCTGGCCCACATCGCGGATGGTGCTGATGGGTGTTTCTGTCTGTGTCGCTGAAGATTCCATGAGTTCAGTTTCCCCGATTTTCAGAGGTAGGCACAAGGGCAGCCCGTTTGAGGCTTAAGCCTAGTTTACGGCAGAGCACATCTTAAGCCATCTCATGCTGGGGAAGAGTGCCGTGCTTCTCCGCTGGACTTCGCTGCTAAGATGGTCGGTTCTTCAATGTTCCTGACTTCCTGATTCGGAGGCGCCATGGCGACCCTCAGCTTCGATATCTTCAGCTCAAGACCCGGGAACCGTGCGGCCATTATCTTCATTCATGGGTTCACCGGCGATCTCCGAAAAACCTGGCGAAACATCCCCACAATTCTCCATCCTGAAGATGGTAAACCTGCCTATCTGGCCGACTGGGACCTGGCAGGTTTTGGCTATTCCAGTAAGAAGTGGTTTGACATTTCGGGTTTGTGGAGCGCCGATGCCACACTGACCGAGATTGCGACAATGCTATACACCCGAACCGTAACCGCGGCTAAGAAGTACGACACCCTCGCGCTGGTGGCGCACAGCATGGGAGGATTGGTGCTGCAGCAGGCACTCGTTACCCACGACGATCTGCGCAAGCGCGTCTCGCATGTAGTGCTGTTTGGTTCGCCCAGCAACGGCCTGAGCAAGGCTGGCGCTGCGGATTTTTGGAAACGCCAGATCGACAATATGGTTGCTGGCGGCCCTTTCGTTACATCTCTGCGAAAGGCATGGAATGAGAAGAATCTGACCACTGCCGGGGGATTCGGTTTTCTTTCGGTGGCTGGCGAGAGGGACCAGTTTGTTCCGCCCGAATCTTCTTTGCGGTGCTTCCCAGATGCTGTTTGCCGGGTGATTCCCGGAAACCACGTCAGTATGCTTGAAGGAGATGATGTCAACGCGCCCCCCGTGCAGATCCTGCTGGAAGCAATGGCGCCCGACGCAAAGCGGCCGCAGGGGGCTAAGAGTAGCGCCCACGTTAGCATCGAGAAGAGTGAATGGCAGGACATTATCGGCAGGCTCTGGCCGGAATACCTTCAGGACCGCGATGCTCCATTTCCAAAGCTTGACGATTATGGAGCTGGACAACTGGGAATGGCGCTGGAGAAAACGGGGGATTCGGAGACTGCCATCCGGTTGCTGCAGGCACACGATCCTAAACAAACCGATATCTTAGGTATTCTTGCCGGTAGGCTGAAACGCAGATGGTGGTTGAAGTCGTTGCAGGATGATCTCGATCGAGCCCTGAAACTCTATACCGAGGGATACGAGAAAGCGACGGCCAAGACGCCGGTCGACCACGATCAAGCCTTCTATCACGGGATCAACATCGCGTACTTGACGATGGCTCCGCCGTCGAAAGACTTCGCCAAAGCGAAAGAGTGGGCCAATAAAGTACTTGAGCACGCAAAGAGTGGAGTAGACCCGAAGCAGAAAAAGTGGATCTCTGCGACGGAAGCGGACGCCCTGATGATTCGCGGAGATGTCGACCAGGGACTGGAGCGGCACCGGCAATCGGCTGCCCAGAAACTCGAACCGTGGGAAGCGCTATCCATGGAAGAGCAGGCAATGCGGGTGGCTGATCTGTGCGGCGTCCCGGATGACAAGATCAAGGAGCTCGGCGGCTGGTACGAAGATCGGCCATGAAACCGCTGAATAGCTGCCGGGAATTTCCGCCCACCAAGGTCCCATCTTCGTGCGCCCCCGCCCTAGCGCCGACCTTTCGGTGAGTTCTCAATGAATTCTCAAAACTCATTTCCCGCCAAATTGGGAACAGGCCGGGCTAACCCGGTGTCAAATCAGTAGTGTGCTTGGTCACCCAAAAGGGATATGGAAGCCACCTCCTGTCCATTGATGCTGCGGAGCATCCGGTCTAGCGTGTCCTTCAGAGAGCACAACGACAGTCCGCAACGATGGGAGGGTCACCATGAAAACCGCGCTTATTACCTCCGTGTACGTAGGCCTGTTCTTCATGGGGCTGATCGCACCAGCCCAGCCAGCGTCTCCCGCTCTGCCAAGACCACTGGGAGGAGGGCTTTCCACTGCCCCCATTGGCCACTGCCAGGAAATCGGTGCACACAATGCGAATATGTTGCTTCTCTCGAACCTATGCGAATCTTCGCAAACCTACCTCCAGAACCTGCCGGATTTCATCTGCCAAGAGACAACAACAGAGAAAAGAGACCCGTTTGAAACTGTGTTAAATGCCGAGGTAACTTTTGTGAAGGGCGAGGAGATTCACTCTCACGTCACCGTGAACGGCAGGCCGCTGGACGACGCAGCGTCTGCTAAGAGCAACCTCATGGGATTCGATTCAGACGGCGAGTTTGGATTATTTCTTGCGAATCTGTTCAAAGCGCCTATCGTTGCTATTTTTAAGTCCGCCAAGGACTCTTATGTGGGCGGCTCACGGGTGACTGTTTATCCATTTGATGTGCCGGCTGCGAAGAGCTTCTGGCGTGTACGAGATAGCAAAGGACGTGCCGTGAACCCCGGGTTTCAAGGTCAGCTATGGCTGGACCGGGGAACTGGCCGGCTGCTCAAGCTCAGGCTGCAGGCGGTAGATCTGCCAGCGGGTTTGGACATCACCTGGATTCGCACCTCCATCGATTATGCCCCGACTTCATTGGGAGACGCCGGTGTGTTCGTGCTGCCGGTCAGATCCGAAACGACCATCTGCGGCTGGTGGGAGAACTCGCAATGCCCCAAGCATGTCATGACCTTCCACGACTGCCGGAAGTTCGCAGCCACAACGCGCATTATTGCCGAGGTCCCAGAGCCGTAGCTATGGTGCAAGTTTCAGGTCGCCGCGGTTTGATCTTCGTGTCCCGGTCATGCTAGTGTCACGCGACAATGGTCTATCGTCTGCGAATCCCGTCGCCACCCCTTTCTCACTTTGTGGAGAATCTGTGGTACTACGACGACCTGATCGCAGACCACCCCCGCGAGAAGCTGCTGCCTGATGCCTCGATGGAGCTCATCATCGACCTTGGCGACGGCCCGAAAAAACTCTACGATCGCCAGGAACACACCCGTCACGCTCAATACAACAAGTGCTGGATCAGCGGCATGCAGCGGAAGTACATCGTGATTGGGGCCGAGCCCGGTTCATCCATGATGGGAGTGCATTTTCGTACCGGCGGCGCAGCCCCGTTTTTCGGCTTTCCCATCTCAGAGCTCTCCGGCGAGGTGGTGGAACTCGATCTGATTTGGAAGCGGGAGATACTTGCCCTACGCGACCAACTGATTGAAACCCAGAGCATCGAAGGAAAGTTCGATGTGCTCGAAAGCTATCTCGTCCGCAAAGCACAGTCTCGACTTGAGCCTGACCGGACTGTGGCAGCAGCCCTGGCTTCGTTAAGCTCGTGGCCGGTCATTACATTGCGTGACATGGCCTCGCAGCTTGGGGTAAGCCATAAACAGTTGCTAGCGCGTTTCGATTGCCGCGTGGGGCTGACCCCGAAGTTTACCTCTCGACTGATTCGCTTCCGCAAAACGCTCAATGCAGTCTGCGACGCTCCAGCCTCGCCCGACTGGGCCGGACTGGCAATCGACTGCGGCTACTACGATCAGGCACACCTGATTCACGAATTCCAGGAGTTTGCCGCAACTACTCCCGCAGAGTACCAACGTACGCACACCGAGTTTCCGCTCTACATCCACCTCGACTGACGGGAAATTCCTTACAATACGACGCCGGCGTCGCAGAGGCATAGTGGTCCCCGCAAGTACAAATTACTTCGGAGGATTGAACCATGCCTCACATCAACTGGCTGGCCGTGCTGGCCGCTGCAGTGTCAACATTCGTTCTCGGTGGACTGTGGTATTCACCGGCGCTGTTTGGCCGCGCGTGGATGTCGGTTAATCAATTCAGCCAGGCCGACTTGGCAAAATCGAATATGGGAAAGATCTTCGGACTGGCGTTCGTTTTCGCTGTGGTGATGGCGGCGAACTTGGCGGCATTCTTGGCCGAACCAAAGACTAACGCGAGTTGGGGCGCTACGGCCGGATTTCTCGCCGGCTTCGGCTGGGTCGCGCTGGGGATCGCCACCATCTCCCTGTTTGAGCGCCGCTCCCTAAGATACGTCCTCATCAACGGCGGTTACATGACCGTCGCCTTCGTATTGATGGGACTGATCATTCGGCGCGTGGAGATAACTGCTCACCTGACAGAAGACTATGGCTGCTGCGCCGGACGGCTCACTGCGGCCGCTGGCATGCATATCACTCCGGCGAGCTCGCCCAAGCTTCCACAGGATGTGACGGAACATTCCGAGGAGGATTTCCGAGTCAGGTTCGCTCAACTTCATGCGAAGCATCAGCCGGCGAAGTTGTTCCTCCGAAGTCGCGGCGGCTGCTTCGGAGTAGTAGCCGGAACACTCCAGAGTTTCGCGGATGACTTCGACGAGCCGCAACAGACTTTGCATGTTCGCTGGAGCATCGGCAGCAGCTATGGCTTCGGATTCTACGGCTGCCGCAGTCTCGGTCCATGTTCGCGCCAGTTCATACAGCACGACTACGACCGACTGCGCGAGATTCATGGAAGGAGCTTGCTGGGTTGTGGGAATGCGTACCAGCCAATGACAGTAGCTCATGTCTTCGTTGGCGAGACCCCGTTTTTCGGAGCCAAACAGCAGTGCGACCTTCCCGGTGCGTGCGGCGTCAACGATCTGAGGAGGCCGCTTGGGGAAGGGTAATGAGCGGAAGGCTCACGCTGCGGTTTGTGGCTGCGGTGGTGCCAATTACGAGCGGGCAGTCGGCGACGGCTTCCGCGACGCTCTGGCAGACTTCGGCGTTGGCTAAGAGTTCGCTGGCTCCGACCGCGGAGCGGGCTTCGCGGAACGCCAGATCATACGGCTCCACCAGCCGCAGTTGCGAACCGCCGAAGTTCGCCATCGCCCGCGCTACCGCTCCGATATTGAGCGGATTACGGGTGCGCACAAGGACGACGCACAAGTTTTGGATCAAGGTCGAATCAGCAGCCGACATGACTCAATTATGCGTTGCTGCCGGTGCCCGAAGGGCTGGTACGGTGAAAACGTGCCCCCGCTTCGCCCGATCCTGAGCGGCGCGAAGTCCCTCTCAATCCAGAATCTAATGGGTAATTTTGGCTGCTCCCCAGGGATTCGAACCCCGATATGCTGATCCAGAGTTATGAATCGGGGAGGCGACAAACTCGAGATAAAGCCGTTCGGAGTCAATCAGTTACAGAGACGTATACCTGCACGGAAGCAATATACACCGTATTGAAAAGAATCAACTTAGCGCCTACAAGATCACGCCGCACGACACACTCACGGCACACCTCGAAACTTCGCCACGTCATATGCGAGTCCTCGTTGGATTGACAGCGAAATTGCAGCCATCATCAGGGGCGGAATCGGCCCGCGCCATTGAGGCAAGCACTCAGATAAGTCGTGACGTGTTGTGATGGAGAAGAGCAGTGAGTGACCGAGGAGACACCCATCAATCACGGGCGACTCCCCGTCAAGGCTGGTCGACGATCATGAAGCCGAGCGGTTCTTCCGGCTCACATACCACCAGACGATAGCAGCCAATACTAGAAGAACCAGCACCCAGGTCAGCCACGTCGGCCAGCCACTCGCGGCCTCTGGTGCGGCTGTTGCTGGGGCTGTAGCTGGGGCCGCTTCCGCAGTCGGCACCGCCTCTTCGCTCCCCTCCGCAACCAGGATGGGTACATCCGGGGGCGGCGGCGTTGGCGCAGCCGTGCCTGTCACCGTCTTGTCTTGCGTGACTTCAACGATGGGCTCTTCCACGATCTTGGTGGCTGTGAGGATCATCCCCTTGCGCACGGCAAAGGCATCGAGCATCTCTCCGTCCACGTTAAATTTTTGGCCCTCGGGAATCTTGAACCGCTGGTTTTTGCCGTCTTCGAGGGTCAAGATAATGCTCAGCGGCGGAACGATTTCCCAAACCTTCCCCTTAACAGTCTGCACGGTCGTAATGGTCATGGGAGTTGAGGTAGTAGTGATGGTTCGCTGGAGTTTCATGCCTGGCTTCAGATCGTGGATGCCGAGCTGCTTGCCATCTACTGTCACTCTCGCGCTCTCGGGCAGATTCGGAAAATGGCGGATCGAGCCATCAGCCATCTTGACTACCAGGTCGTTGCCCGAGACGGTCACGACTTCACCACGTTCGACCTTGGTTACGACGATAGGATTCCCTGCGGCTGTGGTAGTTTGTGTCTGCACCTGCGCGCTCAGGCTCAGGGCAAGGGTCAAGCAAGTCGTGGCCGTTGCGACAACTGACCACGCATATTTGCAACCTACTCTGGTCATCGATATTGCTCCTTTCAATCGGACTACGATTTGTCAGGCCCTGTCATGCTTGTTGCTTTTTGTACGATCGCTGTCGGGGTATTTTGTCAAAATGGACGCTAACGCTACATGATGATCGGAATGTTTGCGGCAAACTGCAGATCGAGCAGTAGATTGATGCGCCGGTCTAGCTGGAAGAACAGTGCAGTCTGTTTTCCAGTAAGCACCTTCCGAAATTTAGGAATCCACTGCTCGCGCACGGTTGCAGTTTGCACATCCAACGCTGCCATCTTTTGGACGAGGCTGTCGGCCTGAGCGTCCGTCATGTTCACATAGCTGTTTGCGTACTCCTTAACGAGAGCGTAACGAGCATCACCCTGCTTCGTGGTCTCTTGAGTGTATGCATCATAGACCGGCCAAAACTTTTCCGCTTCGGCAGCCGTCAGCTTCATGTTTTCCGCAATGAGTTGCTTTTTCGTGGAGCGTATATCGGACCGCAGTAGCTGTATGTCCTGCTCACTAACGGTCGGCCCCGAGGTTGGCGTTTCCGATTTCTGAGCGAACGCCGTAGTTTGGACCAGCATGAGTGACGCTCCCGTAACAAGGGCTATCGCTAACTTCTTCATTGTTTCCTCCGATGAATTTGGCAAATCGATGACCCATGACAATCCGTTCACTTCGCCGCGTGGGAATTCCTGGCCTCGAATTGCTTAAGCTCCAAGCTCAGACCCTGAATGCCCTCGAGGTGCTTGCTCACTGGAAGCATCAGGTGTGCTGTTGGGTTCCTGCAACTAGGGAAATCCCTAGTTGCTCCAGGAACCGGCGCAGGGCTAGGCTGTGCGGATGCGGGTCGAATGCCCACTGGTTCGGGAGATGTGTTGCAAGCTTAAAAGGACAGGCTGTTGTATCCAGATGGCCCTAGGCCTCAGGTAGCAGCAGAGTAGACACTTCGAACAAGAAAGAGGTACAAAACCGTGACTCTCACAACAGGTAGAGGTACCACGATTCTGAAGGTCATCTTCCTCACGCTGGCTTGCTCACTGGCGATTGTGGCGCACGCAGCCGACGACAAGAAAGCCGAGGAGCAGAAGGAGGTCCGGAAGATGGCCCACGATACTCTGCAGCGTCTTTATAAGGCTGAGCCGAAGGCCAAAGGCGCAGTCGCGGGAGCGGCAGGGTATGCCGTGTTCAGCAACACGGGCGTAAAGATCCTCATGCTTGGGTCCGGCAAGGGCGAAGGCATAGCCGTGAACAATAAGAGCAAGCAGGAGACGTTCATGAAGGTAGTGGAGCTCCAGGCCGGGCTCGGATTTGGGGTGAAGAAATTTAGTGTGATCTTCGTTTTCGACGACGATAAGTCGTTCGACAGCTTTGTCAATTCCGGCTGGGAATTCGGCGGACAAACTACGGCCGCGGCCACGACTGGGGAGAAAGGTGGAGCGCTGGCCGGAGCGGCTTCGGTCTCTCCCGGCGTCTGGATGTATCAACTGACGGACAAGGGTGTGGCGCTTGAAATCACCGCCAAGGGTACCAAGTACTACAAGGATGACGACCTGAATTAAAAGCTTGGCACGCTCAATTCAATTAGAGCGTTCTCCCACGGCAACAAAGACTAAGTGGCCGTTCATGAGCCCCTAGAGTCTGCTTTGCGGTTGAGAGTGATCTGCTTAGTCGAGAGTGATCTACCTAAAGTGAAGATGATCTTCGCCGGTAGCGGGCTGGGCGTCGGCGTGAAGGATTGACGGGTTATTTGATCTTCGACAATCAAGTCGCGCTGATCAGTCTGTCAACTCCGGTTGGTCAAGCTAGGCGCAGACTCGGGAGCGGTCGAAATGGACCTAGGCGTACGGGTTTGCCAGATCACCAAGAATAGCCTTGCTCCGCAATTGACCCTGCAAGGCACGAAATACTAGAAGAACGACGACCCGAACAAAAAGTAGCTCCGCGTCAGGCCGCGTTTTGTCGGGTAAGGTGCGCGTGGCTCTCGTTAAGGACGGCGATGTTCCCTCAGCGTCTGATGTCCGGCGAATCTTCCTGGCGACAGATTACGGAGCTCGAGTCGCGTAAGGAGGTGATCAAAGAGTGGCTTTCGAGCTCCGAGATTCCCTCTCACCTTGTTGGAGTCTTGCAAGAGATGTTGGCAACAACGGAGCGCCAGTTACAGGCGGTCAAGAGTCAGGATCGCGAGAATGTAAACCCGTCCCCTCCCGCTGGGGCGGAGTAAAATCCAATCGTGGGTTCGTCCTTCGGATTGGACCACAAATGAGTCGCCTTTAGCCCGACCTTTACCACCATTGGCAAGATAAGCGCCGTCAGGGCTGGCAAACCGACGATAGGAGGCTCGCGATGAAGCTAAGGGCACGACCGATCATTCTCATCGTTTTCTCATTCTTCCTCGCCGTGCCCGAAGTCGTTCTTGCTCAAACGCAAGCAGCCTCAAAGAAGGCAGCCAAATCCCCAAGTGCAAAAAATGAGACCTTGGAACTTGGCAGGTCCTATGCCTCATTGCGTCCCGAGCAAGAGCGACTAGTGGACGATTTCATTCGTCGCTATAACGCGACGACCGGAAGCAACCTTATCCCCGAACAGGCTTACGACAGCGCTCGACTGTCGGTACGCACCACGTACGACGCTGTAACTCATGCGCTGCTGAATGCCAAGCTGACCGATGCGCAGGGAAAGAGTCTGGGTAGTGCCCTCGACTTGGTCGACGCCATAGACGAAGTGATGGGAGAGCAATCCGGCGTTGGCGGCGACCGGCAGTTTCGGCTGTACGTATTCCTGAAACCCAACACAGTGGACATCCTGAGCCGCAGCCAGGAATTCTCTCGCGATCGTGACAACAGCGTTTATCACAAGGGGTTTCCCATCTGTTTCAGGCTGAAGAACGGACCTCCCTCGATTCAGTTCTCCATTTCGCTCGACCACAAATTGTCGGACATCGATGTCGACTATCGCTCTTCCGGCTTTCCCAAAGGTTTGGTCAATGGACACTTATCCTCTTCCAACTCCGACGTCCGCGCGGGAAACAACCTGGACCGGCATGATGGCCGCTGGTCGGGCCTCAACGGCTGGTGGCGCAATGTCTTTGGACAGCTCGGAACTGGGGGGAAGGCACCCTCGGAAAACGTCAGCGAGGGCTTTGGGCACATTCCCCTGAATCCCAGCGTGAAAGCCGATCAGGGTGTCGACAAGAGCGCCCACGATTTCCTGCAAAGCTGGGTAGTGGCCAAACAACCGAATAAGTCGGTTGCCTATTTTTCGCGTCGCAGTTATCCATGTTTGGAGGCAACGGTGTCAAAGAGTAA
Organism: uncultured Acidobacteriaceae bacterium; assembly: GCA_963758835.1. GTDB lineage: Bacteria > Acidobacteriota > Terriglobia > Terriglobales > Acidobacteriaceae > CAVVDY01. The sequence goes on along the minus strand of CAVWWZ010000002.1, from coordinate 74,414 downwards.
ACATGCCGTGCCCCCGGGCATGGCTCGGCTGCAGGCCATGCTGGCAATGCAGAAATTTAGCGATAGCCTGGGAACGGTAAATGCAGTTGGCGACGCGTTCGAACCTGCTGAGAAGTGGTCGCCGACACTGAAGGAGGCGAAGAACACGTATGCATCGGAATTTCGGCTGGTGAGCGTGCCTGCCGACATGGTGCCGGACGAGGAGTGCGGTGCTACTCCGGGCGAGAATTCAAGCAAAAGCTCTAAAGACAAATACTTTGCGACTGCATTTCGCGGAAAGCAAGGAGACAGCAGCAGCAAAGTTATGTCGTTGCTTTGGACTCAGGAGGGAGGTTACTGGAAGATCGTCGGTATTCGCCTTGAAGATGGCAAGGAAGCCAACATCGTGCCCCAGAACGCTTCAGCGCAGGCCGAACCTTCAGCGGAAGCTCCGCAGACCATCGCCGGTGATCCCGCAGCGATAAAAGATATCACCGAGTTCTACCAGGCCTGGGTTGTAAAACGGAACGTCGTCCAGGCTTCGACCTTTGCGTCACAGAGTTCCTACCAGTGTCTCGCACCACCATCCAAAGACCAGAAGAGCTTGACACCCATCGCCAGAGTTCAGTCTGGACTGCAACAGCCGCTCGCGCGAATTCCACAGGGTACGAATCTCGCGGATACGATGTCGAGTCTGCAGCCCACGAATGTTCTCCTGCGCCCAGTTCAGCAGGACAACTCTGAAGCTTTCGCGGTCATGGCCGTGCCCGACCAGAAGGCCCATAGCTTTCTGTGCCAACATCGTCAGCAATCCGAGAGCTCTCCGGAGTTGAAGCCCGCTGATGCAAAGTACGGACGCTATTACTTGTCGGCCAGCAGATTGAATTATGGGGACGAGCAATCACCCGCTCTTCTGCTGTTGTGGACGAAAGAGAAAGCCGATTGGAAGGTTGTTGCCTGGGCTGTAGAGCTTCCGTAAGCATTCTTGTCGCGAGACCTAGTCGGCGAGGCCTCGGTCGAGAGTCCGCAAGAACTGAATCGGGCCGCACTTCTGCCGGCTTAGGCCAATTTCTCCTCCGCCTGAACTGGAGGATATCCTCTTGATTCTGAACGTCTGAGGAGATCAGATGAATAGCAGCGACGAAAAACCACTTCGCCCCACTACTGAACAACTTCATCGGGATCTTCGTCGGCTCGAATGGGCCCAGGAACTCAGCGAGGAAGCGTTAGCGGCGATCGCGGAGAGAGCGGAGTGGGTCGAGCTTCACACCGGCGAAGTGGTCGTTGAACTCGACTCAGAAATAACACACCTGTACTTCCTGATTACAGGCCGGGTGCAGTCAACCCTCCACGATTCGTTGGGCAAGCTTGTTCAGACAGATACTTTAGTTCCGGGGCGTGCCATTGCATTGATTGCCCTAGGTTCCACGGATCGTGTTCGTTTGCACGTCGAAGCCATTGAACCTTCAACGGCGATACGACTCACTCCCAGGGACGTGCTGCAGCTAGCGACGGAGCACGCAGATTTTCAACGAGCTCTATTTCGCTTGACAGTTAACGCGTTCAAGCGATATGTGATGGTCGATCGCTCCCTTCCGAAGCCATCTGTCGTTGGCATTATTCATCACAGCGAGGCGAGCCGTGCCCTTGTCGGTCATCTCGCGCGCCGGCTTAGAGAATTAGACGAGTCTCCGGCTGTGTTCGGCGATTACGAACAAGCGAAACCTGGCGGCGACATCCCCTTCAAATTGCTTGCTGGAGAAGGCCAGGTTCGCGAAGACATTCTTAAAGACTGGCCCTTGAACAGTCGGCTCTTAGTAGATGTTGGAACGGTCTATTCACCGGAAGCAATGAAGCGGCTTTTGAGTTACGTGGACACGGTGCTGTGGTGTGTCCGGCCCCAGGACGCGCGCGCAGCAGTTGTTCTGCTCGAAGGACTGGTGAAACGCGTTCCGAGATGGCGAGACAAGATCCGGATCGTGTGGGTTCTCAACGGCAGGGAGCCAATGGCTCCCTATGTGCCAGAGTTGAATGGGCTCGCTCAACGAGACTTTAAACTTAGTTTCGATGATCCCGGTGAAAACCAAAATACTCTGCTGCAACATGGATTGGAACGCATCGTTCATCATCTGCGAGGCATTCAGATTGGTTTGGCGCTGGGAGGCGGCGCGGCTCGAGGTATGGCTCATCTCGGAGTGCTGAAAATGTTTGAGCGACATGGCATCTATGTCGACATGCTGGCGGGTACAAGCGCAGGGGCGATGGTTGGCACAATCTACGCGGCTGGCTTCGATCCCGAATATATTGCCCATCGCTTCAAGAGCGAATTGGAGCCCTCGTGGTTCTTTCGTCAACTACCCGGCGCGGGCTATTGGTACTTGCTCTACAAGTACAGATGGCGCCAATTTGATTCCATGCTGCGGAAATACCTGGGTGAATCCAGGATGGAGCAATTAATACTTCCGATGTTTACGATTGCCGTCGATCTCGTGCAAGGAGAATCGATCGTGCGCGAAGCTGGCGACGCCACGGTCGGCGTTATGGAGAGTATCAACCTTCCTCCTTTATCGCTGCCTATCATTGAATCGGGCCAGGCGTTGGTGGATGGCGGACTGCTCAACAATGTTCCCGCAAATGTGCTCGTCGCCAAAGGATGCAACTTTGTCATCGCATCAACTGTGACGGCAAAGTTAGAAAAAGATTTTGAGGGAATTAGTTCCAGGTTTGCCAGCCGCTTCCTGGCAACAATTCAAGTGATCATGCGACAAACCATGGTCCAGGGTTACAACATGAACTCGGTCGGGGTTCAGCCGGCAGACTTTGTGCTCGCGCCGGACGTGACGTCGTTTGATATATCGGAATTCACTCGGGCCGATGAAATGGCGCGCATCGGGGAAGCAACGACCGAAGCATCCGTCGCAGAGCTGCGCAAGATGCTTGGCAGGCTTGATCCCAAACTCTTCGCCACAGGGGCAGGACAATGCAGCTAAGTAACCTCACGCGTTCCGACTGTGCAGAGGTTCGAGAGAAGCCCCACACACTCCTGGTTTGGAGTGTGTGGGCAAATGACGAGGTCAATGAAGATTCGAAAGGTTCACTCCGAAGAAAATACTCCGACTCATCCTCCAACTAGGAAATATGTGAGCACAGCTGAAAGCCGCTGAGCTTTACCGCAATGCCCGCTAGCTCTGAATTCGCCATGCTCCCCGTAAAGCTCTGCTTCCTATTGCAGCGAAAATCAGCAGAAGCCCAATCATTCCGAGCAACGGCCAATTACTTCCGGTCTTCGGCAACTGCGTCGAAGCCGTCGTAGTGGTCGTGGTTTCTGCACTGCCGGCGGCGGCGCCCGGCGCGGCTGTGGGCTGGCCTTTAGCAATCAACACCGTTGAACCAGGCGGGATTGTACCAGTCACCTGGCGCTGAGTGGACACTAGATTCTGCGGAGTCTCCACGACCTTGGTCGCAGTTACCACCATTCCTTTCCTCAGGGCAAAGACGTCCGTGTCCTGGCCACCGACGTTGAACTTCGTTCCCTCTGGCACCTGGAATTTCTGATTCTCTCCGTTTTCCAGGGTGAGAATGACCCAGTGCGGCGGTTGTGCCGCCCAGACTTTCCCGTTGACGGTTTGAATCGTCGTCACCCATTGGGGAGTGGTTGTGGTGACCGTGGTGCGCTCGAGCTTCATTCCCGGCTTAAGGTCGTGAATGCCAAGCTGCTTGCCATCGACGGTGACTGTGGCGCTATCAGGCACATAGGGAAAGTGACGGATGCTGCCATCGGCCATCTTGACGAAGAGGGAATTTCCTTCGACGTCGACGACTTCACCGCTCTCAACCTTGACTTCGTGGGTTGGTGTCCCGGTTGTGGTCTGGGTGCTAGTCTGCACCTGCGCACTGACGGAAACCGCGAAAGTAAGGCAAAGAATCACAGCCGCCAGCGCCAAAATCATTTGGAAAGTGCTGTCTGATTTCATTATGTTCTCCTATTCTCGGACTTTAGAAAATCATTGGCCCAAGTTCATCTGAGTCTGAAATGGAAAGTAGTTAGCGCGTCCGTCTGCCTACGGCTTTGCCTGACGGACCGGTGTTTGAGAGATTTTCAAATCATCCGCATTGGCCAGGGTTGCGTGAACGATGTAACGCGACGGAGCGCTGCCCACGAAGTAGAACGGGTAACAAGTGACCAGGGTAAGTGAGGGCTTGGTCCGCGGGTCCAGAACAGAGACCTCGTCGGGTGAAACGATCTGGATTTCATCCACGCGGTAATGTGAATTCCCCTGTTGAGACTGGATATCAACCGTGTCTCCCACGTGAATATCTTTGAGCCCCCGGAAGAAGCCGTCTCGATGGCCGGCGATACCTATGTTTCCCGATTCGCCGGGAGACGCAGTTCCAGCGATGTGTCCGACTCCGCGATCGAGCGTCAGATCTTCCGTTCCTTCCAAGATTGCGACTTGTAACCCAAGCGAAGGAATCTCGATCACTCCCAACGGCGGTGGGACTTTCGCCAGCAGGCTGGCCTGGTACTTCTGAATACGCTTTTCCGACCAGAGACGGAAGTCGGGCTGGCTGCTTTGCGATCGAGGATTTGTTTCGCCTGCCGTTTGAGCGGCCGCTTGCGAGGCCCAGAAGCTTTGCAAGCTGGAACGGGAGTACATTTCGCCGTAGAGCCGACTGGCGATGTAAACAGAAATCAGTAACATCCCGCAGAACAGCAGAACTCTCTCAAGCCTGCTGAAGCCGCGGACAGTACCGTTTCGTTGCACGCGACGAACCTCCCGGACATACGCTGGTATCGTCTTAACTAGGTCTTATAGTCACCAGCCGTCTTGGGAGCAACTAGGGAAATCCCTAGTCCTCGGGAAATGGCCATATCCGTCATCAGACTGCAGTTATCGCAGCTTTTGCACTTGGTGTGGCCGAAGATTTCGCGGCTTCCGCGTTGCCGCCCTCAACCCAAGCGAGAAACAACTTGTACCCAACCGACAACACGATAGCCCCGAGAAACAGGCCGATCAGGCCCATTGCCATGAAGCCTCCGATGACTCCCAAAAACACAACTGCGATGGGAACGGCGGCGCCGCGGCCCAGCAATACAGGCTTCAGAACGTTGTCCATCAGTCCGACGACGATGCACCAGACGAGGAAAATTACAGCCTTGGTGCCGGATGCGATGGCGAATCCGTAGATCACCGCTGGTATCAGGGCCAGCATCCCGACTTGAAGGATTGCAGCCGCAAGGAAGATTACCGACCAGACACCTGCGGCGGGAAGCCCGAAAATGAAGAAACCCGCCGCCGCGAAGACTGTTTGAATCAGGGCGACTCCCAAAACCCCGTTGGTGACGCTGCGAACCGTCGAGCCGACAAGGCTCTGGAATTCGGGTCCTTGTTCGCCGAATAGGCGAATCGCCAGTGATCGTGTCACCTCGTAAGCGGCTTGCGCGTTGGCCAGAAGAACTCCGGAGAGCACAATCGAAATCAGCAGCTGGACAAGGGTTCCAGCAAAACCGGCGGACGCCGCCAAGATTCCCGGAATCGCGGCCTTGACCTGAGGTGCAAACTTCATCAGCGTCGCACTCACATTAGCGGAAGCCGCACTCCACGTCTTAAAGAGGGGCGCGCCGACGAGAGGCCAGCTCGCGACACTCTCAGGTGGCGGTGGGAGGACAAGTGTCCCGTCTCGCAGCCCAGCGACGACAGGCTCGATACCCTGAGCAAGGCTTTGGCCGAGAAGCAGCAGCGGCAAGATCAGGATCGCCAGCAGCAAAAGTGTCCACACCGTAGCCGCAAGCCCTCTCTTACCCTTGAGAGCTCGTTCCAGCTTTAAAAACGTGGGATACGAAGCTATGGTGATGATGATCGCCCACAGGAGCAGCGGTACGAACGGTTTCACAATCAGCAGGCACCCAATGACAAGCAAGGCGGCCAAACCGATCTGTATGGATGATTCGAGCGGTTGGTTTACTTCGATCCTCTTCGTCGCAACAGCCTCTGCCGACATTTCAGCCTCCTTGCAATACGGTGCTCTTTCGTGAGCCATCATTTGATGGCATCGTGCGCGGATAACGCGAAGGCAGCGGCGTGCACTGCTATCGCGATCACTATTCCCGTAAACGTCAGACCTAGCAGGCCGATGAGAATGGCCATCAACCTCGACATCACCTTCGTAGGTCTCAAGTCCCCGTATCCAATGGTGGTTGCGGTGATGAATGACCAGTAAAAGCTTTCAAAGCGGCGCCAGCCTTCGGCTCTTCCGGCAACTTGTCCAAGCACCGTAATTGCCAGTGCCAAAGTGAGGAGCAACGGCAAAGTTAGCCAGAGGCCTCGGCCGAGTTCCTTTAAGAACGTAAGCGTCAGTCCACTCAGTAGCAACAGGGCCTCATATCCATCAGGCTATGTCCGGCGCGGAAGGTGTGGTTCATCGCTCTCCTGCATATTCGTTACGTACGAAGTTGTACTTCGCGCTGACCTGAATTCTGGGCGCATTGCCTGTGGAGTCATCCTTATTCACTCGCCAACCGTAAAGGAATTCCCCGCCCACGGTGAGTGAACCAAACGGATTCCATATGATGTTGCCGCCCATGTATTGGCCCTGATGATATATCGAAGGGAGCTGAGCCTCCGTGTTTTGCACTTGCACAAAGCTGTAGAAAGCGCTGGAACGTGCGTGCTCGTTCCAGAAGTGCTGCAAAGCTCCATACGTGGCAACCACCGGCAACGCCTGGATGTGAGGATTTTGCAGGCTGCTGACGGCAGCGTCGATACCGAGACCGGAGGTATCGTTGACGTAGCGCTCGATTCCGTTGCCATAGGCGACTTGGTAGACCGCGGTGTCTTTTCCCCAAAGACGAGTTGCGCCGGCGAAGTTGAAGCCCCAGCCGAACACCGATTCATGACGACCGTCCGGTAAGAATGCCGCTACACTCCGGAACAGTGCCGACAGCTGCAGGTGTCCGCGATCCATCTCGCGGCGGATCTTCAAAGTTCCGTCGGGAGAAGGGCTATTCGGTTGCGCGACGAAATCCGGCGTCATGAAGAGCACGTCCGAATTCGGCTTCTCGGCCGAAATGCTGAAGGTCGTCTTCTCTGCCACGAGCACGCTGTATTGAAACAATGGACTACGGATCGACACTTGGGCGTTAGGCCCTTGCTCGTCGATTTGATCCGGTCCGGCGTCTGGATCCATGAAATTCGAGAAGGTTTGGCCTAGCAGGAAGTTTCTCGCCTGGCCATATGCATGCCGCAACCTCGGGGTGGTTGCATTCGTGCCGAAGAAATCCATTTCAAAATAGAATCTATAGCTGTCGCCGTCGCCCGATTTCGACGGTACACGGAAGTCCAGGTTGAAGCGGGTGCCCCTTACCGACATGGTTGAGTTGGTGAAGTTTGCAGGAGTTGGGATGGGGATGGTCGCCGGGATGAAGGCATCGAGATTTCCCGCCGGCCTTATGTCGTAGATGAAGTCCGTCTTGGCGAATCCGCCGATGCGCATCAGCGTATTCGTACCCGGGATGCGGAAAAATCCAGGGAACGCCGGGTCGAGCGGCTCGTTATTGATGCGTGCCGCGGCTAGCGGGTCCTGAGAGAACACTCGGTAAGTCACCGTGGTCTGACCCAACTCTATCTTTTTCGGAGTCATCTCGGCTTCCAGCTGCGACGTCTCTTGTTTCTGCTCGGCGGCAATTGCAGTGTTGACCTCACTCTTCAGGTCAGATGGTTCCGTCGGTGCCGGCTCGCCGGAGAGGCGCCGCATCTCCCCTTGCACCTCGGCCATCTGACTCTGCAACGCGTCGAGCTTTCTCTGGAGTGCCTGGATCTGTTCAGGGCTGGCAGTCGAACCGCCTTGCGCCCACATTGTCGGTAAGGCGCCAAGCAGGAAAAGCAGGACCGCCATGCAGAAACGAGCGGCAATTTGAGTGTGAGGGTTCGAATGCGGCGAAGACGCAAGGTCGCAAGCAGGAGTGAGACTGTATCGCATAAGTATCCTTTCCAGAACGACCGCTTAGTGGACGGCACACCCACGCGCCTCCGCCCCATGCCCCGAACAAACGAAAGGTCGAAAGAGACGGTCTCCACTTCTCTCTCGGGCGCTGAAGTCGTAGCTGCTGGCCCAACGCTAAACCCCTCAGGCTCCGAAGGCGACTAGGGATTTCCCTAGTTGTTGGGTGAGTAGCGGTGACAACGAAGGCCCTGTGAATTCATGAGGATGAAATCCGCCTCGACGGGGGCAGCCTTGCTTGCAACAGTTCAGCTAAGAGGTTGTTACCCAGGGTTGAAAAAGCTGGCAGAGTTTATGGATGGCGATCTGCCAGGCCCCTCTTCTTCGGCAGTTTTCGCTTGTAGGTTAGGTAACTCGGCGAATAGTATTTCAGCTATTACCCCGCCAATTCGTCCTGTGCTGCGCATATTTCAGCCCTCGATTGGGTGAGCAGCTGCTGGAGCAATTGCCGATGCCGGACGAAATGATTCGCCGGAGCTGGCTGCCACCTGCCTTTCGCGGCTGGGTAGGTCTTCTGGCGCTCTGGCCGTTCCTGTTGCTCGTGGTTCCAACCGCGAGAGCCCAAACCCCGATCTGGAAAAGCATTCTCATAATCAATGAAGTAGGGTTGGCGCATCCCGCTTCCGCCTTGGTTACGCAACAGGTAATGTCCCGCTTAGCTGCGGATAGAAGGTTCCAGACTGAGTTCTATGTCGAGAGCCTTGACTCACCGCTTTTCTCCGACGGCGCCCCTCAACAACTGGTGGAAGCTCGGCTTATTGCAAAGTACGAAAAGCGAAACATAGATGTAATCGTCGCAATGGGTCCAGCGCCAATTCGGTTCCTGGCCGAACATGGCAACTTTCTGCCAAATGTTCCAGTCGTTTTTTGTGGCAGTACACAAGTGCAAACCGGAGATATGAAGCTCAGCCCGCGGTTCACGGGCTCCTGGATGGATTTCCAACTGGCGAAGACTCTGGAAGCAGCCAGACTTCTGGTGCCTGATACAAAGAAGGTTGTCGTTGTCAGTGGAAGCTCGCAATACGACAAAGCCACTCTAAAACTCGCAAAGGCAAGTCTGGTCGATCATCCCGTGCCGCTGGAATTCACGTATCTGACCGATCTGGATATGAGCGGTCTGCTTGAACAGTTGCGGCACTTACAAAAAGGAACCATCGTTCTCTATCTCTCGTTCTTTCGTGATGCACGCGGCAGCCATTTCGTGAACGCGACCACTGCTCTCCCCCTAGTCTCCGAAGCGTCGAACGCTCCTGTGTTCGGCGTCTCCGACACTCTCGTCGGGCACGGTATCGTTGGTGGCTACGTTGTCAGCTTTGCCGATCAGGGCAAGATAGCTGCGGGGATTGTGGCGCAGATCGTTCAAGGAAAGCCTCCGGCTGAGATTCCGATCATTACTGCGCCCAGCGTGTACATGTTCGACTGGATGCAGTTGAAACGGTGGAATCTCAGTGAATCCAGACTGCCCGCCGGAAGCATCGTTCTCAATCGAGAAGGGACGGCCTGGCAGCAAGCCAAGTGGATTCTGCTTCCAACGGCTGGGCTCACTTTTCGGATTACTTGCCCTGGCCGCGTATTTACTGTACGAGCGAAGGCAGCTCAACCTTGCCAAGCGAGAGCAGACGAGGCTCAGCGGAATGCTTATCAACGCGCAGGAACAGGAGCGCAGCCGGCTGGCGTCGGAATTGCACGACGACTTCAGCCAGCGGTTAGCATTGCTTTCGCTGGGACTCGAAGTGGCGGCGGAAAGCATAACCGACTTTCCCCAGGCAGCCAGCCGGCAAATGAACGAGCTTGTCAATTCGGCAAGTGAGCTGGGTGCCGACCTCCATACGCTTTCTCATCGGCTTCATTCCTCGACGCTGCAACGGCTCGGTCTGGCTCCGGGAGTGGCGTCGTGCTGTAAGGAGTTTGCGGCGCACGAGGGCGTACAGGTCGATTTCTCCCATGACGATTTGCCAAAGTCTGTATCTCCTGACGTGTCACTCTGCCTATTCCGCGTCGTTCAGGAATCTCTCCGCAACGTCAAGAAGCACAGCGGAGCAAGCAAGGCGCATGTGCGACTGCAGAATGAGGATGGCGGGATTCATCTGTGTGTGACGGATGACGGCAGAGGATTTGACGGCATGAATAAAGCCACTTTGGATGGGTTGGGGCTGTGGAGCATGCGGCAGAGGGTGAGGCTCATAGCTGGGAGCTTCGAAATCACCTCCGAACAGGGCAAAGGAACCCGAATCGACGTTTGGGCCCCTGTCACATCTGAACTCCTCAGTTCGCCGGCCGCGTCTACGGCGGACCCAGTTCCTCCGGAGGTCGTTCCCAGCTAGACGCTTCGTCTCGGACCAGGAGTATTGTTAACTGCGCAGAGTGGGTTTAGAAGATGGAACTGAGACCACAAGTACTGATCGCAGATGACCACGTCGTCTTCGCCGACGCACTCTGCTCGTTGCTGGAGAAGAAGCACTATTCTGTGCTGGGAACAGTGGCAGATGGCAAAGCGATGGTGGCCGCAGCCTTGAAGCTCGCCCCGGACGTCATCATTGTCGACATTGGAATGCCTTTCCTGAATGGGCTCGATGCCGCTCGTCGGGTCCGCGCGGCTTTGCCCAAAGTCAAGCTGGTGTTTCTTACGATGCAAGATGATCCCAACCTGGCCGCAGCTGCGGTCGAACTGGGCGAAGTCGGATTCGTCCTGAAGCAATCGGCTGGTTCCGAGTTTCTGACGGCAATCGAGTACGTGTTACGCGGGAAGTCCTATGTAACGCCAAAACTCAGGTCGGAAGACTGGGTGGCTTCGAAATCGCGCGCGCGACAATTCGCGAAAGGACTCACCTCCCGGCAGCGCGAGATCGTCCAGCTGTGCGCCGAGGGCCGACCGGCGAAAGAGATTGCCGCCACCTTAAACCTGAGCCAGAAGACTGTGGAGTTCCACAAATACCATTTAATGCAGACCTACAACCTGAAGAGCATCCCCGACCTCGTGCTCTTTGCATTGAAACAGGGCTTGATCTCTCTTGATTCCGGGAGCATCAAGAAGTGGAGTCCCACCTCCGCGAATCCCGATTTGGATCCGAAGAATTAGGGGTTTCCCTAGTTGTGTCTGACCTCGAAGATCCATAAATTCTAAATAGTGCTCAAACTTGGTTGCTGTTGTACTCATGTGGTCCGTTGCGAATCTCGTTTCGGACAAGGACCCGATGGCCGGAACTTCTAGTGGCGGGAGAGAGTTGGCTCGACCACGTATTCTTTTGGCCGATGATCACCAGTTAGTTCTCGACCGCGTGAAAACCCTCCTGCAAGAGAAGTTCGATATCGTCGGGGTTGCCCGCGATGGCATTGAATTGGTTTCTCAGGCAGTGAAGCTGACGCCAGACCTCATCGTGGCCGACATTTCCATGCCGGGCCTGAGTGGGATCGACGCACTGCGCCGGCTTCACGAGATAAGTAAAAAGCCTCGTGTGATTTTCCTCACTATCCACACCGAAGACGAGTTCGTGGAGGCTTGCCTGGCTGAGGGTGCCATGGGCTATGTGACCAAGTCCCACATGAAGACAGATCTGATTCCAGCCATCGATGCGGCTCTCTCCGGCCGTAAACATGTCTCCCCGACCAGCCATTAGGACTTTCCCTAACGCTCGAATATGCCTCCCCAGCGGCGGCCAACGGAGTCATCTATTTTGGGACGTGGAACCCGTATCACTATGACGGAAGTGTCTACGGTTTGGACGCCACACGGGCAGGCAGTTTTGGAAGTACACCTTTGACGATGGTATCTACTCCTCACCCGTTGTCGCCAACGGAACGCTCTACGTGGGAACGTTCTATTACATGTACGCCTTTCATCCGACGGAGCATTTAACGGCTAGTTCGAGTCGTGCTTCCAGAAGATTGGCGACACAGTGGCGATACCGAAAGCAATTTTGGGGGAAAAGAGCTGGAGACCCTGATTTATTGGCTGCCCCCCAGGGATTCGAACCCCGATATGCTGATCCAGAGTCAGCTGTCCTGCCGTTGAACGAGGGGGCAGCAAGTGCGGTAGATTGGCGCAATTGCAGTGCTTTCGTACGCTCCCTCGATTCTAGAGTCTGCGTTTCTGAGCGTCAACTCAGCAGGTTCCCGTGATGATGGTCGGATCTGGCTGACGGCTCAGCCGAACCATGCGCCCGACAGACACAGGAATGGAGTCGGTGGTGCGATTCTACCGGTCTTCAATGCCTTCAATTTTTCTGATCCGCGTGCGGCCGCGCCAATCCGCGGCTCGCTTTACTTCTCCGCCTTCAATTGCTGAGCGAGGTAGGCGGCCACACCCATCTCTTCAATTGAATGCAGTTGCGCTTCCAGGAAGTCGGCGTGGCGTTCTTCATCGGTGATCATGCGCTCAAACAGGTCTTTCGATCCGGCATCGCCCACTTCCCGGCACATCTTCGCAGCCGCATTGTATTGCTTTACGGCATCCTCTTCGTCTTCGTAGTCCAGTTGTAGATGCTCCTGCACGCACTTGCCGATCTTGGGCGTGAGCGGCACTGCCACGTCGGGCGTACCGTCGAGAAAGATAATGCGTTCGATAAGGTGCTCGGCGTGACGCATCTCTTCAATGGCCCGCGCCTTGGTAAATCCCGCCAGCCGCGGATATCCCCAGCTCTCGCAACTTTCCGCCTGTACCATGTACTGCACCACGGCTGTCATTTCTGAACTCAAAGCCGCATTCAACTGCTGGATAACATTCTTATCGCCTCGCATTACGCCTCCTGATATACCAGACTCCTACAGCGAGGGAGCCAAGCTCTGCGGCATGCGTCACAGGCGCGCGTGACGTGTTCGCTTCCACGGCGTCTCGGGGATAAAATCGGGCATGCAGTTTGTCTTTAGATTGGGGAATGTATGACATCAACTCTGGCTACCGCTGCCTTTTCGGCCGACATGACCGACGTCGCCCGCCGACCGCTCGAAGCCGATCACTGTGCGCTGGTGGTAGTCGATATCCAGCAGAAGCTCCTGCCGCCGATCTTCAACAAAGATGAGTTGCTGCGGAATTCCCAGCTCCTGGTACGCCTGGCGAACATTCTGTCAATCCCCGTGATGCTGACCACCCAATATAGCAAGGGGCTAGGTGCCACGGTGCCGGAGATCGCTTCGTTGCTGAACGGTACCGAGGCTATCGACAAGCTTGAGTTTGGTTGTTTCGGCAGCAATCAGTTCCGCAGTGCGCTCAAGGCTCTCCCGGGCGATCGCAACACGGTCCTGCTCTGTGGGATGGAGACGCACATTTGCGTGATGCAGACCGCACTGGGTGCCTTGAACGAAGGCTATCTGGTACATGTCGCGTCTGACGCAGTCGGGTCGCGGGCGGAGTGGAACTGGAAGGTCGGCTTGGATCGTATGCGCGATGCTGGAGCGGTGATCTCGTCGACGGAGATGATGATGTACGAGCTATTGCGCTGCTCGGGGACGCCCGCTTTTAAGGAGCTGCTGCCGTATTTGAAGTAGGTATCGGGTGTCAGGTATCAGGCGTCAGCTATCAGGCTTCAGGGACCCAAGCTCTTTACTGTTGTCATCCCGAGCGTAGTCGAGGGACCTGCAGTTGCGTCCTAGCCAGGAAACCTGGCAAAGACCACCATCGCGGCTTGGCACAAAAGAACAGATCCCTCGCTGCGCTCCTGATGACAAGATCGAAAACTCTCTGCGACACCTGAAACCTGACACCTTCCTACTGCTTCAACGCCGCCACGACTTCCTGCTCGATCGCCGCCGGATCCGTAGCTCCCACAAACTTCTTACGAATCTGACCGTCGCGATTGATCACGAACGTTACCGGCAAACCCATCATGCCGCCGAAGCTGTCAGCCAGTTTGGAATCGCCAACGGCAACGGGGTAGTTGAGCTGATGCTCCTGATAGAACTTCTGCACCGGCTTCGGACCATCGTCCATGGAGATGCCGATCGTCTGGAACCCTTGCGGGCCAAGCTTCTGCTGCATATCCACGAAATGAGGAATCTCTTCCAGGCAGGGAGCACACCAGGTGGCCCAGAAGTCCAGCAGCACGACTTTGCCTCGGTAATCGGACAGCGACAGCTTCTTGCCTTGAATGTCGGTAACGGCGAAATCGGGCGCATCGCCCACGCCGCGCCTTCGGGCGCCTGAGCGGCAACTGCTCAGCGCCGAAGCCAAGGAGACTAGCAACAGCAGGCCAACCATAACCCTGGTCTTCAAATCTCACTCACCCTTTTGTCGTGGGATAACCCTTGTCCACCCAATCGGCGCCGAAGTTGTGCGCGATGTAGAGGACGCGCACGTTGGTGTATCCCAAGTTCCGCAGCTCTTTATACGCGGGATGAACATTGGGACAATTGCTCCACGGACAGCAGCCGCAATAGACAATGATCAGCTTGTCTTTCGGCTCCGATTTGACGCGCGCACGCAAGGCGTCCAGGCCTTCGGGAGTCGGAAGTGGCACCGATGTATTCCGCGCCCGGGATGTGCGCCTGATCATAAAGAGAGCGCGGTCCAATCTGCAGCACCAGCGGCTTCTGCGCCTTGAGCAGTTGATTCAGCTCTTCCGGGCTGATCATGTGTTCGGAGCGGAATCTGCGGGTCCGGCGGGATCCCGTCGGCCAACAGCGGCTGCACCAGGGTGGCGCAGACGGTGAGCACCAGCAATCCAGAAATCAACAACATCAACCGACGAAGCGATGATTTCATTGCTCTCTTTCCTGGAAACTCAATCACTTGAGGATTAACGTACGCACAGCTCAACTTTTCGCTGCCTCCTGCTCGCTCTCCAATTCCTCTTCTTCTTCCCGCTTCAACGGACGCAGCAACGGAAAAAGGATGACGTCGCGAATGGAGCGCGAATCGGTCAGCAACATGGTCAGGCGGTCGATGCCGACGCCTTCGCCCGCGGTGGGCGGCAATCCATAAGACAGGGCGCGGATGTAGTCTTCGTCCATCTGGTGCGCTTCTTCGTCGCCGCGTGCGCGTTCGCGCAACTGCCCTTCGAAACGGCGGCGCTGCTCCTCAGGATCGTTCAGCTCACTGAAGGCGTTGCCAATCTCGAGGCCGCCGACGAAGATCTCAAAACGCTCTACCCAATCGGCATTCTCTTCCGGCTCGCGCTTGTTCTTCGACAGCGGCGAGATGGCCAGCGGGAAGTCGTAAATAAACGTTGGCTGCACCAGGTGCGGCTCGGCGACGTATTCAAAGATCTCGGCGATCTTCTTTCCCGCCGGCGCTTCCGGATCGTACGGAATATGCGGATGGTTCTGCGCGTTGTAGCGGCGAATCATCTCCTGCAACTTCTCGCCGGAAGCGAAGTCGCTCATCTCCGGCTTGGCGCCCGCATTCTCCGGCCAGTAAGCAATGATCGCCTCACGCATCGACAGTCGCTGGAACTTCGCCCAATCAATCTCGTGGCCATTGAAGTTGCAAACGCGTCGTTCCGTTCACGTCCTGCGCAACCTGCGCCCAGCATGCGCTCGGTAAAGTCCATCATGTCGTGGTAATCGGCATACGCCATGTAGAACTCGAGCATGGTGAACTCAGGATTGTGCTGCGTCGAGATGCCTTCGTTGCGGAAGTTGCGATTGATCTCGTACACGCGGTCCATGCCGCCAACCACCAGACGCTTCAGATACAGCTCGGGCGCAATGCGCAGGTAAAGATCGATATCGAGCGTGTTGTGGTGCGTAGTGAACGGCTTGGCCACCGCGCCGCCCGCGATGGGATGCATCATCGGCGTCTCGACTTCGATGAAGCTGTTGCTATCGAGGAACCGCCGCAGCGATTGCACCACCTTGGCGCGCTTGATGAAGACCTCGCGCACCTCCGGATTCATGGTCAGGTCGACGTAGCGGCGGCGGTAGCGAGTCTCAACATCCTGCAAGCCGTGCCACTTCTCCGGCAGCGGCAGCAGGTCCTTCACCAGGAAACGTGAGCTCGGTGACGTGCACGCTAAGCTCACCGGCACGCGTGCGGAACAGGTACCCGCTGGCGCCGACGTAGTCGCCGAGATCGAGCAGCTTGTAAAGCGCGAAGCCTTTTTCACCAACATTGTCGAGGCGCACGTAAATCTGCAGCCGCTTGCCACCCTGCTGGATATGCGCAAAGCCGGCCTTGCCCATCACTGCGAATCGACATGATGCGCCCGGCCACGCGAACGTCGACGCGCTGCGCTTCCAGTTCCTCGGCTGTCTTAGGCGAATACGTCGTCGACGATCTCCGGGACCGGGTGCGTGGTTTCGAAGCGATAGGGATAGGCTTGCTGGCCCAAGGCTTCAATCTGGCTCAGCTTTTCTCTTCGTAAGTCGTAGATCTTCTGGTCGAGTGCCACTTTGCTTCCTGAAGCTGCGAGTGCGCAACGGCAACTGTGCAATGTGAATGAAAGCAGATTATAGAGGGAGCCCCCACGAGACTGTTCGTGAGCGGGAGATTCAGGTCCGCAGTGCTTCCACCGGGCTCAGCTTCGAGGCTTCACTGGCCGGACGATAGCCGAATATCACGCCCACGCTGGTCGCCACCACCAGGGCGCACAGCACGCCTATCCACGAGACGCGAATGTCAGACGCGTTGGTGGCAATAGCCGCAGCCCAGATCGCTCCCACGGCGCCTATGACTCCGAGCACGCGCCCCGCCCAGGCTGATGAACACCGCTTCCAGCAGAAACTGAATTCGTATGTCCGCCGGACGTGCTCCAATGGCCTTGCGCACGCCGATCTCGTGCGTCCGCTCCGCCACATTGACCAGCATGATGTTCATGATCCCAGCGCCGGCAACGGTTAATATCATTGCCGCGAAAGCCAGCAGCGTGATCGTCATGCCGGTCGAGATGTGATTGGCCGTCTGCAGCAGTCCTGCCAGGTTTTCTACCGTGTAGCGGGCCTGGGCGCGATGACGGCTGGTCAGGATCCGCGAAATGTCAGACGTCAGCACTCCGACTTCATTGCTCGCCGACGCCTGTGCATAGATCACTTCCAGATAGTTTTCGCCTACCAGGTCGCGCATCAGCTCATACGGATATAGCACCGTATGCTCCTGGATTTCGGCGCGGCCGAATGTGGGGACGCCTTCCTCGAAGACGCCGATGATCGTAGCAGCGGAACTCGTTCTGCTGGATGGTCTCGCCAACCGCCTGGCCACCGAAAACGTCGTTGTTCAGTTCTTTCGAGACGATGCAAACGTGGTCACGGGCAGAAAGGTCCTCGGCATCGAAGTAGCGGCCCGGAGAGGATGTGAAGTTTGCGAATGTTCTGGTAATCCTCGGTGACGCCAACCAGCGTAGACGCGCAACGAGCGGCCATGCGCGTACACATAAGCAGGGCGGTCCAGCACACCCGCCGCCGCGCTGACATAGGGCAACTCGGTGCGAATCGCGTTCAGGTCGTCAATGGTGATCTCGTCCTGAGGAGTGGTGTGGCCGCTGCGATCGAGCGAGGCATAGACAATGTTTGTGCCGATGCCCTCGATCATCGACATCACGTACGTTTTGCCCACGATGCCGATGGTGACCACCAGCACGATGGCAGCGCTGCCGATCATCACGCCAAGCATGGTCAGGGCGGCTTTCACCTTGTCGGTGGTAAGCGCCCACCATGCGAACCGGATAGCTATCTTCCCACTGCATAGTCTTACCGAATAGATGAATTGTAATGGCCAACGATTGTGCCGGAGGCGAATTCTATAATCGAACAGGGAGGACTCGAACTTATGTTCTTACATGGCATTTTCCCTCCGATTACGACGCCGTTTTATCCCGACGGCCGTATCTACCATCGCAAGCTGGAACAGAACGTCGAGCACTACTCGCGCACTCCGATGGCCGGCATCGTCGTCCTTGGCTCAACCGGCGAAGCCATCCTGCTGAGCGACGAAGAACGCCGCGAAGCGCTGAAGACCGCACGCGACGCCGCCGCAAACGACAAAGTGCTTATCGCCGGCACCGGAGTGAATCCGCCATCGAGACCCTTCGTCTCACCGAGTATGCCTACGACCTGGGCTACGACGTGGCCATGGTTCGCACGCCACACTATTACAAAGGGCAGATGGCGAATCCGCTGAACATGCTGACCTTTTACCGCTTTGTCGCGGATCGCTCCCCGCTGCCAGTTATCATTTACAACTTTCCCGCAGGCTACGGGATACGACATCCCTGCCGAACTGGTGATCGAGCTGGCCGGGCACCCGAACCTGATCGGCATCAAGGAGTCGTCCGGCTCCATCGAGAAGGTGCAGAAGATGGTCGCGGGCACGCGCCACATCCGGCGCAAGGTCACGGTCACCGAGACCTTCTCGGCAGTCACCGGTCGCATGATCAAAGCAGCCAATGCGCCGGCTCCCACCGACGATGGTGGAGTACTTGTGCCCGTCGGCGCTCTCTCCGGAGAGACTGCCCCTGCCAAGCCGTCATCCGCAGCGGTCAAGGTGGTTGGAGGCTTGAAGACCAGGGAGAAGGAAGTTGGCTTCCAGGTGCTGGTCGGTGCCGCGCAAAAGCTTGCGCCATCGCTCGACGCTGGAGCCATAGGCGCCATTCTCGCCTTTGCCGATTGCGCTCCCACCGCGTGCTATGAGATTTATGCCGCCTGGAAGGAAGGCGACGCAAAGCTTGCGGTCGAGAAGCAGGAGCGCATCGCCAAAGCGGCAGTCCGTATCGTGGGCGAGTTGAGCATTCCCGGTGTGAAGTACGCCATGGACTACAACGGAATGTTCGGCGGTTCGCCCCGGTTGCCATTGCTGCCACTTACCGCAGACAAGAAGGAAGAAGTGGAGCAATTGCTGCAGAAGATCAGGAACTGAATCCACCGTTGAGTCATCGGAGCTGTGCAGGATTGTGAGTGGAATCGCCTGATTCCACACCAATCATCAGTCGCCGAGCGTTAAGCCTCCGCAGCGCAAAATTGCGTATTGCCTCCAGCAGGAGGGCTCATGCACTATGTCTAAATTCACGCGAGGATGTCTAATTTATCCCGGGAGGTGAGTATGAGCGCGCCGGCAAATTACGTGATGGGGCACACCGATCATGAAAGGCGGCGGCTCGCACTACAGGCTGCGGTTTTGAATCCTTTGACGGATGGATTCCTGCGGCGCGCCGGCATTTCGGCTGGCATGCACGTGCTGGAATTGGGCTGTGGCATCGGTGAGGTTTCGCTGATCGCTGCCCGGCTGGTGGGACCGCACGGCAGCCTGCATTGTGTTGACTTCGATCCCACGGCGCTGGAGATTGCGCGCGGACGGGTGCGCTCGGCCGGGCACGACCATGTGGTCTTTGAGCAGGTTGATGTCTACCAGCACAGGCCAGAGCGACTCTATGATGCCGTGATCGGGCGGCACATTCTGGTACACACGCCGGATGTGCCGGGGCTGCTGCGAAAGGTGCTCAGCCTTTTGCAACCGGGAGGAGTGGCTGCGTTTCAGGAGGGAGACTTCACCTATGTTCATCGCGGCTATCCGGAAATGCCGCTGATGTCTAAGAGCGGAAACCTGATCGTTGAATTCATGCGGCGGGCCGTGCCTCGTCCCAACATTGGAGCGCAGTTATTTCAGCTGATGTGCGAGGCGGGATTCCAGCCGCCGGTGTGCCGCGCCGAAATTGTCATGGATGGAGGCCCTCACAGCCCCATGTACGAGTGGTTCGCCGAAACGGTGCGCAGCTTGCTCCCGCGAATGGAGGCCATGGGTATCGTCGCCGCGGCAGAGGTTGACGTGGATACCCTCGCGGATCGCCTTCGCGCAGAGGCGCTGGCAACGGGAGGTGCGGCATTCTCTCCGCTGCACGTTGGAGCCTTCGCACGAAAGCCGCATGCCGGCTGAGGCCTTTGTTTGCCCCTCCCAGTTGTGATCATAGAGCTAACTTGTGTAATCGCCTGTGTACAACGGCAAGCCCACCACACTCTTCGTCGGTTTACCATCAACTCCGGCTTCTTTCAAAAAACAGCTGTTCTCAGCAATAGCTGTCGAGAGTTTGGGTGACCTTACCCACGTCCTGAGCTAACATGTCAGGCCACTCTTCGGAGGACGCCGTGAAACTGAAGACCCTTGCCTCTTTGAGCTTGATCAACCTCATCGTGTCGCTAGTCAGCGTAGGCGGGCACGCACAGACATTCAGCATCATTCACAGCTTCACTGCCATCGGAGTCGATGGGAAACAGCCATGGGCAGGGGTGACCCTGAGGGAAGGTGCTCTCTATGGCACGACGGTCGATGGCGGAAATGGTTGCGGCACCGTGTATAAGATCACGCACACGCAATCCACCTGGATTTACGCGCCCATCTACATCTTCAAGGGCGGACAATTTGAACTTGACGGATGTGATCCTTACGCCAGAGTTGTCTACGGCCCAGACGGCCATCTCTACGGCACCACATTTGCTGGCGGAAGTGGTAACGGCGGGAACGTGTTTACCCTGACGCCCCAACTTTTGGTTTGCAGGACGGTCGCCTGTTTTTGGACGCAGACCATCATCCACGACTTCAATACTGGCGGAACGAACGACGGAGGCCCTGGCTATGGAGACCTCGTCTGGGACCAGCAGGGGCACCTCTACGGCACTGCAGAAGACGGAGGAACAGGGGGTCGCGGTAGCGTCTTCCAGATGACAAAGTCGGGGAATAACTGGACCTACACATCGATTTTCAATTTCCAAGGTAATGATGGATCTCCCGCGAATGGAGTGATTGTCGGCAATAACGGAAAGCTCTACGGCACGAATCTGGGTGGGAACGTCTTCGAATTAACCTATGTTCCGGGAATTGGATGGACGGAGAACATCATTTTTCATTTCAACAACGAGTGGCCATACGCCGGCCTGGTAATGGACGCTTCCGGCAATCTCTATGGAGCCACCAGTAGCGGCGGGACCGGAGGCGCCGGAGTAGCTTTCGAACTTTCACCTTCTGGCGATACCTGGGTATACAAGCCCCTGCATTACTTTTCCGGACAGAGCTACTGCGGCCCGTGGCAATCTCTTACTTTGGATACCGATGGCAATCTTTACGGCACAACACTTTGCGCCGGGGCCCATAATCTCGGCAATGTCTTCAAGCTGACCCACGTTGGTGATAGCTGGGTTTATACCTCGCTGCATGACTTTAAGGGTTTCAGAAACGACGGCGCCGAACCCATAAGCCAAGTGACAATTGATACCGACGGCACGCTCTATGGCACCACCACTCAGGGTGGTCAGGGTGGCTGGGGTACGGTGTGGATGATCAAACCATAGCCGCTAACTGACGTAAAGTCGCCATAGCACTCAACGGCCGGTGAGTGTAATTGCCTGAGAAGACCGGCTGAAGTCAAGCAGGACATTCGCCGCTCCCCATTTGTTGGGGAGTTCCGACGGGTGGCCCGTGACAATAATTTCGTCCTTATTGCGAGCCACCCGTCCAGATCGAACTGGCAATCCGGGGAGCCTTGTTGGTTACTTGCCGGCGTAAGTCTTGGGAGAGCCGAGGCCGGTGCACAGGTCCCAACCAACTTTGCAACGCGAATCACCGGTCGTGATGTCGTTGAAATCAGCATGGTACGCGATGGGATTGGCCAGCTCGTTGTACATCGTGGTGAGCTGCGCCAAGGACGACTGTTGTCGGCTGCCGGCCGCGTTCACGATGCCGGCAAAGGTAGGAGACGACCAACTAGTACCTCCGACCGAACCCCAGCCTCCTTGAGGTAAATGGCAGCGCAACAAAAGTCGGAAGCGACATCAGGATAGCCGCGATGGTTTCCTACGATGCCTGCAATGCCATTCTGATAGCTGGGACGCGGCTCGTATGGACTAATGTCTCCCCCTCCGCCGCCGGTGTAGTACTGCTCGTTGGTGAAGTTTCCGTTACTGTCGCGGTTGAAATAGGTTCCTCCAACCGACACAACGTTCGGTGACGCTGCCGGATAGCCGCTCACGCCAAGTCCCGAATCGCCGGAGGCTGCAAAGTAGACGACTCCCGGGGTGAGTGAAGTATTGATCAAAGCCAGTTTCCTGAGGAATCTCCGCATCGCCAAAGCTCATGCTCACCACGCCGCCGCCGTTCTGAGCCACTAGATTTCCGGCGAGCTGCACCGCTTGCCAAGTGGGATCGGTGGCGCATTCCGGGGTTTTACACAGGGCCGACACCACCAGGAACAGCTTGGCCTGTGGCGCCATGGCGTGAGCCCACTCGATATCTAATGCTTCCTCGACCTCCCAATCCCGGTAAACGGGGGGCCGTATCGGGCCGGGCCAGACCTGCGTAATGGTCGTAGCCGGAATACCGAAGTAGGAGTCGAAGGCGTCCAAGTCGGACTGTGCGGTCGGGTAGTAACCGGCGTCCACGATGGCAATGGCGCCGATACCACCGTTGGGCACGGTTGTGCTCGTGGCAATCGGACAGCCGGTCGGTCCAGCCACCAACTTATATACGCAGGCTACTGACCCGGGAGTTTCATCACCGCGGGTCGGGATTGCGGTGTGCCAGTTGATCCGAGTCGACAAAAAAGTAGTTCGTGTGAGGGCGGCCGGGCCAGGGGATGCTGGATGCCTGGATAGATAATCCTGTGTCCGTTGTAAACGGACTCGTAGCGGGTTTGTGCCGATGCTGGGCAAAGGGCTGCACCTGCAAACAAGACAACTGCAACCATCGTTAACATTACAATCTGGATGTCTCTGCGGAAAATAGTCATTCATTGGCTCCTGCGTGACGCCCCGAAATCATGATGGGAGTTCATGGAAAATGCAAGCTCGAAAACCCATGCGAGTCGTTCTGTCTGCAAAAAGCGTGGCATGCGCAGTTTCTCGCAAAGAGCCGCGCATCGTGTGCGCTGCGACGCCCCAAATGCCAAGCGAGAATCAGCTTCGCCTGCTCAGATCGGCCAAGAGGTAGCGATTTAAGAATCATGTCAAGGAGACGAACTGTATGAGTAAAGAAGTCAATCAGGCGGCCTTGGGAAAGTTTGCCGAAGCGGTCCAGACGGGCAACTTCGATCGTGTTCAAAGAAGTCGTTTCCACCGAAAACATTGACCACGATCCGGCAGTTGGCCAGGTGCCAGGGCCAGAAGGCTATCGCATGTTCTTTACGGGATTGCGGACCGCATTCCCGGATATGAGTGTGACGTTGGAAACTCTAGTCGCAGACGAAGAATCCATAGCGTTCGCCTACACCCTGACCGGAACGCAGACCGGTCCCCTCATGGGATTCGCCCCGACGGGTAAAAAAATAAAGATCCGCGGTATGCAGATATCAAAGTTCAAAGACGGCAAGATGGTGGAGCGTTGGGGAAGCTCGGATGAGTTGGGGATGCTCCAGCAGTTGGGAATTTTGAAAGAGCCCAAAAACACCTGAAGATAAACCCAGGTGCCCTCGGCAAGTTGCGCTAAAATAGTGCCAGCTTCTCCCAGAGACACCAGTACGCGGCTGTCCCTGCGCCCACCTCGTTGCTACATTACCTGAGATGACGGCTACTGAGATCGTTTTCGAGCCGGCGAATGAAGATGCGGATGTACGGGGTGTAATCAGGCGATTACACTCATTGTCCCCCGAGAGCAAAGGTGTGGCAACGCCCAACCGGTCACGGCACACTCGTCACGGCTTCGTTTGACGGCACGCTCTCCTGATTGAGTGAGTTGACCGCAGTCACCACATAGTAATAGGTGTGATCGCTCTCGGCCGTCTGATCTGTGTATGACGTGCCAAGAATCAAGTCACTATTGAGTCGTGAGTATCCACTACCCGAGGTGGTAGAGCGACCGACAATGTAGCCGATTACATCCCTGGAAGGGCTCGCCTGCCATGTCAAATTGACTTCTGCCGCGAGGGTCAGGGTGAGTATCACGTTCTTAGCAATGCCACCCCCATTTCCGCTCACCACGACGGGGTAATTTCCGGTGGCGGTTCTGGACTCTACTGCGACGACAACATTTGATGATTCCGAGACGGGTATCGTTCCCGGGTCGAATGTTACCGTCACTCCGTCCGGAGCTCCAGAAGTAGCTGGCGTTATGGAGCTGGTGAAACCTCCGACCGCCGTTGTGGCGAGCGTGGCATAGCTTTGATTTCCCCGCACCAAGGCTAGCGTTGACGGACTTATGTCCAGGTTGAAGGACGAGTCACCGGAGGGGTTTCCGGGAGGCGGATCACCGGAGGGTTTGCCGGGGGCACTGGTACTGCCACCACAGGCAAGCATATTTGCCAAAGCCAGACACACCAGCAGTGCCGGCAAAAATGTCGGTGAAATCTTGTTAACCCCGTACATCCACATCTTCATTCGCCGGCTCGAAACGATCTCGTAGCCGTCATCTCAGGTAATGTAGCAACGAGGTGGGCGCAGGGACAGCCGCGTACTGGTGTCTCTGGGAGAATTGCTGGCACTATTTTGTAGCGCAACTTGCCGGCAAAAAGAAGCGCTGGAACCCTTGCCCCAGCGCTTTCAGAACGGAAGTACCTCCTAGAATCCGAGTTTTCGGCGAATACCCGCAGCCGCAGCCAAAACGCCACTGCCCAGCATTATCAGGCTGCTGGGCTCGGGCACGGTGGTATCAACGCTCACGTCATCGATGACGGCGCCAATTCCCCCGCCGTTATGGGTGTATTGCGACGTGAACGTCAGCGTAGTGCTGTTGCCCGTTCCGAGGACGTTGAAAGTAAGCAACTCGTAGTTGCCTGATCCCAAGTCAGGAGTGGGCCCGTTGAACAACGTCTGCGATCCCCAGGTCACCGTGAGAGGGTTTCCACCTACATCGTCAGAGAGCCAGAATGCTACGAGGTAGCTCTGCCCCTGCTGGGTAGCCATGGTTTGGTAGAGCGAGTTGGCGTTAAGAAAATAGTCCAGATCGGCAAACTGCTGCCCTGTGTGAGCGATACCATAGCCCTGACTGTTGTTGAGTATTTCGATGTTATTGGTGCCAACAAACCATCCATCCCCGATCGGACCAGGGCCATAGACAGTCGCTACTGCGCTTTCAAAGCTGCCGTCCTGAATCAGGTTAATGGCAAACACGGGTGACGCCATTAGACAGAGAGCGAGCGCCGTTGCACAGGCAAGGATTGTCTTCATCTTGGTTCCTCCTCAGACAAGAACAGCAAAGCTTACAGAGCGCCACAAGGGAGCCGCACTGACCCCCAATTGCGAAAATTATCCGCGGAAAGCACCAGTTGCACAAGCAAATTCCCGAAAATGTGAGCCTCCGCACACGCAGGCGCTACTGTCATGCAGAAGCCCCATAAGTCCCAGTAGCATGAAAAGCACGGGTTTTGGTCAGCTCATTCTCACTCAATTGCCGCCGTGTCGCACGTCTGCCCCCCAACTTACCTTTCTGCCCAAAAACTATTGCATTAATTGCTCAACGGTGATCGCGAGGTTGTACTGACATGCGGGGACCGTACCGCTAACTCCCCCATCGACTTCGTAGGCGAGCGGCACGCCTGGTTTCAGATTGTCACCACGGAAGGCGAAAACACTCCTGGGAAACGAACGATAAGCCCTAACATTCCCTCCGCTGAAAACGCACCCTTCTCGTGTTGGGGTATTTATGACGCCTCGCAGAAGCGCACCGTTAGGAACGTGGCTATTGTTACTCGCGCTTACTCTACTGCTGATC
The DNA here is from genome assembly GCA_963758835.1 of uncultured Acidobacteriaceae bacterium. Classification (GTDB taxonomy): domain Bacteria; phylum Acidobacteriota; class Terriglobia; order Terriglobales; family Acidobacteriaceae; genus CAVVDY01. The sequence continues at coordinate 48,880 of CAVWWZ010000002.1, read as the reverse complement.
TGGGCGCGATTGTGGCTCCGCTGAAAAGATGCGTGCGTTTAAAGCGTACCGAACGGCTACCGCGGTATTCCTAGCTAACAAGCCACGTCGCGCTGCTTCCCCCTCCGCTCTTGTGCGCGATGATCAAGTCGGAGCAGACAACTGGCGTAATATCGCCATAGCGCAAGTTACCTGGCCGGCCATACCGTTTGGGTGTAACTTGCGCAATGGGTTACAACCAACAAGCCGAAATAATCGACCTTGTTGAGCGAACGCCTGTTTCTTACTGGTTTCAAAAACCTGCGGCTATCGGTAACTCTTCTAAACAATTCAATGTGACCTTGGCTAGCTTCCGAGATAGACTAGCGCCCCGGAAAGAACTGAGCCTGATTCGGAGCATCCCATGAAACTGAAGACCATTGCCTATTTGAGCCTGATCGCACTCGTTGTATCCGTTGCCTCACTAGCCCACGCCCAAATCTTCCACGTGCTTTCCACCTTCAGGGGAAGTGACGGAATGCATCCCTACGCGGGTGTGACTATTCGAGGTGGAAACTCTTTATGGAACAACGGCTTTTGGCGGTAATCGCGACGGCGTTGTTTATCAGGTCATCCATTCAGGCTCGAGTTGGTTCACCAATCCAATCTCATATCTTGGCAGCGATGGGTATATGCCCATGGCCAGAGCGGTGTTTGGCCCAGATGGGCATCTCTACAGCACCACGCTACAAGGGGGCAACGACGGCAATGGCGAGCTGTTCGATCTCATCCCACCGGCGACGCTCTATAAAACTGCGCGCTCCTTTTGGACCGAAAACATCCTGCACAGTTTTGCAGGTCAGCCCACAGACGGACAATATCCCGGAAATGGAGACCTGATTTGGGACCCGCAGGGCAATATCTACGGAGCGACGGAGACTGGAGGTCAATACGGCTCCGGTTCCGTTTACGAAATGATGCCTTCGGGCAACGGTTATACAGAACAAATCCTGTATAGCTTTCCGTTCGATCTTTCTGACGGAGCTGCCCCGAATGGTGTGATCATGGACGCTAACGGTAACCTCTTTGGGACAGCCCAGACCGGCGGCTTACAGGGCTGCCCCGATGACCAGGACTGCGGCCTCGTTTTTGAGTTGACCAACATCCCCGGGGTTGGTTGGCAAGAGAAGGTCCTTTATCGCTTCACCGGAGGCAGCGACGGAGGAACGCCTTACGGCGGATTGGTCCTTGACGCTGCCGGCAATCTCTACGGCACCACGCCTCAATACGGCGACGGGAATGCGGGAACCATCTTCGAGCTGTCACCCTCCGGCGATACCTGGATCTACAAGGTTCTCTACAGCTTCTCCGGAATTCAGAGGTGCGGCCCGTGGGCAGGTCTGACGATGGATGCCACCGGCAATCTCTACGGCGCCACAAACTGCACCGGCCCATACCACAGCGGCGAGGTCTTCAAACTGACCAACACCCCGAATGGGTGGGTGTACAGCGCGCTGTACGACTTCACGGGTGGCACCGATGGCGCAAATGCGGTCGGCACTGTGACCATCGACACGGACGGTACCCTGTACGGCACTGCCAGCTACGCTGGGAACAGCCAATGTGATCCCCCCTACGGCTGCGGCACGGTCTGGATGATCAGGCCTTAGCAGGGCTAACTGGCGTTATATCGCCATTGCACTCATTGACCTTGCCGGGGATGATGAGCGCTATCGCCTGTTGCCGCTAATGAATGGGACGAGATGGTTTGGGGCAGCCCTTATCAAACTGCCCCTTGTGACGTGAAAAAAATCTCCCTAATTTCAGTGGCCCGGCAGATGGAAGGCGTAAACGTTGCTGTCATAAGCGCCGACGTACACCATGCCATTGGCCACCGCCGGCACCCCCGACGCCGGGTACTCCCAGAGAAGTGCGCCAGTGCCAGCATCCAGGGCGCATAGACCATCACACGAGACGTAGACCACTCCGTTAGCCACCACCGGCTCCCCCGGCGCGCGTGCCGGGTACTTCCACAGCAGTGCTCCCGTGGTGGCGTTCAGGGCGTACAGGTTATCGCTGGAGTGCAGATAGTCTGAGGAGCCCACATACACCACGCCGTTGGCCACCGCCGGCGAAGACACATTAGCGGTCTCGGTCGTGTACTTCCACAGCAGTGCTCCCGTGGCGGCGTTCAGCGCGTAAAAGTTATAGTCCCAGGCGCCGACGTAGACCACCCCGTTCACCACCGCCGGGGCAAACACGGGACCGCCCGTGGTATAGCTCCACACGAGTGCTCCCCTAGCCGCGTTCAAGGCGTACAGATTACGGTCGCCGCCGCCCCCTACATACACCATTCCGTTGGCCACCGCTACCGGCCCGAACCCCGTCGTTGGACTGCCACAGGAGTGCTCCGGTCGCGGCATTTAACGCGTGTACGTGGCTGCTATCGTTACCCACATACACCACCCCGTTGGCCACCGCCGGCGCAAAAAAATTGCCATCCTCTGTCGTGTATTTCCACTGGAGAGCTCCTGTGACGGCGTTCAACGCGTACACGTTAGAGTCCCAGCCCCCCACATACACCACGCCGTTGACCACCGCCGGCGAAGACAGTGGACCTCCGATCCCGTACTTCCACAAGAGCGCTCCCGTGCTGGTGTTCAAGGCGTACAGGTTCCAGTCTTCGCGGTCTCCACCAACATAAACGACGCCATTGGCTACCGCTGGCGACGAGAAGATTACATCTGTCGTCGTGTACTTCCAGTCGAGAACCAGGTTTCCGACAGTGGCCGGGCTCAGGAGAAATTCGTTGGGGTTGTAGCCCGTGTGGCAGGGATCAAACCCGGACTGCGGCCAGTTTACGAAGGCCGTGGCCGACACTCTGGCGCACGGCGGGTTGGATTGTGCGAGGACTGGTTGGGCCGCGACCATGGAGCCAATCACCATGAGAAGGGCAGTCCAGCAGATGGTTCTCATATTCATATCCCCTCCTTGCGAGGGTTGAGTTCAAGTTGAGAAGCCGTTTGCCGTTGGGAGCGGAGATTCGGTTTAGGTGGGAAGGATCAAGTAACTATGCGCCCCAGCGACTGCAGCTTAATCCTGCTTGCGAACGGCTGTCAGTGACCGTTGCGCCGCGGGGACGTGATAAGGCTCACGATGGAATGCGGGTTGGTCTGGGATTACTTGGCGTAACATCGCCGTTCCACTCATTGACCTCGACAGGTACCGCACCGCCCATCGGGCTTTGAACTTTCGGTTGTCGTTCCTTCTCCATTTCATCAAGGGCGCCTTCATCGGTAGCGTCATGCAGGGGCGTCTCTGACGAAAGACGGACTCGTAACTTACCTGCTAGAATCACCCAACTTCTTACAGCGTGTGGAGAAACCAGCTATGCCCAAGTTTGTCATCGAGCGCGAAATATCGGGCGTCGGGAGCCTGCCGCCGGCGCAACTACAGGCGATTTCCCAGAAGTCCTGCGGAGTGTTGCAGAACATGGGTCCAAAGATTCAGTGGATCCATAGCTACGTGACCGACGACAAGATTTACTGCGTCTACATCGCGCCCGATGAGGAGACCGTCCGGCAACACGCGCAGCAAGGTGGATTCCCCGCCAACCGCATCTCGCAGGTCCGTGCAGTCATCGATCCCACCACGGCGGAGTAGCCCTCCGCCATCCTCTCTGTGCTTCGCTCCACCTCCGGCGTTAGCATCCTCTGCTAGCGTCCCGTCGTTCTGCGACTATAGGTGAAAGCCCCTTCGCCTGGCCCAACGGTTTCCGCCTTGATTCACGTGGGCCAAAGTTGTATCCCGTTGCGACCTATGAGGGATGGTCATCTTTCGTCACCGGCATTAAAGTCATCTCCATCATGCAGCTCATACAGATTGGCGTTCCGCAACAGAAGACAGTCCTCAACATGATCATGGAGCTTTCAGAGCGCCAATGGCACGAGCTTGAGCAGCTGAAGCGTTCCGCTCGCGACCGAGCCGACCGCAAACGCATACAGGTTAAGCAACGGGTACAACACGCACGGTAGTTCCTCCTCCTGACTTGTTGGCCATCCGGCCTTGCGAAACTGCAAGTGACGGAGTGGCCACAAGTTTTTCTGCCTTCTCTGACCACTGACCGTCATCGCTTCTCCTTCCGCTAAAATCGAACTCTGATGAAGCGCAAACCCCATCTAGCCGATGCCACACGAGCGGTACATTCGGGCGAAGACCGTCACGGTCAAGCTGCGCCTCTGACCACTCCAATTGCTCAGACTGCGGTGTTCGTGGTTCCCGGCCTTGAGGACTTGCGCCGTTATGCGCAGGGCGATCGCGATATCTATCTCTACTCGCGATACGGCAACCCCACCATCACCGCCGTAGAGGAGAAACTGGCCGCGCTGGAAGGCGCCGAAGCGGCGGTTCTCACCGCCAGTGGAATGGCGGCCGAGCTGGTCGCGGCTCTCATCACCTGCAAGGCCGGCGACGAACTGGTCAGCATGCTCGATATCTACGGCGGCACGCTGAAGATGTTTCAGCAGGTGCTGTCACGCTGTGGCATCAAAACCGTCTTTGTTCCCTTTGACGACCTGAAGAATGTCGAGCGCTACTTCACTCGCAAGACCCGCATGCTCTTCCTCGAGACCCCGACCAACCCGACGTTGCGCTGCGTCGATCTGCGCGCAAGCCACTCGTGCAGCCAGGAAGCGAAGCATCTGCGTTGTCGCCGACAATACTTTTGCGACGCCGATCCTGCAGAAGCCGCTGGAGCTGGGAGCCGATATCGTCATTCATTCCGCGACCAAGTTTCTCGGCGGACATAGCGATGTCACGGCGGGCGTGCTGGCCGGCTCCAAACGCTGGATGGATGCTGCCAGGGAAATGATGATCCTAACCGGTGGATGCCTCGATCCCGGTTGCGCCTATCTGCTGTTACGTGGATTGAAGACGCTCGACATACGCGTGCGCCGCGCTTGCGAGAATGCGGCCCGAATCGCCGAGGCGTTGCGTGGAAATCGGAACGTCAAAGCTGTCTATTACCCCGGTTTTGCCGATCAGCCATCGCATGAGCTTGCCCGCCGCCAGATGCGCGACTTCGGCATGATGGTCTCCTTCGATATTCGAGGAGGCGAGAAGGCGTCGGCCGCTTCATCGACCGGCTTAAGATCTGGTATCTGGCCACCAGCCTCGGCGGGGTGGAGTCCACCGTCTCGTATCCGCTGCTGTCGTCGCACATCGGTCTTAGCCCAAAGCAGCTACACCTGCTCGGCGTCTCCGATGCCACGGTCCGTCTGTCGGTGGGCATCGAAGATGCTGATGACCTGATCGCAGATCTGGAACAAGCACTGAAGGCTTAGGGTTTGTTGTTTTGTTAGATTGTTTAACTATAACATTTAATAATTGCTACTATAGTAGCAAGCTACCACCACTTCAGCGTTGTATATATCTGATAATATTGCACTTGCTCACCACGGCCTCCAAAGTTGCGGCCTTCCTGCCCGCACTTTTTCGCGGGTCATGTACGTTAGGCGACTTGCAAGGACCCGCTCTGGCGTCGGGGTTTGACCCTGTTTTTACCAGCGTAGTACCATCGCAGCGGATCACCTCTTCCGGAAGGGCTTGAGCGGTCAGTAAGTAATGGGTATTCGTTGCCGTTCCACGATCCTCGGGCTCTTGCTCGCAGGCTTTCTCTTCACCACAGGATGCGAGACCACCGAATCCAAGAAGCCGGCCTCCCTACCCGCACAGGCGAACGCGCCCGATGTCACTGCGCCGGCGCAATCGGCCAAGCAGCAGCCCAAAATCCAGGAACAGCCTAAGCCCAAGCCGGCCAACGATCCTGCCGACGCTCTGATCGCGCAGGCCGAGAAGCTGCTGCAGCCAGGACAGGCCAACTACCAGGCCGGCCACCTGGAAGCCGCCAAGAGAACTTCGATCAGGCATTCAACCTGCTGCTCTCCAGCAATCTCGACATCCGCAACGACGAGCGGCTGGAGCGCGAATTCGACAAGGTCGTCGAGGCGGTTCACGAACTGGAGATGGTCGCCCTGAAGCAGGGCGACGGCTTCAGCGAGCAGCGCTCCGAGCCGGCGCCGATCGACGAAGCCAACGACATCACCTTCCCGGTCGATCCCAACATCAAGGCCAAGGCCGAAGCCGAGATCAAGACCACCAAGTCCGATCTGCCGCTGGTGCTGAACGACCAAGTGGCGATGTTCATCAACTACTTCTCCAGCCCGCGAGGGCAAGGCCACGCTGGAGCACGCCTGGGCGCGTTCAGGCCGCTATCGCGACATGATCTCAGCAGCATCTGAAGGAAGAAGGCGTCCCGCAGGACCTGATCTACCTGGCGCAGGCCGAATCGGGCTTCCAGCCGCTGGCGCTGTCGCGCGCCGGAGCTCGCGGCATGTGGCAGTTCATGGCCGCAGTCCGGCGCAGCTCTACGGCTTGGAGCGCAACTGGTGGGTCGACGACCGCCAGGATCCGGAGAAGGCGACCCGCGCGGCGGCCCAGCACCTGAAGGACCTCTACAACCAGTTTGGCGACTGGTACCTGGCCATGGCGGCCTACAACTCCGGCGCCAGGCACCGTGCAGCACGCGGTGGAGCGCACCGGCTACGCCGATTTCTGGGAGCTCTACCGGCGCGGCGTGCTGCCGCAGGAGACGCGCAACTACGTTCCCATCATCGTGGCCGTAACCATCATGGCCAAGAATCCGGAGCAGTATGGGCTGGAGCGTGTCACGCCCGATCCCGCGCCGCAAGTGGACCAGGTCACCATCGACTATCCTGTGGACCTGCGGCTGGTGGCCGAGTGCGTCGACACCTCGGTCAACTACCTGCAGGAGCTGAATCCCAGCCTGCTGCGGATGACCACGCCCGAAGGACGAGCCCTTTACGCTGAATCTTCCGGCCGGCTCGACGCGACAAGTACGAGACCGCCATCGCCGCCATCCCGCCGGACATGCGGACCTATGGCGCTATCACCGGGTGGAATACGGCGACACGCTGGCCTCGATCGCGCGCAAGTATCACACCTCGCCGTCGTCGATCGCCGAGGCCAACAGTCTTCCGACGGATGACGTTGAAGGTCGGGACGAAGCTCATCATTCCGATCTCGCCGGGCCGCATCGACGGCGCAGACCGCTGGCCTATTCGAAGCACCCGACGCACTACAAGGTGCGCAAGGGCGATACGGTGGCTCCGTGGCCGACGACTTCGAGGTTCCGGTCGACAAGCTGCGGAAATGGAACCACCTGCGCGGATCCGCCCTGACTCCGGGCCGCACCCTGATCATCTACAAGCCGCTGGCTCGGCGACGCGACCGAGGCGGCTTCGGATGAGAGCGAGCTCGGCACGAGGCCAAGAGCCGCGTCGCACAGTGGCAAGAACGGCGCCGGCAAGACCTCCGCACACGGCGAAGTATCACAAGGTTAAGAAGGGCGAGACCCTGAGCAGCATTGCCGAGTCGAACCACACCTCGGTGGCGGCCTTGAAGCGCGACAATCCCAATCTGGCCGCCAATCTGCAGGCCGGCGACGTGCTGGTCATCCGCAAATAGGCACTCGGCAACGCACAATCAGCTCAGCATTTTGCGATTGTGCCCTTCCCTTCGCCCCGATGTTCTGTTACAACAAGCGCGTTGCGTTTTTCGTGCCATGCTGTCTCGGCGGGAGCGGCATCTGTGCGCGTGCTATAATCCCGCGCCTGACTAGTCGCAAGTGTTTTGACGTTGGTATGAAACCGATTTGCCTTGCGAGCTGCCTCCGTTCAGTTATGCGGAGTCCGGCAACATCAGGAGGACAAGCATGACATTCTAGACGAAACGCTCTATGGTCGTAGAGACGACGAAATGGATGACTACGGAGACGGTGCCTACGGCGAATCCCTCGACGACGAAGAATACGAAGAGGAAGGAAGAAGAAGAAGAACCGGAATCCGCGGTGGTATCGTGGAGGAGGATGAAGAGGTTGAGCCGGAAGCAGAAGAGGTGATGGCTCCGCCTCCGCGCGAAGAAAGCTCCTAGCAAAGCCGTCGCCAAGAAAGCTGCGAAGACGTCGAGCGGGGAGCGAAGCCGGCGGCGAAGAAAGCTGCTCCTGCCAAAAAGAAAGCGCTCCTGCGAAGAAGAAAGCCGCGCCCAAGAAGGCAGCCAAGAAATCGGCAGCCAAAAAGAGTGGTGGACGGCGGCCAAGAAGGCTGGCAAGAAAGCCGCCAAGAAGGCTGCGAAAAAAGCCGCGGGCAAGAAATCACCAGCCAAGAAGGCGGCAAAGAAGTCAGGCGCGAAGAAGAAGGCTGCCAAGAAGGGCCGCCGTCGCTAATATCATTTGTTAAACGAAAGCCGCGGAGCAATCCGCGGCTTTTCTGTTTTTCAACGCTCTGATCGACTCTGCGCGACTGATCAAGATACCTGTACCTTCCCTTACGCGAGAGCATACAAGTACTCGACGAACGAAGCAGATGCACCGTCGATGCCAGCAGACTTTAGGATTCGACGATTCGATCACGTAATACTCGTTGGGGGCGTGCGCGCCGGAGCCGTGGCCCAAGCCGAAGTGTCCTGCAGGCAGACTGAGCGGTGGATTGGTGAAGATGTATCCCGGCCACGAACCGGCGGAGCGCGGCCACATCATGCGGATCTCTCCCCGAGCTTCTTATACGTGGCCACCTGCGCTTGGATTAGCTTGGTATCGGGCGAGGTCTGGTTAGGATCGTAGCCGCCGCTCATGTTGACTTCGATGTCGCCGAAACCCTTCTTCGCCAGATAATCCTTCAGCAGTTGCAAGGTGTCCTTGCGCCGTCATGTCAGGCACCAGGCGCATATCGATCTTGGCCACCGCGCGATGCGGCAGGACCGTCTTGCCGCCCGGTCCGGTGTATCCGGCGACCAGGCCTTCGATGTTGATCGTAGGCTGCGATTCCAACTGCACCAATGCATCGTAGAACGATTTGTCGCCATACCAATGACTGACCCCGAACTGCTGCTTCATCATGTCTTCACTGCGCTTGGCCGCCACCTCCTTGATCATCTGCAATTGCGCGGGAGTGAGCGGCTTCACCTTGTCGAAGAAACCGGTCACTGCCGGCCTGTGCCCATCGGGACCGACCAACGTATTCAACGCCTGCACCAGATGCCAGGTCGGGCTATCGACCGTCGCCTCCAGGCTGGAGTGAACGTCGCTCTTCGGGCCGCGTCCCCACTTCTCGCCGCTGGACACGAGTTCCAGTTCCACCACGCCCTTTGCGCCCAGGATGATTTCAACGCTTCCGTCGCGGTCCTGGCTGGCCGCGGGCATGAACACACCGTCGCACTTCTTCAATGCGTCCATGACTTTGGGCGCGCGCACGACCTCGCCAAAATGCGGCGAACCAATCTCCTCCTCGCCTTCGCAGACCAGCACCAGATTCACGGGCAGCTTTTTCCCTGCGGCCTTGAAGGCGTGCAGTGCCCCCAGAAATGCGGTCTCGGGCCCTTTCTGATTTACCGCGCCACGGCCGACGCAGACTTTGCCGAAGCCTTCCTTGTCGACGATGCGCGCTTCCAGAGGAGGTGAGGACCATTCGGCAGGATCGAACTGTTTTACGTCGTACATGAAGTAAATGCCCACGCTCTTGGGAGCACCTGCGTCCAGCATCCCGAACACGCCGGGCTTGCCGGAAGTCGGCATGACCTCGACGTTGGAAAATCCGGCATCTTGTGCCAGCTTGGCCATGTACTCCGGCCCTTGCGGGAAATTGCGGTTCTCAGCGGCGATGGAGGGTAGTGCGATCCAGTCCTGCAGCGCCTTTACGGTTTGATCGTGAAGTTTCGGAACCTGTGCCAGCACACTCTGCATATCGGAGTTGTCGGCGGAAAACATGTTCAGCGGTAAGCCCGCCACAACGGCGCCCGCCAGCGCACCGCGAATGAAATCTCGACGATTGACATCACTGTTGCTGTTGGTTTCCATGTATTGCCTCTTCGGGAGAGTAGTTCAATTCTTATGCAAGTTGAATAAGCGGAACAGACTATCACCTGCCTGCGGGGAGTTGAAATAGCAGAGTATTATCACCAGCACGATTTGAAAATCCGCCGAGCCATCTGCGCAAGTTTGGGCGCTACGATTGAACTACCAGGTGAGGCTTCCAGCGCTCGACTAATTCCCACCAGATGAGCTTTTGCCATTCTTCAAGGATCGTCTTGGCCCAGCGGCGATTTCTCCACCAGTTATCGCCCGCCATCCGTTGCGGAGAGCCATCCTCATAGGGAGCAAAGGAGTCGGCGATCGACCAGTGATAGTGCGGCAACCGCGCCTTGAATATGTCGAATGCGCGTCGAGTGTGATAGTCCGAGGTAACGATTAGGACGGAAGACACTTTCATCGGAGCAAGGCATCTTGCCACGTCTTCTGTTTCGCCGTAAGTGGAATCGGCGTAAACCGGGCAGACAGTTGTGTTCTGCGCGTGAATGCGCTCCAGAAAGTCGCTGGCCAGATCGGCGTTGCTCTTGCCGTACTTCTCGCCTCCCGCTTCGGCGTCGAGCACCATCTTGTCGGCGTACCCGGCCTTCATCAGGTCGACGCCGCGCCAGTAGCGCGAATCGTCCATACCTCCACCCAAGACGAGAATGACGTCAGAATGTTCGGGGGAGTTGACCCGCAGGAAGGACGCGGCGTACTCCATGCCAAGGCCAACGATGACGGCGACGATAACAAGAAATGTTGCGAGCGTGAAAAAGAAAGGACGGAAGACCCTCATTCGCAGGTCCGGAGCGCAATAGGGTTTTCTTCAGCCGATGTGCTTTCGAGCATCTTGCAGTCGCGTTCCGTCGTCGGTCATTAGGTGGACGCGACCATGACGCCGACTTTCTTCATCTGAGCCGCCACTGCCAGCTTGAAGCTAACTGCCAGTCCCATGATGGCGAAGGGGACACCGCCGAAACCAGTCGTTAGGAACATTCCACCCAGAATAACCATCCACATGGAGAGCTGCATGGCTCTCGCCATCTCGCGAATCTCCTCGGTGGGGCCGCGCTTGCGAATGTCGGCCAATCCGCGATAGGCGGCTACGATGGCCATGATGTATAGCACCAGCGCCAGTATGCCGGCTTCGCTGGAGGTTTGCGTGTAAGCGTTGTGGGTGTAGTACCAGATGCCGCGGGTTTTGCCCTCAGCCTTCGCCAGATTATTCTCAGCCACAGCGAACTGGCCCGGGCCCACGCCGAATACCGGGTTCTTCGCCGTAATCTCGATACTGCGAACCAGCAACTTCCACCTGACCTGCGCCGAGTCGGCCGCCTCTTTACTCTCATGAGTGTCCGCGTTGGGACGGAACAGGGTCATAAAACGATTGGTGACGGTTGACGGCAGCAATGGCACCGTTATGCACACCATTACCAAAGTGCCCACCAGCACGAACGCACGTTCCGAGTTGGTGGCGTTCTTCAGAAACATCACCAGTCCAATTACAAAAAGGATGAGCGCCATACGAGAAGCTGAATGCCCGATAGCTACTAACACGGCGGGCATGAACAATAAGAAGAGGACGCGGGTAAACGGGCCTCCCTTCTTCGCCCCCAGCCAAAGGAAGGGTAATCCGACCAGGAGGTACAACGACATGAAGTTAGGGTCCTGCAGGGTCGCGGATTGAAACAGTCCGAGTCGTTCCCCGGCGGCAGCCGGATCCGGAGGGGCCTCTACGCCGAATGCAGCCAGCCCGGTGGTGGCATCGGCTGCAGCGTTGCGGAACATGGTGAGGGACAATACCGCCACTGTTCCCATTGCGGCGCCGAGGACATACATGCAGTTTTTCACTTCGCGCAAGGTGCGCGCGAAGGCGATGATGCAGGCCACAAACAGCACCGATTGCGCGGTGCCCTTCAGTGTCTCCACGCTCCCGCCAACCCAGACACTGAAAGGCACGCAGATCGCTGTCCAGACGGTAAACGCCGTCAGAATCCGTCCCAGCTTGGTGCGGAACAGATCGCCTGCCTTCCCGGTAGCCATCAAGCCCGCAAGCATGATCACGCTCATCGCCAGTGCTGCACGAATCGAAGGCATCAATTCCGGCAGGCGGGTGCAGAACAGGTAGATGTAAACCAGGAGAGCGTAATGGAATAGCGCATAGTTCGCAGTAGGCGCATTAACGGTTGGCGCTTCCTGGGTAATCTCTCTCGTGGACGCTAAACCAGCAGCGGGTTCCTCGACGAGCACCGCTTCAGCGGCCGGCGAATACGAAGTGTCGTGATAAAAGTTCGACATACGGGTCCTGGGTCACCTGTTTCGGGAGGACAATATGGCTGGAAACTCCTGCGGAAACAATCAGCCAGCGCACCACACATCGGCATCCGCAGAACGGTGCCTTGGCGAGCAGGGCCGAAGGAAGTCTCTCGACATTATGCTTGAATCCGGCCAACCGGGCAATGTTCGAGGGCTAAAGAGTTCGGACGGAAGCAAAGGGCCAAGCCTGCGAAGGGTAGGGACCGGCTGGACTAGACTCCTTTCTCCGCCCGCTCGACCTCATCCTCAGTCTTTGCTGGGATCTCAAACCTGCACTCCTTCGGCTTCTTGTCGAAGCGCAGCCCCTGAAACACCGGCGCGCGCATCTTGATGCCGCCGCTCTGCCCTTCGTGCGTCCATTCGGTGAACTTGATTTCGGCCACCAGCTCCGGCTTCACGTAATGCACGCGGCGCGTGCTCTCGACTTTGCCGAAGAATGGACTGCGATTGGTTTCAGCTGCTGCAGCCGCTTCCACATCTCTGCGTGCGTCTGCTCGGTAAAGCCGCTGCCGGCCTGGCCAACAGGGATCAGGCGGTCCTTGTCGTCATACAGTCCGAGCACCAGCGAGCCGAAATTTTCGCGCGCGCCGCGCGGGATCGGTGTAGCCGCCGATGACGCACTCCTGCCGCCTGACGATCTTGATCTTCAGCCACTCGCGGCTGCGCTTCTGCACATAGCAACTGTCGCGCCGCTTGGCGACGATGCCTTCCAGTCCGCGTTGCGCTGCCGCTTGAAACAGCGCTGTGCCGCTGCCGACATAATGATCGGAATAGCGAATCAGGTCGCCCGGCGTCAGGATCGATGCCAGCAGTTGCTTGCGCTTTTCCAGATCGAGCCTGCATCAGGTTGTAGCCGTCGAGGTAGAGCAGGTCGAAGACGTAATAGAGCACGGGAATGTCGTCGCGCGTGCGGCGAATGCGGCGGCCGCCTTCGCCAACTCCGGTGCGCTGCTGCATCAGGCTGAAAGACGGCCGGCCTTGCTCGTCGAGCGCGACGATCTCGCCGTCGAGGATGGCGGTGCTGGCCTGGATGTACTGCGGAATTCATGCAGCTCGGGATAGGCCGCGGTCAGATCGTTCTGGTTGCGCGAGACCAGCCGCAGCCGATCGCCTTCGAGGAAAGCGATCGCGCGATAGCCGTCCCACTTGATCTCGTAGAGCCATTCGTCGCTCGTCGAACGGCTTGTCGACCAGCGTCGCCAGCATGGGATGGATAGCGTGCGGCATCGGCGCCTTGCGGCCGACGCGTGCCAGCGTCGGAGAGCTTACGGCTCGTCGCTGTCGCGGCTTGAGACTTTTTTTTTACTGCGCTGCGCCGGTGACGCTGTCTTGCTAGCCGCTGTTGCGTCTTGGCCGAGCAGCTTCTTGGCAGATTCGCCGCTGACTTTCGCTGCGACTGTCTTGGCGCTTCGAGCTGCCGTCAGCTTGCGCTTCTGGCGGCCTTGCGCTTCTTCGCATCGGCTTTCGCGATCGAATCCGCCAGCCAGTCATTCTTCGCTGGACGCGCCACCGTCGGCTGCCTTGCGGCTGCTCTTCCACTCCGCCGAACCGGCATCGCCGGCAATCTGGTCCAGCGTACGCTTGGTCAGCACCGAGTAGTCATACTTGTCGATGTCGTAGCCTTCCTGCACGTAGGCATCGCGATGCTTGATCAGCAGCCACTCGGTGCCTTTGCTGCCCGGGCGGCGCGACTTGATGTGGATCAGCGCGAAGCTCGCCCTTCAGCTTTTCGCCATCGAGGCGAAACTTGAAGTCGCCCTTGCGCCAGCATCTCCGTGCGCGTCGCCTTCCGGCTCCCACGTTCCCACGTCCCACACCATCACCGTGCCCGCGCCGTAATTGCCGGCCGGAATGGTGCCCTCGAAATCGAAGTACGAAACCGGATGATCTTCCACCTGCATGGCCAGACGCTTGTCGGCGGGATCGAGCGACGGGCCCTTGGGCACGGCCCACGACTTCAGCACGCCATCCATCTCCAGGCGGAAGTCGTAATGCAGACGCGTAGCGCGGTGCTTCTGCACCACGAAGCGATGTCCCTTGCCGCTTTGCTCGACCTTGCGGCGGAGGCTCGGGCGTCTGCTTGAAATCGCGTTTCCGCTTGTATTCTTCGAGGGCCATAAGCAACTTAGATGAACATACTGAGCGGCTGTGCTGCAACGTCGCTGCCGCGACCGCAGATCAGGCCGGGCAGTCGATTTTGCTACAATGACACCACCGCAGATGTGGGCGCTTAACTCAGCGGTAGAGTGCCATCTTCACACGGTGGAAGTCACAGGTTCGAATCCTGTAGCGCCCACCAAAAACACCCAGACAGTCTTAGCTCTAGAGTCCCTTCCCTTCGACTTCGCTCAGGGTCGGGATTTTCCCTGCGGGCTCTGAGGCCTGCAAAACGGCTTAGGTTCAAATCCTATGGCGCCCACCAATTTCACGAACTTCCAATCAAGATCCCGGTAGCAAAAACCAGCACGCCACCCAGGACCACCTGAAATGCGGCTGACAGGATGGGCGTGTCCATGTAGCGATGGCGGATGTAGCTGATCACGGCCAACTCGATCGCTACTACGATCACTGCCAGCGTGAAGGCGAGACGAAAGTCGGCGATGAGAAACGGCAGAGTGTGGCCGATGCCTCCAGCGGCCGTCATCAGGCCGGTGATCGAGCCGCGTAACATAGGCCGTCCGCGCCCGGTAAGGGAGCCGTCGTCGGACAGTGCCTCGGCGAACGCCATCGAAATGCCGGCCCCGATCGAGGCCGCCAGCCCGACCAGGAAGGCGTCCCAGCTGTTCTTGGTCGCGAACGCAGCCGCGAACACCGGCGCCAGTGTCGAAACCGAGCCATCCATCAAACCCGCGAGTCCGGGCTGTACGATCTGCAACACAAATACGCGCCGCTGGGTATCGCCTTCCTTCTGCTCCGACCGCCGGCGTGATGCTCTCCTGCAACTGTTCGGCCGTGGTGTAATGGCGGCGCTCAACTTCCTCCAAGTCGCCCAGCAGCTTGCGAATTCCAAGATCGCTTACCTGTGGTATCGCGCGCTGATAGAACCGGCGCGTCTCGTACTCCATCACCTCGACCTGCTTGCGAACATCAGCGATTCGCAAGGGCCGCGCCAGCCACAAAGGACGCCTCTGGATGAAGCCTTTGACGTCCTGCCGCCGGATCAATGGGAATATGCTCGCCAAAGCGGCTGGTATAGGTCTCCATCAGGCTGTTGCGATGCTCGGTTTCCTCGGCGCGCATTTCGTCGAACATCTTCGCGGTGTCAGGATATGTCTCGCGCAAACCATCGGCGAAGTCGGCGTAGATGCGGGCGTCTTCCTCTTCCAGCGAAATCGCCAGCGCCAGAATCTCTCGCTCGGAAAGCTCGCGGAATTTCTTTGCCAAGGAAGCCTCCTATTCCTGTGCGACTCCTTTCTTAAGCATACCTAGGCGGTCTGGCAAGGCGTGGAGAGCCCATTCCGGCGGACGATGCATTCATTGGAAGGGATAGGTTCGAATCACCTTCGCGTAATTGCGCGAACCGGTGTGGGATCAGAAAGATTCTGACCGTCGACACCCGTCACTCGCAGACGGAAGCCACCCCTGTTCTACCCGAGATACTCGCCGGATTGCGCCTGGACCACGCTCAACGAAGACGCCATGGCCTCATGGTTGTGGCTTCGGCTGAGGAGCTTCTCCTGCGGCCGGCGGTGCAGGCGCCTGCGCGGGATTTGCCGTGCACAGAGGAAGGGTCAATCCCGCCGGCTTGTTGTCGCTGGCGGCGCAAAGGGCCTTCATCTGCGCATCATCGCGTGCCTGTTTCTGAATCGCGGGCCCAGCTTTGATGGCGTGTGGTTTGGCGACGCGCGCCACTGGGGGACGCTGCGTGATGATCTGAACCGGGCCACCCGGAGGCAGCGGATGCACCACTGCCGCCTGGATGCCGGGAAGAACCCGCGCCGCCGCTATTGCCTTCTGTTTGTCCGGCGGTAGCTGACTGGCGGCGGCAGCGATCATCTGCTCGACTTCATCCACTCCGCCGTCATCTTTAGCTGGGGTTGTGGTTGCGGTTGCGGTTGTCTGCGCGGGCGTTGGCCTGGGAGCGGCAACGACTGTGGTGGTTTTCGCTTTGCCCTGTGCGTCGACCGCGGGCTTCTCTGGCGCGGGCTTCTCTGGCGCGGGCTTCTGTTGCACGGGCTTCGATTGGAAGACAGGGCCCTGTTTAGCCTGCACAGTGGTGCCTGGCTGGATCGGTCCCGACATCTTTACCCCTCCGCCTGCCGACCACACGAGGTGAAGTGCCCCGTTAATGAAGGGAACCGACGCCGGCGTACCGACGATCCCGTGGCCCGGCACGGGTGGGCCGAGATGGAAGGTAACGTATACGCCTGTTCCCGGCGTAGCCTGCACGCTGGGCGGGGAGGTTCCGTCGGTTCCAATGAACTGAGTCTTGTCCCAATTCACGTCGACGGCCGTCATACCCGTGTGCCAGGGCAACGTGAAAGTGTAGTCTTCGAGGCCGGAATCCCAGATGGCGCTCGAACAAAAACCTTCATCGCCCTGGTTGCGCACAAACATAAGCCAGACTTCGTCGCTGGGATCGTTCTCGAAATTTTCCCGCAAGGTCGCCAGCGCATACGGCGGGTGCAGCTCCGCCTTCGGCTCGTGTTCGTTATCGATGCCGAACATGCCGGTAAGAATCGTGTGCCCGTTCCACAACGTTGAAACGCGCTGGATTCTGGCATAAATATCAGCGAGCTGCTGGTCACTGCATGATCCTGACTTTTTTATGCAGTTGGAAAGTTGGACCTTCGCCAGATTCCAATCGTCGACCGACTGATGAAATTGGTTCCACTCATCGCTGGTGAAATTGTCGATAGTCTCATCGGAATCGAACTCAACGTGCAGGCCTGAACGGCCGTTGATGCTCAGTCCTTCGATACCATCCTCGGCGAAAAAATTGAAGTCGTAGTCATCGTCACTGATGAGGTCAGCGCTGTGGTTGCCCCAATTCGCACTCCCTTCTACCGTCACGGGAAACCAGTTGGCGTGGCCGGGGAAGACGTCGCCAATATAGGGCTTGGTGCCGTAACTGCAGATGGTCCAGTTAAAGCCGACAGGTTGATCGATGCCGGACTGGTCCGCTTGATCGGTGCAATCGCCGAGGTACGGAGACATGAATTCATCCGGAACATCGAGGAACGAGTGGCGGACGCTAAAGTTATGACAGGTGGTTGTGTCGGGCTTGCCGCCCGCGTTCTCCGGACGCGCCTGCCACGTCCAGAGTGGGTTGTAAGGCAAGCCGTTCTGATCGTTCGTGGTCGATACCACGTCGAAATCGAAATGGCTGGTCGGAGCATCGGCCGGCACGCCGCGAAAGATCATGATGGTAACGGCCGCCGGACCTCCATAGCTGGTGCCCTGCGTTTTGCACTGGTCGTCAGTGCCGTCATCGTGGTCGTTGTAGCCGTTGTCGGAGTAGTTGTCGTCTTCGTAGCCCAGCGACAAAAAAGAGCTGTTGCGGATCAAGCCCAGCGCCGGTCACGGTGATGGTTTTCGCGACTACATCTTTGATCTCGACCAGTGCGCTGTCTTTGGTTCCGGACGGGATACGAATCATCCCGTGATACTTGGTCTCAGCGCCGGGACCGCTGGGGTTTACGTAGCGCTTCCACGTACTGCCTGTCCCGCCAGTTTGCACGCATCCATCGGCGTATACCTGCACCAAATCCTTAGGAGCAAACACCAGTTTTGGGAACGGAGTTTCATGCTGGTTCACCGGCGGCTGCACCATGGTGCAGCGAATCTTGCCGGTAATGGTGCGATCGAAGCAGCCCGGATCATAGTAGGGATTAGAACTAGTCTTTCCCTCGCACTTATCGGTGCAATTCTTATTGCACTGGCCCCGCAGTTTGATATCCACGTCGCTGCAGTCAGATTGGCACTGCGTCACGCATGGATTTGGCGGCTTCGACGGCTTAACTTGAGCGTGCGCGGTGCCGCCCACTACACCCAGAAGAAACAGTAGCAATGCCGGGCTGCGAATGAAAGAAGTGGTTAGGAAACCAACGCCACGAAAGCAAGTAGAACGCTTCATCCCGAAACCTCCCGGATGGAGAGTATCGATCGGCCCCAAGGCAATCAGACCTTGAGGATTTGAGGTGGATGAGTGGCGGGGACAGTGGCTCTCTTCGCGAACACGAGAGAGTCACTGTCAGCGAATTCTGGTGCAAAAGATGATAGGAGTCAAGGATTATTGTCTCCATATATTGGAAAGTCGGTTTTGATATTCGACAAAACTCGTGGCGCGTCCTGGCGGGTAGCCAAGGATTCAGCGCGACCAGCGCCCTCTTCTAAAATCAACCTGTGAAGACCTGGGACGCAGTCATCGTCGGCGCGGGGGTGATCGGGCTCTCGCTAGGCTGGCGGTTGCGACGCGAAGGGCTTAGGGTCCTGATCATCGACAAAGGCGAGCCCGGGCGCGAGTCGTCCTATGCTGCTGGAGGAATGATCGCGCACTGCGATCCGCATTTGCCCGCCGCGCTTAAACCGCTAACGTTTGCCAGTGCGGCCATGTATCCCGAGTTCGTGCACGAGCTGGAGGATGAATCGGGCGGGTCGCCTGACCTGCGCGATCGAGGCACACTGGCGTTTTTCCCTGACGGTGACCTTCCCGATTGCAAAGGGACGCATTCTGTCGCCGTGGACGAGATCATACGATTGGAACCGGCTTTGACTCAGCCGCCGCCAGGAACATCGGCGTACTGGCTGCCAGAACGCAGTGTCGACCCAAGGGCGCTGTGCAGCGCACTGTTCAAAGCCGCCAAGCATCGCGGAGTAGATTTCGTGACCGGCTCAGCCGTGACGGAGGTCGAAGTAGCAAGCGGCCGTGTCGCCGGTGTGAAGACCGCCGGCTCAACCTATCCGGCCGCTGCGGTCGTGAATTGTGCGGGAGCATGGGCGGCGCAGATTCCGCCGCTGGTGCTGCCCACTCGTCCGGCGAAGGGGCAGATCGTCTGCGTGGTTCCTGCACCTAGCGATACCGGGGAAAATCCAGCGGTTGAGCACGTGGTGCGCACGCCGGAGGTGTACATCATCCCACGCAGCGATCGCCGCATTCTGTTGGGCGCCACCGTCGAAGACGCCGGTTTCGACAAACGCACCGACGCCTCGACGATCGAGAAGTTGTATCGAGCGGCGGCCAGCGTTGTACCTAAGATTGGCGAGATGCGGATTCACGATGCCTGGGCTGGGTTGCGACCCGCATCGCCCGACAAGCTGGCAATCCTGGGAGAGACTTCGCTACCCGGCTACTTCGCCGCCACCGGTCACTATCGCGACGGGATCATGCTGGCGCCGATTACCGCGGTAGTCATAGCTCGGCTCGTCACCGGCGTGCCACCTGAGTTCGATCTGCAGCCCTTCTCACCATTGCGTTTTCCTCAATAAAAAAGGGCCGACGCAAACGCATCGGCCCCAAACGCTTGTCTGTCTTTTTTTCCTTACTGCTTCACCAACGGGATGGCGGCTGCCAACTGGAGGTCCACGATCAGGCCGACGCGCCGATCCAGCTGGAAGAAAACTGCCGTCTGCTTGGGCGAGAGCACCTTTTCAAACTTCGGCACCCAAGCCTGACGAAGCTTCACCACCGACGCATCCAGGTCCATGACCTGTTTCAGAAGGCTGTTTGCCTGGGCATCGGTCATGCTGTCGTATTGGTCGGCGTACTGCTTGATCAGCGCAACCCGGGTGTCGTTCAGCTTGGTAGTTTCCAGCGTATAGGCGTCGTATACCGGCCAGAATTTCTCTGCCTGCGCATCGCTCAGCGTCATGTTCTGTGCGATGATTTGCTTCTTCGCCGAACGCATATCCGAGCGCAGCATCTGGATGTCCTGGTCGGTTACCGCCTGGCCCGATTGCGCTCCTGCCGCGGACTGCCCTCCACTGGCCTGGGCAAGCAGAGCATGTGGCATTGTGAAAGCTGAAGCTACAAGTAGAGATAGTGATAGCAGGGTGTTTCGCATTGCATCCTCCTGGAAGTTAGAACAGAAATTCGGTACTTGAGCTAAACACGGAGGTAGCAAGCAAGGCAATACCACTTTCGGGCGTCGGGATAGCGGAGATCGGCTCTCGCACTCGTACCGCCATTCTCGGCTAAGTTCTTTCTTACTACGCCATAAAAATGAAAGGCCCCGTCCGCAGACGAGGCCGAAGAACCTATTCGAACGCTAGACCACCTTGGCGAAGATGATAACCACTGCGAACAGCACCAGTGATTCGATAAAGGCCAGGCTCAGAATCAGCGCCAGCTGAATTGCAGGACGGGCGGCAGGATTGCGCGCCATGCCTTCACAAGCGGCTCGCGCCGACACGACCCTGGCCCAAACCAGCCAGTCCAGCAGCGATGGCAATGCCGAGGCCCGAGGCGAGCGCCACGTAGTTAGGACCACCGGCAGTGGTTCCGCCTGCGCCTTGCGCGTACGCTGGCATGGTCATCATGGCGATGGCCATCAGCGAGAAGAACACAAACATCGCTTTCCGCATTTCACTTTCTCCTTTTATGAACTGCTGCTAGTGGGTGGTTGACGCTCACCGTGCTGGCGCCCTCACGCTTGCAGCGAAAACTCTTTAGTCGTCAGTCAGCTATCAGGTCTCAGCTGTTTCAGAAATGCAGAAACCGATCCATAATCCTGTCTGACACCTGTCGCCTGACACCTGAAAGCCCTCTTAGTGCTCGTGCGCAACCGCCTCGCCGATATACACCGTCGCCAGCAGCACAAAAATGTACGTCTGGATGAACGACACGCCGATGTGCAGCAACATGAAAATCACCGGAATGCCGATCGGAACCAGCGAGAAGAACACCAGCGTCACCATGTCGCCGGCAAACATGTTGGCAAAAAGACGAACGGTGAGCGAGAGGATGCGCGCCAGATGGCTTGCAATTTCAATGACAAACATCAGCGGAGCCAGCCACCAGACCGGCCCCAGGAAGTGCTTGATGTAACCAAACCCGTTATGCCGGATTCCGTGCAGGTGGTAGTAAAACCATGTCACCAAGGCGCAGCCCAGCGGAACCGAAGGTATGGCGGTAGGCGATTCAAACCCGGGAATCAACCCGATCAGGTTGCAAGTGAGGATGAAGATGCCCAGCGTGCACAGGTAGCCGGTGTATCCCTCGTAGCCGTGCCCGATGACTTCGTGGGCCTGGTCGGCGACAAAAGAGTCGATCATCTCAAATGTGTGCTGCAACGGCCGGGGATTGTCGACCGACAGGCTGCTGCGAACCAGGACGAAGGTCAAGATCAGGATGACAAATACCAGGAGCTCCATCGCCAACTGGTTGGGATCGGAGCCTGGGGATAGCGGCTGGGCAGGTGCACCGCGTTCAGGATGGCATTGGCCACGCCGGCGAAGTACTTATTCAGGAGTGCTGTAATCCAGAGTTGCTCAGGCATGAAGTATGATCGCTTTATGAAGGACTTTATTTTCGGCTCTCGACGCACGCGGGGCGTCGGTAATCGCTGGCGTAGAGAGATATTTCGGGAAATCAAACTTCGTGCCGCAGGCCCATGAACAGCTCGACTCCCACTTCACAGGCAACTGCCGCTATAGGCAGGCACACTCCGCTCAGGAAGCCGAACAGACCTGCTCTTGAAACCTTAAATATAGCATAGGCCGCGATCGCGATCGACACGTAACGCAGCAGCGCGCGAAGCACCAGCAGGCCGCCGCGCTCGCTGCTGTGGCCTCGGTAATGCGCTCGCCCAGCGCGTCAACCATCCGCTCAAGCCAGCGGTGATTGACGTACGAGATGCCGGCGCCGACCAGAAATCCGAAAAGTCCCGCCCATCCGAAGAACCAACCGCACAACAAAACCCCAAGGCCGGATAGCCCGAGCATAAATCGTCGAATGCGCAGCAATGCGCTCTCGTAGAACTGCTGCGCGTTTTGTGGAGCGACAGGGGCGGACACAGTCTGGATGATCGCCTCCAATGATATGCGACTCGCCTCACCCGGCGTCAGTAACGACACATGCCACTCGAACGAGTGGTGGCGGGATTGAACAGGAATCGCCCATTTTCGCAAATTACTCGCGCACATTGAATCTTTACCATCCAGCCGGCAGTTTTGTGACAAGCTCCGCGTGCAGTTTCCCCTGGGGTTCGGAACAACTCACGAAAAGGAGCATCTATGAAATCTCTGAAGCTCGAAATCACGCCGGCCCTTACACCTTCCGAAAAAAGCGCGCAGCTCGCCCGTGGGCTATCTGCCTCTCACTGTTGTTTGTAGTTTTCCTTGCCGGTTCTCTCCCGGCCTTCGCAGACGGGTGCATTCCATATTGCAATGTGGGCAATATCGCTCCCACAAATGTCTTCAACGCAGTTGCAACAGGACCCGTGACCGGCTATTACGTGGGTAAAGGTAACGCCGACGATGAGGACTGGGTTCGTATGGTCGACGTCAGCACCAATACAACCGGGGATTGGGTACTCGATAATCAGCAAACTCTGGTGGGCGCCTCAGCAGTTTTCGGCGTAGCGAACGCCGGTGATCTGCTGGTCTTCGAACTCTGGAACCAGACGCTGGACTCAATCTTTGCGTCGCAGCCCGATCTCAGCGACGACGGCACAAACCATGCCTATGCCACGCATTTCAGCGGAGGGAACATCAACGGTGTGAATTTTCCTGCCGGCACCTACGTCGGAATGGAAGACTGGCCGAATGGAATCGCTGATTGGAACTATCAAGATAATCAGTTTGTCGCAACCAATGTTGAGATCTGTGCCCGAGCCGGGGAGCTTGCTCGTACTAGGTTCGGGGATCCTGACCGTCGCAGGCTTCGCTCGTCGGCGCCTGTTCTAACTGTCAGCTTCTGCTTAGTGAACGGAGGTGGGGCGGTCCCGACCGCCCTTCCTCACTCGCTCAGCATCCCTCGCGCTGCGGCACGCCGCAAGCGGTCCAGCACGCCTTCCCACTCCGGCGTTTCCTCAGGGGCTTCGACGGCAATCCAGTCGTAACCGTCATCATCCAGTTGGTGCAGTACCGCGTATAGTCGGGCGGCGTATTCACGGGGATTCGCTGGGCATAGCGACAACGGTCGCTTCATGTAGAGGCCGGGTTCGAAGCTGCAGATATGCGCCTTTGCCGGTACCCGGGACAGCTCCGTCAGCACCAGCACTAGCGGCGTCTTTGGGCTGTAGTGCTGCGGGTGCATACCGGGCGATGGATGGGCGCCCGCCGCAGGCTGAGCGGGTAAGGCCGTCGGGCCCGCGACCTTCTCGATCTCGCTGCGCGAAATGCCTCCGGGACGAAGAAGCACCAATGGCTGCTCAACCACCGAGAGTACCGTCGATTCGATGCCGACCGTGCACGGTCCACCGTCAAGAACGTACGCAACTCGCTGACCGAGACCGCGGCGCACGTGCTCGGCGGTCGTCGGCGAGAGCTGGGTAAACCGATTTGCGCTAGGCGCTGCCACCGGAATGCCTGCCGCGCGTAACAGCGCGAGCGCCACAGGATGAGCCGGCATGCGCAGCCCAACTGTCGGCAAGCCTGCAGTGACGATGTCGGGAATGACCGGCCTCTTCTTGACCACCAGGGTGAGCGGTCCGGGCCAGAAACGCTCCGCCAGCCGCTGCGCGGCATCGGGCCATTCATCGGCAAGCTCTCGCGCCATCTCTATTGAGCTGACATGCACGATGAGCGGGCTGCTATGGGGGCGACCCTTCGCCTCGAAGACTCGTTCGACCGAGGCTTGGATCGAGCGCGTTCGCGCCCAATCCATACACCGTCTCCGTAGGGAAGCCCACGAGCTGACCTTCGCGCAACAATGCAGCAGCCTCTTTTATCTGCTGCTCGGTTACGCCAAATTGCTCATGCAGCGTCATCGACAGTCGCTCGGGGCTCATTGCGTGCGTCCCGACGAAGGATCGGCGGAGTTGGCTGAATCGACATCAATGTACAACTCCGAGCCGGGCTGAGTTTCTGGTGGATAGCAGTTGCCGTCGGCGGCATAGGTGCTGCGGCATGCGGCTGTCATCTCAGGACGTTGTGGCGATTGCGCGTACTGCCAGATACTCGCGAAGCTCACGCCACTGTCGCCGGGTGGCGGCGCGCTCGCGGGGAAAACGCAGCCCGGAGCCGGACCGCAATGGTCGTTGCTGATGAAGAAGTGAATGTCGCGCCCATCTGCATGCTCGCGAATATCGTTCGCCGTTATGACCGTGCTTCCGCCCGATTCGTGGTATGGAATGCCCGAGCAATAAATCCCGGCACGATAACCCGCCCGCACTACGGCGTCGACAAACGCATGGATGTAGGCACGCTGTTCAGGCAGCATGCGTCCGCCCTGTTCCTGGTCGAGAAAGATGATCGCGCGCTTGGGAAAGCCTTCGCGTTGAGCCGATTGAACTGCCGTCGAGGCGTCGCGGGCACCCACACGACCTGCGTTTCCTGATGCCTTCAAGTACTTGTATTCGCGGCCGTTGAATAGAAGCAGGAATCCGTAGCCCATTTTCTGGAGCGTCGGCCGCTTGCTCTTCCAGGTATTTGTCGTCGCGCCCGGTGGATTGTTGAGCCAGTAGCCGGTGAACGCGAAGCTCTTCTTGAGCGCCTGCATGTTCGCATCGCTGGGATAATCGTTGCGATCCATACCGAGAAAGACTGGCTGCGCGGCTTGGGAGCCGATGGCCATCAACACGGCGAGCGAAACCATGGCAAAAACGAACTTCACGCCTTCAATATCGCACACAGAGCCGAAGCCGAAGCTTCGGCCCGCACGCGCCGACGTTACTAACGCCAGGTAATGTCGCCGGTATAGCCCTCGTTGTTGCCGCGATTCCCGTTGTCGATTTGAATGACGGCCACTCCATTGTTGGAGTTGGGATCGGCAGCCAGGCTTTGCCTGCCATGCCCGTCAACGCCAGAAAAATGGAAGTTGCTGGGATTGCGCGGAAGGGGCTGGTTGCAATCCAGACGCCGCCAAGTCGCCGGAGCGCCCGAATCGGTAATCAGGCGGCCTTGATCGCCTCGAATCTGGACCTCGGCCCGGCCTTCTACCACCACCTCAAAGGTGCACTTGCCGCTACCACCGCCGCCCGCGAGTTTGGCATTCATGTACTGCGGCTGCGAACCGCCGTAGCCCCAAGATCCGTTGTTTCGATTGCCGGAATTGTTATTCGAATTCCAACCATTGTTGCCCCAGTTGCCGTTGCGGTTTCCCCAACCAGTACTGTTGTCCCAGTTGCCGCTGTTATTTCCCCAGTTCCCGTTATTGTTTCCCCAATTGTCGTGGCCGTGATGGTCGCCGTTGCCCCAGCCCTGGTTGCCGCTGTTGTTCCCATTGCCGCCACCGGACCAGGTTATGTCTCCGGTGTAGCCTTCGTTGTTACCGTGATTGCCGTTGTCGATCTGGATCACGGCAACGCCGTTGTTCGAATTGGGATCGGCCGCCAGCGCTCTGGCGACCGTGTCCGTCGACACCACTGAATTTGAAGTTTGCCGGGTTCGGAGGCAATGGCTGGTTGCAATCCAGACGCTTCCAGGTCGCCGGGGTGCCCGACTCAGTCACCACCCGGCCTCGTTCGCCGCGAATCTGAACTTCCGCGCGGCCCTGTACTACCACCTCGAAGGTGCACTTGCCATTGTTGCCGTTGCCATTACCAGTGATGCGGGCATTGATATTCTGTGTCTGCGCTGCGGCAGGCAGCAGCCCCAGGCTTGCGAATACGCCGGCTAACAACCATCTGTAGTTCGTCGAACTCATCACTTGTGAACCCCTCCGCGAGTATGTATTTGAGCCTCGTGCAGGCGTCGGTTGCGATGCGACCGACACTCTGCATGCTAAGGAGATGCAGATGGCTCACGCCTGCGTTGCGCCCCGGCCCATCTCTGCCTGCAAACCGCAAGGTGAAAGGTCTACAAAAGATGGCAACCCAAACGCCCTGCGCCAAGGCCTCACCACGGCAGCCAAGGGCCCGAAGCCATGTCTGAACGGGAGGAGCGAAAAAACCTGCGCCTCTCATAGGAGTGGTCGATAACCCTACTTCGAACCAACCTGGCTTGGTTTGCGTACAAAGCCGCAGGAGATCTCTTCTATGCGCGGAATGATGCTTGCGGTTCTGCTGAGCCTTCTCGGACTCGCTGGATATGCCGTGGCGGACGATTGGACCCACACCTACCAGGTTGGCGACAAGCCAAGCCTCCACGTCGACACCAACGATGCCGCTGTCGAGGTCTCGCGCGGTCAGAGCCGCGTCATCTCCGTGCACGTGGTCACCGACGCGATCAACATCGGCACTGGCGGGGTGCATATCGTCGACCACCAGAGTGGCGATTCGGTCGACTTGCAGGTGCACATGCCTCACCAGTATGGCATTCACATCTCCTGGCGATCGCCACGGGTCAGGGTCGAAGTGCAGGTTCCGCAGGAAACCGCGCTTGACCTACGTTCGGGCGACGGACACCTTCGGGTAGACGGCACCTCGGGGCAGGCCAAGCTCGATACCTCCGACGGTCACATCGAGGTTCGGGACTTCACCGGCGCGTTGCGGGCGCACACTGGCGACGGTCATATGACAATCGATGGTGTGTTCACCGATCTGGAGCTTCGCACCGGCGACGGACACGTGGACTTCACCGCTCATCCGGGCTCGAAGATGAACTCCCCGTGGCTCATCCGCACCAGCGATGGCCGGGTGGAAGCGCGCCTGCCGCAGGATCTGGCGGCAGAACTCTATGCCCACACCGGCGATGGTCACATCACGCTCGATTTGCCAGTCACGGTGAACGGCTCGATCGAGCGTTCGAGAATTCGTGGCACTTTGAACGGTGGCGGGCCGCTGCTGGAGATCTCAACCGGCGACGGTAGCATCCGCCTCGCCAAGTACTAGCCTGGTTTAGATTGCGGGCGGATCGTAGTCTGAACTATCCGTCCTGACAAATTTTTGACTTCGAAGTTACTAAACTGTGGAGTCGAAATTCATCTTAGCGCGGTCAATATCTCTGTCCATCCTTGCATTGTTACGGGTACCTAATAGCCGTACAGTCAGAATTAATGGTGGGCAGAGGAGAAAGATGAAAAGCAACTACGGCAGAGTGCTAGCGCTGGCACTATTTGCTCTGGCTCTTAATACAATAGCCCTGGCGCAAGACTTTACCTCCAAAGTCCGGGTTGATATTCCCTTCAGTTTCTATGCGGGAGACCAAATGTTGCCGGCCGGGCAATATACTTTTGCCTTGAATCGCGGCAACTCTAACATCGCGATTCGCGGCACTGACACGAACGCCGGAGCCTTCCTGCTGGGATCGCCTAACAATTTTTCCAATACAAACCTCGCAACACTGACATTTCATTCCGATGGTAGCGGCGGATATATTCTGGAGAAATTCCAGGGACCCGACTTCGGATTTGCTTTCGCAAGCCGCAAAGGCGGCACGAAGATAGCCGTTAATAATCCGAAGAGCCAACCCAACCGCGACACTCAGGTAGTGATTGCTGCGCTTACCAAATAGGCCTTCGCGGCAGATCTACCATCGACGGGAAGAAATCTTCTGTCTGGCGCTTAGCCGAAGAAACGCACGTGGGAACCTCGAGTTGAGGCTCCTACGTGCGGAGCTGGCGAGTCTTCACCTTCGGGCGACCGCTCACTGCGCCATTGGTTTCGCGCGCTGCCATACCAAAACCCGCTTCTCTATCCCAAGATCCGAGATTCCCTCTGTGACCGTAATGATCAGCTTATCTCCTTCCAGGCGGAACGGACGCGGTTGAGCCGAGCCGACATAGGCTGGCATCCAGGCGATGGTCGGATAATGGGTGACCATCGACTTCGCCGGATCAAGCTTGTAGGTTCCACAGTAGGCGACAAGCGTATCGTAGTAAGCAATCTTCTCCGCATCAGTGGCTTGGGCCGGGTTTTTCCATGCCGGCCGGTCGCCTTGGCCCAGGGTGGCGCACATGTAGCCGTCGGCCTCGTACATGAGGAAGCCCGCCGGATTCGGGCCATACCGTGCGGCGGCCTGCGTCTTGCCGTTGGCCGTGTCTTCCACGGATACCAGCTTCCAGGTGCCAACCAATTGGGCGACGGTCGGCGCAGGCGAGCTCGATTGCGCCCACAACGCCTGGCAAAACAGGGATGCAAGCAGGACACTCAGGAGTAGTTTCATCGCGGCCTCCATGGGATGGGTAGGGATTCGAAATCGGTTACGATTTCTTCTTCGTGGTTGGCTTGGGCTTCAGCGTCTTCGCATACGCATAGCTCAAGTCAAAGTACTTCTGTAATTCCTTAGTCTTCTTCAGCAGTGCATCGGGGACGGCGACATACTCCTTCATGACCGCGCCATAGGCTTCAAAAAGCGTGGTGTCGTACCTCTTAATGAACTTCTCTCTTTCGCCTTCGGGGAGCCGGATTGCCAGGCGTCCCGATGAGTGCAGCAGGGTAAACATGTTGCCATTCAGCGAAGTGTAGCCGTTGGCATCGCCCTTGCGCTCAATTTCGGGATGGGCAGCAACCAGCTTTTCGTAGAGCGCAAGCTTGTCGGCGGGAAGGGTGCTCTTTTTCTGCGGGCTCATTGTTGGTTGCCGCTAAACGGCGCCTCACAGAGTACACGAAACCTAGCCTTCTGGGGTCATTATCTTGACGTATTCAATCAGTAGCATGCCAAAGAAGTCCTGGGTTCTCCCAGAGCGGCGATAGCCATGCCGCTCGTAAAACCGCATGGCCCGTTGTAAAGGTTCGGTTGTATCGAGGGTAATGCGTGAGCAATTCGCGCTGGCGATCTCAGCTTCAGCGCGCGCGAGAAGCTGGCCCGCGACCCCGATGGCCTGCCGCTCTGGCCGAACCGCCATCCCTCGCAGATGCGCTTCGGGCAGATCGGAAATCTTATAGGCCACGGTACCGATCACGCGATCGCCATGATCGAGGGCGACCAGCACCATCATTTCATCAAGGCGGCGAAGCAAAGCCTCGCGCGTAAGCACCGTGTCTTCAAACGCGCCGACTGTGTAATTCGGTTGGTAGGGCGTAAACGCCGCCCTTAGACATTCCAGGATGCCATCGGCGTAAGCCACGGTCGCTGGCTGGATGTTTATCGCTTCCATAGGCGAGATCATACCCGTATCTGGCCGGTCCTGATGCGAAACAGGCATATCTCGCCAGGTCGGTAGCAGAGCATAGGAGTAGAGAAGCTACCTCACGACGATCTGCCGATAATCCTTTGACACCGAAGTTACACGCCAATGGAGTCCAGAAGGAGAGGTCATTACTCAAATATCGTATCCATCGTTTTATTGCTAGTTCGAAAGAATACTGTGCAATTAAATCAAACGAAGGATAGAGGAGAAGAGAGTGAACAATAATTATCGCAGGTTGGCTGTATTAGCTCTGGTTGCGCTAGCCCTGAGCGGCGCCGCCTTTGCCCAAAGCTTTGACCACAAACTGGTAGCCAACATTCCATTCAATTTCTATGCCGGCTCTAAGCTTCTGCCGGCGGGAAGCTACACCCTCGGGTTTGAGACTAACAATCACACTCTGGCAATTCTGCAAAAGGGTGGAAATGGCGGCGCTTTTGTTTTCGGCTCGCCAGAAGATGCTTCCCCCACTGAAGATGCCGTGCTGATTTTTCGGAGCAATGGTGAGGGAGGCTATGCACTCGAGAGAGTAGCCGGTCCAGAGTTCAGCCTTAGCTTCCATTCCGAGAAGATTCTGTCGAACCTGGCGGACGAGCGGTCCTCCTGGACCACTGAAACACTGGTTGCCACCCTGAACAAGTAGAAGTATCCAGTAAACCGGCAGTTGGGACCGGGGAGAAATCCCCGGTGATCTTCCTCTTCCGCGGAGTTAACCCCCAGCTAACTGTTGCGTCTTGCGTTTGAGACAAGCAGCCCGAATCTTCTCGTAGCGGACAGTGAGCTTCTCTAATTCCTGATCCGAAAGATTCTCGATGTCGATCATCTGGTCCTTCGCCTTATCAATGGCATAGATCAGCTCATTCAGCTTCAAATTGATCGCACGGGCATCGCGATTCTGCGTGTTTTGGATCAGGAAGACCATCAGGAAGGTGACGATGGTTGTCCCCGTATTGATCACAAGCTGCCACGTATCGGAGTAGTGATACAAGGGGCCCATGATGGCCCATACCGCGATGACTAGAATGGCTCCTGCAAAGGCCCATCGCGAGCCCATATAAGCGGATGCCAAGGCGGCGAAACGCGCAAACCAGCCGGGTCCGGTGTGTTCATCCGTGGCTTTCTGCGTGCTGGGCGCCAGCTTGGAAGCGTGTGACGACATCGATTTGCGGTCTAAGCCGTTTTGCGGGAGCCCGCCAACAGCAGCACCGCTCCGGCGGCACACAGCACGCCACCCACCACCGGCGACAACTTCTCGTCCTGGTGAGTGGTGATGCCGACTGAGGCATCTCCGGCCTTAAGTTCATGTCTGTGACTGGTGGGAATGGGCACCACAAACGACAAAATGCCAAGCACCAGCACGATTAATCCGATCAAAGCTAAGGGGCGCATCAAACTCCTTCGATTTCCACTTTCGAAGTTCAGAGGTGGCTCTTAGTTAGATGGAAGGAGGTACTCTGCTGTTGCCTATCTAGGGATGAACGTACGAGTGGAACCGCTCCGCGATTAGAACAACTCAGATCCTCAGTCGAAAAAGGTCGGTCGGATAACACCCGGCTGGTTGCCGGACCGGTGCCCACGTGCGAAGCGCGCATTTAACCCGCGTTTTGCCACCTTACCGGTATCACGCAAGCCGTACCTGCAAGATAGGCGTATACTTAAGACACCTCGCAATCTGCGAGACCCCTCGTCTTGCCCTTCCCGTTTATTGGAATAAGGCGCAACTCTTCGGCTCCACTCACCCGCGCTCCCCCGGTGTTCGCACCGAGGCCTTTCATGAGGACGGCAGCTGCTGTACCGTGACCTGCCGCCGAGGTGATCCTTGACGAACCTTGCCACCCCGCCGATGGTGCCCGAACATGCGATTAGGACCAGCATTCTATTGATGGACGCTAACGCCGAACGGCGTGCGTTGCGAACCAGAATCATGGCGCTGCGAGGGGTTGAAGTGGTTGGGGCATCCGATTTGTTGGAGGCGGCTTCGATTTGGCATCGCGATCGGTATGCGATGGTACTGATCGATATCCGCCGAGACTATCGCGGCTGTTGGGCGTGGCGCAATGAGATTAAGAAGGAGAAGCCTGATCAGCTGGTGGCGTTTCTCGTAGGCAGACCTCAATTTGTCGACCTCCAGCCCGCGGAAGACTCTTTCGTCCGCGAGGAGCACGGCAGCCAATGGGGTGACTCGTTGCGGCACGCCATCCGAAAGAGCTGCGAGTCTTTACCGCAAAGATACACTTTTGCGGAAGCATCATGGCGCATCTCGGCGGCAAGGAAAATAAACAGCGCAGGCATGTCGCCGGAAACAGATAGCGCTGCAGCCGCGACTCTCGATGGCCGGTCGCCAGCAAGCCACGATTCGCCGCCCGCGCCCAGTACTGAATCAAGTTTTGAACCAGCCTCAGATTATTCAGGGCTGCTGGACTCGATCCAAACACCAATGGAGACTGAATGAACTCAAATCTACTTCCCACATCTCCCGCTTGCGCGCTTGACCATATTCTAAGCAGCGCCGTCACCCTCAATTGGGATTCCTTGGCAAGCCAGTCGAAGCCCGTAAAAGTCAGGGTCGAATATCAAACCGGAAGCGATGGCGCGGTGGACTTCCTCAAGATTTGGGCCTGTGGGCGTGAATACTGGAGTCTCGTCTGTGATTACTCGCCCCGCGCGGGCTGGTCCGATGGGCCTCGGTTCTCCAATGGCTATCACTCGCGCTCGCTGGGCCGGCTCTTGCAGGCCATCATCATGAACCAGGATATGTTCCGTTATGACGCGAGTGGCAACACCCACGTCACCGTGGATATCGGTACCCCCACGCCGGATGAGATCACCTCCGCCACCCTGCAAGTGCAGGAAGCTTTTCCAGCTGTTAGTCCCAGCTCCCGGTCGGCATCTCGCTCAGCTGAAACTCGAAATAGACAGCTGACGACTGAAAAACCCGGTCCGCAAGAGCTCG
Organism: uncultured Acidobacteriaceae bacterium; assembly: GCA_963758835.1. Classification (GTDB taxonomy): domain Bacteria; phylum Acidobacteriota; class Terriglobia; order Terriglobales; family Acidobacteriaceae; genus CAVVDY01. Next base: position 16,621 of record CAVWWZ010000002.1, on the reverse strand, counting down.
CGACTCTTGGTTCCGTTTAGCTGTGACCCAACCTAGTTGAAGTGCTGCCCGGGCCGCCCGCTTGGTGCAGCACTCGCCGGAATTGAAACAGTGCGGGCCGGTTTTGCCGACCCGCCATAGAGATAGCACGTGACTATCCGTTTCGATAGGTTAGTCACGTTGCGTTTCCTGCCCAGGCAGCTGCCACGTTGCTTAATCCAAGCGGTTATGCGCTTTCCCGCAGCAACTCAGAATCCGCCCTGCAACTTTCGGCGATGGTATCCGTCGTGCTTTGAGAGAGAGTAAGCCTCTTAAGTCTGATTGAAAGACCGACACAACCTAAATCGGCAAGATGGCTTTGGTGCACAACCAAGTTGCGGGGGAACCATTTATTGAAAGAGTTGCTTTATGAACACAGCAACGGCCTTGGATATCAAGATGAGCCAAGGGTGGCAAGTACGACACGCAACCCTTCACCATCTCGACCGGAATCACCTTTGCTACAAACTTTGCGCAGTCAAAGCTTGGAACAAGGACAAGACGCAAATCAATAACCTGGAAACCGACTGGAAGGATATAGGTTGGGCCTCTGAGCTGCGCGAGGGGTAGGGGCCAGATGCCCCACCGCAATGCTCAGGAGCGTGCACCCGGGCAAATCGAACCTGGTTTGCCTGGGGTTTTTACTTTTGAGTTGTGTTCTGGTTGAACTGGACAAGAGATTCCGACGAGATCTTCATCGTCGCAGTTGATGGATGAGCTTCTGCGACACGACTAGAAATGCATTGCGGCTGTCAGACGACCCTGATCAGAATCTACCAACCTTAGTATCCAGAAATTCCACTTCCTAATGGACTTCAGCTGATAACCTCAACCAGCCCAAGGTTAGTCCACCGAAGGGCGAAGTTGGCACGCTGCCAAAGAAATGTGAGGGCACAATGGAGATTGACCTGGTTGGCATCTGGGACGGAACGTTTCACACCGATGGCCTCTGGTTTACGCCCAATCTATTTACCAATAAGGGCCAATATGTAGGTGGGGACGGATTCGGCGGACCTCCTCAAACCGCCGATGTCGGCTTGGAAATCCTGTGGCAGGGCGACTACAAAACCTTTTACTATTCGCTCAAGGTAGCCCCATTTTATGGCGATCTGGTTGGCGTGCAGATCGACTCGATTCCGATCAGCGGATTCATCAACACTTATGGCTTCGTCAAATTCAGCCTCTACACTGATCGCCCCAACCCTCCGGCGCGGATAGTGGACTCATTAGATTGGGGCTTCACCGGGTACATCACGACGCGGGGAAGTTTTCATACCCTTGCGGGTAGTTGGTCGAAGACCAATTGGAGCGACCGCGTTCTTTCCTATCAGCTGGGAACGCTGAGTGTACGGCGCAGAGTCAGCTTTTGGGAGCGCGCCACCATGTATGTCAAGGCGCTGGGTGGACTATCCAGGAACCCTTGAAACAGATTAGGACAAGTCCATGGTGCGAAGTTCAAGGCATGCTCGCGGTTCTGCCAAAGCTAAAGCTGACCCCGTGCTCGCCGGGTGCGCACTCAATCAGTTTCTTATCGCAGAGGTCGATTTTGTATCGCTTGCCGGCCGAGCACTCGAAAGCCGGGGTTCTTACGACAGCGATATGCTCGTGAGCTCCGTACTTATGATTCCAACGGTAGTTGGCCATGGCTGGACCGGAATGGATAGCTACGATTTGACCCGATCGAGTATCGTATGCAACAAAAACCTCGGACATCGCAATGCCCCTCTAAACTTTGAAGATATTGATTTGTGCCGTAGCGCTCACCCACTGGCTCACTTCTAGTTCGAATTCGAGTGAGGCACAGTTACGCAGACCGATCGCATTTTGCGTCGGTCCCATGCTGTTGGGTTCTGGCGCAACCAACTTCCCATCGGGACCATAAACCGTCCACCGCGCAATATATGCGGAAGCCGAATGCTCGGTGTCACTGGGAAAGTGGTCGAGCCCTGAGAGGGCAATGGTGGCATAGATGTCCTGGCCGGGCGGCTCGTAGAATTGGAAGTAGGACTGCGAAAAAGTGCCGTGCCCGAACATTGAAGCGGCAATCCAGAATCCCTCCACTGAAAGCGGCATTTTTTCTCCTGGCGGTCTAAGCCGTGTGGCGTGAGAAGTGATTGGCCGGGACGGCACGAGGATGCTACCACAACAACAAACCAGGCTCTGGGGTGCATTGGCACATCGGTCTTTCCCTTGTCGCGCCCCAAGGGCCCGCCCCCCCGTCAGTTCGTAAGATCTTGATTCCATTGAGCTACTCCAAGAGAACCTCCGCAAAATATTGAGCACGTTAGGTTTACAGGCAAAATCTTGGAAACAAAGAGGTTATCTCATCACATCCGATATCGAGGAGAGGAAAAGATGTTCGCGTGATCCTTTGTTTTCAATGTTGTAGCGCACTTTTCCCCGCAAAATCTTGAGCGCGTGAAACTTACCGGTAAATTATTAATGTCAAAGCACTTAGTGGAATCCAACTCGCGGGGACACGCTTCGCTGTCCCCGTTGAGAGTCTATGGGTTGCTGCCCTGAGGCTCACGAGAAAAGTTGGGTGCAGGGGTTACTGAAGTCGTAGAGCATTCCCGTTTTGGAGCGGGAAGGACGGCATCGTATGGCGTCGAAAACTCGCGATCATGTGGATTCTAGCGGAGCAAAGTCTCGGGCCATCGGGATCTGCTCCGCCGAATTCATTCATTTCCACCCTTATCGACGGTATATTTCCGGCCAACCTCGGACTACAAGTCTGAAGTGGACTCTTTGATTTCCCTCTCACGGCTCCTACATCTGGAGGTGTGGGCTCTCACCTTCCGCCGCCAAGCGGCTGGTGCCTTTTTTGTCCCACGAACCTTGCTGCAGGGAGAGTTTCGTAGCGCCCAAGAAATGCCAGGGACGTCCGCCATTTTGATTGCGCCAGATGCATGGTATTGCGTGACGGAAGTAGTTCGATTGGTAGCCGCGCCGTTGTAAGGTATCCACGATGTCGCATACCTGGTCTTACCCGGCACACCAGGACCGGCACGAGGAGGTCAACCGTGAGTAGGTTCGTACCGGTAGCCGTGGTGGCAAGCTTGCTGCTGTGTCCCGCTTTCGCGCAAACGCCCTCAGCTCCCAACGCAAAGTTCAGCGCCTCCGAGGCGCTGCTGAGGGAATGGAACCAGGTCGGTCGCAAGCTCATCGCCATGGCCGAGGATTTCCCCGAGGATAAATACGACTTCAAAGCTACTCCGGTGGAACGCAGCTTTGCGGACCAGTTGTTACACGTGGCAGGCTCCAATGACTTCTTCACCGATGTCGCCAATGGAAAGAAAGCCAAGGACGACGAGTCGCGTGAACACTACAAGACGAAATCCGCCATCGTTGCCTACGTCAAGAAATCTTTTGCCGATGGCGCCGCGGTCATCAAAGAAAAGGGCGACGCAGGCATGCTGCAGATGGTGACCGACGCAGAGAGTGGCCACACTCTTCCTTTGCAGGCGCTCGCCTACTCCCTTATCGAGCATAGCGGAGAACACTACGGTCAACTGGTTGTGTACTACCGCGTGGCGGGACTGGTTCCACCGGAGTCGCGACCGCGAAAGTAGGGGCCGGGCGTAGTTGACCGAACATGGGTCGTGGGCCCTATCCCACATTAGCCGAACGAAGGCAAATATGGGCCACCCGTCGAACCACCCGCTTCTGTTGCCGAGTACTTCTAAACCAGCGTAATTGTGAAAGAATCCACGACGCTCCCAAAATCCACCTTATTTATTTGCCTGGTACGGTCCCAGATTTCGTAGCATCGGTCGCGGTCGCTGTTGGCAAGGATGGCTTCTCCGTTGCACGCTATGGCAGAGGTAAACGTAACTGGTGCCATTTGTGGTATCGCATGATCGGCCGCGTAACCGCCGCCGGGAACTTCGACAATCCATTCGACGGAGCTGCCCGGTATGTGGGAATCGTCCAGTGGAAACGCGAGGGGATGGTAATCACCGGTTGTTACATTTAGTCCCGAGATGATCGCCCACTTGCCGTTGGGTTGGTACTGGACAGAAAAATTGACTTCGTCTTGCGCTCGTACCACGAAGTTGTCAATTCTGTGCTCAGCAAAATCGAAAGCATACCAGGCATAATAAATTGGGTTTCCAAGCTCATCCACATCCTGCGTGATACCTGCCTGCAGTAACGGGGGCGAGATCACCGCTTCCGGATCACCACCCAACCCAATCCACGAGGAGGATATCCACTTACCATCCAGGCCTGCACCCCACGTTGGCCGCGACACCGTTGGGACAACCCAGGTACCTACGACAGTTCTCACTCCCGGCCAGTCCGGCCATGGGTCTCGCCTGCGAGCTCCGCTCCAGGAAGACGACGCAGTGCACAGGGCATCGAAAGGCCCGGCCAAAGGCGACGGTCGGTGGATTCGTTCAGGCAGGGGGGTGATGTGGGGAACAATATGTTTCCTGGCAACGCCAGGGGTAAAGGCCCTTTTCCATGCAGAGTGCACCGCTGGATGGTCCTCCGGTGTCGGTCGACGCCAGAGTAGGCCGTGCTTGATCATGGTGTTGGTGAGAGCGGTATCCGGGTCTAAATCCCTGGGCATCGCCGGAAAGGCGAACACGTCGGGCAAATTGGTCGGTATTAGTCTGGTCCGATCGAACATGCTGTTGCTCCCTTCAATCGACAGTTGGTTTGTCTCATAACGAAGGGCGGATGCCATCGTACCACCTCGTGATCTCAACCAAAGTCCCTGCCCGATTGAACAGGGATCACTGGCGCAAGGACAATCGCCAAAGCCGGGTACCCAGCAAACTGGGTTGTTCGCCTGGGATTTTTGATCCTGGGTCGTGGCTTGGATAGGCGCAGTGCGATTCAGAGAGCGGAGAAGAAAAATCCCCACTCAACCAAGCGAAGGTTGAATGGGGCACACCCGCTGGTGTATTGGCTTGTCGAAGTACTTGCCCGGCCACCCGCCCACCCTCGGGGGGGGTGTCGCGGTTCGCAGTTCTTGTCCGGCGACCCGCCCAGACTATTTGGCGTGCACGAGTTCCATCAGTTCGGTTTCGGCCTGGCTCCAATCCGCCTCCGGACGGTTGCTGTTTCTATTACCAGACTCGTAGATCTGGAAGGCGCGGATTCGTATCTGGTCTTCAGAGAAGTGCTGTGGCGAATCTGCCTTGAAAGCTTCCGACTGTTTAGAAGCAACAGGCTTCTGCGTATTCTGGGCTTTAGAATGGGACATTTATAACTCCCGGGATGCACAGCTAAGAGGAGAAAACTCCAGAACGGCTGACCTAGTTCAGGGGGTCTGAATGAGAGGAAGGGCTTCCTCTGCCCTCATTGTACTCGCTCCCCAGACATCATTGGGGAATTGGCGGCTGGAGTCGCAGTGATTGTGCGTACAGAAGTTTCGCCAACCTCAAAAAAAATCGCCACTCAAACTTTAGAAGCTTGAATGGCGCGTCCTCGCAAGTATGTCGGTTAATACGCGAGGGACGTTAAGGCCTGTCTCCCGCGGTGATTATTTTTTGGGGTCAGGCGAGGTTGTCGTCGTGGTTGTCGTATCTTTCTTAACTTCCGGCGTGGTTGTGGTCGTGGTTTCGGTCTGCTTCATCTGATCGGGCGCCGGCGTAGTCGTGGTGGAAGTGGTGGAATCGGTCTGTTTCACCTTATTGTGCTTGTACTTGGTCTTGGTGTCAGTGGTCTTAGTGGTCTGGGCCTGCGGCGGGGTGGCCGGATCGGACGAAGTCGTGGTCGTGGTGCTCTCGGTCTGAGCCGGAGCTGGTGTCTGAGTACTGGTCGTGCTGGTGGATTGCGTGGTGCTCTGGGCCATCATCGACAGGGACAAAACGAGCACAACCAGCGCGCCCAGGACGACAACAAATAGCTTCTTGGATTTCATTGGATTTCCTCGATTTCTTTGGTCACCCCTGATGGTATGACTTACGGTACGCTGAGTCTGAGCACAATTGCTCGCTGGCTGGGGAAGATTGCGGTGCTAGACTGGCTGACGCGCTGCGTCCAACGTCGGCACCCAAGTTAGGAGAAGCTATGCCGCCCAAAAAAGCCGCCAAAACTACGAGAGTCATTCCAGGGTTACCGAGCGATGCCTTTGGAGAAACCGGATCGCCTGGAATCACAGTTCCACCGAAGCGACACCTGGTTGTCGAGACGTTGAGCGTGCAGGTGGACGTCACTCCGCCGGGGACCAAAGTCGAGGCCTTCGTCAACTACACCTGTGGAGGCAAGAAGGTGCAGTTGTTCGTTCCGCTCACGTACGCCTACACCGAACCGGCCACGAGCTTCGATTTTCACGTCGCGATGCAGGCGGTGCGCTTGTATGTGGACCGCGGTACAACCATCTACGTGGAAGCCTATGCCCCGAGTGGCTCGCCGGGAACGCTGTTCCTGACAGTATCGGGATACTTGATCTGACGGCAGGCGCTACTCTGACTAACAAAGACCGGAGAAGAAAAACCCCACTCAACCAAACGAAGGTTGAATGGGGCACCCTTGGGTGTGTTGGACTTGTAGAAGTGCTTGGCCGGGCGACCCGCCCGGCGTTTGACGTTGGTTAGACATCACTGACAACTCTTTCCTTGAATTCTTATCGTCGGGATGATGCCTTGGTCCCTGAAACGATTCCATCATTCCAGACGCCTGCACTTCATCACCTCAGTTGCTATCGTCGGCAACCGTTCCTCGGCGTCTCCTGAGGCCGCGACTGTTGGAAATCACGCTGGAACAAGCGCGAGTGCAGTACCGTTCTTTGTTACCGGGTATGTGGTGATGCCGGAGCATGTGCATCTGCTCATCAGCGAACCTGAAGCCGGCGAATTGGCGAGCGCAATCCAGGCAGTAAAACAGTCAGTGTCGCGCCGACTGATTGCCGGACCGCGAACACTTTTGGCAGACACGCTACACGACTTCAACGTCTGGAATTATGAGAAGAAGATCGAGAAGCTCAAATATATCCATCGCAACCCGTGAAGCGAGGACTTGTCGCCCGTCCGGAAGATTGGAAGTGGAGCATTTTCTCCATTACGCCACTGGAGCGGAGGGAGTAGTCGAGATCGAATCCGAATGGACGGGCCGGAACGTGAACGTATGGGAATAACCTGAAAGTGAAATTGATTCCACCGAACACATTCCCGACGAGATAGTTGTGACCAGTTCTAACTGACAGAGGGAAGAGCTTGAATCGGGTGCCCCATTCTACCGAAGGCGAAGCCGAGGTAGGGTGGGGATTTTCTCTCGACACTAGATGTTCGTGAAAGAAGAAGTCAACGACCCCACCCTAGCTCAGCCGTCCTGTCGGACGGCTTCCGCTAGAATGGGGCACCCGAAATGAAATGTGGTAGGGCGGGCCACCCGCCCACCCACTTTGGTGGTTGATCGAAACGGAAAGTGTGGAGCACCCGCCCTTTATAGTCATCCTAGATTGGGATTGTAATGAACAAGTCTAGCTTCGTAGAATGAGGTAGGAGATTGAACATTATGCGCTGCATTGTTCTTCTGGCCCTGCTGAGCACAAGCTTAGCCACGTTCTCACAATCGGCATCAGTGGTTGGAAATACAGCAATTGCGACCCCTCAGGTAAGTACGAAGATTGTTCCTGGGGCGACCGTTTACATAGAGAAGATGAACGGTTTCGAAAATTACTTGGCAGCGGCATTCGCCAAGAAAAAGGTGCGACTCGTGTTGGTGGCCGACAAAGACAAGGCTGACTATCTCATTTCTGGGATTTCAGAAGACAAGAAGGCCGGATGGGCAAAGATTGTTTTCATGGGAGATATTCACTCCGATGCCGACGCCAGTGTCACTATGATCGACACTAAAAGCAGTGCGGTTGTTTTTGCATATGCCGTCAACAAAAAAGAGCACTATGCACGGAAGCCAAACCACAGCCGAAGCAGTTGCAAAACATCTGGAAGCGCATATCGAGGGACGCAACTAGTCCTGCTGCGGTTTCGTAGAGCTGAACAGCATCGGCGCCCGCGTTGTTGGTTAGTCGTAAAGGGTGGGCCACCCGCCCCACTCAAGTGCATTGATCGTGGAAGTGCTAGACCGGCCCATCCGCCCCTATTTGGTGGACGCTGCGTCTATTGCCTTCAATGCATAACTAATAGGATATGAGATAAGTATTCCGGAGTTCACTAGTAATCCAGTGTCCACATCTTTACCCTTGACCTTGGTCTTTAGGCTTTCTGATTCGTATCCCTGAATCACACCAGCGATCCGCCATGCGTGAGTGCTGTTGTCGATATATACTACTGGTCCTCCGGAAAACCCAGGGTTGTTGAAACCGTCGACATAGTAAACTATCTCGTCCGGATCGCTATTGTCTAAACCTGAGAAGACGCCGACCTTCACTAGGGGCAGGTACTCACCGTTGCTATAGAGTGTGTGGAGACCATGTGGGAATCCAATGAAGTACACCTGTCCACCAATTGTGGGGCTTTCAGCCGCTAGTTCAGGACTCAGACCGAGTGAGGCCTTTTGATGAAGGTCAATAACTGCAATGTCTACGTTTTTGTTGGCTGGAAATATGACATCTCCGCCCATAGCTCGCCAGTCCGCAGATCGGTAGTACTGCAGTTTCGGATTGTGCATTTCGAGACCAGCAACCACATGTCTCGCGGTGACAAGATACTCCTTGTCGATGTCTACTAAGAAGCCGGTGCCGGTTGTCGTGCCATTTCTCAGATAAAAGACCCTACCGAGGATATTTAGAGGCACTCCATTGCTTTGAGCGTGGCAAGTGACGGCCCCTGCAGTCAAAAGAACAGTAACTAGTATCGCGTACGGCCTTAACATCCAGTACTCTCCTCGTACATTCCCCCGGACCAAAGCGGATCCCTCGCTGCGCTCGTGATGACAATCATAATGAGCGCTGGGACGCGGGCCTAAAGGCCGGCTCTTCCCCGGGCATCTCAGACCCGCAGACGCGGGGCTAAACGCCGCACTACCCAACCCTAACTACACCCACCTCGCTGCACCCACTCGTGCTGCCGCAGCTCATGCAGCGGTAGCAGCTTCCGTTGCGGGTCATGATGGCGCCGCAGACGTGGCAGCTGGGGGAGTCGCCCATGTCGATCAGGTCCTTCAGGGCGTCGGAGGCGTGGACGTGACCGGTGTCGCGCCTGTCGGCCGATCGTCGGCAAGTGCAGGTCGCCTCGGCTCCGGCTGCAGATCCGTCGACTCCGGTCGATGACGCTGACGCTCCGTCGATGAAGTCGCCAAACGTCTTCTGGCCGTAGCCGTTCTCATCCGGGGTGCCCGGCGGCGGGGCGTTGATGTACTTGGGACGCAGGCCGTCGAACAGCGCCTGCTGCTGTCCGGTGAGGAAGCGCAGCTGCAGCCAGCGGAAGATGTAATCCATGATCGACTTGGCGTAGCCGATGTCCTGGTTGCCGCTCCAGCCGCTGGGCTCGAAGCGGGTGTGCGCGAACTTCTCGCACAGCAGCTTGAGCGGCACGCCGTGCTGCAACGCGAGGGAGACGGCGCAGGCGAAGCTGTCCATCAGGCCGCTGACGGTCGAGCCTTCCTTGGCCATGGTGATGAAGATCTCGCCCGGCATGCCGTCTTTGTAGAGGCCGACGGTGAGATAGCCTTCGTGTCCGCCCACGCTGAACTTGTGGGTGATGGAGAGACGCTCGTCGGGCAGACGATGACGCACGGCGCGCGGCGGCGCGGCGGCTCGTCGATGGGTTCCGCGGTCCCACTCCTGTCGCTCGCGGACGAGGATGGGGCACCCGACGCGTCGCTCTTTCGTCGACTTCGCGCGTGGCCGAGCCCATGGAGCTGAGCGGCTGCGCCTTCTTCGATCCGTCGCGATAGATGGCGACGGCCTTCAGTCCCAGCTTCCAGGCCTGGATGTAGGCTTCGCTGATCTCTTCGACGGTGGCGTTCTCCGGCATGTTGATGGTCTTGGAGATTGCGCCGGAGATGAACGGCTGCGCGGCGGCCATCATGCGCAGGTGTCCCATGTAGTGAATGGTGCGCGTGCCCTTCGAGGGCTTGAAGGAGCAGTCGAAGACGGGCAGGTGCTCGTCCTTGATGGCGGGCGCGCCTTCGATGGTGCCGGTGGCGTCGATGTAGCTGACGATGGCGTTGGTCTGGTCGGCGGTGTAGCCCAGCTTGAAGAGCGCGGAAGGCACGGTGTTGTTCACGATCTTGATCATGCCGCCGCCGACCAGCTTCTTGTACTTCACCAGCGCCAGGTCGGGCTCGATGCCGGTGGTGTCGCAGTCCATCATGAAGCCGATGGTGCCGGTGGGCGCCAGCACGGTGACCTGCGCGTTGCGGTAGCCGTACTTCTCGCCGTGCTTCAGGGCTTCGTCCCAGATTCCTTGCTGGCTTCGAGAGCGCAGCGGGAACGTTGGTGCGGTTGATGTTGTTGACCGACGCGCGATGCATGCGGATGACATCGAGGAAGGGCTCGCGGTTGATGTACCAGCCGGGGCAGGCGCCGCCGGGTCAGATGGCATCCGGCGGTAGAGAGCAGGTCCCTCGACTTCGGCTCGTGATGACAACCCAGCTGCCAGCCGGCGATCTCAGTTGCGGGCGCGAGCGGCTGGCACAGCTCGGCGATCTTCGACGACTGCAGATAGGCTTCGCCGCACATGATGGCGGTGACGCAGGCGGCGTAGTCGCGGCCGGCATCGGAGTCGTAGGGCAGGCCCGCGGCCATGAGCAGCGCGCCCAGGTTGGCGTAGCCCAGTCCCAGCGGACGATAGTCGTGCGAGTTCTTGCCGATGGCTTCGGTCGGATAGCCGCTGTTGTCGACCAGAATTTCCTGCGCGGTGATCATGACGGCGCAGGCGTGGCGATAGGCTTCGACGTCGAAGGTGCCGTTGGGCGCGAACTTCATCAGGTTGAGGATGGCCAGGTTGCAGGCCGAGTCGTCGAGGAACATGTACTCGCTGCAAGGATTCGAGGCGTTGATGCGCGCCGTGTTCTTCGAGGTGTGCCAGCGGTTGACCGTGGTGTCGTACTGCATGCCGGGATCGCCGCAATGCCAGGTGGCGTCGGAGATCTTGTGCAGCAGCTCGCGGGCCTTGAAGGTCTGCGACGGGACGGCCGTCTTTGACGGCGTGCGTGCTGAGAAATCGCCGTCGCGCAGCACGGCGTACATGAAGTCGTCGGTCACGCGCACGGAGTTGTTGGCGTTCTGGAAGAAGATGGAGGAGTAGGCCTCGCAGTCGGGACCGCTGCCGTCGTAGCCGGCTCGATCAGCGCCCAGGCCTTGGCTTCTTCCTTCTGCTTGCACTCGATGAAGTCGATGATGTCGGGATGGTCGACGTTGAGGATGACCATCTTGGCGGCGCGACGCGTCTTGCCGCCGGACTTGATGACGCCGGCAAAGGCGTCGAAGCCCTTCATGAAGCTGAGCGGGCCGGAGGCGGTGCCGCCGCCGGAGAGCGACTCGGTGGAGGAGCGCAGCGGCGACAGGTTGGTGCCGGTGCCCGATCCCCACTTGAAGAGCATGCCTTCGGTCTTGGCCAGGGTCAGGATGGAGTCGAGCGAATCGTGTACCGAGTTGATGAAGCAGGCCGAGCACTGCGGCGTCTTGTAGCCGGTGACGCCGTATTCCACGCGCTGGGCCTGCGGATTCCAGTGCCAGTTCTGCGCGTCGGAGTTGGGCTCGATGCGATCGCAGCCCACGTTGAACCATACCGGCGAATTGAAGGCCGCCTTCTGCTGCAGCAGCAGGTGCGCGAGCTCGTCGTGGAAGATGGCCGCGTCTTCGGCGCGTGCGGAAGTATCCGCCCTTCGATGCCCCAGTCGCGAATGGTCTCAGCGACGCGGGTGACGAGGGCGCGCACGCCGCTCTCGCGCTCGGGCGTGCCGAGCGGGCCGTGCAGATATTTGCTGGCGACAATGTTGGTCGCCGTCATCGACCAGTCCTTGGGGACCTCGACGTCTTTCTGCTCGAAGATGATGCCGCCCTGCGAGTCGGTGATCTGCGCCAGGCGCAGCTCCCACTCGAGCTCGTCGTAAGGCGAGACGCCGGCCGTGGTGAAGAAGCGCTTGAAGGTCAGGCCGGGCGCCTTCTTCTTGGTTGCTGTGGTGTGCGGCGCTCGTGGTTGTGGTCGTTGGTGGTGATTTCGGCCATGTGTCGCTCCTGATCGATATGATTGCTCGCTACGTATGTCCCTGAAGGGACTCTAGAATCTCTGTCGCATGCCCCCAGTCCTGAAGGACGGGGCTTCATCTATCGTCCCAAAAGGGACTTGAAACCTTTATTACCACCTACCCAGCACTCCGCTTTCGGCTGCGTGCTGGGCTAAGCTATTTCGTCCCGTACGCGGGACTGGGTCCGCTGCGATGCTGTCATCCAGCCAGACCGAACTCATCTGCCGCTCCCACGGCCATCGAAAAACCAGTAACGCGGCAAAGCGGCGGGGGCTGCTCCGTCAGCCGGTTCTCTGGCCAGGAAGACAGCCCCCAGTCGCTTCGTTGGGTCCGGTGTCACCGCGACTTGGCTGGAGGAACACGCGTGCGAAGTGTCCCATCCAGTTCCGCATGCACGACGTCACCTGCGGAGTTGCCGGACTTGTCGGAAAAAGTTGCCGGGAGTCACCCGCTCCCGGCAACGAATGGTTGACTTGGAAAGGAACACCGACCGCCATCTTTTTTCTACTCGGCTGTCGGCTCGCCAGCCTGCATGAGGCTGGCACGGTTACCTGTTACTCGACCTATCTAGCCCTTGGCCCTTGGCCGCGCTCGGGAGGAATCGAGCCCAACCAACCTATGTCCCTGATTCAGCGGTCATTCCGGGTGGCCTTCGCTCAGGAGGAGCAGACTGTACGAAGCGTCCAGAATACCCTGTGGAAGCGAACATTACTCCCGACATATTGTGCATGTCAAGGGGATACCACCACATATTGTTATTTTACACCCTACGGGAGCATCTTGCAGGTTATCGTCCGGCAAGTTAACGGGGCGTTACTTCGCCCGACTCTCGGACAATAGCCCCGGTTGCGGCCGGCTACAACGCCCCTTTTCGGTGCATTGATGTGGAAGGCTGTGGATTCGGAGGAAAAGCAGGGCCTTACCGGAGCGGAAAGGCCCCAAAGCTGGGCTCCAGCCTGGATCGCCATTCTACTGGCGATATGGTAGGAGCCCAGATACTTGGGACGAGGTGCTAATTGCAAGGCCTTAAGGTAGCTGACGTTGCTCGCCGCGGGAATCGATTGAGGGTAGCTCAGCCGAGCAATCTACGCCGAAGTAGGCCGCCGAAACCAAGCACGCCGGTCCCCAGCAACACAAGACTTCCGGGTTCAGGAACGGGCGTTGCTACGTTGAAGAGGATGAAATCTACCTGTTGCGCGTTTGGACCGAGATCGCTGGCCGTCAGGGTCAAGCGTATTTTCCCGACATCCTTAAGTCCGTCGAGCCAGAGAACGCCGCCCTGCCCACCGTTGGCATCGGCATTAGGGTCATCCACATAGAAATCTTCGGAAAGGCCGTCGGCATTTGGCTTCATGAAAGTACTACTCGTGGAAAAGTAGCCCATGGTTCCAGGCGCCGAACTGTCAAACTCCTGCTTAAAGTTCCAGCCGTTTACGTTGATAGGATTGTTGTTGAAGTCCCATGCCGATACCGTGTACTCGTAGTAGTTGTGGATGTTGCCGACAATCATCTGTCCACCGGTACCCCAGTTATAGCCGGGCGAGAAATTGAAATCGGCATACCCATGCAATCCATTGAGCCCGTGGATCTGGAACTCATTGGAAAAAGTGTTTTGCTGGGTAATCGCATAAGGGATTCCAAACGGGCCGCCTTGGTTCGCGAAGGCATGCTGACTGGATCCGGTGATAGTTCCCGCCGAACTTGTGTTCGTGAAGTTGTATACCCCGTTGTTGAAGCTCGCGTTCCAATCGTGCCAGTCCATATCCTCCGCCATGAGGCTGGATGTCGCACCCGAGACCAAGAACACAAGCGCCAGGATTGAATAGACCACTATTGACTTAGAACTATCGGTTTTCATGATGATCTCCTTTATGTTGTCCGGTGGCGATGATTGAGCTAGCCATCGCCGGTTGAAAGCTGCGGTACGTTCGCTCACCGCGCGTAGATCTTCGAGGAACTACCGTTCCAGCACGCGGGCGTCACGTTGTTAACACTGCTGAAGCGGTAGACCCGATGGTTGAGGCTGGCATCTTCAGCCAGCCGACGCTGTGTACTGCGCGAAACCACGGATTGCAGGAGGAGTTCGGCCACCAATTCCGCGCGGGGATGAATGGGGAGGCGCTCGGTCTGGGTAACCTCTTTAACCTTGGCGATGAGCGTCCATATAAGAGTTATGAATGCCCCCTGGGTATCTCGCGTTTTCATGGTGGTCTCCTTTCGTTGGCAATCCGTGGATCTCGACCAGCATTCGCCGCCTCGGTTGAGGACCGTCGGCGACCGGAGGTAGGTGCTCGAAGTTGAGCGGTAATCCCGCCTCCGGTGCCTGGGCCTGCGAGAGAGGTGAGGCGACGCGTGCTCAATTCCGCTCTCGTGAGGCCACAATGCGCTGCTTCGCTTGCACGATCAATACTCGGGAGGTGATATGAAGGTCAGTTGGAGGTGATAGCGCAAGTTGTTGAAGAAACAAGAGATGATGGAGGACATCATGGTGGCAGGAACGGCAGTTGCTGGCGTTTCGGATGCTTTACGTGAAAAAGAGGACTGTCGATTCGGAGGAAAGAGGGTGCTTTTACGGCGGATTTGCAGGCATGAACGCGGATTGAACTTAGAGTTCGGAGTAATGGTGGTGCTCTAGTTGCTCCAGGGCCGGGTGCCTCAGCTCACCTGCCGGGTAGATGGAAGGCGTAGACGTTACCATCATAGGAGCCGACATAAACTTTGCCATTGGCCACAGCCGGCGAACTAGCTACGTAGTCTCCGGTCGCGTACTTCCACAGTACTTCGCCTGTTGCGACGCTGAGGGCATACACATTGTTGTCATCGGACCCGAGGTAGAGGACGCCGTTAGCGACTGCCGGGCCCGTGGAGCCGCCAATGTTCCATTGCCCCCAAAGCGGATCTCCTGTTCTGGCATTGAGTGCAAAAGTGGTGTAGTTGGGAAAAGCGGCTTCGACATACAGGACGCCGTCGGCTACCGCCATACCACACGACCTGTATGGCCTACAGGAGACCGGCCCATAACCCGTCTTCCAAAGGAGGGTGCCGTCAAGGGCATCAACGGCGTAGACAAAGTAGTCCTGCGCACCGACGTAGACGATGCCATTGGCCACCACCGCAGAGTTCTGGATAGCATCCCCTGTTTTATACGCCCAGAGCACCTTGCCGGTGCCGGCGCTTAAGGCATAGAGATTGCTGTCAAAAGCGCCAACATAGATAACGCCATTTGCAAGTGCAGGCGAAGACTCGCCAACATCGAAGGCATAGCTTTCCCAAATCGATTCGCCGGTGCTGGCATTCAGAGCGTAAACAGTGCTGCCGGACGCTACGTATAGCACTCCCCCTGACACCACCGGGGAAGCCGACAGGCTGAGCAGCTGCGACCAGATGGGTACGCCCGTACTGGCATTGAGCGCAACCAGAGTGGTGTAATTAGAATCGACATAGACTATCCCGTTCGCCACGGTCGGCGAAATCGCGACCGGTGACGCAGTGTCATACTTCCAAATGAGTGCCCCCGTGTTGGCGTTCAGAGCGTAGAGATAATTGTCATCTGAACCGACATAGACTATGCCGTTGACTACAGTGGGTGCTGACTCGACCTGAAATCCCGTCGTGAACTTCCAGTCGAGGACAAGGTTGCCCACCGTGTTGGGGCTAAGGATGGACTCATACGGATTGCAGCCGGTGTGGGCGTTGTCGTAATGAAACTGTGGCCAGTTCAGGAAAAGCGTTGCGCTTGGGGGAGGTGCGGAGCCGCAAGGAACCCGCGCACCCGCGAACGACGCTACGAGTAGGAGCAGAAAAAGTAACAATGCGTTTTTGAACTTCATAATTGCCTCCACCTCAAGAAATGCAATGGGACTGATGGCTTAGCGATTTATGACTGTTATCCCGCACCTCTGACCCGGTTCATTGCCCTGGCAGATGGAAGGCGTACATGAGATCGGAGCCGATGTAGATCATGCCATTGACCACTGCCACCGACTTGAATATTCCGTTGAGCGCGTAGGCCGTCCATAGGAGCGCGCCGGTGCTGGAGTTCAGAGCATAGACATTTCCGACGCTCGCATGGACATAAACTACGCCGTTAGCGACTACAGGAGGAGTCTGAACGCCGTTTGCGGTTGTGTACTTCCAGATCAGTGCCCCGGTGGAGGCATTGAGAGCATAGATATGGTTGTCGCTACAGCATCCACTGCCCACATAGACAATACCGAGGGATACTGCCGGCGAACAGTCGACCTCACCTGCCGTTGCATACTTCCAAACCAGAGCACCTGTCTTAGCATTCAGGGTATAGACGTTATTGTCTTCTGAGCCGATATAGACCACGCCGTTGACCACCGCGGGTGAAGAGTTGACCTCGTCTCCCGTGGTATAGGTCCAAAGAGCGGCACCGGTGCTGGCATCGAGAGCATAGATGTTGTGGTCCTGACTGCCGAAGTAGAGTACGCCGTTATAAACTGCCGGCGACGGTGGATTCCGAACCCTGCGA
>CAVWWZ010000001.1:0-179937 GCA_963758835.1 uncultured Acidobacteriaceae bacterium | reverse complement strand
GCCAGGGACGGAATCGAACCGCCGACGCCAGCCTTTTCAGGGCTGCGCTCTACCAGCTGAGCTACCTGGCCACAGGCGCGGATGCGCTTGGAAGGGTTGAGACTGGTCGATTATAGCAATCCGAATCGGAGTTTGGCCAACTGGGGCGGCGAATCGGACAACCGCTATTTGCCTTTCGCCGGAAGGGCCCCAGTCGGCAATTGATGGAGCACTGAATCTGTGGGCGCCGAAAAATCTTTGGATGCGCTAATAAGCTAATCAACGCCAGAGAGCTGAGAGTCCGACCATTCCGGCGAATAGCGAATAGCGATTTCCGTGACCGCGCAGAGTCGCCCAGGCCGAAAAACCCGATCCCGGAATCTCTATAAGGCGTGATCGGGCTGAACGATATCGACGCGGCGATTGTCCTGATAGCAAGACTCGTTGGCGTTGTCGCACACGGGATACAGCTTGCCCCAGCCGGTTGCGAAGCCGATCTGGGACTGGCTCACGCCCGACTTCAGGAGGTTGCTCTTGATGAACTGGGCACGACGATACGAGAGCGCCAGGTTGTAAACCACATCGCCCCGGCTGTCCGCCCGGCCCTGAAGCCAGAAGTGTGGCGTCGGGATGCTGCTTCAACCAATCGGCATTTGCCATCAGCACGTCGGGGTTTTCGACCCGGTTGTAGACGTTAAAAGGGAAGAGAACGGTCTTCACGTTCTGCGAGAACTCCGGGGTCTGCGAGGTAAACGGGTTTTGAGCCGAAGCCGTACCCGCCGAAAGGGCAAGGACAACCAGAAGCAGTACCGTTGTTCCTATGGCATGTGCACACTTGGGCTGCAACACGATGGAGCCTCCTTGATAGGTTAACGTCGCATTCCGCTGGTAACGACAGCCGGGAAACCCGCAGTATACCCGTCCCGCCTCGCCAATCAAATGAAAACCCGATGAAAGCGCGCTAGCTTGAGGATAGCTACTCTGTTTGAACAATTTTAACCAGATATTCAAGCTTCTTTAACTTTTGCGCCCTACGATTCGCTAAGAAGCTAAGAAAATGTTCGGGTTAAGAGTGCGGTTGCTCAAGTTTCCATAACGGTATTAGTGTTTCTGTGCGGTTTATCCTGCCCACTGATCTCAGGAGAGACAATGAAATTCCCATTGATCCTTGCGCTATCGTGCGCCATGACGTGCAGCGTCTTTGCGCAATCACAGGACGGTCAAACCAAGCCGAAGGCCCAGCACAAGGGATCGGCGAAATCGGTTTTTCCTAACGATATTCAAGAGCTTAAGGACGCGGTTGCTGCTCAACAGGAACAAATCAAGCAATTACAGCAGCAGATTTCGACGCGCGATCAGGCCATTCAGCAGTTGCAGAACGAGGTAAAGAACATCCCAACTCCTCCCGCTCCGCCCACGCCGACGGACTATGGTCCGGACATCAACGGCTTGCAGGGAGATGTTAAAGACCTGAAGGCGCAGGATGTCAACACGGCCGAAACGCTCACCGAGACGCAAAAACGCATCGGCGAACTGGAGTCGCCGACCGCGATTCACTACAAGGGAGTCACCATCACTCCGGGTGGCTTCTTGGCGGGTGAAACAGTTTGGCGCCAGCGTGCGGAGCAGGCCGACATCAATACCCAGTTCAACGGCATTCCGTTCTCGGCTTCCCCGGGCAGCCCGCCAGACGGAGTTCTACGGCTCGGGCCGTCAGTCGCGCCTGGCGCTGTTAATCCAAGGCAAGACTGGGTCGATGAACATGACCGGATACTACGAAATGGACTTTCTGTCCGCCGGCGTCACCTCCAACAACAACCAGAGCAACAGCTACACCATGCGTCAGCGGCAAGCGTTTGCCCAGGCAGCGCTTAACAATGGCTGGACATTTACCGCTGGTCAGATGTGGAGCCTGGTGATGGAAACCCGCAAGGGCTTGGACAATCGGACCGAAGCTACCCCGCTCCAGATCGATCCGCAGTACGTAGCGGGCTTCAGTTGGGCTCGTCAGTATGGCTTCCGCGTAACCAAGAACTTCCACAACAAAGTATGGGCTGGCTTCTCGGTTGAAAACTCGCAGGAGCTGCTGACCGCAAGCAACGCCAACGCCAACTTCCTGCTTGGCGCACCCGGCAATCCAGGCGGACTCTACAACGGCGGCGTTACCTTTAACGGATATACGCCGCTGGTGAACGGCGTCACGACCACCACCACAACGATCAACGGCACGACTGTAGTTACTGGCGTGACGCCGACAACAACGAATGTGGTGAATGGTTCCACCGTGAACTACTCGTCCAACCTTTCACCTGACTTCATCGGCAAGTTGGCGTTTGAGCCCGGCTTCGGGCACTACGAGCTTTTCGCTATCGGAACTCTCTTCCGGGATCGCATCTATCCCAACTTCGGCACGAAGTCGGCCGCTGGCGCGTTTAACGATGACAGCTACGGATTCGGTTTTGGCGCAAACGCTCGCTGGCTGTTTGCCCAGAAGAAAATTGAAACCGCGTTGCACTTCATCGGTGGGAACGGTGTTGGCCGTTACGGGAGTTCGACGTTACCCGACGTGACGGTTGACGGAAGTGGCTACCTGCACCCACTGCGCTCTTACCAGACACTGGCTGAACTCGACTACCACGCAGCGAAGTGGGACTGGTACTTCCTCGCTGGCGGTGAATATGTCGGCAACTGGGCGCGTCCGCTTCCCAACGGCACGCTCGTGGGCTACGGAGTCTACACCGCGAACAATACCGGTTGCGGGACGGAAACCCTGCCCCTCGCTGCCAACGGTTTTGCGCCCGGAGCCCTGGGAAGCTGCACCGGCCAGACCCGCGACATTATCGAGGGTACGGCCGGCTTCTGGTACAAACCCTACAACGGGCCCAAGGGCAGACTGCAGATGGGTATGCAGTACTCCTACATCACCCGCGGTACCTGGAACGGCACCAACACTTATAAGAGCGTGCCGATCGCTCCCCAGGCCGTCGACAACATGGTCTTCACCTCGTTCCGTTATTACTTGCCGTAACTCTCACTCGGGGTGACCGGATAGTTTCGGTCACCCCGCTTTTCCTCCAACACCTCCCCATTTGCGTTCTCTGGTACTAAGGTTCCGCGGGTTTGCGCCGATGGAGCCAGCTCTGCTTTCTGCGTACTATTAGGCTAGATGTTTTTCCGTTATTCCCGCCTATTCTTCCTTGGGTTGTCGTGTGCAATCAGCGTCTCGTCGTCGAGCGCCCAGACGACTGCGCCATCCCTCAAACAGAACGCGGCGGTCGCGAAGTCGACGTCTGCCAGTTCACAGCCGAGCCCTACGGCTAACTCAAAGGCTGCCTCACGCCGCAAGTTCGTGCTCGAAGTGGTGCAATCGGCGGTTGCCCTGCCGCAGCCCGATCCGCAAGACCGTTTGCGCGTGCTCTCGGCTGCCACCAGTCTGGTGTCGCCCATTGACAGCAAGATGGCGAAACAATTTGCCAAAGAAGGCGCCCGTATCGAAACGGAATTGGTTTCGTCGGGACAGAAGCCGGCGGTTTCCATGATTGCCGCCGGCCAGGTGGACTGCGGCTCAGCGCTGAATTTTGTGCAGACGATTCCGCCGGCATCGGTGCTCGACGCCGAGCAGTCGCTGGTGGGAGCGATCACGAATTGTCCTGAGGTGCGTGAGGCGGCAGCGCGCAAAGTCGAGGCTGGCATGCAGCAAGGAGTGGTCGCAGCCCGTGCCATTCTTGCCTTAATGGAAGAGAGCGGATTGAAATCGCAGTGGTCGCAGCGAATGTTCGTGAATCTTTTTGCGTCACTGCCGACAGACGCGGTGCAGTACGCGAAGGAAGCTCCCAACTATGCTGCGATGTTTGTGCGGGCCGCCCCCGAGATGGACAAGGACGCGGTAAAAACGGCGGGCCTGAAATTCCTGGTATGGATGGGTAAGGTTCCCGACAGCAACGACCGTAAAGTCGCGGTCAACATGACGACCGACCTGCTGAGCAAATTCCTGGGCAAGGAGACCTACGATGAATGCTGCGGTCGGATGTGATGGCGCAGCAGGTGGCCGCAACAGCAGATAAGGACGCCGTGCTGACGCCACCTCAGGAAGAGAATGTCTCGGTCTTGCAAGCCATGCAGAAGACCGACGATCGCACGTCGGAACTGGAAGCGTTACCGCCGTCCATGCGCGCGCGTGAAGCCGCTGCCAGCGGATTCGCCAGCGGCACTGCCGGTGATCGCAAGACGGCAGACCACTACTTCGATATCGCCTTCTCATCGCTCGACGAGGTCTGGTCATCACGCGCTGCGCTTCACACCAGCGCCCCTGCGGTGGTGCAGGAAGTGAGCGAGGCTGCCGCCCAGGTGAATCCGACCGACGCATTGCAGCGTACCCAGCGACTGCAAGATCCCTCGGCGGAGGCAATTGGAATGCTGGCCGTCGCGCGCGTGGTTGTCGGCAGCGAGTAGGAACGTTCGATGATCAATCCAGCGGTAGTTGATTCAATTAGAATCGAAGCTGGACCAGTATGCACATCCCTGACGGATACCTAAGCCCGTCGACCTGCGCCGCGCTCTACGGCGGAACGATTGCAGCCTGGTATGTCAGCCTCAAACGCCTGAAACGGGTCCTGCTCACTCGGGTCGTTCCCCTGATCTCGGTTTTCGCCGCATTCGCATTCGTGGTAATGATGTTCAACCTTCCGCTGCCAGGCGGAACCACGGGGCATGCGCTCGGGGTGACCATCGCCGCGATTGTGCTTGGTCCCGCGGGAGCGATCCTTTCCACCTCGCTGGCGCTCGCACTACAAGCGTTGCTCTTCGGTGACGGAGGCATCACGACTCTGGGCGCCAACTGCTTCAACATGGCAGTGATTGGCTCGCTGGTGGCGTATGGCGCCTATCGTCTGCTGGCTGTCCAGGCGCCGTATGATTCGCGGCGACGCATTATTGCGGCTGGAGTCGCGGGATATTTGGCCGCCAACGCGTCTGCGCTGGCAGCGGCGGTGGAACTAGGCATTCAACCGGCGCTGTTCCACGATGCCGGTGGCACTCCGCTCTACGCGCCTTATCCGCTGAAGATCGCAATTCCGGCGATGCTGATCGGACATCTCACCTTCGCCGGCGTGGCTGAAGCACTCATCTCCGCCGGCTTGGTAGCCTATCTGCAAGTTGCCGATCCGGGGCTGCTGGGTGGAACCTCAGGCACGCCAACTGGATCATTTGAACGTCGCGTGAGTTCGCCGGCATCGTCGCGTCGACTGTGGGCCACGGTCGCTCTGTTGATGATATTCACGCCACTGGGAATTCTCGCGACCGGCAAAGCCTGGGGCGAGTGGGCACCTAGCGACTTCGTCCATCCGGAGGCTCGCGCGCGCAGATCGCCGCCGCATCCAGTGACCAGGCGCCACCGCCTGAGGTGCCCACCGGCATTGCTCGCATGGCGACGATTTGGACGTCACCTTTTCCCGCCTATGCTCCGGGATTCGTGAAAAGCCGGACGTTAGGGTATCTCCTTTCCGCGATGTTCGGTGTAGGAGTTTGCCTGCTGATCGCGGTTCTGGCGCAAGCGCGGTTGCGGACTCGCGTCCGCCCGGAACAAGCTACGTGAGGCGCTCGAAGTTCTTGAGTTCGAGCCTGAAGAGCCTTAGCCGCGCGTTGAGCCACGCGCTGGTCGATGAGGACACCGCGAGGCAGCCCGGCGTGATGCAGTCGCTGGATCCTCGAGTCAGGCTCGTCGGAACCTTCCTTCTCGTGATCGCTGCCGTGCTGGTACATAAGGTCCCTGTGCTGCTTGTCTTGTTTGCCGGCAGTGTCGCGCTGGCCCTCGTTTCAGCAGTCACGCTTAGAACGCTCGCCTTGCGCGTCTGGCTTGTCGTGCTGGCGTTTACCGGGGTTATTGCTTTTCCCGCACTGTTCCTAACTCCGGGAGAACTCCTGACGAGTGCCGTCGGCGTGTAACGCGGCAAGGGCTTGCACACGGCGGTTCTGCTGATTGTGCGGGTCGAGACCGCAGTCACGCTTGACGACGGTCCTGGTGCTCTGCACGCCGTGGGTGCAGATCTTGAAGGCGTTGCGCTCGTTGTATATCCCGAGGGAAGTGGTGATGATGCTGGCGATGGCGTATCGCTACATCTTCCTGCTGGCCGAAACGGCGACCCAGATGTTTGAGTCGCGCGAGAGCCGGCGAGTCGGCGTTTTACCTGCGGCCGAGCAGCGGCGCGTCGTTGCGCAAACCGCCGGCGTTCTGATGAGCAAGAGCATCGACCTGAGCCAGGAAGTTTTTATGGCTATGCAATCGCGCGGGTACCGGGGAGACGTGCTCACCGTGACGGAGCAGCGATTGCAGCCCCGAGACTATCTCGCGATTGCTGCGGTGTTGCGGAGTGGCCGTTCTGGCAATATGGTTGGGACGGTAAACCCAACTTGAATGCATTGTTCGAATGCCGCGATGTGCATTTTGAGTATGACCGCGTTCCCGCGCTGCGCGGACTATCGCTGGAGATCGCGGCGGGAGAGTCGGTCGCGCTGGTCGGCGCCAATGGCTCCGGCAAGTCCACGTTGCTGCGTCTTCTCGATGGCCTGTGCTTCGCCTCGCGGGGAAGCGTCTCGTTTTGCGGAACAGCGCTGACCCAGGATGGATTGCAGTCCGACGAGTTCGCCCTTCCGTTTCGCCGCCGCGTCGCCCTGGTCTTTCAGAATCCCGACGTGCAACTCTTCAATCCGACGGTGTTCGATGAAGTCGCGTTTGGGCCTGCTCAACTGCGATTGCCGCAGGCAGGAGATGCTTCAGCGGGTCGAAGAAGCGTTACGAGCTCATGCGCGTCGAGCACTTGCGCGACCGCCCTCCGTACCGGCTCTCAGGCGGCGAGAAGAAACGGGTCGCGCTGGCCTCAGTCATCGTGCTCGACCCGGATGTTCTGCTGATCGACGAGCCTACGTCTTCGCTTGATCCGCGCAGCCAGAGCGAGCTCATCGATCTGCTCCAAGCCTGGAAGAGTGCGTCCAAGACGATCATTACCGCGACGCATCAGATCGAAATCGTCGAAGACATAGCCGAGCGCGTGTTTGTGCTGGAGGAGGGAAGCGTCGCAGCCTCGGGGCCGGCGCGAGAGATACTCTCCGACTTCGACCTGCTGCTGCGCGCCAACCTGGTACACGCGCATCGGCATTCGCATGGGGGCATCAAACATTCCCATCCGCACAGACACTCTCATGCCGATCATGAGCACGAGCTGTAAGTTTTGAGCAGGTGCAGCCTCTGAGGTTACGCAGCGAAATCGGGCTCGATTCAGATCGCGTTTCACCGCTGGACCAAACTCTCATCACGCACGAGCCGGGGCTGAAGCCGGCTTGAGTCGACCGTACGTCCCTCGCCTGAAGGCGAGGGTTCCACCGGTTAAGGTTGCAACCGGAAGGGCCTGGAAACTTCAAAGTCCCCCTAATACTTAAAGCGATACTTTACCTGTACTGAGACCATGCGCGGAGGCGCGAAGTGGGTCCCTCCGAAGGTGTTGCTGCTGTCCAGCAGGTACTGTTGGTCGCCGATGTTGGTGCCGATGAAACGCAGCGAGAAGGTTTCGCCAAAGTTCTTGCCAATGGAGAAGTCGAAGGTGTGGTTGGGAGGAAGGTGTTGGGGACCATCGCCGTCGACGAAGCCGGAGCCGTAATTGAACTCCAGCGACGCGAACATCCGCCACGGCAGATTGCCGGTAATTCCGGCGGACAGCGTGTTGCGCTGGTCGTGATCGAGGAAGAAGAAACCCTCTTCCGGCGGCGCAAAATCCGTCAAGCCGCCAGTGACACCTCCCGCACCCTGCACCGTCTGGTTGGAATAAACCACGTGCGCTGAGTAACGATGCGCAATCACAGGCGAGCGCAGCGCGACTTCGAAGCCCTTGATCCGCGCGTACTGAATGGTGAGCGGAAGGAAGATGTTGGAATTTCCGATGGCGTCGTGATCGAAGAAATTTTTCGCCAGCGTATTGAAGTACGTCAGGTCCGCCGCCCAACCACGAAACGGAATCGTGAGGCCGTACTCCTGCTGCTGATCGCGCTCGCCCTTCAGTGGCAGGAAATCGAGTCCTTGAGCGTTGGTGAAGTCGAGCAGGGAACCGGCGACTGTATCCAGCGGCGGTGGCTGATAGAACATCGAATACGCGCCGCGCACAATCCAGCCGAGTTTGGGAATGCGGATGGCAACCCCCAGTCGCGGATCAACCGGATTCTCCGTGATGTTGCCTGAGAAATGCGTGAAGCGCAGGCCACCGCTGAAGGTGAGCCACGAGGTGGCGCGGTACTGGTCCTCGGCGAACAGGGCTTCCATGTTGCCGCCCGGGGTGACGGTCTGATTGAACTGATCTCCCGAGCCGTCGTTGGCGGCGACCGAGAAGAAAGTGTTGTCCTGTTGGGCAAAGGCGTACATCCCGAAACGTGCGTTGTGCTTGCCTTTGACCAGCGACAGAGTCGCTTGTCCGCCTTCATAGTTCGACGCGCGATTGTCGGTCGCGGCAGGAACGTCGGTTGGACCGCCTTCATACGCGGCGCGGTTGAAGTGGTAAAACGGCGAAAGCGACAGCATCATTGCGGGCGAGTAGGTGTGTGCCCAGGTGAAGGTTCCGAAGATGTCCTGTTCGCGCTCGCGGTCGGTGATGCCATCGGCCTGCATCTCGGGATCGTTGGGCACCTGATAGGCATCGAGCCGAAGCGCGCCGTTAAAACGAAGCTGGTCGGTCGCGTTAGGGTTGTAGAGCAGAGAGGTGAAGGCGCCGCCGCCATTCGCCTGGTTGTGCAGGTTGTTCGGCGTTGGCGGCTCCAGCCCATAGTCCGAACGATTACCGCTGATGCTGGCGTAGTAGGCGAACTTCTCGCTGTGATCACCGAAGCTCAACAGATCGTCGGTTGAATTGAAATTGCCGTAGCTGGTGATCAGCTCAGCTTGTCGATCGCGTTCGAAGCCGTTGCGCATCGCCAGATTGAAGACGCCGTAGGTGCGGTCTCCCCATTCGGCGCCGTAGCTGCCGGTCTGCGCCTCGATGTAGTCGACGTCCTTGGGATTGAACTGCGGCCCGACGTTGGAGGCGATGTTGGTGTTGGGCACAGGCACTCCGTCGATGGCCCATGTAACCTGATGGCCTCCGCGCACGTGAAGCTGGTCGTGCACGACATAGGAGCCGGGCACGAAGTCGGTGATGATCTTGAAACTGTTGCTGGCATCGACTCCGGCGAAGGTCTGGATCTGCTGCTGGTCGATGAAGATGTCGCGACGCGGCGACTCGGGATTCAAGTCGGCAGGCGAGGCGGTAACATCGACGCTCTCGTGTGCTCCCGCCAAGACAAGCTGATAGTGCAAAACCGGCGCGCTGGCTGCCCCCAGTAACAGCACCTGGGCGGTGGGCGCGAACCCGGCCGCTTCAACCGTTACCTTGTATTCGCCCAGCGGTACCCCGGGAAACTGAAAGACGCCGTCGGAGCTCGTATCGCTTGTCCGCTTGTAGGCGGAGTTAGTGGACTCGAGTGTAGTATGGGCGCCGCTGATGGGATGGTGTTGTGGATCGTGTACCACACCTCGGACGTCGCCGAGAATCGTGGCGGAGCAGGGAAGTGTTGCCACAAGCAGCCACGCTAGCGCAGCCAAACGCTGCCGCCGAGAAATTGTTTTGCAAAACAAGCAGGTTCTCCGTTTGAACTCGCGAAGCAGCAGCCGTCGCCTGCCAAGTGGAGCTTGGCGAAAGTCTTACTGCACAATCAATCTGTTGGGAAGAACGGTGGCGAGTTACGAAAGCGGAGGGCCGCGCTTGGGAGCAGAGTATTGCGCCGACGAAGCGACGACGTTCAGCGCCGTTGTGGTGAGGTTCTCATAAGTACGCGCGATCGCGAATGTCGCGCTTGAGGCTTGCAGTGCCGACGGTGCCGGAGTAACTGCGGGGTGAACCAGGTAAGGACACGACGGCGTCTGCACCCTGGAAGCCTTCGCCGCCCAAGTGCACCATCGTGCACTGGTGTTCGCCTCCGGTGCGGCAGCACGCGGGCAACGTCTGTGGCGAGAGGGCAAGCAGCGGTGCCGCTGCCATCAGCAGCATCGCGACCACGATCAGGTTGGAAAGGCCCTTTCGCATAAAGCAGCGTGATTCTACTACATCAAGCTCAGAGCGGTTTGGACGCTGCAGAGCCGCGTCCGGATGTCCGGACGTTATACTGCAAGTCTACTTACCTGAAATTTGAGTTTGTCAACAATGCGCTACATTCTTGCAATATTGGCGGTCGCCGGTATGGTGGTTTCGTATCTGGCGCTGCGGGTGCACTACGACACGGGTAGTGCTCCGTGCAGCATCAACGAGAAGTGGGACTGCGGCATCGTCAACCACAGCCCCTACGCGGTGATACACGGCGTTCCCGTCGCGGCGCATCGGAATTGCCGGGTATTTCGCCATCGCGCTGCTAGCCGTTGCGACGCCGTCGAGGATTGTGCTGATAGTAGCCACGCTGATCGGCATGGGTTTCGCGCTGTACCTCAGCAACATTGAGGCTCGGGTGCTTGGGCGTCTGGTGCGTCTACTGCGTCACCTCGCAGGGCTTGATTGCGATTTTGATGATTCTGTCGATGGCGTGGTGGGGTGCGAGCCTGCGGCAACGACGTCGACGTAGGGCTCCTTCCACCTTACCGCCTTGTCATCCTGAGCGAGGAGCAGATCGACGAGTCGAAGGACCTCTATTCAGCCGAAGGTATTTGAATCGATAGGGGTCCTTCGACTGCGTTCGTTCCGGCGAGCCGGAACTTCACTCCGCTCAGGATGACAGCATCAAGTTGGGCAAATGGCATTACGCTGTCACCAACGCTTCTACCGGCTCCAGATGCGCGGTGAAGTGACGCAGGAACGGCGCCTCGTAGGTCAGCTTCATGCCGCGAATCTGCTCGCGGCGCGCGAAGACCTGCAGAATCATCTCCACCACGTAATCGATGTGGCTCTGCGTATACACGCGGCGCGGAATCGCCAGGCGCACCAGTTCCATCTTCGCCGCCCCGGCAAACATCAGGCTGCCGATTTCGACCGAACGGATACCGCCTTCCAGATATAGCTCCGTCGCCAGCGCCACTCCGGGAAACTGATCGACGGGGATGTGCGGCAGAAATGCCTTCGCATCGAGATAAATCGCGTGTCCCCCCGGCGGCTGCACGATCGGCACGCCGTGCTCGGAGATGTGGTTCGCCGAGATACGCGGTCGACGCGATGCGATAGCGCAGATAGTCTTCGTGCAACGATTCCTGCACGCCGATGGCGACCGCTTCCAGATCGCGTCCCGCCAGTCCACCATAGGTCGGATAGCCCTCGGTAAGGATCAGCAGGTCCTTGCTCCTGCCGGCCAGGATGTCGTCGTTCGTGCACAGAAAGCCGCCGATATTCGCCATGCCGTCTTTCTTGGCTGACATGGTGCAACCGTCGCCCAGTGCGAACATCTCCTGCGCAATCTGCTTCGGCGTCTTGAAGGCGTATCCCTCTTCGCGCAGCTTGATGAAGTATGCATTCTCGGCAAAGCGGCAGGCATCGAAGTACAGCGGAATCCCGTTCCTGACGGCAAACCGCGCTCACCGCGCGTGCGTTCGCCATCGAGACCGGCTGGCCTCCACCGGAGTTGTTGGTCACCGTCAGCATCACCAGCGGAATACGCTCGCGACCAACCTTCGCGATCAAGGCTCTCCAGCGCGTCGACATCCATGTTGCCCTTGAATGGAGCACGTTGCTGCGGGTCGCGCGCTTCCGCGCAAGGCAGGTCGACCGCTTCGGCTCCGACAAACTCGACGTTCGCGCGCGTGGTATCGAAGTGCGTGTTGTTGGGAACGACGTCGCCCTTCTTGCACATCACGTTGAACAGAATGCGTTCGGCGGCGCGGCCCTGGTGCGTGGGGATGACGTGCCGATATCCGAAAATATCCTGGACGGAGTCGCGGAAGTGATCGAAGCTTCTGCTTCCGGCATAGCTTTCGTCACCTTCCATCACGCCTGCCCACTGATGAGTCGACATGGCTCCGGTACCGGAATCGGTCAGCAGATCGATGAGAACGTCATCGGCTGGCAACAGGAACAGATTGTAGTGCGCGGCACGCAGAAGCTCTTCCCGCTGCTCGCGGGTGGTCCAGCGAATCGGCTCAACGCTCTTGATGCGAAACGGCTCGATGATGGTTTTTGTAGGCATGGCGGCAGCTTCATTGTAGGAATTCCAGTGAACGACGGCAGTCGTCGACGTCACATCGACCTGTGATCAAAGTACCTCCCGGGGACAGGTGCTTGTCTGTTTGAATGGTCTTAAGGCAGGATCAACCCTCGGATCCCAAATTTGGCCTCCACCATCGGTCCATTTCCAGAGAGGGACTTCCTTTGCGCATTACGATCCTAGGGTGTGGGTACGTAGGTCTGGTCACCGGAGCGTGCCTGGCAGAAGTCGGCCACACGGTCATATGCACTGACAACGACCAGGGCAAGATACAGCTCCTGCTTCAGGGGAAACTTCCCATCTACGAGCCGCACCTGCAGGATGTCGTTGCTCGCAACACTGCGGCCCAGCGCCTCAGCTTTACCAACGATCTGGCGGAGGCCGTCCGATGCGGCGACGTCATCTTCATCTGCGTCGGCACACCGCCGCTCCCGAATGGCGAGGCCGACCTGAGTTCAATCGATGGAGTAGCACGGTTGATCGCCTCTGCGGCGCGCAGTTCCAAGCTGGTGGTGGAAAAGAGTACAGTCCCTGTCCAGAGCGGGATGAAGTTGTCGCGCGCCTTGAGCATTTACGGACGCAACTCCCAGTGGAGCTTCTCGGTAGCTTCGAATCCCGAATTTTTACGGGAGGGTTCCGCGGTACTTGATTTCTTGCATCCCGACCGCGTGGTTATCGGAGTGGGCGACCAAAGCTCCGAGGTGCTGCTGCGCGAAATCTATCGGCCTATCCTGCACCAGGAATATCGCAACTGTCCGATTCACGCCGGTAATTGCCCGCACAAAGAGCCACCTGCGTTGTTGGTCACCAGTATTAACAGCGCCGAGCTGATCAAGCACGCGTCGAACTCTTTCCTGGCATTAAAGATTTCGTACGCCAACCTCATCGCCGACTTCTGCGAAACCATGGGCGCTGATGTGCAAGAGGTGACGCGGGGCATGGGACTCGATCCCGCGAATAGGGTTGGATTTTCTTCATGCCGGCCTGGGCTTTGGCGGCTTCTGCTTTCCCAAGGATATTCAGGCGTTCATCCGTCTGGGCGAGAGAGCGGGACTGGATGTTTCCCTGTTGAGGGATGCCGAGCTCATCAACAAGCGGCGCATCGATGCGTTTGTGGCAAAGGCTTCGCAGGCGCTGTGGACGCTGAAAAACAAACGTATCGGAGTACTTGGACTCGCCTTCAAACCCAATACCGATGACATTCGCTTCTCGCCTGCTGTGGAACTCATTGGCCGATTGCTGGAAGAGCATGCAGAGGTCAGCGTCTACGATCCGCAAGCCATGGATCGCACCCGGAAGTTATATCCGGATATCCGCTACTGCGCCGACCCTTACGAGTTGGCGGACTGCGCCGAAGCGTTGATGATCGCAACCGAATGGGCGGAATTCAAGAGCCTTGACTGGGCTCGCATCAGCCGGCTCATGCAACGACCGCTGATCCTCGACGGCCGCAATCTGCTTGATTGCCGCGAAATAGAACGACTGGGATTCGAATACTACGGTGTGGGAGTACCTTCGGCAGCGGCCGGCGAACCGAAGCTGGTGCCCATGTCACCTGGCTCGGCTAGCTGGTACAGCGCGCCACGACCAGCGTAATGTCGTCGAACTGCTCGCCGGGACTGAAGTGCTCTACCGCGGTGCAGACCGCCTGCGTCAGCTCCGTCGCAGACTGTGCGCCGCTGTTTGTTAACACCTCGACCAAGCGCTGTTCGCCGAACTCCTCGCCTGCCGGATTAGCCGCCTCGGTCACACCATCCGTGTAAAGCACGAAAGTATCGCCGGGACGTAGTTTGATTTCGGCGACCTTGATGGGCAGCTCTTCGAACAGTCCAAGGACCGTGGAGGTGGAGTCAAGCCACTCGGCGACGGCGCCGGTCTGCGATGTGCGCAAGATGAGAGCAGGGAGGTGCCCGCAGTTGGCGTAGCGCAACACGCGAGTTGTGTCGTCGTAGTCGGCAAAAACCATGGTGGCATAGCTGCTCTGATTGGTGCTTTGGAAGAAGAGGCGATTCACTGAACTCAGCAGACGCGGCAGGTCTTCAACCGCCATGGCGTACTGGCTGCGCAAGTTCGCCTGCAGATTGGCCATCAGCAGCGCGCCTGCCACACCCTTGCCGGCGATGTCGGCGAGCACCAGGCCTAGACGACCCGGGCGAAGCTCGAGGAAGTCGTAGTAGTCGCCGCCCACCTTGAGCGCCGGCAGGCACTGACCGGCATATTGCAGCGTCTTCATGGCAGGCAGATTTTGTGGCAGCAGCCGTGCCTGCACTTGCCGCGCAAAGTCCATTTCTTGCGTCACGCGGCGCTCGGCCTCCATACGTTCGGCAATTTTTTCCGCCAGCACGATGCTTTCCAGGGCGACACCGGCTTGGTTCGCGACCAGGCTAAGGAGCCGTTTGTCTTCCCGGGAGTATGGCTCCTCTGATAAGCGCGTTCCTAGGAGGATCAGCCCTGCGAGGCGCGAATCGCGACCACGGATGGGCACCAGGCACTCGGGAGAAACCGAGAGCAGAGAACCTGGTAAAGGGGCTCCGTTGATGGCGTCGCTGGTGACGTCCCACGGCCTGCCTAGCTTGGCGAGCTCGCGCAGCCCAGGCTGGGCGGGCGAATACTTCGCGCCTTCAGGCGGGAGGTTACCGGTGAACATCACCAGTTGAGCGTCGTTAGACTCGAGATACACGGCGTCCGAACTGGGCTGCAAAGCCTCTCGCAGGTGGTGTTCAAGCAGCGCCGCTAACTCGTCGCGGTTGGTAACCGTGTGGATCTTTGCGAGGAGTTCCTCCATGACCACTCGCGCGTCATATGCATTACGGAAGAAAGCGCGGTCGATGCGTCGGCCTACATTGTTGTGGACCTGCACTCCGGTCCAAAGCAGTACCGATCCGAAGACCGAGCCGAGGGCAATGGCTCCGGGCATGGCAACGGAGGTGAAAGACTCCAGATAGCGGGAAAAACTCAGGGCGAAAGCCAGGGTGACGCCGACGCTCAAGGCGATAAGCAGAATGACGAAGCCGCGCTGCACCAGCAGATAGCGCGCACTGCGACGCAGCAGAACCGGTATCTCAAGCACCCGGTGCTTGACTACGGCATAGGCAAAAGAAAGCGGAAATACCCACAGCAGTACGACGAGACATGCGAGCAATACCAGGCTCAAGGAGTATTCAAAGAAGTCGACCGCTGCGAGTGACAGCGTCACAGGCACGACTCCCACCAGGGTTCCCCACATGATCACGCGGATTTTCCGCCGGTCTTCGGTCGAGCTGACGACCAAGTCGTTCCAGATCAGCGAAGCAAAACCGAGAGCGATGAACCCGTAGTTAATCGAGGAAAACGCTACGTGCCCTTGACGGCTTAGAAGCCATGAGGGAAGGCCAACCGTATTGCTGAAGGCTCGGAAAAGGTCCAACGTCGCAAGGCAAGCCATCAGTACCAGGCCAGCCCACTTCAACCACGGGGCACGGCGCTCGATCGGCGAGGGGGTTGGAAAGACAGCAAAGAAGAAATAGAAAATGCCGGCAACGAAATTCCCAAAGACAATGCGGTAGCTAACGGCGAAGGCGCGCAGTAGCGGGGGGACTGCGAGGAAGTCATTCTCGAAATTGGGCACAGCGGCGAATGCGCTAAACAGCAGAGCGATCAGCCATGCATTACGTTCGTTGACTCGCAAGAACAAAACTGCAAAACCCACAACCAGAAAGACAAATGGGTAAAGGTTGAGAATCGTCAGCCCCACACTGTGGATCGGTCCTCGCTCCTCCGCGCCGGACGGGCTGAGACGAAACACCCCGTGCACAACCATCGGCAATGGGTTGCCGGGCCTGACGACGGTGAGATCGACGCCATCGCCCGGACGATGAATCTTCCAGATGCGGGCAAGCGTTTCCTCACCCTTCAGGGGGATCCCGTCCAGCGCCACGATGCGATCGCCCGCCCTCAAACCGGCGCGCTCGGCTGGGCTTCCCTGGTGAACACTCTGGATATACTCACTGCGATCGGCCGCCACGTACTTGTTGTCAAAGCCAAGCTCTACTGGCAAGGCGCGGCTGCCATAGAGCATCCAGAGCACGGCGTAGAGTAGGGCGGCGGCAGCGAATGCCACTGCCAAGCCGTAAAGCGCCGGTTTTGGCAAGCGATACATTCTCAGTGAACGGTGCTCCAGCTTACTGTTCGATCCTACGAGGAAGGCAGGTCGAAACCTAATGATAGTTCGTCTCCAGAGGGGATCCAGAGCCGGAAAGGGAAGATGTGTGAAGAGGTTAGGCTGGAGCCGACGATCGGACTTGAACCGATGACCTGTCGATTACGAATCGACTGCTCTACCAACTGAGCTACGTCGGCCTTACATCTGATTCTAAACTAGTTCGGTGCGTTTGTGGCGGGCCGCTCGATTCCTAAAACGACGTGGATTAAACCGCTAGAGAGCGGTAGGTTTCAGTCGACAATTGATGAGAGCCCGCCTGTCCGACTGGAGTTTCGCCCTGCAACAAAAAAGGCCGGTATGCGTTGTCCCGGCCTTTGATGGAATCATGTCGTGCCGCTCAATCCGTTACATCAATTTGCGACCTAGTGTTC
This sequence comes from uncultured Acidobacteriaceae bacterium, assembly GCA_963758835.1. Lineage (GTDB taxonomy): Bacteria > Acidobacteriota > Terriglobia > Terriglobales > Acidobacteriaceae > CAVVDY01. Next base: position 163,191 of record CAVWWZ010000001.1, on the reverse strand, counting down.
CGGCCAAGCCAAGGAAACCACTCCCTAGCAGAATGAAGGTCCCTGGTTCTGGAACCGGCTCAAACCCAATGAGGGTGCGGAGCCCTACACCATCGGCGCCATCACCGAATCCCGCAGTGTTATAGGCTCTGGAAATGTTCGGACCGTCACCCGAGCGGGAGAATGCCAGCGCCTGGCTTTGGCCACTTATCACCAGATCGAAGAGCAGATTACCCTGCGCGGGATCGTAGATGAAAGGCGTAGTGAAGTTGAACACCAGGCTGAAGCTTTCCGATCCGCCAGTGACATTCTCGGAGAAATTGGGATCCGAGAGCACACTGGTCAGTGGGGTTATGAAATTCGAATCGAGGTTCGAGGACAGGTTACCGACACTTACCGTCGTTGTGGTCATGCGGAGATCGACGTTCGCCGAGTACAGGGCAGAGTCTTGGGGCGAGAAGGCCAGAGACGTAATCTCCACCGGTCCGCTGAACAAAGACGACGAATAGACCTCCTGGTATCGGCTATCACCCGAGTCGGATCCGAACGGTATCTGATTGAATGCTACGTGGCCACCATTTTCCGCCAAGATGGTGTCCGCGAAAGCGGCATTGAACGGCAGCACCGTGGCAAGAAGCGCAATCGCGAGTAGGCACTTCTTCATACACTCTCCTCCTGACGACAGAGATTGCCTAGGTTTCAGGCGGCGCTAATTGTGCTCTCTGGATCTTGGGCGATGCAAGATATTTCGGCAGAGAATGCCGCTGTTGATCTTGTGGGATCTTGCACAGTAGACCCGACTTGCAGCTTGGTTTTGCGAAGAGTGTTCAATTCGTGCGCGCAGGAGAGCGGTGGCCGAAGAACGCGACCAGGACATCTTGCAAGCAAACGCTTGTAAGCCTCGCTTTTCCACCGAGGTAGCCAGTTTTATACTTGCACGCGGACGGCCATGCGCTGATAATTTATCCAGGCTCTGATTGCGCTACCGACCTTCCATGACGAGATTCGGTCGAGCGGACGTACTGCGAATTCTGCATATCACGCCCCGGCAGTTGACTGGCTGGCAAAAAGCAGGTCTGACTCCGGATTGTGAGGAGTTTTCTTTCGCAGACCTGCTGCAAGTTAAACAAATACGAGACTTGCGTGCCAAACGGGTGCGCCCGGCGGTGATCCGCGAATCACTGGAAGCTATGCAGCGCCAGGTCGCAGGCATGGAGAACCCGTTTCTCGAAGCCAGTGCCTTCACCGTGGGTAGGCGAGTGGCGTTCCGTCACCAGGGTCACGCGGTGGAACCGGTGGCGGGCCAATATGTCATGGAGTTTGGGTCCTCGGGAGCTGTGGTGACGACCCGGGAGAAGCCTCCCAGCAGGGTCAAGCCAATCTTGCCAACCGATTCGGTCCATGAGTTGTTCGCTCGCGGCGTTTCCCTCGAAGAGCATCCGGTTAACCACGATGAAGCAATCAAGGTGTATTTGCGGCTTCTGGAGCTGGAGCCGGGACACGCCGCCGGACATATCAACTTGGGTACGCTGTACTACAACCGGCAAGACTTCGTCGCGGCGGAGGAGCACTACCGCGCTGCCGTGAGCGCTGATCCTCGCTATGCTCTTGCATACTTCGATCTCGGTAACGTGTTGGATGAGACCGGCCGGTTTGCAGAGGCAGCCAGCGCATACAAAACCGCAATCCAGTTGGCGCAAACCTACGCCGATGCGCATTACAATCTGGCGTTAGCCTATGAGCGCCTGGGCGAGCCTCGATTGGCGCTGCGACATTGGACAGCGTACGTCAAGCTAGACCGCAGTGGCCCTTGGTCAATACACGCGCGTAAGCAGATCGCGCGTCTCCTGGAAAGCGACAAGCTGAAGCTGGTCTATCGCCGCGGAGTGTAGTATGGCAACGCGACAATAGCTTCCCGCTCCCGCAGCCATTTGCGTTGCACTGGCAAATAGCATTCAATCTTGTAGTGCCAATTTCACCGCGTAACCGTTGGTTTAGGACGAGGAAGTCTCCCGTCCTCGCGACCTGTCTGATAGTTTTCCTGCTGGGTTGCGGCTTGTTGGGGCAAACACCTCAAGTCGCTGAGAGCGCAGTTCTCAGTCATCTGAACGCTGCCATCGGTTGGTACCGCCAATTGACCGCCATTGATCAGGGGGCAGGGCAGCCGAGCGACGTCCTTTACCTTTCGGCCGCGCGAAGCCAGGCTAAGCAGGCCCTTCAGTTGGCGTTCCAAGCCTCGCAATCGATCGCCGCCTTGCAAGGTGCTCAGCCGGCGAATAACAAAGCGACTACTTCCGACACGACGCCGGATTCGGCTCCCACCAACAATCAGCAAGGCCTGGCCAAAGCCATTCAGCGTGCCAGCGACCGTCTGAGTCAGGACCAGGCAAAAGTCACCGAGCTCGAAGCCCAGATCGCCCACTCACGCGGAGCCAAACGGCAGAACTTCATCTCGCAGCGCGATGCCTTGCAGAGCATCATTGCCCTGGACAAGGCACTGCAAGAGCAGTTGCAAAAGATCTCGGCCTTCGTGACGAGCAATGAGCAGGCGCAGGGGGGACTGGCAGGTAAGATCGCAGCTCTCAAGCAATCCGTGCCTGAAGTGTTCGCGACTGAAAATGCCGAAGCTGGCAAGCCTCCAACCGCGTCGCAGGCGACCGCGACCCAAAATGCCAATGCCGTGCGGGCGCAGTCCTCAGGCATGATCGGTCAAACGACGTATCTGTTGACCCAGACGCGCGGATCCATGACGTCGACAACCTGATTCGCGAGACCGATCACTTACGCGACTCCGCTGCGCAATTGCAAAAGCCTCTCCGAGACACGTTGAAGGCGCTGGTGCAACAGGGACGCAACACGGCGGATACGGCTTCGGTCGATTCCCCGGACCAGATCGCAGCCATCCAAAAGAGCCTGCAGCAACTCACCGGGCAGTTCAAGCAGGTGGCGGATGCAGCTCTTCCCCTCCGGCAAGAAATTGTGCTGCTGAATTCCGTGAAAGGCAACCTGGAAGAGTGGCGCGATTCGATGCTGCGCGAATACGGGTTCGTGCTGCGTTCTGTTCTGATCCGGGTGTTGAGCATTCTGTTTGCACTCGCGATGGTGGTTGGCGCTTCGGCGCTTTGGCGGCGGGCCACGCTGCGGTATGTCCACGACGCCCGGCGGCGGCGGCAACTGCTGCTGGTGCGGCGCTTTGTTTCCGGCTTTCTGATGATGCTCATCATGCTGTTGGGTTTTGTGAGCGAATTCAGTTCGCTGGCCACCATGGCTGGATTCATCACTGCAGGCATCGCGGTAGCGTTGCAGACCGTCATCCTGTCGGTCGCGGCCTACTTCACGCTGATCGGCCGCCGCGGCGTGAAAGCCGGAGACCGCATCACCATCTCCGGGGTTACGGGAGATGTTCTGGAGATCGGACTGGTACGGCTGTACTTGATGGAACTTGGCGGCACGGGTATCGATCTCTATCCGACCGGCCGTGTCGTGGTCTTCTCCAATTCCGTGCTGTTCGGCGCCACCCCGCTCTACAAACAGTTGCCCGGCACGTCGTACGCCTGGCACGAGCTTGCCCTGACGCTGTCGCCCGAACCGATCCGGCGTTTGCGCAGCTATCCTGACCGATGCGGCAAACTCTGTCTACGAGAAATATCGCAAGGAAATCGATCACCAGCACGCTGTTTTGGAACGGGTGCTGGACACCGCCTTTCCGCTTCCACAGCCCAGCGCAAATGGCAGTTCACCGACACCGGTCTGGAACTTGTCCTGCGTTACCCAGTGGTGATTGAGCATGCCGAAGAGATCGACGACCAGATGACGCGCGAACTCATGCGAGTGGTAACGACAAATACACAACTAAAGGCAGCGATCTTGGGAACCCCAAAACTTCGGGCGGCCATCCGCGCATGGTATTGGCGCGCGCACTGTTTTGCGCCCAGTGTCCGCGCTTGGACATTCCGCGGTGGACGCATTCCGCATCGGGCTGAGCTCCGGCCGCCGATCTCCCACCGCAATCATCTACCGAGTGGGTGAGCTGGCAGGGCAGTTGCACCTGACTTGGGAGATTCTCGTGCGCGCACTGTTACAGGATCTCACGTACGGTTTGCGTCAGTTGCGGAAGTCACCCGGCTTCACTGTCGTTGCCATCCTCACGTTCGCCTTGGCGATTGGGGCGAATACTGCATTTTCACGCTGGTGCACGCCATCATGCTGCAGCCGCTGCCGGTAAAGGACCCGGGCTCGCTTTACCGCCTGGGATCGCACGAGGTAGACTGCTGCGTCACTACCGGGTTGCAGTCTGTCTGGGACAGCTATTCCTACGCGCTATACAAGCAGATCCGAAACAAACCCCGGAGTTTTCGGAGCTCGCAGCCTTTCAGGCCGGAACCACTACCTTGAGTGCGCGTCGTGCAGGGGGAAAGGCGCCTGCGCGTCCGCTCATCTCGGAATACGTCAGCGGAAACTACTTTCCGATGTTCGGGCTGCAAGCCGCCGCTGGCCGCTTGATCCTCCCCTCCGATGACCAGGCTAACGCTGCCCGTCGCGGTAATGAGCTACCGCGCGTGGCAGAACTACTTTGCCAGTGATCCGTCTGTCGTGGGTGCAAGCTTTGCGTTGAATGGTACTCCGTTCACCATCGTCGGCATCGCGCCCACCGCCTTTTACGGCGACCGCTTGAGCGACGACCCACCCGACTTCTGGATTCCGCTCGCCATGGAGCCGGTGTTAACCAAAGGGGTAGCATTCCTGAACTCTCCCGCGGAGCATTGGCTTTACTTGCTGGGAAGGCTTAAGCCCGGCGCTTCAGCGGCTAACGTACAGGCGAAGGCGACGCTCGAAATTCAGCAGTGGCTAAGCAGCGATGAAGGCACGAGCACCGTAGCCGACTTCCCACGCAACCTCATAGCGAAACAAATAACCATGATGCTTCCTGCGCCGGCGGAGTGAACAGCCTGGCGAACAAGTCGGAGAAGCTACTGCGCCTGTTGATAGCGGCTTCCGGGTTGGTGCCTGTTGATAGCCTGCGCCAACATCGCCAACCTGTTGCTTGCCCGCAGCGCAGCCCGAAAATCGCAAACGGCGGTCCGGCTGGCGTTGGGTGCAGGCCGCGGGCGGCTGGTTCGCCAATTGCTTACCGAGAGCGTTCTGCTGTCGGTCATGGGCGGGGCGGTCGGTCTTGTATTCGCTTTCCTCGGCACCCGCGGTATTTTGGAGATAGCGTTCCGCGGCTCGCGGTTCGTTCCCATCAATCCGGAACCAGCGCTTCCTGTGCTGCTGTTCTCGTTTGCCTTGGCTTTGGTCACAGGGGTTGCGTTTGGTGTCGCGCCTGCCTGGCTGAGCTCAAACGCCGATCCGGCTGAAGCGTTGCGCGGCACCAGTCGAACCGTGTCGGGCAGCACGAACTTGTCGCAGAAGTCGCTCGTCGTGGTGCAGGCCGCGCTTTCGCTGGTGCTGGTTACAGGCGCGCTGTTACTCGTGCAAAGCTTGCGCAAGCTGGAGCATCAGAACTTCGGCTTCCAGACTGACCACCGCTCCGTGGTTCAGGTGGCGCATGCGTTTGACGGCTATTCCACGGAGAAGCTCGCCGGGGCTTACCGCGATCTGCAGCAGAAGCTAAGCTCCATTCCCGGCGTCATAACCGCCAGCTATTCCCTTTACAGCCCGATGGAAATGATGAATTGGAGTGGGCCGGTCTACATGCAGGGACGTACCCACAACACCGGCGAACATGGCGATTACGCTTCCTGGCTGCGTATAGGTCCCGATTATTTTCCCTCGATTGGCACTCGGCTGTTACGCGGTCGAACCATTGGCGAACAGGACACCCCCACTTCGACACGAGTCGCCGTGGTGAATGAGGCATTCGGCAGGAAATTCTTCCCGGGAGAAGAGCCCATCGGAAAGCACTTCGGCGGACTGGAAAAGTCTTCGACTGCTTTCGAGATCGTGGGCGTGGTGGAGGACGCCAAGTACCAGGACAGGTACGGTCCGGCTTACCCGACTTATTTCTTGCCGTATCTGCAGGCGGTGCCCTCTGACGATCCGTCCGACCTAACGGGACAGAGCCGTTCCAATCACATGCGTACCATCGTGTTGCATGTTGCGGGGGCTCCTGAAAACCTGGAAAGCACAGTCCGCCGCATCCTGGCCGAAGTGGATCCGGACGCAACCGTCCTGCGGATGAATAGCTTCGGCGAGCAACTCAGCGAGCGCTTCAACCAGGAGCGCCTGCTGGCGTGGCTGACCAGCCTTTTCGGCGTTCTCGCACTGACCTTGGCGGCCATTGGCTTGTATGGAGTAACTGCCTACAGCGTTGAGCGTCGCACGCGTGAAATTGGTGTGCGCGTCGCCGTCGGTGCCAACCGTCGGGATGTCATTGCAATGGTCCTGCGCGGCGCCTTCAGGCAGGTGGCCATTGGCCTCGCGCTGGGTATCATCCTGGCGCTCGCCGCCGGACGCCTCATCGCCAGCCAGCTTTTTGAGGTGAAGGGACACGATCCCATTGCGCTAACCGGAGCGGCACTGATGCTTGCCCTGTTTGCGCTGGTTGCCGGCTTGGTTCCTGCGCGTCGTGCCGCCAGCATCGATCCCATATCGGCTTTGCGCGTGGAGTAGCTTGGGTTAAGTGTCACCCTCCGAGCCGGGGGCCCCCTCAATCCTTCGTTTGGATTGAGGGGGATTCTACGAACCTTGACCTTCAAACAGTCGTTCGCGAATCGTTGACTCATAACAACCGCACGTCACACACATCTGTGACAAACTCGCTTGGCCGGTGGCGCCCAGTTCAGTAAAATGGCAACCATGAGGACGAGGGAGATTTGTCTCTCTCCGAATCGCGCCCACTAATGGGGAGGCATGACGCGAACCAAACGTCATAGCGCCTGTTGGCCGCTGTTAACCACTTCTGAAACACTCCCACCCTTCCATCTCAGCAAAGTTGCACCTAACTCCTTATTCCGCAAGATTTTGCCTGTAAGTCTCACGCGCTCAAGATTTTGCGGATTATTTTTTCAACTCGGTCAATGCTTTCAAGATTTTAGGGATATACCGGGGGAGGGGGTACCACTCGTTGCATCAGAAGGTGTGCGGTGGAACATCCTCCCCACTTATTACCATTCCGATAATACCTGTCGTACCTACGGAGATAATCAACGCGCAGATTCACTCATGGCTGGTTGCCGTACGCCTGCGGTGTAAAATCAGAAGGTTTCCTATTCCAGCCTTGAGGATCGCTCTCATGTCATCCGTTGCCACCGCGCACTCCGCTCCCGCCCCCCTGGTCTCGCTCACCGAAGACGAAGTGCTCTTCCGCGACACCGTTCGCCAGTTCGCCGACGAGGCGGTTCGGCCGCACGTCAAGAAGATGGACGAGGAGGGCGTCTTCGAGCACTCGCTGATCGACCAGTTCTTCGAGCTGGGCTGATGGGCATCGAGGTTCCCGAGCAGTACGGCGGCGGCGGCGGCACGTTCTTCGAAGCCATTCTCGCGGTGGAAGAGTTGTCGCGCGTCGATCCCTCGGCCGGCGTCGTCGTCGATGTGCAGAACACGCTGGTCAACAACGCCCTGCTGCGCTGGACCACCGAAGAGCAGAAGAAGCGCTACCTGCCGCGCATGTGCAACGACACGGTCGGCGCCTACGCGCTTGAGCGAAGCCAGTTCCGGCTCCGACGCTTTCGCGCTGCAGACGCCGCGCGGAACTGAAGGGCAACGAGTACGTCCTGAACGGCCAGAAGCTGTGGATCACCAACGGCAAGGAAGCGGGCGTGTTCATCCTGCTGGCGACGGTCGATCCTTCGGCCGGCTACAAAGGCATCACCGCCTTCATCGTCGAGAAGAGCTTTCCCGGCTTCACCGTCGGCAAGAAGGAAGACAAGCTCGGCATCCGCGCCTCCAGCACCTGCGAGCTGATTCTGGAAGACTGCCGCGTGCCCAAAGAGAACGTGCTGGGCGAAGTCGGCAAGGGCTACAAGATCGCCATTGAGACGCTGAACGAAGGCCGCATCGGCATCGGCGCGCAGATGCTTGGACTGGCGCGCGGAGCATGGGAGTTCGCCGTGAAGTACGCGCAGGAGCGCAAGCAGTTCGGCAAGACGATCTCCGAGTTCCAGGGCATCCAGTTCCAGATCGCGCAGATGGCGACCGAGATCGAAGCCGCCCGCATGCTGCTCTACAACTGCGCGCGCATGAAGGACGCGGGCATGAACTTCCTGAAGGAAGCCGCCATGACGAAGCTGTACTGCTCGCAGGTGGCCGAGCGCGTGGCGTCGCTGTGCGTCGAGATCTACGGCGGCTACGGCTTCACCAAAGACTATCCGGTGGAGAAATTCTTCCGCGACTCGAAGATCGGCAAGATCTACGAAGGCACGTCGAACATGCAGTTGCAACGATCGCCAAGCTGGTGATGGGAAAGTAATACAACTACTAACCTAGAACTAAGTTTATTTGCATGCTATCGAACCACAAAATCGTTGCCCTAGTGCCTATCTCAGAGGGAGACCGAGCCAAAAGCTTCTACGTCGACAAGCTGGGGCTCAAGTTTCTTAGTGACGATGGATTTGCCATCGTGCTGGACGCGAATGGAAACAAGGTGCGGCTTACCAAAATGAAAGAGGTGAAGCCGCAACCCTTTACCGTGCTTGGCTGGGAGGTCGACGACATCGCTTCGGTCATACCGCGAGCTTCAGGGGACTGGCGTTGTGTTTGAGCGCTTCGGCGACTTTATGAAGCAGGATGAGCTCGGCGTCTGGACCGCTCCCGACGGAACCAAGGTGGCGTGGTTCAAAGATCCTGACGGGAACATTCTTAGCGTTTCTCAGCACCAAAGTTAGGTTGCTCCTTCAGTCAGGAAAACAAGGTCCTGAACGCTGCTATCCATTAGCTGCTTGAGTGGTGGCAAAAGGGACCGAAAGATACAAGGGCCAGTTACCGCCTTGGTGCGAAGCCGGATTTGAAAAGACTTGTTGCGTTTCTGCGTGTACTCTGCAGAATCTCTAATTGTGAGCTCGAGAAAGTTTGACCCTTGGTTTCATTATAGTTAAAAGCATCTCCAAAGCTCTGGCCCCAGTTGTTAATTCTCGCCAAGACACTTGGCTCTCCGAGGACCCAACGCATGTGCTCCGGCATAGCTTGCTGGTTGAGTGATCGTCTATTTTGGACCGTTGCTCCGGTTCTGCTTCTCCTCGCCATGACGGCTGGTTGTGGCGGTGCCGGCTCTACAGGCTCAAGCCGGGAAGTTAATATCCCGCCACCGGTCACACAGTTGCGGGTCGGGAAGACGGCAGTGGTGACCCATCATAATGATAACTTCCGAAGCGGGCTAAACCTTTCGGAAACGCAACTGACGCCAGCCAATGTAAACCCTTCAACTTTTGGAAGACTTGCAGTCTTTCCTGTCCAGGGATACGTCTACGCTCAGCCGTTGTATATGCCGAATGTGAAAATCCCAGGAGGGCGGATATCCAATCTTCTATTTATAGCTACAGAACACGATCAACTCTATGCCTTCGACGTGGACTCAAAAACACTGGTATGGCATATTGACTATCTTGCTTCAGGCCCGAATGTGAGTACTATCTCGCCTGCCGATGTATCCGGCTGTCGCGACATCTTTCCCGAAATTGGAATCACCAGTACTCCCGTGATCAATCCGGTGACTCAGACGCTCTATGTTCTCGTGCGCACGAAGGAGACTGTTGCGGGTACCACTACCTTTTATCAGCGGTTGCACGCCGTCAGTGTTTCGAACGGGGACGAGCTCATCCCTCCAACTGTCATATCGGGTCCACCTTCCGACTACGCCTCAACCGGGCTGGCAAAGTTCGATCCCCTCTGGAACAACCAGCGCGCTGCATTGCTGCTCGCCCATAATCAGGTGTATGTTGCCTGGGCCTCACATTGTGATATCACTCCCTACATGGGATGGCTGATGTCGTTCGACGAGCGGACACTCCAGCCCACTGCCTACTGGACACCTGTGCCATTCTCTACTTCTGGTGGCATTTGGATGAGCGGAGGCGGGCCCTCGGTCGACCAGAACGGCGACATCTATGTTCCTGTGGCAAACGGTGGTGACCAGAATCCCATCGGGGAAAAGAGTAACTTTCGTAGTTCGCTGGTGCGGTTGCACTGGTCTGCCACCGACGGATTTAGCGTCGTGGACTACTTCTCCCCCTATAACTACCAGTTCATGGATGATTTCGACCTTGACTTTGCGAGCTCAGAGGCGCTGCTGATGCCGGACCAGACTGGCACGCCGCACCCCCATCTGCTGTTGGTGCGCGACAAGCAAGGGTTGACATACGTTCTTGACCGTGATGACCTTGGTGAATGGCAAGCCAACGACAACAGTCAGGCTGTGCAGACTTTTCAGGCTTCAGGTAACGGACTAAGTTCTATGCTGTTTTGGAATTCCACGCTGATTGTGGCGGGTGGCTCCGACATGATAAAGGCGTACAGCTTCGATCCGGTAAGCCAACAATTTGATCCCAATCCGAAGTCGTTTTTGTATTACCCGCTGGATTCTCGCGGCTCCACCCCATCGCTCTCTGCCAGCGGGGACAGCAACGCGATACTTTGGTTAATCACGGATTACGCAGATGGCAAGCATGCCCTGCTTCACGCCTTAGATCCAGCCAACGTTGGCACCGAATTCTACTCCTCAAACACGCTACCCGATCGCGATACGGCCGGTGTGGGAGTGAAGTTTGTAGTGCCGACGGTCGCCGACGGGTTGGTGTTCGTGGGTGCGCAAAACGAAGTTGACATGTACGGGCTCCTCTCTCAATAGCGGGCACATGTTGTTGCATGGAGCCGAAAGCATATATGCTTGCCCCCCTTTTTTGTCCTTACCCCGGCGCCCTCCAATGGTTCATAATCGTAGAGAACTGAACCTCATTCGTCTCCGATAAGGTGCCCTGATGCCTGTTCAGCAAGCTTTCCAAGTTACACCTGCCTCTCGTATGGCAAACGTCCGATATGCCATCCGCGATCTTGCCGTCGTCGCCGACGAGGTGGCGCGGGAAGGGCACCAGATTCTGTTCCTCAACATCGGTGATCCGTGCAAGTTTGATTTCGCGACGCCGCCGCACATGATTGAGGCGGTGCATAAGGCCATGCTCGATGGCCACAATAGCTATGGAGACTCGCTGGGTATCAGGCCGGCGGTCATGGCGATTGGGCATGAGGCAGAAAGACGCGGCTTTAAAGATATTCAGAGCATATTTGTCGGATATGGCAGCGGGGAAGTGATCGACAGTTGCCTCACGTCTCTGATTAATCCCGGCGACAATGTGCTAACCCCCAGCCCTGAATACCCTCTATACAGCGCGGTGTTGGCAAAGTTGGACGCTGCATCCAACGCCTACGATCTTGACGAGGCGAACGGGTGGGAACCCGACCTCGAAGATTTGGAGCGCCGCATCAACTCGCGGACTAAGGCGATTCTGCTCATCAATCCCAGCAACCCGACCGGTTCGGTGATGTCGAAGCGTACCCTCGAGCACATTATCGAACTGGCGCGGCGACACAGCCTGCTGATCTTCGCTGACGAAATTTACGACAAGCTGATCTACGCCCCAGCTACCGAACATGTCTCAATTGCCACGCTTGCGCAGGATGTACCCATGGTTACTTTCAACGGCCTTTCCAAGGCCTACCTGGTTCCGGGCTGGCGTATCGGATGGGCGGTCGCGACCGGGCCGCACGATGTCGCTGCATCCCTACATGGAAGCCGTGCACCGGCTGCTGCGCGCGCGCCTCTCGGCTCCGCATCCATTCCAGCATGCCATCAAACCGGCTTTGGAGGGGCCGCAAGACCATATTGCTGTGATGAACGACAAGCTGCGTCGTCGCGCTCAATTGACGGTTGACTGGGCGAAGCGTACGCCGCGGGTGGATCTGGTCGCGCCCAAGGGAGCCTTCTACGCTCACCCCTCGCTCGATATCCCTGAAGATGACTTGACCTTTGTGACCGCGCTGCTGAAAGAGAAGCACGTTCTGGTGGTGCATGGTTCAGGCTTCGGTCAGAAACCGGGAACACACCATATGCGAATCGTTTTCCTGCCCCCAGAGGAGGTGCTGGAAGCGGCTTACCAGAAGATGAGTGACTTTATTGTCGAGCGATATGCATGAGAGGCGCAGCTTCAACTGCGCCGGTCGTAGCGTCTAGAGAAGGAAGTGCAGATTAGCTGACGCGCTTGGTGCCGCAGCAGCGCATGGTTTCAACATCCCGGCCATTGATGGACACAATTCCTTGGCGTTCCTTGCCGGTCGGGGCGTCCTCGCCCTCATCGTGGTGGAACGAAGAAGAAATGCGCTTGGCGACATTAACCGCCTTGCGACGCACTTTGCTTTCGAATTCGTGGATCCCTGCCTTGGCGCGACTTAACCCGCCAACAGGATCGGAGCCAGTGCTGCCAGAACGATCGACTCGCATGCTGACCCTCCTCATATAAGTATGAAGATGCAAGTTTAAATGTATTGGATACTGCTGGCGAGAAAAATCGAGGTCACTCGCGAATTCGTGGGTTGAAAAGGGAATAGGTTAGATCCGTAAGAAAGTTGACGAAGACGTACGTCAGTCCGATAACCAGAATGCAACCCTGCACCAGGTAATAATCGCGATTGGAGATCGCCTGAATGGTGAGTCGCCCGATTCCCGGCCAGGAGAAAACGGTTTCGGTGACGATAGCTCCCGCCAGCATCGCTCCAAATTGAAGTCCCACCACGGTAAGCACCGGGATCATCGCATTCCTCAGCGCGTGCCGGTACACAACTGTGTGCTCCGGAAGGCCTTTGGCCCGGGCAGTGCGAATGTAGTCCTGCGAGAGTTCCTCAAGCATAGACGTCCGAACCATGCGGGTCAGAATTGCCGCTAAGGCACCTCCCATCGTGATTGCTGGCAGGACGAGATGCGCCGGCGAGCCTGCTCCCGAGACGGGTAGCCAGCCCAGGTCGATGGCGAACAGCAGAATCAGAATTGGCCCCAGCGCAAAATTTGGAAACGAGAGCCCAAGCAGTGAGACAAAGCTAAGCAAGCGGTCGTCCCAGCGATTGCGCCGGAGCGCCGAACGAACTCCCGCCGGAATCGCCAGGCAGAGCGCCACCGCCAACGCGGCTATCGTGAGTTGCAAGGTGTACGGATAAGCCTGCGCGATAATGTGGCCGACGTCCTGGTTGAAACGTAGCGACCGCCCCATGTCCCCGTGCAGCAGCCCGCGCCAGTAACTGACATATTGCTGGCCTAGAGGCACATCGAGCCCATAGGCATGACGGGCAGCAGCTATGTCGGTCGCTGCGGCACCTTCTCCCAGCATCTGCTGAATGGGATCACCCGGGACGAGATGGATCAGCAGGAAGACCACTGAAACCACCAGCCACACGACCGGTAGCATCAACAACAGACGCGATAGGAGGTAACGTGGCATCAGGTGGCGGCCGGAGTTGCGGTTTGCGGCTCGGCTTGAGAAAGAGACTGCTCTGACTCGATGCGCACGCGGTCCACTCGCAGGCCGTCCATCGCAGTTACTGTGAAGCGCCGTCCCTCAAATCGGAAGCTGTCACCGACTTGAGGTATACGCTGCAGTTGCGCCAGCACAAAACCGGCGAGCGTCTCGAAACCTTCGTCGCGCGGCAGAGTGATCTGGTAATCGAGCTCCAAGTCCCGGATGTTGAACGAAGCGTCCAACTCCATCGCGCTGGCGCCCGCCAGCGCAACCGGCTCGCGCCCTGCAAACTCGTCTTCGATGGTGCCAACCAGTTGCGCGAGCACATCTTCCACAGTGATTACGCCTGCGGTTGAGCCGAATTCATCCACCACCACCGCCAGGTGTCGTTTGTGTTCCTTGAAATCGGCCAGCAGGTCGGGAAGTGTTTTGGCTTCAGGAACGACCAGGACCTCGCGCATGATGTGACGGATTCGAAGGTTGGTTTCGCGGGCAATGATTCGGCCAGACGGCGTGCGCGACAAACGGTAACGCATCCATCGCATCAAGTCGCGGGCGTAAAGTACCCCGATGATATGCTCCGGACCGCGCTGCGGATCGTAAACCGGCACACGCGAGTGTTGCCCATCGACGATGCGCTCGAGCGCTTCATAGAGTGTCATATCGCCCGGCAGCGAAAAGATGTCGCGACGCGGAATCATCACTTCGCGTACGAAGACGTTTTCCAGATCCAGAGCGCGATGAATCATCTCTTCCTGGGGAGCCTCAAGCAAGCCTAAATTGCGGCTTGCGCTTACGATGAGCTTCAGTTCTTCCGGGGAGTGTACCCCGGCTTCGCGTACCGGACGCATGCCGAATGCCTTCAGCACGGCACGCGACGACGCGGTCATGATGGCGAGCAGAGGCGCCGTGATGCGCATGAAGAAGTCCATGGGGCCGGCGACGGCGAGAGCGACTCGCTCTGTTCGCTGTAAGGCGATAGACTTCGGCACAACCTCGCCCAGAATCACATGCATGTAAGTGATGAGCGTGAAGGCGAATACCACAGCCACGGCGTGGGCATAGACATGTGCGTAAGGAAGGCTGATGAATAATGGCTCCAGGATGCGAGCCATAGCGGCTTCGCCGATCCAGCCTAACGCCAAGCTGGAGAGCGTCACGCCAAACTGCACCGCGTTGATGAACTGATCGAGATGCTGATGTAGTTTTTGGACCGTGCGCGAGCCTACGCGATGGGCTGCGACCAGTTGCTGAATCTGGGTTTCGCGCAGGCTGACCATAGCGAATTCGGCGGAGACAAAGAACGCATTCGCCGCAACGATCAGGACGACCGCCACCAGGCGCAGCACGACAAAAGTAACCATGAAGGCAAAATCTTACCACTGCAAGCCGCACCCGTATGGAGATGGATGACACCGGGGTGGTCTAGAGGATCTTCTTCCAATCCAAGTCGATCTTGGGATGGTCGGTCGTTCCCTGGACCTTCAACGGCAAGTAAGTCCCGGCGCCATGCTTCTTGAAAAGCGGGTCGAACGGCACGGTCACCCAGTGTTTGAAGCCCTTCTGGGTTTGCGACACTGTCGCCTGGAGCCTGGCATCGCCGGTGAAATCCAGTTTTTGTTGCCCAATCGAGTAAGCGCCCGTCATCTCAACCTGAACACCCGGCACCTGAAAATTCAGCGCGCTGAAGCTCATGCTCGCATTCTTGAGTTGAAATACCCCGTCGAAGTTCGCGGGCACGTTCTGTATTTCCATGGCATCTGGCTTGCCCTGTCCGCGGCGGCTTAGCGAATCCAGCTTGCTCTGCACATCGGGGTTCGGGAAGTGTCCGTCCTGCAGGGAGAAGCTTCCTGCTAGAGAAATCTTCTTGATGACCTGCTGGTCGCCCGGCGGGATCAGCAGCTTCGCTTTGGTCTTGATGCTTCCCGTCAGCAACGCTCCTTTGTCGGTGGCCAGGACCAGCATGTCTTCGACGCGTGAGTCGTGCACGTCGATGTCGAGGCGGATGGTTTTACCCTTCTGACCTTTCTTACCGGCTACCTCTCCTTGGGCCATCACGTGCGAATGCAAAAAACTCGCGTTGACCGGCTGAAGATAGGTGTCACCCTTTGTGCCGTCGACGATGGCGTGAAACCGTGTCGTCAGGTGCACGGCTCTTGCGCCGCTATCCAGCTTGAAGTCGGGGGTGTCGGTGGTCCCATCGACAATTATGTTGTTCAGCTGCCCGTTGTAGTCGCCGCTGGAGGAGAGAATCCCCGCGATCCCGTTGAAGACTGAAAGGTCCGCATGTTCGAAGGTGTAGTGCCCTCCGACAGGCGTTTCCGAGGGCTCGTCCATATTCCATGGACCAAACTTGCCAGTGGAGTGAATCTCGCCCGGCGGCTTGGGATTGGTGAGATCCGCCTGAAACTTCATGGGCTGACCGATGCCCGCACTGGTGAGACTTAGCTTCTTGATGTCGAATTCCAAAGGATCGCGGTCGGGGTTCTTAGGAAGGATATAAAGCAACGTTCCATCGGCTGACACACGATCGATCGCAAAGTCGGCCAGATGGGGAGGCTGCTTCGGCTTATCGGCGGTTTCGGCTGGCTTCTCGCCCTTGGGCGCGACGTTGATGACCAATCCGTCTAGCTTGAGCCAAGTTACGTGAATCGGAGTACGAAGCAGTCCTAGGGGATTGGCTTCCGCTACAAAATGTTTGATTGCGATCAACGGGGGCTGATCGGTGTCGCGGTTGGGCAGTACAAAGTCGTCCGCAGTCACGCGGAATATCGGCACCAGCGTAACGTGCATGTTCTGCATCTGCACCTGTCGGTGATAGTGCTCGCGCAGCGCCTGTTCGACGCGCGCCTGCAGCCTGTGCTCCAAGGGAGGCGGTACGGTGAGAATCCAGAAAAAGCCGATCGCCAGAACGACGATCAGCACCAACACGACTACCGACGAGATGCGCAGCCAACGAGCAAGCGGCATGAGGAACTCTGTCTTGGATGCAATTTAGACGCGAAAGGTCAGCTCCAGCAGAATCGACTGCCAGTGAGCGAACTATTGACTGGGGGTGCCTGCTCAATGGAGCCTCGGAAGCGTACTCGGTCCAGGGTTCGATACAGATCGCTAAAGATCTAGTCCGTTGTCGCGCTTCAGCGGGCGCCACCGTTGACGATCGTACTTGATCATTTGATCGGCGCTTTCAGGACCGTCGCCGCCGGCGGCGTAGTTGGGGAAGCTTGGAGGCGGTAGCTGAGCCCAGGCGTCTTCGATGGGAGTGATGATGCGCCATTCGGCCTCTACCTCGTCGCGCCGCGTAAAGAGCGTTGCATCACCACGCATGGCATCGAGCAGCAGTGTTTCGTAGGCCGCGGGGCCATCGGTGCCAAACGCCTCGCGATAAGAGAAGTCCATATTCACCCGAGTCGCCCGCATCTCCGGACCGGGGATTTTGGCCTCGAAGTTAATGGCGATACCCTCGTCGGGCTGAATGCGCATGGTAACGACATTGTGGTGGACGTCTCCCGGTCGGCTGGCGAATAGCGCCTGCGGCGTGCGCTTGAAGTGCACGGCAATCTCGGTGAGACGGTTGGACAGCCGCTTACCGGCGCGAACGTAGAAGGGAACTCCTGCCCAGCGCCAGTTGTCGACATGGAATTCGACCGCAGCGTAGGTCTCGGTCGTCGAATTAGGACTGACGCCCTTCTCCTGCCGATAACCAGGAACCGGCTTGCCATCGATCGTTCCGGGTCCGTACTGCCCGCGGATGGTGCGCTGTGCGACTTCTTCCACCGTCATCGGGCGAATGGCGCGCAGCACTTGGACTTTTTGCTCACGCACAGAATGGGCGTCAAAAGCTACCGGCGGCTCCATCGCCGTGAGTGTCAAGAGCTGGAGCATGTGGTTGGCGACCATGTCGCGCAACGCACCGGTCTCCTCGTAGAACTCAGCCCGACTTTCGACCCCAAGCTTCTCGGCCGCAGTGATCTCGACATAATCGATATAGTTGCGGTTCCAGATCGGCTCGAACATCAGGTTACCAAAGCGAAACACCATGATGTTCTGGACGGTTTCTTTGCCGAGGTAGTGATCGATGCGGTAGACCGCGTCCTCGTCGAAGACCCGCGCAACAATTTCGTTCAGTTCCTGGGCGCTGTGAAGGTCCCGTCCAAAGGGTTTCTCCAGCACGATGCGCGTCCAGCCTTCGTCGTTGTGAGCCAGCCCGGCATCGCCAAGGCCCTCAACAATGGGCGGAGCAAGCGAAGCGGGTGTGGACACATAGAACAGGATGTTCTTGCTGGCTCCCTGACGCTGCAGTTCTTCGATCTTCTCTTTCAGTTTGGGATAGAACTCCAGCTTGTCCGCGTCACCGACCGTGTAGTGGAGTCGCGAAGCAAAGTCCTTCCAGCCTTCTTCACTGAAGCCGCGCGAGTCGGCCGATTGCGCGGCGCCGTCGTGCATGCGCTCCCGAAATTGCTCATCGGTCAGTGGGGTGCGGCCGATGCCGAGCACGTCGAAGTTGCGATGGGTGCATCCGATGCAGGCCAGGTCGTACAGGGCCGGCATGAGCTTGCGCCGCGAGAGATCCCCGGTTGCGCCAAAGAGAACTAGCAAGGCCGAGCCAGCCTGCGGTAAACGCTGCGGCTCGACCTTCTCTACCGTGGGCTGAACGAGAGTGCTGCTCACTTGCCTTGCTCCAATCGCGGGGTGAGATTTGAGTTTAGATGGATGGGCTAAGCTGCGCGGCGCAATTCCTCTGTGCGCGACTTGATTACTTCGATCAGCCCATTGAACGACTCGGCAAACGACGCGACACCATCGATGGTGAGCTTTTCCGTGACCGCCTTCATGTCAATGCCGACTTCTTTCAAATCGGCGAACACCTTGTGCGCCTGTTCAAACCCGCTCTGCAAGGTGGGTTTCGCGACGCCATGATCGCGGAAATCCTCAATCGTTTTCATGGGAACGGTATTGACCGTGTCAGCGCCGATCAGCTCTTCGACGTAGAGCGTGTCGCGATACTTGGGATTCTTGGTGCTGGTCGAGGCCCAGAGCGGCCGTTGCACGTTTGCGCCTCGCTGCCGGAGCTTGTTCCAGCGCTCGCCGGCGAAAATCTTCAGGAAGGATTCGTATGCGATTCTGGCGTTCGCGATCGCGGCTTTCCCCATCAGGCCCTCAATCTTTTGCTTGCGAGCCGGATCGCTAGTTTCTGCCAACAGCTTCTCGAGCTGCTTATCGACGGCTGTGTCGATTCGGCTGACAAAGAAGCTGGCAACAGAAGCGATGCGATCGATCGGCTGATCTGTCTGGGCGCGGCGCTCTAGTCCGCGAACATAAGCCTCGGCCACCTTTTCGTAGACCTCAACCGCAAAGATTAGCGTGACGTTAATGTTCAGCCCAGCAGCAATCAACTCCTCAATGACAGGCAATCCTGAGGGTGTGGCAGGCACCTTGATCATCACATTGGGACGATTGAGCCGCGTCCACAGGTTTTTCGCTTCCTTGATCGTCCCCTGCGTGTCGTTGGCTAGTAGCGGTGAAACTTCCAGGCTGACGAATCCATCGCCACCTGTTTCCGAGTCATACCATGGGCGGAAGATATCGGCCGCCGAGCCAATGTCTTTTACCACGACTGCCTCATACACGTCCGAAACTGAAGCGCCGGAGTGGGCGAGTTGCTTGATTTCCTCGGCGTAGTCGTCGCCCTTCCCAATTGCCTTCTGGAATATTGTTGGGTTCGAGGTCATTCCCCGCAGCCCATCTTCGTCGATCAGGCGCTTAAGCTTGCCTGTGGTTAGCAACGAACGACTGATCTCATCCAGCCACAGACTCTGGCCCAATTCGTGAAGTTGAACTAACGGATTACTGCTGCCCACTGCTGCTCCTTGTTCTCGAATGGCCTCTTCAGCGATTCGTATGTTCTTAGGCTTTCGTTTTGGAGAGAACCTCACGAGCTTTGGCCACCACGTTGTCTACCGTGAAGCCAAACTCCTTCAGCAATTCCTTAATAGGAGCAGATGCGCCGAAGTCGCTGCGGGCTACAACAATCCCGTCGTTACCGATATATTCCTTCCAGCCCAGACTGGTACCCGCCTCAACTGCAACTCGCGCCCGCACCTCCGGCGGAAGCACCTGGATTTTGTATTCCGGCGACTGCTTTTCAAACAGCTCCCAACAAGGCATTGAGATCACGCGCGCCTTCACGCCCTCGGCGGTGAGTTTCTCGTAAGCTCCGACGCAAAGCTGCACCTCCGATCCGGTGCCCATCAGGATCAACTCCGGCTTGCCACCCTCCGCGTCGGCCATGATGTAAGCGCCTTTTGCGACGCCAGCGGCAGACGCATACTTCGTGCGATCAAAGGTTGGCACTGCCTGCCGGGTGTATGCCATCAGCACCGGCTGATGCATGATGGGCATGATAGTCCGCCACGTCTCCGCCACTTCGTTGGCGTCTGCCGGACGAAATACCAGCAGACGAGGAATTGCCCGCAACGACATCAGCTGCTCGATCGGCTGATGCGTTGGCCCATCTTCTCCCAGGCCAATGGAGTCGTGCGTGTAAATGAAGATGCACGGAATATCCATCAGCGCGGCCAGGCGAATGGGAGGCCGCATGTAATCGGAGAAGATGAGGAACGTTGAGCCGTACGGCGCGCAGACCCGTAAGCGTCATGCCATTCAGGATGGAGCCCATGGTGTGCTCACGAATGCCGAAGTGGAAGTTGCGGCCGCCGTAGCTGTTCGGCTCAAAGTCGGCTTCGCCGTCGATCAGCGTGTTAGTCGAGGGATAAAGGTCAGCCGAGCCACCCAGCAGCCACGGCACGTTCTTCGCCACCGCGTTCAGCACCTTTGGTCCGACTCGCGCGTCGCCAGACCCTTAGCGTCGGCCGGGAAGGTGGGAATATCCTTGTCCCAACCGTCCGGCAGCGTGCCATTCTGGATGTGCTGCCACGTCTTGTCCAGCTCGGGATGTTGCTTTGCCCAAGCGCTGTAACGCGCATTCCAGTCCTTCTCCCACTGGGCGCCACGCTCGACCGCCTTGCCCATGTACTGCTTCGCTTCGTCGGGGACGAGGAACTGCGCAGTCGGGAGGCCAGCCGTACGCAATCTTGGTCAGGCGAACCTCTTCCACGCCCAACGCCTCGCCATGAGCTTCCTTGGTGTCCTGCCGATTGGGCGAGCCACAGCCGATATGGGTGTCAATGATGACCAGCGTCGGGCGCGCCGGCTCGCGTTGGGCGGCCTTGATAGCCACGTCGACCAGGTCGAGATCGTTGACGTCGCTGATGTGCAGCACATTCCAATGCCAGCCGCGGAAGCGCGTCGCCACGTCATCGCTGAAAGCCAGCGAGGTGCTGCCTTCGATGGTGATGTGGTTGTTGTCGTAGAACCAGATCAGGTTGGACAGGCCAAGATGCCCGGCGACCGAAGCCGCTTCGTTGCTCACGCCTTCCATCAGGTCGCCGTCGCCGCAGAAGGCGTAGATGCGGTAGTCGAAACATGCGTCTTTGTCGAACTGCGATGCCAGCCAGCGCTGCGCGATCGCCATGCCGACTGAGTTGCCACACCCTGCCCAAGCGGGCCGGTCGTGGTTTCAATCCCGGCTGTCAGCCCGTACTCGGGATGGCCGGGCGTCTTCGATCCCCACTGGCGAAACTGCTTGAGGTCGTCGAGCGAAAGATCGAAGCCGGTCAGGTACAGCATGGAGTAGAGCAGCATGGAGGCGTGGCCATTGGACAGGATGAAGCGATCGCGGCCCGGCCAGTGCGGATTGCGCGGATTGAATCGCAGATAGCGGTCCCACAGCACGAACGCCAGCGGAGCCAGCGCCATCGGGGTTCCCGGATGCCCGCTGTTGGCCTTCTGCACCGCGTCCATCGCCAGCGTGCGGATGGTGTTGATGCAGAGCTGCTCCAGCTTCTGCTCATCCGTTTCCGTGGGCCCGCGGCTCCGGCGCAGGATGGAACTTCGCGTTGCTGTTGTTTGCTGCTTTGTCCTGGGCTTCCAATTTCACTTGGCTACTCACCTGTTGCCACCTTTCTTGTTGTTCACGGATTCTGAAGCGCGGTGGTCACTTCGACTGCATAATTCTGTCCTTGCCACTGATTGTCCTGCGGCCAGAAAAAGGTAAACCGCAGCGGCGCCTTTTGGGTACAGCCACCTGCAATATCCACGTATTCGATGCCCAGCGAGGTCGGCGTCGAACTGCGTGTCGTTCGCCGTGTTCCACTCGTCGTCACTCCAGTGCAGCCTGAAAGGCGAAGAAGCCTGGACGCGCAGCAAAGCTCCGGCAGGAACACTACGCACCTGGCGATTCATCTTCCATACTTCGATTACCGGGCGGGTTAGTCGTTGCACGGTCGCGGTAGCGCTCCGCCACCGGATCAATCAAGTCAAAGACCTTCTTATCCACGACTGAGCGCAGCAATTTTACATATTCGGCGTGCGCCCACATCAGCGGAATAGCCGAGCCCGTGGGCCTGCCCGAAGAACATGTGCTGATCGGGAATGTCGGGCGCGTCCCAGATCTGCTCCGGAATCAAACCGACGCCAGTAGTAAAATTCTCTACCGCTCTGCAGATAAACGTTCGATATCGTTGCCGCAGGGCCAACTCGTACGTGGCGCGCTCCAGCGTCAGCAGCGGCCAGGCCGGCCCACGCCCCAGCCATCGAACGAGGTGCCATCGTCGCGCTGGCCGTAGCCGTCATGGTTGTAGCGCTTCCAGCATGGGCCCGACGGGCGTGTCGACCTTCAGCACTGCGTCGACCACCTTCAGCGAATCCTCAATCAGCGGATCGTCCGCGCTGCCGAATGCCGAAGCGCACCAGTTCCAGAAACCCGCCATCCACAATCTGGTTCGCCGGATACGGATACTGAGTCGCCGGGCTTCTGATTGGCCAGCACCAGCTCGCCTTTGTCCGGGTCTTCATCTCCCTGCGAGCCTTCGACGCTGACAGCGGGATTGATGCGGATGTAGTGCCGGGTGATTCCGGGAACCAGTGTGCCTTGGTTCGTGACTGTCCATTTTTCGATGTGGGACTCCAGGAAGTCGGCATAGGTGCGCACGAATTCGGCCGTGTGCTTGTCGCCGCGAGCTTCGATGATCTCGGCGGCGCAGATCAGCGCCGCGATATTGCTGGCCAGGGTCGAAGGCGAGTAGCCGCCGGCCTCTTCCCATCGCTCCTGCGGCGGTGGCCGGCCCTTCGCGGATCAGGTAGCCGCAGGCGCGCAATACCGTGATGTAGGGATCGAAATTGCCCAGCGCCGTTCGCCTTCCACAGCCGCCAGCGCCAGGATGATCGGGAAAGAAACTTCATCGAGCTGACGCCGGTCCAGTAAGGATCGCCGTCGATCCAGAAATTCTGGTAGAAGCCGCCGTCTTCGCGCTGGGCGATCGCCAGGTAGATCATGGCGCGCAGCGGAGTCGCTGTGTCGCCGGCGGCGAGCAGCGCGGTGGCGCATCACCATGTCGCGCGTCCACACCAGGTGATAGCCGCCGAGGTCGTCGTCGCTCTTGTCTTCGCCCCAGGGAATGCTCAGGCTGGCGATCATGGCGCCGGGATAGAGCTTGTCTTCGTTGGCCAGCAGCAGGTTCACGCTGCGGGCGAACAGGGACGAATCGCAGGCCGTCGAAGCTTGTCCGATCAGCACCAGGCGCTTGCGTGGTGCGCTGCCACTGTCGTCAAAGCTCTTCAGCGATTGCTCAAACGGAATGCACAGCGACTGCGCCAGGGTGGCGGCAGCATTGTGGCTGGTATGGCCGAATCCAAGCCAGGGTGAACTCGTGGCTGCGGCTGAGATCGAACTGTCGCCGTCAGCGCGACATTGCCATCCAGCGCGCGAGGTCGTACTCCCAATCCATTTGGAAGTTGTGCGACAGGTCGGTCCAGCCGTCGTTGACGCCCACATAGCCGCACGACAGCTTCTTCATCGGCATCGGTGGCCGCCAGCGCCAGGTAGGCGTTGTCGCGATAGGCCAGCAGGAAAGTTCGGCCCCGTGCACTTCTGGACCTCTGCGTTGTTGTGCCAGCCGCCGATCTGCAGGTGCGGCGCGCAGAGCACGTACAGTTGCAGCCGTCCCTGCCATTCGGGAGCGACATTGAACTTGGTGTGGATCAGCAGGCAGGTCAGGTGCGGATCGCCGATGATCTGTCTTCTCGATGGAGTAACGGCCCTCGGGATCGGAGTTGGTGATCTTGAAACCGAGCGCGGCACTGTCCATGCATTCGATCGTGCTGACCATGTTGCCGGCGCTCATCGTGGAAGAACGTCTCGCCGTCGCGTGACCAGGAACTGCAGGTCGCGCATCTGCGGCGTGTCGATGGTCGGGTAAGTAAACCTCGGTGACGACGCCATTGGCCAGCGTGTACCAGAGGCGGCTGGAAACCGAGTAGGCGGTTCCGACTGCGTCTTTGGCGCCGAAGGTCCACTTGGGAACGATCCCAGGGCCGCCCGGGTGCGGGATTGTTCTTCAGCAATGGCGCTCCTCAGGTGAAGCTAGGATGTTGAGAGCTTACAACAGCCTGCGCAAAATACTGGGCTCTCAACGTGTAAAGTTCAGCTACTCAGAGCATTGCTCCCAGGTCGCCAGCTTTCGGCCTGAAATGGCAGCAACCCGCAAAAGGCAGATTCCGCTATTATGGTTGCAACGTAGTTGCGTGTCCGTCTCGCCTCATCCAGAATCCTGTCGGCTCGAAAGTGTAATGATCGTCGGCGTTAGTTGTCGCGCCCATGATTGAGCAGGAAGAGCTGCGCTCAAATTTTCGGCGCTGGAAGAAATGTGCCGCGCCATCGCGTCACACCGCGATTTATCTGAGGTCTTCGTCGCGCTTTCGCCACACCTTTCGCAGTTGCTGCCCTCGCACTATCGTCAGTGTCGTGCTCCATGACGAGGAGCGCGGAGCCATGCGGCTGCACATCCTGCATTCCTCCGATTCGACGCCTGAGCTGGATGGGGCAAGATTTCGAAATCGACGACTCCCCCTCGGGACTGGTGTGGCAGAGCCAGCAGGTTTTCATCTGCGACGACCTGGAACAGGAGAACCGCTTTCATAAAGCCAGCGAACTTCTGCGCGAGCACCGGGTTCGTTCGCTGTGCGTGTTGCCGCTCACCACTCCGGCTGGTCGCTCTGGGGCCCTGACCATCGGACGGGCTGAACCGGGCGGCTTTGACGAGGAAGAAGTTGGATTCGCCAAGCTGATTGCCGCGCAGGTAGCACTTGCCGTGGAGAATGCCCTGTTCCGCCAGCGCTCGACGGCCCTCCAGCGGGAACTGACGCGCGAGCGCGACCGGCTGCAACTGGTACTGGAACTGAATAACGCCGTCGTTTCCAACCTGGAGCTGCGAGCCCTGTTCATTGCCCTCTCCGCCAACCTGCGCCGGATCATCGCACTACGACTCCGCCAGCCTTTTTCTGCCCGAAGGCGAAGACCAACTGCGCGTGCATGCTCTCGATTTCCCGACAGCCGCGGCTACTTGCAGCAGGACATGCTGGTCAACATCGACGCGACCAACGCGGGCACCGCCTTCCGAACCGGACATGGGCTGTTCGTCGGCACGGGAGGCGCTACCGTACAGCGCCGGACCAGGACATCCTGCGATTCGCACAGGCGAGGGATTTCGAGTCGCTGCTGCTTGTCCCGCTGCAGAGCAACGGTTCTCCCGCTGGCGTTCTGTCCCTGGGCAGCCGGCGCGAACAGGCCTTCTCGCGCGGTGATCTGGAATTTGCGACGCAAATCGGCCGCCAGGTTGCGATCGCCATCAGCAACGCTCTCGCAGCACCGCGCTCTCTCCGAGAGCAAAGAACAGATTTCCGAGCAGAAGTCCTACCTCGAAGATGAGATTCGCGCCGAGCAGGATTTCGAAGACATTATCGGCGGCAGCAGCGCATTGCGCGCCGTGCTGGATCAAGTGGAAACCGTCGCGCCCACGGATTCCACTGTGCTTATCTGCGGCGAAACCGGGACCGGCAAAGAGCTCATTGCGCGCGCGATTCACGAACGCAGCGCTCGCCGCAACCGAACGTTCGTCAAAATCAACTGCGCCGCCATCCCGCTGGGACTTCTGGAAAGCGAGCTGTTCGGACACGAAAAGGGCGCCTTCACCGGCGCCATCACCCGCAAAATCGGCCGCTTCGAATTGGCTCACCAGGGCAGTCTTTTTCTCGACGAAGTGGGCGACATTCCGCCGGAGCTTCAGCCTAAGCTGCTGCGTGTCCTGCAGGAACAGGAATTCGAGCGCCTGGGCAGTACCCGCACCCAACGCGTAGACGTGCGCATGATCGCCGCCACCAACCACAAGCTCCCTGCAGATGGTCGCGGACGGAAAGTTCCGCAGCGATCTGTTCTACCGGCTTAACGTTTTTCCCATCACCGTACCGCCGCTGCGCGAGCGCGCTGAAGACATTCCACTTCTGGTGCGCTACTTTGTCAGCAAGTACGCCCGACGAATGAATAAGCGGATCGAGCGAATACCTGCCGACACGATCGCAGCCCTGACCGAATACTCCTGGCCGGGTAACGTTCGAGAGTTGCAGAACTTCATCGAGCGGGCCGTGATCCTGACTCGCGGACGGACAATTGACCGCGCCGCTGTCGGAGCTTCGCCCGACCATCCCCACGATCGCTTCTGCTGCCGGCAACGGCCAGCTCAGTCTGCGAGAGATCGAGAGATGTCGGATTCTTGACGTTCTCCGCGAGGCCCACTGGGTTGTTGGAGGTCCGACCGGGGCGGCAGCTCGGCTGGGAATCAAGCGAACCACTCTCCTATACCGCATGGACAAGCTTGGCATCTCTCGCCAGCCGGGTTAGTAGTCAGTCAAAAATCTGACATTTAGTGTCAGAAACAGTAGCGAGTTTCTGACATTCCATATTTGTTGGTTAACCATGTTGCGCGTGTTAAATCATAGTTTTCAATTCTTTACAAACTTCACAGGCTCAGGTGGCGTATGGTGTTCGAGATGCACTACACCGCCTATCAATCCAGTCTTGGCGTAGCTAAAAAATGTGGTCGCGCCAGAATTGGTGAGCATCTCAGGAGACGGCGGTTTGCTGAGGATTACGGTTCAAGACTCCGAGATCGGGTTGTGTTTGTTGCTTGAAGGGCGGCTGGAACTAGCTGTGGTTTCCGAACTTGAAAACGTCGTGGCTCAGCAACGGGATCTTTCGGCGGGACGTCCGGTCATCGTAGACCTGTGTGGGTTGACAGGTATGGATGAGGCAGGTGAGTCCAGCTTGCGCAAGCTTTATCAGCGAGGAGCGACCCTTCGCTGCGCGGATGTGATGAATACATATCTAGTGGAACGCATGGCAGACGAACCGGTGAAACCCTTACAAGTCCCCTGCCGTCCATGCCCTTCCTACGAAACTCGAGAAAATCAGCACATGAAGGAGAAGGAAAGTGCGAATCGCGATCGGTTCTGACGAAACTGGCAACGCGCTGAAACTGCAACTGACGGCGAATCTGAGTGCGACCGGCCACGAGGTGCTCGATCCCACGTCAACCATCGAACCTCAAGCACGCGCGGACTATGCCGAGCAGGTGGCGTTGGCCGTGCTGCGCCGCGATGCCGAACGAGGCATTATCGTTACCGGACGCGGTGTAGGTGCTTCCGTGGCTGCGAACCGCGTGCCCGGTATTCGGGCGGCGCTGTGCAACGATTCGTTTTCTGCATTCTCCGGCGCGAAGTCGGAGGGCATGAACGTTCTCGTGTTGTCGGTGCAGTCGCTCGACGTGGATCGCGCCAAAGAGATCGTGGATGCCTACGTGGGAGCAACCCTCGCGCCCGTCGAACTGGTAGGAGGCCTGCCGCCGCGTCGTCTGCAGCGGTCCTGGAGTACGTCAAAGAGAACATCGAGAAAGACCTCAGCGTCGCCGATATGGCCGAGGTTGTCGGCATGAGCCAGTACTACTTTTCCAAGCTCTTCAAGATGAGCACCGGAACCACCCCTCACCAGTACGTCATGCGGCAGAGAGTCGAGCGTGCTCAGGAACTGCTTCGCGATGGCAACACCGCTCTCGTCGAAGTGGCGACACAGGTAGGCTTCGAGACGCAAAGCCATTTCACTAGCGTCTTCCGCCGGCTGGTTGGCATTACCCCGAAGAAGTTCCGCGAGATGCGCAGCGAAACTGGCATTCACCTGGCGGCCTCGCCAGATGGAAAACAGCAGAAGCACGAACCGAAGTCCAGCGCCACCGCGGCCTAGGTCCCAGGCGGATCAAACTACTGAGGCTCAGCTTGCGCTGAGCCTCTTCGTTTTGCAGCTGAGGGTTGATTTTACTTCTGCGGTTTCGCCGGTTTCCTCGCCTTGGAATTGCCGGCATCAGTGGTGACCTCGGGACCGGCCAACTCTGTCGCCAGCGCATCTGCATGGTAAATCTTCCGAAGCGCCTCAATGATGGCACGTGAATCCGTCTCCACCGCCCGTCCCTGGGCATCGTCGTAGACAAAGTTCCATGGCAGCGACTGAATATTTCCGTCGAAGATGATGCCCACCACCTCGGCATTCTTATTGATCACCGGACTTCCGGAGTTGCCGCCGATGATGTCGGGTGTCGAGGCGGTATCGTAGACGGTTTTCAGGTTTAGCGACGACTTGGCTTTCGTCCAGCTTGCCGGCAACTCGTAAGGAGGCTTGCTGCCATGGGCCGTAGCATGCTCAAACGCTCCGCCCATGGTGGTGAACCACGGAATGTGTTTGCCATTTTCCTCGTAGCCTTTCACTGCGCCGTAGCTCAGCCGCAGCGTAAAGGTCGCATCTGGCGGAACGCTTAGGCCGCCCTGAGCAAAGTGGATCTTGGCGATGGTGCCGGCGTTCTTGCGAAGCACCGAGTCCACGTCGTCCTCATTCCTCATGTGCACCGCGACCGCGTCCGGCTCCACCGTACGCATCATCACGATCAGAGGATCATGCTGGCATTGAACCGCCTTCTCCCCGCCTTCATAAAGCTGCTTACGAACAGCTACGTCGTCAAGCTTCGTAGCATCGACGACCTCGGCCGCGCGTTCCTCAGGCGATTTGCCATTGAGAGCTTTCTTCACCGTGTCGTTGTTTGCGCCGAGCACCTGCTGCATTTCGGATAGGCTCTCAGCCAACAGCACCTTCTCCAATCCCTTGTAGACCGGAGCAGTGGAGAACAGCTTCTGTTCCAGAGTTGGAAGCGCTGAGTCCTGGTAACCCCGAATGCGCTCGTTGCTCGGTTTCTCCTTCTGCTCGGCAGCGCGCACAATCGTACGTGCATACTCCGCCAGATCGCCGCGGAAGCCAGCCAACTGGTCGACGTAATAGAGTGGCTTGTAGATTTCCTTCTGAACGCCGACCGCCTTCGAGATCTCAGCCCAGGGATCGCCATACTGTTTCTGACGCCCGGGATCTGAACTCACGTAGCTCTTCAAATCCTTCTCGTCGCTGCTCTTCTTGCTCATGATCTGCGGATTCTTCAACCCGCCTTCAAATCCGGTAACCGCCTTGAACGAGTTCTGGATGCCGAAGATCTCGTGCTCCGCCTCACGGCTGTTTTCATCCGATTGCGCCGCGTACTTCTGCAGTGTCGCCAACCTGCGCTGATAAGAGGCAAGCGCCATTGGAAATTGGTAGTCCCGGAGGAACTCGAGTTGATCAACTGTCAGCAGGCGGCCAGTGCGTCCCGGGTGGCCAGGAACAAACACCAGGTCTCCGTCCTGCACGCCGTTCGCTGACCATTTAAGGTAGTCCTTGATCTTCGCTGGTTCGCCGTTTTCATAAGCCCGGAAGAACGAGATGTCCAGGTCGTAGCGGGGATATTCGAAGTTGTCCGGATCGCCGCCAAAGAATGCAATGTCAAACTCGGGTGCGAAAACCAACCGCACATCGTCATACTTCTTGTATTTGTATAGGTGGTACAACGCACCGGAATACAGGGTGACGACGTCGCAGCGCAGTCCGTTGACCGAACATTCCTTCTCAATCGACGACATCTCTTCACGCTGTGCCTTGCCCGCATCGGCATCAGACATGCCCGGTTTTGCGACGGCGTTCACGCGCGAGGTTACGTCCTCGATGTCTTGCAGCACCACGAACTCAACGCCCGGACACTTCGGCTCTTCGGCCCGCGTCGGCGCATAGAAGCCGTTCTTCATGTAGTCCTTGCCATTGGTCGAGAGATCGTGAACGCAACCCTGGGCAATGTGATGGTTGGTGAAGATCAGCCCGTCGGCGCTCACGAACGACGACGAACCGTTCGGAGCGCGTGCCGACGAGAGCCGCACGTGGTCCAGCCACTCCTGCGAAGGCGTAAAGCCGTACTTCGCCTGGACCTTATCTTTAGGGAAGGCATTGAACAGCCACATGCCGTCGTCGGAAAATGCCGGCAGTACAAAAAGAAGAGTGCAGAAGAAAACGACAACCCGCTTTTTCATGATTGCTCCAGTCGGAAGGCTCGCTGAGTTCCCAAAGAACTTGGGGGTTCGATAAGCAAACTCTTAACTATAAATTCTCAGCATAGCCCGGGCAAATAGAGGCTGCGGGATTGGCCGGGTAAATCCCGAATCGGGCTCCCTCGGACTGCTATCTAAGAAAATAGCTAGAATAGAGCGAACGATGCACCGGGTGTATCTCGACAACAACGCTACCACGCCCGCTTCTGCCTGAAGTGTTTGAGGCGATGCGTCCGCTACTTCTTCGAGAAGTTCGGGAACGCGTCGTCCATTCACCAGCAGGGGCAGCAGGCGCGGGCGGCGGTGGAGCACGCGCGTGAACAGGTTGCGGAGTTGCTGAACTGCCGCGCCGGCCGAGATTGTCTTCACCAGCGGCGGCACCGAGGGCGACAACCTGGCGCTGTTTGGCTTGGTCAAGCCGGGCGATCACGTCATCACCTCGGCGATCGAGCATCACGCGGTGCTGAACGCCTGCAAGCGCCTGGAGAGATGGGCTGCGCGGTGACCTATCTGCCGGTGGATGGACGGGCGCTGGTCGATCCCGATGATGTGCGGCGCGCGCTGCGGCCGGAGACGAAGCTGATCAGCATCATGTTGGCGAACAACGAGACCGGCGTGCTGCAGCCAGTGAGTCGAGATCGGCAAGATTGCAGCCGAAGCCGACGTCTACTTTCATACCGACGCGGTGCAGGCGGCGGGTAAGGTGCCGCTGGACGTGAAGGAGATTGGCTGCGACCTGCTGACCATCTCCGGCCACAAGATGCACGGGCCGCAAGGAGCGGGCGCGCTGTTTGTGCGCAAGGGAACGTTGCTGCAGCCGCTGTTCTATGGCGGACGCCACGAGCGTTCGCGTCGCGCCGGAACGGAGAACCTTGCCGGGATTGTCGGGCTGGGCAAAGCAGCGGAGATTGCGCGCGCAGGATTTGCAGACGGCAGTGTAGCGCAGATGGCAGAGCTTCGCGATCGTCTGGAGCGCGCGATTCTTGAGCGGCGTCGAGCAGGTGGCGTGAACAGCGGCGGCGCGCCGCGCGTGCCGAACACGACCAACATTTCACTTCGACTGCATCGAAGGCGAAGCCATGGTGATCGCGCTCGACCTGAAGGGTCTGTCGGTTTCGACCGGCGCGGCGTGTTCGTCGGGAGCGATCGAGCCTTCGCATGTGCTGACGGCGATGGGACTGTCGGCCGATCGCGCGCGGGCCAGCATTCGCTTCAGCCTGGGCAAGCAGAACACGGCTGAGGATATGGACTTCGCGCTTGACCTGGTGCCGGAAGTGGTTGGCCGGCTGCGCGAGATCAGCCCGGTGTACAAGAAGAAGCTGTCAGCTCTCAGCCGTCAGATCTCAGCTGATTTGACTAGTTGCTAATTGCCAATTGCTAATGACTGAGCAGCAAGACCATCGCCGTAGCCATGTCGGGCGGTGTGGATTCGTCCACCGTCGCGGCGCTGCTGTGCGAGCAGGGCTACAACGTGGTCGGTCTCACGCTGCAGCTCTGGAACCAGCGCCGGCTGGCCGGCCACGACGGCATGCCCGAGGCGGTGCAGGGACGCTGCTGCTCGATCGACGATGTCTACGACGCGCGCCGCGTGGCCGAGACGCTGGGCATTCCGTATTACGTCGTCAATCAGGAGCAGCGCTTCGAGGACGACGTGGTGCGTCCGTTTGTTGCAGGAGTATCTTTCGGGACGCACGCCGATTCCGTGCAGCCTGTGCAACAACCATCTGAAGTTCGATCAGTTGCTGATCACCGCGCGCCAGATTGGCGCCGACCTGCTCGCCACCGGACATTACGCGCGCAACGAATTCGACGAGCGCAGCGGCCGCTGGCTGCTGAAGCGTCCGGCGGATCGCAGCAAGGACCAGACCTATTTCCTCTTCGGCCTGACGCAGGAGCAGTTGAGCCGCACGCTGTTTCCGCTGGGCGAGATGCGCAAGCCCGATGTGCGCGAAGAGGCGAAGCGCGCCGGCCTGCGCCTGTTCGAGAAGCCCGACTCGCAGGAGATCTGCTTCGTTCCCGGCGGCGACTACAAGCAGTTTCTCGACGCCTATCTCGAGGAGCAGGGCGAGGAGATTCCCGACACCGCCGGGCGAGCTGGTCACGACGACTGGCGAGGTCGTCGGCACGCACAGCGGCATTCACAACTTCACCGTCGGACAGCGCAAGGGACTCGGCGTTGCCACCGGATCGCCGCTGTACGTGCTGGAGATCCGCGGCGACAAGCGGCAGGTGGTGGTCGGCGGCGGCGACGAGCTTTATTCTCGCGCACGCTGCGCGCCAAGCGCGCTCAACTGGATTGCCATCGACGATCTGCGCGAGCCCATGCGCGTGCAGGCCAAGATTCGTCATCGTCATGAGCCTGCTGAGGCGCCATCGTAGAGAAGATCGGCGACGGACGACGTGCTGGTCACCTTCGACGAGCCGCAGCGCGCCATCACGCCCGGGCAGGCCGTCGTCTTCTACGACGGCGACGTCGTCGTCGGCGGCGGCTGGATCGCCTGATCCGGGCAACGCGAGGTGTTACAAAGTCACAATCGCAGCAAGTTACAACGGTAGCTTGGTAGCATCGCTCAGCGACGCAAGCTGCTGATTCTACAAATTCAAGAGCCGCTATTCATGAGCCTAAATGCGCATCGTTAGATGAACATTTCGTCGCTCTGCTTCCCATTTCGAGGCTCCTTGGACTTGCTGGATCAGAGTGTCCAGCCCCACGCCAATGCCCTGTAGAACGCCGTTCAGATGCTTGAAAGGCGAGAGCACTGTCTGCTGAACTTTGGAGCTGGTGTCTTCCACCCGGTCGAAGGTTCGGGTGAGAAGTTCGTCGGCGCGGATTGCATGGAGCCGGGCGCGATCCATGAAGGCCGTCAGCGCCGCGTCCATCTTTTGCGTCTGCTCCCGGGCCGTCGTACTGACAACCGACATGTTCTCCAGAATCGCGTCCAGCTTGGGACGGGTGGTCTGCAGCAGGCTCTGCGCCTCGCTGGTGAGCTTCTTGGCGTCTTCGACCAAGGGCAAAACACGCGACTGTACATCCTCGGTCAACGACTCGACGCGAGCAGCCATGCGCCGCATGACGAAGAACATGCCCGCCAGAATCAGCATCTGGAGCACTACCGCAGCCGATGTTATGGCAATAAAAATGGTCAGCTTGTCGTCCATGGATGCTCCTTGGGGGAGTTTAGCGACCGTTTTTCCTTGCTGCCGAGTTCCAATCTACTGGCCAGAAGGGGCGCCTGGATCCTCAGTGGTGGCCTCTCGGTATGCCTGTTTGCCCGCATCGACGGCTGTGCGGAACTGGTCCTTCTGCTGGGAGATATAGTCGCGACCGCGATCGACCCATGTTCCAGCCTGTTCGCGCGCTTGGCGTGCGCGGTCTTTCACTGCATCTCGGCCCTGCTCGGCTGCGTCACGAATTTTCTGCCGGGTCTCATCTCCGGCGTGTCGGAGCGTAGAGAATTCCGACTGCCGCGCCAATTCCCAGTCCCGCCAGGAACCACAAGAAACCACTGCCATCATTCTCAGCCATGATTGCCTCCCGCATGAACTTGATGAAGTCGGATGTTAGCACCCGCTTTCATGAATTACAAACCGCGACAGGCATCCGGTGGCAGCAGCACTGCCGCTTGCAGCAAAAGCCAGCATCAATTGACTCATAGGCTGCAACAGAGCTATACTTACGACATAAGTTGTACGCCCTTCATACGACCTGGTTTGACCCGCTCCCGCGCGGTAGTCCTCATGAATAACCTGACCTTTAGCATCGGAGACAAGGTCGTCTACCCGAACCATGGGGTTGGCGTAATCGAACAAATCAGCAGCCGGACGATCGGCTCCCAAATTGAACGTTTTTATCTCCTGAAAATCAAAGCCAGCAGTCTGAAAGTAATGGTTCCTTTCCACAATGTGGGAAGCGTTGGGCTTCGCCGGGTAGTCCGCAACGGGGAAGTGCAGAAGGTCCTCGATTTCCTGATGGATGGAGAGATCGAGAACAACGCTGACTGGAAGTATCGGTTCAAGGAAAATTCCGACAAGATGCGGACCGGCATCGCTACTCGACGTGGCGATCGTCTTGAAGGGACTGCTACTGCTTGCCCAGACCAAGCCTCTGAGCTTTCGTGAGAAGAAGATGCTAGAACGAGCTCGCTACCTGCTGGTCAGCGAGCTGGCGATGGCCCGAAATTGCGAGGAGCCGGAGATCGAGGATCTTCTGAACGGGGCGCTTTCGAAATGCAATCTTCGCTTCCCGGAAGCTTCCATGGTCGAAGCCTAGACTTTGTCGTAGACCTTTGGTCGCCGACAGAGCGAAGACGGACGCGAGCTAGCGCGCCCGTCCTTCTGTGTTGAACTCAGCAGCTCACGCGACCCTGTCTTTCTTCACATCGCAGCTTCCGCAGCTGGACGTAATGTCCACCCGATTGCGTCGCAAGTGGTTCTCAAACGCGGCAAGGCGGCGATGTCTTGCATCATCGTACGTCTGGCCGGTTGCTCCCAGCGGTCTATCAACTCTTGATGCACTCGATGGTGGAACGCGCGCCGCTCTCGCGGACGCCTCTCGGTCCAGCCCTTCTTCCTCCAGCCTGGTCGGAATCTCTTCGGCAAACGACTGGCCCACCACCGCCGAATCCTCGGCACGTGCCGCGATCCCGGAGGGTCGTAGCCGAGTCTTGCTCGAGCTGGGAGCAGGGTCGGTGAAAACGCCTGCCACGCGCGCTGGTTTCAGGCTGGCTTCGTCGGCTAGCGGTTCGCCAGTGGCTGGCAACTCGCTGGGCTCGGGGGTGATGATGTGGGTGCTTCCTTCGCGGTGCAGCACGTCGCCGCTGGTTTCCAGGGACTTGCGGTACCGCTCGTCGTAATCAGACCACTCGCGATCGCGTTCCTCACCTGCCTTGTTGAACTGGTCTTCGTCGTATCGCGGCAAGGCTTCGATCTGCTGCTTCGTCATATCAGCATAGAAATCGTCTTCGTGTTTGGTGTCAGGGCGAATTCGATCGGCGGACACGAGGAACTTCTTGCTGCTGAGCCAGCCGCCGGAGTCAACGACGGCATACTGAATCGTGCCGGTGGAATGATCGAAGATGACATCGTCAATCTTGCCAAGTTTCTCGTCGTCCAGTCCATAAAGTGATGAGCCGCGAATATCGTCGACGTCACCGCTGAAGCGGTAATCGCGCAACCTTCCGTAATGCGTCATAGGGCACTCCTATCTGAGTAGGGTTCACGTTCCCGTACCTCAGATGCGCTGGCACGGTACAAATGCCGTCTCAGCCAG
The DNA here is from genome assembly GCA_963758835.1 of uncultured Acidobacteriaceae bacterium. Taxonomy (GTDB): domain Bacteria; phylum Acidobacteriota; class Terriglobia; order Terriglobales; family Acidobacteriaceae; genus CAVVDY01. The sequence goes on along the minus strand of CAVWWZ010000001.1, from coordinate 128,103 downwards.
CGGGAGAGATTGCGAACGCCTGCTTCAGCCGACGATAGGTTTCAGACAGCAACTCAGGAAGGACTCTGGTCTCGCTTACCACGGTCATGAAGTTGGCATCAGCTACCCAGCGTGGCAGCACGTGCATGTGGACGTGTCCTGTTACTCCGGCTCCGGCGGCTTTGCCGATATTCATGCCCAGGTTTACGCCGTCAGGGTGGTACACCTCGAACAGAATTGCCTCGAGCCGCTGAGTGAGCTGGGTCATCTCGGCGAGGGGTTCTGTCGGCAGTTTACTGAGCCGATCAAGATGCTGGTAGGGAACCACCATGGAGTGGCCCGAGGTGTAAGGGAAAGCGTTTAGCACGACGAAGTTGTGGCGGCCGCGGTAAACGATAAGCGCCCGCTCGTCATCGTGCATAGCCAGCAGGTCGCAGAAGACGCAGCCGGGCGTTTTGTCGGCGGAGCTGATGTAGGCGAAGCGCCACGGTGTCCAGAGACGATCCACCATGGCAGAGTAACAGAGCCACTGTGCTAGCCAGCGCTGCCCTGATGGCCCGTCTTCGGCGGCGGATTCGAGTCGCGCTTGGAGTCGAGATTCCGGCCTTGATTAAGCCTGTATAAAAATGCAGGCGAGGTGGCCGAAATGCGCGTCTACCTTGAGGTTAGAGGTTTGACACTGCTAAGTGCGGTTGCTATAGTCGAGACAGTCCTTGGCAGCGGGGCCCGCTCCAAAGATCCGGCCGCTGGGTTGTTCCAAACCCGCTGAAGCGGGAAATCATCCACGAAGACTCAAGCCAGCAGTCCGTTTTGAATACAGGCTCCCTATCGTTATTCAAATAGCGGTAGCTCAAGTACCCAACCCATGGCTTTCGACAACACCCAGACAGAAACTTCGACCTCGCAAACGCAGGACCCTGCTTCCGAACACCAGCCGAACCAGCAAGCTTCCGACGCTCACGCGTCTGACCAGGGTCAAGACCAGCACGCTCCCAATGCTCAACCAGAAGAGCGCGCTCAAGCTGAACAGCCGACACCAGCTGAAACTCAGCCTGAACAACCGACAGAAGAGCACGCCTCTAACGCAGCCGCAGCTTCGCAGCCTCCAGCGGCGGAGCCGACGCCCGCTGAACCTGCCGCTCCCAAGAAGACAGAGAAAGAGCCCGGCATGGAAGACTTCGCCAGCGTGCTGGAATCGTTCGAGCAGGAGCAGGCTCAGACCGAAGCGGCACTCAACGACGAGCAGATCGTCTCCGGTCACGTGCTGAAGGTCACGCCCCAGTACGTGGTGGTCGACATCGGCTACAAGTCGGAAGGCGTTGTTCCCGTGTCGGAGTTTACCGACCACGAAGGCAATGTCACGGTCCACCGCCGGCGACGAAATCGCGGTCATGCGCGAGCCGGGCACACGGAAGAGGGCTACATCAACCTCTCCCACCAGAAGGCGCAGCGACTGCGCGCTTGGGATGAAATCGAGAAGGCCTACAACGACAAGGCGTCGGTCAAGGTGCGCGTCATCGATCGCATCAAGGGCGGCCTGACGGTCGACATCCTTGGCGCTCGCGCGTTTCTGCCTGGTTCGCAGGTCGATCTGCGACCGTTGCGCAACCTCGACGGTCTCAAGGGTAACGAGATTGAAGTTCGCATCATCAAGCTGAACAAGAAGCGCGGCAACATCGTTGTCTCGCGCAAGCAGCTGCTGGAAGAAGAGCAGACAGAGAAGCGCTCCAAGACGCTCGACCATCTCGAAGAAGGCGCGATCCTCACCGGAACGGTAAAGAACCTCACCGACTACGGTGCCTTTGTCGATCTTGGCGGCATTGACGGTCTGCTGCATATTACCGATATGTCTTGGGGACGCCTTACGCATCCTCATGACCTGGTGCAGGTCGGCGATCAGATTCAGGTGAAGGTGCTGAAGTTCGATAAAGACAAGCAGCGCGTCTCGCTCGGATTCAAACAGCTCACCCCTGATCCGTGGCTGGATGCTGCCGAACGCTATCCCATCGGCGCTCATGTGCGGGGACGCGTCATCAGCGTCACCGACTACGGCGCTTTCATCGAACTGGAGCAGGGAATTGAAGGCCTGGTACATGTCAGCGAGATGACGTGGTCCAAGCGCATGAAGCACCCCTCCAAGCTGGTGAATGTTGGCGATCAGGTGGAAGCGGTGGTGCTCAATGTGAATCCCACGGAGCGCCGCATCAGCCTCGGCCTGAAGCAGCTCGAGTCGAATCCCTGGGAGACGCTGCACGAGAAGTTCCCGGCGGGAACCGTGGTCGAAGGCAAGGTCCGCAACCTGACCGATTTCGGAGCGTTCATCGAGATCGAGGATGGTATTGACGGCCTGGTGCACGTGAGCAATCTGAGCTGGACCAAGCGCGTGAAGCATCCTTCCGAGGTGCTGAAGAAGGGCGACAAGGTGCGAGCGATTGTGCTGGCCATCGAGCCTGACCAACGCCGCCTGTCACTGGGGGTCAAGCAGCTTCAACCCGATGTGTGGGAAACCTTCTTCGATCAGCATCGCGTTGGCGACGTGATTCACGGAAAGGTGCTGCGGCTGGCTAGCTTCGGAGCCTTCGTCGAAATCGCCGATGGTGTTGAGGGCCTGTGCCACAACTCGGAGGCGGTTGACTCGCACGGAGCGCCGATCAAGCTTGAACCCGGGCAGGAATTCGAGTTCAAGATCATCAAGATGAACCCGGCAGAGAAGAAGGTCGGGCTCAGCATTCGCGCGGTGGGAGAAGAAGCTACACGTGCAGACGTAGAAGCCTACAAGGCTCCTGCGACCAGCACCTCGGGTGCCGGATCGACCATCGGCGAGTTCATGAACTGGAAGCGCGCCAGCAACGAGAACAGTTAAAAAGGCACCATGTACACGCTAGGCCGCCAGCAATGGCGGCCTTTTTGTTTGCTGCGATAGACGTTCTACTTATTGAGATTGATGCGCAGATTGACGTGTGGCGCGTTGCGGTCGTCGAATTGGCTCACGGTCTTGGTGTCGCTGCGCTTGCCGTCGAGCTCGGCATAGACCTCGTAGTCGACGTTGCGTTCCAGTTGTGGGAAGCGATACGTTCCATCCTTCTGAGCGAAAAACGATCTGACGTTCAATGTCTTCTCGTTCTTCAAATAAACCACGGCGTTGGGAATGGGCTGGTCATTCTTGTCCATTACCACCCCGGTAAGCACGCGCTGGTTGACCCGCGCTTTCTTTCCCGTGTCATCGCCCGCAGGGGCCTGGCCGAGCGGGATCTGGAGCTGCCAGGCGCCGCAGGAGAGCAGCGCGAAACAGAGCAACAGTAGGTTGAGCGGCTTCTTCATCGGTTTCAGTTTACTCTGACGGACGACCCAGTTGTTGCTCGGTCAGGTGAATGCCCACATCCTGCCGCTCGTTGTCGTCAATGTGCACCTTGGTTTCCGGCTTGGGCACGCCCTTGGGCGTCTTGATGTCAGCCTGGATGATGTAATCCTGCGTACCCACAGGCACGCGTTGGGCGAATTCGCCGATGTGATTGGACACCTGCTCCCAGCGAAACTTCTTCTCCGAGGCGCGCCGAATCCTGACCGGAACGCCCGCCCAGCGGATGGGAGTCAGGCCCCCACACGGTTCCGAATATCAGCGCGTAGTCTTTGCTATGTGCTCTTGGAGCTCGACTGTGGCGAGGTCTGCAGTGGTGCGGAGACGAGCGCACCACACATCAACAGAATACAAGAACAGGACGGAGAGCGGCGCGTGCGACGTTGCCGACATCGCGACGACACACCGGTCAATACTCGCCTCCTCTTCGGCTTCCTCTTCGTCGTCGTCATCGTCGCCCTTCTCCTCCACCCTGCTCAATTCGAGAGGTTCGACGGCGACGACCTCAAAGTCGGTGCCGCATTCCGGACAGGAGACGACTTCACCTTCGTCGACCTCATCTTCTTCGATATCGAGATCGCTTTCGCATTCGGGACAAATAACCATGATGATGCCCTCCGTTCGTGATCGGCCAGGAGCCGCTTTGAGAGCAGCGCCACCCGCCCTTTTATATTTAGAATCTCTTGCTAGCAGCGTCAAGTAACAGACGCTAACGAAATGTCGAGGTTTCAGGTTTCCATGCAGAATCCAAAATACCTGCTTGCCGGAATCGCGGTTTTGATGTTGACGATTCTCCCCGTGGTTGCTCAGAGTTCCGCGCAAGTCTGGATGCGCTGCCCGCTGCTAAACCCGATCCGCAGATTGCGGCCGCGCTGCGCGATGTGTCGGCCAAACACATCGAACAAACCATCGTGAAACTCGTCAGCTTCTACACCCGGCAGACCCTCTCGTCGGATATGCCGGCTTCGAGCGGAAAGGGCGCCACTGCGGCCGCGGAGTGGATCAAGAGCCAGTTCGAACAATACTCCAAGGACTGCGGCGGCTGCCTGGAGGTGAAGACCGACGAGTTCACCCAGGAGACTGGACCGCGGGTCCCGAAACCGACCAAGATCACCAATGTTTATGCCGTGCTGCGGGGAACAGATGCAGCGAACGCGACCGCATCGTCCTGGTGACCGGGCACTACGATTCGCGCAACAGCTGAAACCAATGACGCGGCGGTCAGGCTCCCGGAGCCAATGACGACGGCAGCGGCACGGCGGTCAGCATGGAATGTGCACGCGTGCTGAGCAAACACAAGTTTCCGGCGACCATCATCTTTCTTACCGTCGCCGGAGAGGAGCAGGGCCTGGATGGCAGCGCACATTTCGCCAAAATGGCCAAGGCGCAAGGCTGGGATGTTGAGGCAGCGTTGAACAACGATATCGTCGGCGGCGATAAGACGCCTGGGGACACACTGCAGGATCCGCATGTGGTGCGCGTGTTCTCCGAAGGCATTCCGACGAACTGCCGACGACAAAGCAGGTCCAGCAGATTCGCTCGGTGGGCGGCGAAAACGACAGCCCGTCACGCCAGTTGGCACGCTACATTGCCGCGACCTCGCAGGAATATCTGCCGGCCAAGACGTTTCAGCCGCTGCTGGTCTTCCGGCGCTGACCGCTATCTGCGCGGAGGCGATCATATTTCCTTTAACCAGCAAGGATACGCAGCAGTGCGCTTTACCGAGTTTCGCGAGAACTACAATCATCAGCATCAGAATCGTGCGCACGGAAAACGGCGTGGAGTATGGCGACCTGCCGAAGTTCGTGAACTACGACTACGTCGCCAATGTCGCGCGCCTGAATGCGGCGACGCTGGCGTCGCTGGCTGCGGCGCCTGCTCCGCCGGCCAATGTTCGCATCCTGACCAAGGAATTGCAGAACGATTCAACTCTGGTCTGGGATGCTTCGCCCGGTGGACTGGCTACAGGCTACGAAGTCCTTTGGCGGGATACAGCGGCTTCGGATTGGCAGCATGCAAAGGACGTTGGCAATGCGACCAAGGCCACGCTGCCGATGTCCAAAGACAACGTGTTCTTCGCCGTACGTGCGGTCGACGCCAAAGGGCATCGCAGCCTTGGCGGTGGTGCCGTTGCCGGAGCGGTAACTGAATCACCAAGAGTATGCTTAGATATGCGACGTACTTCCATGCCATGGGGCTTGAGCATGGGACTGAGCTTTCCCCCGTTCACCCGGGCGGTGAAGCAACTGCTGATCGCCAACTGCGTCATCTTTCTGCTGTTCGCTCTTTTTCAGGCGATCGACAGCACCGCTCAGATTGCCGTGCTGGCTCTACAACCACCTCGGCCTTGAAGGATATGCCGTCGTTCACGGCGAGATCTGGCAGTTGGTGACCTACGCTTTCCTGCACTACGGGCTGCTGCACCTGCTGTTCAACATGCTCGCGCTGTGGATGTTTGGCGCGCAGCTGGAGCAGGATTGGGGCTACAACCTGTTCATGCAGTTCTACTTCTTCTGCGTGATCGGCGCAGCGGTTTGTACGGTCCTGATTTCGTTTACCGGGATTCTGGGAGTTAGTCCCCACACCCTGACCGTCGGCGCCTCAGGCGGCATCTACGGCCTGCTGCTGGCCTTCGGAATGCTGCACGGCGATTCGGAAGTCATGCTCTTCCCGCTGCCGTTCCTGATCAAGGCCAAGTACTTCGTCATCGGCATCATCGGTCTGGCGCTTTATGGAGCGCTGTCCTCAGCGCACAACCTCGGGTCAGTCAACCGCGTACATGGCGCATCTTGGCGGACTGCTATTCGGCTATATCTTCCTGAAGTTCGTCCCGCGCCGCGGATTTGGCTACGCCACTTCCGAGCGCTATTACGGGCTGCGCAATTCATATTACAAGTGGAAACGGCGCCGCGCCGCCCGCAAGTTCGAGGTCTACATGCGCAAGCATGAACCGAACGACTACAAACACGACGATTACTTCGACGAATACGGCAATTTCAAAGACCCGAGCGCTTCCGGCGGGGGCAAGAAGAACGGCGACTCGCGCTCCGGCTGGGTGAACTGAAGCTTAGGTTTCGAAGACCTTCTCCAGGCTCTCGTACACCGCAGGAATGGTGCACAGCTCCGGCAATTGCAGCCAATAACGATGCACCTCAGGATCGTGCTGCGCCTCGGCGCGCGTCTCTTCCGATTTCCAATAGCGGGTGTGAAAGAAGCGGTCAGGACGGGAAGTGTCGCGATAAATCGAGTCGCGGCTGTATCCCTTGTGTGCATCAGGGTGTAGAGCTCTCGCAACATCGCGACCAGCTCCTCTTCCTTGCCGGGAAGAGCCTCCAGTATCGCCAGCGATACGATTTCGTCAGCCATCTCTCACCTCCCTTAGGACTTTCGATCGCAGCCCACTTCGATCAGCCGCATGAAATTGGTAGCCCCAATGACGCGCTGCGTGCCGGCCACCAGTCCGAACACATCTCCCGATGACAGCACACCGCGGGCGAGCAGCTGCTCTTCCGCAAACTGGGCCATGCCCTCCACCGTAAGTTCCGCAGGACAGCGGATTGGGGTCACTCCCCAAAATGCGTTCATCCGATTGTGTACTGCTTCGCTAAAGGTGAAGCCGTAGATGTCCGCCGCCGGACGGTACTTAGAGAGAATACGCGCGGTATTCGCGGTTTCGGTGAAGATCGCAATGGCGCGGACGTTCAAGTCGCGCGCAGCGTGTGCCATCGATTCGCAGATTGTCTCGGCAATGGAGAGCCGCTGGCCAGGCTCGTGCTCCGGCTTCGAGCGGGTGCAAGGTTGGCGCTCTCCGCCTCAGTCACAATGCGCGCCATCATCTGCACGGCCTCTCGCGGATACTTGCCCACGGCGGTTTCGCCGGAGAGCATGACGGCATCGGTACCGTCGAAGACTGCGTTGGCAACGTCGCTGGCCTCAGCCCGTGTGGGTCGAGGGTTCACAATCATCGACTCCAGCATCTGCGTGGCGGTGATAACCGGGCGACGAAAATCCAGTGCCCTGCGGATGACGTATTTCTGAATGGGCGGAACCTTCTCCGGTGCGACCTCCACCCCGAGATCGCCTCGCGCCACCATGACGCCGTGCGCCTCTCTAAGGATCGCGTCCAGGTCTTCGATGGCCTGCGGCTTCTCCAGCTTGGCGACCACGCCGACATCATTGCGATATTGGGCAATCGCTTGCTTCGCGCGGACTACGTCATCCGCCGAGCGCACGAACGAGACAGCAACCACATCGACCCCGTTTTTCATGCCGAATTCCAGATCGGCGAGATCTTTTTCGGTGAGGGAAGGGATGCTGATGTTGGTGCCCGGCAGGTTGATGCCTTGATTCTCGGCCAGCGTGCCGCCATTGAGCACTTCGCAGATGACGTCGCCGTCACGAACCTCGCGCACGCGCAGCTCGATCTTGCCATCGGAGAGGAGAATGCGCTCTCCGGGCTTCACATCACCTGCAAGGTCCCTATACGTGGTCGCGATTACCGCAGAGGTGCCGGGGACCTCGTCCGAAGTGATGGTTAACGCCTGGCCGGTCGTGAGTTCGACTGGTATGCGATCTTTGAGCTTTCCGGTGCGAATCTTGGGACCCTGAAGGTCCTGGAGAAGGCAGATTGGCTTTCCAAGTTCGCGCGCTACTTTGCGCAACCGCTTTATGCGCTCTCGGTGCTCCTCGTGGGTGCCATGGGAAAAGTTCAGGCGAGCGACATCCATGCCGGCAAGCATGAGTTCGCGCATTCCGTCTTCCGACTCGCTCGCCGGTCCGATGGTGCAGACGATCTTCGCGCGCCGACGGTGCGTGGCGGGAGCGCGCAGCGGATCGAGAGTGGAAGACGAGTAGGGCGCCATCGCTGTGGGCTCCTGAATCTATCTGACAACTGACAACCGGCAACTTTCCTTACGCCTGGATCTTTCTTCTCCCAGGATCAAGGTCAGAGTGCGCGCCAAACAGAAAGCGTGGAAAGCGCAGTGCGTTGAACTCCGCGCCGATGAGCACCACCATTGAGACCATGTACAGCCAAATCAGCAGCGAAATCGCCGCACCGACCGACCCATAGATGACGTCGTAGTTGGCGTAGCGTCGCAGATAAAAGCCGAAAAGCACGGTGGAAACAAACCACAGCACGGTCGCCAGCGCCGAGCCCGGCAGGACGCGGTGCCACGGCTGAGTCCGTGGAACTCCGTGGTGATACACCAGCCCGATTACCGCAACGCTCGTCAAGGCGGCAATGATCCATCGCACTGCGGTCCACAGCCCCAGGATGTACGGCCCGAGCTCATGACCGGCGTGGTAAACCGTCCAGCGCTCAATCTGGTTTCCAAACGCCACCAGGAACGAAGCAAACGCCATTGGCAGCCCGGCCAAGACGACCAACAACAGCGCGATCATCCGTTCCTTCACCAACCCCCACGTCTTCGGCATCTGGTAAGCCTTGCGGAAGCCTTCCATCCAGGAAATCATGACGCCGGAAGCAGTCCACAGCGTGAAGATCGAGGTGGTCACCAGCAGCTTGAACTTGACCGGCTTGCTGGCCGAGAAATACTGCAACACCGCACTACTGGTGCCTTCCGGCAGGATCCGGCCCAGTGAACGGTAAACCTCGCGGAAGAAGGTTTCAGTTGTATTGGAGGTGGACAAGACTGAAGCCAGTACCAGCACGGCAGGGAACAGAGTGAGAATCGCGGAGAACGCGGCCGCCTTAGCGATGGCGAAGGCATCGTGCTCGAACGACCTCCAGAACGCCAGCCGGAGATGTTGGAAGAAAGGCTGCATCAGTGTGCGCAGAAGCAGTTTACACAGCCAGGAAAGAAGGGGCGATAAGAAAGAGTACAGTTGCCGGTTACCATTTCAGCGCAGTAGGCGTCATGAAGCTCGATGCTGCGTCGGAAGTGGGGAGAGGCAGGGCTAGGACGATTGCTGGAACGGCTGCCGCCTGCGACGCGTACACTCCGGCAGCGTCCATCGTCGCCAAGGAGTCTTCACGATATGAAGAGATCTCTTCCCCTTTTGCTGCTTATGCTGGTGGCCCTTTCCTGCGTGCCTTCTGCGGCACAATCCAGCGGGCAGCCCGACCATCTATTTACGACCATTCAGTCTTTAGACGCCAAGCTCTTCGATGCGTACAACCACTGCGATCTGAGCACGCTCGGTGCGATGGTGTCGGATGATCTCGAGTTCTATCACGATCACACGGGACTAACGGTAGGGAAAGCCCCATTTCTCGCCGCAATCAAGCAGAACATCTGCGGCAAGGTGCAGAGGAATCTCCTGGTGGACACGCTGGAGGTCTATCCGCTGAAGGACTATGGAGCAGTAGAAATCGGGACACACCAGTTTCACCAGCCCAAACGTCCGGAGGAGGGCGTAGGAGACGCCAAGTTTGTGATGTTGTGGCAGAACAAAGATGGCGTGTGGAAGCTAACGCGCGTGATCAGCTACGACCACAAGCAGGCGGTATCGGCGAAGTAGTGGATGCCATCGGGAGCATACTCTTTAGCAAACGTCGGGACAAAAACAAAGGATGCGTCCTCCGAGGTACAGAGGACGCATCCTGTTTTTGCTTGCTGATGACGATGCCTGAGCGTTACTCGGTCAGCAGCTCTTCGCCTTCGTTCTCGCCTTCGTTGCGGAGCAGTTCCAGCGCGCGTTCGGCTTCTTCGTACGCGGCCGTGACCTCCTCCTGCACCTTGGATGCGGCCTGCTCCATCTCCTCCGACAGCCGGACATTGCGGTAGTACTCCATGCCGGTTCCCGCGGGGATGAGACGGCCCACGATGACGTTCTCCTTGAGTCCGCGCAGGTGATCGACGGCGCCCTGGATCGACGCTTCCGTCAGCACACGCGTGGTCTCCTGGAAGGAGGCCGCCGAGATGAAGGAGTCGGTCGAGAGCGAGGCCTTGGTGATACCCAGCAGCAGCGGACGGCCGGTAGCCGGCTTGCCGCCGTTGGCAATCGCCTTCTCGTTCTCTTCGCGGAAGCGGAACTTGTCGACCTGCTGCTCGAGCAGGAACGTCGTATCGCCCACGTCTTCCACCTTCACCCAGCGCATCATCTGGCGAACAATCACTTCGATGTGCTTGTCGCTGATGTTCACGCCCTGCAAGCGGTAGACTTCCTGGATTTCGTTCACCAGGTAAGCCTGCAGCTCTTTCTCACCCAGCACGGCAAGAATGTCGTGCGGGTTGAGCGGACCATCCATCAGCGGCTCGCCGGCGCTTGAATGCGCTCGCCTTCCTGAACGTTGATGTGAACGCCACGCGGCACCGAGTATTCCTTCTCCGTACCGTTGTCGGCCACCACGTAGATCTTGCGCTGACCCTTGGCCACGTCGCCGAACTTCACCACGCCATCGATTTCGCTGATGACAGCGGTCTCGCGCGGCTTGCGGGCTTCGAACAGTTCGACCACGCGCGGCAGACCGCCCGTGATGTCCTTGGTCTTGGTGGTCTCGCGAGGAATCTTCGCGAGCACATCGCCCGGCGTGACCTCGTCGCCATCCTGCACCATCAGGTGAGCGCGCGAAGGCATCAGGTAACGCTTGGTGCCCTTGCCGCCCTTGATGACTGATGGCCGGCTGGCGCTTCTCGTCAGGCGAATCCATGACCACGTGACGCGACAGGCCCGTGACCTCGTCGACTTCTTCGTGCAGCGTGAGACCTTCCTGCAGGTCCTTGAACTGCACGGTTCCGCCGATTTCGGTAAGGATGGCGAAGGTGTACGGATCCCACTCGACCAGAACATCGCCGAGCGAAACCTGCTGACCATCTTCGACCTTCACGCGAGCGCCGTAGACCACGGCGTAGCGTTCTTTTTCGCGGCCCTTCTCGTCGACCACGGTGATCGAACCGTTGCGGTTCATGACCACCAGGAAGCCTTCCTTCGAGCGGACCGTGACCATGTTCACGAAGCGCACCGTGCCGTTGTTCTTGGCATCGAGGCGCGACTGCTCGCTGACTCGCGAAGCCGTACCGCCGATGTGGAAGGTACGCATCGTGAGCTGCGTTCCCGGCTCGCCGATGGACTGCGCCGCGATAACGCCCGTGGCCTCGCCCAACTCGACCAGTCGGCCCGAAGCCAGGTTGCGTCCGTAACACATGACGCAGACACCGCGCTTCGATTCGCAGGTGAGCACCGAGCGAATCTTCACCCGCTCGATACCGGCAGCCTGGACCGCGACCGCCAGTTCTTCCGTAACTTCCTGGTTGACGTCAACGATGACGTTGCCTTCGTAGTCCTTGATCTTCTCCAGCGACACGCGGCCAACGATACGGTCACGCAGCGGCTCGATGATCTCGCCCGACTCCACGATGGAGGTGACGTAGATGCCATCGACCGTTCCGCAGTCGTATTCGCTGATGATCACGTCCTGCGCCACGTCGACCAGACGGCGAGTGAGGTAGCCCGAGTCCGCGGTCTTCAGAGCGGTATCGGCCAGACCCTTACGCGCGCCGTGGGTGGAGATGAAGTACTCCAACACGGTGAGGCCTTCGCGGAAGTTCGCCGTGATCGGCGTCTCGATGATCTCGCCCGAAGGCTTGGCCATCAATCCGCGCATGCCCGAGAGCTGGCGAATCTGCTGCTTCGAACCACGAGCGCCGGAGTCAGCCATGACGTAGATCGGATTGATCTCGCCCATCTTGTCGCGCTGCTGCATGGCGCCGAACATCTCGTCGGCCACGTCTTCCGTGATCTTCGACCAGATTTCGACCACCTTGTTGTAACGTTCGCCGTTGGTGATGGCGCCGTCGAGGTACTGCTGCTGCACGGCGATGGCCTGCTGCTCAGCGTCGCGTACCAGCGCCTGCCTTGCTCTGCGGGATGACCATGTCGTCGATGCCGATCGACAGGCCCGCCTTGGTCGCGTACTGGAATCCGAGCTGCTTGATGCCGTCGAGCATCCGCACCGTGGTCTCCAGGCCGAAGCGCAGGTAGCAGTAGTTCACCAACTGGCCGACGCCCTTCTTCTTGAGCAGGCCGTTGATGTACGGCATCTCTGCCGCGCCGCGCTTCAGGTGATCGTTCATGATGGCGCGGCCAACCGTCGTCGAGATGAACTGGCGCTCGAAGTTGGTCGGCTCGGTGTGGATCACGTCCTGATCGTCGTACGCGGTGGTGAGGTCGATGACCTCGCCGCGTGTAGCGCAGACGAATCGGGGTGAGCGTTTCCACTTCGCCGGCTTCCTTCGCCAGCAGCACTTCTTCGATGTTGGCGAACGCGCGGCCTTCACCCTTGGCGCCCGGCTTGGCTTTGGTCAGGTAGTAAATGCCCAGCACCATGTCCTGCGTAGGAACGGTGATCGGCTGGCCCGACGCGGGCGACAGGATGTTGTGCGAGGCCAGCATCAGTACGCTGGCTTCGACCTGCGCTTCCGGCGACAGCGGAATGTGCACGGCCATCTGGTCACCGTCGAAGTCTGCGTTGAACGCGGTGCAGACCAGCGGGTGAATCTTGATCGCCTTGCCTTCCACCAGCACCGGCTCAAACGCCTGAATGCCGAGGCGGTGAAGCGTAGGAGCGCGGTTCAGCAGCACGGGGTGATCTTTAATCACCTCTTCCAGGATGTCCCATACGATGGGCTCCTGCTGCTCGACCATCTCCTTCGCCTGCTTGATGGTGGTGCAATGTCCGGTCTGCTCCAGCCGGTGATAGATGAACGGCTTGAACAGTTCCAGCGCCATCTTCTTCGGCAAGCCGCACTGCTGCAGCTTGAGCTCAGGACCAACCACGATCACCGAACGGCCGGAGTAGTCCACGCGCTTGCCCAGCAGGTTCTGGCGGAAGCGTCCCTGCTTGCCCTTCAGCGTGTCGGAGAGCGACTTCAGCGGGCGATTGTTGGCGCCACGCAGCACGCGGCCACGGCGTCCGTTGTCGAACAGCGCGTCCACGGCTTCCTGCAGCATGCGCTTTTCGTTGCGCACGATGACTTCCGGCGCGTGCAGGTCCATCAGCTTCTTCAACCGGTTGTTGCGGTTGATGACGCGACGGTACAGGTCGTTCAGGTCAGACGTGGCGAAGCGGCCGCCGTCGAGTGGAACCAGCGGACGCAGCTCCGGCGGAATGACCGGAATCACGTCGAGAATCATCCACTGCGGCTTGTTGCCGCTCTTGCGGAAGGCCTCAACCACCTTCAGGCGCTTGGCGTACTTCAGACGCTTCTGCACCGAGGTTTCGGTGCGCATCTTCTCGCGCAACTCGGTCGACAGCGGTCTCGACCTCGACCCGCTTCAGCAGCTCTTTGATTGCTTCGGCGCCCATCATGGCCTTGAAGCCGCTGGCGCGGAACTGCTGATCGAGCTCGCGGAACTTGGTTTCGTCCTTGATGACCTCGCGCTCTTTCACCGGAGCTTCGCCGGCTTCGACCACGACGTAGGCTTCGAAGTAGAGCACGGACTCCAGCTCGCGCAGCGAGATGTCGAGGATGTGCCCGATACGGCTGGGCAGTCCCTTGAAGAACCACACGTGCGAGCAGGGCGAAGCCAGCTCGATGTGGCCCAGACGTTCGCGGCGGACCTTCGACAGCGTGACTTCCACGCCGCACTTGTCGCAGATCACGCCGCGGTGCTTCATGCGCTTGTACTTGCCGCAGAGGCACTCCCAGTCGGTGACCGGCCCAAAGATGCGGGCGCAGAACAAGCCATCGCGTTCCGGCTTGAAGGTGCGGTAGTTGATGGTCTCCGGCTTGGTGACTTCGCCGTGCGACCAGCTGCGAATCTTTTCCGGCGAAGCCAGGCTGATACGGATCGCGTCGAAATCGGCGATAGCATTTCCGAGATCGAATGGACTCGAGCGGTACAAAATGTCCTCCTTCCCTGCGGTCCCGCTTTGCGGAATGCAGGGGCACACGGCCTTGCGCAGCCGTTCGCGGCTCCCGGTACTTCGATCTTCGCTCGGGTGCTGCCTCTTGCGGGAGCGATAGAGGCAGCTACCCTGATCCTCAAACGCGATCGTCAGTCGGCGGCGACAGGTCGGGAGCCGGCAGCTGCTTGCGATCGTGGATCTTGATCAGCTCCACATCCAGGCACAGCGACTGCAACTCGCGAATCAGCACGTTGAACGACTCCGGCACACCCGGCTCGATCGCCGCTTCGCCTTTGACGATGGCCTCGTAAATCTTGGTGCGGCCATAAACGTCATCGGACTTCGCGGTGAGCAGTTCCTGCAGGATGTACGCTGCGCCATAAGCTTCCAGCGCCCACACTTCCATTTCGCCGAAACGCTGTCCGCCGAACTGGGCCTTGCCGCCCAGCGGCTGCTGCGTGATCAGCGAGTACGGACCGATCGAACGCGCGTGGATCTTGTCGTCGACCAGGTGCGACAGCTTGAGCATGTAGATATAGCCAACCGTTACCGGCTGCTCGAACTTGTCACCCGTCATGCCGTCGTAGAGGTAGGTCTTGCCCGACGTGGGCAGCTCACCTTCCGCCAGCAGCGACTTGATCTCGCTCTTCCTTCGAACCGTCGAATACCGGCGATCCGAAGAAGACGCCGTCCTTCATGCCGTCGGCTACGCGCTCCAGGGTTTCGTCGTCGAGATCGACCAGGCTTTCGAGGAACGGCGTGCCCTTGAACATGCTCCTTGAAGGCCCGGCGCAGGATTTCCGCCTTCGAGTTCTGCTGCAACAACTCGTTGATCTTCTGGCCCAGTGCATAATCCGGCCCAGCCAAGGTGGGTTTCAAGAATCTGGCCCACATTCATACGGCTTGGCACGCCCAGCGGATTCAGAACGATCTCCACCGGCGTACCGTCTTCGAGGTACGGCATGTCCTCTTCCGGCAGGATGCGCGCGATGACGCCCTTGTTTCCGTGGCGGCCGGCCATCTTGTCGCCGACGCTCAGCTTGCGCTTCATGGCGATATAAACCTTCACCAGCTTGATCACGCCCGGTGGCAGTTCGTCGCCCTTCTGCAGCTTCTCTACCTTCTCGCTGGACGATCTTGCGCAGCACGTCGATCTGGCGCGACGTCATCTCCTCGATTTCGTCGATCTGCTCGTTGATGCGCGGATCCTTGTCGGCGAACTTGATGCGCTTCAGGTTGCGCGTCGAGATGCGCTCGATGGCTTCGCGATCGAGCATGACGCCCTTGGTCAGCAGGCGCTTGTTGGTGCGCTCGTCGTGCAGGTCGGCCAGAACTTCCTTGCCGCCCAGCAGAGCTTCCAGGCGCTTCAGACGCTCGTCGGTGAGGATTCGAATCTCGTCCGCCAAGTTCTTCTCGCAGCTTCGCAACCTGCTCGCGACTTCGATGGACTTGGCGCGCTCGTCCTTCTCCTGACCTTTGCGGGAGAAGATCTTCACGTCCACCACCGTGCCTTCGATACCCGGAGGGCAGGTGAGGGAAGCGTCGCGTACGTCGCCGGCCTTCTCGCCGAAGATGGCGCGCAGCAGCTTCTCTTCCGGAGTGAGCTGCGTCTCGCCCTTCGGCGTGACCTTGCCCACCATGATGTCGCCGGCCTTCACGGTCGCGCCGATGCGGATGATGCCGCTCTCGTCGAGATCGCGCAGTGCCGACTCGCTGACGTTAGGAATGTCGCGCGTGACTTCTTCCGGACCCAGCTTGGTATCGCGCGACTCGATCTCGAACTCCTCGATGTGGACGGAGGTGTAATAGTCCTCCTTCACCATCTTTTCGGAGACCAGGATCGCGTCCTCAAAGTTGTAACCGCGCCACGGCATGAAGGCCACCAGAACGTTACGTCCCAGCGCCAGCTCGCCCATGTCGGTGCAAGGACCGTCAGCAATGACCTGACCCTTCGCAACCCGCATGCCCTTCTTCACGATGGGCCGCTGGTTGATGCAGGTGTTCTGGTTGGAGCGCTTGAACTTGGTGAGCTGATAGATGTCGCTGCCCACCTCGCGCGAAAGCTGCATCGGATGATGCTCGCCTTCGACGCGAACGATGATGCGCTCGGAGTCGACCGAATCGATGATGCCGCTGCGGCGAGCCAACACCACGGCGCCGGAATCGCGGGCCGTAACGCCTTCCATTCCAGTACCGACGAGCGGCGCCTGTGCACGGAGCAAAGGCACCGACTGGCGCTGCATGTTCGCGCCCATCAGAGCGCGGTTGGCGTCGTCGTGCTCCAGGAACGGCACCAGCGAAGCGGCCACCGATACCAGCTGTTTCGGGCTGACGTCGATGTAGTCGACTTCATCGCGGTTGACCAGCACGAAGTTGCCGGCCTTGCGGGCGTTGACCAGTTCCGCAACGATGCGGCCCTTGTCGTCGATCTCCGCGTTGGCCTGCGCGATCACGTGGCGATCTTCTTCCCACGCCGACAGGTAGAACGAGAACGGCTCGAAATCGATGAGCTTCTTCTTGCGCTCCTTCAGGTCGGTGTTGGCCTTGAGGCCTCGGCCTTCTCCAGGTGATCGCCTACGCGGTAATCGCTGTCGCCGGCGTTCACTACGCTGATGAAGTCGAGCACGCGGCCGCCTTCACCTTGCGATACGGCGACTCGATGAAGCCGTAATCGTTGATGCGCGCATAGCAGCTCAACGACGAGATCAGTCCGATGTTCGGACCTTCCGGCGTCTCAATCGGGCAGATACGGCCATAGTGCGTCGGGTGTACGTCGCGGACTTCGAAGCCCGCGCGCTCACGCGACAGACCGCCCGGCCCAAGTGCCGACAGACGGCGCTTGTGCGTGATCTCCGACAGCGGGTTGGTCTGATCCATGAACTGCGACAACTGCGAGGATCCGAAGAACTCGCGGATGGCCGCCATCACCGGCTTGGCGTTCACCAGGTCGTGCGGCATTGCCGTCGACATCTCCTGGTAGACGCTCATCTTTTCCTTGATGGCGCGCTCCATGCGGACCAGGCCGATGCGGAACTGGTTCTCCAGCAACTCGCCGACCGCGCGTACGCGGCGGTTGCCAAGGTGATCGATGTCGTCCACCGAGCCGATGTTCTTGCGCAGCTTGAGCAGGTAGCGGATGGTTCCGTAGAAATCTTCCGGCTCCAGCGTGCGATTCTCGAGATTGGTCGCGTCTTCGCTTCTCGAACAGCTTGATGTTGAACTTCAAGCGGCCCACGCGCGAGAAGTCGTACTTCCGCGGCATCGAAGAACATGCCGTGGAAGAGCGAAGTCGCGGTATCCAGCGTCGGCGGATCGCCCGGACGCAGCTTGCGGTAGATCTCGATAAGCGCTTCCTGCGGCGTCTTGACCGAATCGCGGCGCAGCGTGGCGCTGATCACCGTGCCCACATCGTCGCGCTCGGGGAAGAACACGTGCACTTCGCCGACGCCGGCTTCCATCATCTTCGACAGCTTGTCGGCGGTCAGCTCGGTGTTGGCTTCGAGCAGCACTTCGCCGGTATTGGTGTCGATGACGTCGGCAGCAACGAACGCGCCTTCCAGATCGCTGAGGTCGACTTCGATTTCGGAGATCTTGTGCTTCTGGATCTCCTTCATCACTGCCGCCGTAACCTTGCGGCCGGAGTGCGCGATTTCATCGCCGCTCTTGGTGGCAATGCGATGCGCCAGCTTCATGCCCAGCAGGTTGGTCGGACTGATCGACGCCCGGCTCCAGCGTCCAGTAGATCTTGCTTGTCACGCATCGCCAGCCGGTCGACGGTGTAGAAGGTGCGCAGGATCTCTTCGTCCGAACGCAGTCCCAGAGCACGCAGGAAGATGGTTCCCAGGAACTTGCGCTTGCGGTCGATACGCACGTACAGGATGTTCTTCTGGTCGTACTCGAACTCGACCCACGAACCGCGGTAGGGAATGATCTTGCCCAGGAAGTAGGTGCGGTTGTTCGCGGTCTCGAAGAAGACGCCCGGCGAACGGTGCAACTGGCTGACAATGACGCGCTCGGTACCGTTGATGATGAAGGTGCCGTTCTGCGGTCATCAGCGGAATGTCGCCGAAGAAGACTTCCTGCTCCTTCATGTCGCGAATGGAGCGGTTGCCGGTCTCCGGATCCTTGTCGTAGATGGTCAGACGCATCGTGACCTTCAGCGGAGCGGAGTAAGTCATACCGCGCTCTTCGCACTCGGCCACGTCGTACTTCAGCTGCAACCCGACAGGGTCGCCGCACTTGTTACAAAAATCGGGTGTGTTGGCGTTGTACGTTCCGCACTTGGTGCAGAGCACGTCGCCCAGATGGAACGGGTCGGTCTTGACTGTCGCACCGCAGTTCCGGCAAGTCGTGCGCAGGTGGTTCAGCCCCTTGAGGTGACCGCACTTGCACTCCCAGTTGCCGATCGCGTACTCGACAAAGTCCAGCTGTGACACGTTCCGAAAGTCCGTGATGGGAAACACGGACTGAAATACCGCCTGCAAACCGGCATCATCCCGCTCGCTCGGCAGCGCATCCATCTGCAGAAAACGGTCGTAGGAACGCTTCTGCACCTCGATGAGGTTGGGAATCTGAATGGTCGCCGGGATCTTGGAAAAATCGAACCGATTTCTGATTGGCAGTTTTCTGTTGCGCCATGTATAAAGCTCCTAAATCAGTTCCGGCCAGGCTCGGCGGAGCCGGACCGTGTATGCGGGACGGGGATCAGTGCCGTCACGCTGTGGCAGTTTGGGTCTGAAAAACTGGTCTGACGATTTTGCGCAAAAACACGAGCGCGCTCGCAGAGACAAAGTCCCCGCAAGCGCCGCTTGAGGCGTTGAGCAATCCCGTAACCAAACAGTTCGGGAATTCGGCCAATTATACCCTGCCGAAATGAGAATTTCTTCCCGCGCCAGTATCTTCAGGCCTTGTCCTCGGCTTACCTGCCTCTTGCACCTGAGCTGATGCTTCGAGGTCAGCTTGCCGCCTGCCACTCACCTGCTGTGTTTGCGAACCCACTGGGAATCCGCTCCACGATGCCCGGGAATTCCACGATACCCGCTGTTGAGTATCGCTAAGCTTCCACGGCTTCATCGCGCCTCTCCACGGCCGCTCTCACGTGAAGAAGTACGTTAGCCGCCGCTTCCGTAACCGGAAAGCGGCAGCAGCCTGAGCACTCCGGTCAGCTCTCCGGAGTGAAGCGCCCCGCCCTCGCACTCAGAGAAGTTTGATACAAGCATCTCTGAACTGCAGAACGGGGCGAAACCTTTACTTCACCTCGACGGTTGCGCCCGCGTCGGTGAACTTCTTCTTGATGGTCTCGGCTTCTTCCTTCGTACGCCTTCCTTCACGGTCTTGGGAGCGCCA
The DNA here is from genome assembly GCA_963758835.1 of uncultured Acidobacteriaceae bacterium. GTDB lineage: Bacteria > Acidobacteriota > Terriglobia > Terriglobales > Acidobacteriaceae > CAVVDY01. The sequence goes on along the minus strand of CAVWWZ010000001.1, from coordinate 108,607 downwards.
TCGACCAGGTCCTTGGCTTCCTTCAAACCGAGGCTGGTGACTTCGCGGACAGCCTTGATCACGTTGATCTTGTTAGCGCCGGCAGCGGTGAGCACGACGGCGAATTCCGTCTTCTCTTCCACCGGGGCCGCAGCCGCAGCGCCCGCACCAGCCGCCCGCCATCATGACAGGGGCCGCAGCCGCTGCCGAGACGCCGAGACGCTCTTCCAACTTCTTTACCAGGGCCGCCGCATCCAGAAGCGACAGGCCTACGATTGAATCTTCCAACTGCTGCAGATCCGCCATGTGTCTCTCCAATATTCGTTATTCGTTGTGTTGATTTCGTTATCGCTCTGAGGCTTCCAGTGTGCCATCCCGCATGCCAGACATCACGCAGGAAGCACGCCTCACAACGGATAACTCAATCTCTGCAGGAAGCGCTTTCGCGCTTCCAAACTTGTTATGGCTCTAGCCGCTCAGGCCTGCGCCTGCCGACTTCTGAGCTCTGCCGCCGGGGCTCAGGCTGCTGCGACGCTTCCGGCGCGCCACCAAACTTGTTCTTCTTCACGCCCTGGTTGATCACCACCGCCAGGTCGCGTCCCACGGCGTTCATCACCGTGACCAGGCGCTGCGCCGGAGCATTCATCAGCATCAGCAGCTTGGAGTAAAGCTCTTCCTTGGAAGGCATGCTGGCCAGCGCGTCGATGTCCTTGATCGCGATGACGCGGCCTTCGACGATGCCCGCCTTGAAGGTGTACTCCGGATTGTCCTTGGCGTACTTGCTGAGCGCCTTGGCCAGCGCGACCGGGTCGCCGCTGGTGTAAGCAATCGAGGTGACGCCCGCCAGGCCCTTCAACGCCTCTTCCACCTTGCTGCCCTTGCCCGCGCGCTCGGCCAGCGTGTTCTTCACCACGCGATACTTGGCCGCCCGCGCCGCGCACCGCCTTGCGGAGTTCGAAATCCTTTTCCACCGTCAACTTGGCAAAGGTGCCCACGATGGCGTGGCTGGCCTGCTGCAACTCTTCGGTCAGCTTCTCGACCTGCTCAATCTTCTTTTCTCTTGTGACTGCCATGTTCGAATCCTTTTCAAACTCTGATTCGAAGGGCGCTCACGGCTTCAGCCGTGCCGTTTCGGCCTTCCAAATCAGGGGCTTTAGCCCCGGACGGCCTATGCCTTCGCCGCCGCTTCTACTGCCGCGGTGTCGATCGCAATGCCCGGGCCCATGGTCGAGCTCAGATAGCAGCCCTTGATGTACTTGCCTTTGGCCACCGACGGCTTCGCCTTGATCACGCTGGTGATCACGGTTGCGGCGTTGTCGACCAGCTTGTCGGGCGCGAACGAAATCTTGCCCACCGGCACGTGCACCAGCGCCGTCTTGTCGGTGCGGAACTCAACTTTGCCGGCCTTGGTTTCTTTCACCGCACCCGCAACGTCGAAGGTCACCGTGCCCGTCTTCGGATTCGGCATCAGCCCTCGCGGACCGAGCACCTTACCCAGACGGCCAACCGACTTCATCATGTCGGGCGTGGCGATCACGGCATCGTAATCGGTCCAGTTTTCTTTCTGGATCTTCTCCACCATGTCTTCGCCGCCCACGATGTCAGCGCCCGCCGCTTCGGCTTCGCGAACCTTCTCGCCGGTGGCGATGACCAGGACCTTCTTCGTCTTGCCCAGTCCGTGCGGCAGAACCACGGTTCCGCGCACCATCTGGTCGGCATGCTTGGGATCGACTCCCAGGCGCATGGTGAGGTCCACCGTCTCGTCAAACTTGGCGAACTTCACTTTCTGCAACAAGGGCACGGCATCCTGAAGCGTGTACGAACGCGCTTCAACTTCCGTCGCGTGCCTTCTCGATGTTCTTTCCTGATTTCTTCATTGCACTCCCTGTCTTCCACCGCCATTCGTTGCTACCTGAGGGCCGTGGTATCTACGACGGTGTCCTTGCGTACTAGTCCCACGACTGTGGGACAGAACACTTAGGCCGTAACTTCGATGCCCATGGAGCGCGCCGTGCCCTTGATGCTCTTTACGGCTGCTTCCACCGATGCAGCATTCAAGTCGGGCATCTTCTGCTTGGCGATCTCCAGCACCTGCTTTTCGGTGACCTTGCCGACCTTGTCTTTATTCGGCGTGCCCGAACCCTTTGCCACGGCCGCAGCGCGCTTCAACAGAATCGCGGCCGGAGGCGTCTTGGTGATGAAGGTGAACGTGCGGTCGCTGTACACCGTGACCACTACCGGGATGATCAGCCCGTCCATCTCTTTCGCGCTGGTTCTGGCATTGAACTGCTTGCAGAACTCCATGATGTTGATCTGCGCCTGGCCCAGTGCGGGACCGACCGGAGGAGCCGGCGTGGCCTTGCCCGCCGCAATCTGCAACTTCACCGAACCTGTAATCTTCTTTGCCATTGTTTATCCCTAAATTCCGTTCTCTTACGTCTCGCTATCCGCTCTTCACTTTTCGCCAGAGATCAAGCGACAGCGAAGTGCGAACAGCGGCCTTACGTTACGACCTTCTCCACCTGCCCAAATTCCAACTCCACCGGAGTCGAACGGCCGAAGATCGTGACCATCACCTTCAACGTCTCGCGATCTTCGTTGACCTCGTCCACGACGCCAGTAAAGCTGGCGAAAGGGCCCTCGGTGATGCGCACCGACTCGTTCTTCTCGAACTTGACCTTGAGCTTCGGCTTCTCTTTGCTGTCGGCGACGCGATAAACGATCTGCTGTACTTCTTCTTCCGAGAGCGGCGTCGGCTGCTGGCCGGTACCCACAAATCCGGTAACGCGCGGCGTGGACTTCACCACGTGCCACACGTTGTCATCCATGTCCATCTCTACCAGCACGTAGCCGGGATAGAACATGCGTTCGCTGGTGTACTTCTTGCCGCCGCGAACCTCGGTCACCGACTCGGTCGGGATCAGCACCTGGCCGATGCGATGTTCGAGCTCGGGATAGGCGCGAACCCGCGACTCCAGCGACTCTTTCACTTTGCGCTCGAAGCCCGAATAGGTGTGGATGATGTACCACTTCATATTCGGGTTCTTTGGAGGTGGCGTTTCCTCGGCGATGGCCGCTGTCGTGGCCGTCTCGCCGGAGGGCTGCGCTTCCGCGCCGTTGGTTTCGGGTTTGATCTCTTCGTCTGCCATTAGTACCGCTTCTGCCATTCCGCCTGCACCTACCGATGTGCCAGGCTGCGCAGCGCCTGATCGAGCGTTTTCTGGATGATGGTATCGATGATCCAGAAGTAAGCTGCAAACAGGAAAACCGTGATGATGACCACCGTCGTCGTGCCCTGCACTTCTTTGCGCGAGGGCGTGGTGACCTTCTTCATCTCGGTGCGCACATCGTTGTAAAAACTCTTGCCGCGCTGCGGCCAAGCCTTAATTGCTGGCCAGCCGGTCTTCGTGAACGGGTTCGATTGCTGCCTTCGCCATCTGATACCTGTTTCCGGCGCCTCGCGCCTTTACATCCTCTAAGCCCATTTCCGGGCATTTCCAAAAACCTGGCAGGGGCGGAGGGATTCGAACCCCCAAGTCCGGTTTTGGAGACCGGCAGTTTAACCGTTGAGCTTACGCCCCTAAAACCCGCCGTTGGCTCTCGGCCCTTAGCCTTAGGCTGGACCTCTTGGATCCAAGATCCGCTTGCCAAAAGCCAAGAGCTAACAGCCAATAGCTACTTCGTTTCTTTATGCGATGTGTGCTTGCGGCACGTCCGGCAGAACTTGTTGAATTCCAGCCGGGCCGTCGTGGTCTTCTTGTTCTTGGTGGTTGAGTAATTGCGATTCTTGCAATCGCCGCACTGCAACGTAACGATCTCGCGGGGCATGAGCCTTCTCCATTTCGTTTTGCCTCTCAGTTCGGAACCTTGAGGCCTTGTCCGAGTCCAAGCTCGGATATCAGCGGGACGCCTCGCAGCGTCCCACCGAGGGATTTCGTTTAAGCGATGATCTCGCTAATCGTTCCCGCGCCGACGGTGCGTCCGCCTTCGCGGATAGCGAAGCGCAGACCTTTCTCCATCGCGACCGGAGTAATCAGCTCAATCTCGAGCGCCACGTTGTCGCCCGGCATCACCATCTCCGTACCCGCAGGCAAAGTTGCTACGCCGGTCACGTCGGTGGTGCGGAAGTAGAACTGCGGCCGATAGCCCTTGAAGAACGGAGTGTGACGTCCGCCTTCATCTTTCGACAGCACGTAAACTTCGCCCTTGAACTTGGTGTGCGGCGTAATCGAGCCCGTCTTGGCCAACACCATGCCGCGCTCGACATCTTCTTTCGCAATGCCGCGCAGCAGCAGGCCGGCATTGTCGCCCGCCAGACCTTCGTCCAGCTGCTTCTTGAACATTTCCACGCCGGTCACTACCGTCTTGCGGGTCTCGCGGAAGCCGACAATCTCCGACTCCTCGCCGACCTTCACCTTGCCGCGCTCGATACGGCCCGTCACTACCGTGCCGCGTCCCTGAATCGAGAAAATGTCTTCAATCGGCATCAGGAACGGCTTGTCGATGTCGCGTGCCGGCAGCGGAACGTTCTTGTCGACCGAGTCCATCAGCTCGTCAATCTTGGCTTCCCACTGCGCTTCGCCATTCAGCGCTCCGAGCGCCGAGCCGCGAATCACCGGCAGATCGTCGCCAGGGAAGTTGTACTTGGTCAGCAGCTCGCGCACTTCCATCTCAACCAGGTCGATCAGCTCAGGATCTTCCACCGCATCGCACTTGTTGAGGAACACGACGATGTAAGGCACGCCCACCTGGCGAGCCAGCAGCACGTGCTCTTTGGTCTGCGGCATGGGGCCGTCGGTGGCGGCGACCACCAGGATCGCGCCATCCATCTGCGCCGCGCCGGTAATCATGTTCTTGATGTAGTCGGCGTGGCCTGGGCAATCGACGTGCGCGTAGTGCCGGTTGGCGGTCTCGTACTCGACGTGCGCCGTGGCAATGGTGATACCGCGCTCGCGCTCTTCCGGCGCGTTGTCAATCGAATCGAAGCTGCGGAACTTGATGTTCGGATTGTGCTTCGACAGAACCTTGGTGATGGCCGCCGTCAACGTCGTCTTGCCATGATCGATGTGTCCGATCGTGCCTACGTTTACGTGCGGCTTGCTGCGGTCAAATTTCTCTTTCGCCATAATTCCACCTAGTAATACCGATAAAGTTTGCTGTACTTCTCACGCAGCGGAAGCTCAATGTCTTCCAGCGCGGTTAAATAACGTTCCCGAATCTGGGCCTGGTCGCTCACGCCTAGCGCTTCATAAAGCTGCTTCGCGTTCCTGCTGCCCTTGGTCACCGCTCGCCCGGCCGCTTCCAGCAATCCCTCACGCAAGACCCGTTCAAAGTCGCGGATAGGAACTCCCTTACGCTGCAGGAGCCGCAAGAAGCTCTCCACGTTCTGCGAGCCAAACACCCGCCTCAACGCAGATTGCAACTGCTCGAACTCCTCCAGCTTTTCGACTTTGAGACCGGCTTGCTGAAATGCGAGTCTGGGCTCCGATTGCATACTGGAACTATTCATCCACGTGGGAGAAACTTACCAACTCAAATTTTGGGGCTGTAACTATTTGACGCTTCAGGCGCCAAATAGATTCGACCCCGTCCAACGGCTGAAAACTGGAGCTGATGATCGGGATTGAACCGATGACCTCTCCCTTACCAAGGGAGTGCTCTACCAACTGAGCTACATCAGCTTCTAAACCTTTTCGAACACTGGAGCGGGAGACGGGAATCGAACCCGCGACCAACAGCTTGGAAGGCTGTGACTCTACCACTGAGTTACTCCCGCCCTACTCGTCGTTCCGCTGCTGCTCTTCGCGCTCTCGATCCAGCTTTCGGCTCCACGACAGCGTACGAATGGCAAACATCGCCAAGATGGCCAGCGTCGCCAGCTTAAACTTCTGATCGTCGATGGTGAGAGCCGCCAGAATCGCCAGCACCACGTACGCACCGATTGCTATCCAGAACTTCATGAAAAAACCTGGTGCACAGGGGAGGATTCGAACCTCCGTAGCTCGCAAGGAGCGGCAGATTTACAGTCTGCTGCCATTAACCACTCGGCCACCTGTGCACAGTCGACCGAGCAAATCGCCCTGACGCACGAAAGACCACGTGCAGTCGCCGCAGATGCGCGGGCCCGGAACCGCTATCCCTGCTGTCAAAGAACCGCTTACCTCAGTCGCTTAGCGACTAAGAACACCCTGCGCAACTCTGCAACAGCCCCGCATCCGCACTTCCGCGCGAGTTCACACCTGATGGAGGCTGCTGAAGGATTCAGTTCTTTAGGAAAGCTGCGCGTCTTGCTTGGCTCTGCTCCTGCTACGCCTCGCGGCGCGCTCAAGGGTTACAACCTGGAGCTGGCGAAGGGATTTGAACCCCCGACCCTCTGATTACAAATCAGATGCTCTACCAGCTGAGCTACGCCAGCCTGCGGCCTGCTGCGACGCCATCGGCGCCTTAGACTGGCCTGAAACTTTCCCGCCAACACGGCACAAACATTGAGGGTAACACAACGGCAACCCACGTGCAAATGGCGATACATATCTGGACATTTGCCGCCTTTTCAGGCGACTAGGACACCGCAACTCGCCACTCCCGGGGGCCTTGATGGGCTAGGGATTCTGCAGAGTGTGCCCGACAGGGGCACGTCAAGCGGAACATTGTGAGTCTACCTGTTTTTCGCGCGCTTCGCTAGCCGGGGCTTTTCCCGTATGATTCTGGCTTAATCAATGCGCACCCGCAGGCGTCAACTCTGGATCGCACTTGTCGTGGTTTTGGCTCTGGCGAGCGCAATTGTCGTCGCCATCATCCTGCGAAAACACGCCCCGCCGGATGCCGTTCGACTGCTTCCCGACTCCGACGCTGTGCTCTACGTCAACCTCGAGCCCATGCGATTGCTGACGGATCTTGGGAAGAAACCCTCTCCTAACCGCGATCCTGAATACCAGCAGTTCGTCAGCGAGACAGGATTCGATTTCGAGCGCGACCTGGACCGCGCCGCCTTCGCCATCCATTACGGCGCTACGAAGGACGAGGAGACTCGCTACACCGAGATCCTGCAAGGGCATTTCGACCACGCGCGCGTCAGCCAGTATTTGAGCAAGCTGTCGAACAAAGCCATCGAGCACTACGGCGGATTCGAAGTCTACGTCATTCCTCTGGAGGGCCGCACCCTTCGCGTAGCGCTGCTTGGTCTGGATACTGCCGCGGCCTCCAATAACGCAGATCCAGGTTTCATCCACTACATCATCGATAACTACAAGGGATCGGCTCTGCCTTTCGCCGGTCCGGTGCTGGTTCGCGATTATTACCGGCGCGTGCCGTTGGGAAGCGTGGTGTGGACCATTGCTCGTACACCCGCTCAGGTATCCATGCAGGATCGCGGCGAACTGCTGATCCCCGGGGGATGGAGCAGTCTGCTGCCCAAGGGAAGTGTCGTGATTGCCTCCGCGCGTCCGCTGACCGATGTGCGCCTTCGCGCCCAGGTCATCACCCAGAGCGACGCCCAGGCGAGTAGCTTCGTTGCACGCTTGAATGCATTCTTAGTGCTGTTCAGCTCAATTGATATCTCAATGGACGCCGGCGGTCCGGATCCAGACGTCAAGAAGGCATTCGAGAGTCTTAAGGTCGAACAGGACAAGAACGAGGCCATCGTGAGCGCAAGTGTTCCGTTCGCGTTCTTCCACAAAATCGTTAGCGAGTCGCCAGTCGACATCGCGCCGCAAACGCAAAAGCCGCCGGAAGCTTCGCGGCCGGCGCCTCCATCGAAGAAACACAAAGAGTAAGTGCGCTGCAACAGCATCCGATTGCGGACCACATAACGACCGAATGTTCGGAGATCAAGACGTAAACCTTGGTGCGGCTTGCCCCTCACCAATGAAAAAGCCGAAGCTATGAAGCTCCGGCCCGCTGGATATCTGAAGTGTCGACGAACTACAGCATCAGCTTGCGGCGCAGAACGCCGGCTAAGCCTAGTACGCCAGTACCCAGCAGAGCGATGCTGCCCGGCTCCGGAACTGTCGAATCCAGCCTCAAGCCCCATTGGTCTCCGTTCTTGCTGTCATACACGGGATCGCTAAAGAAGTCGTAATACGCGTTGCCCGAGGTGAGAGCCGTCAGCCCGTTGCTGCTGTAGTCGATCGGCGGCCAGCTATAACCGATGTTCACGGGATTGTCGGCGATCACACCAAAGAAATAGGTGTTCCCAGCATTCAGTGTGAAGTTGAAATCCGGAGAACTGACCCAGGTCTTGGTGTCCGAGGCCTGCACTCCTGTGAGGACATTCGAGAACAGCAGGTTGCTGTTCGTTCCGTCCCAGATCATGAACTTCAGATCGCCGCCATTCGGCATGGCCAGGTAGAACTCCATGTTGCTGATGGACTGCGTAGTACTGACAGCGACACCTTGTCCAGGGCCGAAATCGTGGTTGAACTCCGATTCGCCATTGATTGTTTCGAGGTCAAAAACGGTAGTTGCAAATGCACTGCTGGCCAGACAGACAACAGCCAGCAACGCCAGAAGGGAAAGTTTACGCATGTTCTCCTCTAGGGTCTCAAGTCCTCCGCCCGAGTGTTAGGGCCAGACCATTTCCGCACCGGGTGCAGGTGCTGAATATTCTCAAGGAGAAAAGGTGGAGAGTCGTTGCGCGAGAGCATCTTGCTAATTGCGCGTGAGCAATGAGTGGACGCCACCTGATTTCGGACCGGCAGCTGGAGGTCAACTTCGAGAAGATGTTTCGCGGCAACTCAGCAACGCGCATGCTGTGACCGTGTTGTTAGAGGTGGTAAAGAGAAAGACCTATGACTAACCGATTACTTGTATTCTCCGCGCTCCTCACGATTGGAACCTCTTTGTTCGGCCAGGCGCAGACTTGCCAATGGAGCCTTGGCATCAACGGCTCATTGTGTGGATTCCGGCCGTTCTCTTCAGGCTCACTGTGGAACACCCCCGCAGAGTCCTTGCCGACCGACGCGAAAAGTGCGGCCATCTTGGCATCAATCGGCAAAGCCCGGCTGTTCGTAGATCACGAGGTACCATACATCGTGGTGGACAGCAGATACCAGCCCATGGTGACGGTGACTCTAACCGCAGACGGCCATCCGAAAGCCTCGGACTTTTGTCTGGGTGGCGTCTGCCAAGCGCCATTTCCATTGAACGTCGATTGGACGCAGAAGGGCCAGAACCCCGGCGCCGCCGACTATCACGGAATTGCCGTCGACCGCGCGCGCGGAGTTAGCTGGGAGGCGGAAGGCTTGAGCTTTGTGAATGGACAGTGGCAAGCGCAAACCGTCGCAATGTGGAACCTGTATGGCGGAGACCTTCAGAGACCATGGCTTACGCCTAGTGCCACCGCCGCTGGGACCTCATGGATGGCGTCATTGCTTACCTACGACGAAGCTGCTGCAGATCGGGTGAACCACGCCTTGGGATTCACGCTGTCTCCCAAGCACTTTCCAAACAGGAATGATGTGTGGTTCACGCCTCCGGCCTTGATGGCGATCAGATCGGATGGAACCTCTGACCCACTGGCGGTGGGCATGGGAACGCGCTTCGTACTACGCGCAGACTTTGACGAGTCGGGCTATCCGCCGATCGCGCGGAGCATTATCCACGCCCTGAAGAAGTACGGCATGATTCTCGAGGATCGCGGTAGTGATATGTACATTGCAGCGACCGGCGATTCTCGCTGGCCAGCCGACCAGTTGAGGACGCTGTGGAAGATCATGCCGACTGACTTCCGCGTGGTGACGACGCAACCGCGCTATGGCTATCACGCATATCCCAAGCAGTAAATTCGAGACGCGGCGAGCACGAATTAACGGACGGTTCCGGAGTGGCTTGGTAGCACAGTGCTTGTCTCTCTCGCCGGGAAGACGAGCAAATTAGGAATACCGCCGCCGTATCTGGTGGAGCGCTTCAAGGCCGGGTATTCACTGGAGATTAGATGGCGCGCCCTGAGAGATTCGAACTCCCGACCTTCTGGTTCGTAGCCAGACGCTCTATCCAGCTGAGCTAAGGGCGCGCATTGTAGCGGCTAGAAAAGTATAGCAAATTCTCAGCCGATTTCGGGTGCACGCGTCCTAGTGGAAATTCTGCCGCGCACGCTCCAGCGCCAGCCCTCCTCCGCCCACAATCAGCAGAAACAGTAAGCCCAGCAGCATACTGAAATCGGCACGAGCCTCGTGCAGCATGGCCCAGACGCCGCTGATGTGCAACATTGGAATCTTCGTTGTCGCAATTGCCGTCACGATCACACACAGCAGAGGAATCGTCGCCAGTCGCGTGAATAGGCCAAGAATTACAAGTAATCCGAAGATGATCTCAACCGCGCCGACAAACGGAGCCATAATTTGCGGTGAAGGAATTCCGATTTTTGCGAACCGTCCCACACCGAGTTGCGCAGGGAAGAGGAACTTCTGAATACCTTCGGAAACGAACACCCAGCCGACGAGAATGCGGATGAGGATGATCGCATTCGGCATTCGCGATCCAGAAGCGGCGATGCTGCCCTTCACGGCTGAACCTTCGGTGGGCGTGGCGGCGTGAACTGGCTGATGTCGGCATAGCCGAGCGCGGTCTCGACCGCCGCAATCTTGCTGACGGCATCATCGAAGCCATCTTTGCCAAACATCTTGTGTTCGATGTCCTCAAATTGGTCGGAAAGTTCATCGAGTTGCTTGTTGGCGAAGTGCGTCTTCCAGGCCGGGAAGACGACGGTGTCCTCGCGTGCGGCGTGGTTCTGATACATCAGAACAAAAGCATCGAGCGCGCGTGCCATTGGCTCCGCATTTGCGGCCGCAATTTTTCCGGACTTGGTAACTGCGAGAATGTATTCGGTGATCTCGCGCCCGCGGTTGTGCTGCTCGATCAGGATAGGTATATATTGCGCTGCCGCTTGAGGTCCCTTCTTGACGATGGGGAAGATATGCTGCTCTTCAAGCATGCGCTCGTGATAGTTTTCGCCGAAGTCGCGAAATAGCTGCGCCGTCTTGTACAACTGCGAGGCATCGAGCGAGCCAGGACTAGTGCGGATGCGCGGCGCGGTTTCGAAGTAGACGAGCAAGGCCCGGCGCAGCACGCCGTGTTCGCGCATTAGATCCTCGGTGGCGGTCACCTCGGGCTCCGTCGGCTCCGCCGCAGCCAGCAGGGACGCAGGAGTGAGCGCTAGTGTGCCTCCCAATGCCAACGTGGCAGTCATCATCTTTCGGCGGCTGATCGTTTCGGCGGTGTGCAGCATGATTCCCTCCGAGACGATGGTATGCCTAGGCTATGGAAGGAGTTGTTTGATTCATGCTGAATACGCTGCAGGCGGTAGCCTGCCGGCTACCCGGCGTTCGCCACGATAAGGTTGATCGGTCCCGGCATGCGAATCCGTTTGACGTCGCTGAACCCTGCAGCATCAAGCCATGCTTCGTATTCCGTCTCGCTGTAGCTGGCCCCGCTCGCGTCGCGACGAGCATATTCAGTGCGAACAGAGCGGCACTGCGAGGTGATGCTTTCGCTGGATCAGCGATGAAATCCGCAATCGCGATTCGCCCCTTAGGAGCAAGCGCCGCGTGCGCCCGCGCCAGGAGGGCGCGGTTTTCCTCCGGCGAGAACATGTGACAGATCGACGACAGCAGCACAAAATCGTAGCTCTGCGCGGGCAGTTCCGTCGCCAGCATGTCACCGGCGCGCACGGTGATGCGGTCGGCGAGACCAGCGTCGGCGATGTGCTGTTGTGCAATCGGAACGACTTCAGGTAGGTCTACGATTTCGGAGCGCAACTCCGGGGCTGCTTTCGCGAAGGCAATGGAATACGCTCCCGAGCCTCCACCCAGATCGAGCATCCGGCGCGTGCCGTTCGCTCCGATTGCCTGCGCGATGGCGTGCGCCCGGCCGCGAGCGCTTTGGTCCATCGCGGCGATGAAGGTACCCGCATATTCATCCACTCGAACCGACGGGGCAGGGAAGCCGGTCTTCACCGAATCGGTCAGGTGCGACCAGCGCTTCCACATATTGGCAGTGTGCAGCTGCGCTTGGCGGGCGCTGTCGGGCGATCCTTCGGCGAGAAAACGCACCGCCGGCGCACTATTGCGGAACACGCCATCCCCTTTCTCAAGTATTCCAAGACTGACCAGCGCGTTCAGCAGCATCTCAGTCGCGCGGGGATCGCCGGAGATTCGCTTTGCCAGCTCATTAGCATCGCAGCCCTCGCGCAGCGCGGTGAAAACATTGAGCTCCAGCGCCGTCAGAATCACGCGGCTCGGCATGAAGGCGCGAATCGTTTCAAACAGGTCGTCGGGCAACACCCCGGCAGCATCTTTCCCCTTGACCATGGCAAAGTATTTTTGCCGGTGATCCAAGATCTCTTCACGCATAGACGTAGAGTCATTTCGTTGCAACCGCGACACTGGGTGTCCTTGCGCGATATGCGACGAAACGATTTCCTTTACGTCTGCCGGCGTTACCTTCGCGTACCAGGTTCCCTCGGGATAAACGATCATGACCGGTCCGCTGTCGCAGAGGCCCAGGCAGCCACAGGTGGAGACGATCACGTCATCCGACAGTCCGGCAGCGCCGAGCTCACGATAGATAGCGTTCAGGACTGAGCCCGAGCCGGCGGTGGCGCAGCAGGTAACGTTTTCCGGTTTTTGCTGGGTACAAACAACGATGTGATGAGAAAACGGTTGCAAAGTCGACCTCCAAAGAGCGCTATACCCTATATTGGGACACGGCGCCCCGGGGAAAAAGGAAGGAGCTCACAGCGATGAGTGACATGTGTGCGCGAAGCCAGCTCGGTGCATAGGGGATAAATTCACCATGCTTCAATTGAACTCCGACCAAACCGTCGCCATGATCGCGGGCACCAGCTTCGCCGCCGGGCTGAACGTGTATGCCACAGTCGGAGCCCTGGGGCTGCTTTCGCGCGCCGGGGCTCTTCAGCTTCCATCAGGTCTGCACCTTGTCGAATCGTGGTGGATCATCAGTGTCTGCCTGGCGATGTTCGCGCTGGAGTTCTTCGCCGACAAGATCCCCATGTTCGACTTGCTGTGGAATGCGCTGCACACGTTTGTACGAATTCCCGTGGCGGCATACGTTGCCTATGCGGCTACATCGCATCTGTCACCAGAAATGCAGTTGGCTTCCACTCTGATGGGCGCGACCATCGCCTTCGCTGCCCATGGGGGTAAGACCGCATTGCGAGCGGCCGTCACTCCGTCGCCGGAGCCCTTCTCAAACATGGCGTTGAGCTTTGGCGAAGATGTGGGTGCGATCTCGCTGACCTGGATCGCTACCCAGCATCCTTACATTGCTGCCGGGGTGGTTGCGGTATTGCTGCTGGTCGTGATCATTTTTGCGCGATGGGTAATCGATCGCTGCGAAGTCTATATCGCCGAGCGGGTTCAGTTTTGTCGAATGTGTAAACCCTGTGGCGCGCTATCCCTCACTGTGGGAGTACTGTTGATAGGTAAACACTATCCCTCATTGTGGTAGTTGACCTGAGCTTGGGCCGCATGCGATATTTGCAGCGGCTGTAACACGACCGTAATATCGTATTAACGATTTGTAATTTCCTGCCGCCGAAAGAAACGTTGGTTCCGCGGCGGTTTTCAAAAATTCACGCCTGCTCGAGAACCCATCAAATGGCACGCCTTATCCCGCGTGAAACGAAGTTTTTCGACATGTTCGCTGAGATCGCGAGCAACGTGATCGAAGGCGCCAAGGTGCTGCAGCGACCTGCTCAGTAACTGGGACTATGAGCGTCTGGCGCGAAGCCGCACAGCGTATGCGCGACGATTGAGCACCGCGGCGATGAGATGACCCACCAGTTGCTGATCAAGCTCAACCAGACGTTTATCACGCCTTTCGATCGCGAAGACATTCACCTGCTCGCCTCCTCGCTGGATGACGTGCTGGATTTCATCTATGGCGCGAGCGACCGTCTGGTGACCTACAAAATCACTCAGCCGTCTCCTTCGGCCAAAGTTCTTGCCGGCATCATCCTGAAGCAGGCGGAAGAATTAGGCAAGGCAGTAAGCCTCTCGCAGAAGAATCACGCACTGCTGGGCCACTGCGTGGAAGTCAATCGCCTGGAGAACGAAGCCGACCAGGTGGCGCAGGAAGCGATTGGCCGGCTGTTTGATGGCGGCTACGATCCCATCACGCTTGATCAAGCTCAAAGAGCTTCTCGAAATCCTGGAAGAAGCCACCGACAAGGCGGAAGATGCCGCCAACGTTCTGGAAACCGTCGTCTTGAAGAGCGCCTGAGTTCGCCGAGCATGAACCGGACCGCCAAGCCAGGGAGCGCGCAACCGTGAGCACAGGACTCGTCCTGCTGATCGTCACGGTCCTTACCGCGCTGGTCTTCGACTTTCTGAACGGATTTCACGACGCCGCCAACAGCATCGCCACCGTGGTCTCGACCCGCGTTCTCTCGCCGAGACTGGCCGTCGTCTGGGCCGCCGCTTTCAACTTTCTTGCCGCATTTCTGCTTGGGCATCGCCGTAGCCAAGACAATCGGCACGGGGATGATCCGGCTCGACATCGTCACCCAGTATGTCGTCCTGGGCGGCCTTGATCGGCGCGATTGTCTGGGACGTGGTGACCTGGCTGCTTGGGGCTGCCCACCTCTTCCTCGCATGCGCTGATCGGCGGCTACGCCGGAGCAGCCATGGCGCGCGCCGCCGTGGTTCATGGATGGCGATCGGCGCCGAGCGTCATCATCGCCTCCGGCTGGACCAAGACTCTGATCTTTATTGTGCGTGGCTCCCGTCATGGGCTTCGTGATCGGCTTCGGCCTCATGATCGCCATCTACTGGATCTTCCAGCACCGCTCGCCACATGCAGGTGGACAAACTGTTTCGCAAGCTGCAGCTGCTCTCGGCCGCAGCTTACAGCCTGGGACATGGCGGCAACGACGCGCAGAAGACGATGGGCATTGTGGCTGGCGCGCTTTATACCGCAGGTGTCATGAGGAAAGAAGATTTCGCCGCCAACTGGGGACACTGGCACTGGCCTATCATTCTTGCCGCCCATCTGGCTATCGCGCTGGGGACCTACTTCGGTGGCTGGCGCATCGTGCACACCATGGGTTCGAAAATCACCAAGCTGAAGCCGGTGGGTGGATTCTGCGCCGAGACTGCGGGCGCCATCACGCTTTTCGGTACCGCGCTGGCGGGCATTCCGGTCAGCACCACGCACACCATCACCGGCGCCATCGTCGGCGTCGGGACGACGAACCGCCTCTCCGCAGTACGCTGGGGTGTTGCCCGGCGCATCGTGTGGGCCTGGGTTCTGACCATTCCTGCATCGGCGTTGGTGGCGATGCTCGCCTATTGGCTCATCCGGCTGATCAACCCTCTCGCGTAAGCCCGGCGCGCGCCGACACGCTGCTAAAATTGTTGCTGACATCCATGGCATTGCCACCACAGTTCTGCGACGTTGAAACTGCCCTGGAGGAGATCCGCGCCGGCCGCATGATCGTCGTCATCGATGACGAAGACCGCGAGAACGAAGGCGATCTCACCATGGCCGCGGAGAAGATCACGCCTGAAGCCATCAACTTCATGGCGAAGTATGGCCGCGGGCTGGTCTGCCTCGCCATGACCGAAGAGCGGCTCGACTACCTGCGCCTGGGTCCGATGTCAGCCGAGAACACGTCAAACTTCGGCACTGCATTCACCGAGTCGATCGACGCCAAAGATGGCGTTACCACCGGCATCTCGGCCTACGACCGCGCGCAGACCATCAAAGTTGCGATCGATCCCGCCAGCCGTCCCAACGACCTCGCGCGTCCCGGACACGTGTTCCCGCTGCGCGCGCGCAAAGGCGGCGTGTTGGTGCGCGCCGGGCAAACTGAAGCATCGGTCGATCTGGCGCGACTTGCGGGGCTGATTCCGGCCGGCGTCATTTGCGAGATCATGAATGACGACGGCACCATGGCGCGCGTGCCCGAGCTCAGCGAGTTCTGCCGCGAGCACGGCATGAAGATGCTGACCGTCGCCGAGCTCATTCGCTATCGCATGGCGCATGAGCGTTACGTGCGTCGCCTGGCCGAAACCATCGTCCCCACCGCGTATGGCGACTTTCGCATGATCGCCTACGAGTCGGAGATCAATGGCGACTCGCACATTGCGCTGGTGCGAGGCGACGTCGAAACTGCAGGCGATAAGCCGGTGCTGGTCCGCATGCATACCCACTGCCTGGTGGGCGACGTTTTCGGCGCGGTCTGGTGCGAGTGCCGCAACACCATCGACGCCGCCATGCGCCGCATCGCCGAAGAAGGCGAAGGAGCGCTGATCTATCTGCACCAGACTTCGAAGGGCTACTCGGTCGAGAAGCTGCTCGACAAAAACACCATCCAGTTCCATCACGAGCAGCGCCTGCCGACGCTTGCCGGAAAACCAGCGGCGTACCCAGCGCGAGATCGGCATCGGAGCGCAGATTCTTTCGGATCTAAATCTGCGAAGGATTCG
The DNA here is from genome assembly GCA_963758835.1 of uncultured Acidobacteriaceae bacterium. Lineage (GTDB taxonomy): Bacteria > Acidobacteriota > Terriglobia > Terriglobales > Acidobacteriaceae > CAVVDY01. The sequence continues at coordinate 92,183 of CAVWWZ010000001.1, read as the reverse complement.
GTTATTGACGAATCACCCCCGCAAGGTCGCGGGGCTGGAAGGTTTTGGAATCGAAATCGTTGAGCAGATACCGGTGACGGCGCGGCGTGGCCTGCCCGTTCGCTGACAATCGATTTTCGTCGGCGCCTTAGCTCGGTTTTCGCGCCACGATCTCCTCGTCCCGGATGAAGAACTGCGCTGAGCATTTTTCGGAGCCGCAGATGACAGGCAGTAGTCCGGCGATCTGTTTGCGCGTCACCAGTCCCAGCTGACCGCAACTGGGGCAGGCCAGAACCGCCCAGTAGGGATCTTCCTTCTCTCCCATTTCGCCGGCATTTTCCAGCACAAAGATCGTTCCAGGTTCCATTTGCTCGGGGATCCACTCATTCAACACGCTCAGCTCTCCGATCATGTGCCCTCCTTGGGCGGGACGAACCCAGATTCACTTCAAGACGCTCGGCTTGCAGCTGTAAGATGACGCACGCTGGCGTTACGCTTTCTGGCATATCCGAGTTCTCCGCACACCCGCTCAATGGTGTCGCTCAGGCACACGGATAACATCGGCTGTTGCGAATTTTTCAACAGATTGACGACCCCCCGGGCCGAATCTTCCAGATAAATGTGGCGTCCATCGGTAAGAAGATGAAATTCGTCGGCAGCTCGCACCGTCTGTACCAGCCGGCGGCCCAGCTCTTTCTGTACGAAGCGCACCACGCGACGGATTTTCTGAAGCGAGAACCCGCGCCGCTTTAGATCGCAAATGATGGCCACTTCTGCAACGTCATCCAGGGAGTAGATGCGGCGGTGCCCCAGGCGTGAAGCAACTACAATCTTTTGCTCATCCCACCATTGCAACTGCCGCAGTGTGATGCCCGTCAGTTGCGCAACTTCCAGTGAGCTGAAGGCGTTCTTCAAAGCTGCACCCCAAAACAACCTTGACCCAAAATGTTTCAGTCATCATAGAGCAGCACCGGACACAGTCAAGGTCAATTGTTGATGAACTTGGCACCGGGTAACGCGCGCGACAAGTCCTGCAACGTACTCTGGAACAAGAAAAGGCTGCCCTCAGGCAGCCTTGGAACGACGTATGAACTATTTATAACTTACAGCGTCGACTCGATCTCGAATCCCCAAGCTTCCAGCAGGGGCTCAGGAATGTATTTCGAATTCTTGTTCTTGCGCGCCCATTCGCGGAGGCGAGTCGAACGGATGTACTGGTCTGGCGCCAGTTTGAATTCTTTTACCACCTGTTCGAACTCAGTGATCGTGGGCACAACCGGACCGATCGGTTCCGGCTTACCCCAGTTAGGATTGCCGCGTCGCTTTGCCATTGTTAATTGGTTACCTGCCTTGCGAATTGATTTGTTTGTGGCCACCCGCCGAAACGGATGTCCAAAGTTGGCCCTGTCCTACTAGATTCGATTCCCAGCACGCTTAAACGACTCTGCTCCGGGACGAGGCGCAGTGACCGAGGGGTGTTCAGGGAGGATCCGGAGCACTCTGCAAAACGCACTATACTAGCCCCCTTTAACCTCACGTTCAACCAAAAAAGGACGACATGCGCTAAAACCGCGTTGGCTATGGTTCGCTGTTACGCTGCCCACTTTGTCGATATCTATTTGTAAATAAGACGTTTAACGCCAGAAAAGGTCACCCGGGGAAGCTTCTCGACAGCCCGGCAAGGTGCACTTTGGGGTGATCGCGTTTGGATTGTTGGGCTTAGCTTCGCTTTGAGGGTTTGGGAGCCACGCGCGAGCTGCTGCTGGCAGGGGAACCCGACCGGGCACTCTGGGCGGGAGTCGGGGTGCGATGGAAGACGTGATGATCATGCATGGCGGTCCGTTGCGCTGCCGCGGTGGTTAACGTTACCCCCGCGAGTAAGGACACAATCAACAGCCGGATTAGCCAAGAGCTGGTCGACATCGCTGTCATCGATTGTAGAGCACGGGATAGCAGGACGGCAGAAAAATTTGTGCTGGTCGGATGCTACTTCTTGGGTACCTGCTGGGGACGAGTGCGCGCTCCCTTCGCGAATTCATGACCGCTGGCCTTCAAGTCAACTCTTCTGCCGCGAAACTTCACCCCTTCCGCTTCCAACAGGAAACGCTGCTCCAATCCCAATTCGCCGGGAAGGGAGATACTCCCCCCGGAGCCGAGTACTCTCTGCCACGGCAATCCTCTCGCCTGGTTCAGTACCTTCGCCACATGCCGAGCGTTGCGCGGATATCCGGCCGCCTTTGCCACCGCTCCGTAAGTACTAACGCGACCCCGCGGGATACTGCGAATCACTGCCGCGATTGCCCTGCTCATTTCAGAGCTGGCATCGGCCCTTGCGGGGGATATTGCTCTCTTCATTGCCACGATAAGATAACACCCATGACGCAACAACTTCGCGATCCAAAAGCGCGTTTCTCCGACCGGGTTGACGATTACGTCAAATACAGGCCGCGCTACGGCCGGGAAGTCGTCGAGACCCTATCTGCGGCATGCGGCCTGGAGTCGCGGCACGTGATCGCCGACGTTGGCTGTGGCACTGGATTTTCTGCCGAACCTTTCTTGCAGAATGGCAACCACGTCATCGGCATCGAGCCGAATCGCGAGATGCGAGAAGCCGGCGAGCGTTATCTCGCAAACTACCCGCAATTCGAAATGCGCGAAGGCTCGGCCGAGAACACCGGACTTCCGGACGAGAGTGTCGACTTCGTTGTTGCCGGGCAGGCTTTCCACTGGTTCCCGCGCGATGAGACGCGGGCCGAGTTCGTTCGCATATTAAGGCCCGATGGCTGGGTGGTGCTGATTTGGCACGACCGCAGCATCGACGCCTCACCCTTCCTCATTGCCTACGAAGACTTTCTTCAACGCCACGCCGTGGATTATCAGCAAGTGGTGCATCGCCAGGTTGCGAAGCGCGACGTGCTGGGCCAGTTTTTCGCCCCCCAGGAGGTGGAGCTCATCACGCTTCGCTCAGGACAGCACCTGGATTTTGATGGGCTTCGTGGCAGGTTGCTTTCTTCATCGTATGTGCCGCGCGAAGGCCCGGTGGCGGACGCCATGCTCGCTGAACTTCCTGCATTGTTTTCGGCCCATCAGCACGCCGGCCACGTCGATTTTGAATACGACACGAAGATTTTCTACGGACACCTGAACGCGTGAACGACATTGAGCCGGCTGCGGCGCCTCGCGTCATTCTGCGCACCGAACACCTGGGCCGCGTAGCCGGCAGTGACACCATCGTTGACGACGTATCGCTCGATGTGTTTCGCGGCGAGTTGCTGGGCATTGTTGGCGCGAGCGGTTCGGGAAAGAGTTCGTTGCTTCGCCTGCTCAACCGCCTTGACGAGCCTACCAGCGGGACTGTCTACCTCAACGAAGTCGATTACAAAATGATTCCGCCTCGCGAGTTGCGGCGACGCCTGGGCATGGTGACGCAGCGTCCGTTCTTGTTTCCGGGGACCGTCACCTCCAACCTCCAGTTCGGACCACAACAACGGAGCGAGACCCTTTCGAGTTCGACCGCAAGCGAGTTGCTACACCATGTAGGCCTCGATGGCTTCGCTGACCGCGACGTCCGGAATCTGTCGGGCGGTGAACAGCAAAGGGTGTCGCTCGCCCGCGCGCTGGCGAATCAGCCTGAGATGCTGCTGCTCGACGAACCAACATCTGCGCTCGACGAAGACGCTAAGCTCGGCGTCGAGCAGTTAATTCGCGATTTGGCGACAGCTACGTCCCGCACCTTCATCCTGGTGACGCATGACCGTGAGCAGGCGCGCCGCATCTGCGACCGGGTGGGGTTTATGGAGCGCGGGCGTCTGACACATATGGGAACGCCACAGGAGGTGTTGCGTGCTTAGATCGATCTTCCACACCCAGATCTCGCTCGGGCTGGCGCAGGCAGCGATTGCCTCGGTGCTGGCGTTGGCTGTCGTTCTGCTCGCTCGCAGGCGCAACATCCATTTGGAGAGTGACGCGGCCGTAGCCTTAGTTCGCGGTCTGGTGCAAATCGTGATCGTGGGGTCGGTGTTGGCGCTCCTGCTCAAAGCACCTCGCTGGTCAAGCGTATTTCTGCTTGCGGGAATGCTGTTTGCGGCAGGTTCGATCTCCGCGCGACGAGCCAAGGACATCCCTGGTGCCCGCAAAGTTTCTACGCTTGCGATTGCCGCCGGTGCGGGCTCGGTCACTGCCATCATGACCTGGGCAGGTGTCATTGACACCGCAATCACTGCTCTCATCCCCGTGGGGAGCATGATCATCGCCAACGCCATGAACACCAATGGGCTCGCTTTGAACCGTTTTCGCTCTGAAGTCCTGTCCCATGCCGGTGAAATCGAAACTGCGCTGGCGCTTGGCGCGGCGCCCCAGGCTACGGTTGGCCGCTACGCCGAGGCTAGCGTCCACGCGTCACTCATTCCTGCCATCGACAACCTGCGGTCGTTAGGTATCGTTTGGATCCCCGGACTCATGACAGGCATGCTGCTCTCTGGCTCCGACCCCCTCTACGCCGCAATCTACCAGTTCGTGGTCATTGCCATGATTCTGGCTTCTTCAGGACTGACCTCGCTGCTGAGCACACTCATGATCCGCGCACATGCTTTCTCTCCGGCTGAACAGTTGGTGCTCAAAGGTGCCTGAAGCGAGCGGGACGCTCACTACAACTTAGGTCAACTTTGTGACTGGTTTGTAGTTGTGACTGTGAGATAGGTCACAGCATTCCAGGTAACAAGTGACTCACACTACAAGTAGGTCAGCCCTCGCTCCCGCGTCATGGGTGGGAGGGGCTGTAGTGGGGGCCATCCAGGCCGCGAGCTGTTTTGTCAGAGTAGGAATGCGTCTATTTTCGTCTTCGAAATATTCAATTGATCGTTGCCTGCCGCTTCTGACGACCATTGCGATCGCCGCTATCGGCGTCTGGGTCCTATATCCGCAACCACGCTTCCACGATCCCTTGACCGCAGGGCTGGCAAATGTATTTCTCACCCGCGCCCCGATTGTGTGCCCAATCGCAGTAGGCCTGGCGATTGGCTTCGCAGTGTGGCTACTGCAGAAGTCAAGTGTAAGACAGCGTGACCTGCAAGCGGCCAATCGCGCCCTGGAGCAGGCGAATTATCAGCTAAAGCAGGAAGTCCAGAATGTCGTGCAGTCGGAGCAGCGCTCTCAGTTGCTTTTCCTGTCGAACCCCTGCCCAATGTGGATCTTCGACTGTGAGACGTTAACTATCTGTGATGCCAATGATGCAGCTCTGCGACAGTACGGTTACGCGCGTTCCGAATTTCTTAGCCTCAGCGCCCTTGATCTTCGTCCTCCAGAGGAGCATAGGCGTTTCCAGACCCAAATTCAGACCTCCGACCAGGGTTACGGCTATCGCGGAATCTGGAGGCATTCCCGCAAAGATGGGAGCACGCTACCCGTAGAGATCCGCGCCTTTCGCTTTGTGCATGGCGGACGGGTACGAGAGTTGGTGCTGGCGCAGGATGTGACGGCGCGGGTCCAAGTCGAAGAGGCACTGCTGCGGTCGCAGGCGGCGTTGAAATCTATGGTGCAGAACGCACCCTTCGGTATTTGCAGCACCTCACTGCAAAGGGACTGCTTCGAAGATTTCAATCCTGCTTTGGCCAACATGCTTGGGGGTTACAGCCACGACGAAATGCTGGCCCTGCGGATCTCGACCCAACTCTATAGTGAGCCAGGTGATCGCAAGCGCATGATGGAGCTCCTCAGGCGAAACCGGCGGCTGAATGCCTTCGAATCCACCTTCCTGCGCAAAGATGGCGCGTCGATTCGTATCCGTGCCTGGGGCGTTCTCAAAGGTAATCCGGAGGACGAACCCGATCTGCTCGACATCTACATTGAAGACATCACCGAGCACAGCACCCTTGAGCAGCAAGTCCGCCAGGTGCAGAAGCTGGAAGCCGTTGGCCGGCTAGCCGGCGGAATCGCCCACGACTTCAACAACATCCTGGTTGTCATTCGCTTGTCGACCGAACTCATGCTCGGCAAGGTCACGCTCGACAGCCCTTTGAGCAAACCGCTGCTGCAGGTTCTCAGCGCCTCTGACCGGGCGGCCGGACTCACCCGGCAACTGCTGGCCTTCGGCAGGCAGCAGGTGATGCAGCCACGGACCATCAACCTGAACACCGTAGTCACCGATACGCTGCGTCTGCTTCGCCGCACCATCGGCGAAGACATCGACGTGACGACCCATCTCGATGACGGGTTGCGCAACGCCCGGCTCGACCCCGACCAGTTGGCGCAGGTCATCATGAACCTGGCGATCAATTCGCGCGACGCAATGCCGTCCGGAGGAACACTGGCAATCGAGACCCAAAATGTGGAACTGGATGGAACCTATGCCCAGGAACACGTCCCGGTGCAACCTGGGAAATACGTGATGCTGGCAGTAAGCGACAGCGGTACGGGAATCGACAGTGCCATCCTTCCCCGCATCTTCGATCCCTTCTTCACCACCAAAGATGTTGGTAAAGGGACGGGCCTGGGCTTGTCGATCGTCTACGGCATCGTGAAGCAAAGCGGCGGTTATATATGGGTCTACAGTGAGGCGGAGCAGGGAACAACTTTCAAGCTGTACTTTCCCATCACCGATTCCCAGCCGCGAGGGGAGCCGGAAGTCACCGAACCTCAGGCGCTTACAGTCGGGCACACGGTTCTGGTCGTCGAAGACGAAGCACTAATTCGCCAGAATCTCTGCGAATGCCTGCTGCAGCTCGGATGCCAGGTCCTGGAAGCGGCAGACGGGCTCGAAGCCATCTCGATCTTCGAGGAGCACCAGGGGAACATCGATCTGGTGCTAACCGACCTGGTGATGCCACACATGAGCGGGCATGAATTGTGGACGCAGCTAACCGAGCGTGATCCCCAACTCAGCTTCCTGTTTATGTCGGGATACACCGAAGACAGCGCTCTGCGGCACAAGATTCTCAGCCGGCAAGCCGTTTTCCTATCCAAGCCGTTCAGCGTGGCCGACCTCTCGACTGCGATCCAACGAGCCCTGATGCTGCGCTCCTTGAACTACAGCGAACAGCTAAGCCCTCAATGACGGCCTAAGACTATCCGGAACGGAAGAGTTCGGACCAGCTGTCATCCAGGGTGCGCCAGCGGTCGCGTTCCAGCGCGTTCGATTCGGATTCGGAAACATACAACATGCCGTGGCCGTCTTCGCAGACCATTTCCGTGCCGGCGAAGTTTAACAGCACGCTGCCAGGACGGCCGACATCCACCGCCATGCTGAGCCTGCGCAGGCACGTGCGGCATCGCTTCTGCTGATCGGCAATCGACCAGGTCAACACCGCGACCGCCAGGGGAAGAAATGTCCAGAAGGATACCTCGTCTGCCATCGGGTACACCGTCCGACCCACCCAGCCCAGCAGTCCGTGGACAGTCAACCATACGAATAAGTAAACGGATGCGGTGAGTGCCGCGGACTTGGCGGCGAAAAATGCCCACCAGCGGAAGTTCTGCCAGCCACGCAGCGAGACCGGCCCGAAACCGCCCGCCGCCGAACGCAACAGCCATGCGATCGCGCCCGCACAGAACACGGCCAGCACCACGAAGGCCGCGTAGGTCGCCAGTGACGTTCGCCATTGGCTCTGGAGAGACACAACTTTCATAGGGGCCTGGACGAAGCGGTACCCCGCGTTCTCGCTGCGGTCGATCAGATCACTCTGCAACTGGCGTGGTGTGGCCCCGTCACGCAAGCGCGCCACCACGCCAACCCGGCTCATGAAGTTGCTGAAGCGCAAGGTAGCGTCGTCCAGCACGGTCCATACCGAGGTCGAGGAAGCCGGCAACTCGAAGGTTCGGGGCAGCACACCGACCACGGTCATGGGATGGCCATCCAGCTCAATGCGCCGGCCCAATACGTTCTTATTGCCACCGAAGTGAATCTGCCAGAAGTCGTGACTCAAGACCGCGCAGTTGCGCACAAGCGAAGCCGTCAGCGGCTGCGGCAAGCGTCCCAGCTCAGGCTTCGCACCCAACAGTTGAAAGAACTCCGGCCCAACCCGAGATGCAATGACCGGAACCTCGCTCCAGTCGTCGGAAAGCCGGCTCGGTCCCCAGGAATACAAAGCAAGCCCCGTCGCCTGCGGCGTGCCCTTCCAAACCGAGCCGAGATAAAGCAGCGTCTCGCTGCGAATGCGAACGTACTTGCCCTTGAAACTGACGACCGCTACCCGATCAGCCTGATGGGTCGGCTGCGAGAACAGGGAACTTCTAGGAGGAACAAAACCGCCAGCGAACAATAAGATCGCCACCACTACGAGGCAAGCCGCGAGGCACGTCCGGGGCGAGCGCAACAGCCGCCGCTTGCGACTCAGGAAAGTCTCGCGGTCGTAGCGGATCCAGAACGCCTCTGCAAACGCACCCCAGCAATTCCGTATTACAGATTCGCTGGTTGCGGCTATCCAGGCGTCCCGACTCAGCCAGGAAGTTGGCCCAGTGCCACACCTTGCTGCGCCACATCGTCCGACCACTCGCGGCGGAGCGGCTTAGGTACGATCCAACTCGCTAACCAGAGAATGCCGCGGCAGCTCTGGATCGTTGCTCGCAGCTTGAGGGGCACAGCCATACAACCACACTCCACATCCGAATACCGACATGGTACGGCAATCGCTTACCTGTTCAGACGCGAAGTTTGAGGAAAAAGTTTCGCTAAAGCGATCTGCTGGACGAGGTGGCCTCGATACCCTTAGGCGACATTGCCTTGATGATGTAAGGCTCGCCCGGTTGCGAGCGCAAACATACTGGCACAGATACCCGCGCCGGAGGCGCAGCAGATCTTAGCCCAGCGCTTCAGCGCTGGGAAACGTGGAAAGAAGACCCAGGTCCCGGAGGGACGACAGATCTTGTAATGCCGTTTCTGAGATGGCGTTGCATAGGTTTTTCATGCAGCCCTGCGATTGAGGCGCTCATTTGAGACCGCCTGATACAACCACCTCGTCGTACTCGATGACAAACTCGATCTTCGCCGTCTTCTCCAGCATGGCCGACACCGAGCAATACTTGTCCTTCGATAACTCGACCGCCCGCTCCATCCCCGCATGCGAAACCTTCCCGCCAACGCGGTAGATCAACTTGATCGCGGTGTAGACCTTGGGAAACTCGTCGGAGCGCTCCGCCTCGGCGCGCACTTCCAAGCTGGTAAACGGCTCGCGCTTCTTGCGCAGGATGCCAACCACATCGCTTAAGGTGCATCCGCACAGCGCGATGAGCACCAGCTCCATCGGCGTGCTCGCGGTCTTCGGCTCGCCGGCATCCATCACCACGGCATGCCCACTGCTCGCCTCGCCCAGAAAACGTTCTTTGTCAGTCCAGATTGCGCGTGCTTCGGTCATTCATCCCTCCCGTAGGATCCACCTTGATTATCGCCACAGCGGGATAGATGCATAACAAAAAAGCGCAGCGGGAATCGCTGCGCCTCGATTCAAGCTTCCTCTACCTCAGTGCGGCTCGGGCTGCTTAGCCTCAGGTGGCTGCTGATTGTCAGGCAGCGGCATCATGATGCCATTCTGCACTGGCCCTTGCTGAGGCTGCTGTGGTTGCGCCTGTGGCTGCGTTGCGCTGAGACGCCGGTGGCTGTGCATTCTGCGGCGGTGTGCTCTGCGGCTGGGAACCGGGCTGCTGATCATCAGGTAGTGGCATGATGACGCCATTGTCGACTTGACCCTGCGGCTGGTTCGCCGGAGGCTGCGTCGCTGGCTGGCCGGCAGGGGCACCATTGTCTAACCTTGGCTGTTCGCTCTCAGGCAACGGCTGAAGCAGACCGCCGCTTCCCGGCGTAGGCACTTCGACCGAGTGAATAGGCTGCGTGTTTTCCGGCTTGGGTGGAACCAGCGGCTCCGCCACCGTCGAGTTGTCGCGGTTGTGCAGCACCACCGCGCCGCCTTGCATGCGCCGTGCAGCCGCCGCCTCTTCCATCGCCTTGTTCACCGACTCGTCGCTGCTGTTGGCGACGGTCGCCAGCTTCTCGCCTTCGACATCTTTACGCGTCGCATAAGCCACGCGCTTGCTCGACTGGTCGGCCTCTTTGGCTTTGCCGTAATAGAAGTCGGCCGTCTCACGATCGCCTTCGGCCTCGGCCAGGTATCCCATGTTGTTTAGCGCAAACGCATTCTTGGGATCGAGTTCATATGCCTCTTGGAAGTACTGTCGCGCCAGCTTGTAGTCGTTACGGTTAATGGCCGAAACGCCGCGCGTATTCAGCCGCGCTACTTTCTCTGGAATGTCGTTCTGCCGCTCCATCACGGTGCGCACGTTGTCTGCGTTGCGTTGGGCGATCTGGCTGATGCCTTTGCCGCGCCACGACGGCTTAACCGTCACCACAATCGGGGTATCAGAGTGCTGCGCCGCCGCCTGGCTGTAGAACTTGTAGGCGTCTTCCAGTTCACCCTCTTTTTCGCGGGCGTAGCCCAGATTATTCAGCGTGAACGGATTGGCAGGGTCGAGCTTAAGCGCCTTCTGTAGCGCCACATCGGCTTCGGGCGCACGATCTTTCTGCAGCAAGCTCATCGCGTAAATGTTGGCCCGATTGATCTGCATCTGCATGTCGGCTGCGTTTCCCGCGACCTGGTCCACCGGCTTGCCGATGGCTGCCTTCTCCGTCGACTTGTAGACCAGCGCGTCGGAAGCATGGGCCGCGGCGAGCGAATAATAACGTTGTGCCCGATCGATTTGTCCGTCGAGCTCGGCAATATACCCCAGGTTGTTCAAGGTGAACGGATTGTCGGGATCGATGAGGTACGCCTTGTAGAAGGTCTGCTTGGCCTTCTTGTAGTTGTGCTTCTCGAGTTCCTTAACGCCCTCCTGGTTCAGCTTCTGCACCGGAGTCGGCTTGCTCCCCTTGGGCAAGCTGATGCGAACGTCCTTCGCGGCCAGCGGTAGCGCGAGGGCGCATCCCAATAGGGCACACGCAAGTTTTCGCGAAAGCGAACTGACGTGCGGAGCAGATGGCGTCAGCACAACGGACATTCAGCCTCCGAAGCTTCGAGTGGTGAGCGCGCCGCAAACAGCACGACGTCGACTTCGTTAGATGGGCGAAGGGCGCTCTCCGGTTGTGAGCTCTGCCGCGTGCTGCTGAATTTGTGCCCCGTTCCTCATACAGCAGAGCAGCCGCCGATTGCATCCAACTCTGACTGAAGGAGCTCTCGCCCACGGAGCACCCCATCCGTTTTGGGGGGTCTCTCATCCTTTATATGTGTTGCTGCGAAAGGGTGGGGAAAGAGCAAGTTCATCCGGTTTTCAGACGGTTGCGGCAATTATGAACTCAGCGACATTTAGAACTGTGATTTTTGCGGTGAGCGTTACACTGGCTCTGTCAGTGACCGCCTTGGCTCAGCAGGACACCGGGCCCATAGAGGGGAACGCCGGCCAGGCTTCGCAACCCGCAGGCGTAACTAGCGGCCCGGGCAATCCCGCGTCGACCACGAATGCCGCCTCGCCCGGCGGTTCGGAGACTGTCTCGACCACGCCAAAAGGGACGAGCGCAAAGACACCGTCCGAGGCAAAGCCGGGAAACACGCCCGCGACCACTTCGCGGACCGACTCCAACACCCCCACGACCGACACCGCAACGCCGAAAACGGATAACTCGACGCCCACGACCGACTCCAGCACTCCGCAGACCGATGAGCCCCGGACGATCATCAATGGCGGCTCGGCGGATCCGAATGCTAACAATCCTCTGCTGGAACCGGCGCCGCTGCCCAAGACCAAGCCTACGTTGATCGGAGGCACCGCCGCACGTGTCGACCATGTGCGCAACCTGCTAACCATTCAGCCGTTTGGCGGCGGGCAGAAAATCAAAGTATTTGTTGACGAACGATCCCACATTTATCGTGACGGAGGCGAGACAACAGTGCTCGGCATCCGCAAAGGTGACCGGGTCTATGCCGACACCATGCTCGACGGCGCGCGCGTCTTCGCGAAAAATGTGCGCGTAGAAACCCAAACCGGCGCCGCCGAAGTGCGTGGCCAGGTCACGGCGGTGAATCAAGAGAAGGGAACTGTTACGGTTCGAGACGAACTTTCGTCGACGCCGGTGACCTTCGCTGTCGGCGGTGGCACCCAATACAGCGCATTAAAGGGGACGGCCAGCAGCTCGGACCTGCAGCCCGGGTCAATGGTCGATGTGCAGTTCGCTTCTGGAAAAGACAAGCACGACGTGGCGCAGCAAGTGATGCTCCTCGCTAAGCCCGGTGACAGTTACGTTTTCTCCGGTGTGGTCACCAATATCAATCTGCGTGACGGAACTCTGGCGCTCGAGAATCACAGCGACGAACAGACCTATGAACTACACTTCGAGCAGTCCGCTGTCGACGACCGCAGCAAATTGAAGGTCGGCTCCGAAGTTACCGCCCACGCCGTCTTCAACGGCAAGCAATACAACGCAAACGATCTGCAACTACAGGCCGCCAGCGGAGACAACGCAGACAAATCGGACGCCGAGAAATCGAAGGATCAGTAAGCTGGTTCGATCTGCGGGTCGCGGTAGATACGGAGTCGAGCCAGCGCACGGGATATCCAGCGCCGCAGGCGCGACTCAGTTTAGTCCAGCACGGAGCGAAGCGGAGTGCTGGGTGTCTGCCAGAAATGATATGAGCCCCGGAAGGGCTTCCAATCTGGCCTAAAAACAACCAATATTCGCTACGCTACACACTGGCCTAAGCTGACCCGCCCCCCGCTGTGGGACTCGTTTGAACTCTGCCTCGAATAGGCGACGACAATGGAACAACCACACCGCCGTCCCGAAGGGACAGCAGATCTTAGCCCAGCGTTTCAACGCTGGGAAAGCGGAATAAGAAATCAGAAGTCCGCTTTAGCGGACGACACCACTTTCGAAACTGCATGAGCTGGAAACGCAGCGATACACCATCACCCCTGCACGTGGCTCGTGTCGTTCCACAGGCGAATCACCGGCTCCGTCAAATCATGCTCATAGCCCAATTGACTAAGAGCGGCGGTGCTCAGTAAGAAATATTGGCCACCCGACGGCTGCAGGCCCAGCCACCGCGCGGCAAGCACTCGCAAGATATGTCCGCTGGAAAACAGCAACACATTCCCTTGAACCGAGCGCAACCGCGCGACAACGCGATCCGCGCGCGCGCCAATCTGCGCGACAGTTTCGCCGCCGGGGCATCCATCGCGAAAGAGTTTCCAGTTCGGATTCTTGGCGTGAACCTGCGCGCTGGTCAGCCCCTCATACTCGCCATAATTCCATTCGACCAGGTCAGGATCGATCTCAGCAACCGTGCCAAAACCCGCCAACTCGCAGGTGCGACGTGCGCGCTGCAACGGGCTGGCGAAAACCTTCGCGAACGCCAGACCTTTCAGGCGCTCGCCCAAATGCTTGGCGTTTTCTTCGCCATGTTCGGTGAGCGGAAGATCAGTCAGTCCGGTGTGCTGACCGGACAACGTCCACGCAGTTTCTCCGTGACGCGCAAGGTAGATTACAGACAGGCTCATAGATTAGCTTCGGCAGAGTACCACAAGCAACAACACGAGGAGATTAAAGATAGCCTGGGAATTTCTCGAGCAAGTGCATCAACGCCCGAAGGCATTTCCCTACACTCACACCCCAACACGCTTACTTCATCAAATCCTGCGCGCCGCGCATCGCATACTCGAGCACTCGTCCCGGCAACACGCCGAGGTAGATGGTCGCGATCGCGCTGATGGCAAGGCCCACGCCCAGCCCTGCGGGAATCTTTGCGACTGGCGCCTCGAAGCGCTCGTCGCGCATATACATGTAGACGATCACTCGCAGGTAGTAATACGCGGCGATGGCGCTATTGATGACGCCGATAATCGTTAGCCATATGAGATTGGCCTGTAGCGCGGCAGAGAAGACGTAGAACTTGGCGAAAAAGCCGCCGGTAATTGGGATCCCAATCAGCGACAGCAGGAAGATTGTGAGGATGGCCGCGATCAACGGCGAGCGCCGACCCAGCCCGGCATAGTCGTCGAGCGTCACGTATTTCTCGCCGCGCGCGGATAGATGAGCCACGATCGCGAATGCGCCCACGTTCATCGCCGCATAAGACGCCGCGTAGAACATGGCGGCGGAAATGCCAGTCTTGCCGGCCGCAGCAAACGCCACCAGCAGTATATCCGGCGTGCGCGATGGACGAATACGCCAGTAGCCGCTTGATGTTCTGCTGCACTAGCGCGCCGATGTTGCCGATCGTCATCGATAGCGCCGCCGAGACCCACACCATCCAGAACCACCCCGGAGCTCCCGTCGCAAACAACACGCGCAACAGCACCGCGAAAGCAGCGGCTTTCGGACCGGTCGACATCAGCGCCACGACGGGCGCGGGAGAGCCTTCGTACACATCGGGCGTCCACACATGGAACGGCGCCGACGCCACTTTGAATCCCAAGCCGACGAACATCAGGGCGACGGCCAGGTAAACCAGCACCGATGGCTGAGGAGTCTGCAGCACCTTGGCAATTGCGTAGACGTTCGTCGTTCCCGTGGCGCCAAACACCAAGGCTACGCCATACAGGAAAAACGCGGTCGCAAACGATCCCAGCAGAAAATACTTCAGCGACGACTCGGCACTCTCCGCAGCGCGTCGCCGGTATCCGGCCAGGATGTAGGTCGAGATCGACGAAATTTCCAGTGCGATGAAGATCAGCACCAGCTCGATCGCCGACGACATCAGCATCATGCCCACGGTGCCGAACAGAATCAGGCCGTAATATTCGCCCGAATTGATGTTCTGCACTTCCAGGTAATTGAACGAAGTGAGAACAACGACCAGCGCGATCAGCAGAACGACAAAATGAAAGAAGACGCTGAAGGCATCCACCCGCACCATGTTGAAGAAGGCGTCGCCATAGTTCTGCGCCTGGATGCAGGCGGCGGCCAGCGCGGCGAGCACGCCAACCAGCGCGATGATGCCCAGCGTTTCTTGTTTGCGCTTGGGTGGAAGCGCCGGATCCACCAGCATGATGATGATGCCGAAAACGCTCAGCACCAGCTCCGGCAGAATCCGAATGTAGTCGACTGTTGGGATCATCGTCCGAACACCGTCATAAATACCTTGGAAACTTGCGATATCGCCGTGGGCCGAAGCCTGGGTTGCGCCGTTAAACTGCTTCAACGCTGCGCTCACCGAGGGATCAATGGAATGCAGCCACAACATCGGCGCGACTCCCATCACCAGCGCGGCAAATGCCAGCGGCCACAACGAAATACGCTCGCGTGCATCCAGGTCCCGCAGGTGGGCGTTCGCCGGATTGGTCACCGGCCCCTGGAACACTCGCTGGTACATCCACAGCAGATAGCAGGCGCTCCAGATCACGCCAGTTGCCGCCAGAATTCCCCACACTCGATCGGCTTGGAAGGCCCCACTCAGCACCATGAACTCACCAACGAACCCATTGAGCAGCGGCAGTCCGACCGACGAAAGCATGATGAAAGTGAAGAACGTCGCGTACACCGGCATTGGCGTCGCCAGCCCGCCGTACTGGTTGATGTCGTAAGTGTGACGGCGATCGTAGATCATGCCCAGCAGCATGAACAGCGCGCCGGTCGACACGCCATGGTTCAGCATCTGGTACACGGCTCCATCAACGCCTATCTGCGTGAAGCTAAAAATTCCCAGCACCACGAAACCCAAGATGGCTGACCGAGGTGTAGGCGATAAGCCGCTTGATGTTCGGCTGAATCATCGCGACCAGCGCGCCGTAGATTATGCCGACGATCGCCAGCGCGGCGATCCAGCCTGCGTTGTTCCGCGCCTGTTCGGGGAACAGCCCAACGTTAAAGCGCAGCAGACCATAAGTGCCCATCTTCAGCAGCACGCCCGCAAGTATCACCGAGCCCGCGGTAGGAGCCTCGACGTGCGCGTCAGGCAGCCACGTGTGCAGCGGGAACATCGGAACCTTCACGGCGAACGCCACAAAGAATCCCAGAAAGAGCCATTGGCCGGCGGCCGCAAATCCCGGAATTGAGCCGGACTGAATCGCCTGCTGGATGGTGAGGAAATCAAAGCTCCCGGTGTGTGCATACAGCCACAACACCCCCGCCAGCATGAAAACCGAGGCAATCATGGTGTACAGGAAGAACTTCACCGCGGCGTAAATCCGCCGGCCGTGCCCGAACATGCCGATGATCAGTGCCATCGGAATCAGCGTGGCTTCCCAGAAAAAATAGAAGAGGAACAGGTCGAGAGCGACGAAGACGCCGATCATCGCCGTCTCCAGCACCAGCATCAGGATGAAGAATTCCTTCACCCGCTCGTCAATCGACTTCCACGACACCAGCACGCACAACGGCATGAGGAAGGTGGTCAGCACCACCAGCCACAACGAGATCCCGTCAACCCCAAGGTGATAGTGAATGTTGGGGTGCGGAATCCACGGCACGTTCTGCTCATACTGAAATCCGTCGGCCCCGCGCTGAAAGTGCCAGGGCAGATGCAGGGAAGCCAGCAGCGTCACCAGCGAAACCGCTAACGCAAAATACCGAACGTCGCGATCGCGTCGCGGGAAAACCAGCAGCAATAGCGCGCCCGCCAGCGGCAGAAAGGTGACGATGGTGACGATGTTGTCGTTGATGAAGTTCATCGCAGACCTCGCCACACCATGAACGCGATAACCACGGCAGCTCCGGCGGCAACCCATCCCGCGTAGGAGCGGATATTGCCCGACTGCATTTGCCGCACCGCATTGGAGACGTCCTGCGCTCCGGCGGCGCTCTCGTCCACGCCACGGTCAATCAGGCCTTGATCAATGCCTTTCCAGAAGACATTGGTGGAAATCCATATCAGCGGCTGAATAATCACCGCTCCATAGAGCTCGTCGATGCGGTACTTGTCGAGCACCAGGCGATAGAGTCCGCCAGCGCTCGCCGCTATCTTCGCCGGAAGATCGCGGCGCTTGTAATAGAGGTACCAGGCGCCGGCGAATCCAATGACAGCGACACCCACCGAGACGCCCATCAGCGCTAGTTCCATGCCGGTATCCTCGTGCTCCGCTGGGGCGGCTTCCGCCGTAGCGTGCGTAGCGGCCTCAGCCGGCGCATAGGTCGCGAATACCGGCGCCAGAAAATGCTCGAAATGATCGGAACCGCCCAGCGCTTTCGGAACACCGATCCAGCCGCCGATGAGCGACAGGATGCCGAGGATGATTAGCGGAACCACCATCACCCACGGGCTCTCATGCGGAGTTCCGTGTCCGTGATCGTCGCCGCCATGTCCATGCCCTTCCGTCGCAGGATTCGGCCCACGATATTCGCCGAAGAATGTCAGGAACCACAGCCGGAACATGTAGAACGACGTCATCCCCGCGGCGATGATTCCGATGAGCCACAGAATCTGGTGCCCGCTGGTGAAGGCTGACCCTAAGATTGCGTCCTTCGAGAAGAACGCGGCAAACGGTGGTAAACCCGCAATCGCGAAGGTCGCCGAGGTCATGCACCAGAAGGTCCATGGCATGTACTTCCGCAGCCCGCCCATGAAGCGCATGTCCTGCTCGCCGCCCAGGCCGTGAATGATCGCGCCCGAGCACAGGAACAGGCAGCCCTTGAAGAAGGCATGGGTCATCAGGTGGAAGATGCCAGCGCTATAGGCCAACACGCCTGCGCCCATGAACATGTATCCAAGTTGCGAAACTGTGGAATACGCCAGAACCTTCTTGATGTCGGTCTGCACCATGCCGATCGACGCCGCAAAGATCGCCGTCAATGTTCCGATGATCGCAACCGCCAAAGCAGCCTGTGGTGCGCGGTCGAAGATGGCGTGCGACCGGCACACCATGTACACGCCGGCGGTCACCATGGTGGCCGCGTGGATCAGCGCCGATACCGGAGTCGGGCCTTCCATCGCATCTGGCAGCCAGACGTACAGTGGAATCTGCGCCGACTTGCCGGTTGCGCCCATCAGCATCAGCAAGCCAACCGCGGTTAGTAATCCGGCGGTGGCCTCAATGCCCAAGCCTGATACGGCTTTGAATACGCCGTCATACTGCAATGTCCCGAAATGCTTGATCAGTAAGAAAAGCGCGATCAGAAAGCCGAAGTCGCCGACGCGATTGGTGATGAAGGCTTTCTTTCCGGCATTTGCCGCCGACGGTTTCAGGAACCAGAAGCCGATCAGCAGGTATGACGCGAGTCCCACGCCCTCCCATCCGACAAACATCAGCAGGTAGTTGTTCGCCAGCACCAGCGTCAGCATGAAAAACATGAAGAGGTTCAGGTACGCGAAGTACCGGTAGTACCCACCTTCATGTTCCATGTAGCCGATGGAGAAGATATGGATCACGAAGCCCACGCCGCTAACGATCAGCAACATCACCAGCGACAGCTGGTCGAGCCAGAATCCGTAGTCGACCGAGAAGCTGCCCGCTGCCATCCAGGTCTGGTGCGATTCGATGTAGGGAATTTGGTTCGCTGACATCCCGAAGAACTGCGTCGCAACCCATACTGCGTACGCGAATGCCGCCCCCGTAAATCCCAACGCAATGGTATTCACCAGCGCTTTGGGAAAACGCTTGCCCAGCAGCCCGTTAATGGCGGCGCCGGCCAGCGGCAACAGCGGGATGAGCCACAGGTTCAGGTTCATAGTTTGAGCAGGTTCACGCGATCTACATTTAGCGTCTCGCGCGTGCGGTAGACAGAAATGATGATTGCCAATCCGACAGCCGCTTCGGCCGCGGCCACTACCATGACAAAGAAGACAAATACCTGGCCTTTGAGCTGACCTAGTTGTGCGGCAAAGGCCACGAAGGTCAGGTTTACGGCATTGAGCATCAGTTCAATCGACATGAAGATGGTAATGATGTTCCGCTTGATCAGAAATCCCGCAACCCCGCAGGCAAAAAGAACCGCACTCAGGATGAGGTAATAAGAAAGAGGGACCATTTACTCCTCCCTCCGCGCTAAAACTACCGCGCCCATGATGGCGATCAGAATAAGGATTGAAGTCACTTCAAAGGGCAGCAGGAAATCGCGAAACAATAAATGCGCGAGGGTCCGGGGTGCGCCGAACGATTCGGTACCGTTCATTACTTGCGGTCCGCCGATGCCGATCCGATCCATTCCCGTGGCCCGGCTGACGACGGCCGCTGCAATGCCCAGTCCGATAATCAGCCCAGGCACGCCGAGCATGGTTGCTACTCGGCTGGCATGTGGCGTGCGCTCTTCTTCGCCGGCATTCAGCAGCATGATGGTGAAGATAAACAGCACCATTACCGCCCCGGCATAGACAATCACCTGCACGGCAGCCACGAACTCGGCGCCGAGCAGCAGGTAGAGCAGAGCCAGCGAGCCCATGACCACAATCAGCGACAGAGCGCTGTTGATCGGGTGCCGCTGTACCAGCAGATTGATCGCTCCGCCGACACACAAGGCCGCAAAGATGAAGAACAGGATCAAATGCAACATGATGTTTCCGCTTTTGGCTATTAGCTCTTGGCTATTGGCCGGAATCTACCGATTGCATCGCTTCGGCTGTGGAATCATGAGGCCTCCTCGCACGGCGAAGCGTCTGCAGGAACGCTGTCAACATTTTCCGAATGCTGGTGAGTGCCTGAAGATTCATTTGGTAATCATCTGCATGAAGTAACTCGAGGTCCTTGGCTAATCGAAGGTGGTTTTGCAGTTCACTGGCTGAACCCATAGCAATCTGAACGAACCGGGCAAGCTCAGCTTCACCCCACCGTCCGCAACCTTCCGCCAAATTCGCCCCAATAGAAGCGGCAGACCGACGGATCTGAGATGTCAGCCCAAATACCTCCGTACGAGGGAACGTTTCGGTCAGTCGGTACACTCGAAGGGTCAGAGAATGCGCTGCCCGCCAGACATCAAGATCCTCGTGATTTCTCAATGATCCTCCGAACATCCGGCCAACAACGAATAGCTAGAATACGAAGCTTCTCACCACACTCTGGCCACAAGCCAAGAGCCAAAGGCTAATAGCCTGTTTCACTTCAACGCCACGATCAAACTCGTCACAATAATATTCGCCAACGCCAGCGGCAGAAGAAACTTCCAGCCGAATGCCATCAATTGGTCATAGCGGAAGCGCGGCAGCGTTCCGCGGACCCAGATGTAGATAAAGATAAAAGCCACGACCTTCAATACGAACCACAGGACCGGCAGTAGCGCCTGCAAAATCGGCGGGCCAAAGACAGGCCCAGACCATCCCCCCAGGAACAGGACTGTTGCCAGGCAGGCGACGGTAAACATGTTGGCGTATTCCGCCATGAAGAACATGGCGAACTTCATCGAGCTGTATTCCGTGTGATAGCCGGCGACCAGTTCGGTCTCGGCTTCCGCCAGGTCGAATGGAATGCGGTTGGTCTCCGCGTACGCCGCCGTGATGTATATAAAAAACGCGATGAACTGGCCGGTGAACAGATTCCACTTGGGAATAAAGCCCAGCCACGTCCCCTGCTGCGCCACGACAATGTCGCGCAAGCTGAAGCTGCCGGCATAAATCAGGATGCCGACCAGGGACAGGCCAAGCGCGATTTCGTAACTCACCATCTGAGCCGACGCGCGCAGGCTGCCCAGCATCGAGTACTTGCTGTTCGACGACCAGCCCGCCAGTGCGATGCCGTAGACGCCAATGGAAGTCAAGCCAAGGATAATCAAAAGGCCGATGTTGACGTCGGCGATTTGCAACGGCGTATGGACCGAGCCGATGGTAACCCACGGCCCAATCGGGATCACTGCAATCGAAGTCAGCGCGACCGTCAGCGAAAGGATCGGCGCCAGAAGATATAACGGCTTATTCGCGTAAGGAGGTGTGATGTCTTCCTTAAAGATGAACTTTAACCCGTCGGCGAGCGGCTGCCAGATGCCGAACGGTCCCACCCGCGTCGGTCCCCAGCGGTTCTGGATGTGCGCCACTATCTTGCGTTCCGCCAGCGTGGTGTAGGCCACCGCCGTAAGCATCACGAACAGTGCGATCACAATCTTGATCAGCGAGACGAGGATGAAGAGTCCGATGCTCATTGATGAGTTCGTTTCAATTTACGTGCTGCTGACGCCGTTCGCTTTTGGCCTTTGGCTCTTAGCTTTAGGCCGGAAATCGTAGATGCAGTGACTCTGGCCAAGAGCCAAGTGCTAAAAGCCAAAAGCTCCGTGGCCGTCAGCCACGGACTAATCCGCTGCTACTTCTTTATCCGCCGGAACGCCCCGATACCGCTCCATTACCGTATTCAATGTCTGCGAATATCGGCCCAAAGTTCCCGACGTGAACAGCGTATCGTTCGACGGCAGTATCAACTCCGGATGCCCGCTGCCG
Organism: uncultured Acidobacteriaceae bacterium; assembly: GCA_963758835.1. Classification (GTDB taxonomy): domain Bacteria; phylum Acidobacteriota; class Terriglobia; order Terriglobales; family Acidobacteriaceae; genus CAVVDY01. The sequence continues at coordinate 70,938 of CAVWWZ010000001.1, read as the reverse complement.
GTCTCGCCGGTGATCTGCACTAGCTGCGTGTGCTCATCCTGCCCAGCTAGAATTCCCAGCCGCGAGATGTCGTACCCCGGCACCAGCCGCTGAATCTCGTCGAGCATGGCCATCGGATCGAAAGGGCTCATCTTCGGCTCGAGATTGTGCGATGCGAGCCACACGGCGTGACGGTCGGATTCGCCCGACTGCGCTCCACGCGACTGCCCCATGTCGGCGCGCGTGCCACCGCCCCCGAACGGCACGAGCTTGCGCACGTCATATCCCATGGTCTTCGCGATTCGTACAATGCACTCGAAGTCGTCGCGCACGGCCGAGAAGTCGCCACCCTTCTTCAGCATCTGCAGGTCGCCGTAAGTGTTCGTCATCGTGCCTGACTTCTCGTAGGCGTTCGCCACGGGCAGCACAACATCGGCAGCCACCGCCGTCTCGGTCAGGAACATGTCTTGCACGACAGTAAAGGTGTTCTGCAACACAAACGGATCAATGTTGTAGCGCGCGATCGGATTGGAGCCGACAACATAGAGCGCCTTCAGCTTGCCCTCTTTCGCGGCATCCATCATCTGCAGCAGGTTCATTCCCGGCTGAGTGGGTATTTCGTCAAGCCACTCTTCGTGGTAGCTCGTAGTCGAGCCCACCGGCGCATATCCCGGAAGCATGTCGGGATAGAGGCCCATGTCGGCCGCACCGCGGGAGTTGGCATAGTCGCCAAGGCAAGCAAACTTCGCGCCTTGCGACAGGCCCCAATCAACCAGTGCCTTGACGTCGCCGCCGCGCAGTTCAGAGCCAAAGACGATCATCAGCGGCTTCTCGCCCTTGAGCTTGTCACGCAGCTCGTTCAACCCTTCGCGCGTGAGCTGGGGCGAGAGAATCGCATCAGCGGCCGAGTCGTTTCCGCCAAGGAATTGCACGAAGCTGCCTTCCGACCCCGGCGCAATTTGGGCGAATGCCGTCGCCTGCCGCCGCAGCTTGATGGGATAGGAATTGACGACATACACCCGCGCGCGATGCAGCCGCACGTTAGTGCGAAGCTGCCACGCCAGCAACGGATGCTGCTCGGTCGGATTGTTGCCGATCAGAAGTATCGACGGTGCTTCGCCAAGCTTGCGCAACGGAACTGTCGCATCTTCCTTCCCGGCGAGAGCCGAGGCGAAGGCTGGGAAGTCGGCAGTGCGATGGTGGTCGATGTTGTTGGTGCCCAGCACTAGCCGCGCGAACTTCTGCAACAGGTAATTCTCTTCGTTCGAAGTGCGATTCGAGCCGATAACGCCAACCGCCGACGGCGTGCCATCAGTTAAGACTTCCTTGAACTTTGACGCGATCAGCTCGAAGGCCTGCTCCCATGTCGATGGGACAAACTTGCCGTCTCGCTTGATCAGCGGCTTCGACAGGCGCTCATCGCTGTGCGCAAAGTCGAAGGCGTAGCGTCCCTTGACACACAGGAAGTCGCCGTTGATGCCGCTCTTGTCACGATTATCGCCGCGAACAATCTGCATGCCGGTGTCAGCCCGCCGCACCCCCAGCGTGGTCTTGCAACCGTCACCGCAATGTGTGCAGACGGTGCCGACGTGCTTCATCTCCCACGGACGCGTTTTATAGCGGTATGCTCCCGACGTCAGCGCGCCGACCGGGCAGATGTCGATGCACATGCCGCATTCTTCGCACTCCAGATGATCTTCTTTATTAGGGGCGATGATGGAGCTCGATCCGCGATTCTGGATGCCCAGCGCCCACACGTCCATGCCCTCGCCGCAGACGCGAATGCAGCGATAGCACAGGATGCAGCGCGGGCGATCGAAGTAAACCACCGGCGACCACTGCTGCTCCTCGCGATGGTTCTTCAGTTCCATGAACTTCGACTCGGCAGCGCCGTAGGTGAAGGTCATGTCCTGAAGTTCGCATTCGCCGCCGGCATCGCATACCGGGCAGTCCAGCGGATGATTGCCCAGCAGCAGTTCGATCATCGACTTGCGGGCCTGCTTGATCTTGTCGCTCTCGGTGGTGACGACCATGCCCTCGGTGACCGGCGTAGTGCACGCCGTCTGCAGCTTGGGCATTTTTTCGATTTCCACCAGACACATGCGGCAAGCGCCCTGCAGCGAAAGCCCGGGGTAGTAGCAGAACGAGGGCACGTGAATGCCCGTGCTCTTGCAGGCTTCAATCAGCAGCGTCCCCGCAGGAACGGTGAGCTTCTTGCCATCGACAGTGAGTGTTACATCAGCCATTGAGAACCAGTTATCAGTTGTCAGGTCTCAGTTGTCAGTGAGTCCCTGTTGTCAATTCAATTTCGCTATTAAAACCTGCCAGCCATCAGCCCGGCCGTCAGTCTGACAACTGACAACCGGCAACTGACAACTACACGAGCGCAGCCTCGTGTACATGCTCATACGGACACGGCTTGCCGTCCAAATGCGCCTCAAACTCTTCCCGGAACTTCTGGATGTACGAAATCATCGGCATCGCCGCCGCATCGCCCAGTGGACAGAACGTCCGCCCCAGCATGTTGTCGGCCAGGTACTTCATGTTGTCGATGTCCTTCGCCACGCCGCCGCCGGAATGAAAACGCACCAGCGTTTTCTTCAGCCAGTCAGTACCTTCGCGGCACGGAATGCACCAGCCGCAACTCTCGTGCTGATAAAACTTCATCACCCGCAACGCAAACTTCACGATGCACTGAGTGTCGTCGAGAACAATGACCGCGCTCGAACCCATCATCGTTCCGGCCTTCGCCATGCCATCGTAATCGAACGGGTAATCGATCTCGTCTGCCTTCAGGATGGGTACTGATGAGCCGCCCGGCACTACCGCCTTCAGCGTGCGGCCTCCCTGGATACCGCCGGCAACGTCATAGATCAGCTTCTTGAAGTTGTATCCCAGCGGGAGTTCGTAAACCCCCGGCTTTTCCACATTGCCGCTGATACTCACCAGGTGAGTGCCGCCGTTCTTCGGTGTGCCCAGATCGGCAAACCACTGCCCGCCGCCTAGCAGGATGTGCGGAACGCTCGCCAGTGTCTCGACGTTGTTGATGACCGTCGGCCCGCCCCAAAGTCCTACCACAGCGGGGAAGGGAGGCTTGATGCGCGGCACGCCGCGCTTGCCTTCGAGCGATTCCATCAGCGCCGACTCTTCGCCAACTTCATACGCGCCCGCGCCGGAGTGAATATAAATATTCAGCTCGCGGCCCGAGCCGAAAATGTTCTTGCCGATGAAGCCGCGCGCGTAAGCATCGCGCACCGCCTTCTCCATGATCTCGACCAGGTAGCGGTACTCGCCGCGCAGGTAGATGTACCCGACCTTCGAGTCAATCGCAAGGCAGGCGATCATCACCCCTTCAATCACAGAGTGCGGGTCCTGCTCGAAGATCAGCCGGTCTTTGCAGGTGCCGGGTTCGCTCTCGTCGCCGTTGCACAGCACATACTTCGGCTTCGCCGACTGCTTGGGCACGAACGACCACTTCATGCCCGTCGGGAATCCGGCACCGCCGCGTCCCCGCAGATTCGACGTCTTTACCTCGCTGATGATCGCGTCCGGCTCCATGGTCAGCGCCTTCTGCAGCGCCTTATAGCCGTCGAGCTCGAGGTAGCGGTCAAGGTTGGTTGCTCCCATGCCAAAGCGCTTGGAGACAACCTTTACTTCATCGGGATGTGAGACTAGATACGCCATTCGCTTAATGCCGTTCGCTTTTCGCCATTCGCTATTCGCCCGATTCGCCGCGATAACATTCCGGCGAATAAGGAATGGCGAATGGCGAAGAGCGGATCATTGCTGTTCCTTCTTCTTTATCCCGTCGATAATCTCGTCGATCTTCTCCGGCGTCAGGTTCTCGTGAAAGTCGTAATCCACCTGCATCGCCGGAGCCCACGAGCACGCGCCAATACATTCAACTTCTTCCAGGTGGAACAGCCCATCGGGCGTATCTTGCTTATTGCCGACACCTAGCTTCTTCTTGCAATGCTCAAAGAGGTCGTCGGCGCCGCGCAGCAGGCAGCTCACGTTGGTACAAATCTGCAAGTTGTATTTGCCAATAGGATGTGTGCGCATCATCGAGTAGTACGTGATGACATTGCGCACCTCCAGGTCAGACAGTTCCACACGCTGCGCGAGCTCGTGAATCGCGTCATCGGTGATCGCGCCCAGCTCATCCTGGACGTAAAGCAATATCGGCACCAGCACCGACCGCTTCGTCGGATAATGCGTGATCATCTCGGCGAAGCGTTGTTCGAGTTGGTCAGAAAATTTCATTATCGCTGTTGGCTCTTAGCACTTGGCTTTTGGCCGGACTTGCTGATTACGATCTGGCTAAAGGCCAAGAGCCGATAGCCAGCGGCACTACCTATCTACGTCACCCAACACAATATCGATCGACCCAATCGCCGCTACAACGTCTGCCAGCAGGCGCCCTTCGCACATCTTGGCCAGCGTCTGCAAATTCGCAAACGAAGGCGAGCGCATATGCACGCGATACGGCTTGGCCGTTCCGTCACTTACCACGTAGTAGCCCATCTCGCCGCGCGGCGACTCGATCGGCATGTAAACCTCGCCTTCGGGAACCGTGAAACCCTCCGTCACAATCTTAAAGTGATAGATGAGGGCTTCCATCTCCGTCTTCATCTTCTCGCGGTCGGGCAGCACAACCTTCGGGGAGTCAGCTTTCACCGGCCCTTCCGGCAATCCTTCCAAAGCCTGAACCACAATCTTCTGCGACTCGCGCAGCTCCTGCACGCGAACGATGTATCGCGCGAATACATCACCGTCTTTCGAAACCGGCACGTTGAACTTGAAGTTTTCGTATCCCGAGTACGGATTGTCGCGCCGCAAGATCGACGTCGATACCACTGGCGCGAAGAGTCGGGCCAGTGCCGCCTAGCGCGAGACAATCTTCCGCCGAGATCTGCCCGACGCCCTTGATGCGGTTTACAAAAATAGGATTGCCGGTCAGCAGTCCTTCGTACTCGTCGATATCGGCAGGGAAGCGGTCAATAAACTTCTTAACTCTGTCAAAGAACCCAAGCGGCGGCTCCAGCGCCAGGCCTCCGATGCGGAAATACGACGTCATCATCCGCTGTCCCGAAACCGCTTCGAATAGCCGCAAAATGTCTTCGCGCTCGCGGAAGCAGTACAGGAACACCGTCATGGCGCCGATGTCCATGGCGTGCGTGCCCAGCCATACCAGGTGCGAGTTGATGCGCGTCAGCTCGTTCAGCATCACGCGGATCCACTGCGCCCGCGGCGGAATCTCCATCCCCAGCAACTTCTCCACCGCCAGGCAGTAGGCGAGGTTGTTGGTCAGGGGGCAGAGATAATCGATGCGGTCCGTCATCGGCACCACCTGCTGATAGAACTTGGCCTCGCAGGTCTTCTCGATCCCGGTGTGCAGATAGCCGATGTCGGGCAGAATGCGGACGATGGTCTCGCCGTCGATCTCCAGCATGAGGCGAAGCACACCGTGGGTCGACGGATGCTGCGGCCCCATGTTCAGCAGCATGGTGCGGTCTTCGGTCGAATCCAGTATCAGCGGGCGTTCGAGCAGTTGATCAGCCATGTCTACCGATATCCCTCAACCGGGTAGTCCTTGCGGAGAGGATAGCCGTCCCATCCCTCGGGCATCATGATGCGTTTCAGGTTCGGATGGCCGTTGAAGCGGATGCCAAACAGGTCGAAAACTTCGCGCTCGAAAAAATTAGCGCTTGGCCAAATCGGTACCAGAGAATCGATGTTGCCATCCTCGTCCGCAAGTTTGGCCTTCAGCCGCACGCGCTGCTTGGTCGAGGTCGAGAACAGGTGATAGACAACTTCGAAGCGCGGACTATTGGGATACCAGTCCACGCAGGTGACGTCCATCAGCGCGTTGTAATTGAGCTGCGCGCTGTCTTTCAGCGCCTGGCAGGCATCGCGAATGCCAGTGCGCTCGACCCAGATCGTCAGTTCGTTGCGATCGAACTTCACGCCTTCGACGGCAACCTTGTCGGAGGCGAGCAGCAATGCCACCTCTGGACGGTCCTTCAGTTGTTCAATGTCGGTGATTGCCGGCGGCCAGGGCATGGTCAGATCCTATCCGCCTTCGACGGGCGGTTCCAGTCGATGACGCCCTTTTTCACGATGTACCAGTACCCGGCGAGCACGATGCCGATATACACCAGCATCTCCCAGAACCCGAACATTTTCAGGTCCTTGAAGATGATCGCCCAGGGATAAAGGAAGATCGGCTTCCACGTCAAAGAGGATGAAGAGCATTGCGACCAGGTAGAACTTGACCGAGAAACGTTGGCGGGCATCGCCAATGGGCGTCATGCCGCATTCGTACTGCGACATCTTCGACTTGTTGTACTTGTGCTGGCCGACGAAGTACGAGAGCGTCACCATCACCGACGCCAGTGCACCTGCAATGCAGATCTGGATCAGCAACGGCAAATAACGCGTGAAATAGGTATCAGGCATGTGGCGAAGTCGCTCAGGAATCGTTGCGCATCAACAGGTAAACATCTGAGTTTATTGTTCGCTACCGGGCATGTCAACCAAACGGAGTGCTGTGTTCATGCACGTTTCATAAAACTGCGATGAAGGCGCTCAATCCGTGCGCGAAAAGAAAAAAAGTGACGGCTTTGCTCGTCGGATCAGGCTGCTTCTGATCCGTAAAACCGGCAAGACACACCTGCGCTGCAGACAAAGGTGTGCTTCCGGCGCGGCGCATATCCCCAGGGCGATCGCTGCTCGGTCCGGCGCCAGTCAGCGGCCGGGAAGGGCAGACCATCGATTTGGGTTTCTGGGCTCAGCCGTCGCTTGAATTTTTCAATTGTCAAAGAGTCGTCCGGCGCAGCACTGGGCCAGCCGGTTTTGCGTCGTCGGAACAAATGGACGAAACGCAAAAAGAGCCAGACGGCGGGATGCGCCGTACTGGCTCTACTGTTCTAAGCATAGCAGGTTTGGCGGGGAATCTTTACCAGTTGCGCAACTTTATATTTGTCTTGGCGTCATGGGTTTACGCGGGCTTGCGCCACGTTCGAGCTATTGACAAGCCTTTTCCCGAATCGGGAATTGGAGGTGCGAGCGGCACTCTGGCCTCTCATCCGGGTTGGGGCGTCGAGGAACTCTCATGCTGCAACGAACCAAAGCCCGAAGGGCGTGTGATGACAGCCCAGCACGGAGCCGAAGCGGAGTGCTGGGTAGGCTCCGTAGCTAACATTCCCGAGTCCCTCGGGGACGACATCACCCCTGAACGGTCTCTTAGCCGCCGCCCACGAAATGCACGATCTCCAACTTGTCGCCGTCTCTAAGCACCGTCTCGGTCCATTGTGCCCGAGCGACGATCTCGCGATTCAACTCGACGGCAACGCGATCGGGCTTCATGCCAAGCTGGGCGATGAGGTCGGCCAGCGACAATCCTTCGGCAAACTCTTTTTCATCGCCGTTGATCTGCAAGCGCATGGGATGAATGTAAACCATGGCGTCATCGCAGGCGAGGAGGCCGAGCCGCGAGAGGGCGACGAGTCGAGGGACGTGCAACTCTCGTACTTCGCCATTAGCTTTTCGCCGGACAAGAACTCACGGTGTGAGATGGAACCTGTGCCAACTAACAGACGTATAGCTGCACAATGGCGACGAAGACCATGACCGTTATGCGGGAAGCGAAGAACAATCGCTTCACCGGCCTCGTGTTTCTCGCCGGCTACATCGCACTCTATGCCGCGATCCTTTACGCGATGGCCAGCCGAGGAGGCTTCGATCTTTCCGACGCGCTCGCAGTCGCAGCAATTCTGGGTGTGGGATTCTCCGCGGTGGCATGGCTGCTCACCATCGGCGTGCGGCCGCTTCCGTATGAGGTCTCGGAACCGGCGCGGGAATTAGCTGTGCTGGCGCTCTACTTCGTCGCACTCACGGCTTTTGTTACCTGGGGATTAGATTGGGTGCGTCGGCTTTTTCCAGCGGACCCCACCCAGTCCGTCGTAATTGTGGCCGTGAAGCTTCTAGTATTTGTCGCCGTTCCCGCGTGGATCATGCGACGGCGTTTCGGATATAGCTGGCGCGACCTGGCGCCTTCGAGCTTCAATCGCCGGCACTTGTTTGCGATGGCCGGCATGTCGCTGTTGCTCATCGCGTTTCAGGCGGTTCTCGGACGCGGACTCCGCGACATCTGGGCGGCACATGTCTCCGACGCAACACTTTTTTGGGGACTTCCGCTAACCTTTGTATGGCTGGCGCTCGAAGCTGGGGTGGTGGAGGAATTCTTCTTTCGCTGCCTGTTGCAATCGCGTCTCTCATCAGTGCTGCGTTCAGAGCTTGGCGGCATCGTGCTCGCGTCGCTGCTCTTCGGCCTGATGCATGCTCCCGGTCTTTATCTTCGGACCGCAGTAACTCAAGAAGGCTTGCCGCCGCATCCGGCACTTTGGATGGCAATCGGTTATTCCATCGTGATCACATCGGTCGCCGGATTCCTCTTCGGCGTGCTGTGGGCCCGTACCCGCAACTTCGCCGTGATCGTCATCGTCCACGCCGCCGCCGATCTGTTACCTGATTTCTTGCCCACGATGCGAGCACTGCATGTGCTGCGTTGACACACTAGCGAACCCGCACCCGATGAAAACTCGCTTCAACCGTGTCCTTCACCTGGGTGCTGGGCTAGACTGAGCCGCTCCTCAGGCGCTGGCCCGTTCTTTTTACAACTTCGTGCCGCAATCTAACATTCCAACTCACCCCGTCCGACATCTAAGCCTCATCTCAGGGCTGCGGAGACCGCCGGCTAGGCAGTTGGCTTGCGTCCCGCCTTCCGTGTAAGCTTCACAACTCAACCAGGGTAGAAGGGAATTGGCAGCCAGCGCAGAAACCGCCGGGGCACTCACCGTCTCTAAGCCGGAGACCAGCCCCTGGATCATCGCGGTCTCGGTCATGCTGGCCACGTTCATGGAGGTGCTCGACACTTCCATCGCGGCGGTCGCGCTTGCCCTACATCGCGGGCAGCCTGTCGGCCACCAACGACGAAGCCACCTGGGTGCTGACCAGCTACCTGGTCGCCAACGCCATCATCCTTGCCGGCCAGCAGCTGGTTCTCGCTGAAGTTCGGGCGCAAGCGCTTTCTCATCACCTGCATCATGATCTTCACCGTGTCGTCGTTTGCCTGCGGCGCGGCCAGCAGCCTGGGCATGATCCTGCTCGCGCGCGCGTTGCAAGGCGCAGGCGGCGGCGCGCTGCAACCGCTATCGCAGGCGATTCTGCTGGAAAGCTTTCCCGCCGGAGAAACGCGGCATGGCGATGGCGGTGTTCGCGCTCGGCGTGGTGGTCGCGCCGGTGCTTGGGCCGACGCTGGGCGGATGTCTGACCGAGACCTACTCCTGGCGCTGGGCGTTCTACATCAACATTCCCGATCGGCATTCTCGCGATCCTGCTGATCCTGCGCTTCGTCGAAGATCCGCCGTACATCAAGAACGCCAAGCCCGGCAAGATTCGACGGCATCGGGCTCGGACTGCTGGCCGTCTGGCTGGGCGCGTTGCAGATCATCCTCGACAAAGGCCAGGAAGACGACTGGTTCGGCGCCACCTGGATTCGCTGGACAACTGCGATTCTGGTCGGTCGCTTTGGTCGCATTTCTCATTCGCGAGTTGACCCACGATAAGCCGCTGGTGGACCTGCGCGTCTTCCGCCACCGCAACTTCCTGATGGGCTGTGTGCTCATCGCTCTTTTCGGAGGGGTCCTTTACGGCCTCGATCACCCTGCTGCCGCTGTTCTATCAGGAACTGCTGGGCTACACGGCGTTGGCGGCGGGATTGGCGGTGGCGCCGCGCGGCCTCGGCGCGCTATTCTTCATGCCCGTCATCGGCATCCTGACCGGCAAAATCGATAACCGCTACCTGATGTGCGCCGGCTTCATTGGTATGGGGCTCTGCACCCTGTGGTTGGGACGGTCGACGCTGGAGATCGGTCCATGGTCATTGTTCTGGCCGATTATCCTCAGCGGCTTTGCCTGAGCCTGATCTTCGTCCCGCTGGCGACCTCGACCATGGGGACCTGCGCAACGAAGAGATCGGCAACGCCAGCGGCCTCTATAACCTGATGCGCAATGTCGGCGGCAGCATCGGCATTTCCGTCGTGAACACGATTCTCGCGCGCCACCAGCAGACGCATCGCGATGAGCTGTCGTATAACGTGAGCCAATACAGTCATACCTTTCAGGATCAGCTGAAAGCGCTGACAACATATTTGTCCCAACATGCCGATCCAGCAACGGCGGCGCGGCAGGCCACTGGCATCCTGAATCGAATTTTGAATGGCCAAGCGTCCCTGTTCTCGTTTGTTGATGACTTTCGCTATCTGGCATTGCTGTGTTTTCTGTGCGCCCCTATCGCATTCACCATGGTCAAAGTGCGCAAACGCGGCGGCCCGACGATGGCGCACTGAGGGAGAGGTGTCAGGTCTCAGGTCTCAGAGTTCTCGGCGCGATACCTGATACCTGATACCCGGTACCCGATACCTGGCGCCGAAAGCGGCTATACTTGGCCAATCCGGTGAGACTGGCGTGATCACAGCGCAATACATTCCGCCTCCCCCATTGTCAGACTTCATCAGCGTCATCTGGTATTGGGACGGCTACTGCCAGCCGCACTCGCGCGAGCGGTTGTTGCCCAACGGCGCCATGACGATCGCTTTCAATCTCGGCGAGCGTCCTACTTCTCTTGACCACCCGGATTCTTATCGTGGCGATGTCAGCAGCACTCAGGTGATTTGTGGCGCGCGATCGACATCCATGATCGTCGATACGGCGAACATGGTGACCACGCTGGGAATTCAGTTCAAGCCGGGCGGAGGATTTCCGTTTCTGCGGATGCCCGCCAGCGAACTCAGTGACCAATGCGTCACACTGGACGAGGTGTTCGGGTCCGGCGCGAGAGGCCTGCGCGAAAAGCTGCTGCAGAGCCCAACCCCGGCGGGGAAGTTCGCGGTCGCCGAGCAGTGGCTACTCTCCAGGGCCAAGCAGCTGCAGAGGCATCCAGCTGTCGCTTTCGCTACCGAACGGTTCGAGGGCGGCTCATTCGCGCAGCCGCTGTCGGCGGTGATGGATCGCATCGGTTACAGCCAACGTCATTTCAATCAGCTCTTCGCCGGCGAAGTAGGGCTCACACCCAAGCGGTTCCTGCGGGTCCGGCGATTTCAGCGAGTGCTTGCATCTCTCTCCGGATGTGAGTCAGTTGACTGGGCTGAACTAGCGCTCCGCTGCGGCTATTACGATCAACCGCATTTTGCGCACGACTTCCGCAGCTTCGCGGGACTGACTCCGGCAGAGTACCTCGCCAACCGCACGCCTCACCTCAACCACGTTCCCGTCGTGGATTAGGTCAGATTTTTACAAGACGCCTGCCAGCATTCGCGTAAGAATCATGACAAGTGCTGCCTCAGCGGCGGCGATTCAATTCGCGAAGTTACATTTTGAAGAGGAGAGCGCAATGGCAGTCAAGCCAGTTCCCGATGGATTTCATACCGTAACGCCGTACCTGACGGTTGACGATGCACAGACCTTAATGAACTTTATCGAGCAGGCATTCGATGGCAAAGTCGTATACCGGATGAATGACGACGAGGGCAAGGTGCGTCATGCCGAGATGAAGATTGGCGACTCGATGCTGATGATCGGCCAGGCGCGCGACGAGTGGCGCCCCAAAGAGGCCAACCTCGTACTGTATGTTCCCGATTGCGATGCCATGTACCAGAAAGCTCTGGCAGCCGGAGGCACAATGACCCGCGAAATGACAACCCATCCCTACGGTGACCGCAGCGGCGGAGTGAAAGATCCTCAGGGCAATACCTGGTGGATCTCAACCCACGTGGAAGATGTCTCGCCGGAAGAGATGGAGCGACGCATGAAAGCGGGAGCGCATTGAGTTTTGTGCAGGTCCCACTCAATCCAACTGCAGGATTGAGTGGGGCACCCGCGCACGTGACCATGCTGACAAATGGAGGAGAAGGGGAAAACACGTATGACAGCGGATCAATTTCGCAAGCTGGTGCTGAGCTTTTCTGAAACCGAGGAGCGTGCCCATCATGGTCATCCTGACTTTCGCGTAGGTGGACGTATCTTCGCCACGCTTGGGCATCCTGACCAGACGCGAGGCATGGTGCAGCTCACGCCGGAGCAGCAGGCTGAGTTCATGCATGATCATCCGGGCGTCTTCTTCCCCGCAGCAGGAGCTTGGGGACGAAACGGCTCAACCATGGTTGATTTGCCCAAGGCGACCAAGGCGGTCATGCAAATCGCAGTGGAGGCGGCTTATAAGAATGGGGTGGCGAAGTCTACTAAACGGGCGTCTACAAAGCCCACTAAGAAGCGAATCCGAGTTACCGCCGACAAATGAGCCCTCGGCCTTTGTATAACGGCGTGCGCGCGACCTCGCCGCCGCATCAGACGCTACTTCGAATCTCGGTGCGGGATCCCAACGCATTCTCCTAAAACCCGCCCTGACTCCTTCCGGCTGCTCGCGTTCTAACCGCAGAGAAGCCCAACGTACCACTTACGTGTTAGGCTGGGTGGGCTTGAGCAACTGTCAGCAGCTCTCGTCGCATCAAATCTAGCGAAACCGGACCTGAACAATTGACCACAGCGAAGAAAATTCTTGCTCCCGGCATAACCGAGGCCGATGCCATCGCGCGCGCTAAAGAAGGCGATGCGGAGTGCTTTGAGATGCTTTATGGCATGCACAAGCGCCGTGTCTACTCACTTACTTTGCGCATGACTGGCAACACCGCAGAGGCTGAAGACCTCACACAAGAAGCGTTCTTGCAGCTGTATCGCAAGATAGCAACGTTTCGGGGCGAATCGGCGTTCTCGACCTGGTTGCACCGCCTGGCGGTCAATGTTGTTCTCATGCACCTGCGTAAGAAGGGGCTTCCAGAGGTATCGCTGGAGGAGACCATGGAACCGCAGCAGGAAGATGGTCCCAAGAAGGACATTGGCGCGCGAGACAACGTGCTTGCCGGCTCGATTGATCGGGTGAACCTGGAGCGCGCCATCGAAAGCCTTCCGCCCGGATATCGCATCATCTTCGTCTTGCATGATGTCGAAGGGTATGAACACAACGAGATTGCCGAGATGATGGGCTGTTCCATCGGAAACAGCAAATCGCAGCTCCACAAGGCTCGCATGAAGCTACGCGATTTATTGAAATTAAGCCGGGCCGAGAAAGCTGCGCGAAGGTAGGTTTCAAGTAGAAAGCTAGGACTCATGCGAAATTGCCGCGAAATGGACAGCGCCGGCCACCCGACTGTAAGCGGTGGCATAGGGCACGATTCGCAGAATCCAGTGGGGAGAAGAGAAGAGATGAATTGTGCCGAGTTTCAGAAAGCGTTGCCGTACATCATTGACGGCGGTGGAACTCCGGAGCAGCAGCAGCACCTTGAGACGTGCCCTGTCTGCTCCGATCTGGTAGCCGATTTGAGGTACATCGCGGAATGCGCCAAGCTGCTGGTTCCTATGGAGAACCCCAGCCCCCGTGTTTGGGATGGCATTGAAGAATCATTGCAGCGGGAAGGCCTGATTAAACGGCGGCACGTATAGGGCAGTTGGCGACCGCTCCGCGCCTGGTAAGCGTTCGTTCCCTTTCCGCGAACTTACATCGTTAATACCGTCTTCTCGTACAAATCTCGAAAGCGCCGCTGCGGATCGTACCTGTGCTTCAGCGCCTGGTAAGCATCGCGGTCATAGATGCTCCAGAATGTCTCCCTGTCATAGTAAGAGCTTGAGTAGAGTCCTTTGGCGCCGTGTAGTTCCAGCGCCTTCCGCTCGATCTTGCGGTTATAGAAACCGTCTTGTCCCGTCTTTGGCAGCATGTCCCAAAATCCAAAGTTGACATAGAGTGTTTGCGGATCCAGCGGGCAAAGCGCGAAGCTCGCGTTGGGATCGTAGCTCTTGAACGGGCATAGCCAGATGGGCAGTATGCGGATCTCGCGCAGCAGAAAATCTAGAAACTCCGGCGCATGCTCGATGGGGATATCGACATCCTGGATGACCGATTCGGTGTTGCTGTTGAGCGGTAGCTTGCGCGATAGCCGCATGATGCTTTGATAGGTTCTCGAATTCAGGAATCGCCTGCCCGCCAGTGCGCGCACTATCGAATTTTGCGCGTGAAATACCTTGGAGCACCAGAACCAATCAGTGTCCCAGCGCCAGATGTAGTCCTTCGCAGTTAGGTAATCGATCTCCCGCTCGCGAATCGATTGATAAAAGATCTTCCTGTAGGTGTAGTCACTAGTGTAGGGCACGTTGTCGGTGAATTCGCCGGTGACGATGTAGGCCTCGTTCGCGCCAAAGACAGCGCCATCTACGAAATCAAAGTGTGAGCTTGAACAGATTGCGGCGAGTTGTTTGAAGAGGTTCTGGTGCTCGGTAAATCGGCGATGAGTGAGCTTGACATATTTCTTTGCGGGCAGAAGCTTTACTTTAAGTTTAAGGATGTAACCTAGGGTTCCATAAGAATTAGGAAATCCGTAGAACAGCTGCTTATTTTGCTCTGGGGAGCAGAGTAAAGTGCTTCCGTCGGCCAGCACGATCTCCATCTCTTGGACCGTTTCGTGTACCAGCCCGTACTTGAAGGATGATGACTCGATGCCCAAGCCACTCACCGCTCCGCCGATGGTGATGGTTTTTAACTGAGGCACGACCGTGGGCAGCAAGTTGTGTTCGAGCGTGGCGTCGACCAGGTCTTCATAGGTGGTCATGCCCTCGACCTCGGCGACGAGAGCGTCGGCGTCAACGGTCAAGACGTGGTTGAAGTCGCGAACATCGATGCGACGCTTGGTATTTTCAGCGCGCGCGCGGAAGAGGTTGGAGGTCGATTTGTTCAGGCCGATGGATTGGGTTGGGCCGGCCTCGCGCAGTTCGCGAATGAGTTTGTCGCGGCGTTGGTGGTAAGCGGCGTAAGTAGCCTGGGTCGCGACGGAGGCTGAGGTCATGGTAGGGGTCCTTCGACTCGTCGCTACGCTCCTCGCTCAGGATGACAGCCACATTCTTGCTGGTAGCTAATAGCTGGCCTGGCAGCTGTTTTCTGACAACTGACGACCGACAACCAGCAATTGTTCTATCTCACCGGTTCATAGCTCGAGATGGCGCCCGTACTCATCACGATTTGCCACAGCTGCATGCGTCGCGCGCGAAACGATCCGGCCGACATCATGAGATAGAGCTTCCACATGCGAAAGAAGCGCTGGTCGTAGCGTTTCTTGTCGAGCGTACAGTAGCGCGTCTCAAAGTTGTGCCACCAGGCTTGCAGGGTCTTGTGGTAGTCGGGGCCGAAATTGTGCCAGTCTTCAACTACCCACAGGTTCTCCATGGCTCGACCCAGTTGCGCGATGGAAGGAACCATGCCGTTGGGGAAAACGTATTTATCAACCCACGGATCGGTTGAGGTTTTTGAGAGATTACCGCCGATGGTATGCAGCAGGAAGAGTCCGGAGTCTTTCAGTTTGGCGCGCACCAGCTCCAAAAACGGCCGGTAATTGCGATAGCCGATGTGTTCGCATAGGCCGATGGCGGCGACACCGTCGAACTTGCCTTCTTCGCGGATGGCATCGCGATAGTCCTTCTCTTCGATGCGTACCGGCAAGTCGGCACACCATTCGCGGCCGAAGGCTACTTGTTCCTTGGAAATGTTGTAGGTCACTACTTCACAGCCGTACTCCTTGGCCATGAATCGGGCCAGGCCGCAAAATCCGCTGCCCAGCTCCAGGACCCTCATGCCTGGCCGAAGGTGCAGCTTGCGGCAGATGAGGTGCAGCTTGCTCTCCTGCGCGGCCTCGAGGTTGTCGGCGTCCTTCCAGTAAGCGCAGGTGTACTGCATATTCTTGTCGAGCATCACCCGATACAGGTCATTGCCGATGTCATAGTGCTGCCGGGCCACCTGGGTAGCACTGGATTTCCTCTGCAGGTTGAAGACAGCGCTCTTTATACCCAGCCAAAGCACCTCAAGGGAGCGGATGCGGCCGCCGAGTTGGGCGCGGTGAAGGCGATAGAAGAATTCGTCGATGTCGCTAACGTCCCACCAGCCGTCGATGTACGCTTCGCAGACTCCGACGGAGCCATGGCCCAGTGCGCGATGATAGAAGCGATCATCATGAACCTGGAGGTCCCAAGCCTCGGAACCATTCAGCTCGATGTCGGCGAGAGCGAGCAGCTCCCCGATCTTCTCCTTGGCAGTCATAGTCGAGGCTACATCTTTCAATGTAGACAAAGATGCAATTTACAGGAGACGCCATTGCGCGACAATGGGACTTGAGGCCGCCGAGTCCGCCATCTCGATTGAGTGTTTGCGGGACTCAGCCGCCAAACACTCGAGGCAATTGCCAGTGCCGCCACACAGCAACCAGGCGAAGCGCGAAACACAGTCCTCCGCCTGTGACCGTGGCCAAGGTGGAAGGCACGCCTAGCTCCAGCCCGGCAACCATGATAGCCGCGCCCGCCAACGCTGCCACGGCATAGATATCGGAGCGCAGCACGGTAGGAATGCGCGCCAACAACAGGTCTCGCACCGTTCCTCCGCCTACGCCGGTGATGCCGCCCATCAGGATTGCGATAAACGGAGGAATTCCAAATTCCAGCGACTTTGCGGCGCCGGCCACCGCGAACAGTCCCAAGCCGGCTGCGTCGACCACAATCAGTAAGGAATTCGGAATTTGGCTGACGAAGCGCGCCCAGAAGAACACCACAATCGCCGCCAGGAACGCGACCGCCCCCGTAGCGCCCGGAGGGATTGCTCCGATAAGCGAGTCGCGGATGATGCCGCCGGCTAAAGCGGTGGCGAACGCCAGCACCATCAGGCCCAGCAGGTCGAGCTCTGCTGCAATGGCCGCGATCGCGCCCTCAAGCCCGAAGACGAAGGTCCCCAGCAGGTCGACAGTTAACGGCAGCTTTGCCGAATCGTATTTCATGGGTGATGCGTGAAGATGGTTTACAGTCGGTTTGTCGGGCGCGTTAGGTTAGCATTGAGCTTCACAGCTTTCGAAGATCGGGAACTCCCCAACCGGGATTACCGTGCAATTGACCCGCTTTCACACAAAATGTTATAAGAAACCTCTCTGTAATGTTCTCGTAAGCTGGGAAGAGTATGCCCCGGCAGCGAGTGTTTTTCCCGGCGCGGCCAAACCTCAACACTTCCGTCTTGAAGTGGAAGCGTGTTCTCGGGATTCCAGCAGGTATAGCGACGGTCCGAATTTTCCGACTTCGGGGAAGAGGACCGCGCGAAGCCCACCCTGCTGGCGGTACCTGACTTTTATGAACGCTCTCTACGGAGAATCGTGGAACAGCGAACTGGTAATCATCATCACACGTGGGCGCTCCCTGCGGCCCATCGGAGAACTCGTATGCAAATTTGGCTTGCCGCAGCGCGGCAACTGCGGCACGCTAAAACGCCCGGCTTCGAGTCATGGCCGCGGCACTCATGACCATTCTTCTGACCGGCTCTGCGGCCTTCGCCCAGCCCAGCGAGGAAGCCGCGGGCGAAGCCAACCTGCAGCTGCCCGATCTCTCGTCGGTCAGCTTCCTGGGCATGGATGGCCACAAGCTTTGCTCATCGGCCTGATCTTCTGCGCCTTCGGACTGCTCTTCGGCCTGGCGATTTACCTGCAGCTGAAGAACATGCCGGTCCATCGCTCCATGCGCGACATCTCCGAGCTGATCTACGAGACCTGCAAAACCTACCTGGTCACGCAGGGCAAGTTCCTGATGATCCTGTGGGCGTTCATCGCCGTCGTCATCCTGGCGTACTTCGGATGGCTGGCGCCGGTGCCGGGCAAACCGGTCGCGGTCACGCTGCCCGTCATTCTGCTGTTCAGCGTCATCGGAATTGCCGGCAGCTATGGCGTGGCGTGGTTCGGCATTCGCGTGAACACCTACGCCAACTCGCGCACGGCATTCGCCGGACTGCGCGGCAAGCCGTATCCGATCTATGCCATTCCGCTGAAGGCCGGCATGAGCATCGGCATGATGCTGATCTCGGTCGAGCTGCTCATCATGCTTTGCATCCTGCTGTTCATTCCGGCTGATTACGCCGGCCAGTGCTTCATCGGCTTCGCTATCGGCGAGTCGCTGGGCGCGGCGGCGCTGCGTATCGCCGGCGGCATCTTCACCAAGATCGCCGACATCGGCGCCGACCTGATGAAGATCGTCTTCAAGATCAAGGAAGACGATGCGCGCAACCCGGGCGTCATCGCCGACTGCACCGGCGACAACGCGGGCGACTCGGTTGGCCCCAGCGCCGACGGCTTCGAAACCTACGGCGTGACCGGCGTCGCGCTGATCACCTTCATCCTGCTGGGCGTGAAAGATCCTCACGTCCAGGTGCAGCTGCTGGTCTGGATCTTCGTCATGCGCATCATGATGCTGGTCTCCAGCACCGTGGCGTACTTCCTGAACGAAGCGGTTGCCAAAGCGCGCTTCGGCAACTGCCGACGAGATGAACTTCGAAGCGCCGCTGACCTCGCTGGTCTGGCTCACTTCGATCATCTCCATCGTGCTCACCTACATCGTTTCGTATCTCATCATCCCGGTGCTCGGCGGCGACACCACGCAATGGTGGAAGCTGGCGACCATCATCTCCTGCGGAACGCTGGCAGGCGCCATCATTCCTGAGCTGGTCAAGGTCTTCACCTCGACCGAATCGCGGCACGTGCGCGAAGTTGTGACCTCGGCGGAGGAAGGCGGCGCGTCGCTGGGCATTCTGTCGGGCTTCGTGGCCGGCAACTTCTCCTGCTACTACCTGGGCTTCACCATGGTCGCGCTTGATGGCGATCGGCTACTACGTCAGCAACTTCGGCCTTGGGAGCCCTGATGCTGGCGCCGGCGGTGTTCGCCTTCGGCCTGGTGGCCTTCGGCTTCCTCGGCATGGGCCCGGTGACCATCGCGGTCGATTCCTACGGCCCGGTCACCGACAACGCGCAGTCGGTGTACGAGCTGTCGCTGATCGAGCAGGTGCCGAACATCGAAAGCGAACTGAAGAAGGACTTCAACATCGACGTCAACTTCGAGCGCGCCAAGCACCTGCTGGAAGAGAACGACGGCGCGGGCAACACCTTCAAAGCGACGGCCAAGCCGGTGCTGATCGGAACGGCCGTCGTCGGCGCAACCACGATGATCTTCTCCATCATCATGGCGCTGACCCACGGCCTGACGGAGAACGTCGGCAAGCTGTCGCTGCTGCATGCTCCGTTTGTGCTGGGGCTGATCAGCGGCGGCGCGATCATCTACTGGTTCACCGGCGCTTCCACGCAGGCCGTGACCACCGGCGCTTATCGCGCGGTCGAGTTCATCAAGGCCAACATCAAGCTGGAAGGCGTGGTGAAGGCTTCGGTGAGCGACAGCAAGAAGGTGGTGGAGATCTGCACCAAGTACGCGCAGAAGGGCATGTTCAACATCTTCCTCGCGGTGTTCTTCGTGACGCTGTCGTTCGCGTTCGTGGAGCCGTTCTTCTTCATCGGCTACCTGATCTCGATCGCGGCCTTCGGTCTGTACCAGGCCATGTTCATGGCTAACGCCGGCGGCGCCTGGGACAACGCCAAGAAGATCGTCGAAGTCGAACTGAAGCAGAAGGGCACGCCGCTGCACGACGCGACGGTCGTCGGCGACACGGTGGGCGATCCGTTCAAGGACACGTCTTCGGTGGCCATGAACCCGATCATCAAGTTCACCACGCTGTTCGGATTGCTGGCGGTGGAGCTGGCGGTGCAGTTGACGGCGACGCAAGGGAGCGGCCTTCGCCCACATCCTGGCGATCGTCTTCTTCGTGATCTCGTTCGTCTTCGTGTACCGCTCGTTCTACGGTATGCGGATCGTGAAGGAGCAGACCGGGAAGACGGGGAAGAAGATCGAGATGGAAACTGCGGTGAGGTAAAGAAGCAACTAGCAACTAGCAATTAGCAACTAGGGGATCGGGTGGAGCACGCCTTCAGGCGTTCCCGGGAAAAACAGATCCGGCTTCAGCCGCTGAGATATTTGTGCGACTGAAGCCGGATTCTTTGTTGCCGCGATGACCTGCTGCTAGTTTGGCAGGTGATAGACGTACGGACTCTCACCGTTGATGTATAGCACTCCGTTGACGACAACCGGAGAAGCTCCGGGGTTGGCTGGTGCTGGGTCCTGCCACAGGATCGCTCCTGTCTTCGCGTCGAGCGCATACACGCCAGCGCCGCCCGGCATGTAGACGACGCCGTTCGCGAAAGCGGGAGAAGAAAAGTTATATCCCATGCCTCCCGTCAGAAACTTCCACACGATCGCTCCCGTGGAGGCATTGATGCCGTACAGGGATGGATGGTCGTTGCTGTCCGTGGCTCCGACATACACCAGACCATTTCCAAGCGCCACTCCCCTCATGGTCCTCCCTAGCGTCGGGCTCTTCCAATGAAGGGCTCCAGTACTGGCATTCAGCGCGTACAGGGAACCATCATCCATTCCAGCGTAGACAACGCCGTTCGCCACCCCCGGCGAGGACCAAGTCATAGCGTTGTTATCGAGACTCCAACGTGGCGCCCCGGTCTTGGCATCGAGCGCATACAGGCCAACGCCGGAAATGCTGGCTGGGACGTACACCACGCCGCCGGCGACGGCCGGAT
This sequence comes from uncultured Acidobacteriaceae bacterium, assembly GCA_963758835.1. Taxonomy (GTDB): domain Bacteria; phylum Acidobacteriota; class Terriglobia; order Terriglobales; family Acidobacteriaceae; genus CAVVDY01. The sequence goes on along the minus strand of CAVWWZ010000001.1, from coordinate 50,359 downwards.
TTCCGGTGTCGAACGTGCCGAAGTCGAACACGGTTTTCACCCACAGCTGTGTGCCAGTGGCTGCATCGAGGGCGTACATATTGCCATCCCCGGAAATGATGTACACAATGCCGTTGGCTACTGTCGGTGAACTCCATATCGAATTGCCAGTGGTGAACGTCCACACTGGAGCTCCAGTACGGGCGTTGAAGGCATAGAGGTTGTTATCAAGATCGCCGATAAACACTAAGCCGTTGGCCACTGCAGGAGACGAGGGGCTCTGCTGCGTTCCTCTAGATTGGCGCCACAACTGGATCCCGGTATTAGCGTCGAGGGCGTAGAGATAATGTACATTCTCAGCATAAAAGTCGGCGTCCACATACATTACCCCGTTCACTACGGCAGGCGATGCCGACCCTCCGTCGCCGAGGATATAGTGCCACTTCACTTCCAGGTTCTCGACGGTAGTGGGGCTGAGGATAAACTCATTCGGGTTGGTGCGTACGCCACAGGATGTAATTCCAAACTGCGGCCAGTTGACGAACAGGGTGCGTGAAAGGCCACTACATGCGATGTCCGTTTGCGCCGTGGCCGGAAGTGCCACAGTAATCGCACACAATAAAAGTAATGCGAAACGGAAGGTGCCTTTGAATCTCATAGTCTTCTCCTGGGGGAAGGGTCCGCAGACGTGCAGCCCGGCAGCGTGGGCTTTGGCGGATGGGAAATATTGGTCGGGCGCTGCGCGACGGAAGTATGCTTTCGGTAGTAGTAAGAAGCAAGTTAATTTTTAAGGGGAAACGTGCTCGACTGGAGTACACGTCCAACATGTCGATGGTCCATGCGAAAGCCGATCCGGCTTCAGCTGCAGAGATCATAAGCAGCTGAAGCCGCATTTTGGTCAGCAATGAACTAATGCTAGTTCGCCAGGCGCAAAGCGTATAGGTTGCCGTCGCTGCCTCCGATGAATAGCGAACCATTCACCAAGGCTGCGGTCGTGGGATGGGTTCCGATCGAGTGCGACCAAAGGACAGCTCCCGTGTCGGTATTGAACGCGTAAAGATTATTGTCCTCACCACTGCCATAGAGTACGCCGTTGGCCACCAGCAGCGGATACACGTAGTGAGCGGTCGAATTCACCCATCCGCCAGCTCCGGTCAAGGCGTTGTATTGCAGGACGTATGGCGTATCAGTCCTCCACAACTTGATCCCAAAGTACACCTCGCCATAGGCCACAGCGACCGGTGACTGCAGGTCCTCCATTCCAACCCCCCAGCGATATGCGCCGGTTTGAGCGTCTAAGGCATACAGAGCCTGATCAAAACCGTCGTCAACAATCACCGAGTCGTTAGCAACCGCCAGCGGACCAGTACCAAATACCAGCATGGACTGCCAAATCAAGTCGCCCGTGGTAGCGTTCAAGGCGTCAACCGTGTGGTTATCTGAGTTCAACACATAGACGCGGCCGTTGAACACTGCCGAACCACCCAAGAGTCCTGAGCGACGCCACAAGGTCGCTCCGGTTCTAGCGTCAACAGCGTACATCGCATCGTAGTATCCAACGTATACCACTCCATTTACCAAGGTCGGTGAGTCTGCCCCTGGATGTGTCCATACCAGTTGTCCCGTGCTGGCATTGAGTGCGTACAGAACGCCTTTGTCAGAGGAAGCGAACACCAATCCATTGCCGACGGCTGCTGCACCGAACTCGTTTCCGATCGAATAGCTCCATAGCAATGCACCGGTCGCAACGTTGATTGCATAGAGAAAACCGTCATTGGACCCGACGTAAACCACGCCGTTGAAGATGGTCGGATAAGAATTGATCGGACCGCCGGTCGCATACTTCCAGGCAACAACCAGGTTGCTTACATTCGATCGACCGATAGTTACTTCACGCGGGTTGAACTTCGAGTGGCAAGAATCAAACCCAAACTGTGCCCAGTTCACTGAGATTGTCGTGGTCGTGCCGCACGTTGTACTAGCTGGCCCGGGAGTCCGCTGAGCGGCGAGCATGGTTGCAGTGACCAGAAATACTCCCAAACAGAAAGCAGCTCGAGTTTTCACGATCTTCTCCTTTGAGGATGTTCTGCAAAGAACCGTCCGGCAGCGGAAACTCTGGTGGCGTCACTCCTGGAGGGCGCTGCGCGACGAAGTATGCTCTCGGCTCTGCCGAGCAGCAAGTCAAATTTCAAGAAAAAGGTAGGAATGTAATGCGCTGTAACTCGCTATTATCAATTGCCATTAATTAATTGCTAATTGCTGCTTTTTATTGCTTCATTTTTTCCTTCACGCTCTTGGCCAGCTTCTCGATCTGCTCGGCCTTCTTGATGACGTCGAGAGAGATGATGTTCTCGTTGGTCTTGTCGACGTACTGCTTCAGCTCAGTTGCCAGCTCCAGCAACTTTTCGGTATCGCGCTTGATGTCTTGCTCGCGCTGCAGGTTGCGTTGTTTGGCGGCCTCGCGCTCGATCTTCTCGGCCATAGGATCTTTGTTTTTTTGCGGTATGTCGCCCGGGGCCGGGGGAAACGATGGGACCGGCGGTCCCTGCGACACGAGGGTATCGGAAAGGACGGCGGTCATTGCGAACAACAGGACAATGGCAACACAGAGTTGGCGAGTGGCGCGAAAGACAGCAGGAGAAGTCATGGTTGTCACGATTATAGATTCGGTGGAAGCACCGGCCTTCAGGCCGGTGACCGGTGGCCCACCTCTCGCGGGCTTTAGCCCCGGGAGCTTGCGAGCCGCAGGCCCGCGGCTAAAGCCGAACTCAATTCGCGGCTTCTTCACCAGCCTGAAGGCTGATGCTTCCACCCGGTTCTTCACCAGCCTGATCGTGGTGCTTCCACCCGCTCGCGGCTTGAAGGCCGGTGCTTCCACCCGCTCGCGGCTTGAAGGCCGGTGCTTCCACCGATTCACCACCACATTTTCTTCTGTGACAACGGGTGACGCCTCGTATCGTTCAACAACGTTATGCGTTGGCCTAAAGGCGTGCCTCCACCGGTTCGAAGGACGCGTCACTCACCTGTATAATCGCGCCATTCATGCTATTTCCGGCGTTCTTCGGCTCGTTGTTCGATACCTTCGCTCCCCACGACTTCGTTCACATTTTTGATGATTGGCGCGAGGATGGCCTCGACTTCCTGCGCTACCAAGCGCCGCGCATCGTCGCCATCATCATCGTTTCATTCATCCTGGCGCGGCTGCTGAAGGTGGTCTCGCGGCACCTGGCTGACCTGGGCGACAAACAGATGCTGCCTTCGGCGGTGCGCGCGCAACAGTTGCGTACCCTTTCGAGCGTCATCTACAGCGTCGGCGTTTTCATCATCGGCTTCCTGGCGACCATGCAGATCCTTACCCAGCTGAACGTTAAAGTTGGGCCGCTGCTGGCCAGCGCGGGAATTGCGGGATTGGCGGTGGGGTTCGGCGCGCAAACGTTAGTTAAGGACTTCATAAACGGTTTCTTTGTGCTGGTCGAAAACCAGTACGACATTGGCGACACTATCAAGATTGCAGGCGTGCAGGGCGTGGTAGAAACCATGACGCTGCGGCGTACTGTTCTACGCGATGCCGATGGCACGCTTCACACCGTTCCCAGCAGCCAGATCACCGTGGTCAGCAACCTTACCCGTGACTGGACGCAGCTCGCCATGAAGGTTTCCGTCAGCTACAAGGCAGATAGCGACCAGGTCATTAACCTGCTAAAGGAAGTCGCTCTCGAGGTGACGCACGATCCTAAGTACGAGGGCCAGATCGTCGCCGAGCCCCAAGTGCCAGGCATCGATCGCGTCAACGGCGACGAGGTGGAATACCTGCTACTGGTGAAGACCCGTCCGGGAGCGCAATTCGACATCAGTCGTGAACTGCGGCGACGCATCAAGGTGTCCTTTGAGAAGAGTGGCATCGAGCCGGGCAATCCGAACAAGGTGTACGTGGTGGACAGCGGAAGGGGGTGACGGAGCCGCCAGCCGCCAGCTACCAGCCTTCAGCTGTAAGTTGTTAGCGCCAATGAAAGCGTTGGCCCTTTAGCTAGGGACGACCAGTGTGACACCTGGTTTAACCACGCCGACAAGCAGATCAGCTTCCGGCCGGCGTTGACTGGAAGCTGGCGGCTGGTAGCTTTCTCCGATACCTGGGGCCTGACGCCTCCGGCGGTGACAGCGAGAACTGACAACTGAGAACTGGCGCGTACGCATCTCATGCCTCAGATGTGGGGAATGCTTCTTTTCGACGCGGTGGTGGCGATTTTCGTAGTAGCCGGCTGGTATTTTGGCTGGCGCGAGGTGAATCGGCTGCGGGCGGAAAAGGTCCTCCACTCCATTAAGTTGGCGGTAGCCGGACGGGCCGTGGTGTCTCCGCCCTACTGGCATCGTCCATCGCGGTTCGAGGTTGAGCTGCGGTTCGCTTCCGGTTTTCGTCAGAGCTGGCTCAGTGTCGAGCTCACCCCCCGTGAGATGCCGCTGAGTTGGCTCCTGGCGCACCTGAATAAGCAGCCGGAGCAGGTCACCTTTCGCGCCGAACTGGAACACCGTCCTAGCGGTAGCCTCGTCATCGCCAAACATCAATGGTACGGCTTCACCTCGCGTTCCACGCCGGCGCCAGACGACTGCTACAGCCTGGGCTCGCTGGTAATCGCCACCAGGGAAGATTGGCAGAGTGAAACCGCGATCATTGAAAAAATTCTGGCGGCTCGCTCAACGGCCATGATTCAGGCAGAGTTTCGCAAGAAGGCGCCGCACCTGCTGGTCACAGCGCCTCTGAGTTCCTTGACTGTCGATGAAGATGATTCCGGCCTGTTCGGACTGTTGCAGGAGCTCGCAACCTGCGGCACTGCGCAAAAGGACTGAATCGATTCAGCGCCCTCTATCTATTTAGCTGAACCCGGTGGCTTGCTGAGTCCCGCCCAATTTTCCAGCAAGCGAATCGTGGCGGCGTAATCCAGGTCGTCCCATCCCTCTTCGCTTGCGAGCTCGTAAATCTCCTCGACTGTTTCCAAGGCCGGCAGCTTCACCCGCACTTCTTTCGCAGTATCGAGCAGCAGACGAATGTCTTTGTGCATGAGGCGGAGCGGGAAGTTAGGGGAGTAGTCGTGACGAGTGACAAAGGGAATCTTGTAGTCCGTGACACCCGACTTGATCATGGAGGCCTGGATGAGCTCGACCATTTTCTGCGGATCGACACCGAGTTTACGGGCCAGTGTCATACCTTCGGCGAAACCTTCATAGATAAGTGCGATTTGCAAATTCATGCAAATTTTCGCCGACTGTCCCTTGCCCGTATCCCCGACGTGGATGACGCTCTTGCCCATGGCCTTGAATAACGGCTGAAGGAACTCGACTGCTTCCGCGGTGCCGCCGACGATGAATATGAGCTGAGCGTTCTCGGCACCGATCTTGGATCCGGTGACGGGAGCGTCCACCCACTGCACGCCCTTGGCCGCAATCCGCTCGGCGAACTTCGCCGTGGCCGAAGGCGAAATGGTGCTGGAGTCGACGACGATCATGCCTTCGTGCAGGGACTGCTCCACGCCGTCGGAGCCAAACATGACGCGCTCGACGGCAGCGGTATCGGCCACGCACATCCACACGATTTCACATTCTTTGGCGGCGTCGGCCGGCGAGACGGCAGCTCTGGCTCCCTCCACTGCGGCCCGAGCGGTACGGTTCCAGACACAAACTTCATGCCCGGCTTTAACCAGATTGGCGGCCATGGCACGTCCCATAATGCCGAGACCGAGAAAGGCGATGCGCATTCGCTGCTCCTTAACCGAATCACTGATTTAAGCTGACTGGCCTGAGAAGGTCAAGGAATGCATGTTGAACGAAAAGCCCTGGGGGCAGAGAACGCTTCAGGGAATCGAACACCGTGCTGTTGCGAGAGTGGGATGTTTCAGTGCTACTTAGCCGCAAACTCAGTTGCCCGGGAACACCATTTTGGGCAAGTGAGGTACTTTGGTAATTTGGGCTCGATTTCGTCGGTTGTGCAAGCACGCCGTTGCAGCCCATTGCAGCGCAAAAACTTACTGCAGTTTTGCAACTCGCGCGGGGTGGCTCGCGTTTGCAGCAGTTGTCTCCTGGTAACTAATCACGGGAAATCGCTTTCAACGGAAGCAATAGTAAATGCAACTCATTGCGCTGCGAGAGCCGCCAGAAGCCTCGATTCGGACGGGGCTCGGGCGTATTACTTATATAGTAACTAATAACTGGGAATTTTTTTAACCGTGAAGATACTCGACAAGTCTCTCAAAATCGGGTAACTTTGCTACCCGTGCGTGTTCTGCTCCCCGGTGCGTGGGTGGCGGCGGCACGTGGTTGTCAGTGGTGTAACTTCCGTACACCCGATTGGTGCACCAATAGGTGACGGTTCGATCTAAACAGGAGGAAACATGAAGTTTGGCCGTAGCAAAGCAGTTTTGCTGGCTGCCCTTTTCGCGCTCGTTCTATCGGCATCAGCATTTGCCGACACGCTGTATACCCAGCCGTACGATGGCAACGGCTTCCTGAACGCGTCGCAGAATGACGCTGGCGGGTTGGGCAATTTCGCCTCTACCTACGACAATTGGAACATCAGCCCCGGTGGAATCTACACCGTCGACGATATCGCATTCACCGGTGGCTACATTTCAGGCAGCGCGGGATCCATCACCGGCTTTACTGTCAACGTCTACTTCGATAGCGGCGGAATCCCCGGCACCTTGCAGCACACCGCCCACGTCTCAGGCAACGGCGGGGAAACACTTCTCGCTGGCAACATCTACACATATGACATCAGCGGTCTGGGCTTCCAGGAGCTATCCGGCATCCCGTATTGGCTCTCGGTAGTTCCTGATCTCTCTTTAAGCTCGGGGCAGTGGGGCTGGGCGACCGGCACCGGCGGTGATGGTGCGGGCTATCAGAGCTACTTCGACCAGCAAGGCGCGACGGGCTTTGACCAGGCCTTCACGCTGAACAGTGCAGTTCCGGAGCCTGGAACACTGGTAATGCTCGGCACCGGTGTGCTTGGATTGGCTGGCGCGATTCGCCGCAAGCTGTTCTAGTTTCGAAAAAACACAAAGAGAAGCCGCCTTCGGGCGGCTTTCTCATGTGAGGAGGAAACATGAACTTTGGCCGTAGCAAAGCAGTTTTACTCGCTGCGCTCTTCGCCCTTGTGTTATCGGCTTCGGCGTACGGAGCTGTGCTGTACACCCAGCCGTACGATAACAATGCCCAGGTGAGCGCGTCGCAGAATGACATTGGCGGGTTGGGCAATTTTGCCTCTACATACGACAACTGGAACATCAGCCCGGGAGGAATCTACACCGTCGACGAAGTGAAGTTTACGGGTGGATATTTCAACGGGGATCCGGGTTCGATCACGGGCTGGACGGTGAACGTGTACTTTGACAGCGCGGGACAGCCCGGCACGCTGCAGCACACCGCTCACATCGATGGAAATGGTGGGGAAACCCTGCTTAACGGCAACATCTACACCTATGACCTCACCGGTCTGGGGTTCCAGGAGCTTTCCGGGATCGAGTATTGGATCTCGGTAGTTCCGGATCTCGCGTTCCCGCCACAGTGGGGATGGGCTACCGGTACGGGTGGCGATGGAGTCGCTTATCAGGATTTCTTCGGCAGTCGGAGCCAGCTGGGCGCCGATCAGGCCTTCGAACTGGACGGTACCGCTGTTCCGGAACCCGGAACGCTGGTTATGCTGGGCACGGGCGTGCTCGGATTGGCTGGCGCCATCCGCCGCAAGCTGTTCTAGTCAACGCTTCAACTCTCGACAAAGCGGATCGCTCGTACAGCGATCCGTTTTTTTGCGTCTGGATAAATTCGCTCTTGGCTATTGGCAGAGATCAACCAGGGAATCGTGAGGCATCGCCTCAGTCCGCGTTGGCTTTGATGCTAAACCTCTGAGCAAACACCGAACCCTCGACTACGCTCACAGCGACGCGCTTTCGCCGCGATGTCAACCTTGCTTCCAACTCTGAGCGGAGAACAACGAAGAGCGAGCAAACATGAGCTATCGCGGCATCTGGGGACAGTGCAATCTGCGCTTGCCTAGCTGTAGTAATACCGTCTCACGCGGGAAGGGAAGAGCTTCACCAGTCCCATGCCGCCCAGAAATCCTCCCACATGCGCCCAGAAGGCGATGCCGGTTGAGCCACCGGCGTGGCTGGCGATCGACGTCGCAGCGCCACTGAGGAACTGGGCCACGAACCAGTAGCCTAAGACGACCCAAGCCGGCAACCACACGAAGAAAACGAAGAAGAAGGGAACCAGCGTGAGCACTTTGGCACGAGGGTAGAGCACGAAGTAAGCGCCCATGACGCCAGCAATCGCACCCGAAGCTCCTACGCTGGGTATGGCCGAGCTGAAGTTGAACAAGGTGTGTAGCGCTGCCGCCGCCAATCCGCTGAGAAGGTATAGGACCAGGTAGCGAAAGTGGCCGACGTAGTCTTCAACGTTGTCGCCGAAGATCCAGAGCGCGAGCATATTGAAGATCAGGTGCAGCCATGAGCCGTGCAGGAACATCGCGGTGAAGACCGGCAGGAAAGCTTCCAGCGGCGGTACATAGCGCGCGTCGAGCGCATGGACCAAGTTCCATGGAACATAGCCATGATCGAACAACACGACCGAGAGACGCGCCGGCACCATTCCAAACTGAAAGATGAAGGCGTTCAACGCTCGCTCGCCCCCAGCCTTGATCGCCAGCTCGAGCAGAAAGACGATGGTGTTGGCTACGATCAGGGTGTAGGTGACGTAAGGAGTGGCAACGCGCGGAGCGTCATCTTTCAGCGGGATCATAGACCGTGCGTCAGTGCCATCGATGGAGGAGAAAACGGTCTGTTGCCTGCGGCTCGTGGTTCCAACGAAGCAGGCACATTGACCGATTCGTCCCGAACGTCCACGATACCAGAAGCATGGCACTCAACGGTGTGATGGTGGTGAACAAACCGCAAGCATGGACTTCGCATGACGTCGTCGCCCGTTGCCGCGGGCTACTGGGCGAGCGCTCTATCGGACATTTGGGCACGCTTGATCCGATGGCGACGGGCGTGTTGCCGCTGGTTCTGGGCCGCATGACGCGCCTGAGCCAGTTTTATTCGGGCTCGGAGAAAAAGTACGAGGGTACGATCCGGCTGGGAATCGCGACGGATACTTTCGACGCAGATGGCGACATGGCTGGGGCGGAGCAGGAAGTTAAAGTATCGCTTGAACAGCTGCACGCGGCAATTCCTGATTTTGTCGGCAAGCTGCAGCAGCTACCGCCGCCGTTCTCGGCAAAGAAGATCAAGGGGGTACCGGCATATAAGCTGGCGCGACGCAATCAGCCAGTCGAGTTGAAGCCGGTTGAAGTCGAGGTTTTCGAGTTTGAGGTGAGGGAACTGCGCGGAGTGGAAGTGGATTTCTCTTGCCGGGTGTCGTCGGGCACCTATGTTCGGAGTCTCGCGCACGAGCTGGGACAGAAGCTGGGCTGCGGAGCGCACCTTGCCAGCTTGCGGCGGACCGCGGTAGCGGAGTTCGAAATCGCGCAAGCGCACACCCTGGAGGAGATCGGCCGGTGCGCAGCGGAGGCCCGCATCATCGAGTTGCTAGTCCATCCGCGAAAGGTCCTTCCGGAGATACCATCGGTTACGGCCGACCAGGAAGCCATGGCTCGGATTCGCGTTGGCCGCAGCGTGAACCTGCCTGATATGTCCCGCTCCAAGTGGGTAAAAGTCTTCGCCGACCAGACCGACTTGATCTGCCTGGCGAGCCGCGTGGCCGGTACGCTCTTTCATCCGAAGGTTGTGCTGGGATGAAGCCTGATCCAATTGCGGCGTGAAGGCCCCAACAATAATGCTCTCAATTGTGTTTGGGCGTCGGACCATCGCTGGAAGCGAATACGCCGAGAACCTGCTGGTGAGCTGAGCTTATTTGTAATGTCCGATAACAGATATTATGTAAAGTAACTTGCGGCACTTGCATTAGGCTTCGCAAATCCTGATTGGGCAGGCTGCGTCGGAGGCGATTCTGGTTATCCCTGCCGATCAGCAGTTCACGAAATGACCAGGTGGAAACGTTCTGTGGTTGGCCTCACGCCGTGGCGGTGAGCATCTGCTCCAGATCTTCGCGGAACTTGGATCAAGGCGGCGAGGCGTTCGGGCGTGGCCTCTACAATCTCCGACTTGGCCTGGAAGACCTGGCGGCCGTCTTTTTCGACCAGCACTCCCAGCACTTCGCCCATGCGCCAGCCGGCGTGCCCGATCATCTTCAAGCCGGTCGGGGTAGCTTGCAGCAGCGCGATGCAGCCGTCGCGCAGCACGCCGATGGAATTCGGGTAACGGTCGAAGGTTTGCAGTTCAAATCCAGCTAGATAAAGACGTTGTAGTTGTTCGGCGGAGTCGGGCATGGGCTCACATCTTGTAGCGGCCGAGGTCGTCCTCGCCCAGGTTCTCCAGCCATTTGCGCAGCTCGTCGCTGAGTCACGCGGTCGGTGACGGTGGTGGCCAGCTTGCTGGTCTTCAGCACTTCGTCCTCGACAAAGATCGGGCAGTCCATGCGCAGCGCCAGCGCCAAGGCATCCGAGGGCCGCGAATCGATGCTGATGGCTTCCCCGCCGCGCTCCAGCCAGATGACGGCGAAGAAAGTGTCTTCGCGCAGCTCGGTGACGACGACTTTCCGAACCGTTGCTTCAAGTCCGACCAGCAGGTTCTTCAGCAGGTCGTGGGTCATGGGCCGCGGCGTGGTGACCTTCTCGATCTCGAGCGCGATGGCGTTGGCCTCGTAGACGCCCACCCAGATCGGCAGAACGGTGTCGCTGCCCTGGTCCTTGAGCATCACGATGGGCATGTTGGTCACCGGATCCATCATCAGCCCGCGAATTTTCATTTCGACTTCCATCGTGGTTCCCTCCCTGTTAGCAGCTTCACCTTCTGATCGATCACTCGTCGGCATGCACTCTGATCAGTCGTAAGGCTTCGCCTACGCTGCAACGCTCGACGTCGGATGCTTAACTCCGCCATCTTCCCCAATAAGGCTATTCGGGAACGTCTGCGTCACCTCAACTTGCACGTAATCTCCCGATCCGCGGCTCCGGCTTGTCGTCGACGGTGAAATTCAGCGTCTTGTTCTGCGAGGTTCGCCCGATCATCTGGCCGCGCGCCGTGTTTCTTGCCCTCGACCATTACTTCAAGACTCTGCCCTAAGTGCCTGCGGTAGCTTACTCGCTGAAGCTCGCGCTGATGTTCCTGAAGAATCTGCAGGCGGCGCGACTTCTCCTCCTCGGGAATCGAGTCGGCATACTGCAGCGCCGGCGTATTCGGCCGGGGCGAGTACTTGAACGAGAACACGCCGTCGTAGCCGACCTCGTCCAGCAGGCTCAGCGTCTCGCGGAACTCCGCCTCGGTCTCGCCCGGGAAGCCGACGATGATGTCGGTGGTGATGCTGATCTCCCTGTTGCGCGCCGACTTCATCCAGGCGATGCGCTCCAGGTACTGCTCGCGGGTGTACTCGCGGAACATCGACTGCAGCACGCGCGACGAGCCGCTCTGCACCGGCAGATGCACGTGATCGCAAAGCGTCGGCACCGCGTCGATGGCGTCGATGATGTCTTTGGTGAAGTCGCGGGGATGCGAGGTGGTGAAGCGCACGCGGCGGATGCCCGGCAGCTCGCCGATCGCCGACAGCAATTCCGCGAAGGTCTTCTTCCCTGCCGGATCGCGGTACGAATTCACGTTCTGCCCGAGCAGTTGAATGTCGGTGTATCCGGCGTCGGCCATGCGCCGGGCTTCGTCCAGCACCGACTGCGAGGTGCGGCTGCGCTCCTTGCCGCGCGTGTATGGGACGACGCAGTAGGCGCAGAACTTGTCGCAGCCTTCGATGATGGTGATGTAGCCGCGATGCGGATTGCTGCGCGCGGTGAACTCGGTCTCGAAAGTCTGATCGGTCTCGCGGTCGTCGAGGCCGGTGACGCGCGTTGCGCCCGCTTCGATCTGCACCAGCATCTCCGGCAGATTGCGGTACGAAGCCGAGCCGGCGACCAGCGAAACGTAGGGCGCGCGCTCGAAGATCTTCTCGCCTTCCTGCTGGGCGACGCAGCCCAGAACGGCGAAGCGCTTGCCCTGCTTCTGCAGCTTCTTGACGTCGTTCAGGCGGTGGAAGACCTTCTGCTCGGCCTTATCGCGGATCGAGCAGGTGTTGTAGAAGATGAGGTCGGCGTCTTCTTCGCGCTGGACCTGCTGTAGCCCTGCGAGATGAGCGAGCCCACGACCTTTTCGGAGTCGTGGAAGTTCATCTGACAGCCAAAGGTCTCGATGTAAAAGGTTTTCTGCTGGGAACTCACATCCACCCCAGATTGGCTAGTATAGCGCGGGGTATAGGTCCGCTATTAGCCCTCAGCTGTCAGCTGGGAAGTTGGGTTATCAGGAATCAGGTATCCGAAGACGCTGAGAGCTACGAGCCTCCAGCCGCCAACTAAGACTAATCTCTGCCATCCTGAGCGTATCGAAGGAGTTGTTCTCTAACTCACTCCATCAACTTCGCGCGAGTCAGGTCGAACTCATGGTCGATCAGCGGCTCAACCGTCGCGATGAACCTCACCGTGTGCGCTAATGCAGCGTGACGATCGAAGGCCGCTTCATCCACCCATTTGGAGTGTAAATAGAAAAGCTGGGGATCGCGTGTCGAGCGAAAAGTGTTGAGACTTAGACACCCAGCCTCAGCGCGGGTAGGAGGAACGACCTCGCGCAGCGCGGCCTCGAGAGCGTTTTCGTTGCCCGGCTTGGCTCGAAACCGAGCGAAGATGTAGAGCTGCTCCGTTGCCATGCATTTTCCTGTGGCCGCTTACACCGGTCAGGTTATTACAATGAAGTTTACAGATATATCTGGCATGGGTCTTTCGCAACGGCCGGCGCGGATACGCAATGGACTTCGATCAACTGGAAACCTTCCTCGAAGTAGCGCGGCTGAGCAGCTTCTCGCGCGCAGCTGAGCGGCGCTTCCGCACCCAGCCGGCCATCTCGTCGCAAATTCGTTCTATCGAGGAAGAAGTTGGCGCCAAGCTGCTTGACCGTGGAAGCGGCCGAGTAACCCTTACCGCTGCCGGAATCGTTTTCAAGAAATTCGCGGAAGACCTGCTGGAAGCACGGCGGGGCATGCTGGCAACGGTGGCTGAGACGCACCGGGTGCCCCGTGGAGAAATCGTTGTGTCGGCCAACGAAGGCACCTGCCTGTACATCCTTCCGGAGGTGTTCGCCCACTTCAAACGCGAATACCCGGGAGTTGCGGTCAACGTAAAACGTTCAGAGCGCGGTCGCATCGTGGAAGACGTGCTCGACAGCTCGTGCGATTTTGGCGTGGCCTCTATGCCGGTGAAAGACAGGCGGCTGACGGTGGTACCTATTCATCGCGACGAGCTGGTGATTATCACGGCGCCGGGACACCATCTTGCCGGGCATAAGAGCGCGACCATGGCGGACGTATGCGAGTATCCCCTGCTGCTTCCCAAAGCGGGGCGCACGCGCGACCAGCTGAACGCGCTGTTTGAAGAACGCAAGCTGCAGCCGAACGTGTCAATGGAACTCGATTCCAGCGAACTGCTGAAGCGTTTTGTGGGAGCTAATGTCGGGGTCGGATTCATGCCGCGCTCAAATGTCGCTGAAGATTTGCAAGCCAAGGCGCTGGCTGCGCTCATCATCGCCGACGCCAGCATCCAGCGAGATCTTGCGCTGGTGTATCGGAAAGAGAAGGCCTTGAGCCGCGCCGCACAGGCGTTTATCGATATAGCCGTGAAGCTCAAGACGGTCTCATCTCGTTAATACAACTTTCACATTCCGGGCTATTCCTCACCCTTATTTCTGTCGTCAGTACCTGGTGTTGCGTCTCTGTGTTATGTTTTTCAATTCGACCTTCATACTCCCCTCTGAGCCGGAGAAATAGATTGTCCAAAGACATGGTTCCTAAGCGCATCTTTCTCACCAAGGGAGTGGGAAAGCATAAGGAGCGCCTGACCTCGTTCGAACTCGCACTGCGCGATGCCGGCATCGCCGCCCAAAACCTGGTGCGCGTCTCGTCGATTTTTCCTCCTCACTGCAAGCTGATTCCGCGCAAAGAGGGACTGCGTTATCTATCGCCGGGAGAAGTGGTATTTGCGGTAGTGGCCGAGAACTCGACGCGTGAACCGCATCGCCTCGCCGCCTCAAGTATCGGACTGGCGATGCCCGCCGACCGCGGCACCTACGGCTATCTGAGCGAGCATCATTCGTTTGGCGAAACCGATGACGTAGCCGGCGATTATGCGGAAGAGCTTGCCGCCGAAATGCTCGCGACCACGCTCGATGTAGAGTTCGACGCCGACAAGTCGTGGGACGAGAAAAAGCAGATCTATCGCCTGTCAAACAAGATCGTGCGCACCATGAACATCACCCAGTCGGCGGTGGGTGATAAGCGCGGCCTGTGGACCACGGTGATCGCGGCGGCGATTTTGATCTTCGAGTAGGAAACGAGCAAGAGGCTCGCACCACAGAGGACACCGAGGGCACCGAGTTCTTGTGTTCTAACTTCCGTGCTCCCGGCAAGCATTGGGGCAACTCGGAAGATCTTGAACCATAGAGGCACGGAGACATAGAGGGTTCTGATGGTTGGCTCCGTGGTGGACGGCTTTCATCCCTTCATCGGTAGTGATCTCTTACGTCCGCCCCTGCTTCTCCGCGATGTGCGCGAGGGCCAGCGTCATCGCCATGCCGCCCAGGGTCTTCACCAGCGTGGAATGCTGGGCGTAGAACTGGCTTGCGGTATCGATGATCGACGGGTCGTGCTTTTCGGCCGTCGCCGCCAACTGCTGCACTGCCTCGGGTGAAACCTGCTGCGCCTGTTCAGGGGTGATGTTCGCGCTCCCACTCTTTAAGAGGCCGGCTAATGCCCCGCTGCCTGCGCCCGCGCCAATCAAAGACTGCATCGCGCCCGGAGGGAGAGAGCTCATGAGCTGGTTCAGCAATCCCGCCTTCTGCTCTCCGCTTGACTGGCTGAACAACCCGCCGAGCATTTGGCCGAAGGCCGGCGTCTGGTTGGATCGGAAGGCTGCTGCCAGACCTTCCGCCATGGACGACTGTGGCGCGACCGCTGCCACCTGGCTGAAGTGCGATTCCACCTCCTGGGGATTCTGTGGACCAGGCGTGTTACCCCCGGCGTACTGAGTCAAGACATTCTGCAACTGATCAAACAGACCCATAGGTCCTCCTGCGTAGCTGACGTTGGTTTGAGGAAGTATATAAGGGTGCCGAGACAGGGCACACGTTAATTTCGGCGGAGCCAGTTCGGGCTGGTAGCGACTCTACCGCGGATACATTTTCGGCTCGGGGCCTTTTTCCAGGGTTTCGCGATTCCAGATGAGCCCATTGCGGCTGTAGTTTGCCATCTCGAAGTCCTGGGTCAGCTCCAGCGCGTCCACCGGGCAGGCGTCCTCGCACAGTCCGCAGAACATGCAGCGACTGAGGTCGTAGGTGAATTCGGTCAGTTCCTTGCGGCGAGTCGTCGGGTTCCGCTCGCTGCCAACGACGATGAGGTTTTCGGGACAGGCCAGAGCACAGAGATCGCAGGCTATGCAAAGCGACTCGTCGGTTTCAGGATTGACGTTCAGGCGCGGGGCTCCGCGAAAGCGCTCGGCAATCTGCGGCCGCTGCAAAGGATACTGCTCGGTATAAGTCTGTTTGGGATGCTGATTGCGAAACGTCACCCTCATGCCTTGCAGCAAGTCGGCGAACAGCATTTTTCGGATCAGGCTCATCCCCAGCATCCTCGCAATGGCCGCAGTTTAGCACAGCAGTGTTAGGCCTCGAGCCTCAGCTCCCAGCCTCCAGCCGGAGAGCGTGCTGGCTGCCGAATATCTGATACCCGACACCAGAAACAAAAAAGGCCCGGCTGGAAACCGGGCCTTGCCAGCGGGACCTCAGGCTTTAGTGCTAGCGATGCGGCTCAGGAGTTGTCGTCGTTGTAGTCGTCGATCCTGAACGATTCGCCCAGGGCACGTCCGTCGCCTGACGTTCGTAGAGCGGCTTGTTCTGGTCATTCTGCGTGCTCTGCGGAGAAGCTGAGGCACCCGTGCTAGTAGTCGCCGCCGGGTTCGCGTTCATGTCAGGATTCGCCGTCGTGCCCGAAGTCGCATTTGCACCCGGCGTTGTGTTGTTCGTCCCGGGAGTTGGGTTGCTGCCCGTGGTAGCGGAAGCGCCCGCCTGTCCAGTACCCGAAGTTCCGGTGTGAGCCGGCTGCGTGCTGACCGCGCTCGGGTTGGTAGTGCCGCTGCCGAGCTGTGAGTTCGATCCGACCGGACTCGCAGGTTCGGCCGGCGTTTGGCTAGTTACTGGCGTATTGGCCATGGAGCCCGTGCTCTGGCTGTCAGTTGCCTGCAGGGGACGGACTGGTGCTGCTCTGTGACGCTATGCCGCTATCGGTTGAAGCGGGCTGCTGCAGCATCGCCATCAGGTGTGGCTCCGGCTCCTGTTGCGGTTGCGGAGGACGACCTTCCCCGGGAGCACCTTTCGGCTGCTGATCCGTCAGCGGCGGACGCTCTGTCATCGGCGGGTTGTGATCCATAGTTCCGGTTGAGCTGGCGCCATGATCGCAACGAGCTCCAATTTCGCGCGCGTCCGTCACTTGAAACGAACTCGCCGTGTTCGTGGTTGCGTCGTCGCTCGCGCCCGTACGCCTCGCGTCGGGTGTGCCAGTGACCTCTACTTCGTGGCCGACTGCGTTTTGCAGCTGTGCTCCACCGCCTACCAAGTGGTAGATAGTGCCGTTGTGATCGGTAAGGGTGTAGTTATCCGATGAGCCGCTCAGGCAGCCGCGCAGTTTAGCGCCTGCGGCTTGGCCAGCCATCGAGCTGTCCTGATCCTGAGAACTCCCGCCGCCCATGGCTGTCTGCGCCAAGCCCATGGCGCCCGCCAGCAAGACCGCCGAGGATAGATAGAACGTCTTCTTCGCCAATGTCATAACCCTGCTCCCTGAGGGCGCCGGTACGTGTGATTCGGCGATGCCCCCTTGTCCAATTCGTTAGAACTCAAGGCGGCGGCCGAGTTTGCCCGAAAGGGCACCGGAATCGAGAGCTCACCGAGAAATGCCTGCGCTGACACTCGAAGAAGCCGATAATCTAAGGATTAACTTCCGTCCTGACCCCCACCTGGTCGTTGGAGTTAAGGGCTTCCCGCTAGGAGACCATCGATAAGTGCTCTTTTGCAGAGGCTTGTGAGGTGGTCACCAATGATTACAAGTGATGTGTAATCAATCTGTTGAACGGTCACCTAAAAGCCATCCGGAAGTCAGGCGTTATCCATTGAGTCTCGGAGCGCTTTCGGTGCATTCTGCACGCGTCAGAGGGCAAGTAGCCAGGCAGACAAAGGAGCAGGGTATGACGAGCCTCGCAGACGGAGTAGTCGCGCAGCAGAGTGGTTCTTCCCTAGCCGCCCTTCGACGCTTCACCGAGTTGGTGCTGGGAGAGCTCAGCGACACTCAGCTAGCTAATGACCAGAGATCCAATTTCGGAACAGTTTTTTCCTCGGACACATGCGACCCCGATTCACCAGTTCGGCAGCCCTTCGGCTTGGTATTTCAAGAAGGACAACGTGCAGCTTTCAACCTGCCGCCGCGGCGTCGCTTTGTCGTGGAGTACGTCAAGATCAGTTGCTGGGCGACCGATCCTCACCTGCTGGTGCAGTTGACGACCCAGTCGCGGACCATGTTTCGCAATATGACGCTGTGCTCGGCTTACGAGGATCTGTCGGGAATTTGCAGCGTAACGCCGGCTTCTCCCTTGCTTCTTTGGGAGTCAACGGTCAACACACTTTTGTTTAGCGACGGTGGTCGACGGCTTTCCGCGGCGGTACCCGACGACACTTGCGTGCAGCTGTGGGGCTACCTGGAGCCAACTAGTTTTTCAGGAATCCCACGTTGCGTGCGCAAGACATAAGGGTAAAGCCCACACGAGTTCCTGTTGTGCACAGGACGGCGTCTCTGGCCAAGAACAACGACGCCGATGGAGGGGTGAGGAGTAGAGATGCGGTGGCTCTCCTCACCCGTGCCTGAGACCGAACCATCGCAAGAGTTTTGAGAAAGTTCAAGTTCTGAGCGCGAGTTATACGCTCACCGATTACCAGGGCATCGCATGTGGGTTCCCGCTCTTACAGCCCGAGCCTGAACCCTGCTGATGTTGGTACCGGTGAGTTGGCAATCGGTTCCGCACTGCGGCGGCCACTTCGTCAACGCACGCAGGACGGCGCGCTCATCCCCCATCCAGCCTTCGACGGCTGGGTGGGGATTTTTCTTGTGGCTCAATGTTTGTCGTCGCCGCGACTTTCTTTTTGAAGGAGCTACCACACTGATTCTGCGGGGTAAGGAACATCTTCGGGTCCGTAAGGCACAGTGTGCGATAATGGCCGACCATATCTGATAACGAAGGTGCTTTCTAAGTAATTGGTCCCACAATCCAACGGAGGTAACGAGTGAAATTACGCGATGGCGTTCACTACGTGCGTCAAACCATGGGTGGCCATGTGCATGCTTTCCTGCTCGACGATGGTGATGGGATCACGCTGATTGACGCTCTCTACGACACCGACGCGCAGCGCATTCTGGACGAAATCCAAGCCATGGGGCGCAAGCCAACCGACCTTAAGAACATCATTGCCACTCACGCGCACCGCTCGCACATCGGCGGCATGGCCGTGCTGAAGGAGCTAACCAACGCGCGGGTCTACGCCCATGAATGGGAGATCGGTATCGTCGAAGGCCAACGCAAATCAACCCGAGTCTCGATCTGGCCCAAGCCTCCGTTGAAGGCCTACTACACGCAGTTTGGACTGGCGCTGGGTGTGGACGGCCATAAGCCTTGCCTGGTCGATCAGGCATTGAAAGAGGGAGACCATGTGGGGCCGCTGACCATTGTTGCCAGTCCGGGGCACACACCTGGTTGTCTCTCGTTCTATTGGCCGGAGAAGAAAGCGCTGTTTGTCGGCGACGTGATTGTGACCTGGCCGTATGTTGAAGCGGGCTGGCAGGGCCTGACCATGGACATGAAGGAGAACATCAAGTCTGTGGGCAAGCTCTCCGAATTGGGAGACATCGACATCGTGGGCGTTGGCCATGGTGAACCCATCGCCGAGGGCGGCATCGAGGTGCTGAAAAAGCTGCGGGAGCAGAAGGTGTAGCTCGGCGAAAATCGGTGGGCACTGGGAACTCTAGCGTTGATATCGATGAGCCCTTGCCTGCCCGTTACAATTCTTCTGGTCCATGACTTTCCACGCTCTGCTCGACTTCGCCGGACTGGCCATCAGCTCGGTGTACGCTACGGTTCCGCTGTTCTGGCTAACGGTGCATCCCCTGATCACCCGCTGGCGTGCCGCCGGACGCCGCGCCTATTTCGCACTGGTCCCGTTATGGTTCGCCTATGCCTTGGCGGCCTTCACCATTAGCTGGCGCTTCCGTCACGCTCATCTCTACGTTAGCTGGATGTCGTGGGTACCGGCGGTGCTGTTTATGCTGATGGGCTTTGCGCTGTATCAAGCAGCGGGTCAGGGCTTTGGGCAAGCGAAGGTCATCGGTTTGGCCGAGATCGAGCCTTCCAGCCACAAGCAGGAGTTGGTGACAAGCGGCATTCGTGCCAGGGTTCGTCATCCGTATTACCTGGCGCACTTCTGTGAACTCTTTGGGTGGATGCTTGGCACGGGATTGCTCCCGCTGGCTGGCATGGTTGCTTTCTCGCTGATCACAGGAGCCGTGATGATCCGCCGTGAAGACGTTGAGTTGGAGCAGCGATTCGGCGCAGCCTTCCGTCAGTATCGCGCCCGGGTGCCAGCATTCTTACCGAGGTGATGTTTCAAGCACTAACGCCGGATACAGTTGTTCCTACTTGAAGTGACCCGCAGCTTGTCAAAATCCAGCTACTTTTCTGGAACCGCACCGGGTTAGTGATTGCGTGCAGGTTGGTTTTCAACGACACTTGGGTCAATTTTTGGGTGCGTCCCAAGAACTAGTTAAAACAAGATACTTAAGTTTTCCAGCTAGGCAGGTCATCACGACCTGCCCTTTTTGTTTGGCCCCGACAGCTGCACCTCTTGAAAAACGGCCGGTCCCTCGGTATATAACTAACTAGTTAATTAAATGAAGACCACTTCCCATATTTCGCCGCCGCGGCGTGGCAGCCGCCGCCAGCCTGAGGCCAGCCGCAACGCCATCCTGCAGGCCGCGCTCGCCGAGTTCGCCCAGGAAGGCCTGGCCGGCGCGCGCGTCGACGCCATCGCCGAGGCCGCCGGCGTCAACAAGGCGCTGCTCTATTACTACTTCCGCGACAAGGAAACGCTGTACGGCGCGACGCTCGAGAATTTTTTCGCGCCTCCAGGCGCGCATCAGCCGGGCCCTGATATCGGGTGCGAGCGCCGGCGAACGCTTCCTGATTTACGCGCGGGAGCACTTCGATTCCATCGCCGAGTCCCCTCATCACGCGCGCCTCTTTCAGGCGGAGCTGATGAGCGCCAGCCGCGGCGGCAAGACGCACCTGGACCACATCTTGACGCAATACATGCTGCCCATTTCGCATGCGCGTGCTGGGCCTGCTGCAAGAGGGCGTCGACAGCGGCGAGTTCCGCGCGGTCGATCCGGCGCAGTTTGCGCCCACTGGCGGCGGCTATCGTGCACTACTTTCTGACCGCGCCGCTGCGGCGCAAGCTTCGCCAAGACGATCCTTATTCGCCCGCGAGCGCCATCGCAGATCGCCGTGCCGCCGTGCTCGACTTCATTGCCGCCGCGCTGTTCGCCGATCGCGAGGCGGGCATCAAGCTGGCCGCCAGAATTGCTGCGCGGCCATGCCGGACCAGCGAGCGTGCCGCACATCCTGCGAGCTCAAACCTGCGCCGTCCCGCACGAAAGGGAAGCGCAAATGAAACCGCATAAATTCTTCGTCTTTCTTCTCCTTCTGTTGCTGCATTGCGGCCGGCTATTACTTCTACTCCACCGACCGCACCAGCGACACCGTGCTGATCGGCATCGTCGATGCCAACCAGGTGATCGTCAGCTCGAAGATCATGGGCCGCGTCGAGAAGCTGTACGTCGATGAAGGTTCGAAGGTGAAGGCCGGCGACCTGATCGCCGAGATCGACTCCGCCGAACTCGAAGCGCAGAAGAATGCCGCCGCAGCCACCATCAACGCTTACGACTCGCAGGTGTCGTCGATGCAGGCGACCGAGGCGCAAACCCTGGGCGAGACCAATAGCGGCGTGGTGAATGCGCAGGCGCGACTGGCCGCGGCGAAAGCTGCGCTGGTGCAGGCGCAAGCCGACCTGGTCGCGCATCCAGAGCGATTCGCAACGCATGATGGCGCTGGCCAAGGCCGGGCGTTGAATCCGAGCAGGACCGCGTGCGCGCCGAGGAACAACTGAACGCGCAGAAGGCGGTCGTGCTGAGCGCGCAGAAAAACGTCGACGCCGCGCAGGCCGACCTGAACACCGCCAACGCGCGGACTGCATCAGCAGCGCGCGGCGGCCAGCAATGTCGCCATGAACCAGGCGCAGGTGGCCAACGCCAAGGCGCAACTCGCCGAAGCCGACACGCGCCTGGGCTACACGAAAATTTATGCGCCGGTGAGCGGCACGGTTTCGGTGCGCGCCACGCGGCAGGGCGAAGTCGTCAATCCCGGCACGCCGATCGTCACCATCATCGACTTCAACGACACCTGGGTGCGCGCCGAAGCGCCGGAAACCGAAAGCCGCTTCGTCGCCGTCGGCGACAAGCTGAAGGTCCGTCTGCCCGCAGGGCAAGCCCATCGAAGGCACCGTGATCTTCAAGGCGGTCGAGAGCGACTTCGCCACGCAACGCGACGTCAGCCGCCGCAAGCGCGACATCAAGACCATCGGCCTGAAGCTGAAGGTCGACAACCCGGACGGCGCGCTGGTTCCCGGCATGACGGCCGAAGTGCTGCTGCCGAAAGACTCTGACGAAGAGAGCGCGCGATGAGCTGGATTCAGTCCGCAAGTCGAAAGCCGACGCCGGCAGTTGCGAAGCGCCTACCACCGGCGATGCCATCGTGGTCGATCACATTACCAAGAAGTATGGCGACTTCACCGCCGTCGATGACGTTTCGTTCAACGTGCAGCAGGGCGAGATCTTCGGGCTGCTGGGCCCGAACGGCGCCGGCAAGTCCACGCTCATCCGCATGATGACGACGCTGCTGCCCATCACCGGCGGGCGCGCGCTGATCAACGGCTTCGACGTTGCCAAGGATCCCGACGCCGCGCGCCAGTGCATGGGCGTGATCCCGCAGGCGCTGACCAGCGACATCGATCTCACGGTCGAAGAGAACCTGAACATCTACGCCAAGCTGTACGGCGTTCCCGCCGAAGATCGCAAGCGCAACATCGACGACCTGCTGGAGACGGTCGACCTGACCAAGTGGCGCGACGCGCAGACCAAAACGCTTTCCGGCGGCATGCGGCGGCGGCTGGAGATTGCGCGCGGGCTGGTGCACAGTCCCGAAGATTTTCTTCCTCGACGAGCCGACTACCGGCCTCGATCCCGTCTCGCGCGTCGCCGTGTGGGAGATGCTGACCGACGATCAAGAACCGGCGCGCGCTGACCATCCTGATCACCACGCACTACATGGACGAAGCCGACCGCCTGTGCGACCGCATCGCCATCGTCGATCACGGCAAGCTGGTGGCGCTCGATTCGCCGCTGGCGCTGAAGGCCAGCGTGCCGGGAACCAACGTCATCGAAGCGCAGTTCCTCAACGCGCCCGCCGACTGGCAGCAGGAACTGGAGAAGCTCGGACGACGTGACCTCGGTGCAGCCGGAGGCGGCGAACATGTATCGCATCCTCACCAGCAACGGTTCGAAGACCACGACCGAACTGGTGGAGCTGGCGGTGCAGCTCGAAGGTCGAGGTGAAGTCGCTCTCGGTGCAGAACACCACGCTGGACGATGTCTTCGTCCACTACACGGGACGGCAGCTGCGCGATGAGCAGGTGAAGGCCTACAGCTTCGTGATGCCTGACCGTCCGGGGATGCGGCCATGAACCGGATGTGGGCGATTGTCGAGCGCGAGCTGCGCAAGTTCTTCCGCTCGCCGGCGCTGATGCTGGTGTCGATGGTGTTTCCGCTGGTGCAGCTCATCGTGCTGGGCAACGCCTTTGGCGGCAAGATCAAAGAGGCGCGGCTGGGCGTGGTCGATCAGGACCACGGCACGCAGGCGGTGAAGGTGCGCGAGGCGCTGGCCGCGGTGCAGTCCAACGCGCACACTTTCTACCCGGTGCCTTACGACAGCGACCAGCAGGCGATGGAAGACGTGCGCACCGGCCGGCTCGATGGCGCCATCATCATTCCGCCGGAATACTCGCGGCGCGTCTACGAGCAGAACCATCCGCGCATCGCGCTCGATCGTCGACAACACCGACAACTTCATGAGCTCGACGCTGGAGCAGGCAGTTCGGCGACCTGACGAAGGCGCTGAACAATCCTGACGTCGAGCCCTCGCGCATCCTGCAGCAGATCACGCTCGATACGGTGGAGCTGTATCCCTACATCGAGTACATGAAGTACCTGCTGCCGGGCTCGATCGCGCTGGCCATGTTCGTCTCGGTGATGATCGGCGGCGGCATGCTGTACATCGACGACAAGGCGCGCGGCGTGCATGAAGGCTACCTGGTCACGCCGATCACGAAGTTCGAGCTGGTCGCCGGGCTGAACATCGCGGGCGCGATCAAGGCCATCATGGCGGGCGTGGTGATCACGGTGCTGGGGTCGCTGCTGTCGGGACTGGGCACGCGTCTTCACGCCGCTGAACATCGTTCTACGTTCTCCTGATGGTGGTGGCCACCTCGCTCGCGTTCAACACCATGATGTTCCTGATGATGGTGCGCGTGGAAGATCCGCTGGTGCCGCGCGCGACGTTCGGCATCCTGAACACGCTGCTGTTCTTTCCCAGCGGCGCGATCTATCCCATCAAGGCGTTTCCCGCATGGCTGCGCTGCGATCGCCTACGTCGATCCGTTCACCTATTCGGTGCATGGCTTCAAGGCGATCCTGCTGAAGGATGCGGGCTTCGTGGCCATCCGCATGGACCTGCTGTACCTGACGGTTGCGGCGGTGGTGATGATCACGATCGCGACGGCGCTGTTCAAGAGGACGTTGTAGGAAGGCAGTAATTAGCAATTAGCAAATTAGCAAAGACGTGTCACCCGAGCGAGGAGCAGCGACTCTTTCGTCCGCCCTGCGGCCGGACTCGTCGCTCGGGATGACACCTCGTTAGGAGTGGGTTCTTGGCGCAGCTAAAGCTGCGCCCCTTCAAACTCCTCTGGAAACTGGCGCCCTACTCGTCCCGATGCACCGTCTTCATGTCGAAGGCCGGCAGGCAGACCGCGATGTACTCGGCGCCGTCGGGGCCGGGCGTGGAGTATTGCACCCACTCTCCGGCATGCGCGATGACGGCTTGTCCTGCGTTCACGTCGAGCTCCCCGTCTTTGCTCTTCACGTGCAACGTTCCGCGCAGCACGATGGTGAATTCGTCGAACTCAGGCGTCTGCCCGGGTTCGACCCATCCGCTGGGCGAGCGCATGTGCGCCACGCTGGTTGCAGTGGTCTGCGAGTTGACTCGGCCGATGTATTCGTCGATGAGCTTGGGCTTGTTGCCGGCGGCGGTGATGCGAGTTGGTTGGGCGATGAGTGTCGGCATGGTTTAGTTGTCAGTCGTCAGTTATCAGTTGTCAGAAGGAACGTTTACTCACTTTTGTGATCCCGAGCGTAGTCGAGGAGCGAGCGAGGGATCTGCCGTCGGAATACCTGTCGTGCCTACGGCACTTCACCTGAGCTGCGCCGTTTCCCTGTCCTGAAGGACGGGGCTTTCACCTTCCGCGGCGCTCCGGCCGCTGGTTCACCGGCTGACTGGCTCACTGACAGCTGGCAACGGACAACTAGCAACCGACAACCGGCCACCGACAACTGACCACCGACAACTGCCCTATTTCCACCCGACCTGCTTGCCCTTGTTCTGCTCGTCGAGCCACTGCTTCAGCGGCGCGAAGTATTCCATCATGGCGCTGCCGTCCATCTGGCGCTCGCCGGTCAGAGCGTATAGAGCGCATCGGGCCAGGGCTTGCTCTGTCCCATCTCCAGCATGGCGTTCAGCTTCGCGCCGGCGGCTTTGTTGCCGTAGAACGAGCAGCGATACAGCGGGCCGCTGAATCCGGCCTCGCGGCACATGGCGCGATAGAACTGGAACTGCAGAATGCGCGCCAGGAAGTAGCGCGTGTAGGGCACGTTGGCCGGCGACGTGATACTTCGCGCCGGGATCGAAGTCCGCTTCGCTGCGCGCCACCGGCGGCGCGATGCCCTGGTACTGCTCGCGCATCTGCCACCACGCCTTGTTGTAGTCGGCAGGCTTGATCTCGCCGCTGAAGACCTTCCAGCGCCACTGATCGATCAGCAAACCGAACGGCAGGAAGGCGACCTTGTCGAGCGCCTGCGCAGCAGGTAGCCGGTGTCGTCGCTCTGCGGAATGGTCGGCCAGCAGGCCGACCTTGTTCAGATATTCAGGCGTGATGGCCAGCGCGATGGAGTCGCCGATGGCTTCGTGGAATCCGTCGTTGGCGCCGCTCTTGAACAGGAACGGCTGCTTGCTCGTAGGCGCGCTGGTACATGTTGTGGCCCAGCTCGTGATGCACGGTGATGAAGTCTTCGCCGCGCACCTGGATGCACATCTTCAGCCGCAGATCGTCGAAGTTGTCGATGTCCCATGCGCTGGCGTGGCACACCACGTCGCGGTCGCGCGGCTTGACGAACAGCGAGCGCTCCCAGAACGTCTTGGGCAGCGGCGCGAAGCCCAGCGAGGTGAAGAAGCCTTCGCCGTACTTCACCATGCCGATGGCGTCGACGTTCTTCGCCTTCAGCAGATCGGTGATGTCATAGGGCTGCTTCTGTTGCGGCGGCGCGACCAGCGGGAAAGATGTTGCCCCACTCCTGCGCCCAGGGATTGCCCAGCAGGTCGGCGCGAATGCGTGCCGTCGGAGTCCACCGCGGTGGGCCCATACTTCTCCACCAGCTTGGTGCGCACGTAGGCGTGCAGCGAGTCGTAGAGCGGCTTCACCTGCTGCCACAGGCGCTCGATGTCGGCGCTGAACTGGTCGGGCGTCATGTCGTATCCGGCGCGCCACATGGCGCCCAGGTCGGGAAGCCCATCTCCTTCGCGCCCTTGTTGCCCAGCTCAACCCAGCGCGCGTAGCGCTCGCGCATGGGCGGAGAGATGCTGTGCCAGCCCACCCAAAGGTCTTTGGTCTCCTCCGGATCGGTGCTGTTGGCCATGATCTTCTCGATGGCGGTGATGTCGAGGCATTGCCAGCGTGTTTGCCGCTCGTCGGGCAGTACTTGCCTTTGCCGTAGTCGGCTTCGAGCGAAGTGCCGATGCGGGCCATCTCGGCCAGCTCTTTGGGATCGTTGGGCGCAGGCGCGGGAACCGCAGCCGAAAGCTTGAGCAAGAGCATCTTGCGCGCCAGATCGCCCGGCATCTTGAGGTTGTCGTAGCGCGTGGTCTGCTTGGCGAGATCGGTGGTGGCGCCGATCAAGAGCTTCATTGGCTTCGGCGGCGAGGATCTCGGTGTCTTCGGTGATGAAATTCGACTGCACCCACCCGGCGTGGGCCTGACGTATGGAAAGGTCGTTGAGCCGGTCTTCGGCGTTCTTGATGAACTGCTGCGCTTCGGCCACGGTCGGTGGCCCTTGCGGCGGCTTGGCGGATGAGTTCTGGGCGTTGATTGAATACGAAGCGAAGAGGACGGAGAGCGATACACAAAACGTAAGACGGCGCATGGTACGAATCTCCCAGAGCAAACGGCGGAGCAGCAGGCTCAGGCCGCAGCTTACTCCTGATTATTTCTAAATTTAGCAACTGTCTTTCCACTACTGGTGAGCAGCAGGAATTCGCCGCTGATTCTATACCCGTCAGCCGAGCGCAGCATGGCAACAAATTTTCGTTCGCGGCTGCCGGCGGGATCGACGCAGGCCATCATGGTCATGTTCCCGGGGTTTAGATGGAGGCGGCCATGGTCGTCGGTGAAGCTTCCGATGTAGCTATTGCAACCCGCAGAGCCGGCGATGCGTTTGCCTTCGGGACTAAAAGCCAAGGTCACGGGCTTTTGCGGCGGCGTGATGACGATATCCTGGCCGGCTAGTTGAACAAGCTTCCATTGGGTGTCGGCCAGCGGCGTGAGCCCTTTGTTGGGAGCGGGACGCGCGGGCGCGGAATCGGCAGCCGCTTCCGCCGAGTCGGGCGCTGCGGCCGCAATTTCAGCATGTTTGCTGGTGGAGGGGGCTTCAGGTAACGACGGCTCGGGCGTAAGTGAATTTGCTTCGGGACTTGGAGTGCTTGCGGCGGGTGCGGCGGGCTGGGACTGTGCTGGCTTCGACTCCCTCGAAGAAGATTCTGCTTCCGGCGCTGCTTCCGAAGGAGTGGATTCTGCCGACGCAGCCGGTACAGGAGCGGAATCCGGTGGTGGTGCCGAAGCGGATTCAGATGGCGTCGAAGACGGCATTGCGGCATGCTCAGTCTGTCCCGGTTTGGATTCAGTTTCAGTCGCTGATTTATCCGTCACCGGCGCGCTTGGTGCGGCCTCGGTGGTTGGCGGAGTCTCACTTGCCGGCTGCATTGCAGTATTCGCGGCTTCGGGTGCAGCTGGCGCCTTCTTCGCTGAGGCTGCCGGCTTCGCACCGTGTCCCACGGTGTGGAGGATCAGGTTCACCTTCGACGGCGCGCCGTGGGTGAGTGCCGGATAAGCCTGTGTGCTGCTGAACATCAGCATGCCATCGCCGGAGCGGATGGTCGCTCGCACCGAATAGCGATGCGCCGGGTCAATCTGCGCCGGATCGTAGCTCAGCGTGAAGGGCACCGGCACCTGCCGCCCTTCAGCATTGATAAGCGCTTCGGCAACAGTTTGCGCCGCCACGTCAGCCACAGACGTATCCAAGAGCTGAATGTTGATGACAGCGTCGGAAGGAAGCGCCATGCGCTCGCGATAGGCAACCGTGCCTGTCACCTGGGTGCTGGCGGCTTGGGCAGAGGCAGAGCTACATGCGAAGATCAGCGTCAGAAAGCAAACGAGCAGGCGGACGCTCGAAAACCTAAATGTCATGATGTCCTAATTAAAACAGGTTATTAGGTGAACACGTTGGCGCGCCTCGTCCCCGAGGGACTTGGGATTGACCAGGCGTTCCCCCAGCGCTGCGCCTTCGCATAGCCTGCCCTGAGCGAAGCCGCAGGGTGCTGGGCTAGCTTCACACGTCCTTTGGGCTTCTGACCTTTGTCGACCGCTATTCTGTCTTGGGCACGTCGGGCACGATCGCCGGCACTGCCGCGGGACGGCGAATTTCGGTCGGCATTCCCTGCCGCGCTTCGATTGGGCGCGGAGGCATGCCGATGCCGCGCTCGTCAAACTTGCCGAAGATCATCTTGCCTGCCGTAGTCTGCAATACCGAGGTGACCGAGATGTCCATGTTTTTGCCGATCATCTTGCGTGCGTTGTCACATACGACCATGGTCCCGTCGTCGAGATAAGCGACTCCCTGGTTGTATTCTTTGCCTTCCTTCAGGATGAAGACGCGCATGATCTCGCCCGGCAGCACGATTGGCTTGAGTGAGTTGGCCAGCTCGTTGATGTTCAATACCTGCACACCCTGGAGCTGAGCGACCTTGTTCAGGTTGAAATCGTTGGTCACAATCTTGCCTTCGTATACCTTGGCCAACTCGATCAGCTTGAGGTCGACCTCGCGCACGGCAGGAAAGTCGTCCTCAACGATCTGCACAGTGAGGGTGGCAATCTTCTGAATGCGCTGCAGGATATCGAGACCGCGACGGCCACGATTGCGCTTCATCGAGTCGGCAGAGTCGGCCACCAGCTGAAGCTCGCGCAACACGAACTGGGGGATCACGATCGTGCCATCGAGAAAGCCGGTTTCGGCAATATCGGCGATACGACCGTCAATGATGACGCTAGTATCAAGGATCTTGTAGCTGCGCTTCGACTGCTTTTCCCCGCCAAAGATGCCGCCTAGGGCGGCCAGATTGAGCAGGTCGCCTTTGCCCGCGCCAACGACGAGTCCGACGTAGGCCATAAGGAGCATGACGAAGAGTTGGAGGAAGCTTTGGGTATGGCCCTCGGGCAGACTGCTCTTGATCACCAGGCTGAACAGGTAGGCCCCGATGATGCCGAGAATGCTGCCGATGACCGCGCCGATCAGCCGCTTCAGGCTGACCTGCCGTAACCTTATTTCAAACAGTACAACGGCCGCTCCGAACAGGGCCCCGGCTGCTGCAGCGGGCCAGCTTGAAAGTCCCAGGGGCTGAAGTTCGTAACCGCAAACTGCTGAAAGCAGGACAAATATGATGCGTATAAAAACCAGGTCCAAGCGACACCTCCCGGGGCCGGTTCCTGGCATCTGGGGCGGGCGTTACAGGCCAGAACAACATGAAATGGAGAGGCCGGTAAGCCACTTTCCATAGACGCTACGGGGCCGTTAGCAAAATAAAGTCGGGGCTTATGAACTATGAAACGCCCCCTTACCTGCCGATAGGCAGACTCCGACAGACAGAAACAGAGTAGCCGAAGTATAACCCAAGTTCGCTTCGGCGAGACGCCTGTTTAATTGTCCCGAAGTCGGATTCCGTCTTGGGGAATCAGCTCGCCTAGGCGAACAGGCTGCCGATGGCGGCTCCACCGAGGGTCACCACGGCCCACCAACCGAACACCACAGCCATGCAGGTGCCGCGCTTGATACGGGTAACGCACGAATATCCAATCCCGGTCAGCACCAGAATCCAGATATTGAATACATCGATCGAAGAGGCGACCGAATAGAGGAAGTGCGAGCTGTTGGGGTCGAAGAGCGGGCCCAAATTGCTGGCGAGCTGGTTCTGGAAGGTGAAGTTCTCGC
The DNA here is from genome assembly GCA_963758835.1 of uncultured Acidobacteriaceae bacterium. Classification (GTDB taxonomy): domain Bacteria; phylum Acidobacteriota; class Terriglobia; order Terriglobales; family Acidobacteriaceae; genus CAVVDY01. The sequence goes on along the minus strand of CAVWWZ010000001.1, from coordinate 20,461 downwards.
CGCCACTGATCATGATAGTGAGGATTACGAGCAGCGCTTTGATGCACCCCGGCAGAAAGGCGTACATGCTGATGGCGTACGCCTGTGAGAACCTTAGCTCGGTGCCAAGGCCGAACTTGAAGGTGGCCAGCAGCACTGCGGCCATCACGGCCACGACTACAAGATTGACAACCGGAAAGCCGTAAGCGATGGCCCGCGTGATCTTGGTCGAGACCTCGAGCTGAGCGGCGCGCTGGTCGGGAGGCAGTTGCTCAAGCTTCGCCGCCTGCTTTGGCTGAAGCTGAATCTGGTTTTCCGTGGCCTTGTCCATGCCGACCTTCTTGTCGACAACGCTAACCAACGCGAATCCCAGAATCGCTCCTATCAGCCACGGCAGCCACCAACTGGAGCTGCGGCGAATGTCGGTGAAGGTCTTCGTCGGTGCGACAAAGGTATCGATAACGCGCTCGGCTTGTGAAAGCGCTGGCATCTGCTCAGTAGTGGCAGGCGATGCAGGAATGCTCATAGGTCTCCGATGATGATCGTTCAGCGGACGATCAGTGTGGCACGCGCTGGAACGCAGTGCGGCGCGATTCTATCATCGGCGTGTGGCGGAAACCGAACGTGCGTCATCCCGGGCCGAGCCGAGGGAGTCTCACGCCAAAGTGCCCGCAAGTGACACAGCTTGGACGCTGTCGTCTTGAGCCACTGTTCGGTGTAACCGCCGCTGATGCGGTTCTCACCACCGTCTTGGCGATTCCGACGTTTTCGAAGCGGTCGAAGACACGAATCACGATAGTGTGCTCAGGCAGCTTGCTGGCGGCGGGTGAGCGCTTCCCTGCCTCGGTGGGTTCGGGGGGCTCAGCCGCGCTAGACGGTATGGGCACGGTGAATCGTAGTTCTCGATCTTGTAGTCCGATATCTGGCCCACAGGATCGGCGATCTGCCAGTCGCCGGCGTCGATCGAGTACTCAGCGCGTTCGATTGGCGAGAAGCTATCGACTGCGCGAAAGGTCAGATGCACCTGATTGTTCTCGACGCGGGTACTGAGGGACTCGACGTGCGGCGGCGTGTTGTCAACTTCAAAGCGTGGACTGACTGCCTCACCGGTCAACGTTTCTTCCGGAGAATGGGATAGCGCATCAGAAGCGACCACCAGAATGGTGTAGCCGCCATCGGCGAACAAATCGGATTCTAGATTGACGTACCGGTTATCTACGCTCTCGCGTAGCAGCTTCCAGCGGGTCTCGCCGTCAGCGCGGTAGTAGATCGAGTACAGCAAATCGTCGTCATTGACGTCGCGCGACCTCCACTTTACAGCGATGGAGTGCTTGTCAGGAATGATTGGCGGGCCGGGATCCACACCTCCGGTATCTGCGCCTACGCCGGGAATACGGGCGCCGGCAGACGCGCGAGCGCCGACGTTCACCACCACGTCATCGACTTCCGGTGCGACATTCTTGGGAAGATAGAACAGCGTCACGGTGTCGAGCGTCGAAGCGGGAGTGCTGGGAAACAGGACGGCCTTCCACTGCACGTAGCGCGCAGGTGGAGCTTGAGGCGGTAGCTCTTTGGCAGTGTCGATTTTTTGCCACGCGCTCCAGTTGCGGTCAGGGTTGTCGACGTTACCACTGCGAACATAGAGATCGAACTTGCCGATGCCGCGAAACTCGAGGCGTCCCCACTTGGAGAAAATACGGGCATCAAAAACGTCGCTCTCATAGGTGCCCTCTGCGGCAGTGCCAGGGCCGAGCTGAAAGATCTTGCCCAGGTTGCTGGTGGCGGCGTACATGCCGCCTTTGGGAGCGTGAGCGAAAGCGGTAACCTGGTTGGCGCTCGCCTTCACCAGATCGGTATAGGCACGTCCGTCAATGACATAAATTTTTCCCTTGTTGCCGGTGCCGGCAAGCAGACGTCCTGCAGAGTCAAAGGCCAGCGCATAGACGAGGTCTTCTTTTGACGACCAAAGCGTGCGGGGCGAGCCATCGGGAGAGATGCGATAAACCTCAGAGCCGCCCAGGTTCGCCATCACGGCTGCGGGCAATGGGGCAAGCGAAGGAACTGAGTTTGCGGCGGGGGCTCCCGATTGGGGAACCAGCGTAACCACCGGCGCGGAGCCACTCGGGCCGGCTTGGCCGGGAGCCGACGGCGCACCTCCCCGCTTTTCTCCAGCGCCAGCGGCGTAGATGTTGCCTTGGGCGTCGATGGCGAGCGCCGTGATTTCCTTCTTGGGCGCTCCATATAAGACGAAGGCTTCGCCTTGCGGCGAGATGCGATAGACCAGGCCGCTGCCGTCGGTACCCGCGATCAGGTTGCCGGAGTTGTCGAGTGCGAGACAGCGTATCTGCGCCTCATCGCTTTGGAAGAACATCGAGCCGGTGCCGTTGGAGTTCACGCGAAAGATCTCGCCGCGGTCGCCGGTACCGACGTAAAGCTGTCCTGACTTGTCGAGCTGCAATGCCCAGATGTACTTGGTGTGGGGATCGAAGAAGACGCCGGCGCTGTAAGAGGTGTCAACCGCAACAGCCGGTCGGGACTTCTCTTCCCCGGCCGCCAGCCTGCGCGGCTGCGATTTCCGCCGTACTGTGTGAGGAGGCGGGCACCTGTCCAGGGGCCCGAGCCACCGTGCACAATCTTGTATACCTTGCCGTCAGGAGAGGTGGCCGCATAGATGGTGCCGTCAGGCGCGATGGTCAGAGACTGCACCTGCAGTTCCTGGGCGGCGAAGATAATGCTGGCGTTGCCCGCTGGAGTGACCTTGTAGACCCGGGCGGGCGATCCGGCTGCGGCGTAGACATTCCCTTCGGCGTCGGCGGCTGCGTCCCAGATATAGGTAGACGGCGAGGTGTAGAGCGCGTTGAACACCGGAGCGAGGGTCAGGCTGCCGTCGCTATTGATGGCCACACCGTGAGCTGTGCCCTTCTCGTAGTCGTCGTACTTGGTTTGCACCCAGGTGCGGGTGGACTCCGCAAGCAAAACGGACGAGAGCAACAATCCGCACAAGGCCAGAGGAAAAAATTTCATCAGGATCCCGGTCGGGCGAATAAAGCGGGAATAGAAAAGCGTAACACGGCCCGATGGTGAATTCTGGGTGAATGGGCCTTCCACCCATCCCCGGCTGTGAGGAAGGATGGGAGGCCCAAGATTACAGGGCAAACGCGTTACCTGCCGCTCCGCTTCACGTGTGCCATCTCAATACCCAGCGTGCAATCTGGATTGATGTTCTGGATGTAGAGATTTGAATTTCCGGCGCGGAAATCCTGGAATGCAACGACGGTGTTGTCATTGGCCGCCTTCGCGGTCCACGGCCGTGATTTCTCGGCGAGTACGGAGCTCACCGGGAACTGCGCGCATACTGTTCCTCCAGCACTGTTTAACCGCACGCCCTGAATGGTGCCAACCTCGGTCACCTGCTGATCGACCCAGAATACAAATGCGCCGTCGCCGATCTGTACTGTCTGCTCGAAGATTTCAGCATTGTTGTTCTGCTGCAAAGGAACGATGACCAGGCCGGTGTCGCCCCACTGCCGTGTTCCAGTGGAATCAAACTTCTGGGCATAGACGCCGCTCATGCTCTGAAGCGAATCTTCTTCCTCGTAAGAGACGAAAATTTCCTGAGTCGAAGGCCGGTAATCCACCGAAGGCGCCACCCGAATCTGCGAGGCATTAGTCGAAGCCACTACCCCATTGTGGGGGAACACCTCTGCTCCGGCGGAGTTGACGCGCTGCACATACACCTGCAGCGAAGGACTGCTGCTGTACCAGGAAAAGACTGCGCCGCCGTTGCCGTCGGTAACGAAGCTGGGATAGTTGCCCAACTGTAGCGAACCGCCGTCCCAGACGTGAACGTGGCTTGCGCCCCACAGGACTTTGCCGGAAGCGGAAAGTTTGTTGGCGTAGAGATAGCGATTGCTGCGGAATCCCGTGTCGCGGCTGAACGACACGATCACGGATCCATTGTCGGAGGCGTGCAAATCCGACACCATGTAGTCAGCCTTGTATTCACTCAGAATGCGGCCGTTATTCTGAAGTGTGTTCGAAGCCCATTGAGGTTTTCCATTGGCATCAAGCTTCTGCAGCACGATGAAAGAATAAGTCGGGCCGTAGGCAGTCCAGGCCACCACCACTCCGCCATCGCTGGTGCCGGCAACTCGCGGAGAGTGAACTTTCGCAGACCCGGTGGTGAGTTGAATGCCGTTGGGACCCCACAACTGTTCGCCGCTCGGACTGACCTTGGTGACGGTTATCTGCTGGTCATCGCCTTCCCGCGTGTCGAGAAACGCCAGCAGCGCGTTGCCCTGAGTGTCGACGTCCAAGACCGTAATCTTCGGTAGAGCTGTTCGTCAGTTTCGCGATTTGAATACCATCGTGCGCGAACTGCTCGTATCCGTTCAGATCCAGGCGCTGGAGGTAAGTGTCGTACCCGTTTGGAGGCGGGTCGTTGGGATTGTTGTTGAACCAGCTGACGAAAAAGCCGTTGTCGGCCAGGGGAACAACCTTGGGCTGAACCTGGTCGGCATTCGGGATGTCGGACAAGGCGAGGTTCTGGTTGGGGTCGCTCGACCACTGGGCCCAGGCGCTGGTGTTTAGGGTGAGGGCGAGCACGACGAGAATAGCGACGAAGTAGGGCCGCAAACGAGGGTTCATCTTGTCTCCTGTGAGATATAGATCGGAGCCGCGGGAATTGGCTGGCGGAGGTTTCGATGAGCAAGCACACTTGCCCGCGGGATCAAGCAATTCAGCAGCTGAGATTCGGCGGCAACAATAACACAGCGATAAGGGTGTGACTAGAGTTTCTGCTTCTGCAGAGATCGTGCCGCACCTTTCGGACATAACTCATTTTCGTGCGTGCCCGTTGTCGACACATACACGTGAAACGCTCATAAATGTACGAACGGCTGCCTCAGCGAGAGGGATCGCCGGGCTCGTCGACTCCAGGAACGGGAGCGATGGCTTCATTGAAACGCTCAGGCTCGTTGATATCGGCGAGTGGCGGATCGGTAGCGCTCGATCCGGCGTTCGAATTCTCCGGCTTGACCAGCGCAGGATCAGCTTCGGTTACAGGTTCGTTTGTGTTGGGCACACCGTCGTCGGACGCAGCCTCAGAATGCGCGCTGTCGGAAGGCTGGAAAAGCTCGCTCTGCGGATCGCCCAGCTTTTCGAACTCCTCCATGCTGGGCAGCTCGTTGACGTCGTTCAGGCCGAAGCGCAGCAGAAATTCTTTCGTCGTCTTGTAAAGAATTGGCCGGCCAATGACCTGCTTGCGCCCGCCAGTAGTGATCAGCTTGCGATCCAGCAGCGTGGCGATCACGCCGGCGGAATCAACGCCGCGAATCTCGCTGATTTCCGGCACCGTCACCGGCTGCTTGTAGGCGATGACGGATAGAGTTTCCAGCGCCTGCAGCGACAAGCGCATCGGTGGCTTCAGGCTCTTGGCGAAAGTTGACGACCACGTCGTGATGCTCGGGCTTGGTCGCCATGCGATAGCCGCCCGCGATCTGGCGAATCTCCATGCCATCGATCAGGAGACGCGTATTCGGCAATGAGCTCCTCGAGCAGCAGGTCGATGCGATCCTTCACGCGGCGCAGGTCTTCTCCTTGCTCCTGGGTCTTCGGTGTCAACGAGGCTGGCGTATCGGGGATCGCTGTCTCAGCTTTCGGGCTTGGGGCGCAATGCTCATGCGGCTCTTCGAATTCGATGGTCTCTTCGTCGAGGGTTTCCTCAGGCGGTTGCGGCTCGGCGACAAGTTCGTTCATCGCAAGGCGCGCTTGTTCCTCCGCTCGCAACTCTTCGAGAACGGAGTCTTTGAGCAGTGCCGCGAGTTGATTGAGGGTGACTGGTTCCTCGGTCGCGTAGATGATGGCTTCGAGTTTGGCTTTAACGCTCATTCGTTATGTAGAAGGTTTCGCGATTTTTATGTCTCATCGCCAGTCATCCTTGCACCGGCGCGCTCTCGCCCATCAGGCTGTCGAAGTTGGTGTGCTTCTTGAGCATGATCTCGCCGAAAACATTGTCCTGTCGCGCCAGTACTGCCTGCAACCGGATCAGCTCCAGGATGGCCAGAAACGCGCACACCAGCGCCGCCCGCGAGTTCAGGTTGCGCAACAACTGCTTCAGGCGCACCGGCCGGTCTTCCAATGCCAGGCGCCGGCGCATATAGTCGATCATCTGCGACACGGTGACGTTTTCTTCTGCGACGTCGAAGGTCGGCCGGCTCCGTGCACGATCGAGTATCTTCTGAAAGGTCTTCACCAGGTCGACTACGTCCGCAGCCAATTCCGGCTCTGTTCCTTCGGCCTCGCGAAACTCTTTCAACGCAGGATTTGACCAGACGGCTTCTTCAATCTGCTGCTTCTGCAACAGCATCTGCGCCGCGGTCTTGAATCGCTCGTGCTCGAGCAGGCGGTTGACCAGCTCGGTGCGCGGATCTTCCATTTCGGCAGGCGCGTCGGGATCGCGCGGCAGCAGCATCTTCGACTTGATGTGGATCAGCAGCGAGGCGGTATAGATGAACTCAGCCGCAACATCGACGTCGAGCTGCTTCATGCCCTCCACGTACTTCAGGTACTGCGCGGTAATCTTCGCGATGGGAATGTCGTAGATGTCGATGTCCTGCTTGCGAATCAGGTCGAGCAGCAGATCAAGCGGGCCTTCATATACTTGGCCGACCAGGACGGAAAACGACGACTCGTCATCCCGGCGCGCCATGGCTTTGGGCGCAGCGGGCTGGGTATCCTTGGTTGGCTGCAGTTCACTCATCCGTGTTCATCATCTCACAGGTGCTTGCTGGAAGGTGTTGATCAGGCTGGGTAGTGGAAATGCACCAGGTGCTGTGAGGCGATGCTGGAGCCATTGCGGGTGGCGGGGCGGAAGTGCCATTGCCGCAGAACCGCGAGCACCTTCTCGTCAATGCCGTAACCGATGCCCTGGGTAAGCTTAAGATCGGTCACGTTGCCCTGCTCGTCGATGGTGACTTCGACGATCACGTCTCCTTGGATCCCGGGGGGCAGGTCAGAGCGCGCGACGGAGGGTCCGGAAAAACCTGTGGCAACGCGGGCATAACTGCCGGTCCGGTAAGCGGCGTTCCGGGGATGTGGACACCATAAGGCGATCCGGCGCTGGCGGTGACGTCAGGAGCGTTTCGGCTGTCTTGCTCGCTTCTTCGCGCTTGCGCTCAACCGGCTTGGGACGCGAAGACAGTTCCGGCTTCGGCGCCGTGACCTTGGCCATCTGAAGCGGCGCAGATTCGTGAGCTGCGTTCCCGCCCCAGCGGCGCCAGATAGATGACGCTGCCGGAGGAGTACGGCGTTCCCAACGCGACCTCGTGCGGAAGGACGGTGACGGGACCGTGATGTCGTGCCAGCAGAAGCACAACCGCAATGTGGGCCGCCGAACGACAGCAGTAGTGCCGTCTTCCGTGTTCCAGGGTGGTCGGCTTTAGCTCATTGAACATTGAACATTGCCACCTCGCGATACATCTTCGACTAACAGAAGCTAACGAGTAGTGAGCGACTTTCAGCAATTATCCTAGTCGATTCCGATGGAATCCAGCAGGTCGCAAATTTCTGACGCTTCCACTCGCAGCCGCCGGCCAGATTGCAGCATGTCGGCAATTTCGTCGAAGCCCTGCATCAGGCGCAGCTTGACCGCCGCATAGCATTCCGGCTGGCTTAGGGCGCGCCCCCGCGCGGCCGACCATGCCTGCTTAGCGGCGGGGCCGAGAAAAACGCTCACCGCAAACGTAGTCTTCCGGTCGGAGGTCACGTCGAAGATGTACTCCGTGGCGGGCGATTCCGGGTCCGATAGCCAACGCCTCACGCTGTCCCACAAAGTAGTACTGATAGACGTAGCCAGTTTGGGCGGTATAGGTCTTCATGCGGCGGACGGTCATCGCATCATGGCTCGGCAGGAGCTTCACGCAGCCGGGCGGCCGCGGCTTCCGGCGTCAGCGGGGACGAATAGACTTCCTTGAAGGTGTACGACTTCTCTTTCGAGCCGAGAATCGGCAGGATCTCGATGTGCCAGTGGTAATCGTCTTCAATCGTCTTCCAGAAACCCAGCGTCTCCGACCGATGCAGCGTGTTCGGCGAGGTGTGCAGCACCATGTGAAATCCGTCGGCAATAGCGCGGATGCGATGGAGCGTACGGCGTAACACTGCGGCCAAATCGCGCAGTGCGCCCGATTTCGGCGCGGTGCGTTCGAAGTAGGCCTCGTGCAGATCCGCGGGGCGACCCAGGTTTCGTAAGGCACACGCGGCGCGTAGGGACAGGAGGCCATGTAGTCGCCGCGAACTTCGATGACGCGGACCTTCTGCTGCTGCTCCTGCGCCAGGATGTCGCAGAATACGCAGCGCTCCTTCAGGCGGTAATGTTCACGCGCGGCGCGCAGCTCATACAGAACGCGGCGCGGCACAAACGTCGTGGCGACGATCTCGGTGGTGGGGTGATCCCACTGCTGTCCCGATAGCCCACCGAAATTCTTGAACACGGTGACGTACTTGAAGCGCAAATCTTTCTTCAGATCGTCGATGCGGCTGCCCAGCAGGGCCAGATACTCCTCAATCTCGCGATCGTCAGCGTTCCACAAGTGGCGGTCATGACGCGTGTTCTCGACAATGACCTCATGCGCGCCGACGGCTTGCATCTTGTCGTAGAGGCCGTTGCCTGCGCGCTCGGGTTCGCCCTCAATGCGGTAGATGGGACGCGGATGCACCACGGCGCGGGCCGCCCATGGATTCCCATTTGCACTGGGCACGAACGACACCACCTGCAGATGCTGCCCGCCTTCGGGACAGAAGGGGCAGCCGTAGTCGTGGGCGGCGTCAACGTGCTCGTCGCCCGTAATCACCCAGGAACGCGTGATGGGATCTTTGCGGAGTTCCATTCTCATCCTTACTTTACTTGGGTGCGACGGCGCATGGCTAGAGCCGCTGCTAAAATCAAGGAGTGTCCTGCCCAATTCGGCTCATCGCCATCGATATTGATGGAACCCTGCTCGATACCAAAGTCCAGCTCTCGGAGGAAAATCGCGCTGCTCTGCGACGCGCGCATGAAGCTGGAATCGAGATCGTTCTGGGAACAGGCCGGCGCCATAATTTCGCCCTTCCTATCGCGCAATCCCTGGGGTTCGACTTGTGGCTGATCAGCTCCAACGGAGCGGTGACGCGTTCGATACGAGGCGAGCTTTTTCACCAGGACCTGCTGCCGCTGCAGACGGCCCTGAAGTTGTGCCGGCTCATGCACGACTATCACGATTACATGGTGCTGACGTTCGATCGAGAAGGCTTGGGCGCTATCGTCTGCGAGAACCACCAGCGCCTATACGGGGTCATCCAGCGTTGGATGGAGAAAAACTCACCTTATATTGAGTTCATCAGTCCAATTGAAAAGGCGCTGGTGACCGATCCGATTCAGGCTATGTTCTGCGGTCCGATTGAGTTGAGTAAGGCGATGCTGCAGAAGCTGGAATCCAGTGACTTTCGACAGCACTTCACGCTTTTGCGGACGCAGTACGACTATCGCGACCTGTGCATTATCGACCTGCTGAATGCGGGATGCTCGAAGGGACACGCCCTGGAACGCTGGTGCAACTATCGGGGAATCGACCGCAGCGAAGTGATGGCCATCGGTGACAACTACAACGATATCGAAATGTTGACCTTTGCCGGGCATCCGGTGATCATGCAGAATGCTTCTGAGGACCTGAAGCAGAACGGATGGACGGTTACCCTGCACTGCGATGAGCACGGCGTGGCTGCCGCCATCGAGCAGGTGCTGGAAAGGAATGCGGCGATTACGAATGCGTAGATTTCTGCCGGTAATGATGCTGGTGTTCGCGATCGCTTCGCTGCGCGCGGCAGAGATCGCAAACCTGAGCAACGGCTTCACCATTCGTCATGAGCGGCACGAGATCGTGGGCGCCGTCACCCGCCTGTATACCGGCACAGATATCAGCAGCTACATCGATGTGCCGACGTCCCAGGTCGCAAGCTTTGAGCCTGCGCCTGCGGAGCCGACAATCGTCGAGCCGGCGAAGGCTGTCGATCTGAACGACGTCATTCGCGAGGTCAGCCGCCGCAGCCAGCTCGACGCAGACTTCATCGCCAGCGTGATTCGCGCCGAAAGTGGTGGAAACGCTAATGCGGTTTCACGCAAGGGTGCGCGCGGCCTGATGCAGTTGATGCCGGGGACCGCTAACCAGCTAGGGGTGAAAAACAGCTTCGATGCGGCTGAAAACGTGGACGGCGGCGTGCGCTACCTGCTCCAGTTGCTGCAACAGTTCCATTACGACGTGGCCAAGGCGCTGGCGGCTTACAACGCGGGTCCGCAGCGGGTTACGCAGTATAAAGGAGTGCCGCCGTATCGGGAGACACGAGCCTACGTCGCGCGCATCATTCGCGATTACAACCGCAAGAAGCTGGCAGAACAAAAGCGGGCACAGCTCGCGATGTCACACGCTCCACATGCGCAAGACGAACGCTAGTGCTTCAGTCTTGACGTGCGCACAGTTTCCGGTTCTCCTCAAGTAAGACGTCGATCGATACTCCTGCGCGGTCTTGCCGGTGCCGAAGAGATCCTACGCAATGCCGACCCGCGGATTGATGTCCTTCCAGTTGGGCGTGCCTTCGATCGCGGCGAACGACCGGGCCGGGACGAGCGAAGCCGCCGGGTAGGTCTGGGCCGGCACATAGGAATTCATCGCGTCATAGCGCAGCCCGAGATTCAGCGTCATGCGCTGATCGTCCACTGATCCTGCGCATAAAGCCCCATGTACCACTTGACCCTCGCGAGCGTGGCGTACGGATAGGTGTACTGCGTCAACGATGACGTGACCCCGTTCAGCAGATTGATCGCAATCGGCGGCCCGATGGTCCACATATCGAGCTGGCGCGACCCGGCCATGTCCTGGAAGCCGACCTTCAGCGCGTGCGAGCCGGTCACGTACGACAGATTGAACCGGCCGTTCGCCTGGAGGCTGCGATCCTGCCGGTTGCCGGCGGCGCGATCGCGAAAGTTCACGCCCGTTGACAACTCGGTGACGGCGTAAGTGCCCGCCGGCGATCGGGCTGCGGCCAGAAGCCCCATGATTCGGCGTGGTAGGTGAAGCCGGCGTCGATGAGGAGCCGGTTGGTGACCGGTGCGTTCCAGGTCAGCTGCGTAGGAGATTCGGATCCATGTGGCTGACCACGCTGGCCTCGGGCGCGACCGTGGACGACAGATACCAGTGGCAGAAGCAACGGGGGTTGTGATCCACCCAGAACGACAGCTTGTGTTTGGCCGTCGCCTGCCAGGTCAGCCGGGCATCGAGACTCTTATTGGTGGTTTCGTTCAGCGCCGGCCGGCTGAGATTCCGGGATGTACTGGAAGCCCAGCGGATCGTGTTGTAGTAGGCGCCGGCTGGATGTTCATGGATGCCCCAATCGCGGTAGGAGCCGAAAAACCACAGCTTGTCCTTCTTGATCGGCCCGCCGATCGCCGGATTGAAATCCTAGTCGCGCGGCGCGTGGTCGCCAGTTTCGGGTCCGAGACATTGCTCGTGGACTGCAGGCTGGCGTTGGTGAAATTGGCGAACACCATGCCGTGGAATTCGTTGCCGCCCTGCTTCGGGATGGTGTTCTGCCAGACGCCTGCCGACTCGGCCTGGATGGACAGCGAGCCGACTTCGACGGTGTATTCCTGGACCGCGGCATTGTTGCTCGCCCAGATCACGTGACCGCCGCCGGGCGTGCCATTCATGTTGTTGTAGCGCATGCCGTCGTAAATCAACGGGCTCGCCTGACCGCGGCTGCCATGCACGATGAGAAAGACGGTGCGATCGCCGTTCGAGCCACCCGATCCTGGCCCGACAGACCGGACGATCCGGCGGCGATCACCCCGGGAACCACCGCCGGATTCTCGGCGGGATTCGGCCGGTGGGAATCGCGTCCATCGCCTCCCGGTTGACCACCGTCTGCCGCCGCGTGTTCTGCACGTCGACCTGGGGCGACGCGCCGGACACGGTGACGGTTTCTTCCAGGGCGCCGACCTCAGTTCGGCGTTCACGGTCGCCGTGAATCCCGCTCGACAGCTCGATGCCTCCCGCAGACGGACTAAAGCCGGGCATCGTAAACCTGACCTCGTAGCTGCCAGGACGCAGATCGGCGACCTGGCAGAGCCCGTCTCGTCAGTCACGCACGGAGCGGACCCGTTCGATGAGGGCACGACTCGAGGCTTCCACCGTGACGCCGGGCAGCACGCACCGGTCGCGTCCTTCACGACGCCGGCGATTGCTCCCGGCGTTCTGAGCCGACGCAAGCCGCCGGAAGCAACGCGGACAAGAGTCCAACGAGTAGCGGCACGCCGACCATCCGCTTGGTATCCATCAGTGTTCTCCGGCACGCCTGCAGCTCGACGTCTGAACCCCATTTTGCCGGTTGACCGTTGACACTGGGGACTCTACACGAAAGCCCGGCGGCATCGACCAAAGAAGCCCAATTTCCCGCGGCAGGTCTCATGGTGCGGCCAACCGCGGCCGTCTCTGACGAAGGGTGCGTTCAATCAACGGCCAACCGATCATCCAATCGACCGGCGATTCAGATGCGCAGTTGACGAATATTCAATTGTTCGACTAAGAGTGTGTGACGACCATCGGGTTTCACCATCCGCTGGAGCGATCGACCGCCAGGCTCTGTCGGGGCTATTCGCCACCGGGGTGGTGCACCTCGCCGCCGGCGCGTTGGGACGAAACCAGGTTCTAATGCCCGGCTACCCGCCTCACCAGGCCCACACCCTCCAGCTCCCGGACAGTCCTCGCCTGCCCTGGGTTGATGCCCTGCGCGGCCTGTCGATCCTCGCGGTCGTACTGCTGCACATCGACATCAGGATTCCCATCGCGCAGAGCGGCATCGGCGCCCTGATGGGTCTCTATGTCAGCCGCGTCCTCTATCGAGCGGCTATCACGGGGTCAGGGTGTTCTTCGTGATTTCCGGCTTCCTCATCACCACCACCATTCTCAGGCGGTGGCAGCGGGCCGGACGTCTCGACGTGCGCGCCTTCTATCAATTGCGGGTCGCACGATCGCGCCCTGTCTGCTTGCGCTGCTGGCGCTTCTCACCGTGCTGCACCTGATTGGCGCGCCGGGCTTCGTGGTCGCGAGGACGTCACTCGGTCGCGCACTGTTTGCCGCCCTGACGTTTCACCTCAATCAGTTGGAGATTGCCGTCGGATACCTGCCGGCGGCGTGGGATGTGCTGTGGTCGTTGTCGTTGGAAGAGGTGTTCTACCTCGCGTATCCGCTGCTGCTCCGGTTCGCGCCGCAGCCGTGGATTGTCGCCGTCAGCGGCGCACTGCTGATCCTCGCCGGGCCGTTCGCGCGCACCGCCTGGGCCGCCAACGATCTGGCCGAGGACTACAGTTACCTCTCCGGCTTCGACTGTATCGCCGTGGGATGTCTGGCGGCGCTCGCCGTCCGCCGCTGGCCTCTGCCGGCGCGGGCACTCGGCATGGTGCGAGCCCTGGGCATCGCGCTGATTCTCTTAGTGGTGGTGTTTCGTGGGACGGCCAATCAATTGCGCCTCGGCCGCCTCGGTCTGCACATGACCGTGCTCGCGCTGGGCACCGCGCTGCTCCTGTGGACCGTCGCGGGCGTGACGACGACGCAGTCGGCCGTCGCGCGATGGTCGGCGCCGCTGCGGTGGCTGGGACAGCATAGTTACGAGGTTTACCTGACCCATAGCTTGGTGATGATCTGGGGCGCGCAATTGTTCAAGGCGCTCGGAGCGCCGCCGGCCACCATTCCGCTGTGGCACGTCGCCATGACGCTGACCTCGGCGATGCTTGGCGGGCTCGTCGCGCGCACGCTGTCTGAACCGGCGAACCGATCCATCCGCGCGAAATTCAGGACCGGGTTGTCAGCATCGGTCGGGCGAGTGTGACGGACTCCGCCACCACCGCCCGCGGATCGCGTGAGATGCATGAACGGCAGATGCGGCGCTGTCTGGAGCTGGCGCGCGACGCCGCCGAACGCGGCGAGACGCCGGTCGGCGCGCTCGTCGCCCGGAGCGATCAGGTGATCGCGGAGGGCCTCGAAGGCACGCGATCGCTGGTCGATCCGAGCGCCCACGCCGAGGTCGCGGCGATTCGCGCCGCATGTCAGCGCGAGCAGTCGCTCGATCTCCCCGGCTGCACGCTGTACACCACCGTTGAGCCCTGCGTCCTGTGCGGCTACGTCATCCGGCGCACCGGTCTCAGCGTCGTGGTCTTCGGCATCGCCACTGCACAGGCCGGAGCGTGCACGTCCCACTACGCCATTCTCACGGACCGGACGTTGACGGGGTGGCCCGCGCCACCGGAGATCGTTGCAGGCGTCCTCGCTGACGAATGCCGTGCCCTGTTCCGCCGGCGCCCGGCGCCTGAGTAAGCGACGGGGCGTCAGGAGGAGCGGCAAGGTTACGCGCACGGGCGCAGCGACGCACAGAAAGTGCTGCCACCGGGTCCGCTCGCTTCGAGCTCCAGCGTGCCGTCATGCGCCTCGGCAATCCACCGCGCGATCGGCAGCCCGAGTCCCGTGCCCTGGCCGCCGCGGGCGGCATCGAGCTGCACGAAGCGATCGAAAATCCGCGGTTGGTCGGCCGCGGCTATGCCGGGTCCCTGGTCGCTCACCCGAATCTTCACCGCCGCCGACTCCTGACGCACCTCGATCGCCACCGAACCGTCCGGCGGGCGTGTGTTGCACCGCGTTCTGCAGCATGTTCAGCACCAGCCGACGCAGCAGATCTTCGTCGCCGCGGAACGGGATCTCGGGCGACGGCGACGATCGGATCGTGACGCCGCGCGCGGTCGCCAGCACGTCGACGGCGCGGCGGCACTCGGTGACGACCTCGTCGAAATAGAGATCGACCGGGCGCAGCGGATAGCCGCCGGCATCCGCGCGCGCCAGCACGACATGTCGTCCACGAGCCGGCCGAGCGCGCGCGCCTGTTCGCCGACGATGTCGAGCGCCTCGCGGTACTCGTTCCTCGCGGCGCTCTCGACCCAGCATGACCTCGCGCCGCCGACGCGCACCACCGAGACCGGCGTCCGCAGCTCGTGCGACGCATCTGCCATGAACTGCCGCTGGGTGTGCAGCGCCGCGCGCAGGCGCGCGACCAGGCCGTTGAACGCGCGGCCAACCGGCCGAGCTCGTCGGTCGCTGCCGGGTCGCGCCGAGGTGCTCCGATGCCCGCTCAGCGAAATCTGCGCCGCTCGTGCAGCCATGTCGGTGATCGGCCGCAGCGCCGATCGACGCGAGCCACCAGCCGCCGGCGCCGGCCAGCAGCAGCACGATCGGCACGCCGACGAGCATCGCTTCGAGAGCCTCGCGCTGCTCGCTGATGGACGTCGGCCAGCGGGCTGGCCACGAGCAGGATCAGCGTCGTCGCTGCCGAACGGGTGACCGGCTGACGCATGCAGCCGCCACCTGCCGGCAGGCGATGACGACGGTCCGCGCTGGCGGCGCCGGCTGCGGCGGGCCGCGAGTCAGGATCGAGGTCGTCCCACCTCGGTGGCCAGCATTCGCCACGCGCGTCGAGCATCGCGACGGCGCGCCCGGCCGCGGTCACCGTCGCGCGCGCTTCTTCGGCGGCGGCTGTGCAGATCGATCGAGCTCGCCCAGCTCGTCACGCATCACGTTGCTGAGCGTCACCGTCAGGCGCTTCGAGCTCGCGATCCACGCGGCGCAGACCGAGCCGCTCCTGCTCCACAGCACGGTCGCGCCGAACAGGCCGAGCACGGCCAGCAGCGCGCAGCGTGTACCAGAGCGTCAGCCGCGCGCGCAGCGACAGCGTCCTCACGACGCGCTCCGCTGCGGCGGCAGCTGGTAGCCTTCGCCGCGGCGAGTGCGGATCAGCGACTGGCGCCCGGGCCGATCGAGCTTGCGCCGCAGACGCTGCACGTAGACGTCGACGACGTTCGACAGCGGATCGTAGTGCTCGTCCCAGACGTGCTCGGCGATGTCCGCGCGGCCGACGACGTCGCCGGCGCGGCGGACGAGATACTCGAGCAGCGCGTATTCCTTGGCGCCGTCAGCGACGACGCTCGCGCGTCGACGCAGGACGCGCCGGCCGCGCGTGTCGAGCTCCAGCGGACCGACGCGTGAGCCGCTCGGGCAGCAGCGGCCGGCGGCCGCGGCGGATCAGCGCGCGCAGCCGCGCCAGCAGCTCGCCGAAGTCGAACGGCTTGATCAGATAGTCGTCGGCGCCGCAGTCGAGCCCTTCGATTCGCGCCTCGACGGCGTCGCGAGCGGTGACCATCAGTATCGGCACGGCGCAGCCCGACGTCGCGAATCGCGCGGCACACCGCGAAGCCGTCCTTGAGCGGCAGCATGACGTCGAGGATCACCGCGTCGTAGTCGGTCGTGCCGACCTGAAAGATCGCCGCCTCGCCGTCGCCAGCGACGTCCACGGCATAGGCCTGCTCGCGCAGCCCCTTGGCCAGCACTGCGCCGCGGTCGGTTCGTCTTCGACGAGCAGGACTCGCATGCAAATACGGCGGGTGGCCGTTGGCGATCATCGCAACCGCGAGATGAACGGAACATGACACGATGCCAGCGCCCGGTCACCCGCTGTGCCGCCACTCGGCCCTCGCCCTCAGTGTGGTGCGTCCAGGAGACGACTGCAGACAGCGCCTGCTGGGGGACGGCTGAGGGAGTGAGAGTCTTATTGGCGATCGATCCCAAGAGGTCTCAGGGTTGATCGCCTGCGGCGGTCGAACGTCGAACGCAGAAGGCGGGTGCGGAACGGGCTCGGCAGACGGCGAAGGCAGCAACGCAGAACGGCGATCAGGTACCCCAGGCCAGGAGACCCGCCGCGACGTGGAACCCGGGCATGACCTTGGCCAGCGCCACGGCGTGGACACGGATCGGCTCGCCGGCGCGATTGGCGATCGTCGTGGTGCTGGCGTAGTGGCGGTGCGCCAGGAATTGCAGCCAGGCCTGGTAGGACACGAACTCCGATGACAGGCCAAGGTGGAACACCGATCCCGCCAGCAGTTCCGGACGTGAATAGCCGGTCAGGGTCGAAGCGCCTTCGCTGGCCGCGATGCAGTGGCCCTGCTCGTCAACCGCAAGAATCGCCACCTGCAGACGATCGATCAACTGCCGGACCACCGTCTGTCCGTCGGCGTCGGGCGGGTTGAGGCGCGCCAGTTCCTGCAGGTCGAGCAGCCGCCGTTTGAGCGCCCGCTGAGCGCGCGGAGCGAGAAGCAATCAACGTGTCCACTTCGCTGACAAATGCCTCGACGTCGGTCGTGTCCGAGACCATCGGGATGGCGCCGACGGCGCGAGCCTGGCGGGCGAGCGTCGAGTCCATCGATGGAGTCAGCAGCACAACCGGGATGTCGAACGTGCTCGGCTCGGACGCCAGCCGGGCGTACACCGAGAGCGCCGCGGCGGCCCCGCCATCTCCAACACCACGACATCCGGCAGCAGGCGCTTCGAGAACGCGACGGCCTGCCGCTCGTCGGCGGCCGCATACACGGTGTAGCCCGCTTCTTCGAACAGGTAGGCGTACAACAGCCGGGTGTGCTCCGCTGACCGACGACACCTAACCCGCCGCTGCTCCGCGACGGGCAGGCGTGCATCGCCCGCAGCCGACCACCGGGTGTCGCTAAGCGATCGACTCGACGACGACCGGGGCGCTTAATCGCGGGCACGAACCCTCCAATTTCAACGGGGCGCTAGACGCTCAGCAGCGTCCATACCGTTCCACCCCATAGCCGACTATACGCCCTTGGCGAGCGCGATGGCCGCCATTCGTCGCGCCTTCGAATCAGATTGAGGCACACACCGTTCCAGCAATCGGCGACTCAGCAGGAAGAGGGCGACGCAGGCGCTGCTGCATCACAGGTGCGGCGCCAAGCGGATGAATCAGTCGTGCAGGACGACGCTGAGCAGCGAGCTGTTGATCTTGAGGCCGCCGTTGTATTCGATGAGCCCGAGCTTCCTGAACTTGTTCATGAAGAAGTTCACGCGCGAGCGCGTCGCGCCGATCATTTCCGCGAGCGTCTCCTGGGAGATCTTCGGCAGCATCCGCTGCGGTTGCTGCTTGCCGTAACGCGCCAGCAGCAGCAGCGTCCGGGCCAGCCGCTTTTCGCTGGAGTTGAACAGCTGATCGACCAGGTCCGCTTCGATGCGGATGTTGCGCGTCAGCATGTAGGAGATGAAGCGATCCGAGAACGCCGGCTCGCTCGCGAAGCAGCCGGATCATCGCGTCTTTCTCGATGACCAGCACGCTGCTCGGCGACGGCTGTCGCCGTGCCGATGCGAACCGACTGGCCGGCCAGGGCGCCTTCGCCGAAGAAGTCGCCCGGGCCGAGCATCGCGACCACCGCCTCTTTGCCGATCGGGAGAGCACCGAGAGCTTGATCGCGCCCTTCTGAAGTATCTGACGTCGTGGCCGGTCGCCCTGGGCGAAGACCACGGCTCCCCGCCGGTACTTCACAACCGTGCGTCCTTCGCCCTCGGAATGCAGGTAGGCATCGACATCGAACGCCGCGTCACCGCCCGAATCGGCCGCCCGTCGCTTTGCTGCCATCAAGGCACTGATTGTCTCATAGGAACCGGACGCCAGCGGTCGAGCGCGCACTCGAAGAACGTGACACGTGCCTCTGCAACGCGCCCGTGGTGCGGGCGCCACGACCGGCCGGGCCCCAGTGCTGCGCGTCACCTGATTCAGTTGACAGGGGCGAGGCCAGGTGCGAGGATGCGGCGTCGAATCAACCACGCTACAGGAGTGCTGATGGCGAAAGCGACCCCGCGCCGTCCATCCGGCGTCTGGCTGGCGGGCATCGTGACGCTCTGACCGCCGGTGCCGATTGTGACGGCCCAGGAGCCGGCCGCGAAAAATCCCTTTCAACCGACCCCTGAAGCGATCCAGGAAGGCATGGTGTCGTTCCGTGCCAACTGCGCATACTGCCACGGCATCGACGCGCGCGGCGCGCGCGGGCCCCATTCACCTGCGTCTTTTCCGGCCGTACCGAAGAAGGGCTGTTCAGGCTCGTGAGAACCGGTGTGCCCGGCACGGAAATGCCGCCGGCGAGCGTGTTCCTCCAGGAGCCCGATACCTGGAAAGACGTTGATGAACCCGGAAGACCCTGAGCGTGCCGGCGGCGGCGGAACCACCGCGTGGCGATGCCACCAACGGTGAGCGGATCTTCACTGCCCGCTGCGCCAGCTGCCATCGCGTCGACGGCCGCGGCGGCGTGCTCGGACCGGACCTCTCCCGGATTGGCGTGGCGCGCACTCGCGCCGCGCTGGTCCGGCAGATTCGCGGCGGCGCCGAAGACATCCGCCCCGGCTATACGCCGGTCACCGTCACCACGCAGGAAGGGCGGGCGGTGCGAGGCGCGCGCAAGAACGAAGACCTCTTCTCGGTGCAGATCATGGATTCCGCCGAACGCCTGCAGGGCTACCGGAAATCTGGATGTGCGCACCATCGTCGAAGAGAAGCGCTCGCTGATGCCGGCATATGGACTCGAGCAGCTGAACGAATCCGATCTCTTCGACGACCTGGTCCGTTATCTCGGCACACGACGCGGAGCGGCGGCTGTCCGCTGAGGAGGAACGCTCAGAATGCGCCGATTGATTGTTCGCACGTCGGTCGCGACTATTATCACGGGCACCATCGGCGTGACGGGCGCGCTCCTCTGTGCCGCGCTGGTCACGGTGCAGGCGCAGCCGCCCTCGACCACGGTCACGGCGGAGCAGTTGCTGGCGGGTAGCGCCCGACCCGACGCGGTGGTTGATGTTGCCGGCGACTACAGCGGCCGGCGGCACAGTCCTCTGACCCAGGTGACGCCGCAAAACGTCGGCCGGCTGGCGCATCAGTGGACGTTCCAGACCGGCACCCTCGGCATGTTCGAAACGACGCCGATCGTCCACGACGGTGTCCTTTATCCTCACCGGAGCCAACAATTACGCCTGGGCGGTCGACGCGCAGGACCGGCCGCTCGTTCTGGCGCTACCGCCGCGAGCTGCCGGAAGATTCTCGAGGTCTGCTGCGGCCCGGTCAACCGCGGTTTCGCGGCGCTCGGCAACCGGCTGTTCATGACCCACGCTCGACGCCCACCTCGCTCGCGCTCTACGCGAGAACCGGGGCGGTCCTCTTCGACGTGGTGCTCGACGACTACAAGAAGGGCTACGCCTCGACGCTGGCGCCGCTCATCGTCAAGAACACCGTAATCGTCGGCGTCGCCGGTGGCGAGTACCGGCGCGCCCGGGTTCATCGACGCCTATGACGTCGAGAACTGGACGCCGGCGGTGGCGCCATAACACGGTGCCCGCCCCGGGTCAGCCGGGCAGCGAAACCTGGCCGAAGGATTCAGCCGAACGAGGTGGCGCCGGCGTGTGGGTGACCGGCAGCTACGACCCCGAACTGAATCTGGTGTTCTACGGCACCGGGAATCCGGCGCCCGATTTCCACGGCGAGGACCGCAAGGTTAACAACCTGTTCAGCAATTCGCTGCTGG